>CAVVMM010000001.1:0-151113 GCA_963749355.1 uncultured Acidimicrobiaceae bacterium
CCGCCAGACGTCCTTGATCCATTCCTTAGAGGCACAGCCCGGATCAGCCGGATTGAGAAAGTGGCCAAGGCCGTTCTCCGACGGCGGATGGTCGTCCAGAAAGACCGGATTGCCGTCTTCGTCGAGGTCGTAGAGGGCGTAGCGCTTCACCGAAACAGCGAGGCAGTCAGCTTTCGCTTCGAGCTTCAAGATGTCGGGCACAGCATCTTGGTCGAATGGGTTGAGGGCGTTGATCTGCTTACGGATCAACTCGACCTGCTCGTACGAGAGGGCGCGGACGGCCTCGGTGCCGTCAGGGAGTCGCTCGGGACCACCGGGACAGGCCACCAGTCCGCCCTCTTCGGTGGCCACGATGGCCATGGAGTCGGTGTCACAGAAGACCCAGATGCCGCCGAGGTCGGTGACGAGACGCTCCAGGACCGCGAGCAGCAGCCGGGCCGCGCCCGTGATGCAACTCGCGAAGGGCGGAAAGCAGTACCTTCCAGGGTCCTCGGGCGCTTCGACGCGGTCGTTGAAGGGCTCGCTGCGCCCGTGCACGCGCACTGGCACCGTCTCTCCCGAACGCCGTTCGCGGGCGTTGAACTCGCTGTAGATGCCGTACGATCCGGCGTTCACAACGATCTTGAGTGACTGTTCCAGGCGCTCGCGTTCCGTGGCGTCCAGATTCTGGTCGCGTTTTACCCGCTGACGCTCCTCGGTCATGGCCGTCATGGGGTCACGCAGTGACGGATCGATGTCCAACGTCCCGCGGAACTTCACCGATTGCAGGCGGGCGGCTCTCGCGCCGGGCGTAAGACGAACGGCTTGGACGATCTCGGGCGCATGGCTCGAAAGAATGGCGGAAGCAACACAGTCGGCGATCGAGTACCAGAGCGGCTCGTTTGAGGTGAGCGGCGTCACGGCGATGTTGTAGGTCTTGCCGTTGAACGGCGCTCGCACCGGCAGGATGTCGCGACACGGCCGCACCAGGACGAAGCCCACGAGCCTCGGCCAGAGGCTCGGATCGCGGCAGTCCTTCAGTGTCACCGTCTCCAAGAGCTTGCGCACTTCCTCGGTGGCGTCCTCGACCTTGATCCGCGAGGCCAGCTGCAGGCGGTGGAGGTCCATCAAGGTGTCCACGAGCGGGTACATGCTCGTGAAGTCCAAGAGACAGACGGGCGTCGGTACGCGCCGGATGCGGCACTCCGCCCTGCCACCGAAGAAGGACGACATCGAGAAGCCGAGCGTGTCGCGCGGAAAGCCGGCCAGGCGATCGAGCAGCGGCCCGATGCCCATCTTCGCCAGATAGGCCTTGGAGAGCGAAGCCGGTGAGAACGCCATCTCGGGCGCCAGGTCGATCGGGTGCTGTCGAAACTCGGACATCAGCGCCTCGTAGAGGTGCTGAGTGGCCGCAACGTCCTGGCGGCAGTAGTCGATGTACTGCTCGGTGATCTTGCCGTGCCCCCCAGACTCGGTCTTGCCCGCGACGCCGAAGGCCAGGCAGGCGCTGTCGAGGTTGTAGGACTTGCCCGTGAGGGCGAAGACCAGGGTCGCGAGGTCGAGAAATCTCCCTCGCCAGCCGTACCCGGAGTTGGGACTGCCGTCGAGGCTGTCCTCGGGGATGAGATCGTCCTGCTCGACGCCGAGGGGCTTGCTGAAGGACATGAAGGCGCCCTTGGTGTCGAGGCTCTTCACGTTGATCCGCGGCCGGTGGCGTCGCTCCCTGTAGGCGCTGCCCTCTTTGCCCGGCCAGAGGATGAGAGAGAAGCCGCCCAGGTTCTTCCCTCGGCCCTCCACCACGTCGACGGCGAGACGCGCCAGGTCGAAGGGCAGGTTGAAGCCGACGATGCGGGTCCGGCTCTCGTAGCCCATCTCGAAGATGGCCCGCTCCACGAACTCGGCACGAGTCATGAGTTGAAGCGGTCGTGGGCGCTCAGTACGGGCCGGGTGATTGTCGACGAAATCGCGAAGTACCTGGACGTCTTTCTCCGTGAGGTTGTCGGCGTAGAGAAGCCCTTCGTCGACGCAGTGGAGTTCTTCGCCCTCGACCCGGCACTAGCGAAAGCTGCCGAAGGTGAGGTTCTGTAGGTGGTCGGTCGTCGTCTCCGTGTCGATGAAGAGGACGTGATCGGGTTCCCTCGGTAGGCGCCGCCTGGACTGAGTCGCCCCTGGAGCCTTCTCCTCCGCACCGGTTTTCGACTTCTTCGAGCGCGACTTTCGAGTCGAGCCCTTGGCCTGGAGGGGCTCTGCCCATACCCGGTGCGCAATCGGGAGAGCCTCGTCGGTCACGACATCCCGGGTAAGAGCCGCCAGGCGGGCACGTTCTCGTCGAGCGTGTTCACCACGGTGGAGAGCTGAGCGGCCCAGCGGTAGAAGGCCTTGGCCAGGTCTTCGAAGAAGACGCCCAGGGACTTGAGCGCTCGAATCATGCGTTCCAGTACCGACGGCGAGGGTTCCTTCGAGAACGCCCCCACGTCCTGCTGGCCGATGGATATCTTCGCGTGGTGGTTGAGGCAGAGCGGCACGGTAACAGGGTCGTTGTCGATGCCAGCCGCGTGGTGCTCCTCGATGAGGTGCTTGCGCGAAGGGTTGATCAGCACGTCGGGGTCCGTCTCGCCGCAGAGCGCGCACGCCGCGTCGGGAGACAGGCGGCGCTTGCGTTTCGCCGCACGTCGATCGCTCGCCATCGGGTCGGGCTCGGGCCGCTCGATAGGCGGGCGCTCGGGTTCGGGCTTAGGTGTAGATGTCATCGATGTCAACCTCCCCTTGGCGGATGTACTCCTCGATCAGATCCGGGTCGGTCGCCAGCTCGACGCCTCCGGCGTGCTTGCCCTCGAAGGGCTTGAGGTACGACACGTCGCCGGTCACGCCGAAGCGCTTCACGGCGTTCCAGTGGCGACCCACGAGCGAGCGGACCCGTGACCCACGCGTGTCCACGTCCACGACACCGTTAACAGAGAGGACCGACATGCGCTGGTAAGCGCGGTCCGACACCGTCGCGTAGTAGCGGCCGTCTTCCTTCACGATGGCCTCGTCGGCGTAGCGACGGACCGAGTCCGGGGTCGTTCCGACGAACTCGGCGGCCGCACGCAGCGAGAGACCCTTGGAGCGCATCTCACTAACCGCTTCGAAGGCGCGGTGGCGGGCCTCTTGTTCAGCTGGCGAGAGCCGTTCGTAGTCCCGGCGGCCCCTCAGATGAACTGTCTGAAGAGTGCGACGTTTTGTCCGTTTCGGTGCCATGGCTACTGCTCATCACCCGAGAGGACGGCGACGGCGCGTTCGATCCATGCGGCGAAGAGGCGGGCTTCTACGAGTGAGTCGTCGCCGAAGCGGTCGTAGAAGGCCTGCGCCAAGTGGCGGCCCATGCGTTTGGGGACGAAGTAGTCAAAGAGGCCCCGGGAGTCCTTCAGACGTTCGAGCATGCGGACGAGCTTGTTCGCGACCTCGTCGGCAGCCGGATTAAGGGCAGCGTTGGGCGCGCTTGCTTCACTGGCCGAATCGGCCACCTCCTCGGCCCAGCGATCGACCGTTGAGTGTGCGATGCCGACCATGCGGGCGATAGCCCGGTGTGTGAGATCGCTCCGTGTCGCAAGGAGTCGCTCCACGGCATACTTTCGCTGGGCACGCGTCAAGGGAAGGGCAGTGAGGCAGGCAGTCTCCAGAGCTCGGCGGTAGGCGCAGTCCAGGATGTCCTCGCCAACGTTTGGCGAGACGAGCACCACCTCGACTTTGTTCAGGCCAGCCTCGCGGGCGGCCTGGTACCTGTGAACTCCGTCCGCGATGACGAAGGTCCCGTCGCCGATGGCCACGACCTCAATTGGGGGCAGCGGCTCGTTCTCCTTCAGCAACGAGACGAACATCTCCACCCGGCTCGCGTCAAGGTAGTCGCGCGGCCAGGCGCACTCTTCAACGAAGATTTCCGTGATCAAGACGGTGGTCATCACAAGTCCTCGGAGCCGAGCGCGACGTCCTGCGTGAGTGACTCAAAGCGGCCGAATCGGCCACGGGTCGCGGCAAAGCGCTCGACAGTCTCCAAGCGCCAGAGGCGTCCGTTTCCAGTTATCTCGTCGGGGGGCAGCGCCCCAGATTTGGCAAGCTGGCGAACGCGCTCGACGGAAAGCCGCAATAACGCTGCCACCTGAGAAGTCGTCAATAATTCCATAAGTCCAGTATTACCAGACTTCTTTATCCTGCAGCCAGTAGGCCGGGGGGCAAAGTTCGTGTAATCTAAAAGAGTGCCGGTGACGCGAAGACAATTGGTGGAAGCTGCAAAGCAAGCGGGGTACGGAGACGTCTCTGAGCGACTCGTAACTGACTGGGTGAGTCTGGGACTTCTCGACAAGCCAGAACGCGTTGGGCGCGGGAAGGGCAATGGCCAAGGTGCCCTATACATCTGGCCCGATACCCAGCGCGACCTCTTCCTTCAACTCATCAGCTTTCGACATGAGGTGAAGAACGTGGCCTCTCTAGCCTGTCTTCCCGTCGCTGCCTGGATGTATTGGGGCGACGAGTACGTTCCCCTTCGACAGGTAAAAATCGCGCTCTACACCTATTGGCAGCGTGCAGGAAAGCTCCAAAGCTACGCGAGAGTGAAGCAGGAAGCGTGGGTGGTGATTAGGGCCATCGTGGGCAATGAAGGTTCACGAACCACGAGAGAGCGACTTCACGCCGAGATTCTCAAAGGGATGGATCGCCAGAATTTCGATGTAGACGCGCTGGCTCCACTAGTAAGTGAACTCCTGGCGGCGCTACCTAATCAGAGTTTCGGGCCATACAGGTTTGGAGCGAACGAAGTCGTGGACATGATGCGCCAGTTCGCCGTTGCCATGTCGAACTACGACAGATTCACTGACGGAGACTTCATAGAGGTACGCGCTCGTCACCGGCAATTTATCCTGAGCTACTTGCAAGAGCTACCGGTTCTTGTTCGAGATCCCACTTATGGAACTTGGTTCGAAGACCTTACTTACAACCTCCTAGTCAACAAGGCGTGTCGTGATCTCATGAGCGGTTTAGGTCAAAAGATCATCGCACAAGAGCGGGGCCTAACGCTTCCGCCCGTTCTTCTGACGAGGTGGACCCGTCCACCTGACGAAGTGATGAAATCTGTGCCCTGAAGCAAGAAGCCCCCGCGACCGCGCAAACGGTCCGGGGGCGTGACCCACGGAAGGAATGATTCCATGAGTATGAGCAAGAGTAACGCGACCAACAGCGTGGCAACATCGCCCGTCGAAGCGACGTTCACGTCAGGCGCGTCAGGACCGTTTTGCGTGGCCGACGGGATGGGTCTCTCCATTCGAGTCGATCGAGGGCATCTCATCGTGACGGACGGCATCGGACGCCACCGTCGCGAGCGCAGATACCACAAGGCGACCCACGGGCTCTCACGCCTCGTGATTCTCGGATCGACGGGCACGCTCAGTCTTGACGCCCTTCGGTACTGCGACCGCCTTGGCATCCCGGTCGCCGTCGTCGACGCGAGCTCCTCGCGAGTGAGCTTCACCTCAGCACCTGCTGGAACCGACGACGCGCGCCTTCGTCGCGTCCAGGCGCTCGCACCGGATACCGGCTTCGGTCTCGAAATCGCAAGGATGTTGCTTAAGAGCAAGCTCGAAGAGCAGGCGAAGGTCCTTCGCGCGAAGCTCGGCGCTGACGAGACGGCAGAGGTCGTTATGACGCTCAGCGAGCAGCTCGGCTACGTCTTCACTCACGACGAGATGCGCGAGTTCGAAGCATCGGCCGCTGCCTGCTACTTCAACGCCTGGAACAAGTCGGGACTCGTCGTGCCGCAGTTCATCGCGAAGGACCGAGGGCGGGTCCCCGAGCACTGGCGGCGCTTCGACGGGCGACGTTCGGTGCTCCATGCGAAGAACGAACCGCAAGGCCGAGCGGCCGGTGAACGCCATCCTCAACTACCTCTTCGCCCTCGTGGAGGTCGAGTCGATCCTCGCCTGTCATGCCATGGGGCTCGATCCGGGCCTCGGCATCACCCACCTCGATGCGAGGAGCCGCCAGTCAATGGCCCTCGACCTGATGGAGCCGGTGCGCCCCATCGTCGAAGCCTGGACCCTCGACCTTCTGGCCAGCCGGTCCTTCAAGCGAAGCGACTTCACGGAGACCTCAGATGGCCACGTGAGGCTCCTGCGGCCCCCTCACCCACGAGCTGGCTGGCTCAATGAGCCAGTGGCGGAAGGAGGTGGCCCCATGGGCCGAGAAGGTGGCCCACCTCTTCGGGGAGTCCATGAAGGGCCGGTACCAGGCTGGTACGCCGTTGTCGGGTCGTAAGGCCACCGAGGCTCGACGGGCTGTGGAGGCCCGGAAAGCCAAGGAGGCGATCTATCGGGAGGTCTTCACGCGAGAGGCGCCAACTCCCAAGCAGAGGCCTCGCAAGGATGGTGAGGTGGCCCTTCGGAACTGTCGGAACTGTCGGAACTGTGGAGGGACCCTAGCTCGGGGCCAGCACGTCAACTGCCCGAACTGTTGGGAGTGGCAGCCTGGTCAGGACGTTCAGACGCGTAGCAAGAGGGGTGCAGCGATCTCGGAGAGCAAGCGCGAGAGTCGAAGGTGGAGGGAGGAGCACCCCCAAGAGGGTCGGGATCCCGAGGAGTTCCGAAGGTCGATCCTGCCAGGGCTAGAGGGTGTACCGCTCTCGCGGATCATGAGGGCTTGCGGGGTAGCCAAGTCCACTGCGTCGGCGATCAGGTCGGGGAAGAGGGTCCCACGAGAGAGGTTCTGGGAGGCACTGGCGGGATTGAGCCTACGAAAGGAAGCCAAGTGAGTGCTCAATCGACATTGCGGGGCAACCCCGATTTCGTGTTAGGCCTTTGACGGCATGTCATGGCGCTAGGGGGCTCAAGATGGCTAGAACGCGAGGCTGTAAAAGGTTCACGTCGCGGCGTCGAAGCCTTCGCTCTTTGGTGGCAATGACGGTGGTGGTGCTGAGCTTGCCCGCAGTCGCTCTTTCTGTTGAAAGCAGCGTTGCTGGCGCATCACCACGGCCGGGGCGGTGTCACCAACTACACCGATCCGAGCATCTCCGACCCGGCCGGGATCACGGCCGGGCCGGACGGGGCGCTGTGGTTCACCAACGAGCCTCAACAACTCGATCGGGCGGATCACCACCGCCGGGGTGGTCACCAACTACACCGACCCGAGCATCGACGATCCGGTCGGGATCACGGCCGGACCCGACGGGGCGCTGTGGTTCACCAACGTCGGCAACAACTCGATCGGGCGGATCACCACCGCCGGGGTGGTCACCAACTACACCGGCACCGGCATCGACGGCCCGATGGGATCACGGCCGGCCCGGACGGGGCGCTGTGGTTCACCAACGCCGGCAACAACTCGATCGGGCGGATCACCACCGCCGGGGTGGTCACCAACTACACCGGCACCGGCATCGACGCTCCCGCAGCGGGATCACGGCCGGGCCGGACGGGGCGCTGTGGTTCACCAACGTCGGGCAACAACTCGATCGGGCGGATCACCACCGCCGGGGTGGTCACCAACTACACCGGCACCGGCATCGACGACCCGACGGCGATCACGGCCGGGCCCGACGGGGCGCTGTGGTTCACCAACCACGGCAACAACTCGATCGGGCGGATCACCACGGCCGGGGTGGTCACCAACTACACCGGCACCGGCATCGACGGCCCGCCTGGGATCACGGCCGGGCCCGACGGGGCCCTGTGGTTCACCAACGCAGTCGCAACAACTCGATCGGGCGGATCACCACCGCCGGGGTGGTCACCAACTACACCGGCCCCGGCATCGACGACCCGCACGGGATCACGGCCGGGCCCGACGGGGCGCTGTGGTTCACCAACGCCGGGCAACAACTCGATCGGGCGGATCACCACCGCCGGGGTGGTCACCAACTACACCGGCACCGGCATCGAGCGATCCCGAACGGGATCACGGCCGGGCCGGACGGGGCGCTGTGGTTCACCAACCCGGCAACAACTCGATCGGGCGGATCACGACCGGCGGGAGTGGTCACCAACTACACCGGCACCGGCATCAACGACCCGGACGGCGATCACGGCCGGCCCGGACGGGGCGCTGTGGTTCACCAACGCCGGCAACAACTCGATCGGGCGGATCACCACGGCCGGGGTGGTCACCAACTACACCGGTACCGGCATCATCGACCCGGAGGGGATCACGGCCGGGCCGGACGGGGCGCTGTGGTTCACCAACGTCTGGCAACAACTCGATCGGGCGGATCACCACCGACGGACGTCGTCGGCCACGTACCCGCTAGCGATTGGGACGGCGTCTCTGCCCGATGCCCCGATCGGGCAGGCCTACGCACAACAACTAGCGGCGACGGGCGGTACCACGCCCTACACGTGGAGCGTGGCTAGTGGAACACTGCCGGCCGGCCTCACCCTCGATCCCACGACTGGGATCATCAGTGGGACGCCCACGGGCGTGGGCAGTGCCGACTTCACGGTTGAGGTCACTGATACAACGACGCCTACGGTGATGACGGCGACTATGGCCCTCTCCATCAACACCACGCTGACGTTCAGCATTGAGACCGCCCCTACTCAGACGGGTGGCGTAACGGTGCAGGTTGCCGTCGACTACTGCCCCTTCAATTCGAGCGGGGGGTTCGCTTACTCGTGGACTCTGGACTCCTCGCCACTCAGCGACAAGTGCTCCTTCGTTCTGCCCCTGTCCGTCGGCCACCACAACATCGGCCTCTCGGTGACTGATGCGTCGGGCACGTCTACTACGATCGAGGACTTCAGTGTGAGTCCGGTAGCCGGTTTCACTTACGTCGTCGAACCCGTCCCTGCCGGGGGTTCAAATTCCAGCGCGTACGTGGACTTCGACGCCTGCGGCGAGTCGGGGGGGATCAGTAATTACGCGTGGGCCGTCGACAACGAGGCGAGCCAGTCGTCAGGAACGAGCTGCGCCGTGACAGTCCAGATACCTTCGGGGGACCACTCGGTGACTCTCGATGCGACGGGCACGGATGGGAATGTGGTCACTGTGTTCGAGCCCTTGTTCGTCTACCCGATCGTCGAGCAGCCAACTGGGAGCTGCGTCTGGTTTTCGGTGCTGGCCAATGCCTGTTGGCGTGAAGGCATCAACGATGTTTTGAATCCCGACGTTCGCGGGGCGGACTATGTCGTGGTCAGCGTTGGCGCCAGCGCGGGCGTGGCCTCGGGATCCGTGAGCGACATCATTACGTGCGACGGAAGCGTCTATGGGAGTGTCTCAGGTGGCGTATCAATAAGCACCCCATACCCGACGGCCGTACTGGCTTACGGCTACGTCGGCAGCCCGAGCGCGGACGTGCCGGTACCGTCCAACGCTGAAATCGACTCCTACGTTGCGGGAGATGAGGGCAGTTTCGGCGTGAACCTCGGCATTTTTGGGACGAGTGACACGTTTAGTTCGAGCGCACCCGGCGACGGTGTCGAATTCGACCTTGGCGACACCGGTATTGGCGTAACGGCGTCCCTGTCGTTCGGGACCCAGCTCTATCCTCCACAAAGCAGTGCTCCAACCTGCGTGGGAGGGGTCACCGCACAGCCTTTTTATCAAGGGCTCATCAACACCGTCCAGGCAAGCGGGAGTGGGTTGCCCAGGTCAACCTGTCCGCAGCTGCGAGTGGAGGGTCTCCGATCTTTGGAGCAGGGGTGACCATAAACGTGACGTCGACCAGTTGGGCGCCCGGTACCCTTGTGACCGTCACCGTCGAGTCAACGCCGGTAATCGTGGCGGTGCAGCCGGCCAATGATACGGGATTCAGCAGTATCAACGTGACCCTCCCCGCCGATCTGGCTCCCGGCCATCACGCCCTCATCGAAACTGGAACGGCACCCGACGGTTCGCCCCAGACACAGTCCACGCCGTTTACCGTCGTCGCCCGAGCGCGGCCCGCAACAGCCACCGCGCCTGGTGCACCTTCGGGCCTCACTGCCACCCCGGGTAACACCACGGCCACACTCACCTGGACCGCTCCTCCGAGCGACGGTGGCTCGTCCATCACCGGGTACCTCATCACGCCGTCGAACGGGCCGACTGTCAGCGTCGGCGACGTGACCCGTGACACCATTGCTGGACTGATCGACGGGACCGACTACACGTTCACCGTTGCGGCGATCAACGCCATCGGCACCGGGCCGAACTCGATGGCATCTGCCTCGGTCACTCCCTACAAGGCAACATCCAAGACCACCTTCAAGCTGTCGGCATCAAAGGTGACTTACGGACACGAGAAGGTCGAGCACCTGTCGGTGACGGTGTCTCTGCAGAAATCCGGCTTGACGCCGACGGGGACGGTCACCGTTTGGGAGTCCACCAAGACGCTGTGCGTGATCAAGCTGACGTCTGGTACTGGCTCCTGCAGGCTATCCAACAAGAGGCTGAAGACGAACACCTATCACCTTGTCGTGACCTATGGCGGAAGCGCGACGATCATTGGTTCAACTTCGATCAAGGAGACCCTCATCGTCGCCAAGTGACGAGCTGAGATTTCGCGCACAGACAATCGGCCCGTCTTGCTCTGGATGACAAAGGTGGTTCGAACAACGAACTGAGCATGTTGAACGGATCCATGGCGCGCGTCATCAGTTCGGCTCAACGAATGCTTCTAACAGCTCGTTTGGCTTCGCGAATGAGGTCGGCCCGAGACCGAGCGAGCCTGAAGTTTTGACCGGCCCTATCACCTATCCCCAGGTCATGTTGACCTGGACCCCTAAAAGCGGTCCACTGTTATAAGAATTTGGTCGTGACCTACCTGGAGGTAGTCATGCCCAAGCGTTACCCAAAGGAGTTCCGTCGAGAGGTCTGTGAGCGACTGCTCGCCGGCGAGTCGGTGAGTTCGCTGTCGAAGGAACTCGGGGTGTCAGCCGCGACGCTCTACCTGTGGCGGCGACAGAGCGAGATTGATCACGACCTGCGCCCCGGCGCGAAGAGTATCGACGTCAACGAGCTGGCCAGAGCCCAGCGAACCATCGAGGAGCTCGAAGAGGAGCTGGCCATTGTGAGGGCGGCGAGCGCGATCTTTAACGGCGAGGAGCCGATCAGCCCAAAAGGCGGTGCCAGGTTGCCGAGGCGTTAAGCAACCTGGGCTACAGCGAGCGCAGGGCCTGTCGGGTCCTGGGGCTCGCCCACACCACCTACTACGAGCACAAGTTCCACGTGCCGAGCGACCGCGAGATCCGCCGGCTTCTGCTGACCCCGCTCATCGCGGACATCCACCAGCGCAGCCGCGGCACCTACGGCATGCTGCGCATTAGAGGCGCGCTGCAAAAAGAGCACGACATGATCGTGAACCGCAAGCTGATCCTGTCGATCATGCGCGAACTGAAGATTCAGGGGCTACCCGGGCCCAAGAAGCAGAAGAAGAACCTGGTGAACGTGGCGACCGAGGACGACCTCGTCCAGCGCAACTTCAGCGCCAACGGACCCGAGGTCCTCTGGCTCACCGACATCACCGAGCACGGAACCGCCGAGGGCAAGGTCTACTGCTGTGTCGTGCTCGACCTCTTCACCCGAAAGGTGGTGGGCTGGGCGATCGACCGGCGCTGTGAGAGTGCGCTCGTGAACGACGCCCTGGCCATGGCCAACGCCTCGCGGCGATCGGGCACCTCGACCATCATCCACTCGGATCACGGCAGCCAGTTCACGTCCTGGGGCTTCACCGAGAACGTCCGGAACTACGGGCTCATGGGCTCCATGGGCACCATCGGCGACTGCTACGACAACGCCCCGATGGAGTCCTTCTGGGGCTCGATGCAGATCGAGCTGCTCAACCGGCAGAAGTGGCGCACCAAGATCGAACTCTCGATCGCCATGGCCGACTACATCGTGCACTTCTACAACGAAGAGCGTCGCCACAGCTCCATCGATTACTGGACTCCAACCGAGTTCGAAGATCTACACTCAAAACAAACCCAGACCACGTTCTTATAACCGCTGGTCGCCCTAAGGGGTCCAGGTCATGTCGGTGCGGCTGGAGGGATTCGAACCCCCGACGCTCGGTTCCGTAGGTACATTCCACAAGCAGCAACCAGGGGATTTGGTTGAAATTTTAGCGTAAATCGCGAGAGGAATTTTCACCTATGTTGAGGGGTGTTCAACGCGATAAGTACATCGACTCAGCCCTTCTGGCTGACCATTATCGCCGCCACCGGTGGCGCGGCGACAGCCACTCCCAACCCGGCCACGAATTCGCTGACGAGCTAGTGGCTCGTTCAGCGAAGAGAGCCAGTCGAGAGTGGCGAAGATCAAAAGCGTCCAACTCGATCTTCCAACCATTCTGCGTTTGACTGAGCATCGCCGCCACGTCATCGGCGGGCACGGCCGGCGACCACAGAAACCTTGGCCGAGTTCACAACGAAGTCGAACCAATGTCTCAAACTGTTGCCGCGTTTCGATTCCCTCGGCGAGCACAGTGGTGTGGAGCTTGTGACCGAGGGAAACGATGGTCTCCAGCAATGCGCTGTTATGTTCGCTTTCTCGTTCTGGGCTCACGAAGGACCGATGAATTTTGGTATGCGATCTTCGGGAGTAAGAGCGCCACGTAGGAGAGCTGAAGAGTATCCAGTGCCGAAGTCGTCAAGCGCTGAGACCGATATCAAGACGCTTTAAGTTCGGCAATCGTCTTCATCGTCTCGGCGGCGACTCCATGAGCGCCACGCTCTTCAGTGATTTCGATGATGAGGCACTTCGGTGGCAGGCCACTGGCCGAAAGCGCATTCTCTATCACTTGGCACTACGCCCGGACTGTGAAATTGGTGCGCCAGAGATTGACGGTAACGTATGGCCAAGCGCCGTTGGCTTCAACCGGTTCCCAGGATTTAGCGGCGGCAACGGCCTCGCGCATCGCAAACTCACCAAGTTCCAAGATCAGTTCGCTCTCCTCGGCCAGCGGTATGAACACGCTGGGAGGAATCCATCCACGCTCAGGGTGGTACCAGCGCATCAATGCTTCGAAACCCACCACCTTGGTGCTGGCCAGATCCAAGATGGGCTGGTAGTGCATACACAGTTTCCCGGCCTGTAGAGCGTGCCGCAGTTCTTGCACGAGGGAAAAGCGGCTAATCGCCTGCTCTTGCATGCTCTTGTCGAACACGAGGTACTGCCCCCTTCTGAGGCGTTTCGGCCTCGTAAAGGGCGACGTCTGCCTCCTGAAGGCAATTCTCGTAGTTACCATCGTCGCTGTCCCAAATGACCACACCAACGCTCGCGTGCTGCACGAGTTCTATTCCGCTGAACGCAAACGGTTCGACGAGTACGTCGAGAAGTCGAATTGCCACCTGTTCCGCTTCGTCCGCCGTCGACAGTCCTTCGGCCAGATACAGAAATTCGTCACCTCCGAGGCGACACAACGTGTCTGACGCACGAATTACTAGCTCGAAGCGACGTGCAATACCCACGAGCAACTGGTCGCCCACGAGGTGGCCGTACGTGTCGTTCACTCCCTTGAAGTCATCCAGGTCCAGCATCAGCACCGCGTCGAACCCACCTTGGCGAGTAATCCTTGCGTACGCCTGAGAGAGCCGGTCCTCAAAAAGTGCGCGGTTAGCGAGCCCCGTCAGTGGGTCGTGGAGTGATCGATGGGCGAGTTGGTCGGCAAGGGCCCGCTCTTCAGTGATGTCACGCTCCGAGCTGAACAGGTAAAGAATGTTGCCTTCAGCGTCGCGCGCGATGGACCTCGACACCTCGGCCACAACAATCCGACCGTCTTTGCGCACAAAACGGATAACGTAACGAGCCATATCCGTCTCGCCTCCGGCGAGTCGAATACGGTTCGCCTCGGTGATACCCGCGTCCTCAGGCATTGTGAACTGAAGCGAATTGTGGCCGAGGAGTTCTTCTCTCGTGAACCCGACCATTTCGCAGAAGGCGTCGTTAACTGCGATGCAAAGGTCATCCAAATCGCTGAAGATCATTGGGGCCATGTTGCCCTCGAAGGCGATGCGAAAGCGCTCTTCGGACTCAGCGAGCGCCACTGCAGTCGCAACTTTTTCGGCGATCGCTTCTAGTTCGGACTCCAACGCGGCGACCGTCAATGCCCGCCGCTTGGAGTCGTCGCGGACTACGGCAACCACCCACGGGTTGCCGCGGTGCGTTAGCGGTGCGAGGGCAATGTCAACTGGAAGCTCACTGCCGTCTTTGCGCAAAAGCACTAGGTCTATTCCGGCGCCCATTTCCCGTTTTCTCGGGTGCCGGGAATACTCGTCACGATGAGCGACGTGAGCACTCTGCTTTCGAAGGGGCACCAACGTTTCGACAACCAAACCATCTAATTTGTCAGTGTCGTAGCCGGCCATGACACAAAGCAGATGGTTAAGGTAACGGAAACAACCACTCTCATCGATTATTGCGACTCCGACGGGCATCTCTTCGATCAGTGCCTGCCACGGAAGGGGCTGTTGTCTTGTATCGTTCAAGACTTGCTCGCTATGAACAACTGTTTGCCCAAGGGATGGCGCAAGGTGCCTGCCTCTAAATGGCTACCGACCAGTCCACTTTACCGCTGAGTCGCCGTTTTCGAATGACCATTCCCACGATCGAGGCGTCAATCGTGGACAGTTTGCAGATTCCGACGACTGTTGTACGCGCGTTCCGATTGTATTTATGCACCGATTACGACGTCGTTGTACGTCACGGAAGGTCGTGACGGCGCTAGCGGCGTAAGTGCGAGGGAACGGGCAACGCTTCTTTGATCATTGACGATCGAATGAGCCGTTGCGCATCTGGTGCTGATCACGTTCTTCAGTCAATGGTCGTGCCAATTGCCGATGCGGCGTGCCAGCCAACTCGGCGACGCAGGTGATCCAAACCGTCCGACTCGACGGCAGCACTGGCCACTCTGAGTACCCGGCCCAGATGTGGTCAGTGGGGAGAGACGGGCCCGACCGGCGAAACGAGCCAAAACCCCCGCGCGGGAAGCGGAGCCGAGCCGCCGCCACCGCACCTACCGGAAACGAGTGAGAAGGGAGGGAGGAGAAAGGGATGGGTTAGGTGGAAATCTGGAAATGTTCGAATCCAGGATCTAAAGATCCTCTGTATTACGGAATCCGCTTCTCTTCCCTATCTCTCGCACGCATTAGCTGGGCCACAGCAGCCTTTTTTAGTTCTCCCAGCCCCTTTACAGGAGGTATGAACGCGAGAGAATCAATAACGTTGTCTAAAGGGCCTTCGTACGCAAGCGCGGCATTCCTGACGCCTTTGCTTTTCTTTGTTTCCTTTTTCAGAAGTTTCTTTTCCTTGCGCTTTTCCCAGGATCCTTGATTCACGTTCGGTCTATTTCTCGGAGTATCGATCGAGTTCGTCATCGCGTTGGAGCCTCATGTGTCCCAACCGTAGGTCGAGTTCGAAAAATACGCCTGGCACTTGCTAATAGATTGCTCCAGTTAGAGTTCTCTTCTTGCCATTGCGTCTCCGCGAGCTTTTTCTTTGACTCCTCGAATATGTCACGGTGTGACTCAACAATGAGCAACTTCAATTGCAATTGTGCGCCGGTTAAGCCGTGTTGGTCAAGCAATCGATCGTACCTTTCGCTGCCTTCGGCCAGCTCGCGAATGACTTGTTCAAGGGAGGTTGGAGCGTTCTCTCGATTGAATTCACTCCACGCCAAATCAAAAGCAATCTGCATTTGAGATGGCTCGCCGGGTTCGCGTACGGACTCCAAAGTTGGCGCAAGCGTGTCCATGTTCCTAAGGATCCAATCGAGATCACTTCTTGTTTGGCTTAGAAAGTTCGCCAACTTGAGCCTGTCGGACTGTTGAACCATAAATTCTTCCCGTCACGTCCTTCCGGATTTGAGGTTATTGCGTCAGGGAGCGCGTAGGTTTCTCTTCGTTCGGCCCCAGTCTCACCCTTATAACGCTTCGCAACGGCTTCCTTTTCGCCGCCGCGCACCACGGAGCGGGCTATTGGTGTAATTCTCATCGGTGAAAGGCGAGTGCTGATCGAGGTGTGCATAACGTAAGAGGATCGACAGGAATTGCTTTTGATCGCTTTACTGAACTTCAGGCTGACAAAACTCGACGTCATCTGTTGGACTCCTCATCTGTGGATAGAGGTGGCGCAGCGAGTGGGGTATCGTTTCGGCAAATGAGTGAAGGAATACTGTGTCCTACCACGCCGAAGTGAGTTCATGAACGGGACTGAGAACAATTCCGGTCAAGGCGCGCGAACTCGCTACCAAAAGAAGGCATCCGCCGTTCGCCGCAAAATATTGCTAGCCCGGATTGGGCCCGCGATCGTGGGTCTCTTGGTCGCGTCTGTCGCGATGGCGTCACCCGTTGAAGCTGGTTCGTCGGCGGCGTGGAGCGACGCCACACTGCACGTCGTGGGAGGGCCCGTCGTCGCCGAGAACATGCTCCTGGTCCTTAACGTGACGGCCCAACGAGAACTTGAAATGTCGGGCGTCAATCCAACGACCGGCGCGGTCACGTGGAGCCATCCATACTCGCCTTCGCAGATCACGCTCGGAGCGGCGTTTACGCCGATCGCCATCGGGAATACCGCACTCGTACTTGCTCCATCCGCCGCCTTGAGTGACCCTGTTGTCCTCGTCGAGGGCGTAAACGTTGATTCTGGACAAGTTATGTGGAAGTTTCAGCAATTGGTGGACGTCAGTGATGCGCCCGTGGTCTGCGGCGACGGCGAGTATTTCTGTTTCCCGGCATTTAGCTCTGCGACGACAACCGAGCTCGTAACGGTCAACCCCGTGACAGGTGGTGTTGTAGAGGTGCTGCCGGGTCCCAATCGAAGCGTGGGCGTGGCCGTTACCGGCGCGACGAACGTCAGTGGCCTCTGGCAGACCGATGCCAAAACTGAAACCCTCATGCAGACTTCGCCAGACGGCAAGCGACTTTGGGCCCGCACCGTCACCAGCCTCTTCGGAGGCAGTCAGTTCGCTACTGACTACGGCTACGACTTTCTCGACACGAGGAACTTAGATATTGGAACGGTGGGCGTCAAGCCCGTCGGAACGGCGGAGTCACTTTCCGAGGTCGAGACGGTTGGAATCGTGCCGACCAGCGGCGTCGTCAAATGGCGCGCGCCAGGATCTATCTTTTGCACGGGATCTCTCCAATTTCTTGCTCCGCTCGTCACGTGTAACTTCACTGGCAAGGCAACGATCGGTACGACGTCACTGAATTTGAATGGTGTCACGCTTACGCTGACCGGTATCTCCGCCAGTACTGGTAAGACCACGTGGTCACAGCGAGTGGCCAACGTGAAAGCCCTGTCGATCGGAACGAACGTAGCCTTCAGCGATGAGTCACACGTAGTCGTCGAGACACTCGCGAAGAAATGGGTGCTGCTCGACGCGAAAAACGGGAGCGTATCCGCGATTTCGCCGAACGAGGCGTTTTGGTGCGAGCAGACACCGCTGTACAAGGTAGTGGCCATTCAAGGAGAAGCTGACAGCGGCTCGCGCGTGAGTGAACCTGTTTTTGCAGGCTGTTCGAAGACTGGATCGCTCGTCAGCACGCCTCCGTCAACGACCCCCAGCACGGTGGGCGTGAAGATTGGAAATAAGTTCATCTGGTCGTCGCCCAAAGGCCTACGAAGCTCCGTCCGATAGCGAAGGGCCAAGAAGTCGGAGATCCTGAGTATTGGGTCGACAAACTAAACCCTTCTCTCGTGTCGGCTTGTCTTGTCCTTCCGCTCTCTCCGTCCTCTCGCCCCTCTCTCTCTTTTCCGGTGGGCGCGGCAGCGGTGCGGCGGCTCGCGCGCGGGGGTTTTGGATCGTTTGGGGCGGGGGCCTATCTCTCCCAGGTCAGTATGACCTGGACCCCTTAGGGCGACCAGCGGTTATAAGAACGTGGTCTGGGTTTGTTTTGAGTGTAGATCTTCGAACTCGGTTGGAGTCCAGTAATCGATGGAGCTGTGGCGACGCTCTTCGTTGTAGAAGTGCATGATGTAGTCGGCCATGGCGATCGAGAGTTCGATCTTGGTGCGCCACTTCTGCCGGTTGAGCAGCTCGATCTGCATCGAGCCCCAGAAGGACTCCATCGGGGCGTTGTCGTAGCAGTCGCCGATGGTGCCCATGGAGCCCATGAGCCCGTAGTTCCGGACGTTCTCGGTGAAGCCCCAGGACGTGAACTGGCTGCCGTGATCCGAGTGGATGATGGTCGAGGTGCCCGATCGCCGCGAGGCGTTGGCCATGGCCAGGGCGTCGTTCACGAGCGCACTCTCACAGCGCCGGTCGATCGCCCAGCCCACCACCTTTCGGGTGAAGAGGTCGAGCACGACACAGCAGTAGACCTTGCCCTCGGCGGTTCCGTGCTCGGTGATGTCGGTGAGCCAGAGGACCTCGGGTCCGTTGGCGCTGAAGTTGCGCTGGACGAGGTCGTCCTCGGTCGCCACGTTCACCAGGTTCTTCTTCTGCTTCTTGGGCCCGGGTAGCCCCTGAATCTTCAGTTCGCGCATGATCGACAGGATCAGCTTGCGGTTCACGATCATGTCGTGCTCTTTTTGCAGCGCGCCTCTAATGCGCAGCATGCCGTAGGTGCCGCGGCTGCGCTGGTGGATGTCCGCGATGAGCGGGGTCAGCAGAAGCCGGCGGATCTCGCGGTCGCTCGGCACGTGGAACTTGTGCTCGTAGTAGGTGGTGTGGGCGAGCCCCAGGACCCGACAGGCCCTGCGCTCGCTGTAGCCCAGGTTGCTTAACGCCTCGGCAACCTGGCACCGCCTTTTGGGCTGATCGGCTCCTCGCCGTTAAAGATCGCGCTCGCCGCCCTCACAATGGCCAGCTCCTCTTCGAGCTCCTCGATGGTTCGCTGGGCTCTGGCCAGCTCGTTGACGTCGATACTCTTCGCGCCGGGGCGCAGGTCGTGATCAATCTCGCTCTGTCGCCGCCACAGGTAGAGCGTCGCGGCTGACACCCCGAGTTCCTTCGACAGCGAACTCACGGACTCGCCGGCGAGCAGTCGCTCACAGACCTCTCGACGGAACTCCTTTGGGTAACGCTTGGGCATGACTACCTCCAGGTAGGTCACGACCAAATTCTTATAACAGTGGACCGCTTTTAGGGGTCCAGGTCAAGTCACGTGCGGCTGGAGGGATTCGAACCCCCGACCCTCGGTTCCGTAGACCGATGCTCTAATCCGCTGAGCTACAGCCGCGTCGTTGCTGGCCCACCATCGTAGCCGAGGTCACTTTGAGTGAATCCACACGAAGTCGATACTGCGCACGTCGACCCGTTGCCTCGCGGGCTTTCCATGGCGCTTGATCGACGAGACGTCCGCTGGACCGTTGAAAGTCGTCGCGACTGGAACTCTGGCGGGGCCGTGAGCTGACGGCGGACTACTCCGAAAGCGGATGTTGAAGCTACGGAGTCGCGAAGAGCCTCGCCGCGCCGCGCATCGGCGCCTCGTTGTCGTTGATGACGACTCGGTACGGGAGGACCTCGAAGTCCGACGCCTCGACCCGGCGCGCGTTGCCACCGGCGAGGTGGACGGTGGTCGCGTGAAACTCCTGGGCGAATCCCTCGACGACCTCGAGCACGGTCTTGTTCCAACCCGCTTCATCGAGCGAGCGGGCCCGCTCGCCAACCGACTCGTCGTAGGTCTTACCGTCGCGATAGACCTCCGCCCCGACGTCGCGCTCGCGCTGCAGCTTGCCGTCGAGCGCGAGTGCGAGACCGAGGCCGGTGCCGAGGGTGAGGACCAGCTCGGTGCCGTGGCCCTCGATACAGCCAAGCGCCGCCATCGTGGCGTCGTTGACGACGCGGACGTCGCGTCCGCTCGCTTCGCGCAGCGCGTCCTGCAGCGCGAAACCGCGCCACTGCGCATCGATGACGGGATCTTTTTCTGTTCCGACGCCACCGGGGCGCGAGAGGTTGCCGGGTCGCACGACGTGGCCGTCGCGGAATTCGCCAGGGAAACCAACCCCCACCCGGCGGCATCCGCTCTTCGCGATGCGCTCTTCGAGGAACTCGACCAGTCGGGCCGGCGTGCAGGGGTAGGGCGTCGGACGGCGGCGAACACCCTGCACCAGTATTCCCTGGTCGTTCACGTGCGTGAACTTGATGTTGGTAGCCCCGATATCGATCGCGAAGATCTGCTCCTGGAGCAGTAACGACTGATACGCCACCGGCCTATGGTAGTGAGCCCTCACGAACCCCTCGGGCGCGAAGTCGTCGGTCTCGCCACCACGGGCGAAGCCGCACCTCGAACACGCGTCGCCCGCCGGCGACGACGGCGGCCGTGCCGCGAGGACGCAGCCGAAGCGGCACGTGCCGTGCGTCGGTCTTCGTTTCGACCAGCTCGGGCAAGTACTTGCCGACGGTCGGGTCGGCGAGTCCGGCGAGCACGACGCGTGTGGCGTGGTTGTTGACGATGGTGGCCGAACGCGGGCCCCAGCGCCCCACCAGCTGGGCGAAGTCTTGCACCACCGTGACGAGGGTCACGTTTAGCCCGCTTACGGTGGCGGCCAGTTGGTCGAGCTCGTCGAGTGACGCCACCGTTGCGGCTTCGTCGAGCACCATGAGGACCCGCCGAGACGTCCCTTCGTCGACATGGCGCTGCTGCTCTTCGAGCACCATGCGCAGGGCACCACGAAAGAGCGGCTCGTAGTGGCGCTGCTCGCCCCGCGGGCTACAGAGGTAGAGCGAGTTGGCGCCGTTGAGCACGCCGCGCACTTGTGCGAGAGGCTGGCGAAACCGCCACGGCAGCAGCATCGTCTCGGCGGTCGTCATCACGCCATCGAGGGTCTTGGGATCGTGATCGAGAAAGTTCCGAACAACTTGGGTGGCGGGCGTCGGATACCGGTCAACCAGCCACGAGGCGACGCCACGTCCTTCAACCACCTCGGCCACGTCGAAGATCGACTGCTGGCGGTCCTTCGCGACGATCATCAGCCCCGCGACGAGTTTGGTCGCGAGCGCATTCCAGAACTCGGTCTCGCCGCGATCGTTGGAGCCGGCGGTGAGGTCGCGGGCAACGCGCGTCGCGTGGCGCAGCGTCGTCACCCCTTCTAGCGGGTCCCAGGTGAGGCCTCCGTCGCGGCCCGGCTCGAGGACCTGCACCTCGCCCACCGTCTTACGCCACTTGATGGTCGCGCGAACGACGTCGCTCTTCACGCTGGTGACGACGAGCGCGTCGCCCCACCGAAGCAGTGCCGGCACGACGAGCGCCGACGTCTTGCCCGACTGCGTTGGCCCGACGACGAGCAGCGAACTGCCCGGCGACAGCGTGACGCAGGGACCGAAAGCCATGCCGTTCCAGTGACGGCGCCCGAGGACCGGTCGGTCGTTCACGCCGTTGCGCGCATGGCCGCGTCGGTGTCGACAAATTCCCGGTCGTCCTCGTCGGGCCGCACCCGCACCACCGACCGGAACGGCCCGTAGCGCACGAGGGCGACGCCCTTGGGCAGCGCCACGAGGTAGCTCTCCTCACGCGCAGACAGGCCCAATGCACGTGCCATCTCGCGGGCCTCGTCGGGCGGCTCACGGAACAGCCACGCCGTCTCGCACTCGCGCAAGAGGCCCTGCGCTCGCTCGCGCTGCGCGCTGCCGGCGTCGCCCGCTGCGAGCACGTCGCTCCAGCGGTGCAACACCACGACGTGGCAGAGCCCCCTCGCCCGCGCGAGCTTCCACGATCCGCGCAGCCAGCGCAGCGCCTCGGCGTCGCCCAGCAGCGCCCAGGCCTCGTCGATTACGAGGTAGCCGAGCTCACCCGAACGGGCCACGACCTGCTGGGCCGCGGCGACGGCACTCAAGACCGCGACCGACAACGAGTTCGAGGACCACTGTGCCGAGAGATCGAGCACTACGAGGTCGCCGACAAAGACGAGTGGCTCGTCCTCACCATCGAAGAGCCCTGCGAGATCGCCGTGGATGAAGCGGTGCAGGATGAGAGCGAGCGAACGCGGCGCGCTCGGGGATGTCGCCTCGAGGAACGGCGCCCAGTGCTGGTAGAGCGCCCACAGCACCCGCTTGGGCAGGGGCCTTTCCAGTCGGCGCCACCCCTCGTCGAGGGCGAAGTGCTGGTCACTCGTAAGGGGCGAGCCCTGCGCGCTCGCCACGAGCGCGCGAAGCAGCGCGCACCCTTCACGGTCGTCATCGGGAAAGGGGCTGCACCAGCCGTCTCGGCCCAGGGCAACCGGCGAGGTCGCGTGGCGTTGGGCGAGCAGCGCGTACTCCCCTTTGGGGTCGATGACGACCGCTCGCCGCCCCCGGCGCAACGCCCGCTCCAGCTGCATCTTCACGACGGTGCTCTTGCCCGCGCCGATGGAGCCCGCAACGACCACGTTGGGGCTGGTGAGGAGTCCTGCGCCGTAGGCGTCAAAGACGTCCAGCACGAACGACGAGCCGTACTGGACTTCGCCGAGGCTCGCCCCCTTGAGTCCGGTGCCCGCGTCGTGGGCCGGCAGACGCAAGCTCACGAGATCGTTCGACGTAGCCCAGTGGGTCCACGCCCTCACCAGCCCGGACCCCCCGGCAGTTGGCTGCGATACCAGGACCCCTGGCGGCCCCACCCACGCTCGAGGCGCAGGCCCGCGTCGTGGGACAGACGCCACACCGCGGCGCTACGGCGCTGCAAATCCGCGTACGTCGACCCGCGCACCACGACGAAGGTGGCGAGGCGTAGCAGCGATCGACCGTTCGCGACGAGCAGCTCACGCTGGGCCAGCCGTTCGAAGTTCCTCGTCGAACGCGCGGTCCGGCGAAAGCCCGCCGAGCGCGTCGTCGTGTCGTCGCTGCCCACCCGGTGCACGGCGCGCGAGGCCACTCGCTGGGCCTTCTCGCCGGCCACAATGTCGACGTGCAGGGCAAGGTCGAAGGGCACCGGTGCTCTCAGCAACCCTTCGAGCAGTCCTCTCGTCGGCGGCACCGACGAGAAGTCCCGTACGCGAAAGACGCGCGCGAGCTGGCCCCGGGTTCGCAGGTACGTGAAGCGTTCGAGGAGCTGGACCGGAGCGCCGCTCACCGCGCCGAGCACTTCGAGGGCGAGCGCACTGCGCGCTTCCCAGCCTGAGGGCGCCGTGGCCCCGATTGGCAGGCAGAGCAGCGTCGCGGTCGCATCGGGCGTCGTGACGACATGCTCGGAGAAGTGCTGGCCGCTTCGGGCGGCGCTCGCGCCGTCCGCCAGAGCACCGAGTGCCTCGGCGAGGGCTACGTCGCGTCCCGAGAGATCAAGCCGGCCGTAGTGAACGAGCTCGTAGCCGCGCAGCGCCACCTCCCCGCCAAAGAAGAGCACGACGTCATCGCCGAACTCTCGCACGTCGTAGCGCCACCAGTGCGAGCGAGTGGCGTAGCCCAGAGCCAGCCCGAACTGCTCGCCTACGGTGTGCCCGTCGAAGGACGGTGCGGCGCTCGCGAGCACGACGAGGCCGGCGAGCGCTTCGCCAAGGGGCGCGCGTCGAGCCAAGACCCAGTCGCTGAGAAGGCCGACGCCGACGATCACGAGGACGGCCTGGTGCCGGCGTATCCCGATCCAGCGGGCGTTCGCGTCGGCCTCGCCCAGGCCAATGCGATCACTCATCGAAGTGCCAGCCGACGACCGGTCCCTTCTCGTCGCTGCGGTACACGACGTGGCCGCCGCGCAGACGCGGCTCACCGATCGGCGGCGGTGGCACTTCGCCGTCTAACGGCGGCATTGGGCGCCCGGGCACGCCGGGCCAGGCCTCGAGCCCGAGGTCCTCCGGGCGCTCGGGCGGGCCGGGCAGAGGAACCTCCGGCCCGAGAGCTCGCACCACCTGGGCCGCGGGCGACGCGGGCACGTTCACCACGGCGCGCGTGGCCCGGGAACGCAGGCCCTCGAGGTTGTGCAACGCCGACTGCTCCACGAAGGGGATCACCCGCAACAATAGAAAGGGCGTGCAGGTAGCGAGCAGGATGGTCACGGCCCCAGTAATCACTTCGGTCGCCGATGAGCCAGTCAGTTCGTCGAGGCCCAACACCAAGGTCACGACGATGAGGAACTTGCTCGCCGCGACGGCGAGGAACGTTTCGGCGAGGCGCCAACCCAGGCGCCGCAGTGACGGAAACGTCGACAGCGCTGCCACGACCGGCACCAGAACGAGCAGCAGCGTCAACACGACGGTGCGCACGACGAGTTCGCACCAGAGCAGCATCGTCGCGATGACCACAGCGCCAGCGAGGATGAAGAGCCCGAAGCCCGGCGTGGTCGGGGTGAGCGTGCTGAGAGCCTGAGCGACTGTTGCCTCGTGGGCCACGACGTTGCTCGCGGCACTCGAGGACATCTCGTTGATCGCGGTGAGCGTCAAGGAGGCGAGGGGACGCGCGAGGGCGATCCCGGCGACGCATGCGGGCGCCACGCCGAGGTAGACCCGCCAGAGCGTCGGCGCCTCGCTGTGCCGTAGCGCCTGCAACGTCGAGACGAGTAGTCCGATCATCATGAGGATCGGCGCCAACACCAGCAGTGTGGAGAACTCGCCCTGGGCGCCCTCGAGCACCGTCGACGGATCGCTCGCGGACGTCAGCACGTGGCCGGCGGCGTCCAAGAGCCACTGGACGCTTGCCAATATCCAGCTGGTGATCGCGTTGAACAGGTCGTTGAAGGTCGACTTGGCGAGGGATTTCACGCACGAGCTCGGCGAGAAAACGCAGAGAAAGTCGCTCACTAGTGGACGCTGAGACCGGTGTTGAAGAAGAAGTTGATCAGGGTCGGCGCCGCGCCAATGAGAATCGCCGCGACGAGCGCGGTCATGACGGCTCGCCGACCCTGGGCCGAATGATGCATGTTCTGCGTGTGACTGCCCGACCGCCCACAACGCCGCACCTAGCAGCAAAGTGATCAACGCTCCCACCAGCGCCCATGACGCGACGCCGTCGGCGATCGACTGCAGGGCGGCGCTTCCTGGAAGGTCCGTCAGAGAGGGCGTGAGGCTGACACCGGCGAAGAACATCGTGGACTCGCTTTCGAACGGAGGCCCCCAACGGTCGTCTTTTCCCGCGACCGGGCCCGGTCTGGAAGAATGGTCCGGTGCTCCTCGCCTCGACCAGAAATGTGGTCGCCCTGTGGTCCCCCGTCGCGCTCTACGTAGCCGCGGCGGGCGTGTTGGTCCTGGGTGTCGTGATTGGCGTCCTGCTCTTTCGCCGACGCGGTCATCGCGCGATCGCCCAGCGCCTGAAGGCGCTCGCGTCGCGCCTGGCCGTCGAGCCCCAGGCTCACGACGGCAAGGTCGAGTCGGCGCTCAGCTACCTAGAAGAGGTGACCGGCGCCGCCCACAACGCGGTCGCTGAGTCCAACGCCGAGTCGGTGCGCCTTCGCCGCTCGCTCGACACGCTGCCCCTCGGACTGGTGCTGTGCGACGAGACTGGCGGCGTCATCTTTCGCAACACCCAGGCCGAAAACCTGATGGCCAGCCGTTACGGCGACGCCATCGCCGCCCAGGCCGTCACCGACGTGCTGGCCGACGGCTGGACGAGCGGCGTCGCCGAGCGCACCATCGACATCTACGGGCCGCCGCGGCGAACCCTCACCATCCGCGCCACGGTGATCGACGACGGGCGTCGCTCGCTCGGTGTGCTCGCCGTCATTGAGGACGTCTCGGAACGTCGGCGCCTCGAAGACATTCGCCGCGACTTCATTGCCAACGTCAGTCACGAGCTCAAGACCCCCATGGGAGCCCTCGGGCTGCTCGCCGAGACCCTGCAGTCCGAGCGCGACCCGGCGGTCGCCCAGCGACTCGCCGAGCGCATCAACTCCGAAGCCTTTCGAGTTAATCGCATCATCGAGGACCTGCTCGACCTCTCGCGCATCGAAGGCGAGGGCTCGCCCAGTCGCGAGCCGATCTCGGTCTCGCTCATCGTCGCCGACGCCATCGAGCGCATTCGCACCGCCGCCGAGCAGCGCGAAGTGAAGGTCAACTTCGACGAGCCCGAGACGAGCCAGGTCGTCTTCGGCGATCGGCGCCAGCTCACCTCGGCCCTGCACGCGCTCTTCGAGAACGCCGTCGTGTACTCCCCCCAGGACGGCGTCGTCGACATCGCAGTCAAGCGCGTGGACGCCACGGTCAGTGCCGACGGCGAGAGCTTCGGGCCCTGCGTGCGCATCGAAATCCGCGACCGGGGAGTCGGCATTCCGGCCAAGGACCTGGAGCGAATCTTCGAGCGCTTCTACCGCGTCGACCCCGGTCGAGCCCGCGAGACGGGCGGGACGGGACTGGGACTCAGCATCGTGCGTCACGTGGCGCAGAATCACGGCGGCACCGTGCTCGTCGAGTCCCGGGAGGGCGAGGGATCGACCTTCACCCTCGAGCTGCCGCTCAACCAGCAATGACCAAGCGCCCAAGCCGCGAGCAGCGCCTCGGCGTGCTCGTCGTCGAAGACGAGGAGTCCTTCGTCGACGCGCTCACGATCGGGCTGGACCGCGAGGGCTTCGACGTCACGGCGGCGCGCGACGGCCAGCAGGCTCTCGCGCTCTTCGCGGAGGGCCAATTCGACGTCGTGCTCTTGGACCTAATGCTGCCCAAGATGTCCGGTCTCGACGTCTGCCGGAGCATCCGCGCTGCGAGCAGCGTGCCCATCATCGTCGTGAGCGCCAAGGGCGAGGAGGTCGACATCGTCCTGATGCTCGAGATCGGCGCCGATGACTACGTCACCAAGCCCTACCGACTGCGCGAGCTCGTGGCGCGCATCCGCGCGGTGCTGCGTCGCCGCGAGGGCCTCGAACCGACGCGAGGTCGACGAGGTGATCAACCCTGGGCGACATCCGCCTCGACATCGACGCGCGGCGCTGCTACGTGAACGGCGACGAGATCAAACTGCGCAAGAAGGAGTTCGCCCTACTGCGGCTCCTGCTCGAGAACCCCGGACGGGTCCTCACGCGCGAAGTGCTGATCGAGCGGGTCTGGGGCAACGACTACGTCGGCGACACCAAGACCCTCGACGTGCACATCAAGCGACTGCGCTCGCTCATTGAAGAGGACCCGAAGTCGCCCTCGCACATCACGACCGTGCGCGGCGTCGGCTACCGCTTCGAGGTCGCCAAGGCCTAGCGAATCGTGATGTCCTTGACGTAGGGAGCGAGCACGTCGGGCAGCCGGATCGAGCCGTCGGCCTGACGATACGTCTCGACGAGCGCGGCCCAGATCCTCGCCCAAGCGAGCGCCGACCCGTTGACCGTGTGCACGAGAGCCGTCGGTGCCGTCACCTCGGCGGTAGCGCACGTTCGCTCGACGGGCCTGGAAGTCGCGGAACCAGCTGACCGAGGAGACCTCCAGCCAGCGATCGACGCCGGGGCTGTAGACCTCGAGGTCGATCGTGTAGGCCGACGCCGTGCCGAGGTCGCCGGCGCAGAGGTTGACCAGCCGGTAGGTCAGGCCCGAGCGCCTGGAGCACGCCCTCGGCCCGCGCCAGGATGTCGGCGTGAGCCTCGTCGGCCTGCTCGGGCGTGCAGTAGGCGAAGAGCTCGACCTTGTCGAACTCGTGCACCCGCAGCAGTCCGCGAGTGTCCTTGCCGGCGGCGCCGGCCTCACGACGAAAGCAGGCCGTCTCGGCGCAGAGGCGAATCGGCAGACGCGGCCTCGTCAAGGATCTCGCCGCGGCACATCGACGTGAGCGGCACCTCGGCCGTCGGGATGGCCCACAGGCCGTCGCGCTCGATGGCGTACATCTCGTCGGACGGACTTCGGCAGGTGACCGGTCGACATCATCGTCTCGGTCAGCGCGAAGGTCGGCGGACGGATCTCCTCGTAGTCGCCGGCGTGTCGGTCGAGGGCGAAGCGCGCCGAGCGCTCGCAGCAGCCGCGAACCGTCGCCGCGAAAGAGCGGGAACATCGATCCGGCGATCTTGCGCGCCCGACTCGATGTCCAAGATGCCGAGCTCGACGCCCGATCTCCCAGTGCGGGCACCCGCTGGTAGTCGGCGTACGTCGGGAAGGGCGCGCCCTCGTCCACGCCGACCCACCAGCGGCGCAGCTCGACGTTGTCGTTCTCGTCCAGGCCGTCGGGGACCCTCTGGTCAGGAAGGTTCGGGACCATCAGCAGGCGCTCGCGCAGCGTCGCGCCGACCCGTTCGGTCGCCTCGCTGGCGAGGCGCTCTTCATCGCCGATCGAGCGACTCGTCGCACTCAACGCGTCGGCGGAGTCGCCGTCCCTCGGCGCCGGGCATCGGCGACCCTTCGCGATAGCTCCTTCACCTCGGCGCGCAGTCGTTCGGCCTCTTGCAGGAGTGAGCGGTGCTCGACGTCCAGCGCCATGATCTCGTCCATGGTCGACGAGGCGACGCCGCGGCGAGCCAGCGCCGCCTTCACGACGTCGGGTTCACGGCGCAGTTGCGCGAGATCAATCATGGGTCAACACTACCGAGGCATTATCGAGCGCCTGGTGGGACCGTCTAGTTTCGGTAGGCGTGAGTTACGCGGTCGACGTCGAGCGTCTCGAGGTCGACTTCGGCGATCTTCGCGCGGTCGATGACGCCACGCTGCACGTCACCTACGGCGAGCTCGTCACGTTGCTCGGCCCCAACGGCGCGGGCAAGACCACGCTCGTCGAGACGCTGCTCGGCTTTCGCAAGCCCGACGCGGGCACCGTGCGCCTGCACGGACTCGATCCGATACGCGACCACCGCGAAGTCGTCGTTCGCACGGGGGCACTGTTGCAGCGAGGCGGCGTCTGGGCCCCGATGAGCCCGCGCGACGTACTGCGGCTCACGTCGTCCTACTACGAGGCGCCGCGCGACCCCGACGAGCTGCTCGCGCTGCTCGACCTTGGGGCGTGCGCGACGACGCCCTGGCGCCGCCTCAGCGGCGGCGAGCAACAGCGAACGCTGCTGGCGCTGGCGCTGCTCGGGCGGCCCCGGGTGCTCGTGCTCGACGAACCGACGACCGGTGTCGACCCTGAGGGTCGCCGCGTCATCCGCGACATCCTCGACGCCGAGCGCGAGCGCGGCTGCGCGCTGCTGGTGACGACCCACGAGCTCCTCGAGGCCGAGCGCCTGGCCGATCGGCTCGTCATCTTGCACCACGGCCACGTGCTCGCCCAGGGCACGCTCGACGAGCTCGCCGGACCCCCAGCGATGATCGTGCAGTCGTCGGGGCCGGTCGACCCGAACGAGCTTGCGACGCTCCTGCACTGCGGCGTGACACTGGAGAATCCGCTGCAGTGGCGCTTCGACGTCGACTCGACACCCGAGCGCATCGCCACGGTAACGAACTATCTCGCGAGCGTCGGGCTCTCGATGGTGTCGCTTCGCACGCGCGCCTCACTCGAGGAGCTCTACCTCGAGCTGGTGAGCGACGAGCGGCGCGCGGGCCGATCGTGAGAGCTCTCTGGGCCCAGACGCGGGCCGAGGTGACGATGACCCTCGAACGGGGCGAGACGTTGCTGGTGACGGTCGGGATTCCCGTCGCGTTGCTCCTGTTCTTCTCGCTGACCCACGTCAGCGCGTCCCCGGCGACCCATCGCGTCGACTTCATCGCACCGGGCATCCTCGCCCTGTGCGTGCTCTCGACATCACTGGTCGCCCTCTCGATCGCGACGGGCTTCGAGCGATCTTCGGGCGTGCTGCGTCGCCTCCGTGTGACGCCACTCGGCCAGCGACGCCTCATTGGCGCGAAGATCGGCGGCGTGGTCGTCACCGAGGCCGTCCAGGTCGTGGTGCTCTCGGTCGTCGCGCTTCTCATCAGTTGGCGTCCCGACGGCGGGTTCTCGGGTGCGCTGCTCGTCACCGCGTCGCTGTTGCTCGGCTCGGCTGGCTGCGCGGGCATCGGACTCGCGCTCGCTGGACGGCTGCGGGCCGAGGTGAACCTGGCCGCGAGCAACGGGCTCTACCTCGTGCTCCTCTTGCTCTCAGGGATCGTGGTGCCTCTCGCGTCGTGGCCGAGCGGCCTACGCCGAGTGGTGATCGCGCTGCCCTCGGGCGCCATGGCCGAAGCGCTGCACCGGGTGCTCGGGCACGGCGTCGCGCCGACCATCCCCGACTGGGTCTCGCTCGCGCTCTGGGCACTCGCGGCGCCGTTGCTCGCCGCGCGCACCTTCCGCTACGACTAGGCGGACCTCAGGCTCTTGATGCCGCTCGCCAGCTCGGTCCTCGAGATCGCGCCGATCTTGACCCCGGTCACGACGCCCTTCGCGTTGACGAACACGCTCTCGGGCAGCGCCGCAAAGCCGAAGACACCAGTCGTAACGTCGCCGTCGGCGTCGAAGGCGACGGGGAACGTGACTTCGTCCTTCTTCACGAAGGCCCGCGCGGCGCCGCGCCCGTCGTTGGCGTCCATGCCGAGCACCTCCACCGGGCTCGGGTCGTGCGCTCGCAGGTACGCCGCGATCTTGGGCATCTCGCCCTTGCACGGTGTGCACCAGCTGGCGAAGAAGATCAGGACGCTCGCCCTGCCCGAGGCCCACGGCGAGCGCTCGACGCCACCGTTCAGCCCCGGCAGCGTGAAGCTGCTCACGTGTTTGCCCACCAGCGCCGGGGTCGGCGGGACCGTGCCGTTGGTGACCTTGCCACCCGTTAGGTCCGACACCACGGCGATGGCCGCGATGGCGAGCACTGCGCAGAGAGCGATCACCACGACGCGCCGTCGCGACGGGCGCCGTCGCTCGCTCTCAGTGACTTCGGACAAGGACGTCGACCGCCATCAAGATGAACAGGGCCGAGAGGTACGTGATCGAAAAGTGAAACAGCCGCATCGCCTCGGCCGGCTCGGCCCGGTCATCGCGGGCGTGGCGATAGAGGTTGAGCGCGTAGAACGTGAACATCGCCCCGAGCACCGTCGCCGAGATGGCGTAGACCCATCCGAGGTGGGCGCTCGGTCCAATCAGCAGCGTGAGCGCCCACATCAGCACGGAGTAGATCAGTATCTCGAGCGTCGTGCGCTGCAGCGACGCCACCACGGGCATCATGGGCACGTGGGCCGCCTGGTAGTCGTCGCGGTAGCGCACGGCGAGCGCCCAGAAGTGCGGCGGCGTCCAGATGAATATGACGAGGAAGAGCAGCACCGGCGTCCAACCCAGCGAGTTGGTCACGGCCGCCCAGCCCACCAGGGCCGGCACCGCGCCGGCCGCGCCGCCGATAACGATGTTCTGGCGGCTGCGGCGCTTCAGGATCATCGTGTAGACGACGACGTAGAAGGCCGTCGCCGACACCGCGAGCCACGCCGAGAGCTCATTCACCCAGATCGCGAGGACCGCGAAGGCGACAATCTCGAGCGCCAGCGCAAAGAGCGCCGCTGAACGCGCGCTCATTACGCCAGTGACGAGGGGCCGGCGCTTCGTGCGCTCCATCACCGCGTCGATGTCGCGGTCGATCACCATGTTGAACGCGTTGGCTCCGCCCGCGGCGAGGCTCCCGCCCGCGAGCGTGGCGACGATCAGCCAGAGCGGAGGAAAGCCCCGCTCCGCCACGATCATCGTGGGTACCGTCGTGACCAAGAGCAGCTCGATGATGCGCGGTTTGGTGAGAGCGACGTAGCCCTTCAGGACGTCGCTTCTCGAGAACGGACGCGGTGGCGGGAGCGGTCACGCGCAATATCCTACGGGTCGCGTTCTTTCGTAGTCTGGGTGGGTGCCATCCACCGCGCCGCGCCGGGTAACCGGCCTACAGTTTCGCTGGTTCGCCCTCACTTCGTTTCTCTCCATGATCGTCATCGTCCTGACCGGCGCCGCGGTTCGCCTGACCGGATCAGGGCTGGGCTGTCCCGACTGGCCGACCTGCTTCAAGCACCAGGTCATCGCCTCCTCGGGCATCCACTCAGAGATCGAGTTCTCGAATCGGCTCGTCACCATCGTGCTGGTCGTCGTCGTTGGCGCTACCTTTCTCGCCGCGCTCTACCGCGAGCCGCGCCGACGTGACCTCCTCTGGCTCTCGGGCGCCCTGGTCCTCGGCGTCGTCGCCAACGCCCTGCTCGGCGCCGTCGTCGTCTACTCCAAGCTCAACCCCTATCTCGTGTCGCTCCACCTCGTGCTCAGCCTCGCGATGGTCGCCGTGGGCGCGCTGCTCTACCACCACTCGAAGTACGTCTACGGCGAGGGAGCGAGGTGCGACGTGCGCGACCCGCGCATGCGCGCCATCGCGCGCTGGCTGTGGCTGCCCTTTGGGGTGCTCGTCGCCACGGGCACCGTGGCGACCGGCTCGGGTCCCCACTCCGGTTCCTCCCAGGGCCAGCTCGTGGCGAAGCGCCTGCCCTTCGCGCTCTCCTCGGCCACGTGGGTGCACTCGCTCGCCGCCGTGCTCTTCATCGGACTCGTGCTCGGGCTCGTGCTCGCCGTCTGGCACAGCAGCGCGCCCGCAGCGTTGCAGCTCGGGGTCCGTCGCCTCGTCTACGTGTCACTACTCCAGGCGGCCCTTGGCGCCACGCAGTACCTCACGCACCTCCCGGGCTGGCTCGTCGAGCTGCACGTGGCGGGCGCCGTCGCCCTCACCATCGGACTCGTCCAGTTCAACGTTCGCCAGTACGCCCGCGACCGCGAGCCCGGCGTGCGCAAGGACGCCGTCGCCCCGCTTCCTCACGTCGAGACGCTGGCGTAGCGGCCGCCTTCGCCGCCCGCGGGATAACGGCTCGACGTCAGCGTTTTCGCGCGTCGATGAGAGGACGTTCAGGTGCGCCCGATTCTGGACCGATGGTCCTAGCCGCCGGGGCGCCAGATGTGAGAAGATGCGATCCAACTAACCAAAGGGGGGTCGGGGTGTCGCTGTTCGCTTTTTTCGCCGCACTCTTTCCCCTCAACACGCTCGGGCACTACATCCACTGGCACATCATCCAGATCAGCGTCGCGAACCTGGTCGTCATCATCTTGATGATCATCGTGTTCGTGGCGGCGCTCCTGCTGCCCTTTCCCGGACATCGACGTAGGAACAATCAGTGAGCTACAACGAGATCGAGCGTCAGTGGACGACCCGGCTGCGCCGTCGCCTCGTGAAGGTCCTCCCGCCCGAGAAGGCGCTGCCGGACACGCAGCCGGCCTACGTCGCGTCGTGGATCTACGTCTTCGGCGTCACCACAATGTGTGCCCTGGCGGTGGTGATCCTCTCGGGGTGCGTGCTGGCCCTGCGGGGCCCGCAGTGGTGGCACGGCTCGCCCGAGGGTCACTTCTTTAACTCGCTGCACCTATGGAGCGTGGAAATCTTCTTCTTCGCCATGGTGGTGCACCTCTGGGGCAAGTACTTCATGGCCGCGTGGCGCGGTGGCCGGAGCCTGACCTGGGTTACCGGCGCCGTGACCTTCCTCGTGTCGATCGTGGCGGCCTTCACCGGGTACCTCAGCCAGACCAACTTCGACTCTCAGTGGATCTCAACTCAGGCCAAGGACGGCATCAACGCGACCGGTGGCGGGGCTTACTTCAACGTCTTGAACTTCGGCCAGATGCTCATGTGGCACATCGTTCTGTTGCCGATCGCGGCGGTGCTGTTGACGGGCATCCACGTGCTGCTCGTTAGGAAGAAGGGCGTCGTGCCGCCCTTCGAGGACAAGGTCAAGGCGCCGGCGTGAGCAAGAAGAAGTTTCGCCCCGACGTCGACGCGAAGGAGTGGACCGGCGCCGAGCGCCCCTACGACATCATCAAAGAGGGCACCATCGTCTTCATCGTGGTGGCGATACTTACCGTCGTCCTCGCCGTGGTGTTCGGCTCGCCCGACGTGCCGGCAATCACCATCAAGAAGTGGGCCAACGCCGCGCCCGCCGACTTCGCAATGGATGCGCTGAGTCAGTTGAACGGCACCTCCGAGACGTCCGGCTACGGCCCGCCCTACAATGACGCCGCTCCGGGTCAGCAACTGGGCCCGCTACACCTCGTCAAGTGGGTCGGCGTGCGTATCCCGATCAACCCCGTGCGGGACTTCGTCATCGACCCCTTAAAGTCGGCGCCGCAGCAGCCGGCACTCTCGAGCGCCCTGTCGGCGTGGTCGGCGGCGTCGGCGACAAAGCAGACAACCTGGGTCGCCAACTACACGAAGGCCGCCACCAACCTGAAGGTCGTCAACGGCTCGATTGTCGTGGCCGCGGCCAATGACGGCCCGGTTCCGGTGATGATGCAGAGCCTGCTAGCGATGGGGCGCTCGGGTGCGCTGGACGAGGCCCTCGGCAACGAGCGCGGCTTCTACAGCACCAACTACACGCTGCCGCTGCTCTTCCTCGAGGACGGCACGTACCTCGCGAACCAGGCCCAGAACCAGCACCTCCTCGGCCCCCAGTGGGGCATGATGAACGAGACCGGCAACTACCCCGGTCAGGCCTGGCTCTGGCTCTACACCTTCTGGTACCAGGTGTCGCCCATGAACTCAAGCAGTAACGGCGACATCGAGGTCTGGGGCATCATGATGCTGCTCACCATCGGGCTGATCCTGGTGCCCTTCATCCCGGGGGTTCGCACGATCCCGCGCAAGACCCGGATCTACCGGATCATCTGGCGCGAACACTACCGCAGCCTCTCGCCGTAGCCTCTCGCCGTAGCGGCTCGTGGAGACACTCGTGGAGACGATGGGGATCGAACCCACGACCTCGGACTTGCAAAGCCCGCGCTCTACCAACTGAGCTACGTCCCCGGGGACCTCATGGTACCAGTGGGTCTAGGCCGGCCGTTGGTGGCGCAGGGCCTTCGCACGCTGGCGATCGATGCGCAGCAGCTCGCGCTCGACGTCGGCCCAGTGCAGGGGCGTCTCCTCGATTCGCGTGTCCTTGTCATCGGCGTGGGCGAAGACAACGAAGGCGACCCACCACATCGGCACGTAGGCGCCAAACTTGGCGACGAAACCCGCCAGCTGCTGGTCGAAAAGCGGCGTCACGTCGAGCAGCGCGTGCTGGTGGACAAGCGCCGGGTAGAGCGGATGGCGGGCGAAGATCCACACCAACGACAGGCTCGTCACCACGAGCGAGGAAACGAAGATATAGCCAGCGCGCCCGACCGCGGAGAGCCGGTGCGTGCCCGGCATCACGGCGAGCCCGGGGATCCACAACAAGAGCCCGCACGCCACGACCACAAGGAGCGTCAGATCCCGCCCGAAAGTCGAGCGGGCTCCCCAGTCGACGACCGGCGGGAGCAGGGTCGCAGTGCCAGCGATCGTCACGATGGCCAGGGCGAGCCCCGGCTCGGCGAGGTAGCGCACGATGAAGTCCACCGGCGCCGGCCGGGTGAGGCGTCCCAAGAGCTCGGCGGGCAGGCTCAGCAGGAGCAGCGGTGCCACCAACAACATGATCACCAGGCGCTGGGCGGTCGCAACGCTGAGCGAGACGGACGCGGCCAGGTCCCCGACCGGCCAGATCGTGACCAGCAGCAGGGCGAGCAGGGCGTAGCGGGCGAGGCGGCGTTGGCGTAGCGACGCGACGAAGAAGTGGTGGGCGATCCCCATCGCGAGGATCACGATGAGGACGAACGGATGCCAGTGGAACGGCAGCAGCTTCATCACGGCGCCACGGTAACGCGCCACGCGCGCGACGTAAAGAGTTCTGCTTCTTGGGCTCCTTAGGAGCTCGTCCGGGAGATCACCAGCGCTTCGCCGCGCAGGCGCGGGCCCGCGCGAGAGATGATTAGCGTCGCCATCACGAAGTCCCCTACCGCCACGCAGAGCGGGTAGAGAGCCCCAGCCGTCGTGAAGAGCTTGAGCGTCAAGAGCGTGATCACGCAGTTGCCACAGCCCATCACGAAGACTCGGGACGACTCGGTCGATGGCGCGAGCCAGGACTTGCGCAGCGTCGGCAGCGCGGCCACCATGTCGGCGGCCACGAACGCGCCGAGCGCAATCGTGGGCCGGTTGATGAAGCCCCAGCAGCACAATCCGGCGATTGAGATCGTTCCGCAGACGACGTCGAAGGCGCCAATCTTCCACACGCCGTCCGGGCTCTTGAAAGAGGCGAGCACGACCGCGCAGGGCACGAGGCCGAGCATCAGTGTCATGAGCGAGGCGATGCCGATGCCCTGCTGCAGCTCGACGCCAAAGCCGAGCACTCCCTCGAGTCCCCAGAGCGACCACGTCACCCGATTGGGCTTCGCCACACCGCGCAGCGTGTCGCGCACGTAGCTGTATCCGCCGATCGCCGCCAGAAGCACGGCGAGGTAGACGAAGCGAGGGTCGATCACCCGTTAAGTCTGCCGGAACCGGTCATTCGTCACCCCGCCATCGCTGCGTTCGAGCTTCGCCTTCCGATAGCCTCGGGCGTCGTGGACGCCACCGAGTTCCTCGGTATTCGCCAAACGAGCGACGACACCTGGCGACTTCGCGTGACCGAACGGATCATGACCCCCGGTCAGTTCCTTTTCGGCGGCTGCGGACTCGCCTCAGCCGTGGTGGCCCTCGAAGCCGCGAGCGCTCGGCCCACCATCTACGCCGCCGCGCACTACTTATCCTTCGCTCCCCTCGGCACCGAGGTTGAGATCAGAGTGAACCTCGCGGTGGTTGGTAGGCGGGTGACCCAAGCTCGCGCTGTCGCGTTCGTGGGTGAGCGCGAGATCCTCACGGTGAACGCGGCCCTCGGCACCGGGGAACTGAACGCCCCGACGCCGTGGTCGACCATGCCCGACGTGCCCGCTCCCGAGGCGTCCCCACCGCGCATGATGCCTCGTCGCGTCGACGAGTCGATTTTCGATCACCTCGAGACGCGCATCGCGAGCGGCCGACCCGTCGACGAGCTCGACGGTTCGCCAGGCTCTCCCGTTTCCGCGTTGTGGGTGCGCCTCTCGGATCATTTGACGACGTCGGCGGCGACGCTGGCGATCTTCGGCGACCTCGTGGCGGGCGGGACCATCCAACCCTTGGGACGGCGCATGATGGGCCGAAGCCTTGACAACACCATTCGCGTTGCGACGCTCGTGCCGACTGAATGGGTGCTCGTCGAGATCCACATGCACGCCTTCGCCGGGGGCTTCGCGCAAGGAACGGGATTCCTCTGGAGTCGCGACGGGACCCTGCTCGCCACGGCGAGTCAGTCGATGTCGCCCAAGATCATCGAGCCGCCAAGCAAGTAGGCGTTCAGAATGGCTGGTGTAGATTGGTACCCCTGCGGGGCTATAGCTCAGTCGGTTAGAGCGCGTCACTGATAATGACGAGGTCGTAAGTTCGATTCTTACTAGCCCCACCACGACCGGTTCGGACCGACTCGAACCAACCGCTCGGACAGACTTTTTCGCACCTCGTTGCCCACGCGGCGCTTAGTGGCGGGGCGGACCCGTTGATACATACTCGCGCACCTCGTCATAGTCCAAGTTGAAGGGACCAGGCCCCGTCAGGAACCAGGTGACACCAGCGCCGGCCCACTGGGCGTAGCGCTCGTCTTGTCGGAACGCAAACCTCTCGTCGCGCTGGCCCCACACCGCGATGTCGAAGTGTTCGAGGTCAGCGCCGGCCTCTCGCAAACTGGCCCTCAGCTGCGCTACCTGCCCGGGTTCAGTCATCTGGATGACCATCATCCCTTGCTGGCGAGCGGCCCGACGAATTGGTGCCGGATTCGGCCACCGGCCCGCTGTCCACACCGGTATGCCACTCTCGCGAAATGCCGATGGTTGAAATGCCACGCCTTCAGCCCGAAGGAACTCGCCAGTGATGTTCACTTCCTCGCCCGAGACCAGGCCCCGAAAGATAGCGAGGCCTTCGTCGAGGGCACGACCGCGTTGGACGGCGTCGGTCAATTCGCCAAAGCAGGCGAGCTCGCCACCCGGGTAGTCGTCGCCAAGTCCGAAGCCCATGACGAGGCGGCCTTTGGAGAGTCGGTCGAGCGTGACGGCCTGACGCGCCACCACCTGAGGGCGACGGCGAATCAAGGGCGTCACCATCGGTCCCAGCGCGATTCGCGAGGTCCGCGACGCCATGACGGCCAGGCAGGCGTAGGGGTCGATGATGTCGCGCACCGGTGCGGGGTAGCGAAGGTGATCCCACAGAAAGAATCCGTCCCACCCCGCACTCTCGGCCAGCGCCGCCAGGTCGGCCATTCGCTCGACGTCGGCGAGTCCGTCAAAGGGGGGAAGAAAGAGTCCGTGCTTCATGTGACCGCCCGTTATCGCCGCTGCCGCGATTCTTGCCTACCTCGGATTAGTTGCGTCGCACTCGCGAGGCCCTGGATCTTCGGAACAACAGTCCGACTGACCGAGCGGAGAATCGCCGGCGGCAGGCTTGCGTGGATAACCACAAAAGCGCTGGTGAGGAGGGCTAACACTGACGGACTCCGGTAACCGTCATGGTCCGTTACGACGAGAAAACAGCGACCGAAACGAAGCAACAGCGCGACCAAGGTTGCTGGCGATGACACCCGAGATGTCCGAAAGAATCTTCGCGAGGGTCATAGTACCGTATCCGCCATGTCGAAAACCGACCGGACCAGGTCGGAGCGAAACCGCTCTTGGCCACGTCCGAGGAGCGGTCCGAGGCCAAAATTCGCCGTGAGCGCTCTCGTCGCCCTGACGGTTCTTGGCGGTTCGATCACCTCGCTGATAAGTGACACGACGGCAACTGCGGACACTTTGCAAATGTCGTCGGACAACTCCGTGACAGGTTGGTACCCCAACGAGCCCCTGCTCGATCCCATGGCGGTCACCGGTGGAAAATTCGGTGAACTCTTTGACACGAAGTTGACGGGAGCGGTCTACGCTCAACCACTCGTCAGTCAGCCAACCGTGCTCGCCGTTACCGAGGCTGACTACGCCTACGGGCTCAACTCCACCACCGGCGCAGTCAAGTGGCAGGTCAACTACGGCACTCCGGCAAACCCGCTCCAACAGACTGAATGCGGGGACATCGGCTCGCAGATGGGAATCACCGGCACGCCGGTCATCGACCCCAGCACCGACGTCGCGTACTTCGTCGCCGCGACAAACGACGGCACCGGCGAGGCGACCCAGGAGGACTACATGGAGGCCGTTGACGTCCAGACCGGCCTGCCACCAACGAACTGGCCTACGGGTGGTGTACTGATCCAAGGCGCCGCCGACGGCGACCCGGGCACAGTTTTTAATGCCGGTTATCAGACCCAACGGCCGGGCCTCGTGCTGGTGAACGGGGTGGTCTACGCCGCCTTCGGCTCACAGTGTGACTACAACACCTGGGAGGGTTGGCTCGTTGGCGTCTCAGAATCGTTAGCCACCGTCACCACCATGTGGTCGACGGAGGAGCACGTCACAACAGGGAATCCGGGGGCCGGCATCTGGCAGTCCGGTTCGGCGCCGGTGGTCAACAGCGCGGGCGACATCTTCGTCGCGACTGGCAATGGCGATATACCCTCTGGACCTGAGCCGGGATCGGACGCTTCGAACACCAACTACGGCGAGGCCGTGGTCGAGCTGGATACCAATTCCTCAGGCAAGCTCCAGGTAGTCGACTGGTTCATTGCGGCCGACGCCGTGTCACTCAATAGCCAGGACGGCGACCTCGGCTCGGGCGGACCCGTGGCGCTACCGGCGACCATGGGGACAACGACGGAGCCCAACGTGATGCTCGAGGTCGGCAAACAGGGCGCTCTCTACGCGCTGAATATGGACGATCTAGGCGGGTACCAACAGGGCGCAGGCGGTACCGACGACGTGCCCGCCGAGGTCGACCTTCCCGGAGGGGTGTGGTCGAAAGCGGCCGTCTGGCCCGGTAACGGGGGGTACGTCTACGTACCAACCGCGGGCACCGCGGGATTCGAAGCAAATGGCGGATCGCTCACCGCCCTCCAACGGATTGTTACTCCTTCCAACGACGTCTCCTTCCAACTGGTCGGTTCCACCGCGAACTCGGGCAACACGTTTGGCTTCAGCTCTGGTGCACCCATCGTCACGTCGAACGGCACGACTTCGGGCTCGGCGCTGGTGTGGATCGTCCACGCCAACGACACGAGTGGGGTCAACTCCCAACTTGAAGCCTTCAACCCGATCCCACAGAACCCCGGTTCAGACGGGACGTTGGAAGAGGTGTGGAGTTCAGCGCCCTTCACGGCCTCCACATTTTCTGAGCCGGGCGTCGACAACGGCGTCATCTACGTCGGCACGAGGGATGACACGCTGCTTGGATTCGGTGCCCTAGCGTCGTCGGCGCCCGCACTGACAGGCGGCAACGTCACCTTCACACCGACGATTGTCTCCGATACAAGCGACGCGACGGCGACGTTCACCGCGGCATCGCCGACGACCGTTTCGTCCTTCACCGAGGCCGGCGCACCGTTCAACTTCGGTACGCCAGACCGAGCACTGCCCGCGCGCGCTTTCCGCGGGAGCGACCATCACGGTGCCAATCACTTTCACACCAAGCGCCCTGGGCTCGAATACCGGAACACTCACCGCCAATGTCAGCGGCGGCACCGCTACGGTTTCACTCAGCGGGCAGGGCCTCACGTCCACGGCGTCGCTCACCGCAACACCCAACGCTATTGACTTCGACGTTCAGCCCATCGGAGGACCAATGGTCTCCCAACTCGTCACCTTCATGAACGTCTCGACAAGTTCGATCAACGTCACTGGCTTCGTTGCTCCTACACTGCCCTTCGCCGTGTCCGATCCGCCAGCCAATGGGACCCTCATCGCCGGTGGCTCGCTGAGCTTCACGGTGGGCTTCTCGCCGCCGGGGTCCTCTGGCGACTTCGTGCACGTCTTTAATGGCGTGACGACGCTCGACACGAGCGTCGGAAATTTCGGTGTGGCCATTTCGGGCACGGCCGCCCCACCAGCTCAGATCACGACCATTCCCAATACGCTCGCCTTCGGTGATGTCGACATCGGTTCGCCCGTCACACTCGATTTCGAAGTCGGCGACCAAGGGGGATTCCCGCTCACGATCACGGAGTCAACGCCACCGGCGACCGATGGTTTCGCCCCGCTCACAACACTGACGGTTGGCACGGTAATCCCCGCCGACACTTCGATCCAAGAGTCTGTTCAGTTCACGCCACCTTCGATCGGTCCGTTCTCGGCGACCTGGCTCGTTGAGGGAAACGACGACAGCGGTGTCCAAACGATCACTATGACCGGGACCGGCGTGACTCCACCGCCGCCACCGCCGCCACCGCCGCCACCTCCGCCACCGCCTCCCCCTCCGCCACCCGCAACGGGTTCCGGCGGGCCGCCACCTCCCGTGACGGCGCCGCTTTCGATCACCACGCTCTCGGGCCACGTGGGCACGCCGCTCATCCTCAACACGAGCGGAGGTTTTGCCGGCGGGACGATCACCTTCGCTGCCGACGATGGAACGGCGACTGATTGCGAAGTCGCCGGACATTCCTTGGGCGCCTCTAGCGCGGGGACGTGCATTGTTACTGCAAGCGAGGCCGCTGATAGCGCCAACGCATCGGTCTCGTCGTCGCCCACCACGATCACCTTTGCGGCCAAGGTGGCCATTGTGCCTCCGGGGCCGGTCACGGTGATCTTCGCCGCCAAGAGCGGCACGCTAAGCGACACAGCCGAGACCATCTTGCAGGCACTCGTCAAGAAGTTAGCGACGGGCGATTCGGTCACCTGCACCGGTTATGCGAAGGACAATGCGGCGCTCGCAAACCGTCGCGCGACGGCCGTGGCTAACTACCTGTCTCACCGGATCAAGCTGCACCTGACAATAAAGCGCGTTACCGACCTCCGCGCGAACAAGACCACGGTCACGACAACATGATCGCCATATGACGACACCAAGGTCGCAACGATCACTCAAGAGCTCAAGAATGCGGTGTGTTGCATGTCAGAGCCTTGATGCTCGACGGCCATCTTGCGTCTATGCACCGCGGTGCGCCTTGACGATGTAAGACTGGCAATGTGGTCAACCGCGATGACAACGCAGGTTCCGATGCCCCAGACAGTGCCGAGCGACGACGTCGTGAACGGCGAGGTAGCGAGGACCGGCGCAAGAAGGACCTAGGTCCGCCCAGCGGCGAGGAGCGCCGAAAGGGCGAACGCCGAAGGGGCGAACGACGCAAGAAGTAGCGAGCGGTGGGGTACTGAAGTTCGACGGTCCACACCATTTTTCCCCGCCAGAGACTTCGCGTGGCACCTCATTGTCGCGCGTCGCCCACGTAGCGGCTGGGTTGCGCTACCGTTCCGTTCATGGGCCTCTTTCGCCGATCGAAGAAGCAGTGGCATCCGTCGATACCAGCTGACGGCGCGGCCAACCCGTTGGAAGAAGAGGCGGAGGCGAAGGAGAGCGGGCGAGGCGCGTTGGGTCCCCAGGTCGCCGGTGGAGCGAGGCCCTTGCCCGGCACCGGGCCGGTCGATCGGGACCCGCTAGCGGCGGATGAGCTGCGAGCCGCCGCCGACCCCGAGGACGACGAGGCCGAGTCCTCGCTCATTGAGCGAGAGCGTCGCCGGGCCGAACACGACGACGAACCCAACATTTAGCGTCGACACGATTCGCCTAACGGGCCAGGTCGTCTCGTAGAATTCCGAGGTCCCAACTCCGAGGGCCGGACGCCATATGCCGTTACATCTAAAGAGAACCTTTCGCTTCAGCAAGGTGCCGACCATCGACGGCTTCTTCTGGTTCTTGAAGATCCTTACGACCGCGGGGGGCGAGGCGACGTCGGACTACCTCGTGCACCGCTTCAACCCCGAGCTCGCCGTCATCGCCTGCGGCGTCGTGTTCTGTGTCGCGATCTACTGGCAGCTCCGCACGCCGCGCTACCTGACCGGGCCGTACTGGTCGGCCGTCGCCATGGTGAGCGTGTTCGGCACGATGTGCGCCGACTCGGTGCACGTGGCCCTCAACGTGCCCTACTTCGCCTCGGCGAGCTTCTACGGCCTCGTGCTGGCGGCGATCTTCATCTCGTGGTCGCGGGTCGAGCACACGCTCTCCATCCACTCCATCTACACCACCCGTCGCGAACTGTTCTACTGGGCGACGATCACCGCCACCTTCGCCTTCGGCACCGCGCTCGGCGACTTAACCGCGTACACGCTCAATCTGGGCTATCTGACGTCGGGCGTCGTCTTCACGGTCCTCTTCTGCCTGCCGGTGCTGGGCTTCGTCGTGCTGCGACTCAACTCCATCGCGATGTTCTGGATGGCCTACGTCATGACCCGTCCCCTCGGTGCGTCCTACGCCGACTACCTAGGCAAGCCCCACGTGATTGGCGGGCTCGCCTGGGGACCGGGCAACGTCGCGCTGCTCTTCGCCTTCATCTTTCTCGTCGGCGTGCTGGTCCTCGCTCGATTCGATCGCCAACGCGTCCCTAGCCGGCCCCGTCTCGCTGGATGAGGAACGTGCCCGTCGAGCGGCTGACCAGCTTGCCCTCGCCGCTCGCGAGCGTCGCCTCGGCGAAGCCGATCTGACGCGTCAGGCGCACCACTTCGCCGCGCAGCCGATACGACTCGCCGAGCAACGCGGGGCGCAGCAGCTCGGTCGACATCTCGATCGTGCCCTGGGTTCTGTCACGGCCCGCCAGCGCGGCGTTGGTCGCGAAGTTCATTGCGGCGTCGAGCAGCAGCGCGTGCACGCCGGCCTGCACGGTGCCGTGGGGATTGCAGGCGAGCGCCGTGGGGACGAACCCGCCGCTCGCCCAGCCGAGGTCCTCGCCGTCCACGCCGTAGTCCTGAAAGGCCGCGCCAACCGCGCCGATGAGCGCCATCCCGCCGTCGCCCAGCCAGCGATCCATGTCCTTCAGGCGCGGCGTCACGCCCGTGACCCTAGCCGCGAGCCCGTTAGGCTTCGCGCGTTGGTGGATTGCGTCGCAACTAAAGGAGAGCCATGCCCACTGCCGTGATCGTCGATGCCGTGCGCACCCCCGGGGGCAAGCGCAACGGACAGCTGAGGAACTGGCACGCCGTCGACCTCGCGTCCGAGGTCCTGCGAGCGCTCGCCGCGCGCAACGACCTCGACCCGAGCGTCGTCGACGACGTCATCGTGGGCTGCGTCTCCCAGGTCGGCGAGCAGGCCTTCAACGTCGGGCGGGCCGCCGTCCTCGCCGCGGGCTGGCCCGAGTCGGTGCCCGCCACGACGGTCGATCGCCAGTGCGGCTCGTCCCAGCAGGCACTGCACTTCGCCGCCCAGGGCGTCATGGCCGGCGCTTACGACGTGGTGGTCGCGGGGGGCGTCGAGTCGATGACGCGCGTGGCGATGGGCGCGTCAATCGGCAAAGACGCGGGCTGGCCCTTCGGTCCGCGGGTCCACGCTCGCTACGAACCAGTCGGGGGACTCGTGAACCAGGGCATCGGCGCCGAGATGATCGCCGACCACTGGGGCATCTCGCGCGACGAGCTCGACGAGTTCTCCGTCGAGAGCCACCGCCGCGCCGCGCGCGCGACCAGCGAGGGCCGCTTTGAGCGCGAGATCATAACGCTATCGATCCGCGACGACGAGGGGCGCGACACCGCCGAGCTGATGACGAGTGACGAGGGCATCCGCGCGGACTCGTCGCTCGAGGCGCTCGCCAAGTTGAAGCCGGCCTTCAAGGAGAACGGCAAGGTCACCGCGGGCAACTCGAGCCAGATCACCGACGGGGCCTCGGCCGTGCTCGTCATGAGCGAAGAGCGCGCCAAGAAGCTTGGCTACCGGCCGCGCGCCCGGTTCGTCTCCTTCGCGCTGGCCGGTGTCGACCCGGTCACCATGCTCACCGGACCGATCCCGGCGACGACCAAGGTGCTCGAGCGCGCAGGACTGACCCTCGAGGACATCGACCTCGTCGAGATCAACGAGGCCTTCGCCTCGGTGGTGCTCGCCTGGCAGCAGGAGCACAAGGCCGACCTCGCGAAAGTCAATGTGAACGGCGGGGCGATCGCGCTCGGCCACCCGCTCGGCGCTTCGGGGGCGAAGCTCATGGCGACTCTGCTCAACGAGCTCGAGCGCACGAGTGGCCGCTACGGCCTCCAGACCATGTGCGAGGGCGGCGGGCTGGCGAACGCGACGATCATCGAGCGACTCGGCTAGCCGGTCGCCCGCGACCTACTTGTAGCGCGTGAAGAGGTAGAAGCCCGCGAACATCGTCACGAGCCCGAGCGCGAGGTACCACGCCGACGCCGAGCCGGGCAGCACCTCAAGGTAGTTGAGGACGATGATCAGCATGCCCCCGAGCAACAGACCGAGCAGCAGCATCCCGTACCAGCGCGGGCTGTGGTACGCGCTGGTGGGGCGTCGCCTTGTCACGCGCCCGCGCGCCTCGGGGCTCACGTAGCGGCCGACCGACTTCTTGGGATTCGGCGTGGCCTTCGAGCCGGATTTCGCCATAGGTGTCGATGTTACTGAACGCGCTGGCTACGTCGACGTCGTCGTCGGGGCCGACTGGCCCGACTGGGTTGCCTGGCAGACCGCGAGACTAACGGTGGCACCGTAAGCGACCGATGAGCCCGGCGAAACGCTTTGGGTCGTCACCGTCGGTGGCTCGCCCGGCTGGCAGGTCACCGTCACGTCGAGCGAGTAGGCGGGCTGCAGCCCGACGTTCTCGAGGGCCGCGGTCGCCGCGTTCTCCGTGTCGTTGACGACGTTGGGCACGACGACCTGGCAGAAACCTGAAGAGATGACGAGTTTGATCGCCGTGCCCGCCGTGACGAGGGCTCCCGCGACGGGGTCGGTCGCGATGACGAGACCCTGGGAGATCGTGTTCGAGCACAAAGCAGTCGTTGTCGAGCTCACGGTGAGTCCCTGATTGGTCAGGGCCGCCGAGGCCGCCACCTGCGTCTTGCCAACGACGCTCGTGACCGGATACTTCGCACCTTGGGCGAGCAGCGTGAGCGTCACGGTGTCGCCCGTGCGCACCTTGGTGCCGGGCATCGGCGACTGGGCGAGGACCACGCCCGGCACCTGATTGCCCGTCGCGTTCTGGGTGTACGAGGTCGTGTAGCCGAGCTTCGCGGCTTGGAGCTCGCTCACCGCCGCCGCCAGGTTCAGCCCGACGTAGTCCATCACGGTCACCGGCGACGTGGTGATGCCCTTGCTCAACTCGAGGGTGATGGTCTGACCCTTCACGACGTGGGCGCCCGCCTTCGGGTCGGTCGCGACCACGTTGTTCTTCGCCTTACTCGAGGCGATGTAGGACGTGTCGATGGTGAAGCCGTCACTCTTCAGGAGCTTCTCCGCGGAGACGACGCTCTGGCCCACGACGCCGGGCATGTAGGAGATGGACGGCTTGTCGTTGTGAACGATGTAGGCGTACGCGCCGCCCGCCACGAGCGCGAGGGCGAGCACGAAGGCGATCGGCGCCGCGTAGTTGCGATGTCGCCGGCGCCGGACGTCGGTGCGCGGACCCGACATGATTGGCACCGAGCGCGTCTTGTCGCCGGGCACCGCGGCGACCATGCGCGTGGCGTCCGCGCCGAAGAAGGCCGAGTCGCGCTGGAGGGCCTGGACGGGCTGGCCCTCGCTGAATCGCACCAGGTCAGAGCGGAGATCGTCGGCCGTTTGGTAACGGTGGTCGGGGTTCTTCGCGAGGGCCTCCATCACGATGGCCTCGAGCTCGCGGGGCACCGCGTCGGAGATCTGCGAGGGCGGCGTGACGATCCCGCGCACGTGCTGGCTCGACACCTCGACCGGCGTGTCGCCGACGAAGGGCGGCCGACCGACGAGCATCTCGTAGAGCACGACGCCGAGCGAATAGACGTCGCTGCGCCCGTCGACCGCGGCGCCCTCGGCCTGCTCGGGTGAGAAGTACGTTGCGGTGCCCATCACCGATCCGGCCTCGGCGAGGTGGTCTTCGCTGGAGACGGCCTGCGCGATGCCGAAGTCGGTCACCTTCACCTGGCCGTCCTTCGTGATGAGAATGTTGCCCGGCTTGATGTCGCGGTGCACGACTCCGCTGCGGTGCGCGTAGCCGAGCGCCGCCGCAACCTGCGCGACGATCTGCGCGGAGCGCGACGGCGAGAGCGTGCTGCCCCCGCGCAAGAGCTCCGCGAGCGACGTGCCGTCCACCAACTCCATGACGATGAAGTACGTGCCCGCGTCCTCGCCCCAGTCGAACACCGGCACGATGTTCGGGTGCGAAAGATTCGCCGCGGCCTGGGCCTCGCGGCGGAATCGCTCGACGAATAAGGGGTCGGCGCTCAGTTCCGGATAGAGGATCTTGAGGGCCACCGACCGACTGAGCAGCGTGTCCTGGGCCCGGTAGACCATGGCCATACCGCCTCGAGCGATCAAGTGGGTGACTTGGTAGCGGTTCGAGTACAGCCGAGGGTCGTTTACTGGCTCCATACGGGGCCAAGCCTACGCTGTGGCGATTACGAGTCTCGTCGCGTCACTACGGACACGTCGCGGCACCACTCGCTGCGGAGTGGCCCGCCTCGATCGCGAGCGCTGCGGCGAGCACGGGACAGATGACCGGACCCGCCACCAACGCACCGGTCGCCGAGATTGCCTGATTGGGCACGACCACCGCCACCGCGATGGTCGGGTCGTTAGCCGGCGCGAAGGCGATCAACCAGTCGTCGGTGTCGTGCGAGGCCAGACCAGTCTGCGCGGTGCCGGTCTTCGCGGCGACGTCGAGGCCGGAGGGAAACACGCCGTACGCGGTGCCGGATGTCGCGACCTTGACCATGAGCGGCACGATGACGCCGGCCTGGGTCGCGCTGAGGGGCCGCTTCCAAACGTGGGGCCGGTAACGGGTGATGACCGCGCCGTCGGGCGAGGTGACGTAGTTCATCAGGTGCGGCGCCATCATCACTCCGCCGTTGCCGATGGCCCCGGCGATCAGCGCGTTCTCCAGGGCGGTCGTGCGCACGTTCTCTTGACCGATGGCCGAGTACGCCACGCCGGGAACGTTGTTGGTAAAGGCCGAGGCCTGGGGGAAAGTGCTGGCCACCGCACCGGGCAGGTCGATCGGCGGGACCTCGTTGTAGCCGAAGCTGTCGGCGGCCCGCGAAAGAGCCGCGCCGCCGACCGCGAGACCGACGAGCGCAAAGCCGGTGTCGCACGATGGCGGCAACATCTCGGCGATCGTGCCCCCGCACGACCCGTAGCCGAAGTTCGACAGCGTCTTGTCGGTGTCGGGCAGCTTCGTCGTGCGCAACGTCGGAAAGACCTGGCTCAGAATCGCGGGGTTGGACACCACGACGGCCGACGTCGTGACGACCTTGGACGTCGAGCCCGGTGGGAACGACTGCTCGGTCGCCACAACGCCGAGCGGTGGGAAGCCTTCGGGGTCCTCCTTGTTGACCGCCCTCCAGGCCGCCTCCGCCGCCTTGTAGTTCGTCGTCGTAAGCGATGCCGGGTTGTAGTTGGGGTTCGAGTAGAGCCCGAGGATGTCGCCGTTCTGCGGATCGAGGGCGACCGCCGCGCCGTTGCGCCCGGCCAGGGCCTTGGCCATCACGCGCTGCAGGGACGGGTAGATCGTGAGGACCACGTTGTCGGCCGCGCTCGTCGGCGCGATCAGCTGCTCGAGGCTCTGGGGGGGCTGGGCGTGCGCCTTGAGATCGCTGTTGTACTCGGCCTCGAGGCCCCACGCGCCGTAGTACGGCGAGGTGAAGCCCACGACGTCGCTCGTGAGCGCGCCCATCGGGTAGAGGCGCCGGTAGACGTCGCGGCCCTGCCCAGTGGGCACCGACTCGGCGAGCACGGTGCCGTCGGCCGCGACGATCTCCCCGCGCGGCGCGCTCTCGAGCGCCACCTCGTTGCGCGGGTTGAGCGAGGACGCGGCGAGGGACTTGGAGCGAAAGAACTGGAGGTTCGCCGACTGGACAGCGACGACCGCGAACAACAACAGGATCACCGTGGCGAGCACACTGAGCCGGCGTGTCATAGAGCTAGCGCTTCTTCAGCGTCGTGGTCGTGGTTGCCGGCCCGGTGCGTGTTGTGGTCGTGGTCGTCGGCTGCGTGAGCTCCCAGTAGTGGTGCAAGAAGCGCGCGTCGGTGAGGGCCGTCGCGAGCGACGGCTCGCTGATCGTCGCGGCCAGATCGCGCGCGTCGATTGGTCGCAGCTGGGTGGCGGAGAACTTCGTATTCTCGACCATCACCGGCTGGAACCAGAGAAAACCTTGTGGCTGGCCCCGGAAGACGGCGATCGTCTGCGTGCCGCTGTCGTCACCCAAGTAGTAGGTCGAGTAGGCGTACCAGTGCACGATCCCCAGTCCGCCCGCGAGAACCGCCAGCAAGACCAGTGCCGCAACCCACACCCGCCACGTAATGCGCGCCTGGCCCTCGGTGGCGCTCGAGGGCCTCGGGCTCGACGTCCACATCGGCGGTGGCGCGGTGCTCATCGTTCGTCGAATCGGCGTCGTCGCGGTGTTCACTTCATCGAGCTCGATCAGGATGGCCGAGATGTTGTCGCGGCCCCCGGCCACCTTGGCCGCGCTCACCAGCCGCTCGACCGCGAGCTCGAGACCGTGAGGCGCACTCGCGAGGCGAGCCAGCGTGTCGGCGTCGAGCTCGTTGGAGAGACCGTCGCTGCAGAGCAGGAGACGGTCGCCGGGCATGGCGTCGATCGAGATGACGTCGATGGCAATGGTCTCTTCGACGCCGATCCCGCGCGTGAGCTGATGGCGGCGTGGGTGCACGGCGGCCTCCTCGGGGGTGAGACGTCCCATGCGCACCCACTCCTCGGCGACGCTGTGGTCCTCGCTGAGCTGGCGAAGCGCCCCGTCGCGCAGCTGGTAGGCCCGTGAATCACCGACGTGCACGAGGGTCGGTGACACCACACCCTCGAGGTCAGCGGTGAGCCCGACGGCGATGATGGTCGTGCCCATTCCGAAGTGCTCGGGGTTTTCGCGCGCGTCGCGCACCACGGCGTCGTTGGCGTCCTGGATCGCCTCTACGAGGCCCTCGACGCTCTGGTTGGCGGCGAACTCCCGACGCACAATGTCGATGGACATCATCGCGGCGATCTCGCCGGCCGCGTGGCCGCCCATGCCGTCGGCGATGACGGCCAACCGGTCGTCGGCGTAGATGGCGTCTTGGTTGGTCTCGCGAACCAGTCCGGTATCGGTCGCCTCGGCGAAGCGCCAGCGCGTCAACGAACGACCTCAAAGAGCACGCCGCCCACCTGCACGACGTCGCCGCGCTCCAGGTAGACGCGCCCTTTCACTAGATCCTGGTTGACGTAGGTGCCATTCGTCGAGCCCAGGTCCTCGATCGAGAGATCACTGTCGTCGCGCTCGACGCGAGCGTGGCGCGACGACAGGTAGGTGTCCTGCAAGCTCAGGTCGCACTCGCGACTGCGCCCGATGACGAGCCCGCCGTTCACCTCCACACGCTCGCCCGAACGATTGAGCGGCTCGATGAACTCGAGCGCCAGAGACCGGCGATGGCGCCGGCGGCTCGGCTTCTCGTAGTCGACCGGTCGTGCCTGCACGGCAGCCACGCGCAGCACGCGCGCGAAGAACAGGATCGCCACCACCATCACGAGTACCTGGAGCGGGCGAACGATGGCCGCGTAGTTCGTCGACGCGACCACTGGGATCAAGCGAGCTCGATCCGAAAGTGGAACGCGCCGATGGTCACATCGTCGCGCGGCGAGAGCGAGACAGCCGAGATCCGGTGGCCGTTTACGAACGTGCCGTTGGTGGACTGCAGGTCGCGGACGGCGACCCCGTCGGCCGTGCGCCACACCTCGGCGTGCTGGCGCGAGACGTTGGGGTCGTTCAGGACGACCTCGACGTCGGGGCTGCGCCCGATGACCAGGGGCAAGTCCGCCACCGCGAAGGACCGGCCATCGTTACAGATCAGGCGGGGCTGGCTCTCGCCACCTACGAAGTCGCACTTCACCTCAACGGCGCCCAACTTCAGGTCGTCGTCGATGAAAACCTCCACTTTCACTGGCCCCACGAAGACGTAACCTTCGGCGACCGCGTGCTGGCGCACGGTCTCTTCAAGCTCGGCGACGAGGGCCTTCTGGAACCCCTCGAAGCGCTGAGCGTCGGCTGGCCCGAGCCAGACCTTGATGGCGTTCGCGGAGATCGTGCCCTGGCTCGACAGCCGGCGAGTCAGGTCCACCTCGCGCAAAATCCGCGTGGCGATCTCGATCGGCTGCAACGAGTTGCGAAAGGGGCGCGAAAAGGTCCGCTCAAAGAGGCGCTCGAGGCGATTTTCCACACTCTTTAGAACCATGGCAATCTCAACTGTACCGGTACGTTCATCTTCCTTTGAGCCGCCAAACCGCTCACGAAGTCGTTGGACTATTGTTTCCAGGTCCCGGGGCGAGTGGCGAAATTGGCAGACGCGCAGGCTTCAGGTGCCTGTATTCGAAAGGATGTGGGGGTTCAAGTCCCCCCTCGCCCACCAGACAACGAGCCGACATACGACCTGGGACTTGACACCAACGAGGTACTGTCCGGCAGTTGCTGCGCGACGTCGCTGCGCCGAAATGCGTGGCACCGGGATTCGAGGACGAAAGGGAGTTCGGGATCATGAGAGAGTCGACGGCTGGTCCGATCGTCGAAGCCCACGACCTCGTCAAACGCTTCGGCAGCCTCGTCGCGGTGAAGGGTGTCAGTTTTTCGGTCGATCGAGGGGAGAGCTTCGGCTTCCTCGGTCCCAACGGCGCGGGCAAGACCAGCACCATGCGCATGGTGTCGGCCGTTTCCCAGCCGAGCTCGGGATCGCTCACGATTCTTGGCCTCGACCCGAGAGAACACGGTCCTGAGATCCGCAGGCGCCTGGGCGTGGTGCCCCAGGAGGACACGCTCGAGCTCGAGCTCTCCGTGCGGCTGAATCTGGAGATGTTCGGCCGATACTTTGACATCGATCGCCGCACCCTTAGGGCGCGAGCCAAGGAGCTCCTTGACTTCACCCAGCTAAGCGAGCGAGCGAACGACAAGGTCGACGACCTGTCGGGTGGCATGAAGCGCCGTCTCACCATCGCCCGGGCCCTCATTAACCGGCCGGAGCTCTTGATTCTGGACGAGCCCACGACGGGACTCGACCCTCAAGCGCGACACCTCCTCTGGGAACGCCTCTACCGCCTGAAGCGCGAAGGCGTCACGCTGATCATCACCACTCACTACATGGACGAAGCCGAGCAGCTTTGCGACCGGCTCGTCGTGATGGATCACGGTTCCATCGTGGCGGAAGGACCGCCCCGCGAGCTCATCGCTCGCCACTCCACTCGCGAGGTCGTGGAGTTGCGCTTTGACGTAGAACCCGACGAGGATCTCGACCGTCGCCTTTCTGACTTCGCGCAGCGAGTCGAGGTCCTGCCAGACCGAGTCCTGTTGTACGTCGACGAAGGTGACGACACATTGCGGGACCTGCACGCGTCCGGCATCGCTCCCGCGAGTGCGCTGGTGCGACGCAGCTCGCTCGAGGACGTGTTCCTACACCTCACTGGCCGGACGTTGGTGGACTGAATGTCGGACACGCCGAAGGTCTCCGTGGGCTCGGCCCGATGGTGGCGCAGTTGGTGGTACCACGCGACGTTCTACGCCCAGACCTGGCGGGGTTCGGTGGCGAGCACGATCCTCTTTCCGATCTTTTTTCTCGCGGCCCTCGGGGTCGGCGTTGGCCACCTCGTGAGCGCGCATACGGGCCTCGTGGAGGGCCAGACCTACCTGCACTTCATCGCGCCGAGCCTTCTCGCCACGACCACGATGCAGCTCGGCGAGGGTGAGTCGCTTTGGCCCGTGCTAGCCGCCGTGAAGTGGATTCGCACGTACCACGCCGCGGCGGCGACACCGCTTAATCCCGATGACATCCTCTACGGCAAGTTGGCGTGGGTCGTCACCCGGTCCCTCTTCACCGGCGTCGTCTACACGATCGTCATCGCCGCCTTCGGCGCTCTCGAGTCGTGGTGGAGCCTGACCCTGCCCTTCATTGGAGCGCTCATCACGCTCGCCTTCTCCGCCCCGCTCGTCGCCTACGCGGCACGGTGCCAGTCGGACGGCTCGTTCATCACCATCTACCGCTTCGCCTTCGTCCCGATGTTCCTCTTCTCGGCCACGTTTTATCCCGTCTCGGCGTACCCCGGGTACCTTCGGCCGCTCGTGCAGTTTGTGCCGCTCTACCACGGCGTCGCGCTGGCGCGCGCGGCCGCCTTCGGCCGCGGATCCTTCGGTCCCATCTGCGGCCACCTGGCATTCCTCCTCGTCCTTGCGGCGGTCGGCGTCGTGTGGGGTCGGCGAACCATGCGCCGGCGGCTGGTCGACTGATGCTCACGCGCACGCTTCCCCGGTTCGGCTCGCGCCGTTCGCTGCACATCTTCGAGCGCAACTTCATGGTGTACCGCTCGCAGTGGCTCATGCTGGTCTCGGGCTTTTTCGAACCCCTCTTCTACCTGCTCAGCATCGGGATCGGTCTCAATCACCTCGTCGGGAACCTGCACGACCACGGTCAACTAATCAGCTACGCGACCTTCGTGGCGCCGGGCATGCTGGCGACCTCGGCCATGAACGGCGCGGTCATCGACTCGATCTTCAACACATTCTTCCGGCTCAAGATCTCCCACGCCTACGACGCCATCCTCTCGACGCCGCTCGACGTCACCGACGTCGCCCTCGGCGAGGTCTGGTGGGCGCTGGCGCGCGCCGCGATCTACGCCGCGTCCTTCATCGTGTGCATGGTGCTGCTCGGCGACGCCGCAAGCCCCTGGGTGGTGCTCTGCTGGCCCGCGGCCATCCTTACGGGCTTCGCCTTCAGCTGCGCCGGCCTTGCGGCTTGCACCTTCATCCGCTCCTGGCAGGACTTCGACCTCGTGTCACTGGTGCAACTGCCGCTCTTTCTCTTCTCGGCGACGTTCTTTCCGATCTCGCTCTACCCGCGCTGGCTCGGTGCCATCGTCGCGTTCTCGCCGCTCTACCAGGCCGCCGCACTGATGCGCAGCCTCGACCTCGGACAGTTCCAGTTGATCATGGTCCTGCGCGCGGGCTACCTGCTCGCGATCGCCGTCGTCGGACTTTCAATCGCCGCGCGGCGCTTCCGACGACTGCTCGTTCCCTAGACCCGAGGACGTAGTCCGACGCCCTCGAGTTCCTTCGCTACTCAGACATCCGCCGCGCGGGAAGCCACCATCGGGCCCTCAGTAACGCAAGCGACAGCGAGCGATCTGGTGGACCGCCCCCACCTGCGAAACCAAGGAATTCAAACGTGACTTTCGCCCCCTTCGTCGGCGACGAACGCGTCCGTAAGATTTTCTCAACCAACTCGGGAGGGAACCGTGGCGAGGAAACGCGACCTGCTTCGGCGCTTCCGGCTGATAGCCGTCCCCGGCGCGGCCGGACTCGCCGGAGTGCCCTCAGATCGCGAGGCGCTACTGCGCGATGAGTTGGCCCCGATTTTCGGCGCCCTGAGCGCTGTTGAGGACGAGGCGACCAACGTCGTCGCCCGTGCGACGGCCGATGGGAGTGCCCGGCGCGCTCACGCCGCCGAAGAGGCCCGACGAATCCTCGATGGGGCCGAGGACCGAGCGCCGAGCGAGCGCGTCGCCGCCGCCGAAGCCGCGACCACGTCGGCCGAGTCCGAAGCGGCCGAACTTCGTGCCTCCGGCCACGAGGAAGCCCAGCGAACGGCGCGCCTCGCGGCTGAGCGGATGCCAGCCATGGTCAACGAACTGACCGAACGCGTGCTGTCGACGATCTCTTCGCTGGAGGAAGCATGAGCGCCGCGTGGGTCGCCGCGCAGGTTCGCAGCCGCAGCCTGACGAACCACTGCGTCGGGCCTGCCGGCGCGCGCGAGGTTGCCGGATCCGGCTCTCTTGATGAAGCGCTCGCCATACTGGCCACGACGAACTACGGCGAGCGACTCGGCTCCGGTGCGGGACTCGCCCAAGCCGAGCGTGCCGTGTTCGCGACCGCCCTCTGGAACCTGCGCGTGCTCGCGGGATGGAGCCCGGCCCTTGGTGCAGGGCGCCTTCGCGTCCTGGCCGGCGGCTTCGAACTGGCCAACGTGCGCGACGAGCTCGCACGGATCGACGGCCACGACGTTCTCCAACCCTACGAGCTGGGGTCGCTGGCGAGCGTGCCGCGCCACTCCCAACCCACGAGCACGAGCGAACTTCGTGCGACGTTGCGGCATTCAGCCTGGGGCGACCCGGGCGTACTTGACGCCGGAGGGATTCTCCTCAGCCTGCGGGTCGCACTGCTTCGCCGGGTGGTCGAAAACGTGCCGGAGGCCGCCGAGTGGGCCGAAGCGTACGGGGCGCTCATCCTCGCGCGCCTCATTCTCTCCGGAACATCCCTCGAGCGCTTTGCAACGGTGGCAGCCGACGCGCGGGCGGTCCTCGGATCGCGCGCGGTGGCGGCGAGGACGCTACGCGAGCTCGTCACGGCACTCCCGGTCAGCATCGCGCACGGGCTCGACGGCGTGACCGAGTTCGCTGATCTCTGGTCATGCGAGGCACGCTGGTGGGGGCAACTGTGGCGTGAGGCCAGCGAGCGAGTCCGTGACGGTGGCGCCGAAGCCGCCACGGTCGTCGCCGCCGTCGCGGCTCAATACGCGGACGCGTGGCGCGTCCGAGCGGCGCTGGAGATCGCCGCCCGGGCCGGTCTCGGTATCGAGGTGCTCGATGCCGTGGCGTGACGCGATCGAACCTCGGCGCATGCAGCGCGTGGCGGTGGTCGTCCTGATCGACCGGGTCCGATCAGCCCTCGTGGCTCTCGGGGGCACGGGCCAAATGGAGCCCGAGCTTCTGACCTCGACGGGCGGGGCGGCCGAGGCAGCCCTCCAGCGCGTGCGAGCACACACGCCGGCGTCCTCGGAGACGCCAGCAGTCTCCTGGGACCCGCCCGATCTTGTGACCCTTGAGCGAGACGGGGACGCGGAGGCGCTCGCCGGCGAAGCGGAACTCGAGAGAGTTCGCTCGAGCATGATTGACGAGAGATCGGTGGCCGCCCTCGTCGGCTGGACGCCCTCGGCAAGCCTTGACGCTCTGACCGAAGAGCTCGCTCCCCACGGCGCGGCGGTCGTGCGCCTAGCGCCCCCGCGAGGCAGTCAACCCCCGACCGCTTTACGCGGCACCTCGACCTCGACGGCGTTCCAGCCTCTGATCAACACCTACGGCACCGTTCCCTACGCGGACCTCAACCCGTCCGTGCTCGCTGGAGTGGCCTACATCGTGATGTTCGGCATGATGTTTGGCGACGTGGGCCACGGGGCCCTGCTCCTGGCGACGGGTGTCGCGCTCGCCTGGCCGCGTGGCCCCTTCGCCTCGTGGCTCAAGTACCGATGGGCGGCTCCGTTTGTTATCGGCGCGGGGCTCTCGAGCATCGGCTTTGGCTTCGCCTTCGGCGAGGCCTTCGGACCAACCGGCCTAGTTCCCACGCTGTGGCTACGGCCTCTCAGCCACGCCACCACCCTGCTCGCCGTCTCCGTCGCTATCGGCGCGGTGCTACTCGCCTGCTCCTACACCCTGGGCGCGCTCAACCGCTTCCGTGAGGGCGGCGTAGCGCGCTCACTCGTCGCGATGTCCGGTGTGGCTGGCGCGGCCCTCTATCTGGGGCTCGGGCTCGTCGGCGCCGGCTGGTACTGGCATCGCTCGGCAATCCTCATCGCGGGAGCGGCCCTCGTCGCCATCGCGCTCGCGCTCGGCTTCCTCGGCCTGTTCGCCGAGGCCGGAGGTCGAGGCTCGGGTGCACTCGAGGCTGGTGTCGAGCTCTTTGACGCGGTCCTACGACTGGGCACCAATACGATCTCCTTCGCCCGTCTTGCCGCCTTTGGCCTGACCCACGCGGCGCTGTGCGCGCTGGTGTGGAGCGGCACGACGTCGCTCTGGCACTCCGGCGGCGTGCTCGGCGTCGCCGGAGCGGTCGTCGTCTTCGCCGTGGGCAACGCCCTCACCTTCGCCCTCGAAGCCCTCGTCGCGGGAGTGCAGGCACTGCGACTCGAGTACTACGAGATCTTCTCTCGCGTTTTTACCAGCGAGGGACGCGAGTTCCACCCCTGGCACGTGAATGTTCGTCAATGAAGGAGGCTCCATGATTACCTGGCTCATCGCTCTACCGTTAATCGCGCTGGTCGCCGCGGGCGTTTCAATCCAGCTACGACGACATCCTCGCGGTGGGCTACGGCTGATGAAGCTGGTGAACATCGCGATGCTGGTGGGCGCCGGGGTGCTCGTCATCCTGGCGGCGACGTCATCAACGGCCACCGCCGCGACGATCGCGTCGTCCACCCCCTCGTACGCCGGTGAGGCGCTGCTCGGAGCCGCGATCGCGGTCGCGGGATCGTCCATCGGCGCCGCGATAGCCGTCGCCTACACCGGCTCGGCGGCGCTCGCCGCGATCAGCGAGCGTCCGGAACTTTTCGGACGGGCCATGGTCTTCGTCGGGCTCGCCGAGGGCATCGCCATTTACGGGCTGGTCGTGGCCATCATCCTCATCGGCAAGGTCTAGGACGCCATGGGACGCGTGGCCGTGCTGGGCGAAGCAGTTCGGGTGCAGGGCTACGCCCTCGCCGGCGCCGTACCGATCGTGGCCGAGAGCCCCACGGAGGTCTTGCGAGCGTGGAGTGACCTGGCCGACGACGTCGTCCTCGTCGTGCTCACGCCAGCAGCCGCCAACGCCCTGGGTGACACGGCTCGCACGCCACCGGGCGCGCTGCTCTGCGTGGAGATGCCGACGTGACCGAGGGCCCGAGCGCCGCGGGCGTCCTCACCTCGAGGACGGAACTCGACGTCGAGCTGGGTCCGGTCACCGCTTCACTCGCCGAGAGCGCGCGTCAGCGCGCCGACCAGATCCTCAGCGACGCCGCCCACCAAACCGATGCCACCCTCTCCGAGGCACGGAGCCGAGCCGAGACGACGCTCAACGCGGCGCGCGCAGAGTGGCGCCGCCGCGGCGCGCCGCCGAGCGCTGGCGATCGTGGCCGACGCGCGGCGCGAGGCCCGTGAAGAGGTGCTCGGCGCCCAGCGCCTCGTCTACGAGCACGTGCGCGCGCAGACGCTAAAGCGCCTGCGCCAACTCGCCGGCTCGCCCGAGGCGGCGGCGCTGAACGAACGTCTCGCCGCCGTGGGCCGGCAACGACTCGGTGCCGACGCTACGGTGACGACACCCGAGGGAGAAATCGGCGTCGTTGCCCAGCGCGACGGACGGCGCGTGAACCTTACGGGCGACATGTTGCTCGAACGCGCGCTGGCGAACTTCGGCGCCGAGATCGCCGAGCTGTGGTCGTGAGCGATACTCCGACGACCGGCCGCGTGGAGCGAGTGAACGGCCCACTCGTCGAAGTAACGGGACTTCGCGGCGTCGGCGTCCTCGACGTGATCGACGTCGGCCCCCGGCACATCCCCGCCGAGGTGGTCTCGATAAAAGACGGCCGGCTCACGGCCGAGGCTTTCGAGTACACGGGAGGCCTGAGCGTGGGCGACCCGGCGATCTCGCGCCAGCGACCCCTGTCGGCGCGCCTCGGCCCCGGCCTGCTCGGTCGCGCCTTCGACGGGCTACTGCGCCCGCTGGAGGACGGCCCAACCTGGCTCGCCCCGGGGGCGCTCGACGGTCTCGTATCTGGCGCGTCGTGGGCGTTCGCGCCGGCCCCCGTCGAACTCGGAACGGACCTCGCACCGGGGACGCTGCTCGGCACGGTGATCACCGGCGCCAGCTTCGAGCACCGAGTCCTCGTGCCGCCCGACGTTCAAGGGACGCTGACGCAGCTCGCCTCGGCGAGCACCCTTAAGGAGGACGACGTCGTCGCCGTCGTGGGGGGCAACACGGTGCGCCTCTACGAGGAGTGGCCGGTACGGCGCGCTCGGCCCGTGCGCGAGCAGCTGCGCGACGTCGCACCGCTCGTGACGGGACAGCGAGTGGTCGACCTCTTCTTCCCCATCGCCCACGGCACCACCGCGGCGGTACCCGGGGGCTTTGGCACCGGCAAGACCATACTGCTCCAGCAGATTGTGAAGTGGTCCGACGTTGACGTCGTGGTCTTCGTCGGCTGCGGCGAACGCGGCAACGAACTGGCCGACGCGATGGCCGACCTCTCGGCGCTCGTGGACCCGGCCACGGGCACTCACCTGCGCGACCGCACGGTGGTGATTGCCAACACTTCCAACATGCCAGTCATGGCCCGCGTGGCGAGTGTCTACACCGGCATGACCGTCGCCGAGTACTTCCGTGACATGGGCTACCGCGTCGTCATGGTGGCCGACTCGACGTCGCGCTGGGCCGAGGCGCTGCGCGAGTTCTCCTCGCGCAGCGGCGAGCTACCGGCCGAAGAGGGTTACCCGGCCAGCCTGTCGTCGTCTCTCGCCGCCTTCTACGAACGCGCCGCCCGGGTGCGAACCCTCGGCGGCGCCGAGGGCTCGGTAACGCTCATCGGTGCGGTCTCGCCGGCGGGCGGCGACATGACCGAGCCGGTCACATCCCAAACCGTGCGCTACGTTCGCTGCCTCTGGTCGCTCGACCGCGACCTCGCGTACGCGCGCCACTACCCGGCCGTCACCTGGCGCCATTCGTTCAGCCTCGACAGCGCCACCATCGCCAACTGGCACGCCGCCCAAGGCCGGTTGGGCTGGGCTGACGCGCGCGCCCGGGCCCTGGCGCTGCTCGCCGAGGCCGATCGACTCGCCTCGGTCGTCGAGCTCGTTGGCGTGGGCGCGTTGCCGGCACACGAACGGGTCGTCCTTCTGACTGGTCGCCTGCTGCGCGAGGGAGTCCTCCAACAGAGCGCCATGAGCGAGAACGACGCCTACTGCAGCCCGACTAAGCAGTCGGCATTGCTGGAGATGGTCCTCGCCGTCCACGACCGTTGCCTCGAACTCGTCGACGACGGTCTGCCGGCGTCGGTCATCGAGGAGTTCGATCTCGCGCCCGTCACTCGTGCGCGCGACGAGACGGGTCCCGGCGACGCCGACGGCGTGAACCGGCTGCGCGACGACGTGCTCGCGCGGCTCGCAGGTGCGACGTGAGCACGAACGTGCCGAGCGGATCCGCGGCGACGCCTGGGCTCGTCGAATACGCTGGCGCGAACCGCGTCGGCGGTCCGTTGCTGGCGATCCAAGGGGTCGACGGCGTGGGGTGGGACGAGATCGCCCGGGTGCGACTGCCCTCAGGCGAGGTGCGCCACGGCCTGGTGCTCGAGGTCAGGGGCGACGTCGCCATCGTCGAAGTCCTCCAAGGAACGAGCGGCATCGATCCGGACGATGTGACCGTCGCCTTCGAGGGGCGGCCCTTCGAAATCCCGGTGGGCGATGGCTGGCTCGGCCGGGTCTGGAACGGCATGGGAGAGCCGCTCGACGGTGGTCCGCCAATGCTCGCGCGCGACCGTCGAGCGGTCAACGGTTCGCCGCTCAACCCGAGCCAGCGCGACGTGCCGAGCGACCCGATCTTTACGGGCGTCTCGGCCATCGACGCGCTCGCGACCCTCGTGCGGGGCCAGAAGCTCCCGGTGTTCTCCTCGGCCGGCCTGCCCCATCTCGACCTCGCCGCCCAGATCGCCGCGCAAGCGAACGTCGCCGGCGAGAACTTCAAGGTCGTCGTCGCCGGCATGGGCGCTCACGCACGCCGACGCGGCGGCGCTGCGACAGGTGCTCGAAACCCGCGCGGCGGCGGGTGATCTCGTCCTCGTGCTCGACACCGCCGACGACCCGGTCGTCCAACGTATCCTCACGCCACGCGTCGCGCTCACGATCGCCGAGTACCTCGCGTTCGAGCGCGACGAGCACGTGCTGGTCATCCTGGCCGATGTGACCAGTTACTGCGAAGCGTTGCGCGAGGTCTCCGCCGCCCGTGGCGAAGTGCCCGGACGCCGCGCGTACCCCGGCTACCTGTACAGCGATCTCGCCTCGCTCTACGAACGCTGCGGGCGGATCCGCGGGCGAGCGGGCTCGGTCACCCTCATTCCCGTGCTGACCATGCCCGGTGGCGACATCACCCACCCCGTGCCCGATCTCACTGGCTACATAACCGAGGGCCAGATCGTGCTCTCGCCCGAAGTTCACGCGACTGGCGTCTACCCGCCGGTCGACGTGCTCTCGACCTTGTCGCGCCTCATGCGCAAGGGCATCGGCGAGGGCCGCACGCGCGCCGACCACCTGGCGCTGGCCGCACAGATCGTTGCGGCGCTCGCCCGAGCGCGGGCCGCCCGGGAGCTCGCGGACCTTATCGGCGCGGAGGCGCTCACCGAGACCGACCGCATTTACCTCGACTTCGATGAGGCCTTCTTCCGCGACCTCGTCAACCAGTCCGTCGACGAGTCGCGCTCGATGCGCGACACCCTCGATCGGGCCTGGCACGTTCTCTCGGTGCTGCCCGAGCGCGAACTCACCATGATGCCGTCGGCCATGACCGCCGCCTACTACAGCGGCAACCTGCCCGAACGCAGCGGCGCTGCTACGGGGCGGGCCCCCACGAGCACGGGCAACGAGCATGGCTGAGCAGATGCCCCCGGGACGGGCCGGGCGCCCGTGGCTCACGGAGCGGATCGCGACGGCCACCCACGGTCTGGATCTTCTTCGCCAGAAGCAGCAACTCCTCTCGCGCGAGCACCGCCGACTCCTCGAGTATCGCGACGAGGCCGCGCGCGCGTGGGCCGAGGCGGCGGCCGACGCTGACCGCTGGGCCGCCCGGGCCGACGCCTTGAGCGGCACGACCGCTTCGCGGCTCGTGGGCGAGTCCACCAAGGGTGGCGCCGAGGTCACGATCACGTGGCGCAACACGATGGGCGTGCTCCACCCCGATGAAGCTAGGGTCGAGACTCCCTCACTCGCCCCGACCAGCCTGGCCCTTAGCGCCGCCATCGAAACATCAGCCGAGTCGCACCGGCGAGCCCTCGAGACCGGCGCCCGTCGGGCGGTCGTGGAGAGCGCGCTGCACGCAGTCGCGATCGAGCTGGCGTCGACCCGACGGCGCCAGCGAGCCATCGAGCGACACCGACTCCCCTGGCTCGCGGGAGAGCTGCACGCCCTGACGCTGCGACTCGACGAGATCGAACGCGAGGAGCGTCTCGTCACGCGCTGGGCCGCTCAACGGCTCGAGGAAGGAGGACCGCAATGACTTTTCACATGCTCGTGGCGGCAGACGACTCGCGCGAGAGCCTTGCGGCGGCCACGACCGCCGCGCACCTCGCGATCGACCTGCGAGCCCAACTACGAATCTTCGTCGTGGTCGAGGACGACGTCGGCGAGGAGCTTGAGCGGGCTGCCCAGCCCAACGCAAGCGAGCGCCGCCGTCAGGCGGTGAAGAACTTGCTGGCGTACCTGCACCGCAGGGTCTGCGCCGAAGGCGTTCCCTCGACCCAGGTCGACGTCGCCCAGGCCACCGGCGAGCCCTTCCGCGAGATTCTCGAACAAGCCCGAACCTGGCCGGCCAACATGATCGTGATGGCGGCGTCCGACCAACGCGGCGTGCGCTCGAACTACATCGGCAGTGTGACCGAACAGGTCATCGAATTCGCCACCTGCCCGGTACTCGTGGTGCGCGGCCCGTCGCTAAGTCACTAGTTGACCTCACGCTCGTCGACGACGCGCGTACCGCCTAGCGAGAGACCAAGCGAGCGGCGACATTGAAGAGGGACACCATCGACTACTGCCCGGCTGGTCAGATCCTCTCCGGCACCATCTCGATGGCACCGCACGGGCACTCCTTCACGCAGATCCCGCAGCCCTTACAGAAGTCGTAGTCGAACTGGTAGCGGCTCCCCGCGCCCAGTTTGATCACCGCGTTGTCGGGACAGACGCCAAAGCAGTTGTCACACTCGAAGCAGTTTCCGCACGACAGGCAGCGCCTCGCCTCGAACAGGGCGTTCTCTTCGCTCAGTCCGCCTACGACCTCTTCGAAGTTGGTCTGCCGTCGGATCCGCTCCAGTTCGGGCCGCTCGGTGCGCGGGGCGTCCGAGTAGTACCACGTGTTCAGCCGGTCGAACGTGGCGAGGTCGTGCTTCTGCGCCGGCTCGAGGAGAGAACCCCGTAAGTACGCGTCGATCCCACGCGCCGCGCGCTTGCCGTGTCCGACGGCGACGGTCGCCGTGCGGTCGGCCGGGACCGCGTCGCCCCCGGCGAAGACGCCGTCCTCCCCGGTCATCATCGAGGGCTGGATCTCGACCACGCCGTGGCTCACGACGACGTCGTGGGCGCCTTGGAGCAGCGAGAGGTCGGTGTCCTGACCAAGGGCCAGCACCAGCGCGTCGGCATCGAGCTCTTCGAACTGGCCGGTCGGCTCGGGGAAGCCCTCGGCGTTAAGTTGCATCGTCTCGATCACGAGACGCTCCCCCTCGAACCGATCGACCGTCGAGAGCCAGCGCATCGTCACCCCTTCGCCGAGGGCCTGCTCCAGCTCCTCGCCGTGGGCCGGCATGCGCTCGCGGTTGCGCCGGTAGACGATGACAGCATCGGTGGCGCCAAGTCGCTTCGCGGTTCGCGCGGCGTCGAGCGCGGTGTCGCCACCCCCGTAGACGACAACGCGCCGGCCGAGTAGCGGCGGGTCCCCTTCGGCCACCTGGTGGAGGAAGGCCACCGCGTCGATCACTTTCGCCGAGTCACCGGCCGGTATGTCGATCCGCTTGCCGAGCTGGGCCCCCACGGCCAAGAAGACGGCGTCGAACTTGCCGGCGCTGCGCTCGGCCTCGATGTCGTGCACCACGTGACCGAGCTCGACTTCCACGCCGAGGTCGAGAACGCGCGCGATCTCGGCGTCGAGCACGGATCGCGGGAGCCGGTAGGCGGGGATGCCGTAGCGCATCATGCCGCCGAGCTGGGCGGCCGAGTCGACCAGACGCACCGCGTGGCCCATGCGCCGCAGGTGATAGGTCGCGCTCAGTCCCGCGGGGCCGGCTCCGACCACGAGCACCCGCTTGCCGGTGTCCGCGCCAGCGCGCGGCAGGGCTAGGCCGCTCTCGATGGCGTAGTCGCCCAGGAAGCGCTCGACGGCGTTGATGCCCACCGCTTCGTCCACCTGCACACGGTTGCACGCCGTCTCACACGGGTGAAAGCAGATCCGGCCCATGATCGCGGGGAGCGGATTGTCCTCGACGAGCACGCGCCACGCCGCCTCGTAGTCGCCCGACTCGGCGTCGTAGAGCCAACCCTGAATATTCTCGCCCGCCGGGCAGGCGTTGTTGCACGGCGGCAACCGGTCGACGTAGACCGGCCGCTCGACGCGCCAAGATCCGGTGTGATTCGCCCGAGAAGAACCAACGTCGAGCGTGATGGCGAAGGGCCGCTCCATTAGGTCGCCTCCACCCTCGTACGACTCTCCTGAGTGTCCTCGTTCACGAGGCCGTAGCGAGCGATGTTCTCGTCAGCGAGAGCCTGCAGGCGCGCGACGATGTCGGGTCGCGGATGCGCGCCGAAGAGGTGCGCGTAGCGGCCCTGGAGCTTCAGGTACTCCTCGACCGGTGTGCGCCGGCGGATGGGCGACACGTTGGTGACCACCCCTCGCTCGGCCTCGAACACGGGAAAGAGCCCCGTCTCCTTCACGAGCCGCGCCAGGTGAATGGTCTCGTCCGACGCCGAAGCCCAGCCCAACGGGCAGGGAACGAAGATGTGGATGTAGCGCGCGCCGTGCAGCTCCATCGCGCGCTCGACCTTGCGCTCGAGGTCGTGAAGGTCCGCAACGGTCGCGGTGGCGACGTAGGGGATGTCGTGGGCCATTGCGATGCGCGGCAAGAACTTGCCCTGGCCGAAGATGTTGCCCGGTTCGGGGCCCTTGGCGACGGTCGTGGCGGTGCGCGCGGCCGGGGGCGTGGCGCCGGAGCGCTGGACGCCCGTGTTCATGTAGCCCTGGTTGTCGTAGCAGATGAACAGCACGTCGTCGTTGCGCTCGAACATCCCCGACAGGCACCCGAAGCCGATGTCGACCGTTCCCCCGTCGCCGCCCTGGGCGACGACGCGCACGTCGGACTTGCCCTTCACGCGCAGCGCCGCGGCGACGCCCGTCGCGACGGCGGGAGCGTTGCCGAAGAGCGAGTGCAGCCAGGCAATGCGCCACGAAGTCTCGGGGAAGGGAGTGGTGAACACCTCGAGACATCCGGTCGCGTTGACCGCGACGAGCTGGCCGCTCGTCGCACGCATCGCCGCGTCGAGGGCGTAGCGAGCGCCGAGCGCCTCGCCGCAACCCTGGCAGGCCCGGTGCCCCGAATCGATCGAGTTTGTCCGGTCGAGGTTCGACTGGACCGTGCGCTCATCATCAGTGAGCAAACGGTTGCCCACGGCGAAGCTGCCCACTTGATAGAACCGAACCGGCTGGCTGCTCATGACGACTCCTCCACCAGCGAGCGCTCGGTGCCGAGGTCGCGCAGGAGGTTCTCCGCCGACGGGCCAGAGCGCCGCGCCCCGGCCATGCGCGCGAGCTCGCGCTCGACGGCAGAGTGATCGAGGTCGAGAAAGGTGAGAGGCGCCAGTTCGCCGCGTAACGCCCGCGAGAAGAGATCCTCCAGTGAGCTTCGGGTGATCGGACGCCCGCCGAGCCCCGCCACGACGCTGCTGACCTTGATGTCCCGGCCGTGGAGAGCCATGGTGACGTCCGTCGCCAGCACGCCACCGAAGCCGATGGAGAACGCCTTCTCGATTACGACGACCCGGCTGGCGCGAATCAGTTCCCGGCCCAGCTCCTCGCTCGGGAAGGGTCGAAATGACGTGATGCCGACCACGCCGATTCGCTCGCCCGCATCGCGTCGCTGGTCAACGGCGTCCTTGATGGTGCCGAGCACCGAGCCCAGCGCGACGACGATGGTTTCGGCGTCGTCGGTTCGATACGCCCGCACGAGCCCGCCACTCGATCGCCCGCTCAGCTCTTCGAACTCTCGAGCGATCCCGGGTATTCGCCCCAGGGCGTCCATCTGGCGCAGGTGGGCGAGGTAGCGAACCTCCTCGAACGCCTCGGGGCCGACCATGGCGCCGATCGAAACCGGGTCGTCGGGGTCGAGCACCTGGCGCGGCTCGTAGGGCGGCAGGAAGCGATCCACCTGCGCCTGCTCGAGCATATCGACGCCCTCGACGGCGTGGGTGAGGATGAAACCGTCCATGCAGACCATGACCGGCACCGAGAGCTCCTCGGCCAGCTTGAAGGCCTGGACGTGGAGATCGGCGGCCTCCTGGTTCGTCTCGGCGAAGAGCTGGATCCAACCCGAGTCGCGCACCGCCATCGCATCGCTGTGGTCGTTCCAGATGTTGATGGGGGCACCGATCGCACGATTGGCGAGGGTCATCACGATCGGCAGCCCGAGCCCGGCCGCGTTGTAGACCGCCTCGATCATGAAGAGCAGCCCCTGGCTCGACGTGGCGGTGTAGCTGCGCGCGCCGGCCGCGGAGGCGCCGATCGAGACCGACATCGCCGCGAACTCGGATTCGACATTGATGAACTCGCAGGGCCAGAGCAGACCCTCCTTCACCATCGCGCCCACCGCCTCGATGATGTGGGTCTGGGGCGAGATCGGGTACGCGCAGACGACCTCGGGACGACACAGCGCCACCGTTTCGGCAACGGCGCGCGAGCCCTCAATCTGGCGCCGCATGAGCGAGTCCTTCCTCTTCGGCCAGCACGAACTGGTACGCCGCTGCGGCCGCTCGGGCGTTGCCCTCGCCGACGGCGCCGTGGAAGCGCTCGCGCATCGCGCGTTCGATCGCCTCGAGGCTGACCTCGTTCGTGAGAGCCGCGAAGCCGCCGAGCAGCGCCGCGCCCGGCATCGGCCGTCCCAGGTGCTCGAGGGCAAGCTCGGTCGCCGGGCAGGTCAGGAGGCGCTCGGGGTGGAACGATTGAAAGAGCTCCCCGAGGCCTAGTTCCTCGAAGCTGCGCGACGTGTTGACCAGCACGTAACCCTCGGGAGTGAGCCCGGAGAAGACGTCCACCTGATGCAGCAAGGTGACATCCTGGATGATCAGCGCGTCGGGAGTCATCACCGGCTCGCGCGTGCGTATCTCGCGGTCGTCGATCCGACAGTAGGAGACAACCGGAGCGCCAGTGCGCTCTGAGCCGAAGCTTGGGAAGGCCTGCGCGTGGCGGCCCTCGTCGAAGGCGGCGACCGAGAGCAGCTCGGCCGAGGTCACGACTCCCTGGCCCCCCCGCCCGTGGATGCGAATCTGAAACACGCTCGTCGATCCGTTCTCGTTGGTTCTCTCAACGTGGAGCGAGTGCCCCGCCGCTTGGAAACGGCGCTGGAAAACTCGCTTTCGATGCGACGGTACCGCCGCGTCAATTGACTCCCATAGGGACGAAAGTCCTTACTCGAAGGACCAAGGTCCCCTATGCGCCGCGCCTCTCGCGCTGCACTCGACTAGCGGCTCACACCCAACCCGTAAGATGCCGATCCAAGGGGGTTCCGATGCAGTGCTGGTCGTGCAAAGGCGAAACGCCGGACGGCAAGCCGTTCTGCGCGAACTGCGGCGCGTCGCTGGTCGAGACCTGCGCGGTCTGCGGCTCCGAGCTGGTTCCCGGCAAGCCCTTCTGCGCCAACTGCGGCTCGGCGGTTGCTTCAGGTTTGTCGGCTGGCGCGCCGGCCAGTCCTGCGCGCGCCACGCCACCTCCCTCCGGCGACGCCGTCGCGGAGCGGCGCCTCTGCTCCGTGCTCTTCGTCGACCTCGTTGGGTTTACCCCGCTCGCCGAGCAGCGCGACCCCGAGAGCGTCCGGGAGCTCCTGACCCAGTACTTCGAACGAGCGCAGCGGATCATCGAGCGCTACGGCGGCACCGTGGAGAAGTTCATCGGCGACGCGGTCATGGCCGTCTGGGGCGCGCCGACGGCCAACGAGGACGACGCCGAGCGGGCTGTACGCGCCGCACTGGATCTCGTCGCGTCGGTGAGCGAACTCGGCGAGAGCGCAGGCCTAGCGGGACTTCGAGCTCGCGGGGGCATCGTGACCGGCGAGGTGGCCATCACCATCGGCCGAGTATCCGAAGGCATGGTGCTGGGCGACATCGTCAACTCGGCGTCGCGCGTGCAGGGGGCGGCCGAACCAGGGACAGTGCTGGTCGACGAATCCACGTGGCGCGCCTCGTCGGGAGCTATCGCCTTCGAATCAGCGGGCACGCTCGAACTGCGGGGCAAGGCGAACGTCGTCAATGCATGGCGAGCCCTGCGCGTCGTCGGTCAGCGAAAGGGTCTCGGGCGCACCGAACGTCTGGAGCCGCCCTTCGTCGGCCGGGACGAGGAGGACCGCCTCATCAAGGACTTACTCCATGCCACCGCGCGCGAACAGCGCGCCCGACTGGTCTCGGTGACGGGCATCCCGGGCATCGGCAAGAGCCGCCTGACGTGGGAGTTCCTGAAGTACATCGACGGACTGGCTGACACGATCTACTGGCATCAGGGCCGGTCACGCTCCTACGGCGAGGGCATCACCTTCGGCGCCCTGAGCGAGATGGTGCGCATGCGCGCGGGCATCCTGGAGGTCGAAGAGCCCGTCTCGGCGCTCCAGAAACTGCAGTCCTGCCTCGAGCAATTTGTCCCCGACGTCGAGGATCGGCGCTGGATCGAACCGCACCTCGCGCACCTGCTTGGTCTCGCCGAGGCACCGTCGAGCGATCGGGAGGAGCTCTTCTCGGCGTGGCGCAAGTTCTTTGAGTACATCGCCACGTTGGGCGTGACGGTGCTCGTGTTCGAGGACCTGCAGTGGGCCGACGCCGGGCTCATCGACTTCGTTGAGTCGATTCTCGAATGGTCGCGAAACTATCCGATACTCATTGTCACCCTCTCGCGACCGGAGCTGATGGACCGCCGTCCTTCGTGGGGTGCGGGACTGCGCAACTTCACCTCGCTCCACCTCGAGCCGCTCTCGCCGGCCGCAATGAGCGATCTCCTGAGTGGGTTCGTTCACGGACTGCCCAAGGCGGTCACCGACCGAGTGCTCGAGCGGGCCGAAGGCGTGCCCCTCTACGCGGTCGAGACAGTGCGGATGCTGGTGGACCGCGGCGTCATCGTGCAGTCTGAAGACGGTTATCGCGTGGAGGGTGACTTCGACACGCTCGACGTCCCTGAGACGCTCCACGCGCTGATCGCCTCGCGACTCGACGCCCTACCCGTGCGCCAGCGCACGCTGCTTCAGGACGCCGGGGTGGTAGGCACCACGTTTTCTCTGGCGATCCTGAGAGTCGTGAACGGCGCGACAGAAGAGGAGCTTGAAGTTGAGCTGCGAGACCTCGTGCGCAAGGAGTACCTCTTCGCGGACAACGACCCCCGCTCACCCGAACGCGGACAATACGGCTTCGTCCAGGGCGTCATCCGCGAAGTCGCGGTCAGCACGCTCGCGCGCCGCGACCGGCGAGCGAAGCATCTCGCGATAGCGCGCTATGCCGAATCACTGCAGGACGAAGAGCTGGCCGGCATCATCGCGGCCCACTACCTCGAGGCTCACCGTGTCGCGCCCGAGACGGCTGATGACGAAGAGCTGCGACCAAAGGCACTCGAGTGGCTCGATCGCGCAGGGCAACGAGCTCTCTCACTCGGCTCGCCCGAGCAAGCGCTCCTCTCTTTCGAGCAGGCCCTCGAGCTCGCCGACGATGAAGAGATCCGCGCAACGCTGCTCGAGCGCGCCAGCGACGCGGCGACGCGGGCCCAGCAGTACGACCAGGCTGTCAACTATCTGGAGCAGGCGATATCAATCCATCAGGCACGCGGCGACGCGGGCGCGGCCGGGCGTGGTATCGCTCGAATCACGATGGCCTCGGCGATGCTGGGGCGCGAGGCCGAGTCGGTGACTCGCTGCAGAGCGGCGTTCGCCCTCCTCGGCGAAGACGGTGATATGGCGGTGCGTGCTCTTCTCGCCGCTGCTATCGCCGGCGTCCTCTCGCACAGCAGCGACGTGCACGAGGCCCTCGCGTGGTGCGAGACGGCGCTCGCCCTGGCCGAGAAGCTCGACGACGTTGATCTCCTGGCCGACGTCATCGGCTCGAGGTCCCTAGCCCTCTTCACGCTCGGGCGGCACCGCGAGGCGGCCATGCTCGCTCGCGGCATGGCCGCCATCGCCGACGAGGCAGCGGCGCCGCGCAGCCAGGCGCGGGCGCGCACCGGGCTCAGCCTCTACATGCTGCCCGATGACCCGCGCAAGATGATTGAAGTGGCGAACGAAGCAGTAGAGATTGCCCGACGCGGCGGCGAGCGGGGACTCGAGCTCACCAACTTATTGAACATCGCCGAGACGTCGCTCTACCTCGGGCTGTGGGACGAGACTCGCCGGGCCATCGAGGAACTGCGTCAACGCGAGCTCGCCCCATCGCAGAACACGTGGCTGACCGGGCTCGAGGCCGTACTCGCCGCGATGAGCGGCGACGTCGACCGATCTCTCAAACTCCTCGATATCCCCGCCGAGATTCTCAGGTCCGATCTCGCAGGCGAAACGACGCACCTTACAACGGCGGCCTGCGTCGCGCTTGCCAACGGCGATCTCCACGGCGCTTACGAGCAAGCGAATCGGGCCATCGAACTCGATCCCATGGGCATCAACAGCGGCGTGGCGATGGGCATCGCGGCCCGCGCGGCACTCTGGCAGGGCAACGTCGACGATCTCAAGCACGTTCTGGCCGCGACGCAGCGCGTTCGCGGACGCAGTGTGGCCGCCACCAGGCGGACCGTCGAGGCGGGCGTCGCGGCCCTCGAGGGACGTCACGACGAGGCCGCGGAGATCTACCGCGACGCGCTCGATCGTTGGAGATCCGTTCAGAACGTCCTCGACTTCGCCTTGTCGGAACTCGACCTCGTCATGGTTCTCGGCGCGGATCACGCGGACGCCACCGTTGCCAAGGAGGCCCGCGACATCTTTGTGCAACTCGGCGCTACCGCGTTGCTCACCCGCCTCGAGGGTCTCATCGATATCGAAGAAGCTTGATTTCGTCGACGCGCGACATGGCGCCGCGGCGTCGGCTACTCCAGCGCGGAGCTCGTAAGCCAGAAGTCCAGTAAGTCCCGATCCCCTTTGACCTTGAGCGCACCCTCGCCCAGCGGGCGGCGGCGGTAGAGCACGAACAGCACGTCACTCGCCGAGCCCGCGAGTGTCACATTGGGACTGGCGGCGCCGTCGACAAGGCGAAAGCCCTCGTCGTAGAGCTCGATGGTCCAGTCACCGCTCACGTCGAGCGAACTGAAACGCAAGGTCTCGCCGTGGCCGTGAAGCTCACGCACCTTCGGCGAGAAGTAACGCGCTCTCTCCAAGTTGACCAGGAACTCATCGATGGCGTCGCTCGCGACCGCCGGCTCAACGTAGGGATCGGTCCCCGCCGTCAGCTCGAGGTCAACGCGATGCACCATCGTTTCGTGCAGCTGGCGCCGCGACCAGAACCGCACGTGCTGGTCGAGCCCCCAGGCCCACATCGCGGCGTCGGGGTCACTTCGGCGCAACGTGGCGAGCAACTGCTCGCCACCGCGACGGAGCCAGGGCACGTCGACTGGTCCTCGCTCGAAGCCCATGTCGTCCGAGGAGATCCGCTGCGGTGCCAGCACCCGCACGAGGTGCTCGGCCCACCGATGCACGTGTCCGAGGTGCTCAGCGAGATTGTGCACCGACCAGTCGGGGCACGAGGGCACGACGAGGTCGAAGTCGGTGCGCTCGAGCGCCGTCGCGAAGCGCTCGACTTCGACGCCGAGCGCATCGCAGTGTTGGCGATGGTCCACGGCGTGATGCTACCCAAGGGGCGCTATGCCATGGCTGCACACGCGTTGCCACCCGGTACGAATGAGTCACGCGAAGCTGGCCAACTAAGGTTGAAGGAGTGTCGATCGCCGAGTCTCCCCCCACCGAAGAAGAGGTCGCCCCGGCGAAGGTGAGGAATCGCCGCCGCTCGGCGATCGAGTGGGGCATCGTCGTGGTTATCGCGGTCGTGGTGTCGCTGCTCATTCGCGCCTTCGTCTTTCAGACCTTCTTCATTCCGTCGGGTTCGATGGAACCCACGTTGAACGTCGGCGACCGCATCCTCGTCTCCAAGCTGAGCGTGGAGTTCGGAACGGTCAATCGCGGTGACATCGTGGTTTTTCGAGCCCCCGCCGCGGTGAAAACCGCGTGCGCCGACGACGTGGCCGACCTTGTCAAGCGAGTGATCGGCCTGCCTGGCGAACACCTCACTTCGGTCGGCAACACCATCTACTACACGACGGCGCCGGTGACGAAGCCGTGGAACCCACTCACGAAGCCCTGGAAGGCCATCGACCAGAACTGGACTCATAACGAGCCGATCGGTCGCCAGATCGGCGACGTCACGGTGCCAAAGAATCACTACTTCGTGATGGGTGACAACGAGGACAACTCTTGTGACAGCCGGTTCTGGGGCACCATTCCGCACTCGGCCATTATCGGCAAGGCCTTCTTTCGCATTTGGCCGCTCTCGCGGATCGGCTTCCTTTAGGACGCGTCTCTCAGACTCGCTCTCGCAGCTACGAGATCGGGTGAGCCGCAAAGAAGGCCCACATCAGGGCACTCGCGTTGATGGCGTCGTTCTGGGGACCGAGCTCGGAGACGATGCTCGACGGCATCGTCGGTCCACCGGGCCACTCGTGACCCAGGCCGATCACCTCGTAGAGCTCAACCGCCGCGCCGTTCGCGCAGCCGCTGTAGCTGGTGAGCTTGACGTTCGCGTCCGGGGTTGAATCGGTCGCCTTCGTCGAACACTTGTCCTGCTTGGCCCAGTCCTTGGCCGCGGTCGTTACCGAGTACGTCCAGTACTTCTCGCCGTTGCCGTTGAAGGGATCAACCGCATCGTCCGATCCGTGAAAAGCAATGACGGGCACGGCTCGCTTCGTGTGGCAGGGCAGCGGGCGGCGCAGCCCGGAAACCGGCGCAATCGCCGCAAAGATCTTTGAGTCCGCGCAGGCCAGCTGGCTCACCATTCGCGCGCCGCCCGAGAAGCCCGTTGCGTACACCATGTTCTCATTCACGCAGTACTTGCTTTCGAGGATGCCGACCAGCTGCGTGAGAAACTTCACGTCGTTCGGAGCGTTTGAAGGCACGGGACGGTTGCCAGTGAGTGGCACACCGGGCACGTTCCAGTCATACCCCAAGCCGTCGGCGATGAGACCCTGGGGGTAGGCGACGATGTAATCGTGCAGGTCCGAGGAGACGCTCATCCCGGTGAAGAGTCGCTGATCGAGCGCGGTCGAGCCGCTGCCGTGCAGGTTGAAGACGAGGGGCAGCGCGGTCGTGCTCTTCGAGCCAAGCGGGATGTGCACGATGACGGTGCGCGTGAAGCCGTCGACACTGAGGCTCAAGGTCGTCGTGCCCGGCGACGTGGTGCCACAGCCTGGCGATGACTTCGACGAAGCACCCGACGCCGTCGAACTCGCGGCGTTGGCGATACCAAGCGCCACCACGAGAAGCGAGATCACAACGACGGCCACACGGCGGCGCGCGCCCGCCCCCCTGAGCAAACTCAAGTCGGTCACGTGGCCCCCACTTCGAATTGACGTGCCGACATCGTGGCACACAATTCTCGCGCTCGGGCAGCGAAGGACGAGCCCGTAGCGTGGGACCTAGAGAGGGGGTGGGCGTGAGAGTACTGATCGTCGGGGGAACCTCTTTCGTGGGTCGAGCGATCGCGTGGTCGGCGTGGCACCATGGTCACGAGGTCACGGTCATCAACCGCGGGGTGACCCCGAACGACCTGCCCGAGAACATCGAGCGACTGACCGGGGACCGCCGAGGGCGACCTCACCGCTCTCTCCCAGCGCACCTTTGACGCCACGGTCGACGCCATCGCCTACCGCCCGAGCGACGTCGAGCGCTTGGCGCTCGCGCTCGGCGAGCGGGGTGGCCACTACGTGCAGATCTCGTCGATCTCGGCGTATCAAGACGCAGCCATCCCGCACGCCACCGAGGCCGATCTCACGCTCTGGCCTGATGGGGAGGAGACGTATGGCCCACTGAAGGCCGCGTGCGAACGAGCCGGGTGGCGTCTCTTCGGCGAGAGCACGACCATGGTTCGCCCGACCTACGTGATCGGCTCGTTTGACGCCACGCTGCGCTTCCCCTACTGGGTCGAGCGAGTTCGCCGCGGCGGCGAAGTGGCGGTCCCGGGTCCGCGTGATCTCTATATGCAGTACGTCGACGCGCGCGATTTGGCGAACTTCGTCGTGCGACGTCGTCGACGAGCGTCTGACCGGCGCCTTTCACGTGGCCGGTCCCCAGCCCGCCGACCACTTCTTCCACATGATCGAGCAGATCGCCGACCACGTCGCTCCGCCGGGCACGGCGCTCGTCGAAGTGAGCGCCGAGGCCGTGCGCGCCGCCTCACTGGAAGCCAAGTTTCCGTTGTGGGGCCCAGAGAGCGAAAATCTCCTCGCGCTCGACAGTGCGCTCGCGATTGCCCACGGCCTCAGCCTTCGTTCGCTCACTGACAGCGTCGACGACGTCAGCGCGTGGTGGGGCAATCGTCCCTGGCCGGCGCGCTGGCTGACCGACGCGGAGGAAACCCGCGTCCTCCACCCCTAGGGCGTTCTTCCGTCGATCTCTAGCATGGCGACAAGCGCGAGAGATACTCCGTCGATCCAGCAAAAGGTAGGGGTCATGGTCAGCGAACCCGTCGTCCTCACTCACGGGGCCCGCGAGGTGATCGAATCGGGCCGTCTCGCGCACTTCTCGACGATCGCTAAGGATGGCCGACCGCACGCCACCATCGTGTGGGTCGGTCTCGACGGCGACGAGATCGTCATCGGCAAGCTTCAGGCCGATCAGAAGCTAGCGAACATCGCTCGAGACAATCGCGTCTCGCTCTCCATCGAAGCCGAGGGCAGTCAGTGGGGGTTGCAGCACCATCTCGTCGTCGAGGGACGAGCACGTGTCACCGAGGGCGGTGCGCCCGAGCTTCTTCGAGCACTCGCCCAGCGTTACATCGGGCCGGGCACCGACTTTCCTCCGATGCCCGATCCCCCCGCGGGCTACATCATCCACGTCACTCCGACCCGGGTGCGCGGCGTCGGTCCGTGGGCGGCGCCGCTCGGCTGAGACCGCCCAAAGCTGCGAGGGCGAGCGTCCTATCGTCGGTACTAGTTCGGGCGTATCGAACACGGGAGGTTTATGAGCCAGGACGAGGACCGATTCTCTCGCCTCGTCCGCGAGCACTCCTCCGCCGTTGGTAACTACCTTCGCCGGCGGCTCTACCCCCTCAACCCGTCGGACCTCGACGACCTCGTCGAGGAGACCATGCTCGTCGTGTGGCGGCGACTCGACAGCGTGCCAGAGGATGCCGAGCTGCCTTGGATGCTCGGTGTCGCAAGGAACGTGCTGCGCAACGCCCGCCGATCGAAGAACCGGCGCTCGGCCTTTGAGGCGACGCTCGCCCCGCCGGCCAGCGCGTCGTCGGCCGAGGAGCACGTGATCGCCGACACCAGCGTGCGCGAGGCGCTCAACTCGCTGAGCGACGACGACCGCGAGATCCTGCTCCTGAACGCCTGGGACGGGCTCGACACCCACGCGCTCGGCGCGTTCTACGTGATCAGCACGAACGCCGCGGCGGTACGGCTCTCTCGCGCGCAGAAGCGCTTTCGCGAGCTGCTCAACGACGCGGAGATCCGCTGAAAGTATGCGCCAAACCGTGACAGTAAGAGGTAGGAGGAAAGGGTGAGTGAGTTCGACAGCCGTCTAGCCGCGCTTGACCCCGTCGCGGGTCAGGCCTACGAGCATTCGAACCTCGAAGACCTCATCGCGCGCGTCACGGCGACGCCACGTGCGCCGAAGCGGCGCGTATGGCGAAACGTCGAGCTGAAGGTAGCGGCGACCCTCATCGCGGGTTCGATCGCCGCGGCCGGGGCCGTGGCCATCTTCCAGAGCGCGCCGGGTCTCGCGGTACTGGCCCTCAAGAGCTCCGCCGCCAACCACAACTTCGCGAGCGCCAACCTTCCCGCCTCTTCCGCCGTACAGTTCTACGAGCGCCTCGACTTCACGGCCGGTCCGGGGATCACATCGACGCCGACGACGCCGTCATACAAGCTGAGCTTCCCCGCCAACCCCGCCAGCGAATCGACGCGCGTGGCCGCGGTCTTTGGTGTCGCCGGCACGCCCGTCAACACCAGCGGCGACTGGACGGTGACCGGTGCGTCGGGCGCAGCGCTCGACTACCAGACGGCTGGCGTTCCCCAGTGGTACTACTCCTCAAGCACGCCCGCCGTCGCGCCCGCAACCGAGTCGGCGTCAGCGACCGGTCCCGTGCCGAGTCCCGCCATCGTCGCCGCGGACGCGACGCGCTACCTTTCGCTACTCGGCTACGGCTACGGCGTCGGCTCACCGAAGTTCTCCTCGTCCACGTCCTCGACGACGGCCGCCAACGGCACCACCCAGGTCACCCAGAGCACTGAAGACGTCACCTACCAGGTGGTCGTGGGCGGCGTCGCGACCGACCAGACGGTGACCTTCTCAGTTGACTCGCACAACGTTGTCGTCTACGCGTCGGGCCCGGCCTTTAGCGTCGGGGCTGTCGTCAACTACCCGTTGCAGAGCCCAGTCGAAGGAGCCGCCGCCCTCAACGCGACCCAGGCGAGCTTGTTCGCCGCCGGCAACGCCAAGGCGTCGAGCGCGGTCGGCTCGAGCACCACCACGACGTTGGCTCCGCCGCCGGTCGTCGATGTGACGCTGAACTCTGATTCGGTGGCCCTTGCCACCTACCAGCTCACCGACGGCACCTTCTGGTTCCTGCCGGTCTCTACGTACACCGGCATGATCGCCTCAACGACGGGGCCCACGAGCGGCACCTGGAGCGAGCTCGCGATCGAGCCCACCTACGTGCAGGTGGGCGCCAGAGCGCCGGGTGCCATCACCTCGGGCGGCCTCAGCAATTAGCGACGCCAACTCCGACGCGGTTGAGCGCGATGGTCCCAATGCCCACTTGCAGGTTCAGCTCCAGGCGCGCCGGCGTCCGGTGGTCAGTGGTGACGACCGGCTTATAGAGCAGGGGCGGCAGGCATTGCACATTGCCGATCCCCACGTGCGTGCGCAGCTCGACGCTCACGTTGGGGGGGACGTCCACGATGAGCTCGCCCACGCCCTGGGTCGCCGTGATCGACCAGGTACCCGAGGTGAACGGCACGCCCGCGAGGTCGATGGTGGAATCGCCGAATGCTTCGTGGTAATGGGACTGGATCCCGCTCGTCGTGATGGGACGCCACACCTTCACGCCGCTGCCCCCTTGGAGGGGAACGCCGATGACTTGGAGCAGTATCAGGAACGATCCCGAGACGAGAATCAAGAGACTCAAGAAACCGAGGAAGGTGAGCGCGATGAGGCGACGAAACGTCAGGCGACGCGCCGGCGTGGACAGCGCGACCACGGCGAGCACCACCAAAAAGGTGAGCCATATGACGGGCAGGGCCTGGCCAACGACGTGATAGTGACCATGAAACGCCGTGAAGACAATGACGGCAAAGAACACCACGCCGAGTAGCAGCGCGTAGCGCAGCCAGTGCCGCACCGGTCGCTCCTCCTCGACTGGCGCCACTTCCTCACCCGGCACCGACGGCGCTCGCGGGAGGATAACCCACATTGCGAGGTAGATGGCGACGCCGAGGCCCCACACGAGGGCCAGCACCACGAAGATCACCCGGACGATGTTGGCGTCGATGTCAAAGCGCTCAGCGATGCCCCCGCAGACCCCGCCGAAGACCTTCCTCGTCGAGCTCCGACGAAGCGTCTTGGTCCCTTCTGGCTGCTCGCTCGCCGACGACGCGCCGGTTCCTAACGGTTGCTCGTTTTCGCTCGCTACTGGTTGCTCGTTCTCGCCTTGTGGTTCGTCCATGCACCCAAATGTACGGTCGTTCGCCCGCCGAGACCATCAGGGGGAACCCGAAGAAGTGCACAAAACGGTGCCGGTCGCTCAGGGTTTCCCCCTACTGCGCGGGCGCCGGGCTCGTGGGAGAATTGACGGCACGTAACGTCGTAAGAAGGAGCACCGTGGCCGTAACGACACCACCGCGAGCCGTGATCGGCGCGCCGCATCGTCCCTACCGGCGCGGCGCGCAGAACGCCATCCTCGGAGGGGTCTGCGGTGGGCTCGCGATCCGCCTCGGCGTGAAGGAGCGCACTGTGCGGATCGTCTTCGCGCTTCTGGCCCTCGCCTGGGGCCTGGGTCTGTTGCTCTACATCGCGCTTTGGCTCACCCTGGCCCGCTCGGGCGAGGACGAGTCGATCGCCCAACGCCTCCTCGGTCACCGTCGCGAGCTCTACCGGGTCATCATCGGCCTGCTCGCCATCGTGGCCATCCTCTTCCTGCTTCGCGCCATCGGTCTGCCCAGCGTTGGCGCCTACACCTGGCCCTTCCTGCTCACCCTCATTGGCGTCGCGGCGGTCTGGCACGGGGCGTCGACCGACGAGCGCCACCACCTCCACGAACTGGTGAAGTCCACGCCGCTCGTCGGCGTGCCCGCCTCGCGCAGCCGAGGGAGCTTCTGGCTACGCGTCGTACTGGGCGCGATCCTGGTTTTCGCCGGACTCGTTGTCCTGCGCCAGCTCGGAAACCACCGCGTCTTCATCAACGGCACTCAGAGCGGGTGGGCCTTCGGCAGCTTGGCGCCGGCCATCATCGGCACGTTGATCCTGCTCGCTGGCGTCGTCGTGCTGCTCGCACCCTGGTGGCTCGCCACGATGAACGACCTCTCGGGCGAACGGCGCGAGCGGGTTCGCGTCGAAGAGCGCGCCCGCGTCGCGGCGCACCTGCACGACTCGGTTCTCCAGACCCTCACACTGATCGAGCGCGCCGCGGGCGACGAGGCGGCCGTCGTGCGACTCGCGCGCAACCAAGAGCGTGAGCTGCGCCGTTGGCTCTTCGACCCCGACGCCCCGAGCGAAGAAGGCGGCACGTTCGCCGCCTCGTTGCGCGCCCTTCAGAGTGACGATCGAGAACGACTACGGCGTGCGCGTCGAGCTCGTCACGGTGGGCGACTGCGACGCCAGCGATGACGTGGCCGCGCTCGTCGCCGCCGGACGCGAGGCAGTCATCAACGCCGCCCGGTGGTCGGGCGCGAACACCATCGCCGTGTACGGCGAGGTCGAGACCGACTCACTGTCGCTCTTCGTGCGCGACCAGGGCCGGGGCTTTGACGTCGAGGCCATCCCGTCCGACCGCCAGGGCATCGCGCTCTCGATCCGCCAGCGCATGGCCCAGCGAGGCGGCACCGTCGTCTTGAAGAGCACCCCGAGCGCGGGCACCGACGTGCAGCTGACGCTGCCCCGATCACTAGACCATGGGCCAGCCGCGCGTCTTTCTCGTCGACGACCACGAGCTCATTCGCTCGGGCCTGCGCAGCGAGCTCGCCGGCTCGGTGGACATCGTGGGCGAGGCCGACGAGGTCGAGGCCGCGATCGAGATGATCCACGAGCGCACCCCCGACGTCGTGCTGCTCGACGTGCACATGCCCGCCGGCGGCGGCCTCGCGGTGCTGCGCGCCGTCGCCGACAAGTGCCCCGCAACGCGCTTCCTCGCCCTGTCGGTCTCGGACGCCGCCGAGGACGTCATCAGCGTCATTCGCGCCGGCGCGCGCGGCTACGTCACGAAGACGATCTCGATGCCCGACCTCGTCGACGCCATCTACCGCGTCGCGGCGGGCGACGCGGTCTTCTCGCCGCGCCTCGCCGGCTTCGTGCTCGACGCGTTCTCCCTCGAGGGCACGAACCTCAGCCCCGGCGACGTCGACCCCGACCTCGATCTCTTGACCCCGCGCGAGCGCCAGGTGCTGCGCCTCATCGCGCGCGGCTACTCCTACCGCGACATCGGCACCGAGCTCGACATCTCGACGAAGACCGTCGAGAGCCACGTCTCGTCGGTCCTGCGCAAGTTGCAGCTCACCAACCGCCACCAGCTGACCAACTGGGCGAGCGAGCGCAACCTGAACTAGACCCGTTAGCGCTGCTCGATCAGCTCGAGGTACTCCTCGTCCCAGAGGTCGAAGTACTCCTCGGGCAGCAGCACCGCGTGGGTCGGCTCAAAGGTCTCGACGAACTCGCGCTCGTGGCTCACCGCAACGATCGTGCCGCGCCAGTGGCGCAGCAGCTCGCCGAGCGCCTCGACACTCGCGGGGTCGAGGTTGTTCGTCGGCTCGTCGAGCAGCAGCAGGTTGGCCTTGGACGAGGCGAGCATCGCCAGGGCCAGCTTGGCGCGCTCCCCGCCCGAGAGAGTCGCGGGCATCTGATGGGCGGCCGTACCCCTGAGGCCGAAGGCGCCGAGCAGCTTGCGGCGCTGGACGTCGGACTCGACGGTCGAGTTGTCGAGGTTGCCGAGCACCGTCTTTGTAAAGTCCAGCTGCTCGTTCTCCTGGGCGAAGTAGCCCACCGTCACGTTCGCCCCGAACTTGACGGTGCCGTGCTGGGGGTCCTGGACACCGGCGAGACAGCGCAGCATCGAGGACTTGCCGACGCCGTTTCGCCCGACGATCACGATCCGGTCACCGCGCCGGGTGATGAAGCTGACGTCGCGCAGCACGTCGAGCGCTCCGTAGGAGACGACCAGGTGCTCGACGGTCATCGGTACGTCGCCGCTGCGCGGTGGCGCGGGCAGGTTGAAGGTGACCTTCGCCTCGCGCTTGGTCACTTCGATGCGGTTCTCGCGCAGCTTTTCGACGCGCCGGTCGAGGACCTTCGCGAGGCGCGCTCGCTCTTCGGTCTGACCGCGCATCGAGTCAGCGAGCTTGCTGAACTGCTCGATCTTCGCGTCCTGATGCGCCGCGATCTTCTCCTCGGAGAGGCGGCGCTCTTGTTCGAGGTGCAGGAACTTGGTGTAGTTGCCCCGGTACTCGCGTAGCTGCCCATCGCGCAGCGCCAGCACCCGGTCGATGGATTTGTCGAGCAGCACGAGATCGTGGCTGACGACGAGCACGGTCCCGCGAAAGGTCTCGAGCTCGTCGAAGAGCCAGCGCTTGGCGGCCCGGTCAAGGTGGTTGGTCGGCTCGTCGAGCACCATCACGTCGGGCTGTTCGTAGAGCACGCGCATCAGGTCGACGCGCCGGCGCTGGCCCCCCGAGAGCGAGTCGAGGTCCTCGAGTAGTAGGCCCTCGTCAAGACCCAGCCCGTCGGCCAGGCGCGCGACCTCGGACTCGGCCCCGTAGCCGCCCCGCTCGCGGAACTCCTGCTCGAGCGAGGTGAAGCGATGGATCGTCTCGTCGTTTGGGTGCGCGGCGAGATCGTGGCGGGCCTCGTGCATCGTGGCGTCGAGCTGGTCGATGCCCCGCGCCGAGAGCACGTGGCTGAGCCCGATCGGCTCGACCCCGAGCCCGCCCGCTATCGGCTCCTGGGGCAGGTGCGCAAGGGTCCCCTGGTGCGCAACTGTGCCCGTTAGTCGCACGTGCTCGGGGTGCTGGCCGAGCAGCACTTGCAAGAGGGTGGACTTGCCGACGCCGTTGCGTCCGACGAGGCCGACCTTCTCGGCGTCGCCGATGACAAAGGACACGGGCTCCAACAGTCGCCGCGGACCGATCTCGATCCCCAACTCCTTGACGATCAGCATTTAGCGAACCTGGGCCAGGCGGGTGAAGCGCGCAAGGGCGAGCGCCGTCCCGACGGCCGCCAGCGACGATGACCAGACATCCCTCAACCCTCGGTAAACCATCCCACCATTCTGTCGTATCGAGAGATCTGTGAAACCATGGAGCCGTGGGTGACGCCTTTGTGATCGACGTCTGGGCTGACGTCGTCTGTCCCTTCTGCTACCTCGGTTCGCGCCAGCTCGACCTCGCCCTTGCCGCTTTCGAGCACCGCGAGGAGGTCGTCGTGCGCCGCCACGCCTACGAGCTCAATCCCCGCTCGCCCGCCCGCTTCGACAAGTCCCTCGACGAGCTCGTCGCCGATCGCTACGACATGCCCGTTGAAAGGGCCCGCCAGTTCCACGCGCGGCTCGAGGCGCGCGCCGAGGAGCTCGGCATGACGTGGTCGTTCAAGGACGCTAAGCCCGCCAACACCTTCGACGCCCACCGACTCATCGCACTCGCCGCGACCCAGGGACTCGCCGGCCAGATGTCCGAGCGGCTCTTTCGGGCCTACTTCAGCGAGGGCCTGCTGCCGAGCGACCGCGCGCAGCTGAGCGCGCTCGCCGCCGAGGTTGGTGTCGGCGACGCCGACCTGCTCTGGGCGACCAACGCCTTCGCGTGCGACGTCGGCGCCGACGAGTCCTCGGCCGACCAGCTCGGCATCACCGGCGTGCCGGCGCTGCTCGTGAACAACAAGTTCATGATCCTCGGCGCCCAGGGCGTGGAGCTGATGCTCGACATCTTGAACCGGGCCTGGTCGAGCTAGCCGGCCTCTTCGTTCGGCACCACGGCGACGGCCGCGACCGAGTGGCCCTCGTCGAGGTTCATCACGCGCACGCCCGTCGCGTCGCGGCCCTGCGAGGAGACCTCGCGCACCGGGGTGCGGATGAGGACGCCGCCGGATGATGCGAGCATCACCTCGTCGTCGAGGTGGACCATGAAGGCGGCCACGACGAAGCCCCGCGCGGCGGTGAGCCTGATGGCGCGCACGCCCTGGCCGCCGCGGCCCTGCCGGTTGAAGCGCTCGGTCTTCACCCGCTTGCCAAAGCCGGTGTCGGTGACGACGAAGAGGTCGGCGTCGCTCGCGCACGACGTCGAGGGAGATCGCGCGATCGTCGGCGCTCAGCTTGACGCCGCGCACGCCCGTCGCGTCCCGGCCCATCTCTCGCACCTCGTTCTCGTTGAAGCGGATCGCCATGCCGCGGTAGGTGACCATCATGAGGTCGTCTTCGCCGCTCGTCGCCACGACGCGCACCACCTCGTCGCCGTCGCGCAGGTTGATGGCGATCCAGCCCTCGCGCCGGGACTTGTCGTACTCGCTGAAGGCCGTCTTCTTGACGGTGCCGTTCGCCGTCGCGAAGACGAGGAACTGGTCGGCCGGGAAGTCGTCGGTCGTCACGATGGCCTGGATGGACTCATTGGGCTGGAGGTTCAGCAGGTTCACGACGGCCGTGCCCTTCGCGGTGCGCTCCTTCATCGGGATCTCGTGACCGCGCAGACGAAAGACCCGGCCCCGGTTCGAAAAGAGCAGCAGGTAGGCGAGCGTCGTCGTGTGCACGATCTGGTCGACGAAGTCCTCGTCGCGCAGCTTCGCGCCCTGCACGCCGCGCCCGCCGCGCCCCTGGGTGCGAAAGGCGTCGGCCGCAACGGACTTCACGTAGCCGGCCTGGGTCATCGTGATCACGATCTCCTCGTCGTGGACGAGGTCTTCGACGCCGAGCTCGCCCGGGTCGTTCACGATGCGCGTCAGGCGTTCGGTGGCGTACTTGGTCTTGAGCGCGGCCATCTCGTCGGCGATCACCCCGCGCAGCTTCGACTCATCGGCGAGGATCGACTGCAGCTCGGTGATCGTCTCGCGGAGCTTCTTCATCTCCTCGTCGAGCTCGCTGCGCCCGAGACGCGTGAGGCGCCCGAGCGTCATGTCAAGGATGTGGTTCGCCTGCTCCTCGGAGAAGTCGAAGGGCGCCGCCATCAGCGCGGTCCGCGCGGCCGGGCGGTCGTCGGAGCCCCGGATCGTCGCGATCACCTGGTCGAGCATGTCGATGGCCTTCAAGAGCCCCTCGACGATGTGGGCGCGGGCCTCGGCCTTGCGCAGCCGGTAGCGCGTGCGGCGCGTGACGACGTCGACCTGGTGAGCGACGTAGTGGCCGAGCACCTGGGCCAGGTTGAGCGTGCGCGGCACGCCGTCGACGAGCGCCAGGATGTTGACCGCGAAGGTGGTCTGCAGTGCGGTGTTCTTGTAGAGCTTGTTCAAGACGACGTTGGCGTTGGCGTCGCGCTTCAGGCGAATGACGAGCCGAGCCTGGCGGCCGGCCGAGTCGTTCTGCACCGCGGCGATGCCGTCGAGCTCGCCGGACTTCACGAGGTCGTAGATCTTCTCCTCGATCGACTCGACCGAGACCTCGTAGGGGAACTCGGTGACGACGATGCGGGTGTCCTTCGCGTTCTCTTCGATCTCGGCGACCGCGCGCATGCTTGATCGAGCCGCGCCCCGTGCGGTACGCGTCGAGGATCCCCTGGCGCCCGAGGATCTGGGCGGCCGTCGGGAAGTCCGGACCCTTCACGAACGCCATCAGGTCGTCGGGCGTCGCGTCGGGGTTGGCGAGCAGGTGCAGCGTGGCGTCGATGACCTCGGCCAGGTTGTGCGGGGGGATCTTCGTCGCCATGCCGACGGCGATGCCCTGGGAGCCGTTGACGAGCAGGTTCGGGAACCGCGACGGCAGCACGACGGGCTGCTGGGTGGAGTTGTCGTAGTTCGGCTCGAAGTCGACGGTCTCCTCGTCGATCGAGTCGAGCAGCTCGAGGGCGAGCGGCGCCAGGCGGCACTCGGTGTAGCGCATCGCGGCGGCGCCTTCGTCGGGCCCCGTGCCGCCGAAGTTGCCGTGACCGCTGATGAGCGGGTGGCGCATCGAGAAGTCGACCACCATGCGCACGAGCGCGTCGTAGATGGCGCTGTCCCCGTGGGGGTGGTACGTGCCCATGACGTCGCCGACGACCTTCGCGCACTTGGCGAAGGGGCGGTCGGGGCGCAGTCCCTGGTCGAACATCGAGTAGAGGATTCGCCGGTGGACCGGCTTCAGCCCGTCGCGCACGTCGGGCAGGGCGCGGCTGACGATGACCGACATCGAGTACTCGAGGAACGAGCGCTCCATCTCGAGGTTGATCTCGATGGGCTCGACGTAGCCGAGCACCTCTTCGCTGGGTGGGACTGCTCCGCCGGAGCCCTTGCTCGCGCGCGCCATGCTAGATGTCGAGGAAGCGAACGTCTTTGGCGTTCGTCTGGATGAAGTGGCGCCGCTGGGGCACGTCGTCGCCCATGAGGATCGAGCAGACCTCGTCGGCGAGAGCCGCCTGCTCAACGGTGATCTGCAGCAGCGCGCGCTTGGCGGGATCCATCGTCGTGTCGCGCAGCTCGCCGAAGTCCATCTCGCCGAGTCCCTTCAGCCGCTGGAAGTCGTTCTTGTGCTCGGGGTTCTCCTGGAGGAACTTCTCCTTGGCGAAGTCGTCGTGCAGGTAGACCTTCTCCTTGCCGACCAGCGTCGAGTAGAGCGGCGGCTGGCCGACGTAGACGTGGCCGTTGTTCACGAGCTCGGTCATCTGGCGGAAGAAGAACGTGAGCAGCAGCGTGCGGATGTGGCTGCCGTCGACGTCGGCGTCGGCGAGCAGGATGATCTTGTCGTAGCGGATCTTCGAGAGGTCGAACTCGTCCTCGACACCCGCCCCGATCGCCGAGACCAGCGCCTGGATCTCGATGTTGCGCAGTATCTTGTCCGAACGGGCCTTCTCGACGTTGAGGATCTTGCCGCGTATGGGCAGGATCGCCTGGTTGCGCGGGTTGCGCGCGTCCTTCGCCGAGCCGCCAGCCGAGTTGCCCTCGACGATGAAGAGCTCGCACTCGCGCGGGTCGTTGGACGAGCAGTCGACCAGCTTGCCCGGCAGTCCCGCGCCGTCGAGGGCGCTCTTGCGCCGGGTGAGGTCGCGCGCGCCCTGGGCGGCCTTGCGCGCCCGCGAGGCCTGGATCGACTTGGCGACGATCTGGCCGCCCTCGCGGGGATTCTCCTCGAGCCAGTCCGCCAGCTTCTCGTTGGTGGCGCGCTCGACGAGCGAACGCATCGAGACGTTGCCGAGCTTGCTCTTGGTCTGGCCCTCGAACTGGGGCTCGAGCAGTCGCACCGAGACGATGGCCGTCAGGCCCTCGCGGATGTCCTCGCCCTTGAGGTTCTCTTCCTTCTCCTTCAGGAGATTGCGCTTGCGCGCGTAGCGGTTGACGACGTTCGTGAGGGCCTTGCGAAAGCCCTCTTCGTGCATGCCGCCCTCGATCGTGGCGATGCCGTTGGCGAAGGAGTAGATGCTCTCGTAGTAACCGGTGTTCCACTGGAAGGCGACCTCGACCTCCTGGGCCTCTTCGGCCTGCTCGTAGAAGCCGACCTTGCGAAACAGCGACTCCTTGGCGTTGTTGAGGTGGCGCACGTAGTCGACGATGCCGCCGTTGTACTTGAAGGTCTCCTTCGCCTCGCGACCCTTGCGCTCGTCGACGAAGCGGATCTCGAGGCCGCGGTTCAGGAACGCCATGATCTGCAGCCGCTCGATGACGGTCTGGGCGCGGAACTCAACGTCTTCGAAGATGGTCGGGTCCGGGGTGAACGTGACCGTCGTGCCGGTGCGGCCGCGCGGCGCCGGTCCGGTCACCTTTAGCTTGCCCTGGGGCTTGCCCCCATTCTTGAAGCGCATCTCGTAGTGCTCGCCGTTGAGATCGACCTCTAGGACCAGCTCGGTCGAAAGCGCGTTCACGACCGAGATCCCGACGCCGTGTAGCCCGCCGGAGATCTTGTAGCCGTTGCCGCCGAACTTGCCGCCGGCGTGGAGCTTCGTGAGGGCGACCTCGGCGGCTGATTGGCCCTTGAACTGGGGGTGTTCCTCGACTGGGATGCCCCGTCCATCGTCCACGACCCGGCAACTGCCGTTCGCGAGCAGGGTCACGTCGATGCGCGTGCAGTAGCCGGCCATCGCCTCGTCGACCGAGTTGTCCACGACCTCTTGAATCAGGTGGTGCAACCCCGCCGGACCGGTCGAGCCGATGTACATGCCCGGGCGCATCCGGACTGGCTCTAGACCCTCGAGAACCGTGATGTCGCTCGCACCGTAACTGCCCGGTCCCTTGGTCTCGTCGACCACGAAGAAGTCCTTTCGAATCAAAAAGTGGGGCACTTTTTCGTGCCTGCGGCGTCAATGATTTGACGCTTCTATCCTACCCGAATCGGTGTCACTCCCAATCGAAAACGACCACGTCACGGCGCTGTTTTGGGGCCATTTTCGAGCTAGCGCAACACCGTTCTCACCGACGTCGGCGCACCCTTGCCGAGCGACGAAAAACCTCGCACAATTGACGGGCTCTCGAGAACGACCTGTTGGGCGAACGCGCCCGAGGGCACACTCACGATGAGCACGCCGTCCTTGATTACTTCCACGCGGCAGTGCTCGGCGAGCACCGCATCGACGACGCTCGGCCAGAGCTCGCGGGCGCGGTCGATCAGACGCAGGTCCACCCGGCGCAGCCGCCCGGCCAGCGCGTCAAGGACCTCAGCTAACGGCACGGGCTCGTCGCTCACGAGAGCACCCTCGCCAGGTCGATCACCGCCGCCGGGACGAGCGCCTCGGGCAGCGGCGCAGCCGTCGTGACCAGGGTTTGTCCCGCCGGCAGCAGCCCGAGCAGACGGTTCGCGCGCACCGGGTCGAGCTCACTGAAGACGTCGTCAAGCAACAGCAGCGGGTCCACCCCTCGCTGTGCGTGCACGAGTTCATGTCCGCCCAAGCGCAGCGCTAGCGCGAGCGATCGTTGCTCGCCCTGACTGGCCTGGCGCCTCGCATCACGGCCCTCGAGGGTGAGCTCGAGGTCGTCGCGATGCGGGCCGACCGTCGTGTAGCCGCGCAGGCGGTCGTCGTTGAAAGACGACGCGAGCGATGAGGCGAGGCTCTCGTCCCACGAGCGCTCGTAGCGCACGCCGACTTGGTGATCGTTCTCGGCGAGCTGCTGGTAGCAACGACGCACGAGCGGCGCGAGACGATCGACGAGCGCTACTCGATGTTCGACGAGCAGTTCGGCAACGTCGCAGAAGTCACTCGACCACAGTTCCAGCTCCGCCTGCTGGCTCGATGTCGGCCGCGCGCCCTCGAGCGCGCGCAGCAGCGCGTTGCGCTGGCTGAGCACCCGTTGGAATCGTTCGACGACTTCGCTCGTCAAGGGCTCGACGTCGGTGAGAAGATTCGTGAGAAACGTCCTTCGATGCTCCGGCCCGCCGCGCACGACGTCGACCCCTTCGGGGGTGAAGACCGTGAGCGGCAGTGCCTCGGCGAGTTCAGTACGCGAGCGCGGGCGTTGGCCGTTCACCAACATCCGCTTGGTGGTGTTGCGAATCCCCCTCGTGATCGTGAGATCGACCTGGACGCGGCGCTCGCGCTGGAACACGACGCCGTGGACCTCCGCGGTCGTCTCGCCACTCTTGATCATGTCGCTCGCCGCGTTGGTGCGAAACGACGAGGCCGTCGCCAGGGCGTTCACCGCTTCCAGGACCGAGGTCTTGCCCGTGCCATTGGGCGAGAGAAACACCGTCACCGCCTCGGGATCGGGCGCGAACGAGAATTCGCTGAAGAGGCGAAAGTTGCGCACCGTGAGCTCGTGGAGACCCACGAAGGCCTACTGGACTCGAACGGGCATCAACAGGTAGCGAAACCGCAAATCCTCAACGCCGTGGACCATCGCAGCGCGCACCGAGTCGGACATCTCGAGGACCACCTCGTCGCCGGTCACGGCCTCCACGCCGTCAATGAGGAATCCCGGGTTGAAGGCGATGGTCATCGCGTCGCCGGTGTAGTCCGCGTCGACGTTGTCCTCGACGTCGCCGGTGTCGTGGCTCTGGGTTCTCACTTCAAGGTTTCGGTCACTCATGGTCAGGCGAACCGACGAGGTGGAGTCCTTGGCGAGGAGCTTGGCGCGCTTCAACGAAGTGAGCAGCGTGTCCTTCGCAATGCGCAGCTGATTGGGGAAGCTCGCCGGGATCAGCTGTAGCACTGAGGGGTAGTTTCCGTCGATGAGGCGCGACGCGATGCTGGTACTGCCGACCACAAAGCAGATCTCGGCGTCGCCCAGGGTCACACCGATCTCGGCGTCGCCCGACAGGGTTGCGGCGGCCCGCTGAAGTTCTTGTAGCGCGCGGGCCGGTACGAGGAGGTCCTCGGTCTCGCTGATGCCTTTGACGCCCGGCACGTCACGAACCGCGAGCCGGTAGGAGTCAGTCGCAAAGAGCCGCAGCGTGCCGTTATCGGTCGTGAAGAGCACGCCCGTGAGCAGGGGCCGAGCGTCGTCGCTCGCGGCCGCGCGCACGACCTGGTTGAGCCCCTGTATGAGGTCTTGAGCGACAATCGAGGTGAGGGGGCCGGCGACCGGTGGCAGCTTTGGGTAGTCGGACACGGGAAAGGTCCGCAGCGAGAACTTCGCGCGCCCGAGAGAGATCTCGACGTTGTCCTCGCCGCTCGAAACAGTCACGGCGCCGGCTTCGAGGGAGCGCACGGCGTCGACGACGAGCCGCGCGGGCACGACCGTCGAGCCGTCCTCGATACCAATCACGTCGACGCTCGTGCGCGCCGTGATGTCGAGGTCGGTCCCCGTGACGACCAGCTGGTTGCCGTTGAGCGAAAGCAGCACGCCCGACGAGGCGCCAATCAACCGAGTCGCCGCCACGCGGCTCGCCGCCGTCAGGGCCTCCACCAGGATGTCGCGCTCGGATTTGAACTTCATGGGACTACCCTTCTTTCCTACTGAGGTTACGGTGTGGATCTCAATGTAGAGAAGTCTTAGTAGTAGTAGTGCTGTGGAGATCGGTTGTAAGTGGTGTCACTCCTGATCATACGGATTTTACGGGTTTAGGAGATGCCAACAGCGCTGTGAGTAACTCTCTCAACCCTGGAGACTCAAGCCTGAGATGATGTGCAGGAGCGCGCGGTTGTCAACCGATACTCAACAGGTCAACCCCGAAGTTGCACACACACCCTTCCTAATTCTCGCCTTGGAGGCGTCGCTTCAACTGGTTGATCTGCGAGAGCATCTCCGGGTTGGAGGCGAGCTGCTCTTTGATCTTCTCGACGCCGCTGATCACGGTCGTGTGGTTGCGCCCGTCGAAGATGCGCGCGATCATCGGGTAGGAGTAGTTGTTAAGAAGGTCCCGGATGAGGTACATCGCGACGTGGCGCGCGTGCACGAGGGGCCGCAGGCGCTTCGAGCCGCGCACCTCCTCCACCGACAGACCATAGAAGTCGGCCACGACCGAGAGAATCGTCTCGGGCTTCAGGATCACCTGCTCGTGGCCGAGGTTGGTGAGGTGGGCCTTGGCGAGCTCAAGGGTGATGGGCTCCTGGCGCAGGTTGGCGAAGGCCCGCAGCATGGTGATCGATCCTTCGAGCTCGCGAATGTTGTCACGCACGCGCTGGGCGATCCACTCGGCGACGTCGTCGGGCAGGGCGATGCCCTCGCGTTCGGACTTCGAGCGCAGTATGGCGATGCGAGTCTCCAGGTCGGGCTGGTCGATCTCGGTGACGAGCCCCTGGAGCAGGCGGCTGCGGAAACGGTCCTGCAGTCCCGCGAGGTCGCGCGGCGAACGATCCGACGTGAGCACGATCTGCTTGCCCTCACCGTGCAGGGCGTTGTAGGTGTGGAAGATCTCCTCGTGAAACGTCTCGCCGCGGGTCTCCATGAACTGAATGTCGTCGATCAAGAGCACGTCGTTCTCGCGGTAGCGCTCGTGCAGCGAGAGCTGGGTGCGGGTCTGGATGGCGCGGATGAAGTCGTTAAGGAACGTTTCGGTGGAGACGTAGAGGACCTTGCGGCCGCGGTAGTTTTCCTGGACGTAGTTGCCGATCGCGTGGAGCAGGTGAGTCTTACCGAGCCCGGAATTGCCGTAGATCATCAGGGGGTTGTAGGCCCGCCCCGGGGTTTCGGCGACCGACTGGGCGGCGGCAAAGGCCAACCGATTCGACGGGCCGGGGACGAACGAGTCAAAGGTCATCCGCGGGTCGAGGCGGGCCGGTTGATCCACCGATGACACGAACGTGACGGGCGCCTCAACGGGCTCGACGGGCGGTTCGGCGACGAGTTGACCGGGCGCGGCTTCGGCCACGGTCAAGGAAACCTGCACCGGTCCGCCGACCAGTCGCTGCGCCTGCTCAGTGATGAAGGGCAGGTAGCGCTGCTGCGCGCGCAAAAGCTGGATCTGATTCGGTGCGCCAATAACGAGTTGGTTGTCGTGGTAATCCACAAGGCGCAACGTGTTGAGCCCCGCGGCCCAGACGGCTTCAGAAGCGTTGTCGCGTAAGGAGTCTCGCAGGGCCAACCATATTTCCTCACCGCTTGCCACAATCTTCCTCCACAGAGCACTTCTGACATTATCCACAAGCGCCTCTCGGCTTCGGCGCTCGATCATCTGGTAGGGAGAGTCACCATACACCCATTCGGACGACTCTGCCGAGGCGAATCTGAGGAGCGAGTAAGATTCCCCGGCGTGGCGCCCGAGCGACCCCCAGGGGGTGACGCGAGGCGCTGCGCAACTTTTGAGAAGAGGTTTTCGTGAAGCGTACTTATCAACCCAACCAGAGGAAGAGAGCCAAGACGCACGGCTTTCGCGCCCGCATGCGCACCCGTGCCGGTCGAGCTGTCCTCAAAGCCCGTCGCGACAAGGGCCGTCACCAGTTGACGGTCTAGCAGCGGTGCCCGGCCGGGTTCGAACCCGCCGGCAGTTCGCCCTCTTCGCGACACCCACGGGACGCGGCCAGAGCGGGCCACTACGGATCAGTTTCGTAGCCGGCTCGCCCGAGGACCGGTCCGTGAACGTGGCCTTCGCGATAGGTCGAAAAGTCGGCAGTGCGGTCATCCGTAATCGAATCCGCCGGCGACTGCGAGCCTTGATCGACGACCTTAACCCTCAACCGAAGCCTGGTTCATACCTGATCAGGTGTGGTTTTGAGACAGGAAGCCTCCACTATGAAGAACTCCGTCACCATCTTCAAAGAGCCCTTGACCGCGCCGGCGACCACTAGGTCGACCCGGGCGATCATCGGCCTGGTCCACGCGTACCAGCGGGCTTGGGCTGGGCGGCTCTCGCCGTGCCGGTTCTACCCGTCGTGTTCGAGCTATGCCGTCGAGGCGCTTGAGACGCACGGTGCCGCGAAGGGCACTTGGCTCGCGGCGCGACGCCTGCTGCGCTGTCGGCCCTTCGGTCCCCACGGCATCGATCTCGTCCCCGAACCCAAGCGAGCGAGGAGCTAGGCCATGCACTCGGTTGAACACTTCTTTGGGACGGTCTTCGGTCCCATCCTGCATGGCTTTGGCTGGGCGCTCGCCTTTCTCTACAGCTTGATCCCGAACTACGCCGTCGCCATCGCGCTGCTGACGATCATCATCATGGTGCTGCTCACGCCGTTCACGGTGAAGAGCACGCGCTCGATGATTCAGATGCAGAGGCTGCAACCTGAAATCAAGAAGCTCCAGCAGAAGTACAAGGGCGCCGAGAACCGTCAACTCATGAACGAAGAGTTGATGAAGCTCTACCGTGAAGAGGGCGTGAACCCGCTCGGCAGCTGCCTGCCGTTGCTGCTGCAGATGCCCTTCCTCTTCATCCTCTACAGCGTGATTAAGGGTTTAGCCTTCACGGTCACCTCGAAGAGTGGGCACCTCAAGGCCGAACCGCGCTACATACCGCACACCTCCAAGATGTACGCCAACCTGATCCACTCGCTCGGCCAGATGAACGTCTGGGGCATGAAGCTGAACTTGAAGGCCTTCAGCCCCCACGGCTCCTTCGCCGCGCAGCTCCCGTTCTTCATCTTCGTGGCGGCGGCGGTCGCGGTGCAGTACTTCCAGATGGCCCAGATGAACAACCTCTCTCGGAAACGCGGCCAGCCCATGCCGTCCCAGCAGCTGGCCATGCAACGGATTCTGCCGGTCGTCTTCGCCTTCTTCTACCTGGCGATCCCCGCGGCCGTCGTGCTGTACATGATTATTTCTACAGTCATCCGTATAATTACTCAGGACATCATGTTCCGGACGGGTGTCTCCAATCCGAACAAGAGCGTGCGTGCGATCGCCGGCGAACGAGAGATCGAGGCAACCAGCGAGGTTGTCGAGCCCGAACCCAAACCTAAGCCGGCGGCCACCAAGAGCCCGAGTCCCCCACGCCCCGCTCCGAGCAAGCGTTCACCGAGCCCCTCGCGGCCGGCGAAGAAGGCACAGAGCCAACCTCGCTCGCGAGCGAAGCGCAAGAGAAAGGCGCGGTAGCCCATGGAATGGGTAGAGACCACCGGCAAGAGCATTGACGAGGCGACCGATCGGGCGCTCGCGCACCTAGGCGTCCACCCGGACGACGCCGAAATTGAAGTGCTCGAGGAACCGAAGACCAACTTCCTTGGACGTGTCCGAGGCGAGGCGCGTGTGCGCGCGAGGGTTCGTCCGAGTGGCCCGCGACCCAAGCGATCCCGACGATCCGGTGCCAGCAGCGAGCGACCACGCAGCGGTGAGCGCACTAACCGGCCCCGCAGCGACAAGCCGTCCGACGTCGAGGGCCGACGGGTTCGCGAGAAGAGCCCGGCAAGCACTTCCACCCCTACGAAGGTGAAGTCCGTTAGAAGTCAAGTGAAGGAGGACAACATGGCGGAGGGAATCTCTCTCGCTGAGCAGGGCGCCATTGCTAAGGAGTTCCTGGTCGGGCTGTTGGCGTCCATGGACATCAAGGCGGAGGTCTCCGTAAAGGAGATTGACGAGGAGACCGTGGAGCTCTCCATCAACGCCGATCCACCGACCGAGCTCGGCGTGCTGGTGGGACCGCGCGGCACGACTTTACAAGCGCTGCAAGAGGTAACTCGCACCGTCGTTCAGTCGAAGAGCCCCAGTCGAACCGACCGGATTCTGGTCGATGTGGCACAGTACCGGGAGCGCCGGGTGGCCGCGTTGGGCCGCTTCGCCCAGCAGGTTGCTCAGGAAGTGATCGAAACCGGCGAAGAGCGCGCCCTGGAACCGATGTCAGCCGCTGATCGCAAGGCGGTTCATGATGCCCTCGCTGAGAACGAAAGTGTGGTGACGCGTTCCGAGGGCGAGGATCCGCGACGGTTCGTGGTGGTTTCTCCGGCATAATTGGCTGGTGAATGACGGTTGGTTGGTCCGCGCCCTCGAAGCCTCGAGGGCGCTGGGCTTCTTAGGGCCTGCCTCGCTGGAAGCTCAAGTGCTGCACGCCGAAGGGTTCGCCCGCTGTTGGGAGTCTCGTCACTCTGCTCCTCCAACCAACCTTTTGGATCTGGGGACTGGCGGAGGGCTGCCGGGACTGGTATTGCTCGATCGATGGCATGTCCCGACGGTCCTGCTGGACTCAATGGAGCGGCGTTGCCGATTCTTGCAGGATGTCTTCGCCGGGCCCGGAGCTCCCTCGGAAGTCGAGATCGTTCACGCGCGGGCGGAAGACGCAGCTCGCGACCCATCGTTTGAGGGGCGTTTTGCGCTCGTTACTGCACGGTCGTTCGGGTCCCCATCGGTAACCGCCGAGTGCGCCGCACGGTTCATGATTGTCGGGGGAGTCTTGGTGGTCTCTGAACCACCCCAGGAACGCTCGGCGAGGCGCTGGCAAGCCGAGCGACTTAGCGAGTTGGGACTATCCGACGAGGGCCGCCAGCAGTTCGAGGCGGGCTACGAGGTGCTGACGAAGGTCGGTGTGACTGATCCCCGGTACCCTCGAGCCTCTGGCACCCCGAAGAAGAGACCCTTGTTTTGATGTTTCACGTGAAACACTTTGGGCGCGCCCAGTGTGGAACCTTCAACCGAAGCGAATGAAACCCTCAAGATTCCGCCACTTTAGGTCGGGTTTTGTTTCACGTGAAACATTCCGGTTGCCGAGCAGACGATGTTTCACGTGAAACATTGGTACTTGACGAACCGGCCAAAAGCGAGTTGAATGGCTGGTGTTCGACGCCGTGTCGGTAGGATCCTACGGTCGGAAAGAGGCTCATGGCGGACGCCATTGGAATGACGATTTTTGCTGTGGCCAATCAAAAAGGGGGCGTAGGAAAGACCACCACGACCATTTCCCTAGGGGCCGCGCTGGCCGAGCAGGGCAAGCGAGTGCTGGTGGTAGACCTGGATCCCCAGGGAAATGCCACGACCGGGCTGGGCGTTGACGGGCGCCAGTTCGAGCGATCGGTCTACGACATCCTGTTAAATGACGTTCCCATCGTCGACATTGTCGAACCCACGGGTTACAACAACCTGTTTGTCGCTCCAGCGACCCTTGATTTGGCCGGCGTGGAGCAGGAATTGACCTCGATCATCTCGCGTGAACTACGGCTGAAGCGGGCAATCGCGTCGGTAAACGGCGACTTTGACTACATTTTCGTCGATTGTCCCCCGTCGCTCGGCCTTCTCACCATCAATGCCTTCGCCGCGGCTACCGAAATCATGGTGCCAGTCCAGACGGAGTTTTACGCACTCGAAGGTCTCACGCAGCTTCAACGCATCGTCGACCTGGTCCAAAGGAACCTTAACCCGACCTTGAAGATCACCCGGGTGATCCTGACGATGTACGACTCGCGTAACACGTTGTCGATCGACGTGGCTCGAGAAGTCAAGAAGCACTTCGAAGTCGAGCTCTGTCGGACCGTCATCCCGCGCACGGTTCGGCTCGCGGAAGCGCCGTCGTTTGGCCAGCCGATCACCGTCTTCGATCCATCATCCAAGGGCGCCAAGGCGTACCGAGCGCTAGCAGAGGAGATCATCAATGGCTAGGAAACCAGGACTAGGTAAGGGTCTGGGGGCCCTGATCCCCAACAACACGACCACGCCCGAAGAGGCGCCGACCGAGACCACCCCGTCAGGGCCGCTGCGCATGGTGCCGGTTGACTCGATCCGACCGAACCAGTTCCAGCCGCGGAAGACCTTCAACGCCGAAAGCTTGAAGACGCTCGCGGCGTCGCTCCAAGAACTCGGCGTGCTGCAGCCGATCATCGTTCGCCCCGTCGAGGGTGAGCCCGGCCAGTACGAGCTCATCGCCGGCGAGCGGCGCTGGCGCGCGGCGAGCATCGCCAAGCTCGAGACCGTGCCGGTGCTGCTCCAGGGAGAGGTCAACGATCGCCTCTCGTTGGAACAGGCTGTGGTGGAAAACCTGCACCGCGTCGATCTGCACGCCTTAGAGGAGGCGTCGGCCTACCAGCAGCTCGTCGACGACTTCGATCTAACCCATGATCAAGTAGCGCAACGGGTCGGCAAGAGTCGTGCTTATGTTACGAATACATTACGACTACTCCAACTAGGTGAAACTGCGCAGAGTGCGCTGGCCAACTCTCAAATCACGGCAGGCCACGCACGGGCGCTCCTCGCCGTCAGCGATCCCAACGCCCAAGCGACGCTCGTCGCTCGGGTCATAAAGAACGAGCTCTCGGTGCGCGCAACCGAGGAAGCGGTGCGGGCATTCCTCGAGCCCACTCCGTTGCCCACGGCAGGGACCGTTACGAAGACACCCGAAACGCCGCGCTTGCGGCCGGTGCCCGACGCCAGTGTCGCGGAGCTCGAAGAGCTCCTCGAGAGCTACCTCAACACCCGGGTCCACGTCGACCTGAAAGGGCGAAATGGCCGTATAATCATTGACTTTGCGGACCTGGACGACCTCGAACGGCTCTACAGCGCCATTGCGAAGCCCAAGTAACCTTCAACTCTCAACCTAACCCTCACGTTTAGGTTTTCCCCAAGTTGTGGATGAAGTTGTGGGTTACTCGAAAATTGAGTCAAATATGGGAGAAACGCCCCATAATTACCGAAAAACATTGACGTAGTTCTAGTCCACTTTGTGGATAACTTGCGACACGAGACCCTCGAGAGCGGTGATCGCATGGTGAAGTTCCTGTTCAGACAGGTTGCCATGCTCCAAGTGGACGCTCGGCATCCTCGTCTCACGCAGAATCGGCAGCGCCATGCCGGTGACTTCGACGGCCGGTGCGTCGGGCAAGGCGGCGAGCACGGTCGCGAGCGTCGTGGCGACGAACTCACCGCGACGTGAGTGGGAGCGGTAACTCGCCCAGTAGTGCAGGTGAATGCCCGACACTTTCTCAGATGGGCTGAAGGACAGTACGAGGGCGGCGCCGAGATCGTTGGCGAACTGAGCGGACTCCTCGGCCGAGTGCTCGAGCAGTTCCTTCACTGACTCGCGGCCGTGCAACGAGAGGGCCAGGGACTCAACGAGCGGTCCTTCGCCACAGAGCAGCACCGTTCCGCTGGCGAGGGGATCGAGTCCGGCGAGATCGCGAGCGTCGATCACCAGCTGTCGCGCATCGTGGGTCGCGCGCAAGCGTTGGAGCATCTGCAAGGTGGCTTTGGTGAGAGTTCCGTTCGACTCGAGGGCGCAGTTGCGCTGGAAGTCGCTGAGCGCCGCCGCGGTCTCGGGCCCGAAGATGCCGTCGACGCGAACGGGATTGAAGCCGAGCTGGGCGAGGAGTGTCTGCAACTCGGCGACGTCGTCACCACGCTGATTGGGGGCCGTCGAGTAAAGCAACCGCTGGCCGAGCTGCCAGTGAGCCTCGGTCAAACGTTCCCAAGTGGTGTGGTCGACGACACTGGTGACGGGCAGGTCGCGCGAGCGCTGGAAGGACTCGACGAGGTCGGCCGTCGCGAGGTCGAAGACGTCGTGGCGGTTGCTCGAAGGTCCAAAGCCGAGCGCGGCGAGCCGTTCGGAGAGCTCAGCTACTCGCGGTCCCGTGTCGCCCGAGCGCAGGGGTTCGAAGCTCAGGGGGCCTACAGGTTCGAGGTGATCTCTTGCAGCAGCGCGCCCTTGGGCTTCGCGCCAACGAGGCGGGCGATGATCTCGCCGTCCTTGAAGAGCAAGAGGGTTGGAATGCTCATGACCGAGAACTTGGTGGCCGTCTTCACGTTCTCGTCGACGTCGAGCTTGCCGATCGAGAACTTGTCCGCCTGCTCCACGGCGAACTCCTCCAGGAACGGCGCGATCTGCTTGCACGGTCCGCACCACTCGGCCCAGAAGTCGACGAGGATGGGCTTGTCCGCGGCGCCGACGACCTCGTCGAAGGTCGCGTCGGTCAAGGTCGTGATGTTCTCGCTCATGTTCCTCCTCGAGTCAAATCTGGAAATCCAGGTTAGCGACCAAGCCCTACATCCCTTGCGCTTCGAGCCACCGCTCGGCGTCGATCGCCGCGATACAGCCCGAACCGGCCGCCGTGACGGCCTGGCGGTAGACGTCGTCCTGGACGTCGCCGGCGGCGAAGAGCCCCTCGACGTTGGTGAAAGAGCCCGGGCCGGTGCGCACGTAGCCGTTCTCGCGCAGCGCGACCTGGTCGGTGACGATGGTGGTGTTGGGGACGTGGCCGATGGCGACGAAGACCCCGGTGACAAGTAGCGCTCGCTCCTCACCGCTCAGCGTGTCGCGAACCTTTAGTCCCATGACCTTGTCGTCGCCGAAAACCTCGAGGACCTGGGTGTTCCAGGCGAAGCGGATCTTCTCGGTGGCGAAGGCGCGCTCGCGCATGATCTTCGAAGCGCGCAGCGTGTCGCGGCGGTGCACGACGGTGACCGAGCTGGCAAAGCGTGTGAGAAAGAGAGCCTCCTCCATGGCCGAGTCGCCGCCGCCGACGACGGCGATGTCCTGGCCGCGAAAGAAGAAGCCGTCACACGTCGCGCACGTCGAGAGTCCGTGGCTCATGTAGCGCTCCTCGCCGGGTACGTCGAGCATCAGCGCGCGCGCCCCCGTGGCCAGGATGACGGCGTCGGCGGTAATGCTGGGCTCGGCGTCGCCGGCCAGCCAGGCGCGAAAGGGCCGGCTCGTGGCGTCGAGCTTGTGGACCTTCTCGACGCGCAGGTCGGCGCCAAATCGCAGGGCCTGCTCGCGCATCTTCATCATGAGGTCGGGTCCCGTGATCGCTTCGGGGAAGCCCGGGTAGTTCTCGACGTCGGTGGTGACCATCAGCTGGCCCCCGGGCTGGTCGGTCGTGGAGGAGGGCTCGCCCTCGATGACGATGGGCTTGAGCATCGCTCGCGCGCTGTAGATGGCGGCCGTCAGCCCGGCCGGCCCCGAGCCGACGACGAGGACCCTGGTGTGCTCGGGCATTACTTCCTTAAATTGAGGGGGCGACGCCGGCGCCAGATGACGAGTCCGCCGATGAAGAATACGGCACCCACCACGGCGTAGGTCAGCCAGACGCGGCCGTCGAAAGCGTAGACGTCGAGCAGCCGGACGAAACCGATGATCAGCGCGACGACGAAGACGAGCGCGGCGAGAAGGATGATCAGCCCAAAGGCAATGAAGCGCGCCGCGAGGATGATGGGTCGCAGCACACGATCGTGCACGACGTCGAGCAGGTGGTCGACGAGGGCCAGCAGACGGTCGATGAGGTCAGGGCGCGGCTCGCTGGCTTCAGTCACGAAACGAACTTACTAGCAGCGCTCACTCCTGGATCCAGGTGAAGCCGATGATGCCCGGGCCGCCGTGGGTGCCGACGACGGGACCGATGTCGGTGACGACCATGGGGAACTGGCACTCGATGCCCGCCACGAGCGCCTCGAGCACGTCGACGTCCTGGCACGCCCCGTGAATGAGCGCGAGGCGCCGAAGGGGCGCTCGGGCCTCCACCGCCCGGGCGACCGCCTGCAGGGCTCTCGCGCGCGTGCGTTGGCGACCGGCCTCGGCGACGACGCCGTCTCTCAGTTCGACGAGCGGCTTGATCGAGAGGACCTGGCCGAGCAGGGCCCGCGCGCCGCCGATCCTTCCTCCCTTTATCAAGTGCTCGAGCGTGTCGAGGGCGGCGACGACTCCCGCGCGGGCCATCAGGTCGTGCGAGCGCCTCACGAGTTCGTCGAGGTCGGCGCCACTGGCGGCAGCCTCGGCCACGTCGATCGCGATGAGCCCCTGGCCCATCGAGACGTTCAGCGTGTCGATGACGCGCACGTCGATCTCCGGCACCGATTCGGCCCCGAGCGTCGCCGACTGGTACGTCGCCGACAGTAGCGACGAGAGCGTCAGCACCACGACGCCGTCGCAGCCGTCGTCGCGGGCACGCTCGTAGGCCGCTTGAAAGGCGCCCGCCGAAGGGGCGGATGTCTCGGGCAGGCTCTTGCTGCTCTTGCACTTGGCCCAGAAGAGCTCAGGTGTCAGGTCGACGCGGTCGGTGAACTCCTCGTCGCCGAAGCGGATGGTGAGCGACACGACGTCGATGTTCAATCGGCGCGCGAACTCCTCGGGTAGGTCGCTGGCGCTGTCGGTGACGACGCGAATTCGAGCCATGGTCCCCCTAGAGTCGTCCCACTCTTGCACGATTCGCGAAGGTGCGGCGCACGTGGCGGCGCAGCAGCACCACGACGACGAGATAGGCGGCGATACCGGCGACGAAGGCCGCGACGAAGCGCGCAACGAGGTGCAGCCCGGTCGTCCAGGTCGGGATCGCGTAGACGAGGGCCATCGCGGCGGCGGCGACCAGCGACGCCCAGAGGCTTCGCCGCACGTGCACGCTCCAGATGCCGGTCGTGATGTTGACGTGGTGGCGCGCGAGCACCCCGAGCGCCACGATCGCCGCCACGCTGTAGCCGATCGACACGCTCGCCGTCAGTGCGGCCAGCGAGTGTCGCCCGAGCGCCACGCAGAGCACGATGGTGAGGGCGTTATCAACCACGTAGAGGAGGAACACCTCTCGGGCGCGCTGCATCGACTGCAGTCCGCGCACGCAGAGCTGAAAGACGGTGAATCCCGGCAGGCCCGCCGCGAGCACGGCCAGGACGGTGCCCGCGGCGATGCGGTGCGTCGCGTTCACGTGGTTGAGCAGTATGGCGACGATTGGCTGGGCGAGGATGATCAGCACGAGCGTGCAGGGCACGATGATGACGAGCGACTGGCGCAGCCCGAAGCGCAGCCGCTCGGCGAAAGCGCCGAAGTTCTGTTCGGTGGCCATTCCCGCAAGCTGGGGCGTCAGGGCCCCGAGCACCGACACCACCACGACGGCGTAGGGCATCTGCATGAACGACCAGGCGTAGGTGTAGGCGCTGACCGGGCCGTTGCCGCCGATCCCGAAGGCGAAGGCCAGCACCACGTAGAGCGAGAGCTGGTTGGAGAGCACGACGAGCAGCGTCCAGCTGCCGAGGCGCCCGACGGCCCGAACGGCCGGATCCCTCAGATCGAGGCGCAGGCTCAGCCGCCAGAGGTCGCTCCTCGCGAGCGAGGGCCAGAGGCAGAGGAACTGCACGGCGACGCCCGCCGTCGTGCCGAGCCCGAGCCAGAGCAGGTCGCGCGAGCCGGCGAGCGCGGCGAGCACCGGCGAAGGGTCGACGAGGTGGAACCACACGAGCACGGCGATGCACACGACGTTGTTCGCGATCGGGACCCACGTGGCGATGCCAAAGCGCCCCCGCACGTTGAGCAGCGCTGTCGAGACGCCGATCAGGCCGTAGAAGAAGATCTGGGGCACGAACCAGCGCAGCAGCTGGGTCGCGACGGTTCGTTGTTGGGCGACGACGGCCAGGGAGTGGACCGAGGGCGAGCGCTGCAAGAACGTAAAGGCGTCGATGATGTAGGGCGCGAGCAGCCACGAGAGCGCCGACGCCGCGACGAGCACGAGGACCGACGCGTTGATGACGCTCGAGATCGACTTCCAGGCCCGTCGCTCGCCGTCGATGGCCAGACGTTCGACGAAGACCGGGATGAAGGTTGCCGTCGCGACGCCCCCGAGAACGAGATCGAAGAGCATGTTGGGAATGGTGTTGGCCAGGTTGAAGGAGTCCGCGAGCGGCGTGAAGCCGAGGACGTAGGCGAGCACCAGCACGCGCAGCAGGCCGGTGATGCGCGAGACGAGCGTGCCGCTCGCCATGGAGAGGACGCGCGAGGAGTGGGTTGTCTTGAGGGTCATCGGGCGTGGCGCCCCTTGGGGCGGCGCCGGTTCGTGCGCCACCACCACAGCCCGAGCACGAACAGCGACGCGAAGGTGAGCAGGTAGCCGACGGCCGACGTCCCGGCAATGTGCACCTGGATGGCCGTGCGCGCCAGGACGACCTGGTCGTTCGGCGTCGTGAGCACGACCTGCAGGGTCAGCGAGCTGCCGCGGGGGTCCGCGGCCGAGACGCGAAGTGACGTCGTCGACGATGACATGGTGACCGGAACCGCGTCGCCCTGGGGAAAGGAGAGGCCGTCGGTCGAGAGGTGCGCGACGGCGTCCATCGTGTAGGTCGCGTGCGAGATGATCGTGATCGGCAGGGTGTTGCCCGGTCCCGCGAGGGTGATGGCGCCAGCGTCGATCGAGAACAGGCCGAGTTGGGCGCTCAGTCCGCTGTTCGCCTTGTCGATGGCGCTCTGGCGCGCACTATCGCTGCCCACGTCTTCGGCGTGCGCCACCGCCACGCGCAGCAAGACCGCGACGTCACCGGACTTCACCCCTCGGGCGTAGGAGTTCACGGCGCCGATCAAGGTGAGCAGCGACGCGACGTTGCGCGACGACCAGGGAGCCGGCGCGAGCGACGTGGCGAGCGCGCGGGTCGTGGGCGCGCCGTTGGCCCCAACGAGTGAGGGATCGAACGACGGCGCGAGTGGGGCCAGCTTGCTGAAGGGATCGTGCTGCAGCCCGGCGAGCAGGTCGATCACGAAGGTCCTCGACGTCGAGGCGACGGGTAGCTCGACGACCACGGTGCGCGGTTCGGGCAGATAGGGCTCTTCGAAGTGCAGGAACGCGAGCGTGGCCAACGTCAACGCGGCCCGCCGTCCGGGCTCGATCGAGCTGTTGCTCACGAGTTCGCTGAGCGGTCCGTCGACGCTGAGCGCCGTGATCGAGCCCACGCCGGCGACGTGAAAGGGGGCGCCCCAGGTCAGGGTGTCGCTGGGGGCGACCCTGAGATCGCTTTCGGGCAGGACAACCTCGTTCACCGCGGCCTTCGCGAGTGCGGCGAGACTCGCCGTCGACGCGTCGCCACTGAACAGGATCGGATTGTCGACGAGGCGCCCGGTGAGGCTCGTGAGCAGCGTCGAAGAGAGGCCGAGCTGCTCGGCCACCTGGGTCGTGAGTCCGTTCTTCACGAGCCCAGCGAAGTCGACCGACGCTGGCGGCGCGTCAACGGCCCGGTGCGTGGGGCTGCGCAGCGCCCGACCGAGCGCCGCCTTCCACGGAGCGCGGTTCGGGCTGAGGTCGATCGGAGCCAACGTCGCGTAGTCGGCGCTCAAGCTGATCGGCGACGACGCGAAGTCCCCGAGCGCATCGCAGGACGTCAATCGAGCGCTGGGCGTCAGAGAGCGCGCCGCGGGTCAGCGTGGCGATGAGCACCACCTGCAGGGGTTCAACCACGGCGCCCGATCGCACGACGAGAAGCGACCACTTGACGACGCGCGCACCATCGATCTTGAGGCTGTAGCGCAGCGGATAGACACCGGCGCACTGGGTCGTGCAGGCGAGTCGAAGTCGGGGCCTGACGCCGTCACAGGATCGGGCCGGTGAAACCCGTGCCTTCGTCGCGAGCGTGACGTCGAAGGAGGCCTCGCCGTGTCGCAGGCAGCGCAGGGCAAAAGGCCCCGTCGAGGAGAGGGCCTTCGCGGTCGTGCCCGTGCCGGCGATGATCGGGGCCAGTTGCAAGCGTGTGACGAGACGCGGGTAGATGATCACCGTCGCCATGGCGGTCGCGCTGGCCGGAGAGAGCCGCACCGTGGTGGCGAAGTGCGTCGTGCCCCGGCGCGAGAGCGTCGTGAGGACTTGCTGGTGCACGACGTCGAAGTGGGCGGAGGTATCGGCCCGCGCGGCCGACGGCCACGTCACCGTTGCGAGGCTGAGGAGTACGACGCTGAGCGCCCGCCACCAGGTCGTAAATCGGTGGGACATGCGTTTCCAGGCTACCTTCGCGGAACCGCGTCTTCGGGCGCCACTACCCTTCATTCGCAGTGACCTCCTTCACCGACGCCCACGATCGACTGAGCGCACTCGCGTCGCTGTCGCGTCCGCTCGCCGACGCGTTCGCGGCCGCGGGCTTCTCGCTCTACGCCGTGGGCGGCTCGGTGCGCGACGCGCTGCTCGGCGACGATTCGCGCGAGAACTTCGAGATCGACTACGCGACGAACGCTCGGCCCGAGGAGATCGAGCGACTGCTGGCGCCCCTCTGCTCCGCGATCTGGCAGCAGGGCCGGGCCTTTGGCACCGTCGGCGGGACGCTGAAGGAGAGCGGCGTCGACGTGGAGGTGACGACCTTCCGTTCGGAGGCCTACGTCGACCACTCGCGCAAGCCCTCGGTCGAATGGGGCGACTCCCTCGCGGCCGACCTCTCGCGGCGTGACTTCACGATCAACGCCCTGGCGCTCGACGTCATCGCCCTGAACAGCGATGCGAGCGACGTTCAGACTTTGTTCGACTTCCACCACGGCTTTCAGGACCTCAACGACCGGGTGCTACGCACGCCCGTCGACCCCGCGATCCTCTTTCGCGACGACCCGCTGCGCATGCTGCGCGCCGCGCGCTTCGCCGCAAAGTACGAGCTGGCGATCGACCCCGCGATCGAGACGGCCGCGACAGCGATGGCCGAGCAGCTGGCCAAGGTCTCGCCCGAGCGCGTGCGCGGCGAGCTCGACCTCTTGCTCGTGACCGACCGGCCCTCGCGAGGCCTGGACTTTGTGGTGCGCACGGGTCTCGCCGAGTACTTCTTGCCCGAGCTGCCCCGCCTCCAGCTCGAGCAGGACCCCGTCCATCAGCACAAGGACGTGCTGAAGCACACGTTGGCCGTCGTCGACAAGATCTCGCCGCGGCTCGTCTTGCGCCTCGCCGCCCTGTTTCACGACATCGCCAAGCCCAACACCCGCACGATCAGCGACGAGGGCGTCGCCTTCCGCTTCCACGACGTCGTCGGCGCCAAGATGACGCGCAGCCGCATGGCGGCCCTGAAGTACTCCCAGGAGATGATCGAGGAGGTTTCGTCGCTCGTCGAGCTGCACCTGCGCTTTCACACCTACAAGCTCGGCTGGAGCGACCGCGCCGTGCGCCGCTACGTGCGCGACGCGGGCGCGCAGCTCGACGAGCTGAACGAGCTCACCCGGTGCGACTGCACGACGCGAAACCCCCGCAAGGCCGCCGAGCTCGCCGAGCGCATGGACGAACTCGAAGAGCGCATCACCGTGCTGCGCGAGCAAGAGGATTTGAGCCGCCTGCGCCCGGCGCTGGACGGTCACGCGGTGATGGCGACGCTCGGCATCAGGCCCGGCCGGGCCGTCGGCCAGGCGCTCGACTTTCTCATGGAGATCCGCCTCGACGAAGGCGAGATCAGTACAGAGCAGGCCGTTACGCGGTTGCGCGAGTGGTGGGTCGGTCAGGAACGCTAACCGGCGTGCGTGACGGGCCGGGGCGCAACGGGCCGCGCCATGATGGAGGGGTGACGAGACAGGCACTTCGACTCGTGGCGGCGGTGGTCGTCGGGGCGGCGTCGCTCGTGAGCGCTGGTGGCCTGGCGTCGGCCACTACCAAGGTGATAGCGACGTGCCACTATTCGCGGATTCACGTCAGCGTGGGCGCAACGCGCGACCACGCAAAGGGCTACCCATCGAGCACTCGTCTGACGCCGATCTACTTCACCAACAAGGGGCCCGAGTGCCATCTCCTGCTGAATGGACCGGTGGTGCGCGCCTTTCGCACCTACAAGGTGGGTACCGTCACCGACACCCAAGACTCGGTGCCGGCGCTGACGACCGGGTTCACCGCCGTGCTGATCCCCGAGCTGCGCTACCAGGCGATCTTCGAGGTGGTGACCCTGGCGGCGGCGCGGATGAAGAGTCACGCCTGCGACGAGCAAACGGCGGCGGGTTTCCTGGTCGAGGGCTACGCCCTGCCCGCCGCGAGCTGGAACTACTACGCCCGCACGCTAAAGGACGTCTGCTTCTATTCGGGACCGGGTACGCAGATCTCGAACATGGGGATGAAGTGGGTCGGCCTGAAGCAGTCGTGACGTCGGCGACGGGGTAACCCAGATCTTGTCGTACGCAGGTGCAGGCATCGGCGATGTCGCGCGCGTCTACTCCTCGTCGTGCTGCGTGAGGCGCACGCGGATCGGCACCACCGCACACTTTCCGCGCAGCACCGGGCGGGCGCGCCCAAGGGCTCGCGTTGGACGCCCCATCGCCACGTCGAATCATGTCGAAGACGCTGACCAGCACGAGCGCGGTGACGACGGCGATGGTCCAGGGCGTTGACCCGACGAGGAAGACGAGGAGCAACGCCGCCGCGAACACTCCACCGGCGGCGATGGCGTTCTTACGGCCGGTGGTCATGAGCGAATGGCACAGGTGCCCCGGGTTCGGGGTCCGGGCTCGCGCTGGTGCTTAGGGCCAGACCGGGTTGTCGGCGCTGCCGTCGGCGAAGGCTTCGACGAGGTCGTGGGCCTCGTCGTCGTGGAACTGGACCGGCGGCGACTTCATGAAGTAGGCCGACGGGCCGACCAGCGGTCCGCCGATGCCCCGGTCGAGGGCGAGCTTGGCGCAGCGCACGGCGTCGATGATGACGCCGGCCGAGTTGGGCGAGTCCCACACCTCGAGCTTGAGCTCAATGTTGATCGGCGCGTCGCCGAAGTTGCGGCCCTCCATGCGGATGTAGGCCCACTTGCGGTCGGTGAGCCACGGCACGTGGTCGCTCGGGCCGATGTGCACGTTGTCGGGGTCCATGTCGTTCAGCTCCAACTGGCTGGTGACGGCCCGGGTCTTGGAGACCTTCTTCGACTCCAGACGGTCTCGGTCCAGCATGTTCTTGAAGTCCATGTTGCCGCCGACGTTGAGCTGGTACGTGCGATCCAGGGTCAAGCCGCGGTCCTCGAAGAGGCGGGTCAGCACACGGTGCACGATAGTGGCGCCCATCTGGCTCTTGATGTCGTCGCCGATGATCGGCAGGCCGGCGTCGGCGAACTTCTTCGCCCAGACCGGGTTCGAGGCGATGAAGACGGGGATGGCGTTCACGAAGGCGCAGCCCGCGTCGATGGCGCACTGGGCGTAGAAGCGCTGGGCGTCCTCGGAGCCGACCGGCAGGTACGACACGAGCACCTCGGCGCGGGCTTCTCGCAGGGCCCGGGTTACGTCGACGGGCTCGAGGGGTGACTCCTCGATCGCCTCTCGGTAGTACTTGTTCAGGCCGTCCATGGTCGGACCGCGCTGGACCGTCACGCCGAGCGAGGGCACGTCGGCGAACTTGAGCGTGTTGTTCTCCCCGCGCTCGATGGCCTTGGCGAGGTCGTTGCCGACCTTGGAGGCGTCGACGTCGAAGGCCGTGACGAACTCGAGGTCGCTGACGTGGTAACCGCCGAGCACGACGTGCATCAACCCGGGGACGTGGTCGCCGGGCTTGGCGTCGCGGTAGTAGGTGACGCCCTGGATGAGCGAGCTGGCGCAGTTGCCCACGCCGGCGATCGCCACACGAATCTTCTTCACGAATTTCCTTTCCTACTTCGCGTCACTGGCGAAGGTCTGCTGATTACTGCGTTCGGTGGTCAACAGGTCGTCGACCCACGCGAGATCCAACTCGACGCCGTGGGCGGCGTGCTCCATCACGCCGCGCGCGTAGCCGTCGAGCTCTTCGTTGCTCGAGCCGGCGCGCACCTCGGCCAGGCGCTCGAGCAGATCGGTGCGCCGGCGCTCGAGGAGCCGCACGCGAAGGCTCGGCGTCAAGTACTTGGCGAGGGCCATGCGCAGCGAGAAGTTCCTGCCGTCGTCGAGCGTCGCCGGGTCGCTGAGGAGCTGGACGAACTCCTGGCGGCCGCGCTCGGTGATGCGATAGACCTTGCGGCCGCGCCGTCCGAGGCCCGACGTCGCGCGAAGCGACCGCAACGAAGCGCGCTCACCCGAGAGCGAGCCGGTCGACGCAGCGCTCGAGCGCGGCGTGGGCACGGCGACGGCCTCGACGAAGCCGTGGCGCTCGAGGCGAGCGAGGGCGGGGTAGATCGAACCGAAGGAGACGTTGGCGCCGACTCCGAGCCGATCGCGCAGTCGCGAGCGGATCTCGTAGCCGTGGTGATCCCGATCCATCAGGAGACCGAGGATCGCAATGTCCAACACGCGAACCATCATATCACATCGATATATCGAGCGTGACGGTGACCTACGCCTCTGGAGAAAACCGACAATGTAGTGTCGCCGTTAATGGAGAGGCGCTTTCGCACGAGCACCGCGGACGGGGCGGTCGTCGAGTTCGGACTCGTGCGCCACGCGACGCTCGCCAAGCTCGCCTCCGGGCCAGCTGCGCTGCGAGGACGTCTGTGACGCGCACCCCGAACTGCTGCGCGCTGCGCGCAACTTCGGACGCCGCACCGGTGAGACCTGTCCGGTCTGTCGTGAGAGCGAGCTCGTGGAGGTGACCTACGTCTTTGGCGCTCGACTCCCGGCGGGGGGCACGTGCCCCGCGACCCGCGCGCAGCTGCTGAAGCTCGAACGTCGAGAGGATCCCGTCGTCTGCTACGCGGTGGAAGTCTGTGTCGAGTGCTCGTTCCACCACCTGGCGCGCAAGTGGGTCGCCGGTGGGCGGTCGAGGAGGATCGTCGCCGCCAAGGGGGTCGCCGAGTGAAGCTGACAGCACCGGCCATTCGGGGCCGCAAGCGCCGCAACGGCTCCGTACCGCTCGTGATGGTGACGGCCTACGACGAGCCCGGCGCGCGGCTCGCGAGTGCGGCCGGGGTCGACCTCATCCTCGTGGGCGACTCGGTTGCCAACGTCGTGCTCGGCCACGACGACACGCTGCACGTCACGATCGAGGATATGGCCCACCACGTGCGCGCGGTCGCCGCCGCGAAGCCCGACGTCCACGTCGTGGCCGACATGCCCTGGCTGAGCTACCACCTCTCGGTCGCCGACAGCGTGCGCAACGCGGCCACGCTGATCCGCAGCGGGGCCGACAGCGTGAAGCTCGAGGGAGGACGCGTGCGCCGCGAGGTGGTGCGCGCCATCCTCGACGCCGAGATCCCGGTCATGGGCCACCTCGGCCTGACCCCCCAAAGCGTGCTCGCCTTCGGGGGCTTCCGGGTGCAGGCGAAGACCCGCGAGGCGGCCCAGCAGCTCGAGCTGGACGCCAAGGTCCTGGAGGACGAGGGGGTCTACGCCCTCGTGGTGGAAGGGGTGCCGAGCGTCGTGGGCACGCGGGTGACCGAGGCGCTTGCGATCCCGACGATCGGCATCGGTGCCGGTCCCGACACCGACGGCCAGGTGCTCGTCTTTCACGATCTGCTGGGCCTCGGGCGCGGTACGCCGCCCAAGTTCGTGCGTCAGTACGCGAACCTGGCGCCCGTCATCACCGACGCGATCGAGCGCTTCGCGAGGGACGTGCGCGGCGGGACGTTCCCTGGGCCCGACGAGGTCTACGCGAACCCGACCGAACTCTCTGGCTAACGTCGAATCCGAACTTCGAGTCCTTGGCTAGGCTCCGGGCAAGTCGAGCATCGTCGTCACTGTGATGCTGGCATCGATGCGGAGGGTGCGACTCGATGGATCGGGCTGTCGCTGAGGGACTCTTTTCTGAGGAGCGCTTATCGCCCTCGGCTCTGGCTGCGCCGGTGCGGTTTGGAGGTGGTCCAAAGGGATGGGGCCAACTTGTTGGGCTTGCACTTGTGGAAGCTATTCAACCGTTACCAGATAAACGTCGTTATCGATGTCGGCGCCCGTCGGGGCGAGTACGGCGTGGGGCTGCGATGCAACGGCTACAAGGGCCGGATCGTCTCGTTCGAGCCGGTCTCGGAAAGCTTCGGTTTCTTGTCGAAGAGAGCGGCTCGCGACCCCCGTTGGCTGGCTCAACAATCTGGCGCTCGGACGTGAGCGCGGGGACGCCAAGATCAACGTGACTGAAGTTACCCATTTCAGTTCGTTTCGGAGCCCAGCGCCCCTTGCCTATGAGGTCTTCGGGCGTCAACCGACGATCCACTCCACCGAGGTGGTAACGGTGGCAACGCTTGATGAGAAGTTCGGTGAGATCATCTCCGGCATACGGGATCCCCGCGTCTTCCTCAAGATGGATACTCAGGGCTGGGATCTAGAAGTCTTGGGGGGCGCCGCGGAGTCCCTGGCGCACGTGCTCGCCCTGCAGACGGAGGTTTCGACCCAAGCGGTCTACGAAGGAATGCCGATGATGCGAGAGTCGCTCGACTATCTCGAGCGCTGCGGGTTCGCGATCTCCGGCCTGTTTCCCGTGAACCTTGATGACGATCTGCGAACTGTGGAATTCGACTGTGTCGTGGTCCGGTCTCCGCCCTCGATTTAGGGACAGGACGTCGGCACGCCGAAGCGCTCTACCCCTTCGTGGTGATAGGGGTGGCGAGCCCCTGGGCATGCGCGTGGTCGAGGCGCTCGAGATCCCGGCGATCTTTATCGGCGCCGCACTCGAAATCGCGCAGCCGATTGCGCAAGAAGCCGGGTGACACGTGACGCGAGGTGAAGGGCCGGTGGGCCCCTACCTTGAGTGCGTGTCCTGTCACGAGGAGAACAAACGGGGCTCGGCGCGTTGCGCTCGCTGTGGTGCGCGTCTCCCCGCGAACGACGCCATGGGCGTCGATCCCGAGTTGCAACGTTTTCTCGTCGAGCAGGAACGGCTGCGCACGCAGCTCTTCGACGAACGCCTGAACAAGATCTTCGGCCTCTTCTGGCGGCGCTAGCCGCCAGGCGTGACCGGGTCGGCCACGCCTGGCGGTTTGCTGGCAATCCGGTAGACTGGTCATTCCCGCGAACGTGGGAGAAGTTCAACCCTGCTCTGTCTTCCGCAGAGCCCGGCGTGTCCGGTCCAGAGGGAAAGGAAATCGGCCATGCGGCCCTATGAAACGATGATCGTGTTCGACACCTCGGTCGACGCACAGTCCATCCAGATCGCGCTCGACCGCGCGCTCGAGACGATCCGCTCCAACGGCGGAACACCGGGAACCATCGACCGTTGGGGCAAGCGCCCCCTCGCCTACGAGATCAAGAAGCGCAAGGAGGGCTACTACGTGCTGGTGGAGTTCAGCGGCGAGTCGTCAACCGTCGACGAGCTCGACCGGATCTTGACCCTCTCGGACGAGGTGCTGCGCTTTAAGATCCTTCGCCGCCACGTGCGAGCCAGTTCCGGCTCGGTCGCGGCCGGGGCGTAGGGACGACAAGGAGAAACCATGGCTGACAACACCATCACCGTCGTCGGGAACATCACCCGCGACCCCGAACTCAAGTTCTTGAATAGCGGCCAGGCGGCGATCCGCGTCTCGATCGCCGTGAACCGCCGTTGGCAGAACCGTCAGACCCAGGAGTGGGAGGAGCGCGTCTCGTACTTCGAGGTCACCGGCTACGGCTCGATGGCCGAGAACGCCGCCAACTCGCTCACCAAGGGCATGCGCGTCGTCGTGAGCGGACGCCTCGAGCAGCGCAGCTGGGAGACCGAGCAGGGCGACAAGCGCTCGATCGTCGAGATCAACGCCGAGGAGATCGCGCCATCGCTGCGCTTTGCGACCGCGGTCGTCACGAAGACCCCGCGCGCCGAAGGCTCGAACTACCCGCCGGCCGATCGGCCCGCGGCGCGCAACGAGCCGAGCAGCTACGCCTTCGACGAGGAGCCTTTCTAATGCCCCGCATCAACAATCCCAAGCCGCCCAAGCGCGCGCCCAAGATCGACATCCGTCGCGGCGCGAAGAAGAAGCCCTGCTCGTTCTGTCAGCACGGCGTCGACCGCGTCGACTACAAGGACCTCGCCCAGTTGCGCAAGTACATCTCGGACCGCGGCAAGATCCGGGGCCGCAAGGTCTCCGGCAACTGCCAGCAGCACCAGCGCGATGTCTCCGACGCGATCAAGACGGCCCGCGAGCTGGCGCTTCTGCCCTACACCCAGCGCACGGTGACTGAGCGCCGTGGCGGTCGCGGCCGCGAGGGTCGCGAGGGTCGTGACGACCGTGGTCCGCGCTCGGCTCGCCCGAGCCGCGACGCGGTCGCAGCACCGGTCGAATCGCCGGTCGCGGTCCCCGCGACCGATGATGTCCTCCTCGATGACGCCACCGTGGCCGCTGAGGTCCTCGCCGGTGAGGCGCCCGAGGTGGTCAGCGAATGAAGGTCCTGCTGCGAAGCGACGTGCGGGGGCTCGGCCGGCGCGGTGACATCGTCACGGTGAAGCGCGGCTACGCGCGCAACTTCCTCTTGCCCTCGGGCGCGGCTCTGGTTGCGTCGTCCTCGACCGAGACCCAGGCGACGTTGATGCGCCGGGCCCGCGACATCGTCGACGCGAGGAGCCGAGAGGCCGCCGAGACCCAGAAGGCGCTGATTGAACGGACGCCGCTCACCATTGAGGCGCGCGCCAGCGCGAACGGTCGGCTCTTCGGCTCGATTGGCGAAGTCGACATCGTCAACGCTCTTCGTGGCGCAACAGGGATCTCACTTGACCGCCACGCGATTGCGCTTGCCGAGCACCTGAAAGAGGTCGGCAGCACGACCGTCACGGCGACGCTCTTTGAAGGCGTGGACGCCACCATCTTCGTGGAGGTTGTCGCGAAGTAACGCGACCAGTTGTCCACGGCGCCAGGGCCCTTTGCCCCAGCGGCGCACGTGTTACACACACCAAACAAAATGTGATTAATGGTGTTTGCCACAGGTATACAACACATTGTTCGTATTGCGAGGCACAAGGCGCGTCGGCAAGCGTTGAGGTCTTATGACGCAGGTTGAGACGGATCGCCGCGCGGTCTCCGGTGGTCGAGTTCCACCGAGTGCGATCGAGGCCGAGGAGTCCTTGATCGGGGCGATGTTGCTCTCGCCCGAGGCGGTGAGCGTCGCCTTCGAGACCGTCCAACCCGAGGACTTCTACCGCCCGCTGCACGGGCAGATCTTCAGCTCCATCATCGCGCTCGCCCACGCCGGCGAGCCCGTCGACTACGTGACGGTGCAGGCGAAGCTGCAGGAGCGCGGCGCGGTCGCCGTCGAGCTCGCGGTGCTCTCGTCACTGCAGATCAACACGCCGTCTTCAGCCAACGCCCAGCACTACGCCGAGCTCGTGCGCGAGAAAGCCCAGCAGCGCCGGCTCATCGCGGCGGCCGGAGAGATCGTCGACGAGGCGTACGTCGCGACCGACGACGTCATCGGGCTGATCGACGAGGCCGAGCGCAAGATCAACGCGATCGCCGACGACCGCCGAGCCGACTCGGTGTCCCCGCTGCAGCGGCTCCTCTTGAGCGAGGCGGACATCCTCGAGCAACGCGGCGAAACCCGCGGCCAGCTGAACGGCCTGGAAACGGGGTACCGCTCACTCGACCAGATCCTGCAAGGGCTCCAGCGCAGTTCGATGACGATTGTGGGCGCGCGCCCGGCGACCGGCAAGACGGCCTTCGCGCTCGGGATCCTCATCCACGTGGGCGCGGTCGTCAACCGTCCGGCCCTCTTCTTCTCCTTGGAGATGAGCCGCCAGGAGCTGGCCGAGCGCATCCTTGCCTCCACGGCGCGCATCGACTCCTCGAAGCTGCGCACCGGCGATCTCAGCGAGGCCGACTGGAATCGGGCCCACGAGGCCTTCGGGTACCTGCAGTCGGCGAAGGTCTTCATCGACGACAACCCGGCCCTTACGATCATGGACGTGCGCGCGAGGGCGCGACGCGTCAAGCAGCAGAACGGTGACCTCGGCGTCGTGATCATCGACTACCTGCAATTGATGAGTAGCCGCGGCCGGGCCGAGAACCGCCAGGTCGAGGTGTCCGAGATGAGCCGGTCGCTCAAGATCCTCTCGCGCGAGCTCGAGTGCCCGATCGTCGCCCTGTCCCAGCTCTCGCGCAAGCTTGAGGACCGCGCCGACAAGCGCCCGATGATGTCGGACCTGCGCGAGTCGGGCTCGCTGGAGCAGGACGCCGACGTGGTGCTGTTCCTCTTTCGCCCCGAGATCTACGGCGAGGTCTCCAACGACATCAAGTCCGACGCCGAGATCATCGTGGCGAAGAACCGCAACGGCCCCACGCGGACCGCGCATCTCACGTGGCGCGGCGAGTTCGCGAGATTTGACAACGTGGCCGAGGCCCGAGAGATCTAGCCGCTAGCTCCAGCGAGAGACCAGCGCCAGCAACTCGGTCGCCGCCCACCAGTGTGTCGGACGACCAGGCTTCTTCGTCGCCAGGTCGATCGGCTCGAGAATGTGCAGGGACTCGAAGCGGCGCAGCAGCTGGCGGGCGTCCTCGGGCGTGACGCCAAAGCGCTCGGCCACGAGTGGCGCCGACACGATCGGGAGGGCGGGCAGCGCTTCGAGCACCTTCCAGAACATCGACCCCGCTCGCACGGCCCGCTGTCCTGGCGCCGGCGCCTTCGTCGCGCGCTCTCGCCAGCGCGCGAGCAGCGCGTCGGTCTCGGTGACGAGTGACGTGGCGGCGTTCGCCGAGCGCTCGAGAGCGGTGGCGAACCACTGCACCCATTTAGCGTGCTCGCCGAGACGAAAGAACGTCAGTCCGGAGAGGTACCCGCCGGGGTCGTGGGCGATGATGACGCTGAGCGGGGGTGGAACCGCGACATCGAGCCGACGCACGAGCAGCCAGCTCACCAGTACGCGACCGAGGCGCCCGTTGCCGTCGGCGAAGGGGTGAATGGACTCGAATTGGGCGTGCAGCAGGGCGGATTGCGTGACGGCGTCGAGCGAGTCCGAATTGGCGAAGGCGACGAGGTCCTCCAGCAGCGGCCGAACGAACTGCGGTGGGGGCGCCACGTAGGCGGCGGTGAGCGGCGAGTTGCCGCCGACCCATACGGGCCGGTCTCGAAAGGCGCCGATCAAGGTTGACTCGAGTCGGTGCGTGGCGTGGACCATGAGTTGGCGGTGCCACTCGAGGAGCGCATCGACGCTCAGTGGCTCGCGGCGCGCGAAGTCGATCGCGGTCGTCACGACGGCGAGGTTGTCGGACACCCAGGCCGACGGACCTGTCATGAGGTCGGTGACCTCGGCCGCGACGATTTCCTCGAGGGGGGCTCGGACCTGCTCGAAGGCCGAGCTCGCGACGCCCTCCAGGCGCAACAACAGTCGAGCGAGCGGCTCCCACGACGTGGGCAGCTCGTGGCTGGTCCGTTCGATTGCGGCGGCGGCTCGCTCGGTGAGGCGCACGACGTTCTCGGGCAGGGTGAGCTCGAGGCTCTCGAGGGTGGTGGGCACCCACGCCGTCACGTGGCGCCCTTCCCAGACGATGTCGACGTCACTCATCGGCTTAGCCTTGGTCAACGCTCATTATTCACTAATGCTAGTGCCTATAACGTTTGAATAATTAGCTAGTTAACCAATGTTAATGACCTAGCAGAGATAAATAACGTGAACGGGTGGCCGCTGGTTACCGGCGAGCCTCAACCGCCCGCCGACTTGACGTGGACGACAGTCTGGGCGAAGGCCCTGCCGTAGACGATCATGCCCCAATAGATGCGCATTGGCCCCGCCGGAATCGTCTTGGGAATCGGCATTTCCATGCGGTAGGCAACGGTGGCGTCGGCCGGGATCGCGCGGACGGCCTGGCAGTCGAGCAGAAAGGACAGATTGATAGGGTGCGGCACGTAATCCCCGTACTCGAGGTAGATCGGGCAGGGGCTGAGTCGCACCGCCCTGCTCGTTGGATTGGAGAGGTCGACCACGTAGTCCAGCGTCGTGCCCGCGTCGACCGAGGTTGGCGCGACGACGTGGGCGTTGAGGTTGTGGAGGTAGATCGGCGCGTACTTGGGCTGAGGCGCGGCGGAGTAGAAGGGCGTCACCTCGAGTCCGCACGGCAACGCGACATCGGGCCCGGCGAGTGTCATGGTGGCGCCACCGGGCAGCGTCATCGCGTACCTCTGGTACGTGGGCAGCCCGAGGTTGGCGCCGGTGGGGTCACTGGCGCAGTATTCGGGCATCAGGATCTGGACAGAGACCTCGGCGCGCGCCGCGGTGTTGGCGACCTGCGTGCCCGGCAGCAGTTGCACCGCGGTCGCTTTGATGTGCGGTCCACGGCTCGAGTAAGCGACGACCGACGGTGTTGCCCGCTCGAGGCACGCGGAGGACCCGACGTTGCGCAGCGTCACGCCGATGGTGAGGGCTCCATCCACTCCATCAGGCCACTCGCGCGTGACCGCAAGGTCGGCGCTCGAGCAGGGCGGGGCGTTGGTCTTGGGTGGCGGACTCGGCAGAGGCTGGGGGACCTGGGCGTTGATCATGGCCGTGGTCGCGGGCCGGTCGACCCAGGCAACCGGACCGCTACGAAGCGCGACGACCACCAGCACCGCGCCGATGACGACGGCCACGACCAGTGCGAGCGTGATGAAGTACACCCATGTTCGTCGCGTGGTGGCTGACGAGCCGTTGGTCATCACGTCCGACTTTACGAGCCAGCGAGAATCGTCGCCGGTCAGGCGCGTTACGAGGGCAGGCAGCTGCGAGTCGAGACGGTGCCGGTGGCGGGGGTCTTGACGAGATCGCTCTCAATCACGCTGAGCGGTATTGCGTAGGCGGTGCTCGCCTCGCTGAGGAGCTTGGACTCGACGACGCCCGCCACCTCGCCGTGGACGAGGACCGGGCTGCCCGAGTTGCCCGGGTTCACGTTCACCTCGATGGCGAGGAGGGTCTTGGTGATGAGCGCCTGGTCGTAGATGTCGCGGCCCAAGCCGGTGATCTCGCCCTCGTAGCGGCCCGGGGCGCTGGTGCGCGACCTGTCGAGCGGAAAGCCGATGACGCTCACCCGCGCGTCGGCCGACGGCTCTGCAGCGAGCAGCTTGAGCGGCGTCTCATTGACCGAGGGCACGCGCAGCACCGCGAGATCGTTCTTCGGGTCGTAGAGCGCGACCTCGGCCCCGACACCCCCGACGGTGATGTCGCGGAAGCCCGCGACGACGTGGGCGTTGGTGACGGCCTCGGTCGGGGTGACGAAGAACGCCGTACCTTGGCTCTGGTATGAGCACGCGCCGCTGGCGAAGACCTTCTGGATCGAGCTCGGACCGGAGACGGAGGTGACGAGCGGTCCGAGGTCCTTCGGGTTGACCGGCGTGGGCAGCGTGGGCGCCACGACACGCGCGAAGACATTGGGCAGGCCGATCTTGGGGAAGAGGGCCTCGACCTTGGCGACGATCGAAGGCACGGGCGGCATGACGTCGTCCATCGTCGAGAGGATCTTCGAGTGCTGGATGCCGCTCGCGATGGATCCCCAGGTGGTGGTGGCGAGCAGTCCCGCCGCGAGCCAGCAGAAGATCAGCGCGGTGACGACACCGATGACGACCCCGACAATCCGGTCGACGAGGCCGAGCAAGAGCACGTGGGCGACCTTGGCGAGCAGCCCACCGAGATACCCCCCAACGATTCCACCCATCACGGAAACGACAACGATGATGAAGAGCGCGACGGCCGGCCGCCAGCTGTCGTGAATGAACCGCGTGGAGAGCGACGGCGCGATGATCGTGCCGAGGAGAAAGCCGGCCCCGAAGCCGATGATCCCTACAACCTGTCGGATCGCACCCTCGGCGAAGCCCCGCAGGGCGGCCAGGATCACGACGATCAGGATGATGAGGTCGACCCAGCTCATGAAAGTAAGGGTAGGGCGCGGGTGAGGGGGCGCAGGGAGAACAGGTCGGTGAACAGCGTTATCGGCATTGCGCTTCTCTCAAATTGTGCCGCTGTGGTTCCCTATTTGGGCTGCATGCGTATCCCAGCATCGATGCGCACCGATTCGGCGTTCATGTAGCTGTTGGACAGCAGTTCGACGGCGAGGGAGGCGAACTCACTCGCGTGTCCGAGGCGCTTCGGGAAGAGCACGCCCGTTCCCAGGCGCGCCTTGAACTCCTCCGACGCCTGGCCGCTGCCGTAGATCGGGGTGTCGATCAGCCCGGGCAGGATGCAGTTCACGCGCACCCCGATGGGCGCGACATCCCTCGCCAGGGGCAACGTCAGTCCGACGATGCCGCCCTTGGAGGAGGAGTACGCGGCCTGGCCGATCTGGCCGTCCTCGGCGGCGACCGAGGCGGTGTTGACGATCGCGCCGCGACAGCCGTCCTCGTCGGGCTCGTTGTGGCTCATGGCGGTCGCCGCGAGCCGGCAGACGTTGTACGTGCCGATGAGGTTGATCTCGATCACCTTGCGGTAGACGTCGAGGTCGTGGGCCGAGGCGTACTCGCCGTCCTTGCCGATGGTGCGCGTCGCCCAGCCGATGCCGGCGCAGTTGACGGCGCTGAAAAACGGGCCGAGACCTCTGGCCGCCTCGATCGCGGCGATGACTTCGTCTGTGTTCGTGACGTCGCAGTGCGCGTACAGCCCGCCTATTTCGTGGGCGATTGTGGCACCGGCCTCATCGTTGAGATCAGCCAGTACCACTTTGACGCCGCGCTCGGCGAGGGCACGAGCCGTCGCCTCGCCCAGGCCCGAGGCGCCGCCGGTGACGATGGCCGACGTGTTGCGTAGTTCCATGGTGCTCCTTCAACGCTCACCCGACGGGCGAGCACTTGAAGTCAAGCAGAGATTGGTGAGACAGCGGCGGGGCCGGTTGCCCGGCCCCGCCGCTTGGGGGGAAATTTACAGCGCCGTCGCCGATAGCTCAGGGTCGTCCTGCGCAAAGCGTCGGTACGCGTCGATGGTCGCTTCATAATCGGCGATCATCTGGCCCTTGCGTCTGTGCTCTGCGACGTTCGCGCGATCGCGCTGTCGGCCACGATCGGCGCGAACGGCGAGAGGCAGACCTACTCCAACCGCGACACCGAAACATACGAGCAGGACGGTTGTATTCACCGGCGACATCGCTGTTCCTTGGATTTCCTTTCGACGTGTTCAGTCTTTCGAACTTTTCGAAGGGCCGACCAAGGCGCGACGAAGAACTTGATAAAAACTCGCTGTGGGCTGATTGAGAATCGCGCCGAAGGTTGGAGACGGCTTAGAACTTCGCATTCAGTCTGTATAGATCGGGCGTCCTAAGTTGCAGTGGTGGCTTCGATCTACGCGTCCTCCAAGGAGGAACTGGCTGTGTTGCTCGAGGGCGAGCCCCGCTACCGGATCGATCAGCTCTTTCGAGGCCTCTGGGTGGAGGGGCTCGCCCTCGAGAAGATCACGACGGTGCCCAAGTCGTTGCGTGTCCGCCTCGGCGAGCACTTCGCGCCGAGCCTCGCGGTCGTCAACGACGTGCGAAGCGATCACGGCGCCACGCGGAAGTGGGTGTTTCGACTGGAAAACGGTTCGACGATCGAGACGGTGCTGATGCGCTACGAGGATCGGGTCACGGTCTGCGTCTCGTCCCAGGCCGGTTGCGCGATGGGCTGCACGTTCTGCGCCACTGGCCAAGCCGGCTTCAGTGGGCAGCTCAGCCTGGGCGAGGTCCTCGAGCAAGTCATGTTCGCCGCTCACGCGGCCGCGCCCGAGCGCCTCTCCAACGTCGTCTTCATGGGCATGGGTGAGCCGCTCGCGAACTACGCCGTCACGGTCGCGGCGTTGCGCCGTCTCCACGACTTCCGGGGGCTCTCGGCGCGGCACCTCACGGTCTCGACGGTCGGCGTGGCTCCTGCGATTGAGCGCCTGGCGCGCGAGGGCCTTCCTCTCACGCTCGCCGTGTCGCTGCACGCCGCAAACGATGCGGCGCGCGACGAACTCGTCCCGCTCAATCGCCGATACCCCCTTGGGCGCCTGCGCGAGGCGTGCGAGTACTGGCTCGAGACCACAGGCCGCCGGCTCAGCTTCGAGTGGGCGCTCATCGACGGCGTGAACGACACCGACGACGCCCTCGACGAGCTCGCCGAGTACGCGGCGCCCCTCGGCGCGCACGTCAATCTCATCCCGCTCAATCCAACGCCGGGCTACCTCGTGCGGGGATCGAGCGAAGAGCGCGTCGGAGAGTTTCGGGCAGGATTGCGCGCGAGGGGGATCAATGCAACAGTGCGCAACACGCGGGGCCGCTCGATCGCGGCGGCCTGTGGTCAGTTGGCGAGTGTCACCAACCCCAAGCGCCGCTCGGTCTTGTTGCGAAAGGTGAGCTCGGTTACCAACTAGTAGAGGGGTCCGCTCTCGAAACGCTGTCGCGCACTGCCCTGGCAGAAATGGTGTCGCTTTGGCCGGGAACCGCGACGTGTATATATCGTACGGTGAGTAATGTGATGCGCTGGGTGTTGTGGCCTAAGGAGAGTTGATGATCGACGAGGAGTTCGTTCAGTTGCTGACGCCCGAGGGCGAGCGCGTGGCGAACGCCGAGTACGAATCGACCCTGAGCGGCGAGCAGATCTTCGGCCTCTACCGCGACATGGTGATCGTTCGGCGCCTCGACAACGAGTCAACGTCGCTGCAGCGCCAGGGCCAGCTCGCGCTGTGGGCGCCGGTCCAGGGCCAAGAGGCCGCTCAGATCGGCGCCGGACGCGCGCTCGAGCCGATGGACTTCACCTTCCCGACGTACCGCGAACACGGCATCGCCTGGTGCCGGGGCGTGCCGCCCAAGGACATGCTGCGGCTCTTTCGCGCGACGAGCAACGGCGGCTGGGACCCCCAGAAGTACCGCCACTCCGTGCCGACCGTGGTGCTCGGCAATCAGGTCTTGAACGCTGTCGGCTACGCGATGGGCGTGCAGCGCGACGGCGCCGAAGAGGCCGTGCTTGCCTGCTTTGGCGACGGCGCCTCCAGCCAGGGTGACGTGCTCGAGGCCTTCGTGTGGGCCTCGTCGTTCAACACGCCGGTCGTCTTCTTCTGTCAGAACAACCAGTGGGGCATCTCGACGCCTATGTCGATCCAGTCGAAGATCCCCCTCTACCACCGCGCCGAAGGTTTTGGCTTTCCGGGCGTGCGCGTGGACGGCAATGACGTCCTCGCCGTCTACGAGGTCACGAAGCGCGCCCTCGAGAACGCGCGCGTCGGCGCTGGGCCGACGCTCATTGAGGCCTACACGTACCGTCTCGGGGCGCACACGACGAGCGACGACCCGACGCGCTATCGCATCGACGCGGAGGTCGAGGTCTGGAACCACCGCGATCCCATCGCGCGCGTGAAGAGCCTGCTCGTGCGCGAGTACCGCGTAAAGAGCGCGAAGTTCGACGAGGTGACGGCCGAGGCCGAGACAATGGCCCTGCAGTTACGCGAGGACGTGCTGGCCATGGATCGACCCGACCCGATCACGATGTTCGACAACGCCTACGCCGCCCCGCACCCACTGATCGAGGAAGGGCGCCAAGAGATGATCGAGCTCGGCGTCTCGGCGGGCCACTGATGACGACGACCACGATGACCATGGCGAAAGCCCTCAACGAAGGGCTGCGCCGGGCGATGGAGAAGAACAAGAAGGTCCTCATCATGGGCGAGGACGTCGGCAAGCTCGGCGGCGTCTTTCGCATCACCGACGGGCTGCAGAAGGACTTCGGCGAGGACCGGGTGATCGACTCGCCCCTCGCGGAATCGGCCATCGTCGGCACGGCCGTCGGGCTCGCGATCCGCGGGTACCGCACGGTCTGCGAGATCCAGTTCGACGGCTTTGTCTACCCGGCCTTCGACCAGATCGTCTCCCAGGTCGCGAAGCTCCATAAGCGCAGCGACGGGGTCTACGTGATGGGCCTCGTCATACGCATACCCTTTCAGGGCGGCATCGGGGCGATCGAGCACCACTCCGAGAGTCCCGAGGCGTACTTCGCCGCGACGGCGGGGCTGCGGGTGGTGTCGTGCTCGACGCCGAACGACGCCTACTGGATGATCCAGCAGTCGATCGAGCACGACGACCCGATCATCTTCTGCGAGCCCAAGAGCCGATACTGGGAGAAGGGCGAGGTCGATTTCGATCGTCCCCCGGCGGGCCTCTTCGAGGCGGCCGTGCGGCGCGAAGGCACCGACGTGACGGTCGTCGGCTACGGGGCGTCGGTGAAGACGATCCTGCGCGCAGCCGACACCGCGGCCGCAGAGGGCACCTCCTTGGAGGTCATCGACGCGCGCTCGATCGCTCCGCTCGACCTCGTGACCATGGCCACCTCGCTCGAGAAGACGGGGCGCCTCGTCGTGGTCCAGGAGGCCCCGCACATGGCGTCGATCGGCTCGGAGATCGTGGCCGAACTGAGCGACAAGTGCTTCTACTCGCTGCGCGCGCCCGGGGTGCGGGTGAGCGGCTACCACGTGCCGTACCCGCCCACGCGGATCGAGGAGGACTACCGGCCGACGGTTGACCGGATACTCGACGCGGTCGACAGAGTGATGAGCTACGACCAATGAGTGAGCAGGTTTTTCTCCTGCCGGACGTCGGCGAAGGTCTCGTCGAGGCCGAGATCGTCCAGTGGAAGGTCAACGTCGGCGACGAGGTGAAGCTCAACCAGCCGATCGTCGACATCGAGACGGCCAAGGCCACCGTGGAGCTGCCCAGCCCGTATTCGGGTCGCGTCGTCAAGCTGCACGGCAACGTCGGCGACGTGATGGAGGTCCACAAGCCGCTCGTCACCTTCGACGTCGGTGGTGGCGGTGCGCCGGCCGCGCCCGGCGTCGAAGAGCCGGCGCCGAAGAGCCGGCCGCGGAAGAGCCGGTCGTCACCGAGCAGCCAGCGACGGGCGCGGGGCGCGAGGCGGTGCTCGTTGGCTACGGCGTCGCCAACGAAGACGGTGTCGCGACGAGGCGCCATCGCCGAGGCAGTGCCGCGGCCGCCCCGACGGCCCCCTCCATCGACGCCGGCGGCACCGACCCAAGCGCCGACCGCGCCTGCAGCGCCGGCCCTCGCCCCGCGCTCGACCCCGCCGGTTCGCCTCTACGCCAAGCAGAACGGCGTTGACATCGCCACGCTCGAGGGGACGGGTCGAGACGGGCTTGTCACGCGCGGTGACGTGGAGCGCGCATTGAGTGGTGCTGTCGTCACGGCGATTCGCCCGAGCGTCGCGATCACCGGTCCCACGACGACGTCGCGCTTCGTAGGACGCGAGCTGGAGTCCTGGGCGACCGGTCCGAAGGAAGAGCGCATCCCGGTAAAGGGCGTGCTGCGCACGATGGCCGAAGCGATGGTCCAGAGCGCTTTCACTGCACCCCACGCCGCGGTGTGGGTTCGCCTTGACGCCACGCGCACGGTCGAGCTGCTTGCCTCACTGAAGCAGCAGCCTTCGCTGCAGGGTCTGCGCCTTTCGCCGCTCACCATCGCCGCGCTCGCGCTCTGTGACGCGGCCCGCCACTACCCCGGCGTCAACTCGAGCTTCGATTCAGCAGCCGGGGAGGTCATCGTGCGGCGCACCGTGAATCTCGGCATCGCCGCGGACACGCCGCGGGGACTCATCGTGCCGAACATCAAGGGGGCCGACCAGCTCGATCTCGTCGCGATGGCTCAGGCGCTCAACGCGCTGGTCGACAAGGCCCGCAACGGCACGACGACGCCGAACGAGATGATCGGCACGACGCTCACCATCACCAACGTCGGTCCCTTTGCCGTCGACGCCGCCGTGCCGATCCTGCCGCCGGGCACCGGGGCGATTGTGGCGGTGGGTCAGGTTGCGAAAGCTCCCTGGGTCGTGAACGACGAGGTCGTCGTGCGCAGCGTCGTCGAGATCGCGATGTCCTTCGACCATCGGATGGTCGACGGCGCGCTCGCCTCGCGCGTGTTGAGTCACGTCGCGCATTTCCTTGAGGACCCGGCGCCGGCGATCATCGCCGGCTGACCTACGCCCGCAGCGCTTCGAGCGCCCTGTCGGCGTGGGCGTTCATGCTGACCTCGCTCGTGATGACCTCGCGAACTCGCCGGTCCTGGCCGATGACGAAGGTGGCTCGCTTCACCTTCAGGAAGCCGAGCGCGCGCTTCACGCCGTAGCGGCGGGCGACTTCGCCGTCGACGTCGGCGAGCAGCGGGTAGTCGAAGCCGTGCTTCTTCGCGAACTCGGCCTGGCGCTCGACGCTGTCCATCGAGATGCCGATCGACCTGGGCGCCCAGCTCGGCGAACTCGCGAGAGAGGTCGCGAAAGTGGCACGACTCCTTGGTGCAGCCCGGGCTTAGGGCCGCCGGGTAGAAGAAGAGGACGACCGGCCCCTTGAGCAGCATCGTCGAAAGCGTGACGGGCTTGCCGTCTTGATCGTTCAGCGTGAAGTCCGCGGCGAGGTCGTTCCTCTGCACGCGCTCACGCTAGGCGTCGAGGCGAAACCCCACGCCACGAATGGTGATGAGGTGGCGCGGATTGGCTGGGTCGCTCTCGATCTTCTGACGAAGACGCTTGACGTGCGTGTCGAGGGTGCTCGTGTCCGAAAGCTCGAGGCCCCACCAGAGGGTGTCGAGGCAGACTTCGCGGGTCACGACCTGGCCGAGGCGGGTCGCGAAGAGCGCGAGCAGGTCGAACTCCTTGCGCGAGAGCTCGACCTCCTGGTTCTTCTTCGTGACGGTGCGCCGGGTGAAGTCGATGCGCAGATCGCCAAAGGTGATCACCTCGTCGTCATTCGTCGCGACGGGGCGCCGCAGCACGGCGCGGATCCGCGCGATGAGCTCGCGCAGCCGGTAGGGCTTGGTGACGTAGTCGGCGGCGCCGATCTCGAGTCCCAGGACGACGTCGACCTCGCTGGTGCGGGCCGTCACGATGATGACCGGGATGTGCGTCGTGTCGTGGAGCTCGCGGCAGTAGTCGATGCCCGAGCCGTCGGGCAGCATCACGTCGAGCAGCACCAGGTCGGGCTTGGTCGAGAGCAGCAGCTCACGGGCCTCGGCGATGTTGGTGGCGCCGACGACCGAGAATCCCTCGACGCTCAGTCCGACGTTCAGGGCGTCTTGGTAGCTCTCCTCGTCTTCGACGACGAGGATGACGTTGCGGCCCTGAACGTCGACCGTGGCGGTCACGACCCGTTCGGCGGTCGTGTCGGGGGGCGAAGTGCGGCACGCTCGGCATCTGCAAGGGGGGCGGAAGAACGTAGACGTGCCACAAAGACAACCTAAAAATGCTGGGTTACCGCAAAGTGAAAGGCGGGGAATGGCGAGGTGGTTTGCAGATGAAACCTTTACCTCCGGACGGCATTCGCCGGTCTCGCCTACGTCGCGACGGTGAAACCCTCGTAGGTCGTCGCGTTGATGAGGTAGCTGCCCGTCCCGGTGCACGAACTCGTGGTCGGGCACACCAGCGAGTAGATGCCCCCGTCGACCCCGACCGTCGAAGCGCCAGAGGGGAGCGCGATCTTGACGCCGGCCTGCCACACGCCGTTCACCTCGGAGACGACGATCGCCTGGTAGCGGCCCGCGCCGTCCAGGTACGCGCCGCTCGCTCGGCAGTTGCCCACGCTCGGGCACGCGATCGCCACGACGCCACCGTTCTTGCCGGCTGACTCGCTGCCGCTCGGCAGCGACAGCTCCACGGCGCTCTGCCAGGTGCCGTTCACCTCGTTCTCGAGGAAGCCCTCGTAGTCGCCCGCGGCGTCCTGGTACTGGCCGCCGACGCCGCAGTTTCCGCTCGACGGGCAGGCGATCCCGTCGAAGCCGTAGAGAAAGACGTGGGGGTTAGCGCCGGCGTTGGCGGGCATCGTGAGCTCACTCGCGCGCGACCAGGCGCCGTTGCTCTCACTGGCGGCGAGCCCCTCCTCGGCGCCGGTGCTCGAGTAGAAGGTGCCAAAGACGCTGCAGCTCGACTGCTTCAGGCACGTCACCTCGCTGAGGGTCGCGCCGGCGTAGGCGCTTGCCGCTAGCGGCACCGCGAGCTCGACGCCCGGGCGCCACGCGCCGCGCACCTGATCGACGAGGAGGCCCTGGGTGACGTCGTTGGCGTCGATGAACGAGCCCACCCCGACGCAGTTGCCCGCCGACGCGCAGGCCAGCTGGAGCATCGAGACGAAGGGGTTGAAGTTGGGCTTTGCGCTGATTTGGATCTCCACCGCGCGACGCCAGACCCCGCCGACTTCGTTCAGCGTGAAGCCCTGGTTGCGCGAGGCAACCGAGTTGTTGTCCTCGTACGTGCCCACGGCGCTGCAGTTGTTGGGCAGCGGGCAGTCGACGCTTCGAATGGCCGCGGCCTGGCTGGTGTTCGTGGCGTTGGTCGGCAGGGCGACCTCGCGCGCGCGGGCCCAGTGACCGGCCACCTCATTGGCGACGAGGGCCTCGCCGTTGCCGGCGGCGTCCTGGTACGTGCCCGCGACGGCGCAGTAGCCGACGGCGGCGCACGAGAGCCCGTAGAGCTCAACGCCGGGATTGAACGCGGCCCCCACCGGTGCTTCGATCGTCGATGGCGCTTTCCAGACGCCGTTCAGCTCGTTGAGGATCAGGCCTTCGACCTGACTGCTGGCGTTGGAGTACGCGCCGCTGGCTTCGCAGTCACCCGGTTTGACACAGGAGAGCGTCGGGATGAAGCCTTCGAAGATGCCGATCGCGCCACTCGGCAGCGCGGCCCTCTTCGCCGCCTGCCAGGCCGGCGTGCTCGCCGAGGCGGGCACGGCGGCGAGCACCGCCACGAGCGTGGCGACCACGGTCGTCGGGCGTAGGAACTTCATCAGTTACTCCAAGGTCGAGCGTGTCGGTCCTGAACCCTCGCTCGCCGCAGCGGGTTTCATTTACGTCGTGCGAATCTCAGTATAAGGAGGGAGAACACTGACGTACATGGCTCGCCAAGCAGAGGGTCGAAGAACGAATTATCCTTCCGGTGGGGGAAGGGCCGAATGACCTGGCCCCCAGAGAGGGTTGCATAGGATGCAACACTTTTTGAAATACCCGGTAAGAACCACTGACAGAAGTTGGGCCAGAGGGCGTGGGTGGAAACGCCTACCCACGGCTGATGCTCAGCGAACCTCGCCACTTGGATGAACTCCGAGAGACGGGGCGGAGTGGATAACCACATCCCGACCGGAGCCCGTGTACGAGGCTGGAAGCGGGGCCGCTGTGGTGGCCCAGCCGGAGAGGGGCGGCGCGTACATGCCGCAACCCTCTCCGGCTGGACCGGCATCTAGGTTCAGGAACAAGCGGCGCGCCGACTGCCCGTCGGCGGGTGCGCGGAAGCTTTAGGGGTTTCTCATCCGGGGTAGGGAGCGAGATCGATCGTGGCGGCGAGGCGCGGGTCGCTCGTCGCCAGACGCGTGTAGCGATCGTCTCGGATCCGCCACGCCCAAACTGTCACTGGCTCGCTCTTCCAGTGCCCGGCGACACAGGTCGGCGTGCAGTCGTTCCACTTGGCCGTGCCGGTCGCGTAGGCGGTCGCGTCGCCCCAGTCGAGCCAGTGCAGCGAGGCAAGCATCGAATTGGCGTCGGCGCAGGAGAGCACGTACGAGTTTGGTTTCGTTCCGACTTTCTTAGAGCAGCTGTAGACCATGCCGACCGTCGAGCCGCGCGTGCGCGACTGGTCGTAGGAGAGCCACGCGGTCGCGAGCGCCAGAATCACGAGGACGGCGACGAGCAGGAGCGGCATCGTTCGGCGCACGCGTCAATTGTAAGCGGGCCGAGTGTCGCTGAAGTGCGTCGTCGCGTGGTGTCGCGAGCTTTTCTTGAGGCGATTAGGCGGGCAGGTCGACGATGCGGCAGGGAATCGGGCTGTTCTCGTCGATCCAGTAGCTCGCGCAGATCCGGTGGTAGCCGTCGGCGATCATGAGGTCTCGGTTTCCCGCGAAGTTGCCGCGAACGAGCAGGATCGGCGAGAGCTTCTTGCCGGCCTTTACCTTTGCGAGGTCGCCCTGGACGTGGAGGTTGTTCTTGGGTAGCAGCTTCAGCCGGCTCGCGCGCAGGAGGTCCTTGGCGTCGTAGATGGTGTTCGAAGCCGCCTTGAGCGCGTCGACGATCTCGCCGGCCAGGGTGGCGTCGCAGATCAGGCTCAGGTACGTGGCGGCCGCGGGAAAGTCGTGATCCTCTGGTGCGTCCTGCCAGTGCTCGCTCGCCATGAGACCTCCTGGTAGGAGCCTACTTACGAGCGTCGAGCGACTCCATCGCAATCGTCACGGTCATTCGCCGTTGCGTTCCGTCGCCAGGTGGGAGACTGAGGTCAATGAAGCAACGACGCCGGAGTCGCGCAGTGCTCCGTGGAGTCTTTTTCGCGTCCCTCGCGATCGCGCTGTCCGTGCCCGCGACGATCGCGGGCGCCAGCTCGGCCCGACCTTCGGCGCCCAGAGCGGTGCGCGCGAGCTTCGCCTCGGGTGAAGTGCGCGTACGCTGGTCGCCCCCCGCGTCGAACGGCGGCTCGAGAGTGACGAGCTACCTCGTCACGTCGCTGCCCGCGAAGGGTTCGTGCCGCACCTCGAAAACGACCTGCGTGGTGAAGGGCCTGTCGCTGGGCTCGAGCTACACGTTCAAGGTTGTCGCGCGGAGTAGTGGGAGGCGCCAGCGCGGGCGCGACGTCGAATCGAGTGCGGATGCCCTCAGCGGGGTCGCTGTTCCTCGCGCAGGCGAGCAAGCTCAACGCCGCGCTCGCCGCCGATCAAGTGGCCATCGACAACGCAACGACGGCCCCACAGCTGAACATTGCCCTCGACGCCCTTCAGAAGACCTACGGCAACTTCATTTCGTCCCTGGTCCACGTCAGGTGGCCCACGGACGTGGAGGCCGACATCGCGAGCCTCGCGATCGATGTTGCCAATGTTTCAGCGGACGAGGTGAACGCCTACGAGGCCACCGAGACAACGGCGGCGACCTCGTTCGACACCTTGCAGGGCGCCTCGATCGCCGACACCGAAGCCGACGCCCAGGTGCGCACCGTGCTGGGCCTGCCCCAGTTGATCCTCGGGCCCATCACCACGACTTCGCCCTCGACGGGCTTCGGCACGGCCCAGGTCGTGCACGATTTCACGGGCGACGCGCTCTCGGTGACGGTCACCCAGGTGGTCGACCCGGCAACGGCCGGCAGCGGCTCGGGTGGCCCGGACACCGGTTTCCGGTTCGTCGCCGTCGAGCTCGCGGTCTCGGCTCCGGCCGGCAGCGTCGAGGGCGACGCCAACTACTCGATGACCGTCACCGGCACCGACGGCAAGACCTACACCGCCAACTTCGGCGCGGTGTCGGAGTGCACGAATTTCACCTACGGGCTGTTCGACCTGCTGGCCGACGACTCGGCGAGCGGCTGCGTGGCCTTTCAGCTACCAACGTCGATCGGCGTCCAGTCGGTGCAGTTCTCCCTCGCCTCGGGCTATCTCGACAGCGGAACGTGGACGTAGTAGCTGCAACCACGCCCTGACGGGCAGGACCGCTAGGTCGAACCTTTGATGAGGTCGCGACGCTTGGCGTACTCTTCGGCGTCGATTTCGCCGCGGGCGAAGCGCTCGTTCAGGATCTTCAGCGCATTCGAGTCGGGTGCCGGACCGCTCGGCCCGTGGTGGGTCCCGTGATGGTGATCGTAGGAACCGTGTCGAACGACCATCATCACGCAACAGACGACCAAGAAGACGAAGAACAAAAAGAACAAGAAGCCCACCAGTCCGCGCTCCCACCCCATGCCGGGTTGCCTAATCCAGAATGGCATGGATGACCCTTCTACTACTGCCTAGTTAAGTACTAGGCGAGGTGGCGACGCATTGCAAGTTGCCGAAGGCGCGGAGGCCGCATTCTTAGGGCATTCTTTCGGTGCGATTACCTAATGTCGCTGGACCCGTTGCGGCTACGAGGGCTGGCTCGAAGCCAGCGGCGGCAAGCAGGCGGCGCAGGTCGAGTACTTCCTGGGCATCCACGTCCTTGTGGCGAGGCTTCTCGAACGAAGAGCTTGATCCCGCGATGGTGACCTCGAACTTGCCGTCGTGCTTCTCTTCAACCGAGCCGACGGCCGCGAGCAGCGACAGAACATCGCGCCACTCGAGATTGTGGCTCACCGGATGCTGGAACAGCTTGGCCAGCGTGGCCCGATGATGGTTATTGAGGTGCATCGGCTCGGATCCGGTTGTCATGTCGACTCCAGTCTGCCCTCAGATTATCCCTGTGGCGTCGAGGGGCTTTCAGACGCCGCTGGTGCAACACGGGTCGCCCCGGGAGCGGACCGTTCGTTGTTGGGACATGATGGTGCGATGAGGACTCGTTGGCCGGCGACCGAACCTTCCTGCGGGCAGCCGCTCTCCGACCGAGGTCGCTCGTGAGGACCAAGCTGGCTCGAGACGCCCGGGTCATCTGCACCGACTGGCTTCGCGAGATGAACCTCGCGCGCCTCGTCGATGACCAGCTGGCGGCGGCGCAAGTCGTTGATCTCGACGTCGATCTTGTGGCGGTGGGCAAGGCGTCGCGAGAGATGATGGCCGCGGCGAGTCAGTCGCTGGAATCGGGTGTGATTCGCCGGCTCACGATCTGCGACGCGGCCAGTGCCGACCTCGAAGGGCCTGCGCCTGACGTGATGGTGGGCGAGCACCCGGTGCCGGGCGAGGGGAGTCTCGCCGCCGGTCGCGCGCTGGTGGCGTTCCTCGATGAGGGATCGAAGGCGAATGCGACGGTGTTCCTGCTCTCGGGCGGGGCCTCGAGCCTCTGCGTTCTGCCCGCGCCCCCGGTCACCCTCGACGACCTTCGCGCCGTCTTCGACGCGGCTCTCTTGAGCGGTGCTGACATTACGACGCTCAACAAGATCCGGGCCTCGGTTTCGCTGATCGGCGGCGGCGCAGTGCTTCGCCACGTGCGCACGGAGCGCTCGCTCGGGCTCATCATGGTTGACAACGTGGTCTCGGGCGCCGAGTGGGTCGCGTCGGGCTTGGCCTACGGCTATGACCCTACGCGAGACGACGTCGCGTCACTGCTCGCCGAGATTGGCCTCGCCGAAGGGCCCCTCGGCGCGCGCCTGCTCGAAGGATCCGCCCAACGGGCCTTGCTGCTGGAAGGTTACGCGACGAAGCCGCACGAGAACGTCGTCGTCGCCGATCCCTCGATGGTGCACGAGCTCGCGGTGGCCGAGGCACGGCGCCGTGGCTACCGGGTGCTCGACATGGGCAGCCACGTCCACGGCGACGTCGGGGACGTCGTCGGGGAGTGGATGAGAGTCATCAGGGACGAGCTGGCGCCGGGCGATCCCATTGCCCTCGTTGGCGTCGGCGAGGTCACGGTGAAGGTTCGCGGAACCGGCAAGGGCGGACGGTGTCAGGAGTTCGCATGGCGCATGTTGGGCGCCCTTGCGGAGCTCGAGCGCGATAGCGCCTTCGTCGCTCGGGCTTCCGACGGGCGCGACTACGTCGACGGCGTCGCCGGCGCGTGGGTGGACAAGGTAACGTTCGAGCGCGCCCAGGCACTCGGCATCGATTGGGGCGAGGTGGCCGCAGCCAACGACTCCTACAGCGCGCTGTCAGCGCTGCACCAGTTGATTGAGGGCCGACACACCGGTTGGAACCTCTGCGACATCTATGTCGCGACGCTCTAGCAGCCGCGCTGCGACGCTGAACCGCTGTCGTCCTACTCGATCATCTTCGTGGTGTACCTGCCGCCGATGAGACCGCGCACGTCGGGCTCGTCGCCCGCGTCGGGCGCCACTTCGTCGGCGTACGCTTCGGCGTCGTCGAGCGGAACGTAGCCGATCGTGCGTCCTTCTTCGAGCGAGACCGCGGCCCGGCTGTTCTTCGAGACACCCCAGACGATGCGAAAGCCTGGGCTCGGCGCGCTTAGCGCGGCCTCGACGAGGCGCGTGCAGTCGCCCGGCGACAGCCAGCTCCACAGCGACCGCACGTCGAAGGGCCGATCCCGGTACGTGCCGATGCGCAGGCAGATCACGTCCAGACCGTGCCGATCGTGGTAGAGGCTTCCGAGGCTCTCGCTCGCCGCCTTGGAGACGCCGTAGAAGGTATCGGGTCGCGGGAAGAGGTGATCGGGCACCGGACCGTTGGGATCGAGCGGCTGGTAGCCCACGGCGTGGTTGCTGCTCGCGTAGATGACCCGCGAGACGCCGGCGTGGCGCGCGGCCTCGAGGACGAGGTAGGTGCCGTGGATGTTCACGTCGAGGTACTCGGGCCACGTGTAGCCGGCGCTCGAGCATCCCCCGAGGTGGACGATCGCCTCGACGTCGCGACACGCGCTCGCCATCGTTGCCGCATCGAGGAAGGAACCTTCGATCAGCTCGGCGTCTTCGCCGGGCTGGAGGTCGGCCTGGCGAACCACGTCGAGCAGGCGCAGGTGGCGACCGGGCCGACGCAGCGACAGGCGCAGCATCGAGCCGATCGTGCCGTTGGCTCCGGTTACGAGAAGGTTTTGGGTCAGGGGGCCTCCTTGCTTAGGGTCCGTGGATCCGCAAGAGGTGTAGCCGGCACCGCTGAATGGGAGCGCGCATTGAGCGCGCGGCCCTTAAAGACGTTCGTCACTCGGCGCGCGTGGTCGAGTCCTTCGAGGGAGAGCAGTCCGAGGTGGTAGAGGTGCAGCTCACTTGCTCCGGTCGTCGCATAGCGCGTCACCTTCTCACTGGCGACGGCACCGACCGACCAGCCCCGGTCCATCCGTAGGTACGCCCCGAGACCGGTGTCGCCGCGAGCGAGGGTCGCCAATGCGCGCAGTTCGCCGTCGGCGGTTGCTGGATCCCAGCAGTTGGCGACGATCGTCGTCAGCTCGGCGAGGCGGTTGTCGGAGACGGCCGGAAACGAACCGGTTGCCCACCTACGCGCCGAGGCGTGCAACGTGATGCGGGCATCGGGCCGCACGCTGCGGATTCGCTCGACGATCGCGTGGCGGAGATCGGCGCCCACAGTCGTGCGAAACGTGGCGACGCGCTCGGCCAGCTCCTCGCCTAGTGCGTCCTCGCACGACCACGCGCCCGTGAAGAGTGCCTCCCTCACTCTCACCGCGAGTTCGAGGTGATCGACGCCACATTCGCTCAACGCCAGCTGGCAGGCGGCGCAGAAGCAGATCGAGAGGAGCTGGATGTCGGTGGGGCTCGGACGCGCGAACTCGCTCTTGTCGTGGAAGCCGGAGTGCTCAAATCCCATCGGGCCGCAGGCTTCGAGCACGACCCCGCGGGCGCTTGTGGTGCGCAGCGTCTCTTCGACCAGCGTCACGCAGTAGTCGCGCACGTCCTCGGCGCTCGGACAGAGCGCGTAGGGGTACGGCTCGCCGAAGGCGTTGCGCACGACAAGGTCCGGGTGCTCGTAGCCGGCGTCATCGAGGTGGGTGAGGACGATCCACGCGTCGACGGAGAGTCCCACTTCGGCGAGCTGACGCTCGGCTTCGTTGAAGGAGTCAGCACCATCCAACTGAACGGGTGGTCGCGGCACGAGTCGCCGCCCACGCCAGGCCTCGGCTCGAATTGGCACGTAGCAGGCCGACTCGGGCACCTCGGTGACGCGACGGAAGGGGTGGAGCGGGCTCACGACGCGCGCCGCGTGGTACGTGGCGGCGAGCGCCACGGCATCGACGCCGACCTCGAGCGCGCGCGACGCCGCTGCAGCGTCGTCGAGGAAGTCCCACGGGAAGGCGTAGCCCGTGACGCTCACCAGCGGGGCAGCTCAGCGGAGAAGTCGGGCTGGAATCGACGCATATATATTGTGTCGCTGCGCTCGGTGATACCCGAGGCGAGGTACTGCTCGTGCAGGCGCGCGAGCGCGTCGCGGTCGAGTTCGACCCCGAGGCCCGGCGCAGACGGAAGCGTCACCGCACCGTCGTGAAAGGCCGAGTGCACCAGGGACGATGACGTCTTCGTCCTTCCACGGCCAGTGGGTGTCGAGCGCGTAGTCGAGGTTCGGCAGCGTCGAGGCGACCTGAACCATGGCGGCGAGGCTGACTCCGAGGTGGGAGTTGGAGTGCATCGAGAGACCGAGGTGAAAGGTGTCGCAGACGGCGGCGAGCTCCTTGACCTTGGCGAGGCCGCCCCAGTAGTGGTGATCGGAGAGGATGACCCCGACTGCGCGCTCTTCTACCGCGGGCTCGACGTCCTCGAAGCCGACGACGCACATATTGGTCGCGAGCGGCATCGGCACTTCCCGGGCCACCTCCGCCATGCCCGTGAGGCCGGGTGTGGGGTCCTCTAGGTACTCGAGGACCCCTTCCAACGAGCGTCCCATCTCGATCGAGGTTGCGACGCTCCAGGCTGTGTTGGGATCGAGGCGCAGCGGGGTGTCCGGAAAAGCCTCTCGCAATGCGACGATGGCGGCCGACTCCTCCTTCGGTGCGAGCACGCCGCCCTTCAGTTTGATGGCGCCGAAGCCATACTGATCGAGCATCCACCTCGCCTGCTCGACGATGGCACTTGCGTCGAGCGCTTCGCCGAAGCGGTCCGGTTCATGGCCAGGATGGCCCGCCCACTTGTAGAAGAGGTAGGCCGAAAAGGGGACTTTGTCACGAACGGCGCCACCGAGCAGGTCCGCGACCGGGCGACCGAGGAGCTTGCCCTGGATGTCGAGGGCCGCGACCTCGAAGGCGGCGTAGGTGCGAAGGGCCGTGCCGGCAGCGCTGATGCGCCCAGTGAGGCCGTGGGCGTCGCCGCCCACGGCGTCGCCCAGCGTTGTTCTCGTCACTGCCAGCATCCGGGTGGTCGCAAAGACGTCGAGACCGACGAGCGCCCGACCGACGACCCGCAGGCGCTCGAGATGTCCCGCGTCGCCGTAGGACTCGGAGAGCCCGGTGACTCCGTCGGTGGTCTCCAGCTCGATGATCGAGCGAATGGCGAAGGGCTCGTGGACGCCGACGGCGTTGAGCAGGGGGGGATCGCGAAACGCGACCGGCGTGACGACGACGTTGGTGACCCTTGTGGCGCTCAAGACGAAATCCCGTTGACGAAGTGATTGGCCGCTGGCGACCCTCGAAGCCTGGTGGCAGCAAGACAGAGCCCATCGCGCCCGCCGTGCCGTCAGAAGATAGTACGTGAAGTCCGGCCCGCCCGCGACTCGCGCCGGGGCGGCTCGCTCGCTACCATTCGCTTCGTCCGGTCCGGTTAGACACCGTTTGATCTGTAGTGCCAGTGAGCCTGTGTGGCAGCCTGGTGGAGGAGGGCTCCCACGAGAACCGTGGACTGTTGCCTTAGAGCACGAGCGTCAGACTTCTGAAGTTCCTCGCCCTCTCCGGGTCGGACACCGACAACGTGATCCAGCGAAAGGAGACGCATGGACATCGTCCACTACCGCTGCGCCGGCCTCGATATCTCCAAACGAGACGTCAAGGTCTGCGTGCGAACCCAAACACCGACCCAGGCTCGCGCGAAATCAACGGTCACCACGTGGGGTGCGGTCACAAGCCAGGTGCTGGCGCTGCGCGACCACCTCATCGCAGAGGGCGTGACGCTCGTCGTGATGGAGGCGACGAGCGACTACTGGAAGCCCTTCTACTACGTCCTCGAGGACGGTCCCTTTGAGGTGATGCTCGTGAACGCCCGGCACGTGAAGAACTTGCCCGGTCGAAAGACCGACGTCTCGGACGCCGCCTGGCTGGCCCAGCTCGGCGCGCACGGCCTGGTGCGCGGCTCCTTCGTGCCGCCCGAGCCCATACGCCAGCTGCGCGACCTCACCCGCACCCGCACCACCGTGATTCGTGAACGCACGCGGGAGATCCAGCGCCTGGAGAAGCTCCTAGAGGACGCCGGGGTGAAGCTCTCCTCGGTGGCGACCCAGCTCACCGGCGTGTCGGGTCGGGCCATGCTGGACGCCCTCGTCGCGGGTGAACGCGACCCCGCGACGCTGGCCAATCTGGCCAGGTATCGCCTTCGGGCCAAGCTTCCCCGAGCTCACCGAGGCTCTCGCTGGTCGATTCAGCGAACACCACGCCTTCCTGGTGAAGGTGCACCTCGATCTCATCGATCAGCACACGCGCACCATCGAGGAGCTGACGGCGCGTGTCGAGGTGGTGATGGAACCCTTTCGTGAAGCCCGGGACCTCCTCGAGACGATCCCGGGGATCTCCACCCGAGGGGCCGACGTGATCATCGCCGAGACCGGCGCCGACATGACGAGGTTTCCGAGCGCCGGCCACTTGGCGTCCTGGGCGGGCGTCTGTCCGGGTTCGAACGAGTCCGCCGGCCGGGTGAAGTCCACGCGCACCCGCCCGGGCAACCCCTACCTAAAGGGCGCCCTCGGCATCGCGGCACTCAGCGCGATTCGCGCCAACAATTCGTTCTACGCGGCCAAGTATCGACGACTGGCCACGCGACGAGGACCCATCCGCGCGGTCGTCGCCGTCGAACACGCCATGCTCGTGGCGGTGTGGAACATGCTCGACACGGGTGCCGGTCTACACCGATCCCGGCGCGGACTACTACACCAAGCGCAATCCAGAAGAGAGCCAAGCGTCGGGCGATCGACCAGCTGCGAAAAGCTGGGCTACACCGTCACGATCGAGCCGCCCGCGGCTTGAAAGGTCACTATCTTCGCGTCAGACTAACGCATGACAAATTTTGCTAAGAGAGCCCTCGGACGTGCGCGGCGGTCGCATGTAGCGCGAGGAGAGACGCGATGACAACGCTTGCTGAGCGCGTTCGCGCCGGTGCACTGACGAGGGGCACGTTCCTTAATCTCGGCTCGCCGCTGGTCGCCGAAGTGTGCGCGCTGAGTGGCTTCGACTGGCTGCTCGTGGACCTCGAGCACGGCGCCCGAGGCGAAGAGGTCCTCGTCGGGCAGCTGCTCGCCGGGGCGGCCCATGACGTGCCGATGCTCGTGCGCGTTGAGTCGGCCGCTCGAATACGCGTCGGCCACGTGCTCGACCTGGGCGCCGAGGGCGTGATGTTTCCCCGGCTCGAGACGCCCGAGGAGGTGCGAGAGGCCCTCAGTCACCTCTGGTATCCGCCGCGTGGCGATCGCGGCGTCGCCTCTTACAACCGGGCCCGCCGCTTCGGCGGCGACACCCGCGAGCCTTCCGCCGTGAACGACGCGCTGCTCGGCGTCGTGCAGGTCGAGTCCGCTCGAGCCGTCGAGAACGTCCGTGCCATCGCGGCCACACCCGGCCTCGACGTGCTGTTCGTCGGCCCCGCCGACCTCTCGACATCGCTCGGCGTACCGGGTCGGCTGGACTCCGAGCTCTTCTTGCTGGCCCTCGATCAAGTTGTGGCGGCGGCGAAGCACGCCCACGTCGCGGCGGGGATCCTCGTCAGCAGCGCGAGTCGAGTCGAGTGGTTCGTCGACAAGGGGTTCACCTTCATCGGCGTCGGCTCGGACTCCTCGCTGCTGCGCGGAGCGGCACGAAGCGCCTCCGGGCTCGACCCGTTGTAGGGGGCGGTTTCGCAATCACTGCGCGCGGGGCTCTTCGACCTCGCGGACCAGAAGTTGTCCGCAAACGCCTCGGTACACTGCTGGGGTCGAAGGTCGTCGCAACAGGAAGGAACGGTCGTGAGCGCTGCCCCAGGAGAGAGTCACGCAACCGCCACCCGAGTGGGCTTCGCCGGTCTTGGGACAATGGGCCTCGCCATGGCGTCCAATCTCGCGCGGGCGGGCTTTTCGCTCACCGTCTGGAACCGCACCCCGGGACGCGCCGCAGCCGTCCTCGAGCTCGGGGCCAATGAGGCTTCGTCCCCGGCCGAGCTGGCGCGCTCGAGCGATGTCGTGGTGGCCTGTCTTACTGACTCGCCCCAGGTTGAGGCGGTGCTTTTTGGACCAGACGGACTCACCGAGGGGCTGCAACCAGGATCGCTCTTTATCGACTGCTCAACGCTGAGCCCACTAAAGGCACGCGAGTTCGCCGAGCGGCTCGCGACCCAGGGCGTCGCCATGATCGATGCACCGGTCTCGGGTGGATCCGAAGGCGCGAAGAATGCGACGCTCACGATCATGGTCGGCGGCGAGGCGGCCGACTTCGAAAGGGCCGGCGCCGTGCTCGGTGCGATGGGTCGCTCGATCACGCTCCTCGGGCCGGTCGGTGCCGGCCAATGGGCGAAGGCGATCAATCAGGTGATCCTCGCGGGGACCTACCTGGCCGTCGCCGAGGGGGTCACCCTCGGCCTGAAAGCGGGAATGGACGTCGAGAGCGTGCTCGCCGCCCTAAAGGGCGGGGCGGCCGGCTCGTGGGTGCTCGAGAACCGCAGTGGACGCATGATCGCCGACGACTACCCCCTCGGCTTCAAGATCTCGCTGCACCGCAAGGACCTGGGAATCGGGCTCGATCTGGCGAAGAGCGTCGGCGCGGTGCTGCCGATCAGCGCGTTGGCGGCGGTCTTCGAGGACGGCTTGATCGCCCAGGGTCATGGCGACGATGACAATTCAGCCCTGGCCCGGCCCATCCGGCGGCTCTCTGGCCTCTAGGCGAACTTAAAGAGCGCACCGCGACTCTTCCGAGTCGGCTCTACTGCACCCTTGCCGTGTCGCGCCGATAGACGATGGCGGCCGCGCGGACCAGGACCAGCGTCCAGACGCCGAGCACGATCCACGCCTCGGCCGGCCAGGCGTGGGTGCCGCCAAGGGCGGACTTTCCCGCCTGGACCAGCCAGTACGACGGAAGGAGCTTCACGATGGTGAGCAGCGCTCCCGAGGTCGCGAGCGGTCCGAAAGCCCCGCCGAGCAGGGCGAGGAGCGACGTCACGCCGCCGATCACCGGCCCCAGGGTGTCGACTCGCATCATGTGGCCGAGCATGATGCCGAGCACCGAGATCGGCACGAGACCAACGAGCAGCAGGCCGAGCATCGTCAACCACTCGGTGGCGCTGAGGCGCACGCCGAGCGACGTGCCGGCGAGAGCGAGCACGGCGATGGAGAAGAGCGCCATCATGTAGCCCGAGACCACCTTGGCGGTGAAGTAAGCGCTGGTCCTTAAGGGTGTGATGCGCAGCTGGCGCGTCCAGCCCACGCTTCGCTCTTGGGCGATGCGCCCCCCGCTCGAGATGACGGCCGTCATCGAGCCCCACGCCGCCATCCCGGTCATGTAGTAGAGCGGAAAGCCGATCCCGTCGATGGAGAGATGCCGGTTGTCGCCGGCGATCGTGAGGAACAAGATGAGAGGAAAGATCAGAGAAAAGATGAGGAATCGGCGATTGCGGACGGTGCGCAGCAGCTCGTAGCGCAGGTAGGTGAAGCGCTTCACGGGCTCACCTCACCGCTCTCGTCGCCCGTGAGGTCGAGGAACGCCTCCTCGAGCCCGGCGCCGCGCACCTCAATGTCGCGTGCCTCGGCGTAGTTCGCGAGCAGACTTCGAAGCGCTTGGTCCGACGCGGCGGCGTCGGGGCAAGTGAGATGGACGGCGTCGCCGCGACGCTCCGCGTTAGTGACGCCCGGCAGCGCGGCGAGGGCGGAAAGTTCGACGCCCGGCAACGTCGCTCGGATGGACCTTCCGCCCACTCTCGCCTTGATCTCAGTCGGCGACCCATCGGCCACGATCTTGCCCCGCGCCATTAGGACGACCCGGTCGGCGTACGTGTCGGCCTCTTCGAGGTAGTGCGTGGCAAAGACGATCGTCTTGCCCTGGGCCGCGATGTCGCGGATCGCCTTCCAGAAGTCGCGACGACCCTCGACGTCGAGGGCGGCCGTCGGTTCGTCGAGCACGAGCAGGTCCGGGTCAGCGACGAGGGCGATGGCCATGCGCACCCGCTGGGTCTGACCGCCGGAGAGCTTGGTGGTCTGGCGGTCCGCTATCTCGTCAATGCCGGTGAGACGGAGCACGTGGTCGACCTCGAGGGGGTGGGGGTAGAGCGAGGCGACCATCGCCACGAGCTCGCGCACCGTTAGAAACTGAAGAGGCGAACCGGTTTGGAGCATGCCACCAACTTCGCCGGCATCGACGGCGTCGGTCGGGGTCGAGCCAAAGAGGATCACCGAACCCGAGTCGGGCCGGGTCAGCCCAAGCATCATGTCGAGCGTCGTGGTCTTGCCGGCGCCGTTGGGTCCAAGCAGCGCCAGCGTCTCGCCCCGGTGAATGGTGAGATCGACCCCGCGCACGGCGCGGACCTCGCCGTAGGACTTCGTCAGGCCGGTGAGGCGTATCGTGTCGCTTCGCCGGTCGTCAATCACCATCGTTAAACCTTAGGGTGCCCGGCAAGGGCCAAGTGCGTTGTCGGCCTCGGCGCGCGATGTTCTCGATGCGTTCACAGATTCATCATCCGCGGATCACCTCGCCGCAGTACTGCCCTCGCTCGCGCACGGGCGTGTACCGGGTGTACATGTTGGGAGACGCTGTCGGTCTACGAGTCGCGACTTCGACACCGGCACGTGCGGTAGCTGAGGCACGTCGAGGATGCTCTGCTTTACGAGGTCGACCACCTGCTCGGCGTGGCCGTGCCAGACGAGCTTGGCGGTGGATTTGGTAAAGCCCTTCACCTGCTCCCAACTCGGGTACTGGGGCAGTCCCGCCGCGAGCGCCAAGGTCTTCACGACCACAAGAGTTGAGCCGGGATGCGCGAGAGTTGCGGCGATGGTGTCGGCGACGCCGTCGTGGCGATCGACGCTGCGAGAGAAGATCCCGTGCGCGTCGGCGAGCTTGGCGAAATCGGGTTCTTCAACTCGACTTCGGAGGGCTCGTACCCTTCGGCGAGCATCTCCCAGTGCACCCTGTTGGAGTCGCCGTTGTCAAAGACGACCAACTTCATTGGCAGCTCCAAGGTCGCAATGGTGCTGAGGTCGCCGAGCTGTATGGTGAGCCCGCCGTCGCCGCACATCGCGACCACCTGGCGCTCGGGGAAAGCGACCTAGGCGCCGATCGCCTGGGGCATGGCGTTCGCCATTGAACCGCGGTTGAACGAACCGATGAGTCGCCGTACAGCCGACATCGTGAGGTACCGCGCCGCCCAGACGGTCGACAAGCCGATCCCCAAACCCTGAAATTCCGCGATCTGATTGGTCAATCAAAACCCCCCCGACCATTCGATTTTATACGGGGATGACCATTGGATTATAGCGCCGACCGCCATATATTAATTTGATTTTACACATAAAACCGACGTGTCAAATTTTGATAAAGAGAGAAGAATCAACGATCTTTTCTCATGACCTTCGACATGTCTAAATACATACAATATCTTGAGAATCGACAGGTTTTGATATGTTTACATGAAGATTGTAGATATTGCTTGAAATCGAATGGAATAGAGCGTCATTTTCGACGGTATCATGCCGATATTTATGATTTGCGCAGTCGACAACAAATCGTACAATACGCGGCGACATAAAGTTATGCCAACCCTCCGATGTCATTACGCAAGGAATACACCATCACCTATTCTAGGACTCCAAAATCCAGAATGGATGGCAATGCAAACAATGTTTTAAAGTGGGTCCTATAGCGGACAGAGGGAAAAGACATTGTGAGAATGAACACGATTGGAAATCAGGACAAGGTGAGAATCGATCACAAAAGAGCTAATTCTATTCAGAAGAAATATGGAGAATAGTATCCGTACAGACATTTTTCCCTGGAACGAATAGAGTCTTCTTCCCGATTCAATCAACCTCATGTATCGTGTCCAAATCGGCAGTTTCTATGTCCCTGAAAAGAGTCCTTGAAGCAGCGAAAGTCGACGACGGGAACGCATCAATCCGGGACAATGTGATTCGATCGAATCCGAACGTGCGAACGGAGAGAAATCGATGGCTGAACCAGACGGAATGGCTGGAAATGTTCCTGGATAAAGACATAAAAGTACTGATGGATCTTGCGTCAGGGAGTCATCGGGGACTCCGATCGAGCAAGGCATAGTCGCAAGCGTCAAACGCGTCATCGATGATAGCCTCGCAGGAGTCAAGGACCTACAAAAACATGGATGGGGAAGAATCAGATTCTGGCTACGTAGCGTGGCAGGGGATAAGCCTCACACGAAGCCCTTTCGAATGTACTATTCGGATCTCCGACGATATATCAGTTATTGGACACGGTTGATGTTCTATTCTGTCGAAGAACGCATAAGATCAAGGATGGGGTTCAATTGGATATAAGGCAGGCGGAAATTTTACAGCGTCTAGAAGAGGCGGTCTCCAATCCCAATCATAATCGCGATGATTGGGAGGAGTCGATAGACCAGATCATGCTGGAATTCGCGATGAGTCTGATCGAACATTCGGACTTCAAGCCAGAATTATCTGCCATCAAATATTTTTATGGAGTGATGGGCTATAATCCATCGGAACATCGATGGAAACAGGCCGGGGAATACCAACCATCCTGGCGGGGATTCAGTTTGGATATACGCATGTTCTCATTGGAAAATTGTTTGCCGACGAAGAAACGTGATGATTATCATTATCGATCGGAACATGAGAAGACGGAGAAGACGCCATTGCTTATATTTCGTAAATTTCATCGAGAATGGCTGATGATGAATCAAGCCTGTCCAGTTCATATGGGTCCATGGTCTGATGATGTAAGGTACTGTGCCGACCTTACCAAGGTTCGAGGTGTGAGCAGGGTGTGAAGTAGTCTTCCTGGTAAAACAACTTGATTTCCTATGAGAACTACGGGGGCTATATATACTTTTCCAAATCACCTGACTTGGCCAAGTGTCCAACGTCCAACTATAGTTGGCCAACTGTCCAACGGCGTTGGTCAACTGTCCAACGGGCGTTGGCCAACTGTCCAACAACAGTTGGCCGCCGCCACATGACTTACTGCCGGTACATTACATAGTGCATTCACATGTTTCAAACTTGATCGTCGCCGATACCATGATTTCTTGGTGATATCCGCAATTGTTACAAGCTGATTGTAGACTTGGCTCAGAGCCGCAATGTTGAGATGAGGCATTGAATACAAGAAAACCTGGGAACAGCAGCATGCTCCGGTCATTACAAATATTGTCACAGAGGTTCCCACTATATAGGATTTTACTAATTATAGGTACAGTACGCATGGATCGAGTTATCGGATCCAAAAGCCGATCCACTTGTCAGGAGCGTTATTCAAAGCATCATTGAAAACAGAAGAAGCAATGACGCGAGGCGAAAAGCAGCTAAGGAATCCAAGGCACCAAGAAAGAGGGAACGACCTTCTAATCCAGGCTCACAAAGGAGCAATCTCAATACGCTTCGTGACGAGTATAAAAGGGCGAAAAGGCTACGCTTGGAACATCAGGTAGAGAATGAGGATGAGAGTGAGGATGAATTCATGGATTGAATGGACGAATCTGTTATAGCTACTAGAAATATTATTTAGCATATTAATAATGTATTATCTCCCATTCATAATGTATCCGTATTAAACACATTAGAATGTGTTAATGGCAGCGTAATGTGTATCGGATATTATAATGTGCAATTACAATTTTCTAGGATTGACAGGGCATCTCTTGAATGTCAGTATGCAAATCCCCTGGTAGGTAAGGGTTAGCTTCCACAACGACGTCTTTATACCTTAGACGATAAAACGGAACGGTACTTGCAGCAGTTCTTTTACGCAGGTTCAAGTGCTATAACGGTCAATGAAACACGGATTATCTCGAACCTCTGGCAAGGGTCAGCTTCCGATGATTGTCGCTTAAGTTCCTCGCGACCTGTCAACCAGCGCAAGGGTCAGTCTCCACGCACGAACGGTCAAGCATTTGACAATGAATACTTATCAGTAATCTCATATTTTATTTCGCGGAGCTTGAACACATGACCTGATTTCCATGAATAGAACGATTTGCCGCGGTTGACCATTTGAGGCACGTGACCACCTTGTCGAGGCGGTATCCAGTCCAATCTAAAATGCGACCGACATCAGCGTTGATGGAAATTCAGGCCGTGGCAGAATGACTGCTGGCGTCAAACGAAGTGCTTCTAAACTCGACCAACTATCCTCTGTCGAGCGGAAAAAGATCCGTCTTGACGAACAGCCCATATCGAATTTACTGGCCAACATTGAGGATGAGTTCAACGTCGCAAAGATGAGAAGGAGAGTTCATTCATCAAGTGGGAACAGGAAGGTCGGTGATGTCTTGCCATTCCCCCTGTATAACATTGCTTATTCTTAGGATATGGCATGAACGTCGAACAAAAATACCTCCCACCTCTCGCGGACCCAGCTATATGGCAACTTTTCGTAGACAGTACGATCGACATAAATGGCTCACGACAATATCGTGATGGATGGCATTTTGATGAATTACTCGGAGATAAATCTATGGCCACTATTGCTCTCATTCTGTTCAAGAAGTATGATATATCGCATGCCTGGTCCAATGTCCTGCTTTCAACAGTATTAGCGAATGAGTATCAAAAGAATATGAGCAGGGCTCTGGGATTACCTACGCACCTTCTTTCTGGGCCCTTCGGAAAAAAGGGATCCGCTGACACCCTAGAGGTAATAATCATTCCTATATCATCGCTGATTAATTGGTGTATTTTACGGCTCTTAAATATGATCCTTTGTATCTATTCACCCCGGTGTCCCTGGAGAATTGTCTCGTCAACTTCTTGGAAGAAGCATGGAGGCCGCTTTTGGTTTACATCCAAGAGCTTTATAGTTGTCCCGTTCGACTGGATGGGTTACGACCAATAATGATTACTTCTGCTATCTCAAGGACGGAGTTAGTTCTGAAGGCAAAGAACTTCATATACGAGCGACCACAGGCCTACGATGCCACTGACTCCCGAGTATTTCAAAGCCTGAATGCCATTTTCCTCAATAAAGCAGCAATGAAAGGAGGATTTACCACCACACTCACCGTGCACATTCCAAAGCGTCGCAATCATCCATTCTGGCTCCTGGATGCGAACCAATCCGATGACAAATTATTCAGTCGGACAATTCTGAGGACGCTCTATCGTTTCAAGTTACACGATGGGGTCCCATGGAGGATTACTCAAATTTTTATGTTACTCAACGTGCGAAAGATATCATTCGAAATATTCGCACGGCAGTATCGAATCCAACTCATATGATTATCTGTAACTCTGGAGTTATTACTCATATCTCTGATTATTCTCTCGATTCCTGTTCCATATTTTGTCTTGGCGTACGACTGAATCAAATATGGAAAAATACAAAGTTGATCTTCTCGAGGATATGTACAGAACAAACTACGGAATATGCCGTAAACCATATCCAAGAAATCATCGACTCAAATATGTCATTGAGACTTTCCTCACTCCTCAAATATTATCAGGTTTATTCATATATTATCAATTATTGATTATATAGGCATATTTCTATATAGACGCGAAACAATTCGAAACTGCTGCCGCTTTGCTCACCAATTTATTAATGATGATATTTCAGAAAGACGAGAGTATTCCGTCGCAATCACATTTTATGTTTGGTAACATGATACTTGAACGATTTCATAAAGTATTATTACAATTCGAGATTGGATTATGGATATTGGATTCAGAATGTTCTTGGGCGGTTTGTCTAAATCAATAATTATATTAACATTAGACTGATTTTTGTCGATTGAGGAATAAAATACTTGGTCGTGAAATCACTAATTTGAATATCATGAAATTAAAAAATATGATTCAAGATGGAAAAGAAGATGCAAGAGATGAGGCAAATTTGGAATCATCTTCAATAATGTCACGAACGAAGGTCCGTGGCCTTTAAGTAGGGTTATTCTAGGGTTACCGTCGGGTATTTAGTTTGATAATCACACACTTTCTAGCTTAGTGCTCATTGTATCACCGGAATGGACTTGTACTTTCTTTATATTGATCTGTTCCTCCTGCATAGCCTATAGTTCTGTCTCCTTCTCACATCCATTTCTGATAAATAATCTCATTTATGGAAACTAAGAATAATCATGAATAAATTATCATAGTTTATGATCTTGTTAATTATGTGTCATGAGGTAGACCTTAGGGCTTCGGCCTAGGGTTTAGCCGTCACTATTATATACGCACACGTTGTTTGTTTATCTTTAGCTTCGAACCTTGTTACCTTGTAACCTTATAACCTCTTATCCTGTACTTGTAATCGATCTTGTACTATATACCTTAATCCTCATCCCTCGCAAGCAGTTACCCAATCGGCTGTTTGCCACTCGACCGTAAAGCAGCTTATCCTTCTCCCCAGCTCCAACCCCTCACAATTATGATATTTTATCGTTACTTTATTTTTCTGATCGTTAAATTGTCAGAAATGGATGTAAGAGGAGACAGAACTATAGGCTATGCAGGAGGAACGGATCAATATAAAGGAAATACAAGTCCATTCCAATAGGTACAATGAGCGCCAGTGCGGCGGAATCACATGCCCCGCGATAATGCCTCGGATGAGGCCTTTTCGGAATAGCGATAATATCTCGGATGTAATGTACCGGCGTTAACATGTGATTTCGTAATTGGGGCAGTGAGTCAGTGTATCGGGAGGGAGCAGTTCATGGGGTAAGGCGGAGATAGCGGTTGCCAACGAGCCGTGGTGGGCATCCATGCCCAACACCTTTGTTGGCAAGTCAGGTGGATTTTGTCGAGAAGGTTATATATAGTCCCCTTAGCTCTCCATAGTCAAACAAGTTGTTTTACCAGGCAAACTTTACCCTGCTCTGCATGTGATGTAACGGCTATTTAGTCATGTAGGCGGCAAAGTATTCATGTGATGGCGATGACTAATGGTTGGCAGGATGGTTGGTCAGGATGGTTGGTTGGTTGGTTGGTTGGCACCCGTTGGCAAGTCAGGTGATTTGAACAAGTATATATAGCGTCCATAGTTCCCGTAGGAAATACAGTTTTGTTTCTAAAACAAAAAGGCACTACTTCACAGCTCACACCTCGAACCTTGGTAAGGTCAGACCCAGGTACCTCTACATCGGATGGCTTCATGTCTCATAGTAAGGCCTCATTTTGCGGTTGTTTAGGTCGTCCACTGATCTTAGACCTTGAATATGTTTGGCTCATTATTGCTCATTTCTTGCTCATTATTGCTCATTATTGCTCATTATAGCTCATTATAGCTCATACGTAGAGTGTTGTATATAGACCTTGCGCATTGCGCAAGTAATGAACATCAATTTATCGGCTTAATCTCTCTCTTTGAACGTTTTAACGTTGCAACTAGACTAGAAAATGTGTGACTACCAGACTAAATACCCGGCGATAACCCGGCGATAACCCTACTTAAAGGTCACGGACCTTCGTTCGTGACAAGAGAGCAGAGAAAGAAAATGAGAAAAGACATTGGAAAAGGAAGACTAAGTAAATATTGCGAAACTATTAGGCGATCCGCAAATGATAAATCATATGATAGAGTTTATCAAGAGCACAAAATGACTAGAATCATAAGATGAGAGATGCGTATAGATAGAATTAAAGATATAAGTGGGAAGAGATCATAATGATGAGAGAACAAAAGAAAGTAATAATAATAGAATATAGTGGCTCGCCGCAGAAAATACCTGAACGCGAAGGTAATTGCAACGTTAAACCGTTTAAATAAAGATATACGAATTGAACATCGATTACTTGCGAAATCTGTGAGGTCTATATACAACGTTCTACGTATGAGCTATAATGAACTATAATAAGCTAAATACATTCAAAGTATGAGGTCCATGACACTTAAACACCGCAAATGAGGCCTTACTATAAGACATGAAGTCGTCGAGATATTTATCGCGACGCATGTGATTCCGCCACAGTAAATGAATGAATGAATGAACATTCTACGGATCAGCTCATTCTTTGCTGAGTCACTCGTTTGCACATGCTGAACACATGCCACTGGTGACGTCGATTTGCAAATACTACATAGATGTGGCTACTGTGGCAGCCGAGGCAGAATACGAAGTTCGGCCTCGAGATATTTCGGATATAAATCTGGAAGGATTATATAAATTCGGAGGTGAAAATTTTTGAAGTTCTTTCTGATGATAATTCAATGTACTTGCTTTGGAATACTTTTTTATCACGGTGTGATTTTGAAGTGACATTTGACACCCGAAATCATACATCACGGCGTGATATCACTCGCACGTGCATTGTATACTAGAGACAATAGATTTTACTCCGTAAATTATAAATCGTTAACTAAAGGCACCGTAGAATTCTCAAAACTTTATATCCCTATAAAATAGCGCAAACCGCATTTTCATTTCTATTTAAACAACAAAAGATTAACAAGCGACGCTCGAATGACACTCTTTGGGCGTTTTTAGTTATGCTAAAGTGCTTGCAGGGTCGTTCCCATCTTAACAATTCTTACGGCGGAGTTAGAAGGGGATGGAGAATCAGGTTCTTCATGTGATTGGCGGTTATAGAAATCACTACGTCATGTTGGTCATTGGTCTTGGCTATGATTTAAGGTATTGAACGATTGGTTCTCAGAATCCTTCCAATCAAACCGCCAACAATTCTAAATGTAAGTAAATAAGCCAATGGGAATGCGAAAGGGCACTAAATACTACGTCATTTTTACTGAAAGCCTGTTAGGAGTACAATGTATCACCCGAAGAATAATCTAGGGCATTAACATGTGAAGGGTAACTCGACTTCCTTAAATGACATTTCCCTCGGGTTTGATATGGTTCGTGACGTAGGAAGAACAAATTGAGAGAAGTTAAAATTAAAGCTCTCCACTGAGGTGCCCCTCCGCTTTTCAACAGGTCCCAACCGGCCCCTCGCATCCACACCTTTTCTAATCGTAATTACCTTAAGAAAGTAGATCTAATACAGGGAACAATATGTGTTATTTCATAATTTCAATCTGAGAGAATGGGTACAGCTGGTATTGAGACAATCGGAATGATTGATGAGCTTCTTGGCGATGAAACGTGAGTGCCAACTGTCCATGCCCTTTTCAATATTAACTGTCGTGTGGCGATAAGGAAACGACGCATCAGACGTTGAAAGACACTTACGGACGGGAATTCAATCTTCCTGATTTCACAATGAACGATATCCTCGAAGCGATCCCTGCTGAATGTTTTAATCTTTCGGCGGTCAGAGGAGCGGGTTACGTCACAAAGGATTTACTGTTGATTGCGTTTACTGGCCTGGCGGCATGGTACATGATCCGTATGTTACCGAACGTGGTCCTTAGGTTTCTTGAGTGGATGGTGTATGCATTCGTGCAAGGGTGTTTCGGCACCGGACTGTGGGTCCTGGCGCATGAGTGTGGCCATCAATCATTCTCTCGATGGCGGAAGCTGAATGACTCGGTTGGGTGGGTGTTACATTCATCTCTCCTCGTGCCGTATTTTTCGTGGCAGATCACCCATGCGAAACATCACAATGCAACGTGTCATTTGTCCAAGGATGTGGTTTTGATTCCCAAGACGTTGTCCTCATTAATCAGACGACGTGGGGGTGATCCGGCCCACTTCCATTTCGATGACGAAATGACAGAGGAACAAGAGAGTAAACTCTACGATCTCATCGAGGAGACTCCCATCGTATCATTGTACGTCTTGATCATTCAACAAACCCTGGGGTGGTTAGGATACCTCTCACTAAATATCACGGGCCAAAAATACCCGGACCGAAGTAGATGGTCCGTTAACCACTTCAATCCTGCATCCCCACTCTTCTCACGAACCCAATACAACAAAATCCTCCTCTCCGATCTCGGTGTCGCCCTTACATTTACCGCCCTCGCTTTCGCTTCCAAGAAGTGGGGTTTCTTAACTGTCCTTTGTTACTATGTCCTCCCATATTTCTGGGTCAATCACTGGCTTGTATTGGTAACTTATCTTCAGCACACAGACCCCGCACTTCCTTTTTCACTACCGCGCAGGCGCTGGAACTTTCAACGCGGCGCTGCCGCGACTATGAGCCGCGATTTTGGGTTCATCGGTCAACACATATTCCACGACATCCTCAAGGTGAGTCCCGAGCTCATAAATTCGTCGCGTGACAATATTAATCGATAGACCCACGTTGTGCATCACTACTGCTCTCGTATTCCGTTTTATCACGGTCGGGAAGCAACCAAGGCCATTCGCATGGTCATGGGCGAGCATTATCGACAGGATGATACTAATATCTTTCTGGCTGCATGGAGGAGTACGAGGATGTGTCAGTTTGTGGAAGATAGGGGGATGTCGTGTTCTTCCGGAATGCGAATGGATTGGGAGAGCAAACTAGCCTTTACAAATATGAGGAGAGTCATTAAATAGACGTTTATGGGGATAGGGCGGTCCGGATCATTTTAGAGTCTTCATCCAATGCGTTGACGTAATGTTGTCACGTACAGTCTATTATTACTAGGCAAATGTGACGCTATACGGTCAAACTAGGCCTGTTTGTTTGTCAAAGAAGCGGTAATTTATCGAAGGCCTCAACGCTTTTTCCTAATTTGGGCTCGTATATATAAAGCGCCGCTCTATCCCCGCAGGTAGCCAAGGGCAACGCACTCTCTCTCACTGCTAAATCTCCTCCGCAACACGTAGTCACAAGTCGCCTGTGGTCTTGAATTCATTGATTATGCGAATATATACGAAATGTGTGAAACCGTCAGTGTAATTCCCGTTGTTTTTCCATCGTATTGTCTCAATTTCAACCTCATCGAGTGCAGAGTTGAAGGCAGAGATTAAGAAGATCGATGTATTTGACACGTTCAAAGAGTTCTTGGGGAATATTCGGAATTCTGTCCGCAAATGCAAACAATCATTTCAATCATGCATACATTAAGTGCGCGGACGATTGGGATCAATAGTTCCCGAATCGAATCGAACTGTGACAGGAAAAAGCAAGTTTAGTCGAAAAGAAAATGGTCCCAGAACGAAACCCGACGTTCTAACATTTTCGTCATTGAGACCCCCGATTGCTTACGTTGATTGAAGTGTTGAGTCATTCTCAGTCCTCGACGCAAAAATGAGTGATTTTGTGATTTGCTTCCGGTCGATTATTAAACATCTTGCGGTGGTTATATCAACAAGTCTGTCTTATCTGAGCTGAGTCGGTCTACGCGACAAGATGCCGTCATCTCTGAATCCAATATTTCATATCGATACAGATCGAAATGAGACCGACCGGAGAGAGATACCTACAAGGCCCGTGTACTTGGTTCCCATGGCAGGACATCTGAAGACTTGTGATAAGGCTGCGGATAACAGAATTGACGGAGATACATTCGTTGAATTAGCATCTTCCTCGTTACGGGACAATATGAGTTGCCCCACGTCTATCTTCGGCGCTGCTGCATATCTGAATTCGTTATCTTCTGCAAAGGTGTTCTCGTGGATGATCCATAATTATGCGCTTTGAACTAAGTATTGAAGGTGTACAAAGGCCGCATTGTTATTCTTTGCCTGAAATATCCGTACCGTGTTGTGACTAACAAGACACGAAACTCAACTCTTCCTTAAAATGGATCGTTTTTATGACAAATAGCTGTTATGTTTAGACAATGGTAATATAGTCAGTGAAAGAAGATGCACTAAAAATTGCTAGAGTGTGTATCTATATCTGTTATCAGTATCCCAAGAACAAATGAAGATGCTCCTATTAGATAGTATAACTTATGTACATATTAAACAACGTCACTTCATCAAATGAGCTTTTAAGATGTTTTTGCATTTTATTCGTCTGCGAAATTGCAATCTCAACTTTGTCAGCGCGACAAGTGTCGCGCCCCATATTCAAATCAATACAAGATTGTGACGTTGGTCGTACTCGCTGCTCCGTTGGAATTGCGCTCCAGAGATCGTCGATCATGGCATTCAATCGAGCCCGTGACCGCATAGCGCTGTCGTTGTGTGTCTGACGTTGAGCTGTTCTCAGTGAATGACCTGTGGGACGTTTTTTATTGGAATTTTGAATTTGTAAGTTGAGATTTGCAAGGGCGACCGGGGCGCCGCCGTGGGGCAGGTAACGGTGATCGTGAGATAGAAGAGGAGCGCAGTGACTCAAAATTTTGGACCTTACAAATTGCGGTTGGAAAGCATTGATCGAGGGTATCTCCTACCAGGGATGCGCTACGTTTGCGATTGACGTGAGTTTGACTGATCGGTGAGAAATTCTCCGACCCATCTTCCGTAACGGCTGTCAAATCCAATACGATTTGGGAATCCGCCGCAGGAATAGCGTCAAAGGATGAGAGGGGAGAGGAAGACGGAAACCACTGGGAAAGACTGGGAGGAAACGAGTAAGAGGATGATAAACTGAGAGCGGGATCGATAAGCGGCGGGTTGACAAGAATGGCGACGGGATTGACGTAGTCCATAGTATTGAAGTAAATCTCGCTTGCGTCACCGGCATGAATATTGTAAGTCTACGCTTGAGCCTCATCCACGAGCACGGCAATTTACAACAGCATCAGACCAAGGCACTTGTTGAAGGTCCATTAAAGATTCGACGAACTATTACTCGTAAAACTCAGCCATCGACGCTTTGTTTCGGTAAGATTGAGGAATACTGTATTTCCGTTTGATTAAAGGGCAGGGAATCGACGTGAAAGTCGTGAAGGCCTGTTGTTGTTTTTGGGATGTATCCTGTTATCTAGAACGACGAACACAAGCCAACCAGCCCCGGAGCCAATCATGCGGCTGACCTGCAACATGACGTCGCTCCGCTCACCCGTTAAGGTTCAGGAAATATTAGCCAACCACATGACACCACCTACCCATTATTCCTTCCGAGTATTACCAATATGAACATATTCGTGACCAATCATCACAGGTAATGATCCAACGATTAAT
>CAVVMM010000002.1:0-247091 GCA_963749355.1 uncultured Acidimicrobiaceae bacterium
GGCGTGAATATCTCACCATAATCGGCTACACGTTGACGCGAATGGACTGAACTCATAAAACGACTCTAACTACAAGGTGAGAACCCCCACCAGGATTGGGCGCTGGACAATCAATCAGATTTTGAGCGAGCGGATGCGGAGTTCTGAAATTTACTCATTAGCCTTCCCAGGCGAGCGTAAAACTTCTGAACTTGTCTCTTAGGAACAACGAAAAACATCAATGCCGGGAATAGCGGACCAAGCCATCAACTGGTGGCCGCCATATGAAATGAAGGCTAAGTGGACTTGATTCCCGCATTGGATGATCGCTCGACTGAGAACGTATGTAAGCCCCGCCAATACCAAAAGGGGCTTGCTTCGTTGCATCCTCTGACTAGCTGCGGGTGGTCGTTCCCCGTGCGCTGGTTCGGGATTGGGGCTCGTCCTTCTGGCCGGGGTGAGGAGGAGACTCCGAATGCTTCTGCTTAGGCCCCGGAGACTCTGAACGCATAGACCCGCGTCGCACTTCTCTCCGCTCATCGGGGTCAATGAGAGTGTCCCTGGCTTCTGTTGCTTCTCGGAACAGGGCTGCATTCGCGACAGGGCCTTGCGCGTCGGGGTGATACGCCTTTGACGCGCTTCGATATGCCCGCTCTATCTCTTCGTTGGTGGCAGTTTGAGACACCCCGAATAGTTCGTAGTAGGTAAGGCCCACGGGTGAAGTATGGCTCTTGAGCGTGACGCCTTACTTATACGCGGCTCTGGGCTCCTTTCCATCGAATATTTGCCATTTTCCCTGGTCGATTGTCATTTCGACGAGATTCTGTCTACCGAGGTCTTAACCGTGCGGTGATTGCGAGGATCGGGTGCCGTCAGACGGTCATCTACATGACCAAGCAAACCCCCCAGATCCCGGCTGGTCAATCCGGGTACTCCGTGGAGCGTCCCTCCACCACCGCACTGGCGGTTTCAACGCAGAAGCGCTCCTGCTGGTGCGTCTGCGGCACCGATACTCGGTACCGTCATCACCAAAGTCGTGGACCTGAGTGAACTTACCGATGCGACTACGGCACTCGGTGAACTCCTGCGATGCCAACTCAACTCGACATCGAGTCTGGCCGCCGACGATCGTGTCGCCGTATAGGCGGCGAACGATTATCTCAGACCCCGTAGTTTCCCGGCCCAAACGCCAGGTGACTGCGGGGTCTTCTTCTTCGTTTGGTCCGGCTCCCGCCGAACCACAAACATAAGTGCCACACTGATGGCGGAAGGGAATTACATGGGTACTCGAGTCAAAGCCACGTTGGAGGCAACGTCCGAAGAACGCAAGATCATCCGTATTGGTACTTACCGGCGTATCTCGACTGATGAAACGAACCAGCCCTACTCACTTGAGGCACAACAGAAGGCACTGCAGTCGTTCGTGATGAGTCAGCCCGACCACGAGATTGTTGCAGACTTCACCGATCAGCAGTCCGGCGTGACCACAGACCGTCCCGGTCTTCAGCGGGCAATAACTGCAGCCCTCAACGATGAGTACGACGTGCTTCTCGTTTACCGAATCGACAGACTCGGCAGGTCGGTCAAGGGTGTCTCGTCGATCGTGTCGACGCTCGACGACTATGGAAAGGGCTTTCGCTCAGCAACCGAACCCTTCGACTCCATGACATCTCCGGGGAAGATGATGATGCAAATCTTGGCGGTCTTTGCTGAGTTCGAGCATGACCTCTTCCTAGACAGAATTCGGAACGGCAATGCTGAAAAGGCAGCGCGAGGTGAGTACAACGCAAGCCCTCCACTGGGCTATGTGAAGGACGCAACAACGAAGATGCTCGTCGTTGATGCCGCCGGAGCAGCAGTGATCCGTAAACTCTTCACTCTCTACATAGGTGGTGCCGGTGCGAAGGAAGTGGCCACACGGATGAAATGCAGCGGGCCACACAACTAAGAAGGACAAGCCATGGGACGCGAGCACTGTCCTACGGACGCTCGAGAACGATCTTTACATTGGCAAGGTGTACCACAAGGGCAACGTCTACGAGGGCAAGCACGATGCGATACTCGAAGAGGCGACGTGGGAGAAGGCTCAGACCCTTCGAAGTGAGCGCGCCGTGCGAAGAACCGCACAAGCGGTAACAACGACCTCAAATTACCTGCTGACCGGGCGTGTTACGTGCGGGGCGTGCGCAGGACCGTACGTCGGCAATAGCGCCAATGGCAAGCGAGGGACATTTAGGTACTACAGCTGTTCCAACCGGAAGAACCAGCGTGGTGGAAAGACTTGTTCCAATGACAACGTTCAGGCAGACGCGCTCGAAGCGATGGTGATCGATCAGATCATCGCAACCTACGCCGACACGGGGTTGTTCGCTGAGGCGATCACTGAGGCACGAAGTGAAGCTCCGCGACGGCTACGCGAGCTCGAGGCGTTGGCCGGTGGAATCAGGTCTCAGATCACGCAAGCCACTAAAGCAACCGAACGCCTTATGACGCTGTTCGAGGAAGGTGGGACCTCAGCGACTATGGCCGCAGAGCGTATCGAGACAAAGCAGCAAGAAATCGGCCGATTCAGGAACGGGCTGAAGGAACTGCAGTCTCAGATCGCTGTACTGAGCGAGGAGGTCATGTCATCGGGTGAGCTGGACGACCTCACTGGCTTGGTGCATGGCGCACTCACTGAGGACTCCAGTCACATGGAGCGGAAGCGAGTCCTAGCGGCGCTCGTGGCGGAGATCATCATCCGCCCCGGAAAACAGGTGGACATCACCCTCAACATTCCCAGTCGACAGACCGGGGAAGTTGTCCTGTCCCCAAGGGCTCGTCAGACACCTGGGACAGGTGTTCGGATGGAAACCACTTTTGTGGAGGTAAGGGGATTCGAACCCCTGACCCCTTGCATGCCATGCAAGTGCTCTACCAGCTGAGCTATACCCCCAAAAGGTCTTCAGATGTTAGCAGTTGGCTTCGCGGCGACCTCAGGTTACGGGTGTTCCCGGCGGGTACGTCGACGTCGATGAATTGACTGCGTTGAACGCGAGTACGCACGTCGGCAGTGTCACACCGCTGGCCATTTGAGGGACGACAACCGCACACGAAGCGCCTTTGGTAGGCCGCTAACGACCTGCTCGTAGGAGTGCGAGATCATCTTCTTCAGCTCGATGTCGGGGACGCTGTCGTCGAGCACGACCGTGTTCCAGTGCGTCTTGTTGAGGTGGTAACCCGGCGTCACCGCGGCGAATTCGCTGCGCAACTCCTGGGCGAGCAGAGGATCGCACTTCAACGAGACCCTCGGTGGCGAGTCATCCGGACCGAGGATCGCGAACATCTTTCCCCCGACTTTGTAGACGTCGACTTCGGGGCCGAAGGGTTGCTCCTCAGTTGTTTGCGGAAAGCGAAGAAGGTAGGCCGCGACCTTCTCGGGCTTCACGGCCCCATCACCGACCGGCCCCTCTTGGCCGTATCTCTCAAGGCAACCACCCTCACGCCTCGGCGCTGGACAGTAACAGGTCGCACAGCACTTCGGGCTGCGAGAGCAAAGGCGTGTGGCCACTCTCGAGGTTGACCAGTTCGTGGCAACGCTGCGCCAGGTCCACTTGCAATCCGGGATCGACGGCTTGGTCGAGCGTGCAGCGAACATAGAAGGAGGGAACGTCAACGTCGAACGCGCTGCGCGGGCTGCGGAGGCTGGCGACAGTCTGCGTTGAAAGTTGCGACACGGCCCACGTCGCGACGTCGTCGGGGCAGTCCTCGTAGAGCGCCGTGCGAGCGAGAACTGGATTCAGCCGGAGAACGCCGTCGTCTGCCTCGATCGCCTGATCAAGAAGCGTGCGCACGTCGATCTCGCGAGTCACCTCGAACGCGCTCTCGCCGAGCAGGGGAACCAGAGCGGCTACGTAGATCAGCCGTTCGAGGTGGGGGAGCTGCTCGGCGGCCTCGGTAATGACGGCACCTCCGTAGCTGTGGCCGACGAGCGCGACCGGCCCGTCGAGTTGGGCGACCGCAACGACCTCGCGCGCGTCATCGGCGAGGTACGTGTTGGGGTGAGCGCCAAGGGTCGAGCTCGGCAGGTCGATCGCTGTCCACGGCACGCCGCGTCGAGTGAGCTCTTCGCCCACGAGACGCCAACACCACGCGCCGCCCCACGCGCCGTGCACCAGGATGTAGGTCGTCTCAGCCACCGTGGATGCTCCCTTTTGGAAAGAGAGTAGGCGTTTCCTACCTAGAATGTCGCAATGAGTCGCCCCTTTGACGTCGCCGCGGTGGAGGAGAAGTGGCAGGCGCGCTGGCTCGACGAGGGCACGTACGACGTCGACAACGACGACCCCCGCGAGCGCTACTACGCGCTCTGCATGTACCCCTACCCCTCGGGCGCCGCCCACCAGGGCCACGTGCGCAACTACACCTTCGGTGACCTCGTGGTGCGCTACCAGACGATGCGCGGCAAGGCCGTGCTGTCGCCCTACGGCTTCGACTCGTTCGGACTGCCGGCCGAGAACGCCGCCATCAAGGCCGGCAGCCACCCGCGGCTCTTCACCGAGGCGCGCATCCACGAGCTGAAGACCTCGGTGCGACGCCTCGGCGCGGTCTACGACTGGCGCCGCGAGATCTACAGTCACGACCCGGAGTTCATGAAGTGGTCCCAGGTGATCTTCCTCGCGTTCCTAGAGCACGGCCTCGCGTACCGCGCCGAGGCGCAGGTGAACTGGTGCCCTGGCTGTCTGACCGTGCTCGCAAATGAGCAGGTGCTCGCAGACGGCACGTGCGAGCGTTCGGGCGACATCGTCGTGCGCCGCAACCTCGAGCAGTGGTTCTTCAAGATCACCGACTACGCCGAAGAGCTGCTCGACGGCCTCGGCGAACTCGACTGGCCCGAGCGGGTGAAGGTCATGCAGCGCAACTGGATCGGCCGCAGCGAGGGCGTCGAGTTCGATCTGCCTTTCGCCAACGACCGCGCGAAGGCGCTGCGTGTCTTCACGACGCGCCCGGATACGGGCTTTGGCGTGACCTACGCCGTCGTGGCCCCCGAGCACCCGATGCTCGAGTCGCTCACGGCCGAAGCCGAGCGCGCGAACGTCGAGGAGATCGTCCATCGGGCGAGCACGACGAGTGAGATCGATCGCACGACGCCCTCGAGCGAGGGCGTCGGGTTCGAGAAGCGCGGCGCCTTTACGGGCAGCTTCGTGATCAACCCCTTCACGGGCGAGCCGGTGCCCGTCTACGTCGCCGACTACGTGCTCGGGACCTACGGTACGGGCGCGATCATGGCCGTACCCGGCGAGGACGAGCGTGACTACGAGTTCGCCCAGGTCCATGGGCTGCCCGTCGTGCGCACGGTCGAGCCGCCCACCAACCACGAGGGTGCCTACAGTGGCGACGGCGGCCACATCAACTCGGGCTTTCTGAACGGCCTCAACGTCGAGGACGCGAAGGCGAGCGCGGCGAGCTACCTCGTCGAGCACGCCAACGGCGTGAGCAAAGTCAACTACCGCCTTCGCGACTGGCTCATCTCGCGCCAGCGGTTCTGGGGCTGTCCGATACCGGTCATCTACTGCGACGACGACGGCATCGTGCCGGTCCCGCTGGACCAGCTGCCGGTCCTCGCCCCCGACGATGTTGTCATGGACAAGAGCGGCCAGTCGCCGCTCGCGACCCACGAAGGCTTCCTCCACACGACCTGCCCCAAATGCGGCAAGCCAGCCCGGCGCGAGACGGACACGATGGACACCTTCACCGACTCCTCGTGGTACTTCCTGCGCTTCGCCGACCCCTTCACGCCGACCATGGCTTTCGACCCAGGTGAGGCCGCGAAGTGGATGCCGGTCGATCAGTACATCGGGGGCATTGAGCACGCGATTCTTCACCTGCTCTACGCCCGCTTCTACCTAAAGGCCCTCGACGACATCGGTCTCGCCCCGGGCCTGCCGCGCGAGCCGTTCCAGCGCCTCTTCACCCAGGGCATGATTCGCCTGCGGGGATCCAAGATGTCCAAGTCCAAGGGCAATCTCATCACTCCCGAGGACTACTACCAGGCCGTCGGGGCCGACGGACTTCGGCTCTATCATCTCTTCGCCGGCCCGCCGGGGGACAACCTGGACTGGACCGATCAGACCGACGACGTGATCGAGGGCTGCGGGCGCTTCCTTGAGCGCTTCTACCGGCTGTGCCAGCTCCACGACGTGCACTTCCACGCGGTGGCGGACGAGAGCGATCTCGCAGTGCGCCAGGTGACGCACCGCACGATCGCGCGCGTGACCCGGGACTTCGACCGATGGAGCTACAACACCGCCGTCGCCGCGATCATGGAGCTCTACAACGCGGTCTCCAAGGTCGCGCGCAGCGACGCGGGCATCGAGCGCGGCACGTTCGACGAGGCGCTGGACACCCTGACCAAGCTGCTCGCTCCGATGACTCCGCATATCACGGCGGAACTCTGGGAGCAGCGCCATCCAGACCTCCCGAGCGTCCATCAGCTGGACTGGCCCGTTGCCGATCCCGTGCTCGCCGCCGAGACGACGGTCACGATGGTCGTCGAAGTGAACGGCAAGGTGCGCGCGCGGCTCGCCGTGTCACCCACGATCAGCGAAGAGGACGCCGCGACCGCCGCCCTCGCCGACGAGGCCATCGCAGTGGCCCTTCGAGGCGCGGTGCCATCGCGCGTGATCGCGCGGCCGCCGCGGCTTGTCAACATCGTCCTGTGATGGCGAATCGCAAGTCGGCCCCGCACACCCAGGTCACCATCGAGCCACCGCAGTTCGACCGGCCCGAGGTCGAGATCCGAGCTTCGTCGCGGCGCAAGAAAACGGGCAACGCCCACTGGTCGGGGAGCCGCATCGTGGTGCAGATCCCCGCGCGCGTACGTGGTCGTGAGCGCCGTGATTTCGTCGACGAGTTAGTCGAGCGACTCATGGTCCAGCGGCCCCAGAACGCGGGGGGCGACGGGGCGCTCGAAGAGCGCGCCCGGTGCCTCGCGGAGCAGTACAACGACATGGTGATGCCCGCGTCCGTTCGCTGGGTGAGCAACCAGCAGGCTCGCTGGGCCTCGTGCTCGCCCGGGACGCGCGAGATCCGCGTCTCGAGCCGCCTACGCCAGTGCCCCGAGTGGGTGATCGACGCCGTCTTGGTGCACGAGCTGGCCCACCTGCAAGAGGCCGACCACTCGGTGCGCTTCTACGAGATCGCCAATCGCCATCCCCGCCAGGTCGATAGCGCGACCTACCTCGACGGCTACGCGCTCGGGCTGGGCCTGCGGATCGAAGCGGGCGACGTCGACGGGCCGGGGATCGGGCTCTAGATCGCCTCGCCGCGCAGGAACTTCTCGAGCTCGGCCGCGAGCTCGTCGCCGCTCGGCACGTCCTCGCCCAGGGAGGTGCCCTCGGTCTGGTCGGCCGCGGCCTCGAGTCGCTGAACCATCGCCGCGTGCTCGGGGTTGTTCGTCACGAGGTCGTCGACGCGCTGGCGGGCCTCGTCGGCCGAAGCGCGCAGGTGGCCGGCGTCGAGGGTGAGGCCCGAGATGCGCGCGAGACCGTCGATGAGAGCGGCCGACGCCTCGGGGTAGGGCATCGAGGCGACGTAGTGAGGCACTCGGGCCCAGAGCGTCATGACGTCCATGTCCACTTCGGCGAATCCCAGCTCGAGGGCCGTGCCGATCCCCGCGGGAACCTCGAGCTCGCCCGAGACCGAGCCGACATTGGCGAGGAGCTGCGCGCTCGCCGCGGGTGCCGTGCCGATCACGCGCACCGGCCGGGTGTGGGGCGTCGGCGCGGGAAAGGCGCCGAGCCCTACGACGAGGCGCACGTCGAATCGGCCGGCGGCGTCGGTGACGACGTCGACGAAGTCGCTCCAGTGGAAGTCGGGCTCGGGTCCCACGAGAAAGAGCACGTCCGCCCCGTCGCCGTCGCGCCCGTAACGGAACTGGATCTCGGGCCAGGTGAGCTCGGTCGTGACCCCGTCGACGATGCGCGCCAGGGGACGCCGGGCCCGCTGGTCAATGAAGTACTCGGTGTCGAAGGTTGCCAGCACCTCGGTCGGGATGGTCTCGAGCAACGTCGCCACCGCCGTGCTCGCGGCGATGCCGGCGTCGATCCAGCCTTCGAGGCCGACGACGAGCACCGGCTCGTTCAGGTCCGGGTCGGCGAGGAAGATGATCCGGTCGTAGATCTCGTCGTCCATCATCCCTCCAAAGTCTGCTTGGCCGTCTCAGCCAGTAACGCAATATGCGCCGGGAACTCCTCGACGCTGCCTTGATCGCCCGCGGTGGCGCCCGCTCGGTAACGCGCGAACACGCCCTGGAGGATGCAGGCCAACTTCCAGTAACCGAAGGCTTGATAGTAGGCGACGTGGCTGACGTCGAGATTCGAGCGACTCGCGTAGGCCTTCAGGACCTGGTCGCGCGTCGCGAAGCCCGGCGCCAGGGTGGGCGCGGCGCCCAGCATGGCGCTCGTCTGGTCGCCGGGCTCGGCCCAGTAGCACAGCAGCACCCCGAGGTCAGCCATTGGATCGCCGAGCGTGCAGATCTCCCAGTCGAGGATGGCCCGCACGCGACCGCGCTCGTCGAGCACGGTGTTGTCGAGCCGGTAGTCGCCGTGCACGATCGTGACGCCCTGCTGGACGGGTATCGAGCGGGCGAGCTCGTCGCCCACCTCTTCGACCACGTTGTCGTGGTCGACGCCCTCGACGCGCATCTGCTCGAACTGGCTCCGCCAGCGTCGCAGTTGGCGCTCGATGTACCCGTCGTGGCGCGCGAGACCGCCCAGGCCCGCAGCGTCGACGTCGACGTCGTGCAGTTGGGCCAGGGTCGCGGCCAAATGGTCGCCGATCTCACCGCGTGTCGCGACGTCATACGTCGCCTCGGCTTGGGCCCGGTCGCGCAAGATGGCGCCCTCGACGAACTCCATGACGTAGAAGGGCCGCCCGTTCACGAGCTCGTCGGTGCAGAGTGCGAAGGGCCTCGGCACCGGGATGCCCAACGGATGCAGCGCACTAAGGATGGTGTACTCGCGAACCATGTCGTGGGCGGTCGGCAGCACATGGCTTACTGGCGGCCGGCGCAGCGCGTAGGTGTGCTCGGCCGAGTCGTCAACGCGGAAGGTCAGATTCGAGCGACCGCCGGCGATGAGGTCGAATGAAAGCGGTGCCGTGGCGCCGAGGTGCACTTCCATCCACACCGTGACGTTCGCCTCGTCGATTCCCGTCACCGTCCCCATATGGGCCGAGGCTAACAGCGGCTCGAGCGTCCCCTTGTTGGGTCATCGAACGTTAGGCTGAGCGCGTGAAAAACGTCACCGACGCCACTTTCGCCACCGACGTGCTCGAACGATCGATGAGCGTACCGGTCGTCGTAGACCTGTGGGCCGAGTGGTGCGGCCCGTGCAAGACACTCGGTCCGATCCTCGAAAAGGTGATTGACGAGACCGATGGCGCCGTCGAACTCGCCAAGGTCGACGTCGACGCGAACCTCGAGATCGCCCAGGCCTTCCAGGTCCAGTCGATCCCGGCCGTCTTCGCGCTGCGCGACGCAAAGATCGTCGACACCTTCGTCGGTGCCCTGCCCGAGTCGGCGGTGCGCGCTTTCGTCGAGCGTCTCGCGCCGGGCGCGTCCGTCGTCGATCAACTCCTCAGCGCCGGCGACGAGTCGTCGTTGCGTGAGGCGCTAGCGCTCGACCCGACGAACGCCGAAGCGGCCGTGGCGCTGGGGGACTACCTGCGCCAGGAGGACCGTTTGGACGAGGCCGAGGCAGTGCTGCTCCCCTTCGCCGGCGTGCTCGGCGCCAAGACGGTGCTCGCGCGTCTTCACCTCCAGCGAAGCGGTGTGCGCCTCGACAGCGACGTCGATCTCCTGCTTGAGCATCTGCTGGAGCAGTCCGCGACAAGTGACGCCTCCAAGGACCAGCTGCTCGAGGTGCTCGACGCGCTGGGACCCGAGGACGCGCGCTACGTGGCGTACCGCCGACGGCTCGCTAGTCGCCTTTACTAGTGGAGGTCTTTCGCCCGGCGGGGCCGTTGATGCTCGCCCTCGGGAGCCGACGCGTCGACGTCGCCTCGCGGGCCCTGGTGATGGGCATCTTGAACCGCACGAGGGACTCGTTCTACGAGCCGGCGGCCACCTTCGAGCTCGACGCGCTCTTTCGCCGCGCCGAGCAGCTCGTCACCGAGGGCGCAGACCTGCTCGACGTCGGGGGCGTCAGGGCCGGGCCGGGGGAGGACGTGAGCGAGGCCGAAGAGCTCGAGCGCGTGGTGCCGGTCGTCGAAGAGCTCGTGCGGCGCTTCGACGCGCCACTCAGCGTCGACACTTGGCGGGCCTCGGTCGCGCGAGCGAGTTTCGCCGCGGGCGCGTGCGTCGGCAACGACATCAGCGGCTTTGGGGACCCGACCTACCTTGGGGCAGCCGCCGAGGCCCAGGCGACCGTGGTCGCGACCCACATCCGGCTGCGCCCGCGAGTGGCTGACCCGAACCCTCACTACGACGACGTCACGAAGAGCGTCATCGACTATCTCCTCGAACGCCGTCGCTGGGCCAAGTCGGCCGGTCTTTCGGCCGAGCAGGTCGTCTTTGACGCCGGGCTCGACCTCGGCAAGACCGCCGAGCAGTCCCTGCAGCTGCTGCGCGACTCGAACGCGCTGGCCGGCCTGGGCGCACCGCTGCTGCTCTCGGCCTCGAACAAGACCTTCCTCGGCGCCGTCTTCGGGCTTGAGGTCACTGAGCGGCGCGAGGCGTCGCTCGCCGCGGCGGCCCTTGGCATCACCCTGGGATGTCGTATCGTCCGAGTGCATGACGTGGCGGGGACGGTGCGCGTGCGGGACACGCTCGCCCGCCTGACGGAGGTCGACCGGTGAGTAGTCCGAGCGTCTGCGTGGTCGGTACCGACGCAACGATGGTCTACGACGCGGTGCACAACGTCATCGCAAGTGCCTTAGGCGATCTCGACCCCTCCATCGCGCTGCAGGACTTCACGGCAAAGGACGTGACCCTCGGCACGGGAGAACCGGTCCTGCCCCAGGTCCTGGAGGCGCTCAACACGCCGCCGTTCCTTGCCGAGCGGCGAGTCGTCGTGGTGCGCGACGCGCAACTACTCGTCGGCGACGAGGTCGCCCAGCTCACCCGGTGGATGGACTCGCCCGCGCCATCCACGGTGCTCGTCCTCGCCGTGGTCGGACCCAAGTCGCATCGACTGGCGAAAGCAGCCAACGAGGTCATCGAAGTGAACGTCGGTTCGCGCACGGCCGACCGCGTGGAATTCGTGCGGGCGAAGATGGACGAATACGGCGTGTCGATCGACCAATCGACCGCCCAGCGGGTCGCTGAGCAGGTGGGCGACGACGTCGCGCGCGTCGACGCTCTGGCGCGCACGCTTCGGTCGATCTACGGCGCGGCTCCCGTCGCCTTCGCGAAGCTCGAGCCCTACCTCGGCGACGCCGGCGACGTACCGGCCTGGGACCTCACCGACGCCATCGACGCCGGCGACGCGACGAAGGCCATCATCGTCGCACGGCGCATGCTCGAGTCTCGCCAGCGTGCCGCCCTCCAGCTCGTGGCGCTCTTGCAGCGCCACTATCTCAACATGGCGCGCCTCGAGGGCGGCAGCGCGCGGACGAAGGAAGAGGCCGCGGCGATCCTCGGCGGCAGCACCTTCCCCGCGGGCAAGTCGCTGCAGATGGCCGATCGGCTCGGCGCGAAGCGCCTCGCGACGGCGGTGCACTGGATCACCGAGTCCGACCTCGCGCTGAAGGGCGGGGTGAGCTACGGCGGGCGCGACCTGGACAACGACCTCGACGTGACCGAGTTGACGGTGATGGAGATTCTGGTGGCGCGCCTGGCGCGCCTGACCTACGGCGCCCGGCGCAGCTAGCTGCCGGCTTCCTCGTCGCGCAGGGCGTTGATCCGCTTCATCAACCCGCTCTTCTTGTTCGCCGCCTGGTTCTTGTGGATGACGCCCTTCGCGGCCGCCATGTCGATGCGCTTGATCGCGAGGCGCAGCGTCGCCTCTTCGTCCTCAGTGCTGACCGCGGCGACGGCGTTCTTCGCGCGCGTGCGCAGCTCGGACTTGACGCCCTTGTTGCGCTCACGGTCGACCGCGCTCTGCTTGTTGCGCTTGATCTGGCTCTTGATGTTGGCCACGGACAACCTCGTTCTCGCTACGCCTTCGGCGGGCCCATCGATGCTAGCAGAGGTCCCCGCGAACCCTTTGCGGCCGGGGAGTTTCAATCGTGCCCGGTAGCCTTGAGTGACCGTGGCCACTTCACTCGACACCGCCCAGATCCGAAATATCAGCATCATCGCCCACATCGATCACGGCAAGTCGACCTTGTCGGACCGTATTCTCGAGCTGACAAGCGCCGTCGAGCCGCGTCTCATGCGCGCCCAGTATCTCGACTCGATGGACATCGAACGCGAACGCGGGATCACGATCAAGGCTCAGAACGTCAGGGTTCACTACCAGGGCCACGTCATCCAACTGATCGACACGCCGGGCCACGTCGACTTCGGCTACGAAGTCTCGCGCTCGCTGGCCGCGTGCGAGGGCGCGGTACTGCTCGTCGACGCGAGCCAGGGCATCCAGGCCCAGACCCTCGCCAACTGCTACCAAGCGATCGAGCACAACCTGACGATCATCGCCGTGCTCAACAAGATCGACCTGCCCGCGGCCGAGCCCGAGCGGTGCAAGGAGGAGCTGGAACGTGTGCTCGGCATTGACGCCAAGACCATCCTCTCGATCTCGGCCAAGACCGGCCAGGGCGTAGCGGAGCTGCTGGAGGCCGTCATCGAGCGCATCCCGGCGCCCGTCGGTGACGCGTCGGCGCCGCTGCGGGCCCTGATCTTCGACTCGTTCTACGACCAGTACCGGGGCGTGATCAGCTCGATACGCGTGGTCGACGGCACCCTGCGCCGGGGCACGAGGATCCGCATGATGCGCGCCGCCACCGAGCACGAGATGGAAGAGATCGGCGTGCGCACGCCCGAGATGGAAATCGTCGACCGGCTGGGTCCGGGCGAGGTGGGTTACGTCGTGACGGGCATCCGCGATGTGGCCGGCGCGCGCTCGGGCGAGACGATCACCGAGGCGCGGCGCCCGGCCGCCTCTCCCCTCGAGGGCTACCAGGATCCCAAGCCCATGGTCTTTTGCGGCATCTACCCGATCGACGGGGACGACCTAACCAACCTGCGCGACGCCCTCGACAAGTTGAAGCTGAACGACGCGTCGATCACTTACGAGCCCGAGACCTCGCACGCGCTCGGCTTCGGCTTTCGCTGCGGCTTCCTCGGACTCTTGCACATGGAGATCGTGCGCGAGCGCCTCGAGCGCGAGTTCAACCTGGCGCTCATCGCGACCGCGCCTTCGGTCGTTTACCGAGCCTTTCTCACCGACGGTAGCGAGGTCCTCGTCGACAACCCGACCGACCTGCCCGAGGCGAGCCGGCTCGACCACGTCGACGAGCCGATGCTCGACGTGACCGTCCTCACGCCGGTCGAGTACCTGGGCTCGGTCATGGACCTAGCCCAGAGCCGGCGCGGCGAGATGCTCGTGATGGAGTACCTCTCGACCGAGCGGGTCGAGCTGCGCTACCGCATCCCCTTGGCCGAGGTGGTGATCGACTTCTTCGACTCGCTGAAGAGCCGCACCAAGGGCTACGCCTCGCTCGACTACGAGCCGAGCGGCTACGTCACCTCCTCGGTCGTGCGCGTCGACGTCCTGATCAACCACGAGCCGGTCGACGCCTTCTCGACGATCGTGCACCGCACGAACGCCGAGCTCTACGGGCGAAAGATGGCCGAGCGGCTGAAGGAGCTGATACCGCGCCAGATGTTCGACGTGCCGATCCAGGCGGCCATCGGGGGGCGGGTCGTCGCGCGCGAGACGGTCAAGGCGCGCCGCAAGGACGTCCTCGCCAAGTGCTACGGCGGCGACATCACGCGCAAGCGCAAGCTCCTGGAGAAGCAGAAGGAGGGCAAGAAGCGCATGAAGAACCTCGGTCGGGTGGAGGTGCCCCAGGAGGCGTTCGTCGCGGCGCTGAAGCTCGAGGAGTAGCTCTAGTAGCCGGTCGCGCCGTCGATCAGCTCGCGGATGAGATCGGCGTGGCCGTTGTGGCGCGCGTACTCCTCAATCATGTGCACGTAGATCCAGCGCAGGTCGACCTCACGGCCGCGTCGCGGGCGCGCGGCGAGCTCGTCCAGCGAGTGGCCCATCGCCAGCTCGCGCGAGAGCGCGACCGAGCGCACGAACAGGTCGAAAGCCTCTTCGGCGGCGACGCTGTCGAGGTCGTGGAAGTCGGCGTCGCGGTCGGCTTCGGACTTGTAGTAGTCAACGGTCTCGCGACCGGCGAAGACGGTCTCGAACCAGACCTGCTCGACGAACGTCATGTGGCGAACGATCCCGAGCAGCGAGAGCGAAGACGTGGCGACGGGCCGCTCCTTTAGCTGGGCGACGTTCAGCCCGTCGCACTTGCGTAGCAGCGTCGCGCGCTCGAAGTCGAGCCAGCCCTCGAGCTGGGTCCGCTCGTCGCCCGAGTTGGGCGGATTGGGTCGTTCCGGGGCTTCGAAGGTCTCCACCGGCCCACTCTAGGCATATGGTTGGCTCGCACTTAGCACTCGGTAAAATCGAGTGCTAACAAGGAGTCCCTATGGTCCGCCGCGTGAAGACGCACCCCCAGCCCGCGAGGGACCTCGACGCGCGCAAGGCCACGATCCTCGAGGCCGTCGTCATCGAGCACATTGACACGGCCCAGCCCGTGGGATCCTCCTCGGTCGCCCAGAACGCCGACCTGCTCGTCTCCTCGGCGACGGTGCGCAGCGAGATGGTGGCCCTCGAGCGCGAGGGCTACCTCGCCCAGCCCCACACCTCGGCCGGTCGGGTGCCGACCGACAAGGGCTACCGCTACTTCGTCGACCACCTCGACGCCGGTGTCCTCGGTCCGGCCCAGCAGCGCCAGGTCCGGGACTTCTTCGCCCGCGTGCGCGGCGAGGTCGAGGACGTCCTCGAGCAGACTTCGACGCTGCTCAGCCAGCTGACCCACTACACCTCGGTCGTCGTCGGCGCGGGCCACAGCCGGGCGAGCGTGCTCAGCGTGCAGCTCGTGAACCTCGACGCCCGCCACCACCTCTTGGTGACGGTCTTCTCCGACGGTACGGTGACCAAGCACAGCGTGCTGACGAACTTCGAAGCGAACCACGTCGAGGTGAGCGAGGCCTCGCGCCAGTTGCACGCGCTGCTCATTGGCACGACGCTCGAGTCCAAGGTCCAGGTGCCCTCGCGCGCCGACACCATCGCCAAGCTGGTGCGCGAGTCGGTCGCCGTGCTGCACGCCGAGGTGCCGACCATGGAGGGCGAGCAGGTCTACATCGGCGGCTCGTCGCGCGTCGCCGAGGTGTTCGAGGGCGTCGAGACGGTGCGCAAGGTGCTCGGCATCCTCGAGCAAGAACTCCTTGTCGTTTCGCTCGTCGAGGACATCCTGGATAAGGGGATCTCGGTCGCTATCGGCTCGGAGTTCGGCTTCGAGCCGCTGAGTTCGTGCGCGGTCATCGTGGCGCCCGTCTCGCTCGAGGGCGAGACCATCGGCGCCGTCGGTCTGCTCGGCCCGACGCGCATGAAGTACCGCGAGGTGATGGCCGCGGCCGAAGCAGTCTCGCGCCACCTCTCGAAGCATTTCGGCGGGGGCGAGCGTGGCTAACCTCAACCTCTACGAGGTGCTCGAGGTCGACGAGCACTGCTCGCCCGAGGAGCTGAAGGCCGCTTACCGGCGCCTCGCGCGCAAGTACCACCCCGACTCGAATACCGACGACCCCATGGCCGAGTCACGCTTCAAGGAGGTCTCCCAGGCCTACGAGATCCTCTCTGACCCCGAGCGACGGGCCAACTACGACCGCTTCGGCTCGGACGTCGGGGGCAGCCCCTTCGGCGCGACCTCGGTGCAGGACATCTTCGACATGTTTTTCGGGGGCTTGGGAGCGACCAGCCAGGCCCGCCGGGGCCCCCAGCCGGGGCCCGACGCCGAAGTCGCACTCGACATCACGCTCGAGGAGGCGGCCTTTGGCGCGGCGCGCGAAGTTACCGTGACCCTGCCCCTGCGCTGCGCGACCTGTGGGGGCTCGGGGAGCGCCCCGGGGACCTCGCCCATCCAGTGCGAAGAGTGCCACGGCACCGGCGAAGTCCGTCGGGTGCGTAACTCGATCCTGGGCCAGATGGTGACGTCGCAGACCTGCCCGCGCTGCCAGGGCATGGGCTCGCGGATCGAGACGCCCTGCAAGGAGTGCCGTGGTGAGGGGCGCCACAAGCAGAGCGTGACGCTGACGGCGAACATCCCCGCGGGCGTCGAGGACGGCTCGACGATGCGCCTACCCGGGCGCGGCGCGGCCGGGCTGCGCGGGGGACCGAACGGTCGGCTCTTCGTGCACCTGCGCGTCATGAGCGACCCGCGCTTCGAGCGGCACGGCGACGACCTGCACCACGAGGCCCACGTCGCCTTCGCCCAGGCCGTGCTCGGCGCGACCATCACCGTCCCCACGCTGCGCGAGAGCCTGGCGATCGAGGTCGAGCCGGGCAGCGCGAACGGCACGATCCACCGCGTGCGCCACGAGGGCGTCGAGCACCTCCACGGCCGCGGCCGCGGCGATCTCTACGTTCACCTGGTCGTCGACGTGCCGAGCGAGCTCGATGAGACCTCCGAAGACCTGCTGCGCAAGTGGGCCGAGCACCGCGGCGAGGTCGTCTACGAGCCGAGCGGCGGTCTCTTTCGTCGTCGTCGGGCAAAGAAGTGAGCTACGCCGAGTGGCCCCGGCGTGTGGCCGCGCTCGCGCAGTTCCGCGTGGCCAGTCTCGAGACGCCCCTGCTCGAGCACGGCGACGACCATCACCTGCGCAAAGTGCTGCGCGCCAGCGAGGGCGAGGAAGTGGTCGTTACTGACGGGCACGGGTCGTGGGCGCTGTGCGAGGTCCTCGACGACGTCCTTAGTCGCGTGAGCGACGTGCAGCTGGATCCGCCGACGCCCGAGACGACCCTGTATCTCACACCACTGAAGGGCGACCGCGCCGAGTGGGCCGTCGCCAAGGCCACCGAGGTCGGCGTGAGCCGAGTGATCCCGCTCGTCGCCGAGCGCATGACCGTCAAGTTCAAGGGCGAGAGCCGTGAGAAGATCCTCGCGCGCTGGCGGCGCGTCGCCGACGAGGCCGCCAGCCAGTCCCGTCGCACCTACGACCTCGTGATCGGTGAACCGGTGCGGGTGCGCGACGTCCACTCGCTCGTCGCCGTGGCGGACCTCGGTGCGGAGGGCAACTGGGGCGGCGTACGCAGCGTGGCCGTCGGACCCGAAGGCGGCTGGGCTCACGGCGAGTGGGGCGAGAGCCGTCGTCGCGTCGGTCTCGGCCCGACCGTGCTGCGTTCTGAGACGGCCGGCGTCGTCGCGGCGTCGCTGCTCGCGTTTCAGGCCGGTGGCTGGGGCTTTACCCTGGACGGCGCACGGAATGAGTAATGATGAGAGCACTAGATGAGTGACTGCCTCTTTTGCCAGATCGTCGCGGGCGAGTCGCCGGCGAAGGTGGTCGCCGAGAGTGAATCATCGCTCGCCTTCTACGACATCGCGCCCCAGGCCCCGGTGCACGTGCTGGTTGTCCCCCGGCGCCATTACGTCAACGTGAACGATGTCACGCCCGAGGATCACGTCGTCTTTGACGACCTGATGGCCCTCGTCCAGCGCGTCGTCGTCGACGAGGGAATCCGCGACAGCGGCTACCGCATCGTCTTCAACGTTGGGCCCGACGGCCAGCAGACGATCGCGCATCTGCACCTGCACGTGCTCGGCGGGCGGCCCATGGCCTGGCCACCGGGATGACCCCAGAGGCCAAGGCCGACGAGGCCCTCACGGCGACCACCCACGTTCCCAACACCCACCTGATGGCGGGGCTGCTCGGGGCGCGCGACGAGCACCTGCGGGTCGTGGAGCGCGCATTCCCGTCCTCCAAGATTCGCGTTCAGGGCAACCAGATCTCGGTGACCGGCCCGGACGCCGCCACGGTGCTGCGGCTGTTCGACGAGCTGGTTCTCGTGCTCGAGAGCGGCCAGGTCCTCGATCCGGCCAAGATCTCGCGCACGATCGACATGGTCGAGGACGACCTTCGCCCGAGCGAGGTGCTGCGCCACGAGGTCGTGCGCGGCGCCAAGGGCAAGGCGGTGCGACCCTCCACCCTGGGCCAGAAGCGCTACACCGACGCGATCGACAACTCCATCATCACGATCGGCATCGGCCCGGCCGGCACCGGCAAGAGCTACCTGGCGGTCGCCCAAGCCGTTCAGGCTCTCCACCGCCGGCAGGTCCAGCGCATCGTCCTGACGCGGCCAGCCGTCGAGGCCGGGGAGAACCTGGGCTTCTTGCCGGGCGACGTCATGGCCAAGGTCGACCCCTACCTGCGCCCGCTCTACGACGCCCTGTACGACATGGTCGGACCCGACGGGGCTCAGCGGCTCATCGCAAACGGCACGGTGGAGGTGGCGCCGCTCGCCTTCATGCGCGGGCGTACGCTCAATGACTCGTTCATCATCCTCGACGAGGCCCAGAACACCACGCCCGAGCAGATGAAGATGTTCTTGACGCGCCTCGGCTTTAACTCCAAGGCCGTCGTGAACGGCGACGTGACCCAGATCGACCTCAACGGCAAGCGCAGCGGGCTCGTCGATCTCGACCGGATCCTCGGTGACGTCGAGGGCGTCAGCTTCATCTACCTCGGCGCGAAGGACGTCGTGCGCCACCGTATCGTCGCCGACATCGTCGCGGCGTACGAACGCTCCTCATGAGCCTCGACATCTACGCCGCCGACGAGCAGCACGACCAGGAGATCGACCTGGAGCGCTGGGTCGAGCTCGCCCGAGGCGCCCTGCTCGACGAGGGCGTGCGCGGACTGGCCGAGGTCTCGCTCATCTTCGCCGACGAGCCCACGATCGCCGACCTCAACCAGCAGTTCATGGGCGAAGCAGGCCCGACTGACGTGCTCAGCTTTCCCATCGACGCCGAGCCCGAGGCCTCGGGCCGGGTGCCCGACGCCGGGGGCAGCGGTCCCGGCGAGCCGACCCTGCCCGAGATTCCCCAGCTCATCGGTGACGTCGTGATCTGTCCGGCCGTTGCGGCGCGCAACGCGCTTGAGCAGGAGGTCGCCTTCGACGACGAGGTGGCGCTGCTCGTGGTGCACGGAGTCCTGCACCTTTTGGGTTGGGACCACGCCGAAGACGACCAGGCCGAGCGGATGGAGGCGCGCGAGCGCGAGCTCTTAGCTCGCCACTACCGCTCGAGCGCACCGTGATCGCCGCCGCCTGGGGGGCGAGCGACACCTATCTGATCGTTGCGGTCGCGGTCCTGCTGATGCTGTCGGGATTCTTCGCGCTCTCCGAGACGTCGCTCACGCGTATGAGCAAGTCCAGGGCTCGCTCGCTGCGCGACCAGGGTCGCCACGGCGCGAAGGCGCTCGTCGGCCTCGCTGATGCGCCCGAGAAGTTCCTCAACCCGCTGCTGTTGCTGGTGCTGATCTGCCAGCTGGTCTCGGCGACGATGGTCGGCGTCTTGGCCGCCCACGTCTTTGGGGCCGCGGGCATCTTCATCGCCACCGCCTGCGAGGTCATCATCATCTTTGTTCTCTTCGAGGCCATCCCGAAGAACTTCGCCATTCAGCACCCCGACGAAGCTGCCCTGGTGAGCGCGCCCGTCGTGGGGGGGATCCTGCGATTCGCGCCCGTTCGCTGGATCTCGACCGTGCTCCTCGCCGTGGCCGACTCGGTGATCGGCCTCTTCGGCGACGGGCGTCCGAGCCGACGGGTCACCGAGTCCGAGGTCCTCGCCATGGCCGACGTCGCCCACGAGGACGCGGCCATCGAGTCCGAGGAGCGCAACTTCATCCACTCGGTCATCGAGTTCGGCGACACCATCGTGCGCGAGGTGATGGTTCCGCGCATTGACATGGTCGTCGTGCACGACACGGCCAGCGCGCGCGACGCCCTCGACCTCGCGATCCAGAGCGGGCGCTCGCGCATTCCCGTTGTCGGCGACGGCGTCGACGACGTCGTGGGGCTCGTGAACCTGCGCCACCTCGCGAGTCTCGTCGCGAATGGCCAGGGCTCGGCATCACTGCGCGAGCACATGGGCGAGGCCCAGTTCGTCCCCGAAACGAAGCGTGTCGCCTCGCTCCTGAGCGGGATTCGCAACGCCAAGAGCCACCTGTTCATCGTGGTCGATGAGTACGGGGGCACGGCCGGGCTCGTGACCCTCGAGGACGTGCTCGAAGAGCTGGTCGGCGAAATCACCGACGAATCGGACCCGAACGTCGAGGACGACGACGGGCGCACCCTCGAGGGCGGCGTTGAGCTCAGTGGGCGCATGAACGTCGACGACGCCAACGACGAATACGGGCTGGCGCTGCCGAGAGACGGCTGGGACACGGTCGGGGGACTGGTCCTCGACCTAAAGGGCGGGGTCCCCGCAGAGGGTGACGTGCTCACGACCGAGCACTATCGCCTGACGGTGGTGCGCATGGACGGTCGAAGGATCGAAGAGGTGTTGGTCGAGCACTTGGCGCCCAGCCCGTGACCCGGGCCGGCTTCGCTGTCGTGCTCGGCCGTCCCAACGTCGGCAAGTCGACGCTGGTGAATCAACTCGTCGGCGCCAAGGTCGCCATCACTGCGGCTTCGCCCAACACGACGCGCTACGCCACGCGCGGCGTCGCCACCGAGGGGGACACTCAGTTGATCGTGGTTGACACGCCCGGCCTGCACCGTCCAAAGACGACCCTCGGCGGACGGCTCAACGAGACAGCACGATCAGCCGCGGGCGACGTCGATGTCGTCGTCGCGGTCATCGAGGCCAATTCACCGATTGGACCGGGCGACCGCCAGGTCATCGAGGCCATGCTCGAAGCGGGACGCGGCCACGACCAGCCATCGCTCGTCGTCGCCGTGAACAAGATCGACCGAGTCGGCAAAGGGGCGCTCGCCGCGCAGCTGCTCGCGGCGAGCGAGGCCGTCGAGGCGATCGCGGCCGATTCGAACTCGCTCGAGGCGTCGAGGCGCGTCGAGTACTTTCCCGTCTCGGCTAAGACCGGCGACGGTGCGGCCGCGCTGCTCAGCCATCTGCGCCAGGCGATGCCCGAGTCGCCATTTCTCTTTCCGGACGACGAGGTATCTGACGTCAGCGAGGCCACGTGGGTCGCCGAGCTCGTGCGCGAGCAACTCGTGCGCAAGACCAAGCAGGAACTGCCCCACTCCATCCACTGCCGGGTCAGCGAGTTCGAGTGGCCCCACGTCACGGTCGAGATCCTCGTCGAGCGCGAGAGCCAGAAGGGCATCGTGATCGGCAAGGGCGGGCAAGTCCTCAAGGAGGTCGGCGTCGCCGCGAGGCGCCAGCTGCCCGAAGGGATGTACCTCGAGCTGCGCGTGCGTGTCGAGCCCGGCTGGCAACAGCGCAACGAGGTTCTCGACCGCTTCGGCTACTAGCCCGCGTCGGCGCGCGAGCGCAAGGCGCGCAGAAAGTCGAGGACCTGGTCGCGCTGGCGAACGCGGCGCATCGGCGGCAGCTTCTTGACGATGACCGAGCGGTAGCGTGCGGTCGCCAGGCGCGTGTCGAGCACCGCGACCACCCCGCGGTCCTCGCTGGTGCGGATCAGCCGGCCAACGCCCTGGGCGAGCAGCATCGTCGCGCGGGGCAGGTCCACGTCGTAGAAGGGGTTGTCGGACCGCTCCCGACGGGCCTCGGCGAGGGGATCGTTCGGCACGCTGAAGGGCAGGCGGTCAATGGTGACGAGGCTGAGCGAGTGGCCCGGTACGTCGACACCCTGCCAGAAGCTCGTGACGGCGAAGAGGCTGGATTCGGTGTGGTGGCGAAAATCCTCGATGAGTCGATGACGCGACAGCGTGCCCTGAACGAGGACCTCGGTGTCGAGTTGTGGGGTGACGGCCGCCGCGACGCGCTGCATCACCGAACGGTTGGTAAAGAGGGCGAGGGTGCGTCCTCCGGCGGCGCCGATCAACTCGACCAGCTCGTCGACGATCGCCGCTTCGGCCTCGGGCGAGGTGCGCTCGGGAAAGTGCTCGGGCACGTAGAGCAGCGCGTGGTGCTCGTAGTCGAAGGGGCTATCGAAGTGCTCAATGTCGTACTGCTCGAGGCCGAGGTTCCTCGGCAGGTTGTCGGGAATGGTCGCGCTTGTAAGAACGGCCGTTACGCGACCCCAAAGGTCGTCCTTCAGTCGCGGCCCGACGTCCACCAGCGAGATCTCGATTTCCACCTCACGATCGCGGCGCGTGAGGTAGAGCAGTTCGCTGTCCTTTACACGGTTCACTCGGTCGAGGTCGTTCGCGAGGTGCACGGCCGGACCAAGCGTGCGGACCTTTCGGAACTCGTCGGCGGGCGAGGGGGTCGCCAGCGAGCGCACGCCCTCGACGAGCGCGGTCACGAGTTCGTTGGAGGTCGCGAGTTCGGCCTCGCACGCCTCGTCAAGGCCTCGCAGCTCGCCGCGTTCGAGCTTGGCCAGAAGTGCCGATCCGAGCCGGTCGGCGACACTGATCAGGCGGTCGCAGTTGGCCCGTCCGACGTCGTCGAGCAGCGGCCGAGCACCGGCGGCGAGTGCGCGCAGTCGCCCAGCGCTGAGCGACGTGCCGAGCAACGTCGCGAAGATGTCGAGGATCTCGTGGGCCTCGTCAAAAATCACGAAGTCGTGGGCGGGCAGCAGCATCGATCCCGAGGCGAGGTGCGACGCGTAGAGGTGGGCGTTCACGATAACGATCGAGCTCTCGCTCGCTCGGTCCCTCGCGAGTTCGGCGAAGCAGTTGGCGCCCTCGGGACAGCGCGCCCGTCCGAGGCACTCCTGGGGGGTGACCGAGAGGCTACGGCGCGCCCTCGCGTCCACCTCGAAGGGCAGTTCGTCAAGGTCACCCGTCGTCGTCTCCGATGCCCAGCGAAGGATCCGTCGCATCTGGTCGGCGACGCCCCTCGGCACCACCGTGCCATCGTCGAGGCTGAGCTGCGCGCCGGCACCGGCGTCCTTCGCCCGGTAGCGGCAGAGGTAGTTCTGGCGGCCCTTCAGCACCGCGACGCGCACGCCGCGCGCGTGCGCGGCGACCTGGGGAGCGTCCTTCTTCGCGAGCTGGTCCTGGAGGTTCTTCGTGGCCGTCGCGACGAGGACCCGCTCGCCGGAAAGGACGGCGGGGACGAGGTAGGCGAGGGACTTGCCGACGCCGGTGCCCGCTTCGATGACGTGGTGCCGGCGCCGGGCGAACGCCGAGACGACCGAGCGCGTCATCGCCCGCTGGCCCTCGCGGATCTCGCCACCTCCGGGCAAGTCCGACGTGATGGCGTCGAGCAGCGCGAGCGCCACTTCAGCGTCGACGTCGACGACGTCGTCGGCGAGCTGGATCCCCGCGTCGTCGCCCTCGTCGACGACGGGTGTCTCGTCGTCGGGGTCGAAACTCTTCACCCGCCGACACTAGGTGTCGCGGGAGATGTGAAGGCGCGGCCAACTAAGTTTTAAACGTGCCCGATCCTCGTCCCACGCCGATTCCGGCGTCCCTAGAGCTCTCGAGCATGCCCCGCCACGTCGCCATCGTGATGGACGGCAACGGCCGCTGGGCCCAACAGCGGGGCCTGCCCCGCACCGAGGGCCACGGCGCCGGCGAGGCCTCCCTGGTGGACACGACGTACGGCGCCCTGGCGATCGGGCTCCGGGCCCTCACGGTCTTCGCCTTCTCCAGTGAGAATTGGCGGCGCCCCGTTGACGAGGTGCGCTACCTCATGAACTTCAACCGCAGCCTCCTCGATCGTCGCCAGCACGAGCTCCACGAAGATGGCGTGCGCATCGTCTTCTCGGGCCGACGGGACTGGCGGGTCCCGAGGGGCGTGCTGACCCGGATGGACGACGCGGTCGAGCTCACCAGGGCCAACCGGGCCCTCACCCTCAACATCGCCTTCAACTACGGCGGGCGGGCCGAGATCGTCGACGCCGTGCGCCAGCTCGTCGCCGACAAGGTGCCGGCAAAGAAGATCGACGAGAAGCGCATCGGCGAGCGCCTCTATCACCCCGAGCTGCCTGATCCGGACCTCGTGATTCGCACGTCGGGGGAGTACCGGATCTCCAACTTTCTGCTGTGGGAGATGGCGTACGCGGAGTTCGTCTTCACTGACGTGCTCTGGCCTGACTTTCGCCGCGAGGACCTCTTCAACGCCATCCACGAATACCAGCACCGCAACCGTCGCTTCGGGGGCGTCGAAAAGTGACGGTGCTGCGCGTGACGATCGCGCTCGGTGTGGCGCTGTACGGGCTGCTGTGGGTGATCGCCCTCAACGGTGCGACGAGTCTCGTCGGCCCCCTCGCGGTGCCGCTCATTCTGGGGGTGATCATTGCGCTCGGCGTGGCCTTGCTGCGCTTCATGGGCTGGCCAGCGCGCAAGCAGCACTTCCGGGACCGGGGAGACGACGCCGAGCCGTGATCGAGATCGACGACGACGCGGTCGTGCTGAGGACCTACAAGTCCGGCGAGGCGGATCGGGTGGTGGTGCTCTGGACCCGCCACCACGGCAAGGTCCGCGTGCTCGCGAAGGCCGCCCGTAAGACGACCAGTCGTCTGGGTGGCACCCTCGAGACCCTCGCGTACGTGAACGTCGATCTCGTGAAGACGCGCGGCGAGTTCTACGTCGCGCGCCACGTGCGCCACCGCGAGCGCCTCGCCACACTGCGCTCGTCCTACGAGCGGATCTCGGCCGGCTACGCCGTCGTCGAAGCTGTCGACGCGATTCCTTCCGACGGCGTGCCCGACGAGGCGATCTTCGAGCTGCTGACGCGGGTTCTCCTGACCTTGGACGACGCTGCCTACGAGCCCGCGCTGGTGCCCGCTTCGTTCTACCTGCGCCTGCTCGCCCTCGACGGCTCCGAGCCGGTTGTGGACGAGTGCGTGAACTGCGGCCGCAGCGGCCCCCTCGTTGGCTTCGACGCCGAGGCCGGCGGGACACTGTGCGAGGAGTGCCGCCGGGGCCCATCGATCTCGCCGGTTGCGCTCGAGCTGCTGCGACGCATCGTGGGGGGCGACCTCGGATATGTCCTGAGCGAAGCCGATCCGCCGGGCGCCGGCGAGGTGATGGCGCTCGCCCAGGGAGCCATCGAAACGCACTTCGGTCGTCGGCTACGCTCGCCGCGCTCGGTGGCGCCGCTCGCCGCGCCGCCCGAGGTTTAGCGTGACGGGGGAGTCCGTGCAGCCCTTTGGCGTCTACGTTCACGTGCCGTTCTGCGCGCACCGATGCGACTACTGCGCCTTCGCGACCTACACCGACCGCGACCACCTGATGGCCGACTACGTCGAGTGCGTGTCACGCGAGATTGAACAAGCTCGTGATGGAGGTCTGCCCGTTGCCACGTCGGTGTTCTTCGGCGGGGGGACGCCGTCGCGATTACCGGCCGACTGGCTCCTCGCGATACTTGAGGCGATCGCGCGCACCGACGACGCCGAGGTCACGGTCGAGTGCAACCCCGAGGACGCAAGCCTCGAGCGTCTCGTCGCCTACCGCGCTGGCGGCGTGACGCGCATGAGCTTTGGCGTGCAATCGACCCAGCCGGCGGTGCTCGACGACCTCGGACGGCGCCACGGGACGATGGCCCACCGCGAGGTGTCCGAAGCGGTAAGCGAGGCGCGATTCGCGACGTGGAACATGGACCTCATCGTGGGCTCGCGAGCCGAGTCGCTCGACGACGTGGGTCGGACCTTGGACGACCTGCTCAACCTCGAGCACCCGCCGCCGCACGTGAGCTGCTATGCGCTCACCGCCGAGCCCGCCACGCCACTCGGGCGCGATCCGCGGCGCCACCCCGACGAAGACGCGACGGCCGACGCCTACGACCTGGTGGGCGAGGTCCTCGAAGGGCACGGCTACCGCTGGGAGGAGATCTCCAACTGGGCGAAGCCCGGTCACGAGTGCCGCCACAACCACGTCTACTGGGACGACCAGGACTACGCCGGCTTCGGCTCGGCTGCCCACTCGCACCGCCGCGGCCGTCGCTACTGGAACGTGCGCACACCAGATCGCTACGTCGAGCTCGTGCGCCGCGGCGAGTCGCCGCTCGGCGGCGAGGAGTTTTTGAATGAGGCGACCCAGCGCTTCGAGCGCGAGTCGCTCGCGCTGCGCACATCGCGCGGCGTCGCCCTCGAGGCCTTCGACTCGCTCGAGGAGATCGCCCATCTCGTCACGGTCGCCGACGGTCGCGTCACGCTCGCGCCGAACTCACGTCTCGTGGCGAACCAGGTCATCGTCCGGCTAAGGAGCGCCGAGCACTCCGGTAGCCTTGGTTGATGCAAGCGACGCCCAAACTCGATCCCGACTTGCTCGAAAAGGTCACCAACCTGGCCAAGCGTCGCGGCTTCATCTTCCCCTCGGCCGAGATCTACGGGGGCTTCCGCTCGACCTACGACTACGGGCCCCTCGGTGTGAACATGCTGCGCAACGTGAAGCAGGCGTGGTGGCGCTCGATGGTCCAGACGCGCAGCGACATCGTGGGCATCGACGCCGCGATCCTCGGTCCGCCGGCCGTCTGGCAGGCCTCGGGGCACCTGGAGACCTTCACCGACCCGCTCGTCGACTGCCTGGTCTGCAAGGAGCGCTGGCGCGAGGACAAGATCGACGGCGTCTGCCCGAACTGCGGCTCGACCAAGTTCACGAGCCCGCGGGCTTTCAACCTGATGTTCAAGACCCAGGCCGGGCCCATCGAGGGCGAGGGCTCGACGGCGTACCTGCGTCCCGAGACCGCTCAGGGGATCTTCACCAACTTCGCCAACGTGCTCGCCACGGTGCGCAAGAAGCCGCCCTTTGGCATCGCCCAGGTGGGCAAGTCCTTTCGCAACGAGATCACCCCGCAGAACTTCGTCTTTCGCACCCGCGAGTTCGAGCAGATGGAGATGGAGTACTTCGTACGCCCCGACGAGGCTGACGAATGGTACCGGTACTGGATCGACGTGCGCTTCGACTGGTACGTCGACCTCGGCATTCCCGCGGAGCTGCTGCGCAAGCACGAGCACGCCAAGGAGGATCTCTCGCACTACTCGCGGGGCACGACCGACATCGAGTTCTACTACCCCTGGGGCTGGGACGAACTCGAGGGCGTCGCCAACCGCGCCGACTACGACTTGACCCAGCACTCGACGCACTCGGGTGTCGCTCTTGACTACTTCGACCCCACCACCAACGAGCGCTACGTGCCCTTCGTCATCGAGCCGGCGGCGGGCGCGACGCGCGCCATGATGGCCTTTCTGCTCGCCGCGTACCACGAGGACGTCGTCGAGGGCGAGGTGCGCACCGTGCTTCGTCTCGACTGGCGACTCGCGCCCTACCAAGTCGCCGTCCTGCCCCTGTCGAAGAAGCCCGAGCTCGAAGAGGTGGCGGCCGAGGTCCTCACGTTGTTGCAGCCCCACTTCATGACCGACTTCGACGTCACCCAGTCCATCGGACGTCGGTATCGTCGCCAGGACGAAATCGGCACGCCCCTGTGCGTGACGGTCGACTTCGAGACGCTGCAGGACCGGGCGGTCACGGTGCGTGACCGCGACACGACGGGCCAGGTGCGCGTGCCCATCGAGGGGCTGCGCGACCACCTCTGGAACGTGACGGCGCCGACCTGAGCGATGGACGACGGGCGGGGGCTCAAATTCGGTACGGTCGCCGAGAGTTACGACCGCTACCGACCGAACCCGCCCGCGGAGGCGGCCGAGATCTTTGGCGACGTCACCGGACTTGACGTGCTCGATGTCGGGGCGGGCACCGGCAAGCTGACCCGGTTCTTGCTCTCGCTCGGAGCGAGAGTGAGCGTCATCGAGCCCGATGACGCGATGCGCCGCGTGCTCCTACGACAGAGCCCTGGGGCGGTGGCGCTTCGAGGCAGCGCGGAGTCCGTGCCCGTTGCTGACGCCACCTTTGACGTGGTGGCTTCGTCATCGGCCTGGCACTGGTTCAAACAACCTGAGGCGACGAACGAGTTGGCCCGAGTGCTGCGCGATAATGGCACGCTCTACGTGCTCTGGAACGGTTTCAGCCGCGCTGTGCCCTGGATGGCCGAGTTGACCAAACTGCGCGAGCGGCCCGACGACGACGGCGTTCGTCCTCGCGGGTGGCGTGCCGAGCTCGATCCCAATGGCCCCTTCGTCGATGCGCACGACATCTCGATCCACTGGACGTGGCTACGCACCGTCGACGAGGTGGCGGGCAACTTCGCCACCTATTCCGGCGCGATCATCCAGAGCGAGGAGAGCCGCGCGGCGATGGCCGAAAAGGTACGAGAGCGCCTCTACGAGCGCTCGGGCGACGGCGTCGTGGAACTGCCCATGACACTGCGCGGCACAATCGCCCGGCGCCGGCCCCGCTGAACGTGTGCCATGGCGAGCTGCGCTGTCGCCCTAGGACGGGGGGTGCGGTGGTATCGAGTACGTAACTTGGGCTTTGGCCACGAGCTCGGCTGACCCTCGCGACGTGACCTCGACGTCCACTACGGCCAAGCGGCGGCCGAGCTTGATGAGCCGAGCGCGGGCCAGCAGGTCGGTCACTTCGGGTTTGCGAAGAAAGTCGATGTGCAGGCTCGTCGTGACGGCGAGGAGCACCGGTCCGATGTGAGCGAGGATGATCAACCACGCCGCGTTGTCGGCGAGGGCCATCATCGTCGGACCAGCGAGCGTGCCCCCAGGACGCGTGTCGCGATTGCTGACCGCTTGAGCTACGACGAGGGTGTCGCCCTCGAGCGACTCGATCCTTGGGGCGTCGTAGTCGGGAAAGGAATCGGCGACGATCTGTTGGAGCTCATCGACGCCGAGCACGGTCATCGGCTCAGGCGACCTTGCGATACTTGTTGACCGCGAGGGGCGCGAGGACGAGCACCGCGCCGACCGCCCACGCGAGCGCGATCCACGTCGAGTGTCCGTGGGGCGTGCCCAGCATCAGCCCGCGCACGGCCGTCGCCGTCTGGCTGATCGGTTGGTGAATCGCGAAGGGTTGCAGCCAGCTGGGCATCGAGGCGACCGGCACGAAGATGGCCGAGGCGAACACGAGGGGAAAGATGAGGGGAAAGGTCATCGCTTGGGCGGCCTCGGAGTTGGGAGCAGAGAGTCCGACGTAGGCGAAGCCCCAGGAGAGGCAGTAGGCGAAGAGCAGCATCAAGAGGCAGGCCTGGATGTACGAGACGACCGACCCGGTCGGCCGGAAGCCCACGAGGTAGCCGACACCCGTGATGATGACGATGATCAAGACGTTGCGGAAGAGGTCCGATACGGTCCGCCCGGCGAGTACCGCGAGGCGGGCCATCGGCAGGGCGCGGAATCGCTCGATGAGCCCCTTTTGAAGGTCCTCGGACAGGCCGATGGCCGTGCCAACCGAGCCGAAGATCGTCGACTGGACCAAGATCCCCGGCAGCAGGTAGTTGACGTAGGAGTGTCCCGGCACGTTGATGACGCCGCCGAAAACGTAGCGAAAGAGGACGACAAACATGATCGGCTGAATGACGATGAATACGATGGCGACGGGCGTGCGCGCGAGGGCCAGCAGGTTTCGTCGAGCGATCGTCATCACATCGCTCACCGCCCAGCGCAACGGCGAGTGAGTCGAAAGAGATGTGGGCAGGGCGCTCACGCGTTGGCCCCTCGTCGGGCTCGCCGTCCAGCCAGTGCCGGTTGGGCGCTCTCGTCCTCTTCAACCTTGTGGCCGGTGAGACTCAAGAACACGTCATCGAGGCTGGGCTCGCGCAGCGCAAGGCCCGAAAGTTCGATGCCCGCTGCGTCAATGCGCCGCAGGGCTTCTGCGGTGACGGCCGGACCATTGTCAACGGTCATCTCGAGCACCGAGCCCTCAAGGTTGGCCGGTTGATGAGAGAGATCCTTGACGAGGGGCGCGGCTCGCGAAGCGGCGTCAGTGGAAGTGAACGTCAGGGCCAGTACGGTGGCACCCATCTGGGCCTTTAGCTCGGCGGAGGTACCCTCGGCGATGATCTTGCCGTGATCGAGCACGACGAGCTGGCGAGCGAGCCGGTCGGCCTCGTCGAGGTACTGGGTGGTGAGCAGGACGGTCGTGCCGCCCTCGACCAAGCGTTCGATGATGGCCCAGAGTTCCTGACGACTTTGGGGGTCGAGCCCGGTCGTCGGCTCGTCGAGGAAGAGGATCGGCGGATTGGCGACGAGCGCCGCCGCGAGGTCCAAGCGACGGCGCATGCCGCCTGAGTAGGTCTTGGTGACGCGATTGGCCGCGTCACTGAGGCCGAAGTTCTCGAGGAGCTCGCGCGACCTCGCCAACACGTAGGCCTTGTTGAGGTGGTTGAGCAGACCGATCATTCGCAAGTTCTCAAAACCGGTGAGGCTTTCATCAACCGTCGCGTTCTGGCCGGCGAGGCCGATGTGCTTGCGAACCTGGTTGGGCTGCTTCACGACGTCGTAGCCCGCGACGAGGGCGTTGCCACCGGTGGGTGAGAGAATCGTCGAGAGAATACGAACCATGGTCGTCTTGCCAGAACCGTTGGGACCGAGTAAGCCAAAAACCTGGCCCGTGGGCACGTGCAGGGTCACGTCGTTGAGCGCTCGGACCTGGCCGTCGCTGAAGGTCCGCACAATGTTGAGGGCCTCCACGGCGTAGTCGGACATTCTGAACAGTTTAGGGAAGGCGCCAGCACGCTCGGCGCGACGACGAGGTGGAACCGGTACCTTCTTGCTATGGCCATTGCGGAGAGCGAGATTGCGCAAGTTCGTGCCGCCACCGACATCGTCGCTCTGATCGGCGAGACCGTCGCACTGAAGCGTACGGGTCAGCGCTGGACGGGGCTGTGCCCCTTTCATGCCGAGAAGACACCCTCGTTCTCTGTGAACGGCGAGGAGGGCCGCTACTACTGCTTCGGCTGTCGCGTCGCCGGTGACCAGATCACCTGGGTCCGCGAGGTCCAACACCTCGACTTCATCGATGCGCTGCGGCTCCTCGCCGATCGGGCCGGCATCGAGCTGCACGACGACGCGAACGCCGGGCCGGCGCGCAAGGAACGCCAGGCCGCACTGGTGGCGATGGAGCGCGCGGTGGCGTGGTACCACGAACGTCTGCTCGCGTCTCCCGACGCGAGAGCGGCGCGCGAGTACCTGCGAAATCGCGGCATAGCCGGCGAGTTGGCCCGCCGCTTCAAGCTTGGCTGGGCGCCCGACGAGTGGGACGGTCTTGCGAACGCGCTGAAGCTGAACGAGAAGGCGCTTCAAGCGACCGGGCTCGGCTTCGTGAATAGTCGGGGGCGTCGACAGGACTCGCTTCGCGCGAGGATCATCTTCCCGATCTTCGATCCGGCGGGCAAGGCCATCGCTCTTGGCGGACGGGTCCTTCCATCGTTAAGCGAAGGGCGCTCCCACGCCGACGCCCGAGTCGAGCCGAAGTACAAGAACTCTCCCGAAACGTCGATCTACTCGAAGCGACGCACGCTCTACGCGCTCAACTTCGCAAAGGACGACATCATCAAATCGGGCGAGATCATCGTCTGCGAGGGCTATACCGACGTCATTGCCTTCTTCGCCGCCGGGCTGCCACGGGCCGTCGCCACGTGCGGGACAGCCCTGGGCGAAGAGCACTTTCGCATCATGCGGAATTTTGCCAAGCGCATCGTGCTCGCCTACGACGCCGACGCGGCGGGACAAAGTGCCGCCGCGTCGGTGTATCAGTGGGAACGCCAGCACGAGGTCGACGTCGCGGTCGCCCGGCTGCCCTTCGGCATGGATCCCGCGGAGCTCGCACAGCGGGACCCCGAGGCCCTACGTCGCTCGATCAGCGAGGCGCTGCCGTTCTTGCGTTTCCGTCTGGAGCGAGTCCTCGAGAGCGCCAATGTCGCCTCGGCCGAGGGACGGGCGCGGGCGGCCGAGCTGGCGGTGGACGTGCTCGCCGAGCACCCCAGCGAGCTCGTGCGCGACCAGTACGTCATGCAGGTCGCCGATCGACTCGGGATCGACCTCGCCGCGTTGCGATCGCGAGTCGCGGATCTGGCGAGGCACCCTCGCGAGCGAGGCGCACGCGCCGTGGTGAATGAGCCCGCGCCGCGTCCCCAGCCGAGGTCGCCGCTCCCGCGGCCGGGACTCGAGGCTCTGCGGCTCTATCTGCACGGACCCGACGTGATGAAAGAACGCCTCATCGCCCCCTACTTCGTGAACGAAGTGCAGCGAGAAATCTTCGAAGCGCTGAGCACAAAGCGCTCGATCTCCGAGCTGATCGACGACCTGGAACGCCAGGGTCAAGAGGACGCGGCTCACGTACTGGCCAAGCTCGCGGTGGAAGAACTCGATCGTCCCTACGGCTCGAGCGACGTCACCGCGGTCGTGGCCCAGCTCGTGCGAAGCGCGGTGCAAACAGAGCTGAGGAACCTCGACCGCGACCTGCGCGAGGGCCGGATCACGCCCGAGCTGGCGCAGGCGACGATTCACGATGTCAAAGAGCGCCTTGTCTTGCTCGAGACGATCCAGGGTGACGAGGCCGAACGGGATCTTCGCCACTGGCTCCTCGAACGAGCGTCATTGACTGCACCGTGACGAAGGGTACGCGCGGCTTCATAGGCGGTCTGGCCATGCTCGAACCGCTGAGCCTCGAAGAGGAGCGCTCGCTCTATCCCGTCATTCAAGAGGGACGCCGCGCCAGCGTCAATATTGCGAAGAACGTCGAGCGCGATCCTCATCAGCGGCGCCTTCTACTGCGAGCCCGCCAGGAGGGCCAAGAGGCCGAGTCGATGCTCCTTCGAGCAACTTTTGGGCTGGTTCGAGCACGCGTGCTCGAACGGGGCTATCGGTTCTACAACGATGATCTCGAGGCGGCGGGCGTGGAAGGGCTGATCAACGCCCTCCAGCGCTTCGATCCCGAGAAGGGCAACCGCTTTGCCACCTACGCTAACTACTGGATCGTGAAGCTCGTCAATCAAGCGATCCAGCAGCAGGCCGGACTAAGCGATGCCGAGATGCGGCTCATCTTGAAGCTCCAGCGATACGAAAGGTCTCATCCCGAGCGACGCGTCGCGAAACGGGACGTCGCTCGAGAATTAGCCATAACCCAGTCCAAGGCGAACGAAATCATGCAGCTGAGTCGCGAGCTCCAGTCGCGGCGATTCGCTTCGGTGGAGCTCGAGGACGTCGCCGATCCGCGTTCCCTCGCCGAGCCGCACGACGCTCCGGCGTGGGTGATCGACGAACTACGACGGCTCACCGGGGGCGACTTTGACGCATTCTGGCAGTTCACGTTCAAGACGATGCCTCTAGAAGAGATCGCGCGAGCGCATGGCATCTCCCGTCAGGCGATGGCCAAGCGGATTGAGCGGGGCCGAAGGGCGGTGCGAGAGAGTCCGGAAGCCGCGAGGCTGCAGAGTTGGTTCGACCAGCAGTGAGCCACGTGCCAAGTGGTAACGTAACTAGGCTTTCCGGTGCATTCCCAGATAGCTCAATTGGCAGAGCAAGTGACTGTTAATCACTAGGTTGCAGGTTCGAGTCCTGCTCTGGGAGCCACTGTTTGGTCGGCATTTCGCAGGGCCGTAGCTCAGTGGTCAGAGCAGGGGACTCATAATCCTCCAGTCGTGGGTTCGATCCCCACCGGCCCTACTGAGTAAAAGTCCTGATAAACATGCCTTTTCTGCCGTCGTTTAGCCCTTCGATGGTCGGTTTACTCAAATCGACCTCGGAAAACCCACGTTTCATCCCACAAACTATTCCGACACCACCGGACGAAGAACTCAGAGATTTTCGGACCATTCCGACGCCACCGGGTTCATCCGACCGTTTGCAACTACCTCATAAACCTCTAGGCGTGGGTTCGACTCCCACCGGCCAACGAACTGGCCCACCAGTGGCCCCACCAAGTGTTGCGTTCACCCCCTGAAAGCGCCAAAGTCAGGTCGTTGGGTCAGTTGACGGGGTCGGCTGTGAACTCTTGAGAACGTAGTCGAAGAACCGGTGGGTCACCCCGTCACTGTCCCATTCGGCCCGTAGGCGCGTCTTTCGTTCGACGCGGCGAAGGGCGGACGAGAGTTGGCGGTTGAGTTCGCGCGGTTCAGCGCCCAGCATCCAGCCTTCGACGTGCAGTCCCGATGGTGTGGTGCTCACGGTGCCCTGGATTAGTTGTTCCAGTACGGGCCGGACCGCCTCGAGGCGCTCCTATGAGACGTCGGCGACCAGGCGCACGCGTTGATCGGGCACCCGCTAATTCTACGGGAGGCCAACTCCGGTCTGGCCGCACCTTGCGTGGCGCACGTAACCAAGATGAAGGGTCGCAGGAACGTTCCCAACGTCGAGGCGGCTATCACCTTTTGGGGTACCTCATCATCCTCTAGTCGTGGATTCGATCCCCACCGGCCCTACTCGATGACCTAGACCGCGTTGGCTAAGAAATTCGCGTTGAAGAATGGTCGGCATTCGTGGTGTTAACGACGACCGAAGTCATCCTCAAGGCGAACGATGTCATCTTCTCCAAAGTATGTTCCGGTTTGGATCTCGATGAACTCCACGCGCTCTGTCCCTCTGTTTTCACAACGGTGCGCCTGTCCAATTCCGATATTGATACTCTGACCGGGATCAAGCTCGTGGGTCACTCCGTCCACAATCGCCGTGGCGTGACCACTGAGAATGAACCAGTGCTCGGATCGTTGGGAATGGACTTGGTAGCTGAGGCGCTTGTCGGGCAGTACGACGATCTGCTTCACCTTGTAATTGGGCGATTTGTCGTCAAGTACGGTGAAGTTACCCCATGGACGTTGGTCGAACTCACGACCGTAACTATCGAGCGCGCTCACAACTTTCTCTCCTTCGCCGAAGGATGGCTTTAGGTAGTGGCATTGCACGACCTTTGGAGGCTCATCACGATGCTTTATGTCTTCGTTGATTCTATCGACGGGTTCCCGTAGATGTGGACCTTGCAACATGAGGGGCTGCAGTTGGAATGGTGTCACCGAACTTGTGAAGATTGCTCCTCGCGAAAGGTTGTCCACAATGACCCGCGCTCATGAATCAAGGGGCGTGACGTCCTCGGGATCGGATTCTGATCCTCAGATCTAGACGGGTAACTATCGCGAATCAGGACAAGATGTCAACCAACTACTCAACGGCCGCAATTGTCTTAGTTTTTCCGATTTACTGAAAGCGTTGAGTGACCTGAGCCTGGCGACACGATTCTTGTCGAGCCGCCACCCAGACAGGCAATTACCGTTTGGATGATTCGAGCAGTTTCAGTTGGATCGCGCACCATTATCGAATCGACGCCCGCCTCCTCGACCGGATAGTCATTTCCCCCGACGAAGATCGCGTCGCCCGCGAACAGCATTTCGGCCAGGGATATACCGAGTTGCTCACGAAGTTTATGGATGCCATAGGCCTTATCGATGCCGGGTTTGGTCACGTCAATCGAGGTCGTACCGCCCATATTGATGGCGAATGAAGGCAGGAGCCGCCTGAGGATGGCCGTTATCCTCTCGCGCTTTTTGAAGTCGGGATCCCACGCCAGTTTCTCGCTCAGGGGAGCCTCTTGCCCCAGGACCGAGAGGGTGACTTGACTGCCACGGTCCTCGATGGCCTCGCCCCACACGTGGTCCACCTTGATTCCCGACTCCTCGAGCGACTTCTCCAGAGCGGCGACGATCTCCTGGCGCTGCTCTGGGCTCAAGTCCTCTGAGTAGACCTTGTACCACTGGCCCAGATAGCCGTAGAACTGGGTGCCGCAGGTTGGCAGTAGAGAGAGATTCTCTAGTCGCTCACCAAAGGGGAGGTTGGCGAGGAGTTGAGATTCGAACTGGTGCCAACTGCCTCCCGAGATCACGGCGACCTTCATTATGCCTAAGAGCTCATAGAGCAACCCGGCGACCTCGTCGCTCAGCGCGGCCTTACTCTCGGCGAGAGTTCCATCCAGGTCGAAAACGAAGAGTTTCTTCACCGAGCCATCATCCCCACTTGCGCTCTTCGCGGCCGTTCCGTCAGCGAAATTCTGCTTTGATTTCATCCTAGAGTTGCCCTTTGGCCGCGGTGCCCTCGGTGGTTTGACGAAAAGGACTGCGCAGCCATTGACGGGCATCGCACGGCGCGAGTGCGTCGGGCGCCAATCCCGCTGGTGGGACACCGCAGGCATCGCTCGGGGCACTGTGCTCCGTGGCGCACAAGGCTGGCGACGGCTTGCTTTTGCTCGCGCGGCAACCTTCAACCTCTCGCCGTCAAGGGACTATTGGCCCTAGCCGCAGGACAAGGTGAGACGTTATGATCAGGGCATGCGACCGCTGTATTTGGTCCGGCGCCGTTTATGGCGCTGCAATGGTGGTGTGGGGAAGTGTTCTGCGGCCTGTGGAATCTAACGCTCGAATCTGTTGAGTCGTCCCCCTGTGGGGACCAAGGGGACCTACTTGGAACGTGCTCGCGGCGCTCAGCCTCAGTGACCGAGCCCATAGTGTGGTTCTCTAGGCCGAGGAGCTTGCTTCGTACCAGCGAATCGGGTCGGTGGATGCGAGAGCGACCGTGACCGGTCCCACAGTGACGATGATCGGGACATATCCCCCGACTGCGTGTGGTCTGGCCACCTTTACGCAGAACCTGTCCGCGGCGATCGCTGCTCCTGGTGCAGGCTGGTCCGCCAGAGTCGTTCGCGTCCTCGAAAATGCAGAAATCAGCGAACACGGCGAGGTAGTTGCCCGGTGGATCGCCGGTGACCGCCCGTCGTTCCGTGACGCAGTTTCGGCCATCAACTCCTCGGACGCCGCCGTTCTCCAGCACGAGTACGGAGTGTTTTCGGGGCCCGACGGCGAGGACGTGCTCGAACTTATCGACGCCGTGCGGGTTCCTCTCGTAGTGGTGCTGCACACGGTGCTGCGCAGTCCGACAGCGCATCAACGTCAGATCCTAAACAAAGTGATGACTGCCGCGTCGAGCGTCGTCGTCCAGAGTGAGGTCGCCCTCGATCGTCTCTTCCTAACGTACGAGGCGGACGCCGAGAAGACGGTCGTCATACCCCACGGCGCCACGGAGAACTTCAGCGGTCCGACCCTGAGCGGCCACGAGCGCCCGGTCGTGCTGACGTGGGGCCTGCTCGGACCCGGCAAGGGGATCGAGGTCGGGATCTCCGCGATCGGGCTCATGCAGCATCGCTCACCGGCGCCGACCTACATCGTCGCTGGGGAGACGCACCCCAAAGTGCGCGCGACCCAGGGCGAGCAGTACCGCAGCGGATTGATGCAGCAGCGTCGCCGACTCGGCCTGCACCGTCGGGTTCTCTTTGACGATCAGTACCGGGACTGGGAATCGCTGCGGACGCTCGTGCGCAGCGCGGACGTGGTGTTGTTGCCTTACGACTCCCTTGATCAAGTCAGTTCCGGGGTGCTCGTCGAAGCGATCGCCTCGGGTAAACCGATCGTGGCGACGCGCTTTCCGCACGCCGTGGAGTTGCTACAGCGCGGCGCTGGGCTTTGCGTGCCCCAGGGTGACTATCACGCCATGGCCCAAGCCCTCGACCACGTCCTCTACACGCCTGGCGTGGCCCGAGCCATGAGTGAGAACGCACGGCGCGAAGCTCGGGCCCTGCTCTGGCCGAGAGTTGGGTCGGCCTATCGTTCGCTCATCACCGAGGCTCTTTCGGCGAACACGATGGCCGAAGCGAGTTGACCGAGTTGAGAGCGCCGACGGTATCTCTCGAACATTTGGTCCAACTGAGCGACGCGAATGGAATTTTCGAACACGCCAAGTTTGAGCGCCCACGCCCGGAATGTGGCTACTGCACCGACGACGCCGGGCGGCTCCTCGCCCTGACCGTTTCACTCTCGCAGGACCCGGCCGCCCGGCGTCTTAGTCGAGTGGCCATCGGATTTCTCGAACGCGCTCACCTCGGTGGGAGTCAGTTTCGCTTGCGCCAGACGTACGGTGGCGCCTGGGCCGACGACGCGCCGAGCGACGACTCGATCGGTCGGGCCATCTTCGGCCTCGCCACTGCGGCGGCCTGGGCACCGTGGCCGGACATACGCCGCCGAGCGCTTGATCTCTTTGCACAGTCGGCGGCGTTTCGCTCCGCCCATCCCCGCGCCACCGCTTACGCCGCCCTAGGCGCGGTGCAACTATTGCGATCCGATCCAACTAACGGTGGGGCCCGTCGCTTAGTGAACGAAGCCGCGGACCAACTGCCTCGCGCCGAGGCCGGTGACGCGTGGCCGTGGCCCGAGCCACGTCTGAGTTACGCCAACGCGCTCTTGCCCGACGCGGCCTTGTCGGTAGCGATTGCGACGGGAAGCCGACGCCGCATGAACGACGCACTAGGTCTTCTGAGCTGGCTCGTCGACCAAGAGACCATCGAGCACCACTTCAGTTTCACCCCGGTCGGTGGTCGAGCTCAGGGGGAGAGTAAGCCGGCGTTCGACCAGCAGCCTATTGAGGCGTGGGCCATGACCTCGGCGTGCGCCAACGCCTTCGACGCCACCAACGACCCTCGGTGGTCTAAGGCGGGTTGGGCCGCCGGGTCATGGTTCCTTGGCAACAACGACGCAAGACTTGCCGTCTACAATCCCTTGACCGGAGGCGGTTACGACGGTCTGGAGCCGCATGGCGTCAACCTGAATGAGGGCGCGGAGTCGAGTATGGCGTTTGTTGCCACGATGCACCAAATGAGCAAGCTGCCGCTTGGCTCCGGTGAGGCCTTTGGCTGCGTGGCGATGAGCTCATAGCGCGGTCCTCGCCGAGAGTGTTGTCAACCGCAAATGTGAAGCATCGATGGACTGAGCGCCATCGGATGCCGTTCAATCCTCGGTTCGCCGAAAGCGCGCTTCGTGTAGCGTTGGTAACCCGAACAGAAATGTGGGGGTGGCGATCGCGGTGAGCAAACCGATGCCTCATTTAACGCCCGAGGCAATCGACGTATCTTGGGAAATCATCCAAGCTGCTAACCGTGCCTTCGACACTCTGCGAGAGGCCGAAGCGAATATCAACGAGGTCGAAGAGCTTTCGCTCAAGGTTGAGGGGGTCGAGCTCTGGAACGGCGCCCTTGCGCCGCTGGAGAAAATTCGAAATGACGCTCAGGCCAACTTCCGTCTGTTGGTCGAGATGGCGGCACCGGTCATGTCTTTCTCAGTGAGCCCGTTTGCGATTCGACCGACCGAAATCGCCGACGTCGGTGCGATGCGCTTGGTCGAGGAGTTCGCAGAGCCGTTAGAGGGTTTGTCCGCCGACTACCGCGAGTGTCTCATCACGCGATACGCGCTGATACGTGAGGCAGTGGCTCGCCAGATCAACGACGGTACGTTGCCAGTGAGTTACGAGCTACCCGAACTCAGCGCTCTTCTGGCGCGGGCAGCCTCCTTGGCCTCGACGTACGAAACGATGGCCAAGAACAATTGGCAGCCGGAAGTAGTTTTCGTCCCGAGAGGACTGAGCTTTGATCATTGGAACGCCCTTCTATCAGGCCATAGGCTTCCTGATCAGAGTTGGACCGAGGGTGTTCACCGTACGTGGGCCGGTTTCGAGCTTGCCCGGACCGTCACTGCGGACACCGACGCCAGTCCGTGGGGAGTAGCGGTAATCAGTGCGGCTGAGCGGCCGGTCTTTGCGAGCGTGAGCAAGGACGGAGAGCACGGATTCAACGCCGCCGATACGCTGAGGGCGCTGGCAACACTGCCCAGCGTCGTCGATGCTTCGTCCGCGTCGGAAGTTATCCGTCGGGCTAGCCCAACGGAGGAGCGCTACCTTGCCTTGCAGTTCGCTCGTCTGGAGCGCGGCGAGCAACCAGTTGACTGTGAAACTTGGACGATTGGTAATGAGGATCTGGATATCGGCGGACAGTTGGGATCCCTTTACTTCTACTTTCGCCCGAAGGAACACAAGTTCAAATCCATTTGGCGAAGTAGAGACGCCTTTGATAACAACGACGGCGTCCGGCCTTCGGCGGGCGACGAAGACGTCGTGGCTAACGTCTGAGCCCGGGTTGTGGTGCGGCGACGCTTAACCGGTTCTCGTCGAAGCTGACGGGCACAGCGGATCGAGACCAACGGCGTGTACGAGGCGGCGCGGCGAGGGCTCAGGCAGATGTGCGCAGCGCGTCAAGCAGGTGACTGACGCGCGCGGTCGCGACGCCGACGCAGCAGTCGGCGGCACCGTAGGTGAGATACACAATGTCGCCGTCACAATGCGCCCCCTGGACGAAGACGACGTTGTCAACGTCACCCTGACGTTCCCAGTCGAGTTCGGGCACGAGCAGGGGGCTTGGGAGGTGGCCGCGTAGCCGGCCGGTGTTGTGGTCCAAGAGCGCCAGGTTCATGGTGTACGCGCCGTCGGCGCGTCGCTCGTGGTAAAAGAGCAAGAGCCCCGCGTCGCTCGCCACGGGTGGGGCGCCCGCACCGACACCAATGGCCCCCGGCGTCGGGCGTAGCAGGGTGTGCGCGTCAAGGTGGGCCACGTACTCGTCCCAGTAGTCAGTATCCGCGTGCCAGAGGTGGTCGAGGTCGTCGAATACGGCGAGCTGCATGTCGGGGTCGATGCGGTGGATAAGCGCCACGCGCTCGTCGCCCAGGGTGAAGACGATCGCATCCTTGTTTGCCACATCGGGCGGGCCGAGAAGTCGACCAGTTCGTTCGTCAAGAAAGAAACGATGACCATCCCAGAAAAGATGGTGGGCGCCCACGCGCCAGGGTTGATCGCACTTACGAGGAGCCAGATTCGTATACGTCATGACGATGTGCTCGCGGTCGCCACTTTGTACCCGCTGTACTCGAGGATCCTCGAAGCCGTGCACGCCGGCGGTGCCGGACTCGCACAGGACGTAGCCAAAGTCGTAGGACTGGCCGTCGCTGGAGGTGAACACCAAGATGTCCGAGACGTAGTTGAGGAAACGTGGGCCCGGTCCATCGTTGCGCCAATAGCCCGATCGAACTCCACGCGCGAAGAGGTGGAACGTCTCATCGTGATAGAGCAGTCCGGCGTTGAACACTGCACCGTAACCCGGTACGGTGTCGGCCTCAATCGTTGGTCGGTCGTGGAGGCGGTGGACGCGAATTCCTTCGCGCGTGGTTGTTAACACGATTGGTTCACCAAGACCCCCATGACTTCGCGAAGTTGTTCTCGAGCCATCGGCCCTAGAGTTGGGTTCTGAGTGTAAGAGATAATTGACTGATCGAGGTGGATGCCAATGAGTGAGCGCAATGCAGCCGGTGAGCCCTTCCTGCGCTTTGCGGGCAATCCGATTCTTAGCCCGGCAGATTTTCCCGGCACAGTCAACGCCGTGTTCAATCCAGGCGCCACCGAAATGGACGGAAAGACCCTCCTATTACTTAGGGTGGAACACCGCAGCGGTCTTTCCTCTCTTGTGGTGGCGATGAGCGAGAACGGGTTGAGTGGATGGGAAGTTGATAAAGCTCGAGGACTCCAGCCAAGGACCGAGCTCTTTGAAGAGAAGTGGGGCCTCGAGGATCCCAGGATTACTCGCATCGGAGACGACTACTACGTCGTCTACGTAGGTTTCTCAGCCTTCGGGCCGCTGGTCAGCTTGGCGAAAACCCAGGACTTCGAGCATTGGGAGCGTTGCGGCGTTCTCCAACCGCCGGAAGATAAGGACGCGGCACTCTTCCCGACGACCTTCAACGGGCGCTGGGGGTTGATACATCGCCCGGTTCCAGCGATGACTGGTTTGGGGAATCACGTGTGGCTGTCCTTCAGTCCCGATCTTCGCCACTGGGGTGAAACTCGTGTACTGCTTGCAGCTCGACGCGGGGGCCACTGGGACGCCAACAAGATTGGTCTCGGTCCGCCACCAATGCTCACGAAGGATGGGTGGCTCATTTGTTACCACGGAGTGCGCGAGACGGCTTCGGGGTCGATCTACCGACTAGGCCTCGCACTGCTCGACAGGGACGACCCGTCGATCGTCCATGCGAGAAGTAATGACTGGGTGTTCGGTCCGCAAGAGCCCTACGAGCTTTCGGGCGACGTGCCAGGTGTTGTGTTTCCGTGTGGATGGATTCTGCGCGACGACGGCGACACCGTGCATCTCTACTACGGTGCCGCTGACAAAGTGGTCGGGGTGGCGGAGGCCAGCCTGCTGACGATGCTGGACCGCCTTGAAGCCGATACGAACGATCTCGAGACGAGTTAGAAAAATCTCGAATTAGAGCGACGTCGGTTGAGGCCCGTTGGCTTATGACAAGTCTCAACATGAGAGAAGCGGTACTGCAGAGCGAACGTCCGTCTCACCTAGAAAGTCACTTTTAGAGCCGGCGGCCTTCACTTGCTGCGCCAGCGGGTGGCGTTCACAGGGATGAAGTTGACGCCTTGAAGGACTGAGATAACGCCATTCATCACAGTTGCCTGAACTCCGTTGCCTGGACCACGTTGCCCACACTGTGGTCCTGACACCGAGGTCTAGGTCACCTAGCGCACCTGTGAGCCCGTGAGCTTTCCACGGAGGAGTACTCGCGCGGTGGTGACACGGATGAGCCAGCTTGCCGCGTCGAGTCCTGCCTTCCGAGCTCGCCGAGGTAGATGGTTAGGCGCTTTGTTGACACGAGGCGCCCCGCCATTTGGCAGAGCGCGGCGAAGCAGACCTTAAGCGACCAGACCCCGGCGCGCAAGAAGCGGTGGTAGGCGTCGTGGACGGCTCTGGAGGCGGGGTCTGACAAAGCATCTCCTTCCACGCGACAGCATCCTTGACTGCCTCGCCATAAAGTCGACGACGACGACCCTCCGTCGCTTAAGGATCTGTGACATCCGCCCGCGATACTTTGTCGAATTGGTAGAGCGAACCGGCGCGGTCAGCAGATGTTGATACGGCGGAATCAGTCACGTCGGGCCACCGCTTTGGACCTGCACGCGACTCAATTCGACTTGCGCAATCCCACGTTTCATCCCACAAACTATTCCGTCACGACCGGACCAGTCCGACAGATTGCACCTACCTCATAATCCTCTAGTCGTGGGTTCGATCCCCACCGGCCCTACTTGTTTGAAAAGGTTCTAAAGCGACTCAAACCTTGGCAGAGGTGAACAGGATACAAATCCAATTCACTTGACTAGATCAAATTGAATTGCCGCGAAAACGCAGAAAAGTTGAGGGCTCCTTACGGCGTCGGCCTCGTTTCGCGGGAATGCGGGATAGTGGCGTACTCAACTTCCCCCGGGCCACTCGACATACAGTGGTCCTTCAAAGGGTCGGGGAAGCCTCGTACGTGTAGGGGCATAGTGACAAATTAGGAATTGGGGAGATCATGACGCCAAGTAGCAATCTCGACTCATTGAAGTTGGATCCGCTCGACGTTGCGGAGGAAATTGCATCGGGATTCGTCGAATGTTGGAATCACCATGACATGGCTAACTTCGCGGAATTATTTCACAGTGACGCATCATTCGTCAATGTGGTTGGAATACTCATGAAAGGCGGAGAGGAAATCGAGCAACACCACGCTGCGGGTCACGCCGGCCCCTTTCGGACTTCCGTTCTTCAAATGCAAGTTGAGGATGCGAGAGAAATCGTTCCAGGAGTCATAGTGGCGCATTTGCGAAGCTCACTTCATGGTGATGCACGCGATCCGGGAGGCGAACGTCAGACGCTCATGACTTTCATCATCGAACTGCGAGGGGACCAGTGGAGAATTGTTGCTGCTCAGAACACCAACATTCCGTCCACGTCGAATTGACCCGGGCGAGAATCCCACGCTTCATCCCACAAACCATTCCGACGCCACCGGACCAATCCGACACCACCGGACGAAGAGTCCAGTCATTTTCGGACCATTCCGACACCACCGGACCAGTCCGACAGATTGCACCTACCTCATAATCCTCCAGTCGTGGGTTCGATCCCCACCGGCCCTACTCAGTGAAAGTCCTGATAATAAGCCTTTTCCCGGCGTCGCTTAGATTCTCGGTGATCCTTTTACGTCAAAAAATCCCACCAAAAATACCACCGAATCTCCGGGCCCATCGCGGCTTTCGGATTCGAGCCCCCGCCGCTGCACCAGGTTGATTTCTCCAAGTAAGTCATCTCTTGCTCAGGGATCCCAACGGTCGCACCACTGAGAGATTCTTAATAGATCTCTCCCGATCCAAGCCAGACAGCTGACCGCGGCGGGTAGAAGGGAAAAGACGGGCCAGGCTGGCCCTGTCGCTTGTGTCATCGCGTTGCAACGTTTTTACTTATACTCACTACAGGTAGGGGGTATAGGGGAGGACGTATGCGGCCGGGATGCAGCGACGATAAGGATGCGGTGCTCAAGCGGCTCCGCAAAATTGAAGGCCAGGTCCGCGGCCTCCAGCGGATGGTCGACGAGGACCGGTACTGCATCGACGTGCTCGAACAGGTCTCGGCGGTGACGAAGGCTCTGCAGTCGGTGGCCCTGCTGCTGTTCGACGACCACCTGGAGCACTGCGTCGCTGAACGCGGTGAAGGCGGGGGGCGACGAGTCGGCGGAGAAAATCAGCGAAGCGTCGGCGGCGATCGCCCGGTTCGTTCGCTCTTCGACGATGGTGTTACGGTCGCCGTGCTCGACGACATCGGGCGGAGCCTTCGCGAGAGCTTCTTCATGTTCTGGGAGACGCTCTGGCCGTTGGTGCTCGGGCTTCAGTCTGTCCGGCGCCGTGCAGACCTTCGTCAGCCGCGACGCCATGCAGCGAACGCTGGGCGATCACCGCCCGACGGCGGTGGCTCGGGCGTCGGGCTACGGCATGGTCTCCTCGTCGTGCTCGTACGCGGCGTCGGCGATGGCCAAGTCGCTGTTCGCCAAGGGCGCCGACTTCGTCACCTCGATGGTCTTCATGTTCGCCTCGACGAACCTCGTGGTCGAGCTCGGCATCGTCCTCGTCGTGCTCATGGGCTGGCAGTTCGCCGCCAGCGAGTTCGTCGGCGGCGCGATCATGATCGTCCTCCTCGCGTACTCTCGGGGGCCTCGGCTGCGCGACCGCCGGTCCGAGGTCGCGCACGAGCCGTCCGCCAGCAAGTGCGCCGACGGCACCCGACCACGGAGATCACCGACCATCAGTGCCAGCCCGGCCGACGGGTTGCGCACAAGGGGTGGCTGGGCCGACGCGGCGACCTACACGATGGCGGACCTGACGATGTTCCGCCGCGAGCTGGTCTTCGGATACATCGTGGCCGGGTTCCTTGGCCGTGCTCGTGCCGGTCCACTTCTGGAACGACGTCTTCCTCCACGGTCACGGCTTCTGGACGAGCCTGGAGAACGTCATCGTCGGGCCGTTCATCGCGATCATCAGCTTCGTCTGCTCGATCGGCAACGTGCCGCTGGCCGCCGCGCTCTGGCACGGCGGGATCTCCTTTGGCGGCGTCGTCTCGTTCATCTTCGCCGACCTCATCACGTTCCCCTTGCTCCTCGTCTATCGCCGCTACTACGGGATCCGGTTCACCCTGCGCTGCTGGCGGTGTTCTGGTTCGTCATGTCACTCGCCGGGCTGGCCACCGAGGGATTGTTCGGGCGGCCGGGCTTGATTCCCACGATCCGGTCGATTGCGATCACCACGTCTCACTTCTCGTGGAACTACACGACGTATCTCAACATCGTCTTTCTCGTGCGTCTTGGCGATTCTCTACTGGCCGTACCGGAACCATGTGCAGCTCGGTGGCGGCACAGGCTACGCGCTCGATCCCGTCTGCGGCATGCAGGTCCAGACGGCAAACGCGCCCGCGTCGACGGATTACGGAGGGCGGCGCGTGTATTTCTGTTCCGACCACTGTCGGATTCGGTTTGGGGCCGATCCGGCTCACTTCTCCAAGCCTTCCGCATCGTTCCGGCAGAGCGCCCATCGGGGCGAAAATGGTGACGCCTGATGCTTAAACGAAGGTCCTGTAGAAGGCAAGGGCTTTATCATTTGACCCGAAGGATTCTTCACCTGTTCCTCAATCCTCCGGTCGCATTGTTGACGTCGGGTCTCAGATGCCAACAATGCGACTGACTTGGTTGCCTGTCAATGCAACTCTTTCCACCGATGGATCCGTGCAATGCACTCCGCAGGTGCCGCCATTCACGGAACGCGCCCTCCCGATCCTTGACTCATCGGAACCGTGCTCGCCCCCCGTCGCACCGACCTTGATCGTGCACATGAAGTCATCGCAACGACCGTCACTACAGTTGTAAACGTGTCCTCGTCACACGAAACCGTATTCCGGGGAACACCCAGAGCGGTAAAACTGGAAGTCGCCACGATCGCTCTTTCGCTCGGAGAGGCGACCGCCGCCCTGGTGAGCGGCATCCTCGCAGGCTCCCTCGCTCTCATTGCCTTTGGCAGCGACTCAGTAATTGAGGTCATCAGCGCAATGCTTGTCCTCTTTCAACTTCGGTCAATCCTGCGCCACGGAGCTGCTGACAGCAGGAGCGAGCGTCGCGCGCATCGAACTGTCGGGGTCCTGTTCTTTACTCTTGCCGCCTACGTCGTAGCGAACACCGTATTCGATCTCGTTAGGGTCACTCACGCTTCAGAAAACACTCTTGGCTTTGTGGTGTGTATCGTGTCAGGCCTCCTAATGCCCGGACTCGCCATTGCCAAGCGAAAGGCCTCCGTCCAAATGTCACGCGACGGCTTTGCCGCGGTTGCGGGTCTCATGGCGTCCGATGCCTCCGAAACCGCACTTTGCGGGCTCTTGAGCCTGTCAACCCTCATCGGAATCGGGCTCACCGCGTGGGTCGGATGGTGGTGGGCCGACCCCGTAGCCAGTTTGACGGTCGTGTATTTCGCTCTTCGCGAAGGGCGAGAAGCGTGGACATGCGATGACGACCGATAATGCCCGCCCACTCAAATCAACGCGTCGAACGCTGCACCGTCGCCCACACTGCCGGACGCCGGTCGGGGATCGTTGACCTCGGGTCACCGACACCAGATCCTCGTAGTCGCTAACCGCCAGAGCAAGTTTGCAGAGTCACGTCGGGCCTTCGAAACCAGTTATCGAACGGGCAGCTCTGCTACCGTTCCTTAGTCTTCCGACGGGATTGGATCCTTCATGAAGTTCGGCCTGTATATATGTCCAAGTGGTGAGTTCGCCGATGTTCGTGTTCTGGCAGATCTCGCCAAGCGTGCCGAGGCTGGTGGCTGGGATGGGCTGTTTCTGTACGACCAGATCCAGCCCTTCGGCCATGGCTCTTATGAGCCGCTCATGGACCCGTGGGCTGCTCTGATGGCGATCGCACTGTCAACCGAGCGGATTCGTCTGGGCAATTTGGTCACCCCACTTGCGCGGAGGAGGGTTACGAAGGTGGCGCGGGAGAGCGTCACTCTCGATCACGCGTCCGGGGGCCGAATGATTCTTGGTGTTGGAGTGGGGTACGTGGGCGAAAGCGACCCGGAGTACGCGGCGTTGGGTGAGGAATCGGATTTAAGAATCAGAGCTGAGATGCTCGATGAGGGACTCGAGGTGCTCACCGGACTCTGGACGGGCCAGCCGTTCGCCTTTCACGGCAAGTACAACCACCTTGACGAGACGGTCTTCATTCCCGGACCCGTTCAGACACCACGCATTCCGATCTGGGTGGCCGGCTTCTGGCCGAACAAGCCACCGATGCGCCGTGCGGCACGATTCGACGGAATGTTCCAACTCCACCCGGATTTTTATGGTGGCGGAGTGCTTTCACCGTCTGACATTCGAACGTCGAAGTTGTATCTTGATCAGCACCGATCGTCTAGCGCACCGTTTGACGTTATTTTCGACGCCAGTTTTCCTGATAATCATCCAAACCCAGCGCCCAGCGTGGTGGCGGACTATCAGGATGCGGGCGTCACCTGGTGGCTAGAGAACTTCGTTTCGTTGGAGAAAGCACGAAAGCGAGCGCAAGTGGGACCGTGTTCGAGAGGTTGATACCAACAACAGGTGCGCACACGAACCACCGACGCGACTCAGACTCAAATCGAAGCGAGTCGCCAGTGCTGAGTAGCAGAGTCACGTTGGGTCTCGGACATTAGCCCGCACTCTATCCGTCGGATATGGCGCCGTTAGTGCTTGCCCTGCGCTCAAAGGGCATGACCCAACTGGCGATCCTTGCCTTACCGATTGGCACCAATGAATCTGGCTGCCAACCACGTGAATGGCTGTTCCATCGCCGCCGGGGTCACGTGTACGTCTTGGAACGCTTCAACGACTTGGAACTGGGTACCTAGTGCCTTAGCCAACCCAGCAGATGTGTAGCGCGACACCGGCAATCCGCAGCAGTATTCAGGACCGTCCGAGGCGAACGTCGCGATGACGACGAACCCATTCGGTAGTAGGGCCGTACGGAGTGCTCTCAAGTAGATCTCGCGGTCGTTCGGATCGACCAGAAAATGGAACACGGCTCGGTCGTGCCAAAGGTCGAAGTGGCGCTCGGGATTCCAGTCCAGAAGATCCTCGTGGAGGAGTGACACGGACGTACTCGCGCCCAGTCGTTTGCGAACCTCCGCCAGCGCGGCCCTGGAGACATCGAGGACCGAAACGTCGGTGAATCCTCGCTCAAGGAGTGCATCCGCGAACAGCGAGGCACCACCGCCAATATCGATGACTGCTGCGTGCTTGGGAATCCCGAGGCGCTCGATCAACTCGATCGACGTGGTTACCGTGGGTTGAAACCAACTCACTCCGCTGGCCCCATGGGTCTCGTAGGCCGCATCCCAGCGCTTCCCCCGCTGCCGAGGGGAGATGGAAGCGTCACTCACGTTCGGAGGCTACAGCCGCTCAAGTCTTCGTGGCCAGCCCCTCAAACATGTAGCCCATCGGCTTCGGACCCTTCATGTAGTAGTTGTCCATTCGGGAGACGGTGAACCCTGCCTGTTCGATGAGTCGGTCGATGGGTCGATTGAGGTGACACCCCCCTGCCCAACGGCGTTGGAAGGGCGTGAGGCGGTCCTGCCACTTGGCAACCTGCGGGTCGGGTGAGAGGCCATGCTCAACGAAGTGCAGCTCCCCACCTGGGCGTAGAACCCGGTGGATCTCTTCGAGGGCACGTTTGACGTCAGGGACGGTGCACATCGTCCAGGTGATGAGCACGTGGTCGATGCTCGCAGAATCTAGGGGCAGCGACGAAGCGTCGAGACCGATGTACTCCACTGGCACCGGGCTTGCGGCCACTCGATGGGCGGCGAGTTTGCGCCCCACCGTCGCCGGGTCTATTGCTCGAACACGCTTGACGGAGGACGGGTAGTGAGGCACGTTGAGGCCCGAACCGAATCCGATCTCCAAAACTTCACCGCTCAGCCCCGAGGCCACCCGGCTTCGGATATTCGTAAATGCTCGTTGGCCGAGAGTCAGGTTGGTGAATCGGGGGAGGATCTGATCGGCATAGAAACCCACGAGCGCATTATGCCGGATCACGTCTTAGGCGAGCCTGGAAGCGAACGAGAAGTCTGTTGTCTCGACTTCGTGGGCCTGCTCTCAACCCTCTATGAACTGCTCTAGTCGCCCACTACGCCTTGTCTCGATAATCCAAGCGAGCCCCGCTATGTCAGTGCCACATAAGGCGGGGTCAGGGTCGCTTTGTCCAAGGCAGGATCCTTCCGTCGAAGATTATGCAAGTCGGATCACCGATTTGAACCTGCACGCGACTCAAATCGACCTCAGAAATCCCACGTTTCATCCCACAAACCATTCCGACACCACCGGACCAATCCGACGTCACCGGACGAAGGATTCAGTCAATCTCGGACAAAACCGACACCACCGGACCAGTCCGACAGTTTGCATCCACCTCATAATCCTCTAGTCGTGGGTTCGATCCCCACCGGCCCTACTTGGCCCTACTTGGCCCTACCATGTGGTTCGATGAGCCGGACCCGGAACAGTGATGACGAGCCTCTCGAGGCGGCACGTTGGACGCTCGATTTGCTTGGGGCTGTGGGGCGCAGCACTCAGGCCGTTTCGGCGTAACGAGAGCCGGTTGCGGCATTGCGCGCGTCCTGGCACATCCCGCAGCGGATCGTGCGCGCGGCAGGCTCGACGAGCACGGTACGGTTGATGACGGCCATTCGCGTCAACCATCGTGCCGTGATCTGAGCGTGGTCGAAGCACAGCGCGGCCCCACAATCGCTGCACACGGCGACCGCGTCCTCAGCGCGTCCTAGCGCCGCACAGTCAAAGCAGTTCACGTCTGTACCTCCTTGGTGCGATAAAAGTGGCGCCGTGCCCACAGCGAGACGTACACCAGCCCCACGAGTGCCGGCACCTCTATGAGAGGTCCCACGACACCAGCCAGTGCCTGACCGCTGGTGACCCCGAACACCCCGATAGCGACGGCAATCGCCAGCTCGAAGTTGTTGCTCGCGGCAGTGAACGCCAAGGTGGCGGTCTGCTGGTAGGCGAGACGCATTCGGTAGCCGAGGGCGAAGGAACCCGCCCACATGATGGCGAAGTAGGCGACAAGGGGCGCGGCGATGCGCGCGACGTCACCCGGATGCCGGCTGACGGCGTTGCCCTGCAGCGCGAAAAGTACCACCACGGTGAACAGCAGCCCGTAGAGGGCGACCGGCGCGATCCGCGGGATGAACCGCACTTCGTACCACGCGCGGCCCCGCAGACGCTCACCGAGGGTCCGGCTCAGCCAACCTGCGAAAAGCGGGATTCCCAGGAAAATGAGGACGCTCTGGGCGACGGCCCACATGGAGACGTCGACGGTCGAGGTCGAGAGCCCGAGCCAACTCGGGAGGAGCTTCAGGTAAAAGTAGGCGAGTGCGGCAAAGGCGATGATCTGAAACAGGGAGTTGAGGGCCACGAGGAGCGCCGCGGCCTCCCGGTCACCGCCGGCCAGTTCGTTCCAGATGAGCACCATGGCGATGCAGCGGGCGAGCCCGACGATGATTAGGCCCTCGCGATAGGCGGGCAGGTCCGGCAGCATCAGCCAGGCCAGGGCGAACATTACCGCCGGTCCGACGAGCCAGTTCAGAACCAGCGACGGCACCATGAGCCGCCGGTTGGAGGTGACCCGGCCGAGCTCGCCGTAGCGGACCTTCGCGAGCACTGGGTACATCATCACCAGCAGGCCCAGGGCGATCGGCAAGCTCGTGCCGGCGAGTGTTACTTTGGACAGCCAACTGTCGAGCCGAGGAAGCGCGCGACCGAGCGCGATTCCTGAGCCCATCGCGGCGGCGATCCACACGGGTAAGAACCGGTCCAGCACCGAGAGACGCGTCAGGACCGCACCCTGGGGTGGCGCTGAATGCTGCGTGTCACGGAGAGAAGTCACATTGACAATTATCGATGTTTCATCACCGCTTGGGATAGGGACGAAAGTCCCATTGAGGGGTCAACGCCACATTTTCTTGAAGCCGAGCTTGGCCGAGTCGCCGCGCTATCACCTGGTCACCTTGAGCAAGTCTCAAGGATGACCGGGTAGAAGCTTTCCAGACCAGTTGATGTGGTCGGCTCTCCGACACCAACGTGATACCGAAGTGGTATCATCGACTTATGGCATTTACGGTTCGTACCGACGCCGCCCTCGAAGAGGCACTTGATTCCCTTTCTCGGGTTGAAGGCATCTCGCGTCAAGAGATCATTCGACGTGCGGTGCTCGAACGCTACGAGCGGTCAGGCCACGAGGATCGAGTGACTGATGCGACACGCCGAATGGTGGTCCGCTGGGCCGATGTCTTGGAGCGGCTCGGCGCTGAATGATCGAATTCGAGTACCTCGATATTGAGGACGTCGTAGAGATGATTCGGACACTGGGCGTTGGCCCTATCCGTGATCTGGGCCTTTTGGACTCAGCGGTGAGTAGGCCCCGGTCCAGCGCTTTTGGCGAAGATGTATATGAGACGTTAGGTCTCAAGGCAGCTGCGTTGCTCCACTCGATGACCAAGAACCATGCGCTTGTCGATGGCAATAAGAGACTTGCGTGGCTCAGCACCGTGGTCTCTTGTGATCTGAACGGCTTCGCTCCAGACCTTGACGATGATGAGGCCTTTCAGCTCGTCTGGCATCTTGCCAGTTCGGCGGAAGTGGACATTACGGCGATTGCAGACAGACTTCACCTGACTCCAGTCAAGACTTAATCATTCTGCGGTGGACGCCCGAATGCGCTCCCCGCGATCGAGAGAGGCATCACCCTTCTTGAAGTCGCCAGTGCGTGGTAGCAGATTTATTGCCTCGGCCCGCCGAATTGAAGCTGCACGTGACTCAATTCGACCTCAGTAATCCCACGTTTCATCCCACAAACTATTCCGACACCACCGGACCAATCCGACACTACCGGACGGAGTACCCGGAGATTTTCGGACCAATCCGACACCACCGGACCAGTGCGACCGTTTGCTCCCATCTCATAATCCTCCGGTCGTGGGTTCGATCCCCACCGGCCCTACGATGTTCCATCGTCGCTCTCTCAGCAGGGGGAGTTCTGGTCTGCAAGCGAGCATGTTTCAATAGCGCAAGGGGCTTTCGCCGCTCCTCAACGGCGACAGGCAGAGAAGAATTGGATTGAACTGACTGCGTTTCGATCATCGCAAGAGCAGCCAGTTCGTGACTCGTCTTTGGCGAAATCCCACGTTTAATCCCACGCTTTGGGCAAAGCGAAAGTTGTCACAACCTACCCACGCCATGAATCGCGACGGATATTCAGGAGACTGAATTACTTCTAAGGCAACCGGCTCGTGTGCTGGACTGTGATCATGTCCGACACGCTGGAGGTTTGCCGTGAGATCGCGGCGTCCCCCGAAGTCATCTACGCGGCAATTTCGGACGTCACTCGCATGGGCGAATGGTCCGAGGAGTGTCATGCCTGCGAATGGCACGAGGGATTCGTCGGGCCGATGATCGGGGCCACCTTTGATGGGCACAACCGCAATGGTGAACACGAATGGACCACGCAAGGCAAAGTGATCGAAGCGGAGCCAGGTCGCGCGTTCACGTTCGAATGCTCGATGTATGGCGTTCACTACTCCACTTGGGGCTATCGAATCGAGCCCATCGAAGGTGGTTGCCGGGTCACTGAATGGAGCGACGACCTGAGGCCAGAGTCAGCCTTGGAGTTCAGCAAACAAGTATCCGGCGTTGACGATCGTGGCTCTCGTAATCGCCTCACCATGAGCCTCACGCTCGACCGACTCGCGGCCGCTCTGGAAGGTTGACCGGCTCCGAGACAGCCATCGCGGCCGAGTCTCTGGAAGCGTGTGACACCTGCACATGCGACAAAGGTCCGGTAATTCGACCAGAGGATGCGCACGCATTCGTCGAAAGTGCCAGTGAGAACGGCGCGCCGGCGAAGGATGTCTTGCGTCTAGGGGAATTGGGCTGGTTGCGGTGAATCGCTCACGCGCGGAGTGTGAAAAGCCACCTTGGCTGTGCCGATGCTCTTCCGTCGACTGACCGCTCTGTGCGTCATACTGGCCAGGTGCACGTCGCTCAGCTCAACGTCGGCCGCTTGAGAGCGCCTCTGGACGACCCGAGCATCGATGACTTTCGGATGAACCTGGGCCGGATTAACTCGTTGGCCGAGGTCAGTCCGGGATTCGTGTGGCGCTTGCAGGACGAGAGCGGAGACGCCACGAGTATTAAGCCATTCGGTGACGAGCTGGGGATCATTAACCTCACGGTGTGGGAGTCCATTGGGACCCTCGTCGATTTCGCCTACCGGTCAGCTCACGTGGAGTTACTCCGGCGCCGACGCGAATTCTTCGAAGCGCCGACCCAACCGATTCTCTGTCTGTGGTGGATCCCCCAAGGCGCGATCCCAACTGTGGAGGACGCCATCGCCCGGCTCGAGCATCTGAGAGCCCACGGTCCCACGCCGACGGCCTTCACTTTCAGGCACCGATTCGAGCCCGGCGGTTAGGGAACTCATTCGCAATTCTCGCCATCAGGCACCCGAAGCGAGACGGAAGCGTTACCTGCCAAACCTGAATGGGCACCGTGACCTCAAGACCGGCAATACGTGCGAGGTCGCAACGGGGCCGAGGAAAGGTATCAGTTACTCGCGCTCGACGAGCTTGGCTAGCCGGTCGAGAGAGGCCTGGAGCCTTTTGGCTGTGGTCCACTTAGCACGAGCAAATCGCTGCTCGTCTATCAACCCAGTCCAGTCGTAGGTGTGGGTGACGCGCGTTCGCGTCGGCTCGATTGGCTCAAGCTCCCACCGCCAGAGGTGTCCCGGCGGCTCGCGGCCTGGTTCGGCGGGTTTCCACGCAATGCGCCTACCCTCATCGAACTCGACGACGTGATTCTCCCGAACATTCCCCTTGGTCGTCGTCATGCTGAACACGTCACCGATCGCCCGGATGCGCTGCCCGCCTGAAGCCTCGAGCAAGTTTTCGTTACCGTCCCAACGAGGTTGTTGGGCCGGGTCGGCAATGAGCTCGAAGATTTCTTCAGAGTTGGCTGCGATCTCGCGGCTCGCGCTTGCGACGCGCGAAATTTCTTGGTTACTCATCGTATCCATATCGAAACACAGGGTTAACAGGGCCAGTCGGATTGTGGAAGTCGGGTCCGCGACACGATTGTCCGCGACACGATCTCACGCGCTGCACCCTCCTTTTGACACCGCAAAGATCACGTAGCGTTGCGGCTCACGGGAAGAGGAGCACAAGGAGTGCTCGCCACCGCGTTGGCGGCGGCGAGGTTCGCTCGTCGGCATCTACCACTGGGCTGGGTCGCGGGAGTTACTTCTTAGCCGCTTCGTAGTAGGGATTGGTGCCTGCCGCGTGGTCAGTGACATCGATGACCCGAGTGATCTCCGGGACCGACTCGCAAAGGGCCACTGTAATCCCTTGGCTCAAGGTCACCGCTGCCATGCCACAGCCCGCGCATCCACCGCTTAAGCGGAGATAGGCGGTGTCACCTTCCACTGCAACCAGATCAGCCCGACCACCGTGGGCCGCAATGCTGGGGTTGATCTGTTGCTCAAGGACCTGTACGACCCTCTGTGCGACGTCGCCGCTGAGGTCGACCGGCGGCCCAGCCATTGCCGGGCTTTTGCCGGCGGGGCGGGGCGGCCGATTGGGGTTCTCGATGAACATCGCGCCCTGTTCGGCGTCGGGTCTAACGTCGATGACCGAGCCGCGAATCTTGGCGATGCTGTCAGCCGGCACCACTATCGTGAGCCCGCCACGTTCCTCGGACCAGTCATCGGGACTGGCGTCGCCGATCGCCTGAAAGTAAATGCCGTAGGTGTACGCGCCCCTGCTTGAACCGGTGACTTCGATCCAGAGAGCCAGTGACTCCCCATCCGCCTCGCTCGACCGCAGTTCCAGGACCATCGCCAGCGCTGCGTCCGTCGCTCGCATGACGTCCGCGCCACCTGAATCGTTGCGGGTCATGGTGCCTCGTCTTGAGCTCGTCAGTTCCGGTCATCATAAAGGGGTGACCCGGATCCTGTTGCTGCTGCCCACCGCCACCTACCGAGCCCCGGACTTCCTCGCCGCGGCAGCTGATTTGGGTGTCGACGTCGTGGTTGGATCCGAATACCGTCAAGCCTTGTCCGGCTTCATGGGCGATCGCGCTGTACTGGTTCCCCTGACCGATGTCGCGGCCGCAGTGGACGCCATCTTGGCTCTGCATCGCCGCAGTCCGCTCGACGCGGTATTAGCCGTCGACGACCAGGGGGTGGCAATTGCCTCTGCGGCCGCCGCCAGGTTGAGACTTCGCCACAATCCACCCGACGCGGTTGCTGCTGCGAGGGACAAGACGATCATGCGCGAGTGCCTACGAGCCGCCTCGCTCCGCCAGCCCGAGTACCGAGTTGTGCTGCCTGGTGGCGACGTCGTTGCGGCTGCAGCCCAGATCGGGTTCCCGTGTGTGGTCAAGCCGGTGTCACGTTCAGCCAGCCAAGGGGTCATCCGGGTAAACGATGTCAGCGAAGCCGAGGCGGCCGGAGCGCGTATTCGCACCATTATTGCGAACTGCCCCGAACCCCTCCTGGTCGAACGCTTTGTGCCCGGAGACGAGGTCGCTGTAGAGGGTCTACTCACCGAGGGACGTCTGAAGGTACTCGCGGTGTTCGACAAGCCCGATCCACTCGACGGCCCCTTCTTCGAAGAGACGATCTACGTCACGCCATCACGCCATCCTCCCGCGATTCTCACCGAGATCGAAACGATCGCCGCTGCGGCAGCCGCGGCGTTGGGGCTCCGCGAAGGCCCGGTCCACGTTGAGCTGCGCCTTGGACCCGGTGGCGCCGTGACCATACTCGAGCTGGCAGCCCGGTCCATCGGAGGTTTGTGCGCGCGAGCTCTGCGATTCGGAGCGGGGGTGAGCCTCGAAGAGGTGATTATTCGTCACGCTCTTGGCATTGGACTCGCAGGCCTCACCCGCGAACCACAGGCGTCGGGCGTGATGATGCTCCCGATCCGCGCGGCCGGAGTGCTCGATTACGTCTCAGGACAGCAGCAGGCCCTCGCCGTCGAAGGCGTCGTTGGTCTCGACATCAGTATTGCGTCGGGGCGTTCGGTGGTGCCGCTGCCCGAAGGCGATCGCTACCTGGGGTTCATCTTCGCCCGTGGAACGACACCGCAATTCGTTGAAGCGGCCCTTCGACGGGCCGAAGAGCGCCTCGACGTGCGACTGCGCTGACCCTCGCAAGGGATTCTCAGGATGATTGGAGTGTCCGGCGAATGGTCGAAAGTCAGACTAGGCGTGTCTCCGCGACAGTTGCATCCGTCTCCAGACGATTGCCAAGCTGCGGTAGGTATAGTTTTCGCGACGCCGGGGTAAACCCATCCGGTGCTGACATTGCCGGCAACGGCGCAAGGAGTTCAAGCTATGACTTCGCATGGAAGTGATGTCGACCGTACAGCCGAGTGGGAAGACCTCCGGGCCCGCTACTTCCGACCAATGGGGCAGCGGCCGATCTCGAGCGCTCGGGGACTTCACCACTTCGCCGTGGTGTCGAGCGACGTGGAGCGGACCATCACCTTCTACCAGGACCTGCTCGGGTTCCCCCTGGCCGAACTGTTCGAGAACCGGGATTACCGCGGCTCCACCCATTTCTTTTTCGACATCGGCAACGGCAACTATCTGGCTTTTTTTGACTTTCCCGGACTCGACTTGGATCCGTACCGAGAGGTGCTGGGCGGTCTGCACCACATCGCCATCAGCGTGACCCCTGAACAGTTGGACCGTTTGGTCGAAAAGGTCCGGGCGACCGGCATCGAGGTCTTTATGGTAGACGGCACTTCGGCGTATTTCCCCGGCCCCGACGGTGAGCGCATCGAACTGCTCAGCTACCCGCTCAACGACATGTACGGGACCATCGTCGGGTGAACCCGGGGCCCTAATTCACGGAACTGAAGGTGAGTTTGTAGGTCTAGAGTTTTCGCGGCGTCGTGTATAGGTACTCGCGCGTCATTGGTATCCGAATTAGTGCGTTGGGCGCTCGACGCCAATTGTGCTTAGACGGCGAGCCGTCGGTGCATGATGGTAGACCTGTTGCGTCGGGTCTCCGACACGAACCAGCGCTCCGGTGCCCGGCGGTGTCCGGTCAGGGATGATGTGAGGGACGTTGCCCTGGGAGACAGCAAAGCCCTCCTAAACAGAAGGGATCAACCCTGCGCGCGGAGCCGTCTCACGCCGTACACTTCGCAAAGTGCCACAGTTCGCTCTCGCGGATGTGATCCCACTTCATCTCGCAAGCATCACGTTTCCAGACACGCACCCTCTTAGCGGGCAGACAGGCGAAGTCTTCGCGTTCGCGCTTCGCCACAAGACCGGACTTCTCCTGTACGAAACGGGCATCGGCCGCGGCAACGAGCGCCTCGACAGCTACTACCAAGTTGTTCACCGCCCGATCGAGGCTGAGCTTGAGGCGCATGGCCACCGCGTCGACGACGTTCGACTCATCGTCAACTCCCATCTTCACTTCGATCACTGCGGGAACAACATGAGGTTTCCCGGCGTGCCCATCTACGCGCAGGCCCCCGAATACGAAGCGGCCCGGCGACCCAACTACACCGTCCCGGAATGGGTCGACTTCGAAGGAGCCGACTACGTCATCGTCGATGGCGACACCCAGGTAGCAAGCGGCGTTCGCGTAATGTCGACGCCAGGTCATACCCTCGGGCACCAATCACTCGTCATTGACACGCCCGAGGGGACCGTCGCACTCGCCGGCCAAGCAATCTACTCCGAGGCGGAGTACGAGCACATCCGAACGACCGGTGTTGCGCTCCAAAACGACGCGGCGCCAGACCCCGAGAGATACCTGGCATCGGCTCTTCGTCTCATCGAGCTGGAACCGCGTCGCGTCTACTTCAGTCACGACCGCTTGGTTTGGAACGCGTGATCCGTCCCGGGTAATTGGGAGGCCGAATGATTTTCGACACCGTGACTCGCTCGCAAGTCGAGATTGCAAGTATTGCGGAAATTGGAGGCCTAAATCCCACGTTTCATCCCTCAAACCAATCCGACACCACCGGACCAGTCCGACCGTTTGCAACTACTTCATAATCCTCTAGTCGTGGGTTCGATCCCCACCGCCCCTACTCAGCCTTACTCACCTACTTCGTTGAATAAACGTGTTGCGTCGACCATCTGAACGCGCAGGTGCTGCGACATGAAGAGCGCACTCGAGCGTTTTAGCTCACACGAATTCGCGTTGCGGCCACCTCTAGTTGAGCCCGCAGAGCGCCAGCGCAGCGACGACGAGTATGTCCGTCTCGGCCCAATGAAACGATGCACCACTAGCCGTCATGCCTGAGGGACCCGGTCCTATGCCTTATCCAGTGTCCTTGTCCACGCCTGGGCCTGGTATTGGGTCAGCAGGTCGAAATGCCAGCCGTTGACGGCGAGGCCGTTGTCGTCTTCGGTCGACCAGAACTGGATGTATAGGTACGACGGAATGATCGAGTCGGGGTAAGAGGGGCACCCCCCGCCGAAGGGGCAGTATGAGACGTCGTAGATCTTCATATGAATTTGTTGGTCGCCGCCGATTCCATGCTGCGCGTCGAAGCTCGCCAGCGCCTGGGCGTACTTAAAGACTACGCCGGCCGGTCCTACACCCAAATGCTGATTCCCGACGAAGGCGTCAACGAAGGAGTGGCTCGGGCCTGCGCTGATCTGCTGAACGTCCTTGGCCGTATAGCCCAGTCCCACCCCGGGTACGCCGAACTTGGCGAACATCATGTCCATGGCGCCCAGCGACTCCTTGAACTCGAGTCCTTCGAGCACCGCGCCGAAGACCAACCCCAGCCACTTCGTAAACGCGGCGCCCCCCTCGTTCTCGGCTACTTCCAAGTTGTGCTCGAGCGCCTTGATCAGCGCTTCGCGACCCAGGTCCTTGGTGAGCCCTTTGAGCCGCGATGACGGCGCCGCCCCCGACCAGGTAATAAGCTCAGCCACCTCCTCAGGCGAGAGTGTGTTGGTGGCGTCGAGGAACGTATCGGGAGTCACCACAATCGACGCGGAATTCACCCCCTCCTTGTTCTGGCACGACGTGGTGCTGTCCGATCCGGAGCAATGTTCGATCACCCGAGCGACGAAGCGTGTCGTGGCCACGTTGATGAGTCCCGGCGTCCAGAAGACGACGCGGACCTGGCCGTTCTGATCGGTGACCAGGTTGTGCAATGAAGTCCCCGCTTTGCAGTGGCCTTGGGAGCAAATGTAGGCGTCCGGTTTGCCGCCGGGGTACGCCGGGATAGCGCTCTGGGCAGTCGCGGAGATCGTTGCGGTGACCAGGGCCCCTTGCACCGCGGCTCCCTTCTTAGCGGGATCGGTCACGGTCACCGTGATGTTCGCGCAACCCGAGGCGCACGTCGATGCCGCGCCGTCGACGAAGGACACGCCACCCTCGGGACGAAAATTCTTCAGGCCCGCCGTGATCTGCTTCGGCGCGCTGATGGCGACGTTGAGCTTGCACGAAGGGGCGGACGCGGCGTGTGGCTCGCGCGTCCCAGCGGCTCTTTCGAGCACCGCCGAGGGCGACGATGAGGACGAGATCGGCGAAAGACACGCAGTGAGCCCGGTTCCGTCGAGGGTAAGCGTCGCCGCCGTCGTGGTCCAGGTGCATAAGGCATCGCCGACTCGCGCCGTGCCGCTAAAGGTGGTCCCGTAGCCGGTCAGGATCAAGGTCTCAGAGAAAGCACTGGTGTTCCATTTGAGTGTGAACGCCAGTTGGTCAGACGGAGTCTGAAGCACGCCGCCGGTAACGTCGGCGTTGCCTCCGGGACCCCAGGCAAGTGAAAAGACGCCGTTACCTTGCGAGTCTTCAGTCAGCGTCGCGGTCGTCGCTTCGCTGCCAGGCGCCTTGAGTTGACTGGAACACGCCGGGGGTCCGGAGATCGTCCACGAACCCGGGGTTAGCGTTCCGCCCGGCTCGTCGAGGTGGAGTTGGGAGAACGCCACCGGGACATCCGAGGCTCTTGGCAGCGACTCCGCTGTCGGCGTCGGCCGTAGCGGCAACGACGCGCTCGCCGGAGCACTGACGAAGGCGCCCGACGCGAGCACGAGCGACGCGACAACGACGCTGGAGCGCCAAAGACGAGTGCCAACACATCCCACGCTGACTCCCGTTCGCCGCATTCGGATCTCAGTCAGATTCGCCAAAACCTACCATCGAACCCTCGCGCCCGCCGGAGAGTTTCCGCCGGCGCCGGCGCCGGGGCCCTGGTCGGGCCCGGGTCCGAACATCGCCGCGCCGCGCCGCGCTGGGTGGCCACCTATGCGCCCCGCTCTTTGATCTGCAATGGGGCGCCAGTGCAAGGCTGCAGAGTTAACGCGTCGGGTCTCCGATACCAGCAGGATTCAACGAACCAACCGCCACCGCTTGACAAAAGATCAGTGATGTCGCGTCTCCGGCACCAGTTTCGATGAACCAACTTGTCGTCAGTGATTGGGTGTATCCGCGCAACTAGTTCTTAATCCACGCGTAGCCTTCGGCGATACCGCTCTTGACTTCACAGGGTGGAGAGCCGCCTCCCGCCGCGACGAACCAGGCGCCGTAACCCTTAGGGACCTTGTAATGCACGTTTACTCCGGTGTTCTGAGGAGTGAGGGCCGTTGTTGACCAGATCTCTTCGGAGTATGGACCGCTTCCCTGCCGACCATCGCTGGTGAACTCCCACTGGGTATCGGCTTTGGTCCAACTCCACCAAACGGCATACTCCACCACGGCTGGATCTAGTTTCACCCGCATAAAGAGTGCCTCGCTACACCCGCCACTGCTGGCATGAGTGATCGGAATCATCTCAACGGCCCAGCGTTCGCAGCGAGTACCTGCATAATGATGGGCGCAAGCCGCGGATTCGGAGACCACATTTCTGGCGGAGGCAATTCCAAAACTGGAACGCTGCTGCGCAACCGTGGCAGCTGTCGAGGCGCTCGCGCATGAGGCGGCGACGAAGGCGCTCGCGATGGTAAGGACTACCCAGCGCAGCCAGGTGCGCCGCCGAAGGACAGGGTGTTGATGCTCTCGCATTGCTCTTAACTCCGACTTCGCGCCAAGAAGTGTGCTCTCACGAAGAGCTTTTTCGCACTCGAATGCGAAACATTAACTCACGATTCATGAAATAATCTCCGCGTTTGATTCGGAACTTAGCATCACGAAGCCATGGAATCTGTCAACTCGCAGGAATCGATCGAGACCTGGCAGGCTAATACCTCTAATGAAGGGTCTCGAACCTGCTACTCGGAGTCTTCGACGCCAGATCTGCTCAAACCGCTAGCCGCCGGTGCTCCGAAACAGACGTGTCACGCCGGGTCTCCGAATTGACCCTCCACGCGACTCAGATCGACCTCCGAAATCCCACGTTTCATCCCACAAACCAATCCGACACCACCGGACCAGTCCGACAGTTCGCATCCACCTCATAATCCTCTAGTCGTGGGTTCGATCCCCACCCGGCCCTACTTGACAAATGAGCCGACAGCGGTCCCAAAAGCATCGCTACCGAGCCACGGCAACACCTTTTACAACTGTGGGGGCAACGTTGACCGTCACTAGCGGATTGTTCTGCGCATTGACCAGTAGACGCGCTCCGCTGACTTCATCCAGCATGCGACGCTCGAAGGAACGTTGAAGATCAGCAAGTCACATGGAGGACCGCATTGGTGCCTTCCGCGTCCTTCTCCAGGAGCGTCATGGCGTCGGCAGTTGGCAAGGAAACGAGTTCCACGCCGCGCCTCTCGGCTTCTCGCCTCAGTTCCGGGACAAGCGGGAGGGCACCCTGGGCTCCGGTCCCCACCACGAGACGGCGGCAGTCCCACGGGATCTTCTCAGAGAGCGACAGCGGCGTGTGACCGTACGCGGAGCGGAGTTGTCGGGACGCCTTCTTGTCGCGCTTTCGGATAACGCCCCTGTCGAGCACCACGTCGTGGTCGTAGGTCTTGCCGTCGATCTGGATCGAGCCGAAGGCGAAGCTCTGGAAGTGCACCACCTCTAAGTCTCCTCCAAGCCGTGCTCGCTGTCCATCCGCCAGGGGGCACCGGTGAAGGACCACCAGCTGATCCATTCCTCGATGCGCGAACGGAACAGGTTGATCCGGTCGGCAGCGGCGCGACCCCGGTTTGCGCTCCCTACGCACCAGTTTCGCTGATCGACAGCAATTGCCCTCCAGCACCCGAACCGTCGCCATGGCTCCGTAAGTGCTTGCCCAGCGTTCGAGGTCCGCGACCGAAATGTCGGAAACTGAGGAAAAGGGCTATCCGTCTCAGTTCAGTAGATCCCATCCAGAGCCTCAAGGTCCGGCGCCTTCTGCTGCATCGTTCTACGGCCAGGCCTTGCTTGGAGGCTGTCACGTTAGGTGTATCTCGTCAGGCGTCGACGAAGAATGCCGGAATACGCGAGCGCTGATGGAGGCCGCCGGGCCACACGGAGCCTGCGCGGTCGGGAAGTTCGAATACCGTCCTAGTTTGTAGCGAGCAAAGGAGACCGACGAGCGCAGAAGGTGGCGTATGCCGGAACAGGACGACCCCATCAACCGCTTTCTTTCTCAGCCACCTGAGGAGGGAGTGGGGGACCACGAAGAGGCTGAGAGGCCTCGCTCCGCGCCCCACTGCGGTTTCTGGGGGAGCCTCAACCACTTCCTCTTCGAGAAGAAGCGCAGTGACTACTCCTCCATCTCCCCGCGTCGAGCCGACGGAACGCGAACGAAACCGTTCTTCTTCAACGGCAACGGTCGCGGCCGTTGAGGTGACGAAGCATCAAAGAGAGAGACACGAACCCTTCACCGTGAGGTCATCGGTCCGTGGGCACTCGACGTTTGGGCCGGGCCCGGTCGCCAGTGAAATGTTGCGGACTTCTCACGCCGGATATCCGCCACCAACTTGAATCAAACAGCTAGGCACCAGTGCCTTGCAGTAGACCTGCCAGGTCGGATCACTGTCTGCGACATTCTGCGGGGGACGTCGGCTCTAGAACACCAGTACCTTGTCGGCATGGAGCGTCGCCTGGGCGAGCTCGCCCATGGTGCTGCGACTCGCTCCGTCCACTAACTCGACCTCAGCCAGACCCAGCGCGGCCATACACGTGCCGCACATCAGGATTGAGGCGCCCTTGCGCGCCACACTCGCGAGCATGCGTTCAACGTTGCAGTAGCCGTCCGTAGTCTGCTGGCCCGACTTTGTGGCACCCGCGGCGTCACCCATCAGGAATATCGAAAGCTCGAGGTGTCCGCGCCCCTTCTGCAAGTTCATCGCTCGTCGTAGCCCGTTGTAGCCGCTCAGTCCCATACGGCGGGTCGTTGAGGATCATCAAGATCTTCATTTCACGGGCTGTCGCCGCTGATTACGACGGCGTCGGAACCTGGGAAGTAGAGCTCTTGATGGTCGTTGTCGTCCCATTGGACGACGTAGGGTGGCCCTCCGTCTACGTTGTGAACTTCGACGACGGCGCAATAGCGATCGGACTGGCCCACCTTGTGCCCCCTGACCACGATGCGATCTCCAACCTTTGCGAACACAATGCCTCCCATGAACGACTTCTCTACCAACGTTCTATTTCGTTCATTGGGCCATCACAAGGGACGAAAGTCCCAGCACGAGACGTCAGCCAGGTCGGGGGCGGTTCCGCGCGTCTACCTTTGGTAGCCAGCCACGTCGGGTCACCGATTTGGACCTGCACGTGACTTAGATCGACCTCAGTAATCCCGCGTTTCATCCCACAAACTATTCCGACACCACCGGACCGATCCGACACCACCGGACGGAGAACCCAGAGATTTTCGGACCAATCCGACACCACCGGACCATTCCGACAGTTTGCATCCGCCTCATATTCCCTCGGTCGTGGGTTCGATCCCCACCGGCCCTGCTTCGCCCGATGTTTTACAACGGTTGACGGTTGACAAATCACCATCACCTGACGCTGGACACAGCAACACACGCGACGAGGGCGCAGCCTTGCTACCAACGCGAGATCAGAGCGCGGTGGTTGTCACAGTGACTCGGTTTAGCGAACGGGTAGTTACCGAGAGCACCTTCCAGTTGACCTTGACTCTGGCGTAGAGGAAGTCCGCTGTGGAGAGCGCGCGATTTCGCGCGAGACTCGGATTGGAGAGCGCGTAACCCGTGAACGTCACCTTCGCCCCTGGTGTGAGTTTTCTAGCCAGCGCTTGGAGTTGAGACTTGTCCGACGCGCTGAGCGCGAAGCTCCCTGCCGCAAAACTCAGGTTCAGTGCGGCCGGTGTCCTCGGCTGCTTCGCTGGAACGGTAGTGGTAGGGCCCGACGTCGGGGGCGTGATTGAGAAGGTCATGGTCGACACCGCACCGGCCGGCTCGGAACCTCCGGTCTGAAGCAGGCAGCACGTCCACGGTGTTCCCTTTCCGCTCCAGTAGCCATTGTTCAGACTGGTATAGGAGGGAGCCGAGTCTGGCGTGCCGCTTAGAAGATTCATCGAGAAGCCGTTGTTGGCGGGCAACGTCACAATGACATCTACATTCATGTCCGCAACGAGTGGAATGGTCGCAATGCACTGGGTCGCGCTTGATGGGACGCACGTGACACTTAATGAACCCTGGGCCGAAGCCGTCGCCACGAACGTGGACGCGCCGACGGCGGTGCTCAGGAGCGCGACCACAGCCAAGCGCGAGGAGAACCCTTGCCAACGCATTCGAGCATCATAGGTGGCGACCGTGGCGAGCACCAGGGAGTCCGTCTCCGAAAGACCCGGGACGAGCAGAGCTCCGCTGTAGACGACCGATCCTCTCGTCACGGACAGAGGGCAGTTCGAGGACTGAGATCAACTCTCGGTTTGCCCCTGTTGGATTCGCCAGTCGGATTGTGGGTCGGTTCACCGATTTGAACCTGCACGAGACTCAAATCGACCTCGGAAATCCCACGTTTCATCCCACAAACTACTCCTACACCACCGGACAAATCCGACACCACCAGACGAAGAGTGCAGTCATTTTCGGACCAATCCGACACCACCGGACCAGTCCGACAGTTTGCATCCACCTCATAATCCTCTAGTCGTGGGTTCGATCCCCACCGGCCCTACCAGAGCCCTACATAATTGAGCACATAGAACGTGAGTCCGTGGATTCGTCGGCTTATTGTGGCCCCTGAGACGTTTTGAAGGGTGTCATTTGTGATGGTCGAAAATGTTCCAACTACTAGGAAATAGCTTCGTCCCAAGGAAACCCGAGTCGGGTTAGCTCGTCGTCAAGAAGACAAGACCCGCGGAAGCCCAAAAGACGGCAGGACGTCCTTGCCGAATGTCGTCATCGCCGAGATGCGACGTCCAGACAATGTCAACACGGCGATGCCACTCGCGTGGTAGAGGCCCGATTGGGGATCACGAACGTAGGAAGCGAGTGCGGGCTGGCCATTCGCTCGAGTCGGCACAATCCGCGTCGAGCTTTCTGGGCGGAACAACTTCATGCGGATGTAGCGTCCCGCTTCCTCGCGACCCTCGCACTCCCCAGGTATCGGCGGCATGGTGATCGAGACGTCTTCGGTGAGGAGGGCGACGAGCTCGTCCACGTCTCCGGTATCGAATGCAGCGGTTACGCGGGCGACGATCTCTTGTTCGGCTATCGGAGTTGGGCGCCGGGGGAGCCTCGCGATCCTTAGTGTCGACTAGGCGGTCGTGCAAAGCTACCCGAGCGCGTTTGAGGGCGCTTTCCACTGATGCCTCCGTTGCTTCAATCATCTCGGCCGCTTCGCTGGCTCTGTAGCCGAGGACGTCACGAAGCACCAACGCCACCCTCTGCCGAGGTGGAAGCAGCTGAAGGACCGTGATGAATGCCAGCGACACCGACTCCCTCGTCTCGTACCGAGCGTCGGGTCCGGGGCTGTCGTCGGGCAGCCCGTCAAGGAGAATGTCGGGGTACGGCTCGAGCCAGACAACTTCACCCACTCGAGTCGGCTCGGGGGGAGCGGTGTTGAGCGAAGAAACCGCTTCGGGTCGTCGGCTAGCGGCGCGCAGCATGTTCAGGCAACGGTTCGTAGCGATGCGGTAGAGCCAGGTTCTGATGGAGGCCCGCTCCTCGAAGTTCGCCAGCGCTTGCCATGCGCCGAGAAAGGTCTCCTGGAGGGCGTCCTCGGCGTCCTGCGTCGAACCCAAGATCCGATAGCAGTGCAGCCGTAGCTCTTGTCGGTACCCATCGGTCAACTGCGCGAACGCCTGCTGGTCCCCGGACTGGGCACGACCGAGAAGTTCCATGCTCACTGCTCCATTCTCTCATCACCTCGTTGTCGGGCTCCCTCCGATCCCACTACACGTACGGACACCGCGGAGTCGGGAAACTTGTCACTATGGACCGACCAATTTGTCTTCGATCCGGTGTCGGTATTGGGAGAGATCCAGTACGGGTCGGGCCAGCGACCGTACGACGGCTTTCTTGCGCACCCGAAAAGCCTGAATCCAAAGGAGCAAGACCGTGCCAGAGATCTGTCATCGAGTAGGCGTCGCAGCCCCACGGCACCGTGTGAACGTGGAGCTCGCTACCAAGGATGATCTCGTCGACTTCTATTGGCGCCTCGCTGGACAACGTCGCATCGTGCCTCGAGCATCTCGCCGACCTTGCTGACTTTAGGTAGTTCAACGTGGTTTACGCGGGGCAGTCACCGAGTGAGACCAAGCCGGTGCGAACGACCTTGCGTGGGGACTTTGTGGCGGACCTGCCCGTCGAGGCTGCCTTCATCGCCTATCGAGCGAGGTGAATCGAACCATGCCCAAGCAGAGCAATGACGAAATGAGTCCGCGACTCTCTGGCAAAACTCGGCTGTTCCTCGCCGGGAACACCCTATCGATGCTCGGCACCGGCTTGGTTTTGCCCTTCATGATCATCTATCTTCACGAGGCGCGGGGGATCGCGCTACCCGTGGTCGGAGCACTGCTGGCGGCGGGGGCGGCGACCGGCTTGGTGGTCGTGTTGGTGTGCGGTGCGCTCATGGACCGGGTGGGCGCCCGGTCGGTGCTTGGCATGATCCTGCTTGGTCAGGTCGTCGCCGAGGTCGCGCTCGCCTGGGCTCACAACACGCTGACAGCGTGTGCCGGCCGTCCTGATCTACGGGGCGACGTGGGCACCGATGTTCGGCGCGATCTCGACGATGCTCAATGGTCTAACCCGTGAACCAGCGCTGAAGCAGCGCGCCTTCGCGGTGAACTTTGCGCTACAGAACATGGCACTTGGCATCGGCGCCGCGGTCGCCGCGGTCGTCGTCAGAGCCCATCATCCCGGGACCTTCCAGGTGCTCTTCCTTGCCAACGGCCTCTCTTGTCTTCTTTTCGCGGTCCTGCTGCCCGCGCTGCCGAACCTGCGGCGAACAAGGGTAGTCAATGAAACCCGGGTCGGGTACCGCTACGTCCTTAGCCACCGCGGGCTCCGTTTGATGATTCTGGCCTCGCTGTTGCTCGCCTTCACCGGCCCCGCCGCGTTCGATACCGGGGTACCGGCTTTCGCGTCGGTGGCGGCCCACGTCTCGGACCACGCGATCGCGCTGTCCTTCACCATCAACACCGCTGTCATCGTGGCCATCCAGATGCTCGTGTTGCGGCTCGTCCGCCGGCACCGGCGAAGCTCCGCCCTGGCCGCCATCGGCTTGATCTGGGCGGTGTCCTGGGCGCTTCTCGGATTCATCGAAGTGGTCGACGGCCCAGGCTGGCGGATCGTAATTTTGTTTGCCTTCGTCAGCCTGTTCGGCGTGGGGGAGACCATCGTGGCTCCTACGCAGGAACCCGCTTATCAACAGTCTGGCCGATGACAGGATCCGCGGCCGCGCAAATTCGATCTCAGGATTCGCCAGACTCATTGGTGCTGATCGTCAGCCCAGCCATCGTCACCAGCCTGCTCGCGGCGCACCTCGGAGCAGTATGGATCGCGCTGCTGTGTCTCGGCTCTCTCGGCATCGTCGCTATCGCCGCCCGGCTGCGCGTTACCCTCACCGCCGAGCAGGATCTCGTCATGCAGCCGCCCGTGGCCGAGTCGCCGCTCGAGCGGTTGGGCGATCTACCGACTGTGGCGGAAGGAGAAAGCCTCTACCCGCCGATGGAGTCACCATGAGTCGTCGGGACTTCGATGCCGAGGGAAGCGTTGCGACGGTGAGAGTTGCCTTGAACGACAGACCCGGTCTGGCTCACGAAGTCGCTCGGATGGTGGAGGCGGAGCGTCCGGAACCGGGACGAATCGAACCATGCCCAGGCAGAGCTATGACAAAATGAGTCCGCGACTCTCTGGCAAAACTCGGCTGTTCCTCGCTGGGAACACCCTCTCGATGCTCGGCACTGGCTTGGTTTTGCCGTTTATGATCATCTATCTTCACGAAGCGCGGGGGATCGCGCTGCCCGCGGTCGGAGGAATGCTGGCGGCGGCGGCGGCGACCGGCTTAATTGCCGTGATGGTCTGCGGTGCGCTCCTCGACCGGGTGGGCGCTCGGATCGTGCTTGGCATGATCCTGCTTGGTCAGGTCGTCGCCGAGGTCGCGCTCGCCTGGGCTCACAACACGCCAACAGCGTGGCTGGCCGTCCTGATCTACGGGGCGACGTGGGAACCGATGTTTTCCGCGATCTCGACGATGCTCCACGGTCTGACTCCGGAACCCTCGCTGCAGCAGCGGGCCTTCGCGGTGAACTTCGCGGCACAGAACATGGCACTCGGCATCGGCGCCGCGGTCGCCGCGGTCGTCGTCAGAGACTCATCATCCCGGGTCTTTCCAGGTGCTCTTCCTTGCCAACGGCCTCTCTTGCCTTCTTTTCGCGGTACTGCTTCCCGCGCTGCCGAACCTGCGGCGAACAAGGGTCGTCAATGAGACGCGGGTCGGTTACCGCAACGTCCTTAGCCACCGCCGGATCCGTCTGATGATTCTGGCCGCGCTGTTGCTCGCCTTCGCCGGCCCCGCCACGTTCGATTCTGGGGTTCCGGCGTTTGCTTCGGTGGCGGACCACATCTCGGACCACGCGATCGCGGTGTCCTTTACCATCGACACCGCCGTCATCGTGGCCATCCAGATGCTCGTGTTGCGGCTCGTCCGTCGGCACCGGCGAAGCTCCGCCCTGGCCGTCGTCGGCTTGATCTGGGCGGTGGCCTGGGCGCTTCTCGGATTCGCCGAAGTTGTCGACGGCCCAAGCTGGCGGATCGTCATTTTGTTTGCCTTCGTCAGCCTGTTCGCCGTGGGGGAGACCTTCGTAGCTCCTACGATGGGCCCGTTGATCAACAGCCTGGCCGATGACAGAATCCGCGGCCGAGCAAATGCGCTTTCAGGATTCGCCTTCTCAGTGATGTTGATCGTCTGCCCGGCCATGGTCACCAGCCTGGTCGCGGCGCACCTCGAGGCAGTATTGATTGGACTGCTATGCCTCGGCGCCCTGGGCATCGTCGCTATCGCTGCCCGGCTGCGCGTGACGCTCACCGCCGAGCAGGATCTCGCCGTGCAGCCGCCCGTGGCCGAGTCGCCGCTCGAGCGGTTGGGCGATCTACCCACTGTGGCGGAAGAGATGGGCCTCTGGGCAGAGTGAATTTCGCGAGTTAGCCGGAAATCGACCTCAGTAATCCCACGTTTCATCCCACAAACCGTTCCGACACCACCGGATCAATCCGACACCACCGGACGAAGAGTCCGGCCATTTTCGGATCAAACCGACACCACCGGACCAGTCCGACCGTTTGCAACTACCTCATAATCCTCTAGTCGTGGGTTCGATCCCCACCGGCCCTACCAATTGACCGAGCGTTTCAGTTCGAAGAACACAGCTGAATGATCGCCGACGCAACTTCGCGCGGTTTAGTGACTAGGCCAAGGTGATTCCCTAGGAGCTCCACAACTGGCCAACCTCGGCGCCGAGCTTCCTCGGCATCGTCGACGTAGCCGTCGCTCAGAAGAACGTATCCATTACGAGCTGCGGGCCACTTCTGAACTGGTGGAACGAGTGCGGTCAAGTAGTTGATTGGTATTCGCGGAAGTTCCGACTCGATGAGTTGGCGCTTCTTCGCATCGGGGACAAGTGATGCCATCACGTTTGGTCCGAACCACTCGGACCACGGAGGTAGCAAGCCATTTTCAGCGATTGAGTCCAACTTTTCCCAGTACTCTTCTGGCATTAAGGGCGTAGGCGCTGCTATTGCGGGCAAGCCTGCATCAACGAATATCATTGATGAGTTTCGAGCTTTGGTCCGGTCCACAATTGTGGCGAGCAGGGGCCCAGCTCCGCTGTGTGCGACGAAGATTGCATCGCTCTCATCTGGGACTTGAGCTACGACCTCATCGACAACTTCTTCCCAACCCCGAACCGTCGCAGAAGGACTCATGACCAGGACCTCCGCCTCATTTCCCAAATCACGTAGCTCTTCAGCAACCCACTTCATTGTCGCGGGCCCCACGAGTGGACTATGCAGCAAGAAGAACCGGGCCATCTGCGAATCGTAATGTTGCAATCCGTTGAGCGGAAGTGCTGTTGAAGCTTCTTCAGCAATGGGGTTTCAGCAGCAAGAATCCCACGTTTCATCCCACATACCAATCCGAAGTCAGCGGACCAATCCGACGCCACCGGACCAAGAGTGCAGTCTTTTTCGGACCAATTCGACACCATGGGACCACTCCGACAGTTGGCATCCACCTCATAATCTCTAGTCGTGGGTTCGACCCCACCGGCCCTACTTCGTTGATTGAACTTGTCGCGTCGACCGTCTCAACCCACAGGTGCTGCGATTCACAGGGAGCGCACTCGCTAGTGCATGGCTCACCCCGGACCATGCATCCGGGCGAGACATTGCATCTCCTGCGACGGTCTCTGTGTCACGCCGACACCGTCTGAGCAGGATTGCGGCGACAAGAAGTGCAACGATAAGAAACGCGCGACACAATCTTCGGTGCATGCAAGAAAGCGGCTCGGCCGTCGCCGATGTCCTACTAGTACGTCGCCCGACCGCGAGTGATCCTCAGCGAGGACAAGCCCTTGGGTGACAGGCACGCCGCGCGGATTTCCGTCGCCGTCAGGTTGACATAGCTCACGACTGTCGAGGTTGCCCCGTGGTTGATGCCGGCAAAGGACCCCGTTATGTGCGCGGTGCCCCCAACATTAGGGATCTCCACGCCGACGTCCCCATTGTTGGCGAAGACGAAACCGAAGCCCGAGAACGTGCCTGTCGTGGAGTGGAGCTTCATCTTCTTGGCCGTCCACGTGCCCGTGGCGTGCACGGGGTGGGACGAAATCCCCGAGGCGCAGGCGTTGGTCGGCTTCGTGACCACTTCCGACAGAGAGCCGCCGGTCACGTTCTTGACGTTCGAGTGCTTGGTTGTGCAGTGGCTTGCATGGAAGACGAACACGATACGCACTGGCCCCGTGCTGACGTGATGCTCAGCCGGGTGGTACGTCACCGAGCCCGAGACCTTGCTGCAGGTGATGCTGCCCGTCGCGACGATGACCTTGGCGTGGTGCTTGGTCGCGCCGGCCGGTGCGAGCGGCGCGAGAGCCACAGCGCCGGCCAACAGTGCCGCCGCCGCGACTGCGACTGCCGTTCGGCGGAATGTAACGCTCAGAATGCCACTCATGGGGTCAGTATCGTCCTGGGATCGCGGACCGGGCTAGGGACTTTGGTCCTACCGGCCGCTGCGCCAGTCCCTCGGCCAGAACAATCGTCGTGTGCCGTCAGGCGGTCCAGGATTCAACCGCCAGTCGGAAAATGTGCGGGTCGGCTCTTCGACACCAATAATCTCAGATACCCTAAGCCCTACTCAGTCAATGGACGAGGAGGTACTCGTGACGACAGCGCGCGACGTGGTCGATGAACAGATCGCCGCTTACAACCGCCGAGACTTAGGCGGCTTCGTCGCCTGCTACGCCGATAATGCGAAAGTCGTGCAACCTGATGGATCATTACTCGCTTCGGGTCATGATGAGATCCGTGCGCGCTACGGAGAGTTATTCGAACAGAGTCCGAACCTGCGAGCTGAGATCAGTAACCGGATCGAAGTCGGAGCCGTCATCATTGATGAAGAACGCGTCACTGGATTTGTGCTTCCCGGTATGCCTTCAGAGATTCACGCCGCCGTGGTCTATCGCATCGCAGATGGATTGATCCAAGACGCTCACCTCTATGGCTAGTGCGCGCATCCGCTAGGCGACCCAAACTAATTGAAGATGCTCGGCACTAGAATCCTGTGATCGCCTTGGACCGGGCACAGGCGAGTGAAGCGCAGAAGTTCACGTTCGCCACTTTGAAAGCCGCCAGTCGGAAATTGTGCAGGTCGGCTCTCCGACACCAGCCCAGTTCAGCAAAGTAGTTACCAATGTCCGATCTCGAATCTGTTACGGCGGATCTCTTAACTAAACAGATGACAATATTCATTCGTGATTGAGATTCCTCAAACGGTTCGCAACAAGGCGGTGGCAGACGGCGCAGAAAACTGGATTACGCAGCTTGACGATCTCGTCGCGGAACTCTGTGTGCGGTGGAACATCTCGGTGGGTCCGGTGTATGAAGACGCCACCGAAGCGTACGTGGCCGAAGCAGTGCGAGAGGACGGTGCACCGTGTGTCCTGAAGGTCCACATTTCACGCGGTGGAGAACACGCGCGCGACGAGATCACCACTCTCAAACTCGTCAATGGGGAGGGTTGTGCCCGCTTGTTTGACTATGACCTGGCGCTCGGGTCACTTCTCGTCGAGCGCCTCGGTCAATCGCTTCGTCACCTCGGTCTGCCTATCGGTCGACGGCACGAAATCCTTTGTGACGTTGCTCAAATGATTTGGCGACCTGCGCCAAATTCCGGACTCCCCACGGGTCGACAGAAGGCCGAGCTACAGATGAAGTCCATCGGAGTGCTCTGGGAAGAGCTCGACCACCCTTGCACGGAGGCCGCCGTGGACTACGCACTCAAGTGCGGGGAACGTCGAGCAGCCGCTCACGACGACGAAAGATCGGTGCTCATCCATGGCGATGTCCATCAGTGGAACACTCTCCAAGCGGGCCAGGGGTTCAAACTGATAGATCCCGATGGCGGCCTGGCCGAGGCGGAGTACGAGCTCGGAGTGTTGATGAGGGAGGATCCGGTGGAACTTACCGAAGGCGACCCAAGAGAGAGGGCCCGATTCCTGGCGGCGCGCTGCGGTCTCGATGTGGAGGCGATCTGGGAGTGGGGCGTCATACAGCGAGTCTGGGACGGCCTCATATGCACTAAGGACAACTTGCAGCCGTTCGGTCGTCAGATGCTTCTTGCCGCGGAAATCTGCATTGAATAGAGGCTGGACTTGGTTTTAGAGACTTTCCCGAATCGCCGCTTTGGCCTTCATGCGCCGCTTTCGTGAGTTGCCGCGACTTTCAAGTCGGTAACCGCCAATGCTTGGTAGCAGCAAGACAGAGCCCACCGAGCCCGCCGTGCCGTCAGAAGATAGTACGTGAAGCACGGCCCGTCCGCGGCTCGCGCCACGGCGGCTCCATCGCTACCATTCGCTTCGTCCGGTCCGGTTGGACACCGTTTGATCTGTAGTGCCAGTGAGCCTGTGTGGCAGCGTGGTGGAGGAGGGCTCCCACGAGAACCGTGGACTGTTGCCTTTGAGCACGAGCGTCAGACTTCTGAAGTTCCTCGCCCTCTCCGGGTCGGACACCGACAACGTGATCCAGCGAAAGGAGACCCATGGACATCGTCCACTACCGCTGCGCCGGCCTCGATATCTCCAAACGAGACGTCAAGGTCTGCGTGCGAACCCAAACACCAACCCAGGCTCGCGCGAAGGCAACGGTCACCACGTGGGGTGCCGTGACGAGCCAGGTTCTGGCCCTGCGCGACCACCTCATCAGCGAAGGGGTGACGCTCGTCGTGATGGAGGCGACCAGCGACTACTGGAAACCCTTCTATTACGTCTTGGAAGACGGTCCCTTTGAGGTGATGCTCGTCAACGCCCGACACGTGAAGAACTTGCCCGGTCGAAAGACCGACGTCTCGGACGCCGCCTGGCTTGCCCAGCTCGGCGCGCACGGCCTGGTGCGCGGTTCCTTCGTGCCGCCCGAGCCCATTCGTCAACTGCGCGACCTCACCCGCACGCGCACCACGGTGATCCGTGAACGCACCCGCGAAATCCAGCGCCTGGAGAAGCTCCTCGAGGACTCTGGGGTCAAACTCTCGTCGGTGGCGACCCAGCTCACCGGCGTGTCGGGCCGGGCCATGCTGGACGCCCTCGTCGCGGGGGAGCGCGACCCCGCGACGCTGGCCAATCTGGCCAGGTATCGCCTTCGGGCCAAGCTTCCCCAGCTCACCGAGGCCCTCGCCGGTCGATTCAGCGAACATCACGCCTTCCTCGTGAAGGTGCACCTCGATCTCCTCGATCAACACACGCGCACCATCGAGGAGTTGACGGCGCGCGTCGAGGTGGTGATGGCACCCTTTCGTGAAGCCCGGGACCTCCTCGAGACGATCCCGGGGATCTCCACTCGAGCGGCCGACGTGATCATTGCGGAGACCGGTGCCGACATGACGAGGTTTCCAAGCGCCGGCCACCTGGCGTCCTGGGCGGGCGTCTGCCCTGGTTCGAACGAGTCCGCCGGCCGCGTGAAGTCCACGCGCACCCGCCCGGGCAACCCTTACCTGAAGGGCGCCCTCGGCATCGCGGCGTTGAGCGCGATTCGCGCCAACAACTCCGTTTTACGCGGCCAAGTATCGGCGAATCGCTTCGCGACGAGGACCCATCCGCGGGGTCGTCGCCGTCGAACACGCCATGCTCGTGGCCGCGTGGAACATGCTCCACACCGGTCAGGTCTTCACCGACCCCGGCGCCGACTACTACACCAAGCGCAATCCAGAAGGAGCCAAGCGTCGGGCGATCGATCAGCTCCGAAAACTGGGCTACACCGTCACGATCGAGCCGCCCGCGGCTTGAACGGTCACTATCTTCGCGTCAGATCGGTCACGTCGGGTCTCCGACACCAAGGGTTGTCACACCTAGTGATCACGCGGATTCTCACTTGACCGTGAGTTGCCGTCACGCTCCAAGTTCTACTTTTGTCACGCGCCCACTAACGCCCATGGAGCGTCCGACTCAATCGGCCTACTCGTCCTGTAGTCGATCATCTTTCTCAACAGGGATTTCGCAGTTGTGATCAATAAAGATTGACGATCCCCATGAAGATATGTCGCGACGTTCAAATGCATTCCCAACGATAAGGGCGAGGCCTAAGGCATTGACCACCGGATTCGACTTGCAGTCAGAGGGCACTACTCGGCGCGCAGCAGGAGTGCGGTCGGCGTGCGCGCGGCGAGACGCCCCGGCAGCGCGGCAGCCAGGTTAGCGAGCGCTAGGGCCGCCATACCGACGAGGAGCACCGTGCCGATCGGCACGACGGGACGCGGCACGGCAAAGATCCCGCGGGCGAACAAGACCCACAGGTAGCGCCCGAGCGCGGCGCCGGCCGGAACACCGACCACGCATCCGAGTCCCACGTCGACGGTCGCCTGCCAGGCGATGGTGGCGTTTAGTTGACGTTTGGTGAATCCGAGAGTCTTCAACAGCGCCAAGTCGCGCCGACGGCGCCGAACCAGCGTCACCAGGGTCATCGCGAGGCCGCTGACCGCGCCCGCGGCCAGGGCTCCGCCCAGCAGGGCGGGAGTACGCCCGAGGGTTTGGTAATTGATGATTTCGGCGGGTCGTTGCACGCCGAGGATCGCCCCGCCGTTGCCCTGAATCTGGAGCGTGTTCGCCATCGTGTCCAACGACCGGAGCCCCTGCGCGGGACTCACCGACGACTTCATGCGTACGAGGATGGCGTTGGGGCCGGGTCGCGGCGAGTCGAAGACGTTGCGGGCGCCGGGTGGGATCAGCTGATAGGACAACAGCGCGCCGGTTCCCATCTCCAGGTGGGTCGAACCGGCGACCCCGATCGAGGGCATCGTGGCCGTTCCCACGATGGTGAGCTGAGCGACTCCGCCGTGTCCCGAGTTCACCGACACCGTGTCGCCCACTTTACGATGGAGTCGGGCCAGTGTGGCCGTACCCAATACGACCTGATTCCAAGCGCGGAATCCGTGACCAGTGAGGATCGCCGGGCCGACGGGCGCGTTCGGGCTCCCGCCCATCACCGGAACGGCGACACCGTCGATGCGCAGCGACGAAAAGTAAAAGGCGGCCCACGACTTTACGAGGGGGTCAGCTTTCAAAAGCGCGGCTGCCTGTGGTCCGGGGATGTCGCCAAGCCCGCCACCTCCGTCCATCTCGTAGGTCCAGTTCCAGCCGTAGAGCGCGGGATGCGAGTCCAGGGAGGACAAGCTGGCACCGAAGGTGAGATTGCCCGTGATGACCACCATTGCCAGCGCGGCGCCCAGGATCGCGGACCGCACCGGCACCCGGTTGCGACCCGTACCCGGCTCGAGGGCGAATCGAATGCCCGTGGCGGCGGAGATCGGGAGCGTCCCCGCGGCGGGACTGCGCAACAACTGATCCGACAGGGGTCGACGCACCCGACTCACCCGAGTCGCCTCGAGGTGGGGGGCCCAGCGCCGTGCCGCCGTCATCGCTATCGCCGACAGAACAATGAGTATGAATGCACAACCCAGACTGAGCACCATCCCGTCGAAGTGGAGCCCGATGGGCAGGTACGGCCGAACGGGACCGAGCGGAGTGAGCGGCGACACACCAACAGCCACGACGGCCGCGACCACGGTACCGAGGATCACTGCGCCCAGCGTGCCGATCAGGTCGTCGGTCGTCGTCATGGCCCGACTCGCGCCTAGGGCACGCAGCGCTGCCAGATCCCGACCGCGAGAACTGGCTCTTCGCACGATCATTTGACCGACGATGAGCAGAATCGCGAACGCCGAGATCGTGCCGAACACGTCCAGAGCGATCGCGTCGGGTCGCAACGTCCTCGTCGCGGTCGCTTCGATCGCCGCTGCCTCGATGACCGTGAACGGGACCCCGCTGGGGAGGATTTTGTGCAACTCGTTCTCGAAGGCGGCGTCGTAGCGACTGCCGCCCTTGAGTTTGATGGCGCTAATCATGTCGTTGGAGCAGCACTGACGCAGGCGTCGGGTGAGGGCCGGCGTGAAGATCAGTCCTTGGGAGGCATTGGCCGAGTTCTGATCCTGGAAGAGGTTCGTGAAGACGGAGGTCGCGAGACCGACCAAGGTGGCGCGGAAGCGCTGCGCCCGGGGGATGACTGTCGTCGGAGAGAAATTGAGTGATTGGGCGTTGGTGATCCAGCCCATGGTCGTTGTCTCGCCCACGTGCAGACCCAACAGCTTCGCCGTGGTTGCGTCGGCCACGAACTCGTAGGGATTGCGGGGATTAGGCATGCGGCCCTTCGCGATGAAGACTCGGTTCATAGTGAAGTCGAATCCGTCAACACTTCCGTACGACGTGATGCCCAGGCTGGCTGGTGCGATTCGTCCGCTCGCGCTCACCGGCCCCGTGGAGAGTCCCACCTCGCTCGTGACACCTATCACGTGAGGCAAGTGACGGATGGTGCGCAGCAGACCGGGGTTGTAACCCGATTCCAGACCGACGGACGGGTTGTAGTAGCCGTCCAGCGCGAAGAGGTCGGCGACGTTGTCAGCCTTGGCTAGTTGAGACATTGATGACTCGGTGCTGCGTCCTGCGGCCAGCGCGCCCATCGAGAGTCCCCCGAGCAGGCCAATCAATAGGACAGTTGAGAGAAGAGAACCCCACTGACGGGCCAGCGTGGCGCGAGTCCGGTACGCGGCGACCGCGAGCACTCTTGTCACGGCGCGACCGTTCCCGGTTGGAGCTGCACACCTCGATACTGGTGTGCACGATCGCGAATGTTGGGGTGGGGAGCCACACTTGGCGCCGGGTAGTAGCACCCCGGGGGCCCTTGCTCGGGCGCCTCGTGGGCGCTGGGTGCGCGGTCCTCCCAGTATCTTTTCAATAAAAGTCCCGTTCGTGGAGTATTGGATCTCACGACTCAGAAGTTCCAATCAGCCGCCAGTGCAAGGTTGCAGAACTGTCGCGTCGGGTCCTCAATGCGAACCCACGCGCCGGAACGAAGTACCGAGAGAAGGCGGTGATGCGCCGAAGCGGAAGTTTCGACCGGCCCTATCACCTGTCCCGACCCTCAATCCGGGGGCCAGGTACTCACGTCCATATTGGCTGTCGCTTAAGCGGACAGAGGGCATGGTTCGCCATAGAACACGACCCATCGGTTCTATTGCTTGACTACGGCACCCTCGGTGCGAGTCTCCGGCTAGCCGGATCGAAGGTGCACCCCGCGGTGGAGATGTTGTGACTTTAGCCCTGGGCGCGCTTTGCGCCCGAAGTTTATGATTCGGCCGTCAAGCCAGAAGGAGTGCTCGTGGTGATTGGAACCGGTTATCCGCTATTGGACGTCTTTGTGTCGATCCTGTACTTGGTCCTCTTTGTCTACTGGATCATCCTCGTCTTTCACATTATGTACGACATAGTGCGCAGCAGGGATATGAAGGGCTGGCAGAAGGCTTTATGGGTGCTCTTCATCCTGGTGCTGCCGCTTCTTGGGGCCCTCGTTTACCTGGTCGCCCGAGGCGAGAAGATGGCACAACATGAAGTGAAGGAAGCGCAGGATCAGCAAAAGGCATTCGACGACTACATCCGCAGCGTTGCGAACTCCAAAGACGACTCCGCGGCTGGATCAGACGGGACCTAGGCCGTCCCGCCCGCTCAAAGGGCGCGACGCTGGGTAGGACCCGCAGGGAGATGCTTGCGGAGTATGCCTGTGCCTCGTGGACGAACGTGGTGATGGGGCCGGGAGAGTCGGCGCTGTCGACGAGTTCGTGCCACTTGCCATGAGTTGAATGCTTGCGGGTCGAGAGAGAGTTGATGGCCGGGGTGAAACGACAGGATTCATGGAGTACGAACGCGTCTGCCCGCCCCGGCCACCGACTGCGGCGGCCGCCAATCGGGTCTCGGATGGCCGCGGGCGGCGCGATCCTCGTTGCGGGGGCCACCCTGGTCGCCTTCGTCGTCCTCACTGCTGCGAGCCTGCTCTATGCCGCCGGCGTGGTGTTGGCGAGTGCGCTGGCGATCTCGACCGCGTGGCTGGCGACGACCAACCGTCGCCACCGCGCCGTGACCGTGCCGGCAACCTTCGCTCTTCTAGGGGCCTCGATTGCAATCCTCGTGGCCCAGGGATCGAGCGCCGCCGGCATCGCGGCGGCCATCGTCGGTCTCGTCTTAGCGTGGGCGCTCGGTACACTGGCCCTGCGTTGGGAGGTCCGTCGAGCGTTGCAATCGCGTTGGTCTCGCGTGCCCCCGACCCGCCACGGCGTCGTCTTCGTCAACCCGAAGTCGGGCAACGGCAGGGCCGCGCGATTCGCTCTCGTCGACGAGGCCCGTCGGCGCGACGTCGAAGTGGTGCTCCTTGAACCGGGCGACGACTTGCGCGAACTCGCCGAGGCCGCGCTGTCTCGAGGGGCGGACGCCCTAGGCGTTGCGGGAGGCGACGGCACCCAGGCCCTGGTGGCGGCGGTCGCGGCCGCTCGCAACGTGCCGTTTGTCTGCGTGCCGTCGGGAACGCGGAATCACTTCGCACTCGACCTCGGGATCGACCGGGACGACCCCGTGCGGGCGCTCAACGCCTTCGGCGAGGCCCGCGAGTCCGCGATCGACCTCGGCGACGTCAATGGTGTGGTCTTCGTCAACAACGTCTCGCTGGGGCTCTACGCGGAGATCATCCAGTCCGATGCCTACCGCAACGCCAAGCGCCAAACAATCGCCCGCATGCTTCCCGGCCTGGTCGGGCCCCACGCGCGTCCGTCCGCACTGGACCTCACGAGCCCGTTCGGGCCGATCAGCGACGCTCAGGTAGTCCTCGTGTCCAACAACCCGTACCGCCTCTCGAGTCTCATCGGCTTCGGGTCGCGCCCCGCGCTCGACGGGGGCGAGCTCGGCGTGGCGACCCTCACTATCGAGCGCGAGACCGACGTGCACGGTCTCGTGGCGCTCGAGATCGCGGGCCACCCCGAGCGGTACCCCGGATGGCGTCAGTGGTCGACGACGGCGCTAGAGGTCCTGGGGCCGCCGACGCTGAGCGTGGGACTTGACGGTGAAGCGCGCACCTTCGAGTCTCCGCTGCGTTTTTCGTGTCGTCCCCGCGCGCTGCGGGTCCGCATCGCGGCTGGCGAAGTCGGCGCCTCGCCGGCCTTTCGGTGGGCTCCGCTGTCATCATCGACTGTGGTGGGACTCTGGCGCGTCCTGTGGGGTCGCCCGAGCGGAATCGTGCCCGCCACCGGCACCGACCGAGGGGAGTGACGTGACCATTCGAGAACGTGAGAAGGGCGAGAGCGGCGAATGCTCAGGACGTGACTGGTTGAGCCGAGCCGGCCGTGAGGTCTCGTCGCTCGATCGAGCCATCAGCGATGCTGTGGCGACTACCGACACACCCACGCTCGACGGACCGATCTCGCGTCTTTCCAACGCCGCCAACGGCGGCTGGCTCTGGCTCGTCGTGGCGGCCCTCGTCGCGGTCGTGGGCGGCCGCCGCGGTCGACGTGCGGCGCTGCGGGCAGTTCTCGCCCTCGGGGTCGCCTCCGCCTCCGCGAATTTGGCGGTGAAGGGCCTCGCGGACCGCCGCCGTCCGGGGCGCTCAGAAGACGCCGTGCGAGGCGTGGCCATGCCGACGTCGAGCTCGTTTCCTTCGGGCCACACGGCGTCGGCCTTCAGTTTCGCGACGGCCATGACGTCGGACACCCCGTGGCTCGCCCTGCCCCTGTTCGGAGTAGCCTCGCTCGTCGGCTACAGCCGAGTCCACGCCGGCGTGCACTACCCGAGCGACGTCATCGCGGGCTGCGTCCTCGGCCTCTCGGTGGGCACGCTCGTGCGCGAGGTCACCCTCCGTGTGGGCCCCCTGGCGAGTTACGACGTCCGCTAGCGGCGCCGGTTGCCGAGACCGAGAAAGAAGAAGAAGACGTTGAGAATATCCAGGAAGATCGACGTTGGAGCGGCTCAGCAAGTTCAGCGGGCTAGGGCCGCCGCCAGGTAGGCGAGGCTGATCGCGAGCGCGACGACTGCCGGTGCCGTGTGCTTCAGACTGTCTCCGGCCCGCCGGTGGGTGGCCAGGGCGCCGATAAGTAGCAGGGTCATCCCCGACGCGGCGGCGAGGCCTAATGCAGTCGAGAAGAGTCCGGCGAGAGCACCGACGGCGGCGGCGAGCTCGGCGGCGCCGATGAGCCTGTAGCGAGCCAACGGAATGCTGAAGTGGTTGGCTGACGCCAGCATTTTCGGGTGGCTCTTCAACTTCGCGATGGCGGGGACGAGGCAGGCGGCCGCCAGCAGAACCGAGAGGGCGACGAACATGGGAACTCCTTTTTGGGTTTCGGACCGGCCCCTTGACAGGCCGGTCACTGGACATTATAGTCAGAACTGTGATGAATCATCAAGTCTGGAACAGTCCATCGGTTCACCACATCCAAACCCTCACGAAAGGAACCGTGTCATGTTCAAGTCACTCAGCACCTCCTCATCCTTCGGGGCCTGCTCGCCCTCGGCATCGGGGTCGTGGCCCTCGCCTGGCCGGGGGTCACCGTCCTCGCCCTCGTCGTCGTCTTCGCCGTCTACGCCTTCATCGGGGCCGGGCGTGCAGGCGCTGCAGGCGTTCAGCAGCCGCACCGCCGGGCCAGTCGTCGGCCACCTGCTCCTCGGACTGGTCGACGTCGCCGCCGGCGTGCTCGCCCTGGCCTGGCCGGTGCCCACCGCCCTGGTCCTCGTGTTGGTCGTCGCCAGTTGGGCCGTCGTCACCGGCGCCCTCGAGGTCTTCGCGGCCTTCCGCAGCGAACGAAGAGGCCGGGACCCGCGCCATGTTCATCCTCGGCGGTCTTGTGTCCACGGCCTTCGGCGTCGTGCTCTTCGCCCGCCCCGGCATGGGCGCCATCTCGCTTGCCCTCGTGTTCGGCCTGTTCAACCTGATCGCGGGCAGTTGGATGCTCGTGCGCGGCATCGAGTTGCGCCGGGCCAACTCACGGCTGCACACCCTCGTCCGCCGACCGAGACGAAGGTCGCCGCCTGAGCGGCGTGAACCGCCCGACGAAAGCCACGGCGGGCGCCAGCTGAAGCGCCCGCCGTGGCTCGTCTGTCGACGAAAGCGCAGCCTCTGTAGCATGAGATCAGAACTGATCATCCGGTTCCAGAAGGAGGGACGGCAGTGACCGCTACGCAGCAAATGGGGCAGCTCCCGACCAACCGGCTGGATCGTCGGAAGGCCCGTACACGGCAGGCTCTCGTGGATGCCGCCGTCCGGCTGATCGCCGAGGGTCGGGGAGAACGAGCGAGCATCCAGGAGATCACCGAAGCCGCCGACATCGGTTTCGGATCGTTCTACAACCACTTCGAGAGTAAAGAACAGTTGTTCGAAACTGCGTCGAGTGAAGTGCTCGAACGTTGGGGGCAAATGCTCGACCGAGCCTGCGCCGGGATCTCTGATCCTGCAGAAGTCTTTTCACACTCGCTACGGATATCGGCCCGGCTCGGCTGGACGCATCCCGACATCGGTCGATTCATCACTGGGGCCGGCCTGGATCTGCTCGACGCCCCCGGTGGCTTGGCACCGCGCGCCCTTCGGGACATCCAGGCCGGTCAAGCCACCGGGCAGTTCACAGTACGCGATGCGGGTGTCGCTCTCAGCGCTGTCGCAGGCGGCCTTATTGGGTTGCTGCGCAGTGCACCAGAGCGATCCTGCGCGAGTCGACGAGACATCTGTCAACGAGCTCGCCGAAGCGTGCCTCCGGCTGCTCGGGCTTCCCGCCGCCAAAGCGAAGCGATTGGCCGGACTGCCCCTTCCGGCCACCGAGCCCTGGCAGACACCACGGTGACGCCCCCCAGCGTGGCGCCGAGGACTCGCGCTGAGATGGTGGAGGCCGGCCGCACGATGCGCTCTCGAGTGCCTCGCCGGAGTCATGGTGGCTGGCGACCGGCCCCCGATCGTCCCGATCCCTTTGACATCCTCGAAGGGTCGAACACGAATCGCTTGCACCATCTGATCCCAGTCCGCAACGGTCGGATGATGGCATCGCCGTTCGCCTTCTACCGGGGCGCTCCCGCGATCATGGCGGCAGATCTGTATCGGACGCCATCAACGGGGATCGAGTTGCAGATTTGTGGCGACGCTCACCTTCTCAACTTCGGCACCTTCGCCACGCCCGAGCGCAATCACGTATTCGACCTCAACGACTTCGACGAGACCCAGGTAGGGCCTTGGGAGTGGGATATCAAGCGTTTGGCTGCCAGTTTGGTGGTGGCGGCAAGAACAGCTGGACTCGACGACAGCGACGGGGTGACAGCCGCACTGGATTGCACGGCGGAGTACCGCTGACCGAGATGACGAAGATGGCGGAACTCTCCGCATTTGAGGTGTGGCACTCCCGGCTTGACGTGGAGTCGATTATCGCCGCCGCTCCTGATAAGCCGGCCCGCACTCTGGCCAAGCGGAGCGTGGCCAAGGCCCGACAACGCACGAGTCTGCAAGCATTGTCCAAGCTCACCACGGTCCTCGACGGCCGCCGGGTGATCGTGGAAGACCCCCCAGTGGTGGTCCGCCTCAGCGATGCGCAGCTGGAACAGGCCCGGGGATTCGTCAAGGCCTATTTGGCCACCTTGGATCCGGATCGCACTCTCTTGTTGGATCACTATGAGTTCGTCGATGCCGCGCTCAAGGTCGTGGGCGTAGGTAGTGTCGGCACCCGCTGCTTTGTAGTCCTGCTTGCCGGTAAGGCGGATCTCGATCCTCTCTTCCTCCAGGTCAAAGAGGCCAAGGCTTCCGTCTTAGCGCCCTACGTCGGCGGGACTCGATATAGGAATCAAGGCAAGAGGGTCGTCGTTGGCCAGCGGATCATGCAAGCGGCGAGCGATGCGTTCTTGGGTTGGGCACGCGCCGACGGATTCGATACCTACGTGCGCCAACTGCGTGACATGAAAGGGTCGGTGCCTCTGGAAGTTGCCCGCCCCGATGACCTGGTCCAGTACGGGCGGCTCTGCGGCGCCACGTTGGCCCGCGCCCACGCTCGAGCAGGCCAGCCAGCGCTCCTTTCGGGCTACTTGGGCTCGAGCGCGGCCTTCGACGAAGCCGTCGCTGCGTTCGCCTTGGCCTACGCCGACCAGAACGACCAAGACTTTGCTGCGTTCCTGCACGCCATCCGCTCCGGACGCGTCCAGGCTGAGTCGGGACGATGACGGCACTTGGTGCAGTCCGGGCCTCGAAGTGGCCGGACGAATCATCCTAAGAGCGGAGAAGAGCCAGAAGCTCCGATTGGGAGTGGACGCCGAACCTTCGAAACACCTCGCTCAGATGGTTTCGAACGGCGCTTTGGCTTAGATACATTTCATCGGCAATGGCCGGTACGCGGTCGCCACGGAGAAGATGGGTCAGCACGTCCCATTGTCGAGAACTGAGCAAACGCAGTTGCGGGAAGCGAGCGGGATCCGGAATCCTCCCCATGCCACCGATCACCCCGCTGGCTTGGACTTCCTGGGCAATTCGTCGGAGATGGCGTTCAAGCTCGGCGGTCCGATTCGACCCTGCCTGGGTGCGTTGCGGGGGCTCTTGCGAGAGTATGAAGCAAAAGGAATCCGATCCGGCCAGGGATACCAGCAGACACTGCATTCCGACGGTCGTCGGCCAAGGTGCAGGGGGCCGATAGGGCAGCGACACCGAGCACCCGCCATGCGACAAGGGCGCTGAGTGGAGGCGCGACCAGAGATCGTGTTGATCCCGGGGGAGGAGGCGGCGACCGATGAGGTCGTTCGCCATGACCCCAACAACCTCGCCGACGTCGTTACTCACGGACGTAACGATTCCGGAGTGGTCTATCACCCCGATGGCGAATTTGATCGGTTCGTAGCCCAAGCTCTCAGCCAACGGGCTCTCGGTCAGCTCTTCGGTGACTCGGATCTGGGTCAGCGCGTAGCGGCGTTGGCCAACGTCGATCGCGTGCGACCACACATAGACACCGGGCTGGCGCGTGCGCGCGTAGGACAAAGGGCTGTAGGTCCGGTAGAAGTCGATGGTGCCGTCAGCAAGGGCTTGGAGTGCCTGGCGGGCGCGGGGTCGCTCGTCGACGTTCATGAAGCTGAAGACGGAGCTCCCGAGTACGTCTTCGGGGGGCACGTCAATCTCGTTGAAGCAGGCTTCAGTTGCCGCTTGGATTGTGAAATCGCTTAAGCGGGTGAGCACAAGTGGGAGCTCGCTGGTCTGAACGAGGTCCCACATATCCTCGTCGATGGCGGACATGAGACCTTCCCTACGCTGCGATCAGCGTAGCCAAAGTTCTGGAGCAGTTGCCCTTGGCTCGGATCATGTCGAGTCTCGGACACTAGGCAACTTCGGGCCACCAAGGACTTCAGCACTCGCTCGTGACGCAAGAAGCGAATCCCGTTTCGCAGCTTGGGCAGTCCGCTAGGTAGACATGCCCTCGCTCTTTCCATCGTTACGCAGCCACTTTGCGGGAGGGGTGTACACGAAGCGCGCGATCGTTGCCGAAACCCAACCGATTATCCAGCCAAAGAAAATGCACCAAACGAACGCCATGCGGTGGCTCGACTCTGTTGACGCCAGGATGCTCAACAGAATGCCCCAGGCGATTGCGCACCCGATGGCGTAAACGGCGTAATTGCGGCGATATTTGTTCACGCGAGAACGAATTTTCCCCACTTCAGATCCTTAGTCCGGTTCAAGGCGCCTCTCACGAGAGACGCTGCTCACCGCCTACCACGGCCAAGTCGTCTTACTCTCGTCGGCTCCGGTGAGGGGTCAGCCGCTCAATTGAGGCGGGAGATAGGCGATTCGCCAACACACCGAGGAATGCTTCTGACCTTGAGCCACAGGTGGAGGGCCACCCGATCTAACGGAGTCGCCAGTGCAAGACTGCAGACCTGTCACGTCGGGTCTCCGACACCAGCCCAGTTCAACTAGCTAGCCACCAATGCTTAGTAGCAGATCGTTCACGTCGGGTCTCCGACACCGGCCAGACTTAGCTGACCAACTGCCTGTGCTTGGCACCGTACGCGTAACCTCGGTACTCGAACTCAGGAACCCCGCAACGTTAAACTCTCGGCGCCCATAGTCAAGAGGAGTTTCGATGGAGGGACAAAGGCGTTCGGTAATTGGCGCCGATCATGTCAGCATCGGAATACTGACTTCGGGCGCTGGGCCAGCCCTGTTACTCGTGCACGGTGGAATGGGCCGGATCGAACAGTGGGAACCCATATGGTCAGCGCTGGCCGAACGTTGGCAGGTGACGGCGCTGGATCGTCGGGGGAGAGGTTCCAGTGGTGACGCTGAGCCCTACTCAATTGGGAAGGAATTCGACGACGTGGCGGCGGTCGCCAATTACCTGGCAACGAGGCAAGAGGCCCCCGTCGACGTTTTCGCCCACAGCTACGGAGCGACTTGCGCGCTCGGAGCGGCAGCTCAAGGGGTCCCATTTCGACGGATGGCGCTCTACGAGCCGCCCGGGCCGCAGGCGGCTCCGAGAGAATGGGCCGAGAGAGTCACCGGCTTGATAGCTGATGGGAAACCTGGACGAGCGATGTTCAGCTTCATCACCGAGGTCGTAGGTCTCAGTGCGGAGCGGTTCGAGGAGTACAGGAATGCGCCGGGAGCATATGACGTCCTACCAATCGTTACGGCAACGCTTCCGCGCGAGGCCGAGGCGCTCGGGAATGTCGATCTTGCCCGTATTGCCGCAAAGGTCACGACTCCGGTGCTGTTGCTACTCGGTACAGAGAGCCCACCGTGGGCAGGCGAAATCACTCGCGCGCTCGCGGCGACATTACCGATCGCTGATCTCGTGAGCCTTCTCGGTGAAGGACACGATGCCATCGATTCGGCACCGGACCTGATCGTCAGCGAACTCCGGCGCTTCTTCGACAACGACTGAAACACCGTGCGGCGCGCAGGCGTGGCCGAGCTGGCCGGTCCGATCTCCCACACAGTTCTTGTTAACCCGCCAACCTCCAGTGCAAGACACCCCTAGACCGCAAGTTGTCAAGCGACCTTGTCGACGATCTGCGGCCATGCGAGGAACTCGTCGTAAAGAGTCCCTCGATCGAGGCAGGTGTGCAGAATGCCAACCCAGCGGTTCGCTAACTGTCGTAGTGCCATTCGGTGTGACTTCTTTCGCGCCCGCAATTCGTCGTAGTAGTGGCGTGCACCCGGTGACTGCAGCAGCGACGAGAACGCCCACTGATCCAGCGCGGCAGCCAAGCGTCGATTGCGCCCGCGGCGTGCGAGCACCACCTTTTTCGTGCCGGAAGATCTGGTGACCGGTGACGTGCCGGCGTAGTTTCTGCGAGACTTCGAGTCGGCGTAGCGATTCGGGTCATCCCCAAACTCGCCCAACACCCGGGCGCCCAAGATCATCCCGAGTCCCGGTAAGGAGCGGATGATCTTGGCGTCCGAGTGCTGTTCAAAATGTTCCGCGAGCCCCGCCTCGAGTTCGTCAATGGTCGCGTTCATCGCCACGATGATGACAACCGTGGCCGACGTCGTGAGACCGTAGGCGCGTTCGAGGATCATTGGCTGGGCGAGCTGCTCGCGACGAAGAATCTCTTGGAGTTCCAGCGCACGTTCTTCGAGTCGACGTTGGCGCCCGCCACGCTTGAGGGCACTCACGAGCTTCGCCTTCGAAAGGGCACGCCCCAGCGACGGCGTGGGCGCCACCTCCAGGACCGCCAGAGCGTCGTGGTGCGCGAGGTCGGTCCCGAAGGCTTCGAGGGCGCCGGGGAAGTAGTCGCGCAGCGACGAGCGCAGTTCGTTCACGTGGCGTTGGCGCGACCACACGGCGTTTTGGTGCGCCCGCGCGAGAACCTTGAGCGCTTCGGCGAGCGGAGTATCACCGGCCACCGGGCGGTGGTTGTGCCGGTCCATGCGCACGAGATCGGCCAGCATCTTGGCGTCACCGGGATCGGACTTCGCGCCCGAAACGTGGTGGCGATCGCGGTAGTGCGCCGCGGCCATGGGGTTGATCGCGTAGACCTCGTAGCCCGCTCCGACGAGCGCCGTGACGATCAGCCCCCGATCTTTTTCGATGCCAACGACGATCTCGGGTGCATCATCATCAGTACACGTCGCGAGGAGTGCGTGAAGGTCACGAACTCCCTCAAGCGTGTCGTTCACTTTTTTCCGCCCGAGCACTCGACCTTCGCTGTCGAGAACGCAGACGTCGTGGTGGGCCTCAGCCCAGTCCACTCCAACAAATAACATGACAACCTCCTCCTCGTTTTTGAATGAGCCCCGAGGTGGCGGTGGCGACCTAATGGATCAGTGCTCGAAGCGCGACACCCCTTCAGCCATACCCGTCAACCTCACCAGCCGACCGGGGCACGCTCTTGCACTAGAGCTGAACGCTCGGGTTGCAAATAGTCCTCCCGGCCAGTGGCTCGGAGACAGCATCACCCAATGAGGTCACACCGTCCAGTCCCATTAGGTTGCAGACCTGTCACGTCGGGTCTCCGATTTGAACCTGCACGCGACTCAATTCGACCTCAGCAATCCCACGTTTCATCCCACAAACCATTCGGACATCACCGGACCAATCCGACACCACCGGACGAATCCGACACCACCGGACGAACTTCGGAGAGAATCTCGGACCAATCCGACACCACCGGACCAGTCTGACCGATTGCATCCACCTCGTAATCTTCCAGTCGTGGGTTCGATCCCCACCGGCCCTACAAGGCGCCCTACTGAGTCAGTGTGCAAGCTCTGCTCAGGGTGGTTGAAACCGAGCCACAAGACGTCTTTCGACCGCTAAGCGGTTCTATGGGCTTGCGCTGGGGCGTTTGATGATCACGCCCCTAGCGCGCATTTCGGCGATGGCCGTCCCAGTTGTTTCGGGCGTCACTCCCGCGCAAAATTCCAAATTCAGAGTGGTCTTGTAACCAAGTTGAACGGCATCGAGTGCAGTGGCCCTCACGCAATAGTCCGTGGCGAGGCCGACAACCATGACATCGGTGACATCCCCTGACTTTAGGTAAGCGTCGAGCGATTCGTGGTTGGCTGAAACGCCTTCGAAACCCGAGTAAGCCGCAGCGAATTGGCCCTTGTAGAAGACTTGGTCAATTCCGGCAACGGCATCGATTGCTGGATGAAACTGCGCTCCCCACGTGGAGGCAACGCAGTGGACCGGCCACACATCGAAGTGATCGCCAGGATGATCTCCATGCCAGTCCTTGGTTGCGACAACGACATCGGCGTTGACGCGCGTGTCCCCAAGCCCTATGGCCTCGGCCAGTTTTATGGCAATTTTTTCACCCCCCGGCACGTAGAGCGAACCGGACGGATCGGCAAAGTCGTTCTGTAGGTCGACCACGACGAGGGCAGTCTTCATGGGCTACTAATTCACGACGGGGAACTCGTCACGCCGCGCGTTCGTCATGGTGTGGATGTGCACGAATTCAGTAGTGTGACCCTCGTTGAATGAACTGTACGGCCACTTGTCGACACCCCTAGCAACAACGCGATAGAGGGCAACGCCATTGCCGAACGGCGCTATTGCGGCCCGGTTCTGACCCCGGCCCGTTGGCGGGCGATGGCTCGAACCTGCTCGGTGAGGCGTGAGAGTCCCGGCGTGATGGCGGAAATCGGCGCGACCGGATCAGCCAGGCGGCGCGCGGCTTCGGGCAACTCGCGAAGGTCGGTCTCGAAGCGAACGCGCGCGGCAGAAAGAGTGTCCAGACGTTCGAGGCGTCGACCCGACCGCATCATCTCTTCGAGCAAAGTGGTTGCGCCGGTTGGGGCAACCTCGTCCCGACAGCCAATCTCATCGTGAAGGTGAGCGCTTCGGAAGATCTGCTTCGCGCCGGGAAGGTTGGCCTTTCCCTCTGAGAGCTTGGCTACCGGGCGGCCGTTGTAGGCAACGAGCTTGTAGGCGGAGTCAAGGTAGGGGGCGTCCGCCGAGACGCCCAGGCGGGTCCCGACGCCCGCGGCGTCGATGGGGGCGCCGGCGGCGACCAAGCGCGCGAGTTCGTACTCGTCCAGACCTCCCGAGACAATGATGCGGACGTCGACGAGGCCCGCGGCGTCGAGAAGGCGGCGCGCAGCGACGGAAAGTTCCACGAGGTCACCGCTGTCCAGACGGATGCCGGAGTGGTGCCCAAGGTCGAGGCTCTTGATTACTTCGATCGCGCGGGCGACGCCGGCGAGGGTGTCGTAAGTGTCGACGAGGAAGGTGGTCTGGTCGGGAAAGTCGCTCGCGAAGGTCGAGAAGGCGTCGACCTCGTGTTCGAAGGCCTCGATGTAGGAGTGCGCCATCGTCCCGGCCGCGACGAGCCCGTGGCGCCGGGCCGCCTCGACGTTACTGGTTGCGGAGAACCCCACCATTGCCGAAAGGCGTGCCACGGCGATCCCCGGCTCGATTCCCTGGGTCCGGCGGAGTCCGAACTCGATGAGATCGATCTTCCCCGCCGCGGCCAGACGGCAGCGCGCGGCCTTCGTCGCGAGCATCGTCTGCATACTGACCTGATTGAGGAGGTATGTCTCGACGAGTTGCGCCTCGGGGAGAGGAGCGGTGACCTCGAGGATTGGCTCGTTGGCGAAGATGATCCGACCTTCGGGAACCGCGACGACCTCCCCGGTGAAGCGCAGCTTCGAAAACGACTCGAGTGTCGCGTCGTCAAAGCCGAGGTGCGCGAGGTACGCAAGGTCGTCGTCTTCGAAGCCGAACTGCTCCAACCACTCACAGCAGCTCTCTGCGCCGGCAGCTACGAGAAAGCCGCGATTCGGCGGAAGGTTGCGGACGAAGAGGCTGAACGTCGCGGGCGCACGCATGCCGTGGCGCAGGTAGCTCGCGGCCATGTTCAGCTCGTAGAGGTCGGTCAGAAGTGCGCCGGGCACCGCCGAATGCTCCCTGCGCGCTTAGCGCCCCCTGCACCATGATTGTCACTTGCCACAGAGCAATTATGTGCGTTCCGCGGGCCATTCGTAAGGGCCGAAGGTCATAAGCCGCGCCGGCGTGGCACCACAGTGAACCCCAGCTAGGGCCTTGCCATTGTCAGATGTGCCGCCGGACGAAGAGTGCGATCATTTTCGGACCGAGCCGACTCCACCGGAATCGCCCGACCGTTTGCAGTGGCCTCATTTTCCTCCAGTCGTGGGTTCGATCCCCACCGGCCCCTCTTAACAGACCCGTTGAGCGTAGGGCTGCGGAATCAGCGGCTGAAAGTGGTCTCAGGGACGAATTGAAGGAAGGGCTCTTCTAACTGTTCTTTGCGTCTCTACGATCTTGAACGGTACGGAGCCGCGACAAGCTTCCCCGTTGGAAGTCGTGTCATAATCCCGCTGTGCACCGTCTCGCTGCTTTCACCTTGATGCTCTTGACGCTTATCGCCGCGTCAGATGCAGCGGCCGGCCCTAGCGCGGGTGCCGCGTCCCCTAAAAAGACGATCATCTTAAGCGGTGACGCCGTCGGGCCGGTTCGCTTCGGTGAGACGCAGAGCGTCGCAGCGGCATCCCTCGTGAAGCTGATCGGCAAGTCCGAACGAGGCGTGCAATCGGCAAATGAGGGTGACTGCATCATCTCCGCTGCTTTGTACTGGTCAAACTTCGCGGCCTTCTTCTACCGTGGCAAGTTTGATGGGTACCAGACCGGAAACTCCGTGACCGGCAAGTCAGTGCCGACGTTCAACGGCGCGACCCCCCAGGGCCTTCGCGTGGGCGACACCCTCGCGCAGGCGAAGAAGCTGTATGGATCCGCCATCTCGACAGACGGTGCGCAGGGCGGCGTGTACGCAGCGGTCACGAAGACCGGAACGATTCGTGGCTATCTGTCGACCGAGCCGAATCAAAAGCCGGCGACGAAGGTGACTCTTCTCACCATAAGCGCAGGATCGGTTGGATGTCCGGCGATGTCACCGGGATGACGCGCCGCTCATTGCAAGTGACTTCTGGCAGACCTGTTGCTTAGGGCGACCGAATTGAACCTGCACGCGACCCAAGTCGATCTCAGTAATCCCACATTCCAAGCCGACACCGCCGGACCAAGCCGACATCACGGGACAGAGAGCTCGGAGATCCTCTGATTAACCCAACACCCCTGGACCTCTCCGAACGATTGCAACCACTTCACAATCCTCCAGCGGTGGGTTCGATCCCCACCGGCCCTACCAACTAAGATCCGTTTGCAGCTGCCGGGTGCGCTGAAGGTTGGGCCGTTTGGCACTGCGCGTGTAGCCCAGTCGCAGAGGTCTTCGAACGGTCGATACTGGTGTGATGAGGCTCAGTACGCGACTTCAAATTACAAGTTTCGAGTCGTACTCTTCAGTCCGGCGCAATCACTTGACGACAGATACCGTGAGGACGAACAGGCGACTCGGAGCAAGACATTGGGGGTAGCAGCTCGGATTTCCCACCGCGGTCACACGAGCTTGACCAGTTGACCTCGCGACGAACGTGGCCGTTGCAATGTTTCCGGGGGAGCCCACCGACAGCTCGAGCACCGCTCCATTGGATGAGACTTGCTCGGACCAGGTGTAAATCGCCGGACCCATGAGCTGAATGAAGAGACGATCGCCCTCGTGCAAGGAGTAACTCCTGCCGTTGTCTGCCTCTGTGACGGTGATCGATCTGGGTGAAGTCGTCGTCGTGAGTTGGAATCTCGTTGCACGGTTGCCGGAAATACTGCTGAACTGCGAGGTCAACTGATAAGTACCCCTCGGGACACGAGCCCGTGACTGCCCTGATCGCTGGTCCCATGCGAAGGTCTCGGCGTAAGTAGCCCCAGGTTTCAGCATTCGCGCGATCAGGTAAAGGGCACATGCTCCGGGTTGATCGCTGGCGTAGCAGTTGTTCCAAACGACAACGCCCCTGGAGTTGGTCACGGTGAGCGAGGGAGAAGTCGGACCCACGGCGACAGCGCAAGTCTTGCTCGACGTATTTCGTACCGACGACTTCATCACCACCACCACTCCAGGTCCGTAACTTTGCTGGCTCGTCGAAACCGCTTCGCTCACATCCGTCGGCGAACATGTTGATACCCCCGTGCTGGTCGCGTTGGCGTTTTGCGCGATTCCTGGCACCGGACAAGTGATGACTGCGGCGCACAGGAGTATTACGGCAATGAGAGTTTTCCGGGAGGCGCCCCGTATGGGCGCCAGTGAGCGCGGACGGAATGGGCACGCGAGCCCCGTTCGCAATGGCAGACTCCTCCCTAGGCACGTGCCCTTGTTCTCACACCTGATCTTGCGTCTTGCCAATGTCCCCTCCGGTGCTGTTAGGAAGTCTGCCTTCATAGATTCGCGAGTCCGACTCGGGTCGGACATTTGGAGAAGGAAATCGCTACTGCATGGCGGCATTTCTGTTCCCCCTACCGGCCCTGCTTCATTGAAGGCGTCGGCCAGGTGCCCGGTCACTGGTAACGCATCTCGCCCTTCTAGAGAGACTTGTCGCGCGTAACCAACGCCCTCGCGCGAAAGGCTAAACGGCGCCTCGGAGACAAGCCCCTGCCTCCCGGTCGAGAGTGCCTTCGTTTGCCCTCTCGGGATCCGAGACTCAAAGTGGTATCTCGAAGTAATCCTCAGTCGAGGTTCGGGTGAAGCCCAATGACGTGTAGAGGCCCAGCGCCCGGTCGTTGTTGACCTCGACTTCGAGATGCAACCTCTCCACTCCGGCCTCGTTGGCTTGACGACTGACTCGTCGAAGGAGGTCACGTCCAACGCCGCTGCCTTGGTGCTGAGGCTCGACGGCGAATCCGTAGACACTCCATTCCTCGGTAGATTGGTGCACTCGAAGCGTCGCTATGACCATTCCGTCACGCTCAGCCACCAGGGTTGAATCACCAAGAGCTTCGAGGTCTTGTGGACGCCACGGCTCTCCGAATGCCTCCTCGAGAATGCGGGCAAGACTTGCGATGTCGTCCTTCTGAGCCGGCCGCAACGTAAGAGATGGATCGGACGGGCCTTCGTTTACGACACCGTAGAGGTCGAGCGCGTGCTCGGAGTGCTCGAGGAACCCCCGACGCGACTCCGCCAAATCCCGTGCGCCAGGCGAGGTTCGAGGAGCCACGAGAAGGAGCTTGAGGTGACCGCGCTCTCGGCACAACTTCATCCCCTCATCCAGCAATCTGTTCCCGATTCCACGTCGTCGAAAGTTCGGATGAACCATTCCGGCGACTTCGACGGTGTGGCCGCCAAAGTCATAGAGGCCAAGGAACCCAGCGAGTCGTTCCTCCTCCCACCAGAGGACATCCTGAACGTCGTTGCGGGAGCGGGACTTGAGGATGCTCCACTCCAACTTGAGTCGCCCACCATCAGCGGACACCGTGTCGGCCTCCAACGCCGCAGATTTCCGAAAGTTTTTCGAGGGGAAGTCCCCGAGCCAGTTCGAGCACGTCAAATGGTACTGCCGAGTGTCGTCGCGCAAGCTTGGGCGGGCGCGTCCCAAATTGCCAGTGCAGCGTCGATGTGACTACGGCTCGTTCGGTTCACCGGAAATCGTTGGACTCGGCTGCCATACGAGCTCGCAGGGGGCCTCTGGCCGTCAGAAATTCCAACGTTACGAACCAAATGCCAAACGGACTCCACTGGACGAAGGACTCTGAGACCTTGGGCAGATCCGGCGCTACCGGATCAGACCGACCGATTGCTCATGCGTCACAATCCCGCGGTCATGAGTTCGATCCTCAGCGGACCTACCAGGTCGATCTCTTAATGCCGAGTGCGCGTTAGTGCTCTCCGCAAGATCCCTCTGCCATCTGATCCAGCCCATTGTCGGAATGACGGATTACTCGCCTTGAGGTAGTCATGCCGTGCCTTGGCTGGCGTACCGATATGGTCGCGGCACGTGTCGTAAAACAAGTTACGGGGATAGGTGATATGGCGATTGGCATTTATTTCGTTCACGAAGGGTTCACACCGGAGAAGTACAACGCAGCGCTTAAGAAGCTCGAAGAAGCTGGTGCGGGGTCTCCGAAGGGGCGAAGGATTCATTACGCCTTGGAATCCGAAGGTGCGATTCACGTCTTTGACGTATGGGAGTCGCATGAGGAATTTGAGGAATTCGGAAAGACCCTTGTGCCGATCCTTGCCAGCATGGGCGTTGAATTGAAGGAACCGATGGTGGCGAATGTTTTCAACGTCATCAAGGGATAAGCCGCTCGTTCATTGAGTCTTGCGCCTTCGGGTCTGAATAGAGTGGTCCCGTTGGCACACGCTCGATCGGTCTGGTGGCGAGAGCCGAACCGCAAACCGACCATCAAGGTCGTCCGTCAATTCATGCATTTGGCTTGGGGGTGCTCGGTTCAAGGGCTACCTTGATCCCACGTTGCGACCATAAAGCCGAACCGAATTCTCCTGTTCGGATCCACCGACTGCGCGAACCTACCAATTCGCCGGTCGTGGATTCGAACCTCACGGGTCTTCCTCCGTGTCCTGAACTCCTAAGGGCGGCCGGTCACAATTGAACGGGTCGGGAAGTGTTCAATGGCCATTGGTCGGGCCTATGACGGCGAGATACCATCTCCGAATGACCGACTTTCAAAGTCCGACGGACTTCATTTTCAATCGGGGACTGATAAGCGACCCCCAGGCGTTCGCTCGCGAGGCGAACGCCGCGTCCTGGCTATTCCTGTGCGGGGAGGAGTTCGCAGCGATGGAAGGGGGAATGTCATACGCCGACGTTCAAGCGTCGGTTTCCGAATCGGCAAATGTCGTCTCCGATCCACCCCAAGTACTCGATATGGATTTAGCGCGACGCCAAATTGTGGCACTCGACGCTCTGCCCCGGCCGACACTCGTGACGTGTCGCACGGGGCCCCGATCTTCCGCGTTGGTCTACCTTTTCGCCGGCCTTAAGGCCGGCGCCTCGGCTGATGATGTGCTGGAACGGGCCGAATCCGACGGCGCACCGTTCGTCGGCTCGGACGCGCTGAGGTCCTGGGTGATGCAGGGGCTGAGCGAACTCGCCCCACCCGAGGTGTAACGCAAGAATCTCCGGAGGGCTCAAGAGCTAACCAGTCGCCACGATCGGCGATCGAGGCGATTTCCAGAAACTCGCTCGCGCGACTGCTCGATGTCATGGCCGACGCCGAAGTAGTTTTCTGGAATCACATTGGTCGGTAATCGACTGGTGTCGGAGGGATCATTGTCGCGACGTCGATCGGAGTGGCTATTGAATCAGAGCTGGAATACGTTCGGGCAAGTCGCCGGCGATGCCAGCGGAGCATTGGTCGGCCTCCTCTTCGTCTCTGTTTCACTGAATCGAGAGAGAATCGTGAAGAGCGATATTCTCCGTGTCGGCAACGCTCGAAAACTGAACACTTTCGACGGTGAAAAGTGAACACCTGAAAATGGAGGGTGATCACTTTGGAAGACTGGGCAATTATTCGAAGGCTGGCGGCGAGGGAATACCCAAAGCGCGCATCGCTGAACGGTTGGGTATCTCTCGAACGACCGTGACAAAGGCGGTGCGCTCGACGCGACCCGCCGAACTATGAACGAACCGCCAAGGCGACGTCCTTCGTCACCTTCGAGCCCCGGGTGAGGCGCTCGCTCGAGGAGTTCCCCGACATGCCGGGCAGCGTGCTCGCCGAACGCGTCGAGTGGACCGGGTCGATGACCTGGTTCCGCGAGAACGTGGCGCGCCTTCGACCCGACTACCGCAAGATCGACCCGGCCGATCGACTCACGTGGGACCCCGGTGACGCGGCCCAGTGTGATCTGTGGTTCCCCCCGCGAAAGATCCCCTTGGAGGACGGCACCTCGCGGCTCCTGCCGGTGCTCGTGATCACGGCCGCCCACTCGCGTTACGTGCTCGCGCGCATGATCCCGACGCGCACCACCGAGGACCTCCTGCTCGGAACTTGGGAGCTCTTGAACGAGCTCGGTCGGGTGCCGCGGCGACTGCTCTGGGACAACGAGGGCGGCATCGGGAGGGGACGTCGCACGCCGAGGGCGTCGACTCCTTCATGGGCACCCTGGCGACGACACTGGTCACGCTGCCCCCGAGGGACCCCGAGTCCAAGGGAATCGTCGAACGGCGCAACGGCCACTTCGAGACCTCCTTCATGCCCGGACGAGACTTCACGTCACCCGCCGACTTCAACGCGCAGTTCACACAGTGGTTGGGCCGCGCCAACGCTCGCGTGGTGCGAACGACGCGAGCCGCACCCCGCGACCGACTCGACGTCGACCTCGCGGCCATGCGCCCACTGCCCCCTCGACCGCTGCACCTGGGTTGGCACCAGCGCGTGCGACTGCCGCGCGACTACTACGTGCGCTTAGACACCAACGACTACTCGGTCGATCCTCGGGCCATTGGTCGTCTCGTCGACGTCTCGGGCGACTTAGAGCGCGTGCGGGTGCGCGTCGAGGGACGCCTGGTCGCCGAGCACGCTCGCGTGTGGGCCCGGGGTATGACGCTCACCGACGAGACCCACGTCGCAGCGCGCGGCGTTGCTGCGCCGAGAGTTCCAACGTCCTCGGGTCAATCACGGCGACGACCTCACGCGCGACCTCGCCGACTACGACCGGGCCTTTGGACTGACGGGAGAAGCGCGATGAACCAGAGCGATTCGACCAAGGAGATCTCCTACCTGGCTGCGGCCTTGAAGGCTCCGCGCGTCGCCGAAGCGGCGTCGCGTCTCGCGACCCAGGCTCGCGACGCCAACTGGTCCTTCGAGGACTACCTGGCGGCCGTGTTGGAGCGCGAGGTGAGTGCGCGCCAAGCTTCGGGAGCGGAGCTGCGCATCCGCGCCGCCGGCCTGCCCACGCGCAAGAGCCTCGAGGACTTCGACTTCGAGGTCCAACACAGCGTTCGAGGCGCCGTCGCGGCGCTGGCGTCGGGGGCCTATCTGCACGAGGCGCGCAACGTTGTCCTGCTCGGACCGCCCGGGACCGGCAAGACCCACCTCGCGATCGGACTCGCCATCGCCGCCGCGCGACAAGGACACCGCGTCCTGTTCGCCTCGGCGAGCGACTGGGTCGCTCGCTTGAGCGAGGCGCACCAGCGCGGACGACTCGCGGCGGAACTCGCGCGCCTGCGTCGTTATCCACTCCTCGTCGTCGACGAAGTGGGCTATTTGCCGTTCGAGCAAGAGGCCGCCAACTTGTTCTTCCAGCTCGTCTCGTCGCGTTACGAACACGCCTCGATCGTGCTCACGAGCAACCTGCCCTTCTCGGGTTGGGGCGGCGTGTTCGGGGACCAGGTGGTCGCGGCCGCGATGATCGACCGCATCGTGCATCACGCCGACGTGCTCACCCTCAAGGGCGCTAGCTACCGACTGAGAGGACGAGGTGTTGACAGCTTGCCGAGCGTGACGCTGACCACCGAAGACAAGAGTTAGAGTGTCCGCAACTGTTCACTTTTCGAGCGTCGCAAGTGTCTAGTTTTCCTCCGCGCTCTCGCCCTGCAAACGTTGATCGTCTTCATGCTTCCGTTGGTCGTAGCGCTCCTGCTGTTGACTCCCCAGTCTTCCCGGATTCTCGGAGGCGAATTCGTTGCGCTGGGTGTCGCCCAGGGCGTGGCGCTATTGCTCGCTGGCCGCGGCAGGAAGATGACCGCCGAAGTGTTGCCCTCACGTCTGGCCCGCGTCGTGCTCCGGTTCACGGCAACTGGCACGACCACGCTCTTGGCTGTCACATCCGGACTCATTCTCCTTGCTGGATGTAGCGCTGGTCTCTACTTGCTCGTGCCCGCAGTTATCTTCGCTCTCATCGATGGAGTCTGGAGCGCATGGCTGTTCCTTGTTCCGCATCAGCGAACCCAGGATCGGGGCGGTTAGCCGCGCTCCAGCTCACTGAGGCGTCATCTCACTTGCCATTCTGACGCCCCTACACAGATTGGACGACAAGGGTCAACGAAGACAGAGAAGCTCGCACGTCATCCGCGCCGCATGATCAGTCGGCCGTTTGCCTCGAATTCAGAATCGCACGGTCGTGGGCTCGTTTCTCGCCGGCCACACCAATCGCGGCACGGGTTCGTTGCGGCCTAGTTGGAGAGCTTCGGGTCTCCCATCACACCGTCTCACGACGAATGACTCTGGCGCCAGATTCTTGAATGGCGACATGGTCCGTCAAACGATGACCTCGGATTTCGCCGCGACTGACGACACGCTAACGCAACGAAACAATGTCCCTGGTATGCGCGATTTTGCATGTGACAGCGGTAAAATTGTTGTTGTCGGATAGGAGTAGATCATGTCGGTCTCTGAACTTCACCCAACGTCGGCTAGCGGTGCCTTAGCGACCGGGACGGTGCGAACTCCCGCCAATGGTCCGTGCGCGTGCGCCCGGCGCACGTGCTGGCACGTGCGCCACTGCCCTGGGCACGGAGTCGTTCGAGTCCTCCGGGCCGTCAACTCGAATGGGCAGACGCCGCTGTCAGTAGTACTGTGTCGCGAGTGCGCTGCACCGACACAGCGAAACCGCGTAGCCTGAACGGGCAAGATCCCTGGTCTCAAGGGGTATGAGTCCTCGAGATGACTGTCCCGCAGCACTAGCGAGAGCGCCATGACCATCGTGCAGTCGTCTACGAACCCTCTCGAGGGCTGAGCAGCCTGCGCACCAGTCTGCGCAGCGGCGACGGCAAGAGGCGCTTGACCATGGCCGTCTGATGGCTGAGTCGCGCGATGATGCGCGCGTCATTTTCGTGCTCGAGCTCGAGCGCACGGAGTTTGGCGCCGAGGGCCTCCATCTCGACGGTGAGGGTCTCGTTGCGCCGAGTCTGATCGGTCAGTTGATCGGTCAGTTCTACGAGTTGATCTTCGAGCCCCGTGAGCGAATGCGCGCCATTGTCAGGTACCGCCTTGACGACGAACTGATACGTCTCGGAGTCGCGTTCGAGCAGCAGCGCCGCCAGCACGTCTTCGCCGACGTCGCCCTCCTTAACGCCGATCTCGGTGCCGAATACGGGCACCGTCACCCGAGAGATCTCGGTCGCCACGAGGCCCGCAGCCCTGATTAGCTCGAGCAGGCTCTCCTTCGTGAAGAAGACGACGTGCGTGCGGTCCAAGAGTCCAGTCTCGCCGTAGGGAAACGTGCCCTTGGCGAGAGCGATTTTCACGTCGGCGTGAGCAATATTGGGCACCGAGATCACGATCATCCCTGAAGGCTCTAGGTGCCGGACCGAGCTGCGCAGCGCCCCCAGCGGGTCCTTCAGGTGCTCGAGCACGTCGCCGAAGAGCACGGCGTCGAAGAGCTCTCCATCTAGCTCGTCCCAGAGCGCGCCGTCTTCGATGTTGCCAACGACCACGCGTTCGAGCCACGGCAGGGCCGGTTCGACCACGGCCGCGTCGATCTCGATTCCCACCACGGTGCAGCCCTGAGCGTGGAGCATCTCGCTCACGTGGCCCGATGCACAACCCGCTTCGAGGACTCGCTTGTTGAAGCCGATCATCCGAAGCATGGCGGCGTGCGAGTTGTTCTCGTCGTCAGCGTTGACTTCGGTGTGGTAGTGGGAAAGCACAAGGAGAATCTACTTCGTCCCGCTTTTGCGAACGAATGTGTTACGCGCGTGGGCCGCAAGAACCCAGAGTTCAAGCGCCGGTACGATGAAGTCGGCGGCCGTGGGGGGACTGATGAACCGCTCGGAACCACTTTGCGCTGGCAACGCGTTAACGGATGCTTCGGCCCTACGCCTCGCCGCGAGTGCCGTACTTCTCGCGACGGCGTGCAGCGTGCTCATGGCGAAACCCGCTGCATCGAATCCGACCTCCAGCGCGCGGGAGCTCGCGGCCTTCGCCGCCGCAAAGCGCGAGTGGGTGCGGGGATCGAGGGCGTCCTCCTACCAGACGTCGAGGTACTTACGAGGATGCGCCGAGGACTTGACACGAGCCATCGCGGCCGACGTCGATCACCGCGATGCCTATCACAGTGCGGTCGCGTGGTTGCTGCAGCTTGCCGCGTTACCCGAGACGAGCGACACTCCGGCCCAGATACGAACGGCCCATCGCGACCTCACTTCTCTCAATCGCTTCTTTGACACGAAGAACCTCTACGAGTGACGTGTCAGCGAAGTCCCGGCCCGTTTGCGAGCCCACCAAAGAAGTGCGACGAGCACAGCTCCGCCGTGATCCGGGTGATACGCGCCGGTCTCTCCGTCGGGGCCTCAGCCCGACGGCGTCCCCGGCTCCGACGAACCGTACGCCACGTTGAAGGCCGTATCCGCCGTGTCGGGCATGCCCGGAGTCGAGACCTGCACGCTGTTTTGGATCATCACGCCCGAGTCGTTGCTGTAGTTCAGCCCGGCCGCCGTGTACGTGGGACTGCCGCTGCCGACAATGGCCCTCTGAATCCCCGCGTTGTCGAAGTCGCCGGTCCCTGTGGCCGGCGTGATGGTGTAGTGCGCGAGAGGAGCGATGCGGCCGCCGACTTCGGGTGCCTCCATGATCCACTCGGCGGAACTCCCAGGGCCGCTGTAGGCCTGGCTTGTCGAGAAGGTCCAGCCCTTTGTGACATTGGAGATCGTGATGACCCAAACGTGTCCCGAAGAGCCCCGGTGGTGACCGAAGCCGCCCCCGCCGGAAGTGGACGTCGTCTCGTAGATGGACGCGCTCATCTTGTTGCCGGGAGCCATCGAGTACGACGACGGCGAGATCTCGGTTTCGGCCGCGGGCAGAATCTCCCACCACGCGTCGTAGTGTGCCGCCCCACCGTAGAAGTCCTGCTCAGTGCCCGTTTGAATTAGGTCATTGTCGTTGAAGCCGTCGACGCCGATCCACGTCGACGAGTAGGTCGACGACGAGGTTGCCGACACCGCCGGCACGGTCCACGTGCCGCTCACTCCGGTGAACGTCCCAGTCTCGGCGTAGCCTGACCAGTTCTCCGCCGCCCACGTGCTCCTAAGCGCTGCATTGGCGGCAAAGCCAGCGGGGAGAGTAACCGGAACGCGCACGCCGTGCGAGATGTCTGGTGCCACTGACGTCAAAGAGGCCACCGAGGCTGATGAAATGAGGGCCGGCGCCAATAGCAGCGCCGACGCGCAACTGGTGATCAGGACCCTGCGTCGAAGATGGTTCACGACACTACCTCCCTGTGCTGAGCTGGACAAATGCCTGGCGAGATCTTAACTAGCCACGGTGGCCGATTCATCAATTCCCCAACATTCCAAGTGCGATCTCGAGCGAGTGTCGGACCCATCGGGCCGCTGCGCGAGGCGTCCCAATTTTCGCCACGGCAGGCAAAAGTGACCCCTGACGGACTTGTCGAAGGCACTCGTCGCTACACGGCTTTCGTTGCAACGTTGACTCGCGGACGTCACTTAGCTATAGCCGCGTCGCCAAGCGGCCGCCTGGATGGACCGGGCGCTAGCCGGCCGAAGTTGCGCTGCATACAAGTCTTCGACTTGCGTCTGGAGAGGCAGTTGGTGGCAACTCATTTGGCCCAGTCGCCCAGCGCGTCGAGGGCTTCGTCTTCGCTCAGGGCGCGTGAGCGCTCGATGGAGTCCGAATCCGCCCAAAGGGGAAATGGCGTCCGATAATTTGCTTGACGTCCCGATGGGGTGTGGAACTGCTCGATCCTGGCTAGGTGCTCCGGTGGGAATCGGTGGGCTGCGCAAATGAGCGCGGGCCAGAGTCGACGATGGACAAACGTGACCTTGCCACCAACGACTCGACAGACGAGCACATCGGGCGACTCCTGCAACGCACCGAGTGCGACGTAGATCTCGCCGCCCTTTGGATGGCCCCACCAACTTCCTCGAATCGACTCGCCGGCGATGACCTCGGACATACGCGGGACCGGTCCCTTGGCCGAGGCCAGTACCACGCCGTGCGACTTCACGAATTTCAGCGCATCTTCAGGGTTCATCTGGGATTGCTCGTCGATCTTGGGTGGATGGGCCAAGAGAAGCCTAGGGGTGAAGGATATCGTCGGGGAATGGAACCGGCTCCAGAGCTCATTGACTTCATGCAGCGGATTAACCGAGGATTCGAAGCCGGTGACGCCAAGATCCTCACCGACGTCTTCTCTCGTCAGCCGACGACGCTAGCCATTGGCACAGCCGAAGCGGAGTGGTGGAAGGGGTACGAGACGATCGCGGCTCTCATGCGGGTGCAGACCCAGGAGTTCGTCGAGCTCGGCGGTGTCAAGATCGACACTGACGAGGTAACTGCGTACAAGGAAGGTTCAGTTGGCTGGATTGCGGCCCGGTCAGTCGTCACCGTTGGCGGAGTCAGAAGGTTCAGCCTCCGCACGACGATAACCGTGCACGAAGAAGGGGCGTACTGGCGGGTCGTGCAGTATCACCTGTCAACACCGGTCGACAACGAGGAGTCCATAGGAGCCACATTGACGACCGCCGTCGACGAGATCCTCGTCCTAGTGCAGGACGACGTGCCGCCCAAGACGGCCGTCGCCAACGACGGATCGGTCACCATCGTCTTCACCGACATCGAGGGATCGACGGCGCTGATGGAGTCCCTTGGCGAGGCGAGCTGGCTCAGATTGCTTAGCTGGCACGACGCCATCGTGCGTCAGCAGACCGCGCTCTTCGGCGGCAGCGTGGTCAAGGGACAGGGGGATGGCTTCATGCTGGCGTTCCCGGCCGTTGGCTCGGCGGTGTCCTGCTCGATGGCCATTCAGCGATCACTCGGCGCCGGCTGGTCCGGCGTCAAGGTCCCCGTGCGCATTGGGATGCACTACGGAAACGTTCAGGCCGAGGGAGGGGACTTCTTTGGGCGCACCGTGGTGCTTGCGGCGCGCGTCGCCGGTGCTGCCGCGGGCGGGGAGATTCTCGTCTCCCAGGCCGTCCAGGAAGAACTGCTGGGCGCGTTCCCGCTGGGAAATGTGCGAGCGCTTTCGCTCAAGGGTCTGGCTGGTGATTACACGGCCTTCCCGCTGCTTTGGCAGTAGCGACATCCCTGGCCAGGGCGGCGAAACGATTGGATGACGCCGGGCCGCCCGACGAAGTTAGCGAGCGCCTGTCGCCTCTCGCCGCTCTCAGCGTCGCGGTTGGCGTGCGGTGCACGACGGTGTTCGTTTCGTACGAATCGCGCCGAACTAACCGCCGACTTGATGTCCCAGGTGAGAGGTGTGTTCCGTGCGGGCGACGTACCACGCTTGTTGGGGCGAGCCGTCCTTAGTACGCTCGCGCCTTGTTGAGGCGTTCAGCCGAAAAGAAGGGTGGTCGAATGACGAAAGAAGTGATCTGTCCGCCGTGCGGTCTGTCAATTCGCGCCGAGAGCGACGACGAGATCGTCGCAAAGGTGATGGACCACGCAAAGGTCCACGATCACGAGTTCGGGGAAGACCCCCGCTCCGAGATTCTCGCTACGGTGCACGAGGTCTAACGAGCCGAGGGCTACGGGCGCGAAGGCGCGCATCTAGACCGAGGACTGTCCGCATCATCGCGGGCCGGTGACGAGGAGTCGTGCTTTACGACCGAGAGTCCAGCGAGCGCAGGAGGATCGCCTCGACCTCGCCGTTGGGCACTGCTGGCGACCACAGGAACCCCTGTCCGTACTCGCACCCAAGTCGATGGAGCCGTTTGAGTTGGCTGGGCGTCTCGATGCCTTCGGCGGACATCGTCATGCCCAGCTTCTGTCCGAGCGACACGATGGCTTCGAGGAGCGTGTCGTTTCGTTCGCTGTCGGTGACGGGGCTGACGAACGACTGATCGATCTTGATGATCGTCGGGTGCATGAGCGCGAGGTAGGAGAGTGACGAGTACCCGGTGCCGAAGTCATCGAGGGCGATGCCGACCCCCAAGGCACTGATGCGCTCCATCACGTTCATTGTCTCTGTGACGTTCAGCAACAGGGCGCTCTCGGTGATCTCGATGACGAGACGCCCGGGTTCGAGGCCGGTCCTCGCGAGCGCCGCCTCGATGGTGCCCACGAGGGCGGGGTCGTGAAACTGGTGAACCGAGAGGTTGACGCTCACGTAGGGCGACCGGCCGAGCGCGGAAGTCGGCCACGAGCTCGCCGCGGCGATCGCCTGGTCGAGGGCGAAGGTCCCGAGTTCCAGGATTAGGTCGGTTTGCTCCGCGAGGGGAATGAAGACGTCGGGCGGCACCCAGCCGCGCTCGGGGTGTTGCCAGCGCATCAGCGCCTCGAAGCCGACGACGCCCGATGGTTTCGAGTTCTACGATGGGCTGGTAGTGCATCGCGAGATCGCCGGTCTGCTGAGCTCGGCGCAGTTCTTGGACCAGCTCGAAGTGGCTGACCGCCTGCTGTTGCATACTGGGCGTGAAGACAGCCGTGCGACCCCGGTTGAGGCGCTTCGCCTCGTAGAGGGCGACGTCGGCCCTCTGAATAAGGTCAGTGCTGCTGCGATAGGTCTCGTCGAACACCACGATGCCCACGCTGGCGTGCTGCTCGAGCACCAGTCCGTTGAAGGCGAACGGCTCGGCGAGGACGTCGATGAGGCGCATTGCTACATCCTCGGCCTCTTGAGCCGAGGCCAGGTTTTCCGCCAGGTAGAGGAACTCGTCCCCGCCGAATCGCGACAAGGTGTCCGTTGAGCGGGTCACCAGCTCGAAACGGCGCGCGATGCCCGTCAGGAGCTGATCGCCCACCAAGTGTCCGTGGGCGTCGTTGACGCCCTTGAAGTCGTCGAGATCCAGTAGCAGGACGGCGCCCCGACCGCCATGGCGCAGCACGCGGGCGTGGGCCTGAGCGAGTCGGTCTTCGAAGAGCGCCCGGTTGGCGAGTCCCGTGAGGGCGTCGTGTAGCGCCTGGTGCGAGAGCTCGGCGGCCAAGGCTCGCTCCTCGGTGATATCGCGTTCGGAGGAGACGAAGTAGCGGATTCTCCCCGTGGCGTCGCGAGCCGCTGACCGCGATACCTCCGAGACCAGCACCCGCCCGTCCTTGCGCAGGTAGCGCTTGGTGTAGCGCAGCTGGTCGGCCCGCTCCGAACTGAGCCGCACGAGGGAGTCCTCGGTGATGCCGATGTCGTCGGGGTAGGTGAACTGCTTGGAGTCGTGACCCAGCAACTCCTCGCGCGTGAAGCCAACCATCCGGCAGAAGGAGTCGTTGACCGCGATGACTCGGTCTTCGAAGTCGCTGAACAACATGGGTGCCATGTTGTAGTCGAATGCCAGCCGGAACCGCTCGTCGCTTTCGCGGATCAGGGCCTCGTTGCTCGCCAGCCGCTCGGCGTCGCGCAGCCTTCCGATGCCGTAGGCGAGCTCGTCGACCAGCTCGCCCAGCGTCGCCACCTCGCTGGGACCGAAGTAGTTCGCCTGCGCCGAGAAGATTGCGACCATCCCGATTAATTCGTCCTGGACTCGCAGCGGGAAGGAACAGCCCGATCGAATCCCGTACCGCTCGGCCCGAACACGCCGGGGCTCGATGACTCCCGAGTGGAGGATGTCGTTCTCAATGTGGACCTCGCCTGTTCTGACGGTGTCACCGATAGGCCCCGAACCAAGCTCATCGTCGCCCCAGCCGAACTCCAGCCCCTCCAATGCCTCGACGATGCCCGCCGTCGCCACTCGGTTGAGCCGCTTCGACTCGTCGTCGATGAAGCCGACGAAGGCCAGGGGATAGCCCCCGGCCGAGACGATGGTCTGGCAAAGGTCGCTGAGCAGCGACGACTCGTCGACCGCGTGCACCAGTACCTGGGTGCCTTCACTCAGAGTTTCCAGGGCCCGCGTGAGGTACGTTCGCTCGGTCACGTCGTGGCCGTTGCCCACGATACCGCGGATCGCCGGATCGGCGAGGTAGTTCGCCAGCGTCCCTTCGATCCAACGCCACTCTCCCGAAGCGGCGAGAAACCGAATGTCCACGGGGTGCTCCGTGCTGCCGGTCTCCAACGTCGCTACGACCGCCGCCTCCGCGAGGGCCCGGTCGTCGGGGTGCATGAAGTCAAAGATGTTGCGTCCGATGAGCGAGTTCGGCTCGTAACCGAAGAGCCGGTCCACCACGGGATTGGTGTAGATGAATCGCGCGTGGTCGTCGACGACGACCATCAGGTCGCTGGACTTTGCGACGAGGGTCTTGAACCACTGCTCGGCTTCCTCGCGCGAGAGTTCGGCTTGGCGCAGTGCGCTCTGGGCGGCCACGGACTCTTCCAATGCGGCTTCTCGTTGGTGCACGGAGTTCAGGCTCGTCATGCACGACCCGATCTCGGCGGCAATGGTCTCAAGCCCCCGCACCGAGAGTTCGTCGAAGGCCTCCGCGTAAGCGTCGTAGATCGAAACGACGATCAGGCGGTCGTCGAGTTCGATGGGTAAGGCGATGCTCGACGCGAGGCCGAACTCGCGCGCGCGATCGCGCCAGGGACCATAGAGGGGCTGGCTGGCGAGGTTGTTGGCGACTTGCGTGGTTCGGGTCCGCAGCGCGGTGCCGGTGGGACCGAGACCGCTCTGCCTCGAGCCCCACCACGACACGATGTTGTCGTAAAGGTAGGCGCTGGCGCCCGATGAGCAGACGATGTCCACGCCGCCCTCACTAGAGGCAACGCCGACCCAGGCCAGCGCGAAGCACCCATCGCTCACCAGGATGTCGCAGATGCGCTGATGGGTCTCCACTTCACTGAGGTTCAGACGGGCAACCTGGTTAACACCCGACAGCACTTCGAGGAAGCGTCGCTCCTTGACCTGACGCGTAACATCGTCGAAGGCTGAGAACGCGCCGACGACTTCGCCGGCGACGACCGCGGGCCACACCTTGACCGACACCCATTTCTGGGCGTTATCGCCCACGTTGATGCCAGCGATCAAGTTGGCCACCGCCTCGCCGGTCCTCAGCACGCGCAGGGCTGCGGGCTCGCGATTGGCGAGGGGCAGACCGTCGAGGCCCACCGCACTGCGTTCGACGTCGGTCGAGGTCGTTCCGATGAGCTCTTCGCGCGGGGTGCCGAGAATCGTCTCGGCGGCGCGATTGCAGTCCACGATGACGCCCTCGGAGTTACGAAAGAGCATGCCCGTAGAGATGTTGTTGAGAAAATCGGACGAGGCAATGAGTTTTTGTACGGGGTTCAGCAGGGCGCGATCAATGAGATCCGCGTACGAACGTGGCTCAGTTTGCATTCGCCCGACACTCCTCGACCAAGAGATTTTCCCGACTAATTCTTGATGGTAGGCACGGAAGCTCATGAGTTCAGCGAATTTGATGTCGTTGTCGATTTGTTGAGAAAGGTTTGGGTGCTAGTTGGGCGCGCAGTGATTGCTCGCCTCTTCCCGACAATCCAACGCTCGACACCTCCAACGTGACGGCGTTTCTGGTTCACCTCGAAGACCCCCGCAGCGAAAGCGGGCCGTCGGCCACCCTCGCCAGTTGTGTCATCGAGATCCTCCTTCTCGCCGGTGTCGCGACCGGACACTCGCAGAGCTTGCGGGCCCCGCCGAACGCGACGGGCGCGGCGCTCCATTCCTTAGGCGATTCGTCCCAATGGGCGAGAAGTATGGGCTTCGGTCTCCATCGTCCGTCGAGGCCTATGACGCTGCGCGAGTTGGGACAGATCGAAATGACGCACCAGGTGCGGTCGCTTGCAACACGAGTATCGCCGCGGGCCGAGGTTGCCGATGTGGCATGATGCACGAGTGATTGATCATCTCTCCATCCAGTGCGTTGACGTGGCGGCGAGTGCTCGGTTCTACGACGCTGTACTTGCGCCGCTCGGTGCGGAGCGGGTGATGGATTTCGGCGACGTTGTCGGCTACGGCGTGGCGCCGAAGCCGACTTTTTGGATTGGGCGTCAAACGAGCGGCGACGGCTTTCGGGAGTCCCACATCGCCTTTGTGGCGAGCGATCGCGCCGCTGTGCGAGCCTTTTTCGACGCGGCCGTTGGCGCAGGGGCCGAAGTGTTGCACAAACCAAGGCTCTGGCCGGAGTATCACGAGCACTACTACGGCGCCTTCGTGCGCGATCCCGACGGGAATAACGTCGAGGCGGTGTGCCACCTGCCTGAATAGTTCGCCGTGGCTGGCGTCTCCTCGACCGGTCGACGAAACGAACGCCAGAATCGGGGCCTGCCTTTCGGAGACAGTCGTTCGAAGACCTTGAGTAGATAGCACCGGCGCCCGGGCCGTCGTCGGGGAGCTGGCGCTACATGTTACGGATCGGATTGTTCTCGCGATTCTTGATCCGTTGGGCCGCGCGCTGGCGGCTGTTGTGTCGTTCGTCCTTCTCGCGCTTGGATCGGGAGATGAGTGCCAGCAAGAAGATGATGAAGCCGGCGATGGCTATGGCGAAGCCGATGTAGTAGAAGGACACCATATTCATGCAGTTCGCTCCGACGCCGGCCCCCGTGAGGGGACTGGAATTATGGGAGCAGACGCTCTCCGTCTGGTGAACGCGTCCAATGAGGTAGGCGCCGACCCCCATCAGCGCCAGGCTGAAGACGAGCACCACTCTTCGGATCACGATTCCAACCTACAACTGGGGCCGTCGTCTCGTCTGGCAAGCAGTTCGCAGCGGCGCTCGAGCCGAGGACGCCATCGGGCCCGTCGATCGAGTTTCGGGGCTGCTTGGATTGAGCTCTAGCTCACCGATGGTGAGACGAGCGACCTAACCTCCGTCGACTGGAACGAGAGTCGGCTCGCCGGAGCCGGGCGGCTGATGAAGTAGCCCTGGGCGAGGTCGCATCCGAGGTCGCCAATGAGGTCGAGGGTCTCGACGTCCTCGATCCCTTCGGCCACGACCCGTAGGCCCATGTCGTGGCCGAGATTGATCGTCGCTCGCACAAGTTCCATCTCGCGGCCGTTGCCTACAGAATTCAGCGCGGTGATGAAAGTTCGATCAAGCTTCAGTTCGCCGACCGCGAGGCTGCTCAGGTAGGCCAGCGACGTGAAGCCCGCGCCGAAGTCGTCGATCGAGACCACAATGCCGAGGTCGCGAAGCTGGAGGATTACGGCCTGCGCCTTCAGGAAGTCCTCGATGATGGTTTCCTCGGTGATCTCGATGACGACGGCGTCGCCTGGTAGGTCATATTGATCGAGCAGATCCTGAACAACGTAGATGAAGTCGATCTCCAAGAGATCGGAAGTTGCGACGTTGACCGATACGGCGAGTTGGCGCCCCGTCGATCGCCACGTCGCGCACTGCGAGAGGGCTTCGTTGAGCACCCACTTGGTGAGGGGCCACATCAGCCCCGCGTCTCGGGCCAGCGTGAGGAACTTCACCGGCGGCACGAGTCCGAGCTTGGGGTGCGGCCATCGCACCAGCGCCTCAACGGCCAACATCTGGCCGGACTTCAGGTCAAGTTGTGGCTGGTAGTGAAGTACGAAGTCGCCCTCCTTAACGGCTTCACGCAACTCGTCGAGGAAGTCAGGCTGGTTCTCGGCCCAGTCGAGGTCTTGGTCGTAGAAGACGTAGGGAGTCTTGCCCAATTTGGCGCGGTACATCGCGACGTCGGCGCACCACATCAGCGCTGAGCCGTCGGTGGCGTTCGAGGGCACGAGCGCGATCCCGATACTCGCTCCGACGCTGGCGCGGATCTTGTTCAGGGTGAAGGGCTGCTCGATCTCGTCAATGACCCGACGAGCGACGGCCCCGGCGTCGTTCGCGTTGGCGTCCAACAAGACGACTGCGAGTTCGTCACCGCCCAGGCGAACGACCGAGCCAGAACTTCCCACCGCCTTCATCAGTCGCGGGCCGAGCTGGCGCAATAATTCGTCACCGGCGGGGTGGCCGAAGTTGTCGTTTATCTCCTTGAAATGGTTGAGGTCTACGAAGAGGAAGGCCAGCTCGCGCATCGCACTGGCGGTGCTGGCTTGTTCCTCGAAGAAGAGATCGAGGACCTTCGACAGCTGGCGCCGGTTGCCGAGACCGGTGAGCTCGTCGGTGTGGGCCTGGCGATGGCGCTGCTCGGTCAGTATTCGCAGGCTGCGCGCCGAAAGGGCCAGGCGTACGCCAACCGTGAGGAGCGTGCCTACGGCGAGCCAGAGCGCGACGCGACTGATGTGGCTCACCGTTCCCGCCACGAGGATGAAGAGGCCGGCGAACGACGCCAGTCCCGGTAGTAAGAATCCGGAGACCTTCTCGGTGCGCAACGGGTCGATCGACTTTGACGGCAGCCACACCGAGATCGACATGAGCAGGATTGCCGTCGGCCAGGCAATGCTGTTGAAGTCGCTGCCGAGTCGGGTCGCCAGGCCCGACGATCCAAAGAGGTTGAACGTGTCGCCAATCACGATCACCGAGATGCCCGTGGCCAGGACGTACCACTGGCTCGTACGGCGGCCAGAGAGCAGTACCGTACCGCCGATGACGAGGATGAGCAGCAAGAGGTCACCGATCGGGTACGCCAGATTGACCGCCGTGCTCAGTGAGGTGCCACCGGTGATGTGGTGAATGCTGTGGAACGCGAATGCGGCGCACAGCGCCGCCGCGCCAAGACCGGCGACGACCCCGTCGAGCCAGTTCGGGCGGGCGACCCGGCCGAGTCCTCGCCGAAGTGAGAGCACCGTCGCCACGTAGGCGAGCGGGTAGAAGAGCAGGTAGAGAGCGTCGGCGGCTGACGGGGTCGGCGGGGTCTTGCCGCCGAGGGACTCGATGGTCAGTAGGGCGTCACCGATCGTCCAGCAAAGGACGGCCATGCCAAGCAGGAGCGGCACGGTCCGACCTGGACGCTTTTCTCGACCGCGATGCAGACAGAGCGCCGTGGCGACCATTTCGAGGCCGACGAGGCCCCAGCCGTCCAGCCAGGTCCACTGTTGGCCGGGTCGGCGAACGATGAGCGAGATGAGGTACGCCAGCCACAGCACGCCCAGTCCGGCGAAGGCGAATCGCACCCATTGGCTGTGTCGATGAGGCTCGGCAGGCGCCGCCTCGGTGCTCGGCTTAGGAGGGTTAGGGGGAGCGGTGTCGGGCGCCTGCTCAGCCGGCTCGATAGCCGCCGAAGTCAGGTCGAAGCGACGGCGTCCGCCACGGCGGCGTTCCTCGGTTACCGACATGTTTGCATCTCCCGACTCGCAATTTTCACTGCGAGATTGCAGTTTCCCGACATCCGATCAATTCTTTCGAGCCAGCGTCAAATCGCGCCCAACACGCCGCCAACGCGAGCCCATTTTAAGACGGGTGATACTCACAATTCGGTATTTGCATGCGATTCATGTCATCACGTTGAAAGGGCACCATTACGAGAACCTTGACGGCATGCAGAGCTTCTGACCGCCTCCTTTGAGCAAGACCGACCTAAGGGATCGAGGCGACATGAACGGCTGAGGCGTGGTGTCATTCATGACGGTTCACGTGGAGTGAAAGCGCCTCGCCCGGCGGAATCGACTCCCGTTCGAGAGCGCTGTGGCGACGATGGGAACAAGTTCATTGTGAGATGATTCGCAACTGGACCATCCGAGGAGCCGGCGTGCCGTACTGCACTAACTGCGGGACCGAAGAAGCGGCCAATCAGCGCTTCTGTCCAGTGTGTGGCGCACCAAGTGGTGGAACGTTCGGTGTCTCGCCCATGCCACCACTCTCATCCGGCGGCGCACGTGTTGAGGCGCAGGTCCTCGTCGGCATCTCGCTCGAACCGCCGCGTCAGTCGAGGTGGTCGGTTTTCCTTCGCCTTCTCTTGTGCCTGCCTCTCTTCTTCGTCGCGGTCGGCGTTGGCTTCGTTGCCTTCTTCGTCACGGTCGCCGCCTGGTTCTGCTCGCTCTTTAGCGGACGGGTGTCCGATGGCCTGCAGGACTTCCTGACCAGCGCCCTGCGGCTGTACGCGAACATCCTGGCGTACGAGTACTTGCTGGTGCCGCGCTGGCCAGGCGTCACGTTCCACCAGAAGCCAAACGATCAGGTGACTGTCGCCGTCGATCACGTCAGGCTGCGGCGCTGGTCCGTGTTCTTCCGGTTCATCCTCAGTTACCCCGCGAACCTCGTTAACGCCGTCCTGTCGCTCGGCACGTACCCGTTGCTCGCTCTGATGTGGGTGTGGGGTCTCTTGGCGGGACGCGAACCGCGCCCGCTGCACCAGGCCCTGGCGCTCGTTCTGCGTTATCAAATGCGCCTACAGGCGTACCTCTGCCTGCTGACGCCGACCCAGCCGTTTCGCGGACTTTTCGGCGAAGGCGTCGATGTGCCACTGATCACCTCGTCGGCGCTACCCCAGGGAGGCATTTCGTCGAGCTTGCCGACCGGAGCCGGAAACGCAGGTGCGGAAGTCCCCGTTCTACCGACCCGCTGGCTTGTCGAACGGTCGTCCAAGGTCGCACTGGTCATAGCGATCGTGCTCGGCGTTCTGATCTATGCGGGGACCACCCAGGTTGAACGGCCGTTTATCCAACGAGTCGAAACCCGGGTTGCCCGTTCACTCCTGAACTCATCGCACTCGGACGCGGTTGCTGCCGTGGCGAGCTTTGAAGCGGCCGTGAGAGCCTGTCCGACGTCGGAGTTTCAGGGCTGTGTCGAGCGTGCCGCTACTCGCGCACATGATCGACTGGGCGGCATCGCGTCGTCAGCCTTCATCTACGCGCTGGTTCCGCCAAGCGCCCGCGGGGACGAACGCCGCTACGCGGCGGCGCAGTCGGCCCTGAGCGAGGAAGTGGATGATCTTCAAACGCTCCCGGCGGCGCAGGCACAGGCGGAGATCAGCGATCAACTGCCGCCGACGCTGGCCCAACTGAACGACGCCTACAACGTGCTCAAACGAGATCTCGACACATATCTATAGGGCACGGCAATTTGTGATGCTGAGCGTCCACTGGTGTTCTCAGAACCAGCGGCATTCGTGGCGCGGCAAGCGTGACAAGAAGCGGGACCATGCGGTGGGGCATGATGTTGCCGTGAGAATCGAGTCGACGGCCACGGCGGCGCAATGACGATGCGGCGATTGGGTCCGCATCGAACGGTAGCGGGCTTTTCGGCGCTATTCTTGGGCGCCGCGGCACTCGTCGTCGTGGGTACCGTCTCCTCGGCACAGGCGTCGGGCAGCGCGAGCGATTGGACCGTCTACCACGGCAACGCTGAGGGCACTGGCGTTTCGACGACCTTGCGTGCGGTCAACACCACTGGGCCGGTGTGGGAGTCGCCGACGCTGAGCGGACAGCTTTACGGCGAGCCGCTCGTCTTCTCGGGTCGGGTCTACGTCGCAACGGAGAGCGACGTTGTCTACGCGCTCTCGTCGTCCAACGGCCGGGTCGTTTGGGCCCGACATCTGGCCACCGCGGTGCCGTCGTCACTGCTTGCCTGTGGCGACATCTCCCCGACCGTTGGCATCACCGGCACGCCCGTAATCGATCCCTCGAGGGACGAGATCTTCGTGGTCGCCGATGAGTTGAAGAACGGCGGACCGGAGCACATGTTGGTGGGACTCAACACGGCGAGCGGCGCGCTCGAGTTGAGCGTGCGGGTCGACCCACCCGACGCCGAACCGGCAGCACTGCTCCAGCGGACTGGGCTCAACCTCGATGCAGGGCGTGTCGTGTTCGGCATGGGAGGCAACTACGGCGACTGCTCCTCGTATCGCGGTCGAGTCGTCTCGGTAGCCGAGACGGGCTCAGCACCTACGTTCTACACGGTCGACGCCCTGGCCGGCGACTCCCAGGGTGCCATCTGGATGGGGGGCGCCGCACCCGTCGTTGCGCCTAACGGTGACGTCTGGGTCACCACCGGCAATGGCTCGGCGCACACCGACACCCAGCCCTACGACGATAGCGATTCCGTCCTCGATCTCACCGCAGCCTTGAGTCTTCGTCAGTTCTTCGCCCCGGTCACCTGGGCCGAGGACAACGCCGGCGACTTAGACATGACCACGGCGCCGGTCCTTCTAGCGGACGGTCAAGTCGTCCTCGCGGGGAAGTCGCCGCTGACCTACCTGCTCAACGGCGCTCATTTGGGCGGAATTGGCCATCCCGAGTCGATTCTCACCGGCGTCTGTTCCAATGACATCGACGGAGGCTCGGCCATCGTTGATACGACTATCTATTTGCCGTGCTTGAACGGGCCAGTGGCGCTGCGTGCTGCGGCAACACCGCCGTCGCTGCGGATCCTGTGGAGCGCGAGCGTCGGGGGTGGTCCGCCGATCTACGCGGCGGGGCTCATTTGGACGATCGGACAGAATGGCGTGCTCTATGGCTTGAATCCGACGAACGGTCAGGTGCACCAGCAAGCGACGATCGGCCAGCCGGCCAATCACTTCCCGACGCCGAGCGTGGGGGACGGGCTCTTGCTGGCTCCCTCGGCAAACCGCGTCGTCGCATTTCGCGCGAGAGCGTCGTAGCGCCACCCGATCTCAGCCGCCTCCCATGAACTTGGGACTCGGGATTGCGGCGAAGCGTCATTAGCCATGGCCCGAAGCCGGCCAGTTCGTTAAGCAAGGTGGTCGAAGACTCCGCGGGCGTATCGTTGCCTGCAAACACCCCGTCCTCGACGGGGGTCGTCGCTGGATCGACGTCCACAAGGTCGATGAGCTCGACCTCAAAGCCGCCGTGGGCGAGCGCGACGAGGCGGAACTGCTGCGCGATAGCGGGGCGAGGCGACTGGGTCGGGTACCGTCGATGAGAACCTACGGGAGAGGTTTTTCGCTCGTCATCAGGTAGGAGCCTGGAAAGCGTGATATTGCGCCAACGTTTGTGACGTCTTGTCCGTTTTCGCGCAGAGGTGACGCGCGGGCCATGAGAACTTGAATTTCTTGGCCCGTTGATGTCAACACGTCGTCGAACTCTGCGATCAAGTTCTTGAAAGCGCCCATTTAGACTGGCTCGGTGACGAAGCAGAGTCGCTCGATGCCGGTGATGCAGGCGGTTCTCGACGCCGTGGCCGAACGCCTGGTCGCCGGCGATGAGATGGCGATTCGTATACCAGAGATATGCGACGTCACGGGCGTTAATTACGGGTCGGTTTACCACCACTTTGGATCCCGCGAGGGCGTAATCGACGCCGCCTACGACATGATGTTTTCGCGACTGGTGGAAGAGGATCTCGCGGTCTTTCGACAGGTGAACGAAACCGTCGAGACGCTCGACGAATACGTGAGGGTAATGCAACCAATTGTCGCAACCCTCTCGTCCGGTCCGGAACGCAAGGCCCGGCGGGCGATGAGGATCCGGATCGTCGCCGCCGCCGCGACGCGGCCCCGGCTCAAGCAGCTCATTGGAGCTACCCAGGCCCGCTTGACCGACGACCTGCGCGAGCTCACCGCCTTCGCCCAGAAGCGCGAGTGGCTCCGCGATGACATCTTGCCCGAGGCACTGGCCGTCCTCTTCCAGGTCCTGATCTTCGGCCGGGCCCTCGACGACGTTTCGAACAGCCCCATCGATGAGTCCACGTGGCAGGCCTCAATAGGCACGCTGTTTCTGGAGCTCTTGAAGCGCTAGGAAGCGCTCGCCACGGTGTGGTGAACTTCCACTGTGAAGTGGTCTCGCATCGCCATGGGCGCCGTCCTCGCCGCGGGCCTCGGCCTCGCCGCCGCGGCGACTTCGTGCCGAGCGAGCGCCTTCCCCGTGGCCGCGCCGTGTAGCGCCTCGGCGTTGTCGTCGCCCTACCACAACCTTCGTAGCGTCGCGAGCTTCGGCTGCGTTGGCACCTGGGCGTACCTTTGGGCGACAGTGGGCCACGGCGTCGAGGAGGTGAGCGTTACTGAGGTGCTGCACTACGACACGACGGTGAGCGAGTGGCGAAACGCACTGCGTTCGACCTACTGCGACCATCACTTGTTGCCGGACTACGTCGAATTCTGGGGCTGCAACTCGAACTGAACGAAGGCAACTGGCCGGTCTGAGATCTTGCGGGCCTAAGCCCCAAATCGACGATCGCGACGCGTGAAGTCGCGGAGCGCTCGCAACAGGTCCACCCGTCGGAATGCGGGCCAGTAGGGATCGACGAAAACGAATTCGGCGAACGCCGATTGCCAGAGCAGAAACCCCGACAGCCGGGACTCACCAGACGTGCGGATCACGAGATCGAGGTCCGGCAGTTCGGCTGCGTAGAGGTTGCGCGCAATGCCCTCGGCGTCGATTGACTCCGCCAAGGTGTCGGGAGCAACGCCTTCCGCCAGGAGGTCGGTCACGAGAGAACGGCACGCGTCGATCACTTCCTGGCGGCCCCCGTAGCAAAGGGCGATGTTCACGTTCATGCGAGCGGAATCGCTCACTCCGACCTTGTCAACAGCCTTCTTTGCCGCCATCGCCAGGTCGGGGGGAAGTAGGTCGAGGCTGCCGCTCACCGATAACGAGAAGTGGAGGCGCTCGGCCAAACTGGGTAGCCGTCGGAAAAGCTCGGTGAGTACATCAAAGTAGGGGTTCAGCTCGGCGGCGGGCCGACGCAGATTCTCGGTCGAGAGCACCCACGTCGTTACGGCCTTAATGCCGAGCTCGCTGCACCATTCGAGCAACTCCTCGAGTTTGGACATGCCGGCTTCGTAACTCGCTCGATATTCCCCGTCGGTCGCCGCGCGAGCAAAGCGTCGATGGCCGTCGAGAATGACGCCGATGTGCCGGGGCAGTCGCTCCTCGGGTAGCGCCCGAGCGAGTCGACGCTCGTAGTAGCGATACGCGGTGCGTCGAATGGACAAATCCCTCACGATCGAGCGAAGTCGAAGCGTCGTTTCAGATTGTACCTTGTCGGGCGGTCTTTCGCGGTGTAGCACCTTCGTGCCGCGGCGCGTATCACGACGACGGCCGCGGAGCCGTCTCGAGCGCGCCGCCAGCTTCTCGAGGCTGCCTTTCGATAACTGCTCGCGGCGGACACGACGAGTGCGAATGCTGTCGACGTTTGAGGGCAATGCGGCTGGAGCAAGCGTTCGTCATGTTTGCGAACTAGTTGCTTCGCAGTTCGGTCCGGTGCTTCATCACCTACGCTCAACACGTGCGGGCTCGCGGATTCGTTACGTTGGCGCGAGTCTCGGCCCAGGACCTCTTCGATCAGAAGACGGCCTTTGGCCGGCTGGCCCTCGTGCACGTGATCATGATGGCGGGCGACACGCTCGTCACCGTGTCGCTCGCTGGTTCGCTCTTCTTTTCGGTCTCGCCGACCGAAGCAAAGGGTCGAGTGCTGCTCTACCTGCTACTCACCATTGCCCCGTTCGCCGTGGTTTCGCCGGCGCTCGGACCCCTTATCGACCGCTCGGCCAATGGACGTAGGGTGCTGGTCGCCCTTTCCGCCGGCGTGCGCGCCGCGCTGTGCTGGATGATGGCCGAACACCTGAACTCGCTCTGGCTCTTCCCGCTGGCCTTCTTTCTGCTCGTCTCGTCCAAGCTCTACGTCGTGACGCGTGGAGCGCTCGTGCCTGAAATGGCCCGCACCGACCAGTTCCGCGAGCACGCTGATCACGTGGGCGACGCCGGATGGCCCGGCGAAACCAAAGAGACGGAGGGATTCGCCGGTTTCAACGCGCAGCTCACCCTGCTGGGAACTTTGTCGGGCTTGCTCGCCGGTTCAATCGGCGCGGGCATCTTAAAGAGCATTGGTGCGCCCAGCGTGCTCTATGTGGCGGTGTTCGTGTACGTCGCGGCGACAGTGGCGAGCGTCCGCCTGCAACGGCCCGCCAAGGTCGTGCGCGACCAGGTGTCGCTCAGTCAAGCCGAGCGCGACCGTCACGCCCTCAACCCTCTCGGCGACGTGGAGGTGGCCTGGGGGCTCGGTGCGGCGGCGTTGATGCGTTTCGCGGCGGGGTTCACGCTGTTCTTGCTGGCCTTCGGATTGCGCCGTGAGTCGGCGGGCCTGGGCTGGTACGCCTTCGCGCTGGGTCTAAGCGCCGGGGGTTCGCTCGCGGGACTCGCCTTCGTCACGCGGGCGCGCCACGTTCTCAGCGAGTCGACGCTGCTCACCATCGCCCTTTTCGCGACGGGCGCGGGCGCCGCGCTCGCCTCGCTGCACCCCATCCTCGCGGTGCAGGTGCTGCTCGCGGGCTGGCTCGGTCTGAGCGCCGCGATCGCCCAGCCGAGCTTCGACGCAATTACTCAGAAGTACGTCGCGCCAGGCGCGCAGGGTCGAACCTTCGCGCGCTTCGCCGTTCGCCAGCAGCTGCTCTGGGTGGTCGGCGCGGTGCTGCCGGTGGCGATCGCGATGAGCTTCGCCTTCGGCGACCGGCTCCTGGCCGCGCTGATGGTAACGGCGAGCCTCGCGTACCCGGTCGGCCGGCGCCTCGCCCGGCCCTGAGTCGGCGCGGCACCCCGTGGTGTAATGGGCTATGGCCACGGCCCCCCGCGTGGAGCACTCCAGCGAGGAACTCGCGACGCGTCCCCACGTCGTCATCGTGGGCGGCGGCTTCGCTGGGCTGGCGACCGCTCGAGCGCTGGAGAACCAGCCGGTGCGCGTCACGCTCGTCGACCGGCACAACTTCCACACCTTTCAGCCCCTGCTGTACCAGGTGGCGACGGCCGGGCTCGAGCCGGCCGACGTGGCCTACCCGTTACGCACGATCTTCGGTCACGCGAAGAACGTTCAGATTCGCCACGCGCTCGTGGCGCGGCATCGACCTGGCGCGCGAAACCGTGACGCTCGCTGACGGTGCCGAACTCGCGTACGACGAGCTGGTGGTCGCGACCGGCGCGAGCGTCGCCTACTTCAACATTCCCGGGGCCGCGACCTACGCCTTGCCGCTCTACACGCTCGCGGACGCGCGGCGCCTGCGCAACCGGCTGCTCCGCGCGCTCGAGGACGCCGAGGTTGACGGCGATGCCTCAACGAGCGAGCTCACCTTCGTGGTCGTTGGCGGGGGACCGACGGGCGTCGAGACGGCCGGCGCGCTCGCCGAGCTCATCGACATCGCCATCCGTCGCGACGGGCTTCGGCTCGACCCTTCGCTCGTGCGCGTTCGTCTGGTCGACGTCGCGCCGCGGCTCTTGACCGCCTTTCCCGAGAGCGCGGGCCGCTACGCGAAGCGTGAACTCGAGAGGCTCGGCGTCGAGGTCGAGTTCGGCCGCTCAGTGGTTGAAGTGGAGGAGCACGCCATCCGCTTTTCGCGACGGCGCGCGGCTTGAGACCGCAGCCGTGATATGGGCGGCCGGGGTCACCGTCACGGGCACGCTGGCCGAGCGAACTCGCGAGCGCTGGACCCAGCGGCCGCGCTGTCGTCGGATCGGACCTGCGAGTGACCGGCAGCGCCAACGTGTGGGCGGTCGGCGACGCCGCCGCGATACCCATGGCGACGGGCTCTATCTACCCGCAGCTCGCGCCGGTCGCGATCCAGTCCGGCCACCACTGCGCTCGCCAGATCCTGCGCGTTATCGACGGGCGAGGCGACCGAGCCATTCACTTTACCACGACAAGGGCATCATGGCGACGATCGGCCGGCGTGCGGCGGTCGCGAAGCTCGCCCACGGCTTCGTGATTCGCGGGACGCTGGGTTGGCTCGCCTGGCTCGGGCTGCACCTGTGGTACCTCGTGGGCTTTCGCAATCGCCTACGGGTGCTGATCAACTGGACGTGGCGCTACTTCGACTGGCCCTCGGGGCCGCGGCTCATCGTCGCCGACGCCGAGACGGCCGAGTAGCTAGCGCAGCCGCGCCTCGAGGTCCGACGACCATTTCGGCGAGCTTGAATGGGAGGCGTTCGTTGAACTGGGCGTAGTGCTCGCGGATCCGCGGCACTTCGGCGCGCCACTCGTGGTGGTCGACGCGCAGCAGCTCGGTCGAGGTCGTCGCTCGGTGACGTCGAGTCCCTCGACGTTGATCGCCTCGGCGTCGGCACGAAGCCGATCGGCGTCTCGACGGCGTCGCCGCGCCCGGCCGTGCGCTCGAAGACCCACTCGAGCACGCGGGAGTTCTCGCCGAAGCCCGGCCAGAGCCAGCGGCCGTCGGCGCCCTTGCGGAACCAGTTGACGTAGAAGATCTTGGGCAGCTTCGCCTCGTCGAAGCGCTCCGAGAAGCGTCAGCCAGTGCCCGAAGTAGTCGGCCATGTTGTACCCGCAAAAGGGCAGCATCGCGAAGGGATCGCGTCGCAGGTTGCCCACCGTCGCCGGTCGCCGCCGCCGTCGTCTCTGAGGCCATGATCGAGCCCAGGAACACGCCGTGGTCCCAGCCGCGCGACTGGAAGACGAGCGGGAATGACGCTGGCGCGCCGACCGCCGAAGAGGATCGCGTCGATCGGCACGCCGGCCGGGTCCTGCCACTCGGGCGCGATGGCGGGGTCCTGACCGGCCGGGGTCGTGAAGCGCGAGTTCGGGTGGGCGGCGGGCGTGCCGAGCTCCTTCGACCAGGGTCGGCCCTTCCAGTCGATGAGACCTTCGGGCGGGCTCGCCCATCCCCTCCCACCACACGTCGCCGTCGGCGGTGAGCGCGGTGTTGGTGAAGATGGTGTTGGCCGCGACCGAGTACATCGCGTTGGGGTTGGTCACCATGTTGGTCCCCGGCGCCACGCCGAAGAAGCCGGCCTCGGGGTTGATCGCGTAGAGGCGTCCGTCGGGTCCGGGCTTCATCCAGCAGATGTCGTCGCCGACCGTCTCGACCTTCCAGCCCGGGCAGGGTCGGCACCAGCATGGCGAGGTTCGTCTTGCCGCACGCGCTCGGGAAGGCGCCGGTCACGTAGCGCGACTCGCCCGACGGGTTGGTCAGCTTCAAGATCAGCATGTGCTCGGCCAGCCAGCCGTCGTCGCGCGCGAGCACCGAGGCGATGCGCAGCGCGAAGCACTTCTTGCCGAGCAGGGCGTTGCCGCCGTAGCCCGAGCCGTACGAGATGATCTCGCGGGTCTCGGGGAAGTGCACGATGTACTTGTTCTCGGCGTCGCAGGGCCAGGGCACGTCGGCCTGGCCCTCTTCGAGCGGCATGCCGACCGAGTGCAGGCACGGCACGAACTCGCCGTACTCGCCGAGCACCTCGAGCGCGCCCGTTGCCCATGCGCGTCATGATGCGCATTGACACCGCCACGTAGGCCGAGTCGGTGATCTCGACGCCGATGTGGGAGATCTTCGAGCCGAGCGGCCCCATCGAGAAGGGCACCACGTACATGGTGCGGCCCCTCATCGAGCCCGTGAAAGAGCGTGTTGAGCGTCTCGCGCATCTCCTGCGGTTCGCGCCAGTTGTTGGTCGGCCCCGCGTCGATCTCGTGCGTCGGAGCAGATGAACGTGCGGTCTTCGACGCGCGCGACGTCGCCCGGATCGGAGGCTGCGTAGTAGCTGTTCGGCCGCTTGGCCTGCGAGAGCTTGGTGAAGGTTCCGTTGTCGACGAGCAACTGGCACAGCTCGTCGTACTCCTCGGCCGATCCGTCGCACCAGTGGATACGATCGGGGGTTGTGAGCTGCGCCACCTCCGTGACCCATTCGATCAACTTCTTGTTCTTGGTTGGGTACGTCACGGCATCCTCATTCGCAGTCCGCACGCCGCCTCGTTACGGCGCGGTACCAGAACCATCGCCATGAGCGCTCCAACCGACCCAACCAGAGAACGGAGCCAACACGAAGATGACGTATTGGAGCGTATAGCCAAAATAGTGTCCCGGGATCCGGTGCCCGGGGGCGAGCGCCACGTGGGCGACGACGCCGCAGTATTCGCGCCCTTCGTCGGCGAGGCAATTATTAGCACGGACGTCGCAGTATTAGGACGTTCATCTGGCGGCGTCGCTCTTTCCCCTGCAGGACCTCGGCTACAAGGCAGTGACAGCGGCGCTGTCGGACCTGGCGGCGATGGGTGCGCGCGCGCGTGCGCTTGTCGTGGCGGTGACGGCACCGCCGGGCACGGACCTCGAGACGCTGCATCGCGGCGTCGCCGAAGCGGCCGCGCTGACCGGTGTGCCCGTCGTGGGCGGCGATCTCTCGCGCGGTACCGAGGTCGCCGTCGCGGTGACGGTCTTCGGCGAGTGTCCCGGACGCGGCGCGGTGTTGCGCAGCGGTGCCAAGGCAGGTGACGAGCTCCTCGTCACGGCGCCACTCGGGCGAGCGGCGGCGGGTCTGCGGCGCCGGCGCGAAGGGGCGGCCCTGACTGACGAGCTCGTGGAGGCGCATCGCCGGCCGTGGCCCCGCCTGCGCGAGGGCATGGCGGCGCGCGACGCGCAGGTCCACGCCATGATGGATTTGAGCGACGGGCTCGGACTCGACCTGCACCGCCTGGCCGACGCGTCCCAGGTCGGCTTCGAGCTGCGCGAGGTGCCGGTCGCCGACGGGGCGACCGAAGAAGAGGCGATCAGTGGCGGCGAGGACTACGAGCTGTTGATCTCGACCGACGACGCGGGGCGATTGCGCCTGGTCTTCGCCGACCGGGGGCTGGGTGCGCCCCTGGCAATCGGGGTAGTCGTTGGTGATCCCGCTGTGAGGACGCTACGCGGCGAGCCGTTTCCCCGCCGAGGCTTCGAGCACCAGCTCTAGGAGCTCGCAGGCAGGTTTGAGCGCGCGGGCTTGGTGATCTTGCCCGATCGAATGCATCCCGTGCAGACGTTCACGCGCTTGGGTGCGCCGTCGATCAGCGCGCGCACGCGCTGGATGTTCGGATTCCAGCGCCGCTTCGTGCGACGGTGCGAGTGCGAGACGTTCATGCCGAACGAAGGCTTCTTGCCGCAGAGTTCGCAGACTGAGGCCATGGTGAACATTCTCCTTGCGCGACGGGCCAGTGGTTGAACCGAGGGACCATTGTAGCATCGCTAGCGATGAAGACTCCCTCGACGCTGTCGGCGAGCGACTTGAGGGCCACGATGACCACGTACGGCGAGCTGTTGCGAAGCCACCGAGAAGTGATCAACCGGTTGAACGTCTATCCCGTACCCGACGGAGACACCGGCACCAATATGACCCTCACGATCGAGGCCGTGTCCAACGAGCTGGCCCTGCTCGGGCGGCACCCGGCGATGGGCGAAGTCGCCAAGGCCATCGCTCACGGATCGCTAATGGGCGCGCGCGGCAACTCGGGCGTCATACTTTCCCAGCTGCTTCGCGGTCTGGTCGACAAGCTTCCCGCCGAGGGTGTCGTTGAGCCCGTAGTCCTCGCTGAGGCCCTGCACCACGCCGACGATCTCGCGCGACAGGCGGTCCTTCGTCCCGTGGAGGGGACCATCCTTTCGGTCGCCCGGGCCGGCGCCGAGGGGGCCGAGACCCACGACAAGTCCTTGACCGAGCTCGTTCGCGGCGCACGCGACGCGGCGAAAGTAGCCCTCGACAAGACGCCCGACCAGCTGGCCATCTTGAAGCAGGCCGGCGTTGTCGATAGCGGTGGCGCCGGTCTCGTGCTCTTCTTTGACGCGTTGTGCCACATTGTGGCCCACGACGCACTGCCGGTCGCGCCCGACGCCGATTCCATCAAGGTCCACGTGCACGAAGAGCTCCGTGAGGACGCTGCGCTCGCCGATCTGCGCTACGAGGTCATGTACCTGCTCGACGCCGACGACACGAGGCTGCACGCCTTTCGCGAGGTGTGGTCAGGCCTCGGGGACTCCATCGTCATCGTCGGCGGCGACGGTGTCTACAACTGCCACATCCACACCGACGATGTCGGCGCCGCCATCGAGGCCGCGCTCGACGCCGGCCGTCCACGCGAGATCCGCGTCACCGACCTCGCCGACCAAGTGGTCGAGGAGCGCTGGGTCCGCGAGGCGAGTATCGCGGCGAACGGCGCCGACCGCGATGACCTGGGACCCGCGCCGACCACGTCAGTCGTGGCCGTCGTGGTGGGCGAGGGGATTGGACGAATCTTTCGTTCGCTCGGCGTTCGCCAGCTGGTGCGGGGTGGTCAATCGATGAATCCCTCCACGGCCGATCTCGTCAACGCGGTCGAGGCGACTGGCTCATCGCAGGTCATCATCTTGCCGAACAACAAAAACGTCCGGCTCGTCGCCGAGCAAGTCGCACGACTGGTCGACGAGACGGTGCGCGTGGTGCCCACGGACTCCATCGTCGAGGGCTTCGCGGCGCTGCTCGCCTACGACCCCGACGCGTCGGCGGAGAGCAACGTCGAGTCGATGCAAACCTCGGCGTGCAGCGTCGTCGCCGGCGAGGTCACCCAAGCAGTGCGCGGCGCCACGACCGACGCCGGCGAGGTGCACGAGGGTGATTGGATGGGCCTCGGGGCGAGTGGCGTACTCTCGGTCGCCGAGTCGATCGCCGCCGCGAGCAACCAGCTGCTCGAGAGGCTCGTGCGTCCAGAGCACGAGCTGCTCACGATCATCGAAGGCGACGGCTCGTCGCCCGCGAACACCCGTCGGGTCACGGACTTCCTCGCCGAGGAGTTTCCCCAGCTGAGTGTGGAGGTCCATCACGGGGGTCAGCCGCTCTACCCGTACTACTTCGGCCTCGAGTGAGCGACGCGCCGCGGCGGCTCGCCTCCCTCGGCCAGGTGACGGTCAGTCGCATTCGCCACGTGGGCGAGAAGCGCACGCTCGCCCTGGCCTCGCTCGGGATTGAGAACGTCTTCGATCTCATCACGACTTATCCGCGCCGCTACATCGATCGGACCAAGCGGATGGACCTCACCGATCTCAGCGTCGGCGACGAGGCCGCCGTCTACGGCGAGGTGGCCAAGGTCAGCGGGCGCCGTTCGCGCCAGGGCCGGGACATCGTCGAAGTGGTCGTCACCGACGACGGCGGTTCGTTTCGCGTCGTCTTTTTCAACCAGCCGTGGCGCGAGAGCCAGCTCCTGGTCGGCGTCCAGGCTCTCTTCTTTGGCAAGGTGAGCGACTACCGAGGTCAGCGCCAGATGACCAATCCCGTGGTCGACGTGATCGTCGGGGCTTCGGGCGAGGAGCGCGACCCCTCGAAGGTCGGACGGATCGTCGCGGTGTACCCGGCCTCGGGCAAGGCGGGGCTGACGAGCTGGGAAATGGGTGGCTTCATCGAAGAGTCGCTGCGCCGGGCCGGACCCCTCTTTGATCCTCTCAGCGAGCCCGATCGCGTTCCCCTCGACCTCGTCGATCGCACGCGGGCATTCTGGGGGATCCACCTGCCCAGCGATCTCGGCGACGTCGCACGCGCTCGACGCCGACTGGCCTTTGATGAGTTCCTGCGTCTCCAGCTCTTGCTGGCGCTTCGCCGGCGCCGCCTCGAGGCTTCGTCGGCCGGCGTCGCTCACGCCTTCAACGTCCGCGACCTCGACGTCGGCGCGGGAACGTCCGATGGCGTCTCACTCGTCGCGCGCTTTCTCGCGGGTCATCGCTACACCCTGACTTCAGCGCAGCAGCGCGTGCTCGAACAGATCGCCACCGACATGGCCGCGGTGCTGCCGATGCACCGGCTCTTGCAGGGCGATGTCGGATCGGGCAAGACCACGGTCGCTCTCACCGCCATGCTGGCCTCGCTCGATGGGGGCCACCAGAGCGTCCTGATGGCGCCCACCGAGGTGCTGGCCGAGCAGCACCTCGCCTCGCTGCGCCGCGACGTCGAAGGCTTGAGCGTGCCCGACGAGGGCGTGCTCGCGGGCGAGCGGCCGTTGTCGGTGCAGCTCCTTACGGGCCGGGTCAGACCCAGAGAACGCCAGGGGGTGCTCGAGGGTTTGGCGCTCGGCACAGTCGACATCGTGGTGGGCACACACGCACTACTCAGCGAGGACGTGCGCTTCCGGTCGCTCGGTCTCATCGTGATCGACGAACAGCACCGCTTCGGCGTCGAGCAGCGAGCACTGCTGCGCGACGAGGGGCGCGTGCGCTCCTTCGCCGGAGCCGACCCCGATCTCCTGGTCATGACCGCTACACCGATTCCCCGTACGGCCGCCATGGTGCTCTTTGGCGACCTCGACGTGTCGGTGCTCGACGAGCTGCCCCTCGGTCGCCGGGCGGTCGTGACCGAGTGGGCGAGGAGCGAGGAACGAGTCGCCGCGTGCTGGCAGCGCGTGCGCGCCGAGGTCGCCGCGGGCCGGCGGGCCTACGTCATCTGTCCGCTCGTCGAGGAGTCGGAGAAGATCGAGGCGACCAGCGCCGTCGAAGAGCGCACGAGGCTCGCCACGCACGAGTTGCGCGGCCTCGCCGTGGGACTCCTGCACGGCCAGATGAAGAGCCAGGAGAAAGAAGAGGTGATGGACCAGTTCCGCGCGGGCGAGCTCGACGTGCTGGTTGCCACGGTCGTCATCGAGGTGGGCGTCGACGTGCCCGACGCGACCGTCATCGTCATTGAGGACGCGTGGCGCTTCGGGCTCGCCCAACTGCACCAGCTGCGCGGACGCGTCGGGCGCTCGGACCTGCAGAGCTACTGCTATCTTCTCGGTTCGCCGCCCAATGAGGAGGGCGAGGCGCGCTTGGCGGCACTGGTTGGATCCAACGACGGGTTCGAACTTGCCGAAATCGACCTAGCGATGCGTGGCGAGGGAACGCTGCTCGGCGCTCGGCAGCAGGGGCGCAGCGACCTGCGTTTGGCGAGGCTGACGAGCGATGAGGACCTGCTCGTGGCGGCCCGAGACCTCGCCGCCACGATGGTCGAACGTGACGGCACCCTCGCCAACATGATCGACGAGCTGAAGATGTTCGTCGACGACGAAGAAGCTACCTATTTGTTCAAGTCCTAGGACCTACCCTTAGGGAGTGCGAGTTATCGGCGGCGTCGCCCGTGGGCGCCGACTCAAGGCGAAGCTGCCGCCCACGGTGCGCCCGACGACCGATTACGCCCGCGAGGCGATCTTTTCGATGCTCGAGAGCCGCGGGGGACTTTCTCGGCTGGTCGTCGCGGACCTGTACTGCGGATCAGGCGCCATGGGCATAGAAGCGCTGTCGCGCGGCGCCGCGAAGGTCTACTTCGTCGACGCTGATCCGGCTTGCCTCGCCGCCGCCAAGGCCAACCTCGAACCGCTCGGACTCGCCGGCGAGGCGATCTTCGTGCGAGCCAGCCTGCCTGTGTGGAGTGCGCCGCGCGACCTCGACCTGGTGCTGGCCGATCCGCCCTATGGGCCACTCGACGTCGATTCCGTCTTGGAGGGCGTTGGCGCTTCGCGCGTCGTCATCGAGAATGACCGCCACGTGCCAGCGCCGTCGGGCTGGCAAGTGACCAAAACCAAGCGCTACGGCACTACGCTCGTAACGATGTTAGAACCCACCAGCGGGGGGGACGGATGACGGTAGGCCTGATCCCGGGCTCGTTCGACCCGTTCCACAACGGGCACCTCGAGATCGTCGAGCGCGCTGCGCAGATCTTCGACGAGATCGTGGTGGCCGCGATCCGCAACCCCCAGAAGTCCGAACCGCTCTTCGGCCTGGAGGAGCGCCGCGAAATGATCGCCGAGTCGGTTGGGCACGTGGAAAACGTGCGAATCGTGTCCATCTCGACCCTGCTCGTGAACGTCGCGCGCGACGTCGACGCGACGGCCATCGTCAAGGGCCTGCGGGCGGTGTCGGACTTCGAGAGCGAGCTGCAGATGGCCCAGATGAACCGGTCGCTTTCGGGAGTGGAAACGCTGTTTCTGCCTTCGAGCTCGCACCACTCCTTCATCGCCTCGCGCCTGCTGCGCGAGGTGGCCCGTTACGGGGGAGACGTGTCGTCCTTCGTACCGCCCTCGGTCGCCAAGCGCTTGGCCGAGAGATTTCCCCTGAGCGGGCGATGACCTCATTCGACGACTATTCGGAGCAGGAGTTTTCCGAGGAGGGGGCGCGCCACGCGCGCCGCGACATCGAAGCCGACCTGCGCGATCTCATCGAGATCATGGCCAACGCCAAGCAGATGCCCTTGTCGAACTCGTCGCTCGTACCTCGCGAAGAGGTCATGGCCCTGCTCGAGCAGGCCCTGCACAGCCTGCCCGACGAGATTCGCGAGGCCCGCTGGGCCTTGCGCGATCGCGAGGAGCTGATGGCGGCCGAGGTGCAAAAAGCTCAGCAGCTCATGGACCAGGTGCGCGCCGAGGCGGCCCGTATGGTCGACAAGACCGAGATCGTGCGCCAGTCGCGCCTGAAAGCCGAGCAGATCGTCGCCGACGCCCACGCCCAGGCCCGTCAGATGATCAACCAGTCCGAGGACTTCATCGACGGCAAGCTCGGCGGTTTCGAGATCGTGCTGGAGCGGCTGCTGAAGACTGCCCGATCGGGGCGCGAGCGTCTGAGCGCCCAGGGCTTGCCGACGTCGATGATCGGCGAAGAATCACCGAGCGACGACTTTCTCGCGCCGGCGTCGCGCCCGGTCGAGTACGGCGAACCCGACAACGGGAGCTCCCTGTTCGATCAGGACTCCTTCTAGGCCGTGTCCTCGCCGTACCTCGTGCCGGTCGCCCAGCTGCTGCGCGACGCGCCCTCGACCTTCGAGGTCGACTTCGAGGCGCCCTTTGACGAGGACCAGGAGTTCGCGCCACGCGGTCCGGTCGAGACCGACGTCTTTCCCGAAGCGCTCGTGCACGTCACGGTGCGCCTCGAGAGCTTCAGCGGCGGGCTTCGCGCGAAGGGTCGAGTGTCGGCGCCCTGGCACGGGGTCTGTCGGCGCTGCTCGGTGCCGGTGCTGGGCATGTCCAACGTCGCGGTGAACGAGCGCTTCGTCGGCGAACGCCAATCGGGCGACGATGAGCCCTATCTCATCGAGCACGGCTTCGTCGATCTCGCGCCACTCGCCCACGACGCCATCCTCTTGGACCTGCCGCTCGCGCCGCTCTGTCGCAGCGACTGCCTGGGGCTTTGCCGCTACTGCGGCACCGACCTCAACGAGGCGACGTGCGACTGCCGGGCGCCGCTCGATCCGCGCTGGGCTACACTGGACGGACTCCAATTTGCGGACCCCGATGAGGGGTCCGACGAACGGTGAGACCACCGCGGAAAGAGAAGACCGATGGCCGTTCCCAAGCGCAAGACCAGCAAAGCCCGTTCGCGCAGCCGCCGCGCGGCCAACTGGCGCCTGGAACGTCCCGCGCGCAGCGTCTGTCCCCAGTGCGCGACCTCAAAGTCGCCCCACGTAGTGTGCCCGAACTGCGGTTGGTACAAGAACCGCGTCGCGGTCGAGGTCAACTGAGTTGACGCTGCCCATCGCCGTTGACGCGATGGGCGGTGATTTCGCTCCCGGGGAGATCGTGGCGGGCGCCCGGCGGGCGGTCGACGAGCTCGGGCTCGCCGTCACGCTCGTCGGAGTCCCCGAGCTGCTCGGTGACCCGCTCGGACTCGAGGTCGTGACCTGCAGTGAGGTCATCGCCATGGACGAGGACCCCGGCGCCAGCGTTCGTAAGAAGAAGGACTCTTCGCTCGTGCGCGCCGCCGAGTTGGTGCGCGACGGGCGGGCCAGCGCCATGGTCTCGGCGGGCAACACCGGGGCGACGATGGCTGCGGCGCTGCTCCGCATGGGTCGCCTGCCCGGGGCGCACCGGCCCTGCGTCGCGACGCCGATTCCTAATCCGGGCCGCACGTCAATGGTGTTGGTGGACGCGGGGGCCAACGCCGAGTGCACGCCCGAGATGCTCGTCCAGTTCGCGGTGATGGCTTCGACCTACGTCGCGACGCTCTACCACGTCGAGTCACCGTCGATCGGGCTGCTCTCGATCGGCGAGGAGTCGACCAAGGGCACGCCTCTGGTCAAGGCGACGCACCAGCTGCTGAGCGAGCTCGGGTCGATCAACTTCGTGGGCAACGTCGAAGGCCGGGACCTCGTGCCGAGCCCGGTCGACGTCGTGGTGACCGACGGGTTCACCGGCAACGTGGCCTTGAAGACCCTCGAGGGAGCACTGAAATTCGTCTTTTCAACCATCTTGTCGATCATCGCCACTGACGATTCCACGAAGGCCGCCGGCGACGTGTTGCTCGAGTACCTGTTACCGATCGCCAAGGCGATGCGACCCGAGTCGCAAGGCGGCGCTCTGTTGCTCGGGGTCAAGGGCATCTGCGTGATCAGTCACGGGACCTCGAACTCGACGGCCATCAAGAACGCGATCGCCGTCGCCGCCGAGGCCGACCAGGCGAGGCTCGTCCAAAATTTGGCGATCGCCATACGACCTGATCAAGTGGCCTAACTAGGGCTTTGGCGGCTGCGGCTCGGTAACCTGTGCTCCACAGCCCTAAGGAGGCGTCATGGGCGAACCCGCCGCACCGCAGGATCGAGCCGCCATTTTCGTTCTCGTGCGAGACCAACTCGCCGAGATCCTCGAACTGAGTCCGGGCGACATCGCCGAGGACGTCTCCTTCGCCGAGCTCGGCGCCGACTCACTGGCCCTGATCGAATTGGTTGAGGCGCTCGAAGAGAGCCTCTCTACGAGCACGGCCGGCTTCCATATCGATGATGAGGACCTCGAGGACCTCTCATCGGTGCGCGACGCCGTTAACTACGTCGCGGACAAGCTTCAGGTGGTCTAACGAGGCGCGTGAGCCTGGTGGCCCCGTCGCTCGAAGCCGTCGCGGAGCGCCTCGGTCTCGCCGCCACGAGTTCCCTTCTCGCGACGGCGCTGACCCATTCGAGCTACGCCGCCGAGCACGGCGTCGAATCCAACGAACGCCTCGAGTTTCTGGGCGACGCCGTGGTCGACCTCGCGGTGGCCGACCTCATCGTGACGCGCTTCCCCGAGCTCAACGAGGGCACCGGCTCGCTGGTTAGAAGTCGTGTCGTGAACGAGTCAGCACTCGCGGGAGCCGCCCGGCGCCTCGATCTGGGATCGGCGCTGCGAGTGGGCCGCGGCGTGAAAAGGGAGCAGGGTGTCGAGCGGCCATCCCTCCTGGCCGACGCCTTCGAAGCGGTGGTCGCGGCCCTCTACCTGGAGCGGGGCTACGACGTGGCGCGCCGCTTCGTGCATCACGCGCTCGAGAGCGAGGTCGAAGCGGCCTCGCTCGAACCCGGCGACGTTGACCCAAAGACACGGCTGCGTCAGTGGGCGGAGGCGACGGGGCTCGGCGCACCGACCTACGAGGTCACTGCGCGCGGTCCCTCCCACGACGCTCGCTTCGTCGCGACGGTCTACGTCGGCGAGCGGATCGTCGCCTCGGGCGAGGGTCGCTCCAAGAAGAGCGCCGAAAGCGAGGCCGCCCAGGTCGCCTGGCGCGAACACGACGGTGCCTGAGCTCGCTGAAGTCGAGACGGTGCGCGCGTCGCTCTCGCGCGACGTCATCGGCAAGAAGATCAAGAGCGCGTCGGTCACCAACGGACGCTGCGTGCGGCGCCACAAGTCAGCCAAGGAATTTCGGTCCATGGTCGAGGGCCACACGATTCGCTCCGTGCAGCGACTCGGCAAGAACCTCGTCATCGGGCTCGACAACGGAACGCACCTGGTGATCCACTTGGGCATGAGCGGCCAGATCCTGCGCGCGAAGAACGCCAAGGACCCGAGGCCCAAGCACACCCACGTCGTCTTCTCCTTCGCCCAGGGAGGCGAGCTGCGCTACGTGGATCCGCGAACCTTCGGCGAGCTCTACGTTTCGCGGGCGCCCGGCGAAGGCGAGGCGCCCGCGGAGATCTCAAAGTTCGCCCGGCTCTCGATCGGCGGCGACGGGCTCTCCCTGCGCCGGGCCGTGCCCGAGCTGGCGCACCTCGGCCTCGATCCCTTCGAGGACCAGATCGGCTGGGACCGCTTCGCCGCCATCCTGCGCAGCCGTTCGACGCCGCTCAAGAGCGTCCTCACCGACCAGGACATCATCGCGGGTATTGGCAACATCTACGCCGACGAGATCCTTTTCGCGTCCGGCCTGCGCTACGACCGTCCGGCGGAGTCGCTCTCGACGATCGAGATCCGTCGACTGCACCGCGCGATCACCGAGGTGCTGACCGAAGCCATCAAGCACGGCGGCTCGACGCTCGAGGATGAGCAGTTCATCGACCCCGACGCGCGACCCGGCAGCTTCCAGCAGTTCCACCAGGTCTACAACCGCGAGGGTCAGCCCTGCTACCAGTGCCGCCAGCCGATACGGCGCGAAATGGTGCGCAGTCGCTCGACCTTCTACTGCGAGAAGTGCCAGGCGTAAGGTCAGAAATTGGCCCCAACGTTGGTAGCGTCGGGGCGTGTTTCTTAAGCGACTGACGATGAAGGGCTTCAAGTCCTTCGCCGACACCACCGTTTTGGAGTTCGAACCTGGGGTCACCGCAGTCGTAGGTCCCAATGGCTCGGGCAAATCGAACGTCGTGGACGCCGTCACCTGGGTGCTCGGCGCCCAGAGCACCCGCGCTCTGCGCAGTTCGCGCATGGACGATGTCGTCTTCATGGGCACCGCAAACCGGGCGGCGCTCGGTCGCGCCGAGGTGTCGCTGACCCTGGACAACTCCTCAGGTCGTTTGCCCATTGACGGCGCTGAGGTGACGATCTCGCGCACGCTCTTTCGTAACGGCGACTCCGAGTACGCCATTAACGGCACGACGTGCCGGCTGCTCGACGTTCAAGAGCTCCTGGGCGACTCCGGGGTGGGCCGCCAGCAGCACATGATCATCGGACAGGGTCAGCTCGACTCGATCCTCTCGTCCAACCCCGAGAATCGTCGCGCCGTAATTGAGGAGGCGGCCGGCGTCTTGAAGCACCGTCGGCGCAAGGAACGCTCCGAGCGGCGCCTCGCCGCGACTCAGGAGAACCTCGAGCGACTCGGCGACCTGGTGCGCGAGGTCCGTCGCCAGATGCGACCTCTGGAGCGCCAGGCCGCCTCGGCCAGGAGTTACGCCGACGTGGAGGGCGAGCTGCGCGATGCCCGGCACGCGCTCTTCGCGGGGCGGCTGCACAACTTCGAGCGGCGCCGGCGCGAGCTTGAGCTCGCGCTCGATGAGGCGTCGATTCGCGAACGCGACCTGCGACACGAGCTCGTCGCCCTCGACGCCAAGGCCGCCGCCGCCGCGGCCGAGATGGCCTCACGGCGCGAGGAGGCGCTCGCCTCGACGCTCGGTACTCTCCAGGGTTTCGCGGAGCGGGCTCGCGGCACGTCATCAGTGATCAAAGAGCGCGACCGGTCACTGCGCCAGGCCCTGATCGCTTCGGCCGACGAGAACGTCATCGCCACTCTCGAAGCCGACGCCGCGCAACTATCGAGCGACCTGGGTGTCCTCGTTGGCGAGGAGACGGCGCTCGTGGCAGTGCGCGATGCCCTCGCATCGTCACGTCGGTCGTTGTCCGAGGCCGAATCGCAGGCGGAGGCGAGGTGGCCAGCGAACGCACCCCAAGGCGAAGAGATGGCGTTTGTCGCGGTGCGAGCCCAGGTCGCGCTGCTCGAGGGGACGCTCGCGTCACTGAAGGAGAGCGATCGCGCGGTCCGCCAGCGACTGGGAGCGTTGATCGAAAGGCTGGCCCTCGAGGGCGACGACCTCGTGCGCAATGTCAAAGCGCTCCGCGCCGACGCCGGCCGCCTCGCCGATGAGATGCTCGGTGTCGATGCGCAGCTCCAGGGATTGAGCGAACAACTGCCCCAACTCGGGGCTGCCCTCGACAGCCTCGAGGAGAGGCTCCGGCGACGTGGCGAGGCCGAGGCGAACCTCGTGCCACTCAGAACCAGTGTCGAAAATGAGGCGACGGCGCTCCATCGACGCGAGGCTGAGATTGGCGAGCGGCGCCGGCTCATTGAAGAGCGCCTGGGCGAGATCGAAGGTCGCCTGGCGGGTCGCACGGGCGAACGCGAGGTCGCCGCGGCAAGGCGCGAATCGCTGGAGTTTGATCGCCGAGCGCTCGCGCGCTTGGCATCCCTCGTGGATCGGGCCGCCGAGGGGATTCGCGTGGTCCAGGAGGCCATGGACTCCACGTACCGCGAGCAGCTCGAGGCCACTCGCGCGAGCGCCGAGATGATCGAGGAGGTTCGCGCGGCGCGACACCACGCCGACGCGCGCCTCGGCGAACTCGGCGACGTCATGCGCCGGTACGAGATCGAACAGGCGGAGCTGACGGTGAAGGTCTCGAATCTCCACGAGATGATCCGCCGCGACCTCGCGGTCGAGCCCTACGAGATGGGAGCGGCACCTTTCATCGACCTGCCCGACGGGGTGACGCTCGAGGGTCGAGTGGCCGAGCTTGAGGCGCGTATCACATCGCTCGGCCCGATCAACCCCCTGGCGCTCGAGGAGCTGGCGGCGCTCGAGGACCGCTACAAGGAGCTTGACGCTCAAGTGAGCGACGTGCGCCACGCCCGGCGCGAGCTCCAAGAAGTGCTGCGCGCCCTGGACGAGGAGATCATGCAAACCTTCACGGCGGCCTTCGCCGACGTCAACGAGCACTTCTCGTCGCTTATCGCCACGCTCTTCCCCGGCGGTCAAGGGCGGCTCAACATGAGCGAGCCTGAGGATCCGCTGAACACGGGCGTGGAGATCGAGGTTCGACCAATGGGCCGCAATGTACGGCGAATCTCGCTGCTCTCGGGCGGCGAGCGCTCGATGGCGGCGCTGGCCTTCCTCTTCGCGGTTTTTCGCTCGCGGCCCTCACCCTTCTACCTCATGGACGAGGTCGAGGCCGCCCTCGACGACGTCAACCTCCAGCGATTCCTCAGCCTGGTCGATGAGTTTCGCGACGAAGCCCAGCTGCTTATCGTCACCCACCAGAAGCGAACCATGGAAGCGGCCGACGTCCTCTACGGCGTGACGATGGTGCCCGGCGCGTCCTCCAAGGTGGTCAGCCAGCGCGTGACGCGTTCGAAAGAGGATCAGCCGGCGTGATCGTGCTCTACGTTGTGCTGGCCGTAGTCGTGCTCGCGGCGGCGGTCGTGGTCGTGCGGCGAGTCCGGCGCCGCGCCCGACCGGCGCCTCCAAGGCGCGCTGCGATGCCCGAGATCTTGGTGCGCGACGTGGCGCCGATGCCCCAGCTCGACGTCGAACCTTCGCTCAACCAGCGGCTCGCCACCTCGCGAGGTGTATTTGATCGCCTGCGTTCGATCACCGGAGCGCGAGAACTTAGCGGCGATCAGCTGGCGCTCGTCGAAGAGGTACTGCTGCGAAGTGACGTAGGCGTCGCGACGACCAGTGAGGTGCTCGAGCAGCTGCGCGCGCATGGCGCGCCCGATGGCGTGGCGCCGGCGCTGCGCCAAATCCTCGTTGACTCGCTGCGGCACAAGCGTTCAACCTCGAGCACGGCCGACGAGGGGCGCGTCGCCGTGTGGCTCTTCGTGGGCGTGAATGGGGTCGGCAAGACCACCACGATCGGCAAGCTCGCTCAGCGCCACCGTGGTGAGGGTCGCCGCGTCATGCTGGCCGCGGGCGATACCTTCCGTGCGGCCGCGGCCGACCAGCTCGAACAGTGGGCGAATCGCACCGGATCGGACATCGTGCGCGCGGCCGAGGGCGCCGATCCCGGCTCGGTGGTGCACGACGCCGTCGGCCGGGCCAGCGCGCGCGGTGACGACATCGTCCTCGCCGACACCGCCGGTCGACGCGCGAACAGTTCCAACCTGCTCGATGAACTCGCGAAGGTCCGTCGCGTCGCCGACCGTCCGCCCGGCCAGGTGCTCGAGACCCTACTCGTGCTCGACGCGACAACGGGTCAGAACGCGCTCAGCCAGGCTCACGAGTTCCTCGCCGCCACGGGCGTGACGGGCATCGTACTCACCAAGCTCGACGGCACGGCGCGCGGGGGCATCGTCATCGCCATCGAGCGCGACTTCGATATCCCGGTCAAGTTCGTCGGGATAGGTGAGGGCGTGGGCGATCTCGTCGTCTTCGATCCCGAGACTTTCGTGGATTCGTTGCTGGGGGCCCAGCGCTAGCCTGTTGAGTCATGTTCGACGCTCTCAGTGAACGCTTCGAGCGGCTGAGCGCCTCTCTTCGCTCCCGGGGACGACTGAGTGACGCCGACCTGGACCGGGCCCTCGACGACGTGCGTTCGGCACTGCTGGAAGCCGACGTCGAGCTCGGCGTCGTAGGTGCGTTTCTCAGCGCGGTCCGTGAGCGGCTAAGCGGACAAGAGCTCGCCCAGAGCCTCACGCCCGGTCAGCAGGTCATCAAGGCGGTCCACGAAGAGCTCATCGAAGTGCTCGGCGCCACGCCGCTCAAGGTCACCTACGCGTCGAGGCCGCCGACGGTCGTGCTGCTGGCGGGCCTGCAGGGCTCGGGCAAGACGACCGCTGCAGCGAAGCTCGCCGCCTGGTTCAAGCAGCAGGGCCGCCAGCCCCTTCTGATTGCGGCCGACCTGCAGCGACCGGCAGCCGTCGAACAGCTGCGCGTGCTTGCTCGTCAGGTCGGGGTCGACGTCTTTTCCGAGCCCTCGACGCCCCTCAAAGTAGCCCGCCGGGGCCTCGCTGAGGCCACGCGACTGGGACGGGACGTCGTGATCATCGATACCGCCGGACGCCTGACGATCGACCAAGAGCTGATGGATGAGGTTCGCGCCGTCGCCAAGGCCACGTCGCCGCACTACACCTTCCTCGTGATCGACGCCGTGACCGGCCAGGACGCCGTGCGCACTGCGCGCAGCTTCAACGAGGCACTGGCGCTCTCGGGTCTCATTGTCACCAAGCTCGACTACGACGCGCGCGGCGGCGCGGTGCTCTCCGCGCGGGGCGTGGTGGGTCGCCCGGTGGTCTTCGCCTCCACCGGCGAGAAGATCACCGACTTCGACCTCTTCTACCCCGAGCGGATGGCTTCACGGATCCTGGGCATGGGCGATGTCCTCACCCTGATCGAGCAGGCCGAGCGCACCGTTGACGCTGACGTCGTCGCCGAGTCGGCGGGCCGCATGATGAGCGGCACCTTTACCCTGGACGACTTCCTCGCCCAGTTGTCCCAAGTTCGAAAGATGGGCTCGCTGGGCGGCCTGATGAAGCTGATGCCCGGGGTGTCCAAGGAGATGCGCACCGCGGCGAGCAACGTCGATGAGGGCGAGCTCAATCGCGTCGAGGCGATCGTGCGCTCCATGACGCCCCAGGAGCGAAGCAATCCGAGCATCATCAACGGCTCGCGGCGCACGCGCATCGCCAGGGGCTCCGCGACGAGCGTCGGCGCGGTTAACCAACTGCTGCGACAGTTCGGCGAGATGAGAAAGATGATGCGGCAGATGGGTAGCGGATCGGCGCCGGCGCTGCCCGGCGGACTCGGGAGAATGGCGGGTCTCGCGGCCAAGGCATCACGGGGCGATCAGTTGCCCGCGGGCTTCGAGGCGCTGGGTGCGGGCATGGCGAGCGCGACGACGGGCTCGCGCGTGGCGAAGAACAAGAAGAAGAAGGGCGGAAGGGTCACCCCTCCCAAACAACGCTAAACTTGTGCGCTCGGGTGTATCGCCCGTAGCGTCGTCAGACACCGGTTTGAAGGGAATTGCGTCGTGGCCGTAAAACTACGCTTGGTGCGAATGGGTAAGAAGAAGCAACCCACCTATCGCGTCGTGGCCGCCGAGAGCCGTCGCGCCCGCTCTGGTGCCTTTCTCGAGATCGTGGGCACCTATCAGCCCCGGGGCCTCTCGACGAGCGAGCCCGAGATGGTCCTGCGGCTCGACCAGGAGAAGGTGCTCCACTGGCTCGGCCAGGGCGCCCAGCCCACCGAGCGCGTCGCGAAGCTCCTCAAGATCAGCGGAACCCTCGATGCGTTCGAGGCCGCCAAGGCCGCCCCGTGACCGACGCCGAGGACGGCTACGTCGCCGGCGACGTGAACATGATCGACGAAGGTGAGGACGACTTCGACGACGCGCAGCGCAACGTCAACGACGTGAACTTCGAGTCCAACCGGGCGGTCACGGCAACGGCGGCGCTCGAATTCATCGCGAAGTCACTCGCCGAGGATCCGAGCGCGGTCTCGGTCGAAGTCGCCGAACGCCAGGGCAAGTTCATTCTCTCGCTCACTGTGGCCGCCGACGACATGGGACGCATCATCGGCCGGCGGGGGCGTACCGCGCAGGCAATCCGGGCGCTGGTAGGCGCTGCGGGAGCTCGTGACGGCGTCACGACCTCCGTCGACATCGTCGACTGACCGTGACCGACGAGCGGGCCACGCTCGAAGTCGGGCGCATCATCAAGGCTCACGGACTGCGCGGCCAACTTCTCGTCGATCTCTGGAGCGACCGCCACGAACGGCTCGCTTCGGGTTCGACTCTGTTCAGCGAACGCGGGCCGCTGCTCGTCGTCGCAACTATCGCGCACCAGGACCGCTTCATCGTGACCTTTGAGGGCATCAGCTCTCGCGCCGAGGCCGACCAGTGGCGCGGCGTGGTGCTGTCGGCCCCGCGCATCGAGGATCACAGCGTTATCTGGATCGATCAGCTCTTCGGGGCCGAAGTGGTGGACGCGGGCGGCGTGCGTCGAGGCGTCGTGGTCGATGTCGAGGCCAATCCGGCGAGCGACCTAATGGTGCTCGACACGGGGGCGCTCGTGCCACTGGCCTTCGTCGTCGCTCTCGAGGCGAACCACCGCGTGGAGATCAACGCGCCCGAGGGGCTCTTCGAATGACGCTTCGGGTGGACGTGCTGACGCTGTTTCCCCAGGCGATCACGGGCTACGCGGCGACGTCAGTGCTCGGACGTGCCCGCGAGCGAGGCCTCTGGGAGCTGTTCGTCCACGATTTTCGCGAGGCGACTTCGGACGTGCACCGTACGGTCGACGATACGCCCTTTGGCGGCGGTGCGGGAATGGTGCTGCGGGCCGAGCCCATTATCGCGACGGTCGAATCGATCCCTGACCTCGCTCGACCGGTGATCGCCCTCACGCCATCGGGCCGAGTCTTCAACCACGGGGTGGCCGAGGAGCTGAGCCGCCTTTCTGGCTTCACCCTGCTGAGTGGTCGCTACGAGGGGTTCGATCAGCGCGCGCTCGACCTCGTCGCTGACGATGAGCTGTCCCTCGGCGACTTCGTGCTCTCGGGAGGTGAGCTCGCGGCGTTGTGCGTGATCGAGTCGGTAGTGCGCCTCTTGCCGGGCGCGCTCGGCAACGACGAGTCGAGCTTCGAGGAGTCCTTCAGCAACGGGCTTCTCGAGTATCCCCAGTACACGAAGCCGGCCGAAGTGCGGGGCCAGCGCGTTCCCGACGTGCTGCTCTCGGGCGATCACGCGAGGATCGAGCGCTGGCGCCGGGCCCAGGCGCTGCGCACGACGCTGGCCCGGCGGGCCGACCTCATTGAGCGTCGCGGGGGACTGAGCGACGAGGACCAAGCGATGCTCGCCGAATTTCCGCCGATGGATGAGCCGGGGCGCAGCGGCTAAACTTGCAAAGCCTGTGATCCGAAAGGGACCGCGCCCATGAACCCGACTGACCTCGTCGACCGCGACTCACTTCGCGACGACATCCCCAGCTTTCGCCCCGGCGACACGGTCAAGGTGCACGTGCGCGTTGTCGAAGGCACCCGTCAGCGCGTCCAGGTGTTCCAGGGCGTTGTGATCCGCCGCCAGGGTTCGGGCCTCCAGGAGACCTTCACCGTGCGCAAGATCAGCTTCGGGGTGGGTGTCGAGCGCACGTTCCCCGTGCACACCCCCACGATCGCCAAGATCGAGGTCGAGTCCTACGGCGACGTGCGCCGCGCCAAGCTCTACTACCTGCGCCAGCTGCGCGGCCGGGCGGCCAAGATCAAGGAACTGCGCGTCACCGAACGCGCGTAGTCACTGGTGGGTGAAGAAGAACTCGACGACTACGAGTCGACCCTCGAACTCGCGCTCGTCCAAGAGTACAAGGCCGTGGTGGGGATGTTCGACTTCGCCGTGGAGACCGACCGCCGGTTCTACCTCGCCAACGACGTTGCCGTCGAGGTCCGCTCGAACGCCACACCGACCCTGCTCGAGGTGACGTTGCATGACGCCTGGGTCTGGGACATGTATCGTGCCGCCCGCTTCGTGCCGTCGGTACGGATCCTCACCTTCCGCGACGTGAACATCGAACGGCTGCCCAAGGAAGACCTCCAGCCCTAGATGGAGCTCGTGCGCCTCGACGTCGCAATCGCCCAGCGCGACGGCGTGGCTGGCGTGGCCAGAGAGCACACGATACTTTTCCGCTGCACGGACGCCGACACGGTGATGGTCGCCGCCTCGCTCGGTGATGCACTGACCACCCCATTTGGCGTATGGCTGGACGTATCGTCCGGGTACCCCGCCCAACTGGCGGCGAGGGACGTGGCGACGCTCGCCGCGCTCGCGCCACTGCGTCACGTCGCTGTTGCGGCCGCGTCAGTGACCGCCCGGCACGCCGAGGTGCTGCGAGCGCTCCTCACCAATGACGAGGTGAACTTCACCAACGAGGTGGCCATCCTGCGGCACGCCTTCAACCGCCCAGCGCCCCGCTCGCCGATCACCGTGTGGAGCTTCGAGGCAGGGCGGCTCGTAAGTGGCGCCGTAGACCTCGGCGAAGTGCGCGTCGAGTGCCGAGCCGTCGGGGAGTTGACCTACTTCGCCTGAGCTAGTCGGGCTGGCGCGAGATGCGATCGGGGCGGATCTTCACCATCACGCGGATCTCGCCTTCGCGGCTGCGCGTGAAGGAGTCGACCCCGGTGTACTTCTTTGCCAGGCGGTCGATGGATTCGTCGGCGCCTTCGGTCGTGAAGCGCACAACCGTTCCTCGCACGGCGATCACCGTCTCGGGATTGTCAGGGTCGGTCAAGGACACCGCCACACGCGGATCGGCGGCGAGGTTGCGAGCCTTGGCACGCCCGAGTGCGGTATTGATCACGATGTCGTCGCCGTCGAGCTCGACCCAGACCGGCGTGACATTGGGCGCGCCGTCGCCGTCGAGGCTCGCGACGTGCGCGAGGACCTTCTTGGCGAAGATGGCGCGGGAGGCTTCCGTAAACGTGTCGGGCACGATGCTCCTGACGAGAGTGGTTAGGGAACGAGTAGTTTCACTGTAATGAACGTCGGGGCCCACGTACGCGGAGGCGGCAAGCTCGTCGCTTCGCTCGACTACGGCGTCGACCTCGGGGCCACCTCGATCCAGGTCTTCACCCAGAGCCCGCGCATGTGGAAGCCCTCGCAGTACGCGCCCGATGTGCTGGCCGCGTTTCGCGCGGCCCAGGCGGTGCACCCGACGATCACCGACACGTTCTGCCACGCGACGTACCTCATTAACCTGGCTTCGGCCGACCTCGAGCTCTACCAGAAGTCCGTCGTATGCCTCACGCACAACCTCTCGGTGGCGCGCGGTATGGCGTCCTCGGGCCTGGTGCTGCACGTGGGATCGCACCTGGGCGCTGGCTTCGACGACGTGGTGCGCCAAATCGCCGACGCGCTGGAGAAAGCCCTCGAAGAGGCCGATCCCGCGCCCGAAGGCATCGCCGACTGCCCGATTCTCATTGAGAATGCGGCGGGTACGGGCGGCACGGTGGGTCGATCCTTCGAGGAGATCGCCTTCTTGATCGACGCCTGTCAGGGCGACGACCGGCTCGGCCTGTGCATCGACACTCAGCACTTGTGGGCGAGCGGGTGCGACTACTCCACCATCGCCGGTACCGAGCGTCTGCTCCAGGAGGTCGACCAGGCCGTCGGTCTCGCTCGACTGCGCTGCTTTCACCTGAACGATTCCAAGATCGAGCTCGGCGGCAACCGTGACCGCCACGCCAACATTGGCGAGGGCACGATCGGCGCGAAGGGGCTTGCGCCGCTCGTCGGGCACCCAAAGATTCGAAATCTTCCGCTCATCCTCGAAGTCCCCGGCTCGGGCGACGGTCCGCGCGCCGAGGACGTCGCCGCGGCGAAGAAGGTCGTCGCGGCGGGCATCAAGCTCTACGACGGGCCAGGAAGCGCCGCGCCTCGACCGGGCCGCGCGTCGTCGGGGAAGGGGACCGCGGCTAAGAAGGCGGCCGCTACGAAAAAGTCCGCCGCCGCGAAGTCCGCTCCGGTGAAGAAGGCGACCAAGGTACCGCCCACGAAGAAGGTTGCCTCAGCGCGGGCCAAGGCGAAAGGCAGCATGAAAACCGCGGCGGGAAAATCACCCGGCAAGTCGGTGACGGCGAGGAAGGCTTCGGCGACGACGTCGAAGAAGGCCCCGAGCAAGAAGCGAGCCGCCAAGAGTTCGAAGAAGAAGTAGGAAGAGCTTTGGAGCAAACGCGCGTGGAGTCCGACACCATGGGCTCGGTCGAGGTTCCGGCCGACCACTACTGGGGCGCCCAGACCGAGCGCAGCCTGCACCACTTCGCGATCGGTCACGAAACCATGCCGCCGGCAGTGATTCGCGCGTTCGGCGTACTCAAGCTCGCGTCCGCACAGGTCAACCACGAGTTGGGCAAGCTGAGCGGCGAAAAGGCCGCACTCATTGAGCGAGCGGCGGCCGAAGTGATCGACGGCACGCTATCGGGCGAGTTCCCCCTACGAATCTGGCAGACCGGTTCGGGCACGCAGACCAACATGAACGTGAACGAGGTCATCGCCAACCGGGCGATCGAGCTCGCTGGCGGGGTCCTCGGCTCGAAGGCGCCGGTGCACCCGAACGACGACGTCAACATGTCTCAGTCGTCGAACGACACGTTTCCCACGGCGATGCACATCGCGGCCGTAATGGAGATCACTGACCGCCTGGTGCCGTCGGTCACGCGACTGCGCCACGCGATCAGCGAGAGGTCGTCAGCGTTCGCCGACGTAACCAAGATCGGGCGCACCCATCTGATGGACGCGGTGCCACTCACGCTCGGCCAGGAGTTCTCGGGCTACGTCGCCCAGCTCGACGCCGACCTCGAACGACTGGCGATGGCGCTCGGCGGGCTCTACCAACTCGCGGCGGGCGGTACGGCGGTAGGAACCGGGCTCAACACCCACCCGGAATTCGGGGTGCGCGTGGCCAAGGCCATCGCGACGTTGACGGGCAAGCCCTTCGTGACGGCACCAAACTACTTCGCGGCGCTCGCCGCGCACGACGCGCTGATCTTCGCCCATGGCGCGATCAAGACGCTCGCGGCCAGTCTCGCCAAGATCGCTGACGACGTGCGTTGGTTGGGCTCGGGACCGCGCTCGGGACTCGGCGAACTGAAGCTTCCAGAGAATGAGCCGGGCAGCTCGATCATGCCGGGCAAGGTCAACCCAACCCAGTGCGAAGCCATGATCATGGTCTGCGTCCAGGTCTTTGGCAACGACGTCTCGATCACGCTGGCCGGCGAGCGGGGCAACTTCGAGCTCAACGTCTGCAAGCCGGTCATGATCTACAACTTCTGCAAGTCGGTCGATCTCCTGACCGACGCCTGCGACCGCTTCCGCGAGTTCTGCGTCGAGGGCATCCAACCCGATTACGAGCGCATTCAGCACCATCTCAACAACTCGCTCATGCTCGTGACCGCGCTTAATCCCATCATCGGCTACGACAAGGCGGCCCGGGTGGCCAAGAAAGCGCTCCAGGAGCGAACGACGCTGCGTGAAGCCGTGATCTCGCTCGGCTTCATGAGTGGCGCGGAGTTCGACGCGGCGGTCGTACCCGACGAGATGACGCACCCCTAGGCCGGAGGCGGACGGCCAAAGGCGGCTGTCAGGCGAGCTGCAAGAAGCCCGAGGTGATGCAGAGTCCGAACGCGCAGATCACCACGATCGAGACGACGACCGAGACGACGACGACCCGCGTGGGCCGGCCCCGGCCCCTCGCCGTGGGGATAGGCATGTACCAGTCGGGCAGCAGATTCCGGGCAGAGCCGTAGCCGAAGTTCCAGGGCACAGCGTCGGGGCCCAGCGGCGCGCCCGGATCGGCGGCCATCGCCAGCTCAGCCAGCTCCTCGTCGGAGAGCAACTCGGGTTCGAGCGAGTCCGGTATCTCCATCGACCACAACTCGTCCATCACCCTCCTTTAGTGTCGCGACACGACTACGCGGTCCAACCGAAAACTACACCGGGGCCGTTCGAGCCCTCGGTCGCCTAGTTGACCGGGAGGTTCCAAAGCGCCATCCAGCGCGAGAGCTCCTTCTCGATCGGCAGGTCGGTGCTGAGAAACGACCGGACCCGCAGTTCGAGCTCGTTGTTGCGCTGGGATGGGCCGGTGGGCGCGAAGGGATAGAACGTGCCCTGCTTCATCAGGTAAACCAGGCGCACCGATCCCTCGCCCGGCGGCGTCTTGGGCACGAAGCCGAACACCGCGCAGAGCAGCCGCGGCCCAAGCCCGTGCTCGACCATCGAGGTGTCGGCGGCGTGGATTCGCGTGACGAGCGCCTCGAGGTCAGGGTCATTCACGACGAGCCACTTGAAGCCGAGGTCGTCGGTCGTGAGCGTGACCTTATTATTCGTCGAGTCGAAGTCGAGCAGCTCCTTGATGTCGTCATCGGTCGTGATCGTGCTCTCGCCGCTGCCGGCCTTGAAGCAGAGCCCGGCCTGGCCCGACGTGACCAGGTCGAGCTCGCTCTGGAGCGTCAGGGCCGCCGTCGAGAGCGCGAAGAGGTTGTCGAGGTTGGGCGCGACCTGCTTGGTTCGTCCAAAGATCGTGTCGCGCAGGCCCACTAGCCGTTCAGCTCTTTTTCGAGCTTGTTCAACTGGTCGAGACGGCGCTCCAGTGAGGGGTGCGTCGAGAACAGGTTGGCGGCGGTGCCGGGGGCGAGCGCCGGCGCGAAGAAGAAGGCGTTCATGCCTTCGGACTTTCGCAGGTCGGTGCGCGGGATCTTGCCGATGTCACCGGTGACGTGCACGAGCGCGCTGGCGAGCACGCTTGGCTTGCCGATCAAGATCGCCCCCGAGCGGTCGGCGGCTAGCTCGCGGTACCGCGAGAGGGCCATCGTGAGGAGAAACGCGATGAAGTAGATGACGATCGAGACGAGCATGGTGGCCATCTCGAGCAGGACGATGTTCTGACCGCCGCGCCCCCGTCCGCCGCCCCCGCCGAACATGGCGCCGAAGAGCGCGATGCGACTCACCAGACCGGCCAGCATCCCCACGCCCGAGGCGATCGTCATGACGGCGACGTCGCGGTGCGCTACGTGGCTGAGCTCGTGGGCCAGTACGGCCTCGAGCTCTTCGTCGTTCAGCCGGTTCATGATGCCGCGGGTGGCGCAGATCACGGCGTGGTTCGGGTTGCGCCCGGTCGCGAAGGCGTTGGGCATGTCCATCTCCGAGACGCCAACGCGGGGCTTCTCCATGTTGGCGAGCAGGCACAGCCGGTCGACGATCTCGTGCAGGCGGGGCTCCTGCTGGGGGGTGACCTCGTGGGCGTGCATCGCGAACATCGCGACCTTGTCCGAGAAGTAGTACTGGGAGAAGATGAGCGCGCCGGCGATGATCACGACGAGCACGACCGAAACGCCGAGGCTCAGCATCACCGAGACGATGATCGCGTAGAGCGCCACGAGCCCGAGGCCCGTGAGGAACATTCGAACGTTCAGTCCGTGATCGGATTCGATCTTGGTTTTCGCCACTCTCAGTTTCCTTCGCTGGTGGTTGCTTCCGGCGCGGCGCTGGTGCCCGAAGGCAGTTCGGTCGGGGTGCCGCCGGCCTTGAGCGCGGCGAGTTGAGCGTCGATGTCCGAGCTCGCCGAGGCCTTGTCGAGCTGGGCTTGGATGTCGTCGGTCGAGCCGGTGAGGTCGGTCAAAGCGCCCGAGGCGAGGAGTTCGTCGAGCGCGCCGCTGCGCGCCTGCATCTCGGCGACCTTGTCCTGAGCGCGTTGCATCGCGGCCCCGGCGTCGCCCATCGAGCTCGAGATGCCGCTGACGGCCTCGTCGACGTGGGCCGAAGCCTCGGCCGCGGTGTAGGTCGCCTTGATGGTCTCCTTCTTGGTGCGGAAGGCCTCGATTTCAGTCTGCAACTTGGTCGCCGTGTCCTCGAGCTTCTGTTCCTGCTCGACGATCGAGGCGTGCTGGACCTCCAGGTCCTTTAGCTGCCCGGCGATGGCCTCGCGGCGGGTCAGGGCCTCGCGGGCCAGCGGCTCGTTGCCCTGGGCGAGAGCGGCCTTGGCCTGATCGGCGAGCTTGTCGCCTTGGCTCTTCAACTGTTCGGCCTGGATCTCCACGCGCTTGCGGGCGGTCGCCACGTCGGCGACGGCCCGCTTGACCTTGGTGAGATTCTCGAGCTGCTGCTCGTACGAAAGATCGAGCGTCTGACGGGGGTCTTCGGCCTTGTTCAATGCGTCGTTGGCCTTCGCCTGAAAGATCGTCTGGACGCGCTTCATTATGCCCACGGGGGCCTCCTTTTACTACCAATCCAGACTAAACGAACGAATGTGCGACACGTCGGCGTTCCCCGGATTAGAGCGGGTTGGCTGACTAAATTCTGTCTAAATCTGTGTCCTGCGCTCGCGCCTCGGCCGCGAGCTCGTTTCGGTAGGTGTCGAGTGCGCCGGCGAGCGATTCGTCGCTCAGCGCAAGGATCCGCAGCGCCAACAGCCCCGCGTTGGCCGCGCCGTTGATGGCGACCGTCGCGACGGGGACGCCTCGGGGCATCTGGACCATTGAGAGCAGTGAGTCGAGACCGTCGAGGCGTGCGAGCGCCACGGGCACACCGATTACTGGCAGGGCCGTGGCGGCGGCGAGCACGCCCGGCAAATGCGCGGCGCCGCCGGCGCCGGCGATCAGGACCTTAAGTCCCCGCCCGCGAGCGTCCTTCGCGTACTCAAGCGTGGCTTCGGGCGTGCGGTGGGCTGAGAGGACGCGCTCCTCGTGGCCGACGCCGAAGCGCTCGGCGACCTCCGCCGCGGCGCGCATCACGTCGTAGTCGCTCGACGAGCCCATGACGATCCCGATTAGTGGTTGCACGGCGCCTCCCAGATCCGCGTGCCGCACGCGAGGGCACGGTCCCATGCTCTCACGCGTGGGCCGTTCGGCTCGTCACCGCGCAACTTCTAGAGGGCCGTTCCCTTACCGGCCACCCACCCTCGTGCCGTCGTCGAGATCGAGGACCCTCGAACTGAGGGGGCCCGAGCCTACATGGGAAGAGTGGTGCGCTTGAATTCGTTGAGAGAATCCTGATTCATCACCATGTCGACCAAGGATTGGATCAAACCGATCGAGGCTTCGGACTCTTCGCTCGGTGGCGTCATGTAGCGCACGAAGACGGCGTGAGCGTCGACGACGAAGGTCGGTACGCCGAAGGCTTCGTATTGCTCGAATTCGGCGAAGCTGGCCCCGATGACCTTATGGGGACGGCGCGACTCCACGTCGGCGATCACCCGAGGAAGGTCGACGCCGGTCGGCTCTAGCGCCTCCTTGATCTCGTCGAGGGTGCGTAGCCGAATGCCACCTTCGTGGCGAGCCCGAAAGAGTGCCTCGTGAGCGTCGAGGAAGAGCTCGGGCTGCTGGTCGCGAATCGATACCGATACCGCGAGCGCTAAGAGCTCCGCGTCACGCGAGGTGTCGTCCCACACGTCGGGCGCGCCCTCAGCTCGAGTGCCCTGGCTCAAGGTCCAGGGAACGAAGGAGACCTCAAAGTCGGCGCCGGCTCGAAGTGCGACGATGACGTGGCGGTGGATGATCGCGGCGAAGGGGCAGCGATAGTCGTACGAGAGTTGGAATGAAAGCACCTATGCAGCCTAGGAACTAGCCGACGGGCACCGGCACACCGTTGCTGCGACAGCGCTCCTTGAAGGCGCAGAAGCGGCAGGCGTGGCGCGACGGCGTCGCCGGAAAATCACCCTCTTCGTAGAAGCGGTTGATCTTGGTCCAGGCTTTGGCCGCCGAGTCCGCGCGCGCCCGCACGACGACGTCGGTGACGTTGCGCTCGATCTCGTGGCCGTGAGCGACGTAGAGCAGACGAATGGTCGTCGGACGTTCGCCGAGTTTCGCCTCGCAGAGCGCGGCGTAGAGCTCGGTGTTGGCGAATGTCTGCAAGTCGTAGTTGCGATTCGGCACGGCGCCGGTCTTGTAATCGACAATCGTGAGCGAGCCGTCGGACGCGCGGTCCAGCCGGTCCAGGATGCCGTACAGCGGAGCACCAGCGACGTCGCCGCCGAGGGCGAGCTCAACACCCTCGCTCGAGACGGCGGTCGGGTCCTCCATCTCGAAGTAGCGAACGATGATCCCGTCGGTCTCGGCGAGCAGACGAGCGAGCATCATCTCATCGAGACCGCTTTCAGTGCGCACCTCGTCGGTCAGGATCGCCTCTATGGCGGGCCGAACGAAGGTGCGAGCCCGCTCGATCGTGCGTTCCCCGTTCGATAAGAGGAAGAGCTGCTCAAAGACGTAGTGGATAAAGCGGCCCTTCGCGGTGGCGTAAGTGGCGGGCTGAGGGAGCCGCTCGACGGCACCGTGCTGGTAGCGACGCGGGCAGACCTGAAAGTCCGCGAGTCTCGACGGCGAAAGCGCCTTGGGCAGTGGTTGATCAAACGCCACTGTCCAACGCTACGGCCCGAGTGTGACAAGGTAGCCCACCCCGTTGAGCCACAATGAAGTAGTGCCTCTTGACGCCAGCGAAACCCGGCACGGCTCGATCGTGCGCACGAACGCGTGGCACGGCGTGCGCCGCGGCGATGCCGTCGTCGTCGATGGACCCAAGGAACGCCGTCAACGCTGGACCTTCGTCGCTTACGCGCTGAACGAAAGTACCGGCGAGGAGTGGGTGGAGGTTCGCGGCGGACGCCTCGGCGAATCGAAGGGTCGCTCCTTTCGCCCCGAGCAGATCTTTCCAATCGGCGCGCGCAAGGGTAAGCGGGTCGTGGGACTTTCGCTCGCTACGGCTCCGCAACTGCCACTCGGTTGATTCGTCCGGCGTCGACGGCGTTGATGCGCTTGGACGTGAGGATGTAGAAGCCCGGCAAGACGCAGATCAGGCTGAGCAGGACGAAGTACGTCCTGATGCCGATGTAGTTCGCGATCTCGCCAGCGACCACGAGACCGATTGGACTGATGCCCAGCGACACGAACCAGTCAACTGAGGAGGCGCGGCCCAGGAGCTCCCGAGGCACCTCGCTCTGCATCATCGATTCCCAGATCACGTTGCCCATGACGATGCCCGGTGAGGCCACGATGGGGACGAGGATGAGTTCCCAGAAGTTCGTCGCGACGCCAACGATGAGAGCCGCAAGCGTGGCGATGATCCAGTAGGTCCACGCCGTACGAATTCGACGCTTGGGTGAGGGAAGGTTGGCGGCGACAAGTGCGCCGACGACGCCCGCTGCTCCTCCTGCGGCGATGAGGAACCCTACGTAGTCCTTCGCGTAATGCAGGTCGTGGAGCAAGTAGTAGGGCAGCAGGACGAACATGGGCGTAAGAAGAAAAGCGTTGACCACTGCGACGGCGACCAGAGTCGTCCACAACCATCGGGTGCGACGGACGTAGTGAAGGCCTTCTTTGATGTCGTCGATCATCGAGTTGGACTCCGTTCGCGCCGGCCTCGGCGTGGGCTTCATCAGCGCCAGCGCGCCGAAGCTCACGAGGAACGTGGCACCGTCGATGGCCATGGCCAAGCTCGTGCTGAACGCGGCGATGACGCCGCCGATGGCCGGTCCGAGGATGCCGCCCATCAAGTTGTTGGCGAGCGGCCGCACCGCGTTCATGGCGGGTAGCAGGTCCTCGGGCACGATCTCGGGCGTAAGCGCTGAGATGGCCGGAAAGAAGAACGCATCAAAGCAGCCAAACAGCACGGCGAAGACGATCAGCTCCCAGTACCGCAGCGTGCCAGTTGCGATGAACACCACGAGGATGGCGGTGAGCACGGCGCGGCCCCCGTCGGAAATGAGCAGCAACAGTCGCCGGGAGAATCGATCGACGATGGCACCGCCGACGAGCAGGAACGCCACGAGAGGGATCATCCGCGCGGCCGCGAACCACGACAGCTTTGTCACGCTGTAGTGCGTGGTCTCTAAGACCAAGAGAGTGAGCGCTACCGTGGCGACGCCATCGCCGAAATTGGAGACCGACTGACCGGACACCAACAGTGCTGGCTCTCGGTGCTTCAGCAGCTGCACGAGGGCGAGCTTCCTTTTCACCGTTACACAGTAGGCGAGCGATGTTCCATTCTGAATTCGCCTTCTCGTCTCCGAGCGGCATCGCGGCATCTCGATACACCGACCGAGCGCCATGCGGCGGGACACGTAGTTCGCGAGGTTCGCTCGAGTGCGTACGCGGGGCGTTGCGAAGATCAGGCCGATCGCCGGCCAATGGAGCGATGGTACGCTTACCTACTTGTGCCAACGATTCGGGTAGTGCTCGCTGAGGACAACACGCTGCTGCGCGAAGGGATCTCCCGATTGATCGAAGCCGACGACGAGATGGAGGTCGTTGGCGTGGCGTCAGACCTGCCCAGTCTGCTCGCGCTGGTGGCGGAGCACGAACCCGACGTCGTCGTCACGGACATCCGCATGCCGCCGTCGGGTACCGACGAAGGGATCCAGGCCGCGTCGTGGCTGCGCGAGAATCGCCCGGACATCGGAGTCGTCGTGCTCAGCCAGTACACGGCCCCCGCCTACGCCCTGGCGCTGCTCGGGGAGGGTTCCGCCGGCCGGGCCTACCTGCTGAAGGAACGCGTTGCCGGGGCGGACGAGTTGACTCACGCCATTCGCACGGTAGCGGCGGGCGGCTCGGTCATCGATCCCTCGTGGTGGACATGCTGGTCCAGGCTCGCACACGCCACCACAAGTCCGACCTCGAATGGCTGACCCCGCGCGAGGCCGAGATTCTGAGCGAGATGGCTCAGGGCAAGTCCAACGGGGCGATCGCGAAGAGCCTCGACGTCTCGGAGCGGGCCGTGGAAAAACATTCGAACGCAATCTTCTCCAAACTCGGGCTCACCGAAGAGCACGAACCTCAACCGCCGCGTGAAGGCGGTCCTGGTGTACCTGAGCGCTCAGCCGGGAGGCTAGCCCCACCCCCGATGAGGTGGCACCTCCCCGTAAATCTGAGAAACGCCGTGGGATAATGAATCTGTGGCGAACCCCCCGTTCTCCGTACTCGTCGTGGACGACCAGGCGCCCTTTCGCCTGGCCGCGCGCGCGGTGCTACGCCGTACCGAGGGTTTCGAGCTCGTCGGCGAGGCGGAGAACGGAGTCGAGGCGCTAACAATCGCGAACGAGCTCCACCCGGATCTCGTGCTCATGGACATCAACATGCCCGAGATGGGCGGCATTGAGGCGACCCGACAGATCGTGGACGAGCTGCCCGACACCGTCGTCATTCTCTGTCTCGACCTACGACGTGGGCGATCTCCCGCCTGAGGCGGCCACGAGTGGGGCAAGGGCGTACGTGCACAAGGAGCAGCTTGACGCGAAGACGATTCGCCGTCTCTGGGACGAGCGCGACAGAGAGGGCTTCGCGAGCTACCCGAACTAGCTGAGCGGCACCGAACCGCGAATCGTGGTGCCGCGACCGAGTTCGGACTCCCAGCGAACGGCGCCGCCGATAGCGCCGAGACGGTCCGTCATGTTGACGTAGCCGTGTCCGCTGCTTCGCCTTGCACCACGTCGAAGCCCGGTCCGTCGTCACTCACCTCGAAGAGCAGCCCGCCGGACTCCTCCCAGATCCGCACCGTCACGTGCGAGTCGGGGGCGTGCTTGCCCGCGTTCTGCAGCGCTTCGAGACAGCAGAAGTAGATGGCCGCCTCGACGTCGCCGTCCGTAGCGGCCGATCCCTTCGGTCACGAGCTCGACTGTCGAGGGGGCTGCGGTTGACGACCGCGCGCAGCGCTTCGGTGAGCCCGCTGTCGACGAGCAGCGGCGGGTAGATGCCGTGGGCGAGCTCGCGCAGCTCCTGGATGGTCTCCTGGACCGCCTCGCCGAGCTCGTCGAGCATCTCAACGGCGGCCGTGGGGTCCTCGAGGACGATGTCCTTGGCGAGGCGCAGGTTGACCGCGAGGGCCACCAGGTGCTGCTGGGCGCCGTCGTGCAGGTTGCGCTCGACTCGGCGGCGCTCGGCGTCGCCGCTCGCCACGACGCGAGCCCTCGAGGCGCGCAGCTCGTCGGCCTGGCGGCGCAGCTCGTCGAGCGAGCTCTGCAGGGCGGTGTCCAGCTGGGCGTTGTGCAAGGCGAGGCCGACCTGGCGGGCGAGCTCGGTCAGGACGCGGTCGTCCTCTTCCGTGAAGGTGACGGCACCCTCGGCGCGCGACAACGACGATCACCCCGAGCAGCTCCCCGGCGTGGCTGATCGGCGCCACGCGAAGCGGGCCGCCGGTGCGCGGTCGAGCGAGATCGACGGGATCCACACCGAGGCCCAGGCGTTGCCCGAGACGCCGGCGCGCGCGATCACGGCGCGCTCGTCGCCCGAGACCTGTCAGCGATCGCGACCCGAGGTCGGGCACGGAGACGGCGAGCTCGAGGACCTCGCCGGTGCCGGTGTAGATCTCGGCCGACGCGAGAGTCAGCGTCTTGCGAAGCGACTCGACCAGCTGCAGCAAGCAGCTCGTCCATCGGAATGGCGCGGGTCAGGCGAGTGCCGAAGGTGCGCACGACCTCGTCGGGCGCTTCGCGTGCGCCGTAGATGAAGCCGGTCGCCATGCGCGGCGAAGCGGTCGGCGCAATCGCCAGGTAGCACGACCGCGGCGACGGCCGCGCCGCCATTGAGCACCAGAGGATGTCGCGGTCCGGTGCGCTCGTCGGCGTCTCGACCCAGACCGCGCACGACTATCAGGTAGACGCCGCCACGACGACACCGAGGCCGAGCACCGTCAGGAGGTGCACGAGGAGCCGGTCGGCGTGCGATCGCGCCGCGCGCGTCGCCGCGCGACGAGTCCGAGTGGCAGCAGGACGGTGGCGGCGAGCAACGGCACCGGCACCTGCGACGGGCCAGGCCAGGAGCAGGTGCAGCGTCTCGGTGACGATGGCGACGATGAGTACGAGGACGGTCGCGACGGCGAGCGACTGCAGCCGCTGACGTCCAGCGCGCGGAGGCGTCGGCGTAGCGCGCGTAGAGTCCGGGCATCGTCGTCGCGACGGCAAGCGTCCAGCCCACCACGACGGGCCAGGGAGCGAACACGTGCGTGGTGGTGGCGAGGTAGACCCCCACGACGAGCGCGACGCCGTACCACCACGCCGCCGTCATCCTGTCGATGACCGAGCACCCAGCACGCCCGTCGGGCAGGGATAGCAGCACGTGGACCGAGACGGCCATCGCGAGCGGGCGCCGCCAACGTGGCGACAATCGTGAGCGGGGTGGTGGACGCCGCTGCGGTGGGCGTCGGCGAGTTCGGGCCGACAGCAGCGGCCGAGCGCGCCGCGAAAGCCCCGACGAGATGACGAGCCAACCGAGCCGCGGTGCCGCGCGTAGCGTGGCCACGGCCGCGGCCGCCCAGCAGACGATGACCACGTCGCAGCGATCCAGAGGGCGAGGTGACCCGCGTGAGGCGTGACCGCGAACGACGACGACGACGAGCGCCGCGGCGGCGAACGAGCTACGAGGCCCGCCGCAGCGCGCCGGCGACTGCCTGAGCGGCGATGCCATTCGCGGAGTGTCGTCAAGCTCGACCACGGTCACTTCGTCCTGTGCTCAGAGCGTTCCGATCACCGTGACGTCGTCTCGACCTCATGCGTCTGCCGGCACCGACGATTCGTCCGTCGCGCATCCGTGAGCACCGTGTCGGCGGCGGCGGCCACGTCGGCGTCGTGGGTGACCAAGATGATGGTCTGTCCAGCGTTGTGCAGACCGGCTCAGCAGTTCGATCACTTCCTGGCCGCCGGCGGAGTCGAGCGCCCCCGTCGGCTCGTCGGCGAGCAGCGAGCGTCGGCTCGTTGGCCAGCGCTCGAGCGATCGCGAGACGCTGGCGCTGGCCGCCCGAGAGGACGCCGGGCATCACTGAGACCTTGTCGCCGATGCCGAGCAGGTCCAAGAGGTCGCGGGCCCGCGTCTCGGCGGCCTTGCGGTTTCGCCCGGCGATGATGGCCGGCAGCGCCACGTTCTCGAGGACGGTCATGCCCTCGAGCAGGTTGAAGAACTGGAAGACGATGCCGATGTGGCGCCGTCGAATGAGGGCGTGATCGTCCTCGGTGCCGACCGAGAGCGACTCGCCGGCCACGATGATCGTGCCCTCGTCGGCCTCTTCGAGGCCCGCGATGAGGTTGAGCAGTGTCGACTTGCCGCAGCCCGACGGCCCCATCAGCGCGACGAACGTGCCGCGCTCGACCGTGAGGTCGACGCCGCGCAGCGCTCGCACCGGCGCGATCTCCGCCTCGAAGGTCTTGCGCACGCCGCGGACTTCGAGACGAGCGCCTCGGCGTCCCCGCGCTGGTCTCGGTGGACACTCGTGGCCGTGGTCATGGTGCTCTCTCTTTCACTGGTAGGCTGATTGCAGAATCGAAGCGTGGTCCCGGGCGCCGTCGGCGCCGACGAACTGTCGGTCGCGACGATCTTGAACGCGACGACGGGCGTCTCGCGTCCCTTCACGAGCTGCGCGTCGAGCGCGACGATGGCGACGGGCTCGGAGCGCTCTTAGGTACGTGGCCTCGGAGAGCACCGTCTCGCCGGCGTCGGCGAACTGCTGGAGTCGCTGGGAGAGGTTCACCGTGTCGCCGACCAGCGTGTACTCGAGGCGTTCCTCCGAGCCGAGCAGGGCGGCGGCGACCTCGCCGGTCGAGAGGCCGAGTCCGAGCCCGAAGACCGGCAGTCCCTCGAGGCTCCAGCGCTCGTTGATCTCGGCCTGGCGGGCGTGCATGTCGCTCGCGGCGCGCGACGGCGCGGTCGGCGTGGTCGGCCTGGGAGACGGGCGCGCCGAAGACGGCCATCACGGCGTCGCCCACGAACTGCATGACCGTGCCCCCCTCGCCCAGGATGGCGCCGTTCATCGCCGCGCGATGCGTGTTGAGCTGACCGGCCAGCTGGCTCGGATCGGCGTGCTCGGCGATGGCCGAGTACGAGCGGATGTCGCTCATGAGGACGGTCACCTCGACCCGCTCGGTTTCGCCGATGCGGCGGCCCTCCAGAGCGAAGCTTTTCCGCGATGCCGCCGGGCAGCAGCCGCGAGAGCGTCTCGCCCTGCTCTTCGCGGTCGACGATCGCCTGGTGCAGGAGGCGCAGTCGGTGCAGCGCGCCCTGGTTGCCCGCGCTCACGCCCTGGGCCAGCTTCACGAAAGACGGCCTCCACCTCGGCGTCGACGGCCTCGGGCGGTACGCCCGGCGCGACGGCGATGGCCTTGATCGGCTTGCCTTCGGCGACGAGCGCGAGGAGCGACTCCTCGGACTCGGTGAGCTCCGCCGCTCGAGGTCACCGGGCGCACCAGCGCCTCGACGATCGCCGGGTCGAGGGCGGTGCCGCCGGTCGCCACGGCCCGGATCGCGTCGATCGAGCTGGTTGCCCTCGGCGAGGTGGTCCTTCAAGAGGTAGCCGTAGCCGGCCGAGCCCTCGGCGAGCAGGGAGACGGCGTACTCGGGGTCGTCGTACTGGGACAGGATCGACGACGCCCGGTGCCGGGGTGGCGCTTGCGCACCTCCTTGGCGGCGTCGATGCCCTCGCGGTTGAACGACGGCGGCATGCGGATGTCGGTGACGAGCACGTGGGGCTCGGTCGCGGTCGCGCCCGACACGGTCTCGTCGTAGTCCGCGGCGACGCCGACGACCGACGAGGTCGGTGTGTCGCTCGATGAGGGCGCGCACGCCCTCGCGCACGATGAGGTTGTCGTCGGCCAGGAAGACCGTGATCGTCCTCGCGGGCGTCGTGCGTCGGCGTCACTCACGGCAAGTTTCTCGCACGTCTGGCGCTCGGCACCAGAAAGGGGGCAGCCACCCGGCGTGCGAGGGGGTGCTAGGACCACCCACACTCAGACGGGCACCACCCTTTGCCAGCGGCTGGCCCGTGACCAGATGATGACCCCATGCGATACGAGAGCTCCATCACCTCACTGTCGTGGATTCCCTCCGAAGCCGTCGGGGGCACGACGCGTTGCCCTTCGACGTCGGGGATGGCGCACTACGACCCGCCGCCCCCCGACGAACTCGGCGACCTCGACGAACTGCGCGCGGCCGACCGCTTCCGCTTCGCCAACCGCCTCGCCGCGTGGATCGAGGTGGATCGCTCGGGCAAGATCACAGAGCGCCGGCTACTCCGGCGGCGGCATGATCGGCAGCACCACGGTGCGCGTCGGCGGCGCTGAGCCACGTCTTCCAGGCGGTCGCCCTGCCCGACATCCAGCGCAAGCCCGAGCTACGGCGACGGCTGGGTGCGCTTCACCCAGACGGCCGGCGGTCGCACCGGGCATGCCCGCGCCGCGCGCGTGCGGCGGGCTCCGTTCGTCCAGTGGCAGGCACCGCTCGCCTGGACGACGCTCTCGCTCACCATGCACGCCGACGGCCGGTCCGAGGGCGGTGCTCAGCGGCGCGAGCCGGTTCCCGCGCCACTGGGTCTACGACGACGACGGTCAACTCGTCGCCAAGTCGGGACTCATCGACTTCAACGACTGGTACCGCAAGTCCTTCGGCAAGCACACGCCCTGGGGCGACCAGGAGTCCGAGGCCTTCGTGACGGTCGTCGAGACCGCGCTCGAGCGCTCGCTCTCGCGACAAGCTGATGCACGGCGCCGCTAAACCTAAGATCAGAAAGGTGAAGCGCGGGCACCAGTGCTGGTCGCGCCAGGGCGAGAAGGGCTCGGACGTCTATCTGATCCTCGACGGCGTCCTGCGCGTCGAGGTGGACGGGGAGCGCCTGGCCGAGTACGGACCGGGGGCGCTGCTCGGCGAGCGCGCCCACCTCGAAGGCGGGACGCGCACGTCCACGCCTCGTCGCGGTGACCCCGTGCCGGGTCGCCTCGGTGCCCGCCGAGGCCCTCGATCGCGCGGCACTCGAGGAGCTGTCGACCGGACACCGCCGCGAAGACACGAGCGCGGACTGACCGCGTGCGGGTCCACTTCCTGGGCGTGCGAGGCTCGACGCCCGCACCCGGCGTCGAGCTTCGTCCGCTACGGCGGCTACACCTCGTGCGTCGCCATCGCCCACGACGGCGACGCCGCACCGACGCTCGCTCCTCGACTGCCGGCACGGGGATTCGGCGCGCGAGCGCGCTCTGCGGCGGCGACAGCCTTTCCGGGCACGATCCTTCTCAGCCATCTGCACTGGGACCACGTCCACGGTCTGCCGTTCTTCAGCGGCCGCCGATCGCGACGACTCGCGCGTCGACGCTCTTCCTGCCCGACCAGCTCGACGGCGCGAGCGCCGTCGAGGTGCTCGCGCGTGGCATGTCGCCTCCGCACTTCCCCGTTCGGGCCGGACGAGCTGCGCGGCAAGCTGGACCTTCACGACGCTCGTGCCGGGAGAGCGTCGAGGTCGAGGGCTTCACGTGGTCGACGCAGGAGATCCCCCACAAGGGCGGACGCACCTACGGCTACCGCGTGAGCGACGGCCACTCGACGCTCGCCTACATGCCCGACCACTGCCCGAGCGCTGCTCGGGCCCGGGCCCGACGGCTTGGGCGAGTACCACGCCGCGGCCGTCGAGCTCGCGAGGGCGCCGACGCTCCTCGTCCACGACGCCCAGACTCGTCAGCGAGGAGACTCGCGACGCGAGGCCTGTTCGGTCACGCGGCGGCGGAGTACGCCGTCGAGCTCGGGCGACGCTGCGGCGCGAAACGCGTCGTGCTCTTCCACCACCAAGCCCGACCGCACCGACGACGCGCTCGACGCGATCGGCCAGCGCTTCGCGCCGCCGACCCGCAGGTCATCGTCGCCGCGCAGTCGCTGGTGCTCGAGCTGTGAGTGGGCGGCCGGGAGTCTGACGTCGTCGTCGTCGGCTCGGGACCGAACGGTCTCGCGGCCGCGCTCGTACTGGCTCGCGCCGGACTGAGCGTCGAGGTCTTCGAGGGGGCCGCGACGGCCGGTGGCGGCTGTCGGACCGAGGAGCTCACCTTGCCCGGCTTCCACCACGACGTCTGCTCGACGATCCAGTCGATGGTCCCGCTCTCGCCCTTCTTTCGCGAACTCGACCTCGAGGCTCGGGGTGCGGCTGCGCACGCCCGAGGTCGCCTTCGCGCACCCCCTCGACGGGGGCCGGGCCGCGCAGTCGTCGCGGGCACGGTCGAGGACACGGCCGAAGGGCCTCGGTGGCGACGGCGGCGCGTACTGCGCGCCTGCTCGAGCCCGCTCGTCGCGCAACGCTGATGCCGTCGTGTCAACGGTGCTCGCTCCGCTGCGCTCGCTGCCCAAACGACCACTCGTGATGGCGCACTTCGCGCGTCGTCGGCACGCCGTCGGCCGCGCGGCTCGTGCGCCGTTTCTCGACCGAGGAAGCAAAGAGCCTCCTCGGTGGGGTGTGCGCGCACGCGATGCATGCCACTCGACAGCGCCGCTCACGGCGGCCTTCGGCATTTTCTTGACGTTGACCGCGCACGCGGGTGGCTGGCCCGTCGTCGAAGGGGGGAGCGCACGACTCATCGAGGCCCTCGAGGCGAGCTCTAGCCGTGCCGGTGGGACGATTCACACCGGCCAATGGATCACCAAGCTGTCCGATCTTCCGCCCGCGCGAGCGACGCTCTTCGACACCTCGCCCGAGACGCTCGTCGCCGTCGGCGGGCGAGCGGTTGCCCGCGCGCTACCGACGAGGCATCGCGCGCTTTCGCTACGGCCCGGGCATCTGCAAGGTCGACTGGGCGCTGTCGGGCCCGGTGCCGTGGACGGCGCCCGAGTGCCGGCGCGCGGCCACGGTGCACGTCGGCGGGAGCTTCGCCGAGGTCGCCGCCGCGGAGGCCGACGTCGCCGCCGGTCGCCACCCCGAGCGGCCGTTCTGCCTCGTCGTCCAGTCGAGCGTCGTCGATGCGACGCGCGCGCCGGCGGGGCAGGACACGCTGTGGGCCTACTGCCACGTGCCCAGCGGATCCACCGTCGACATGACCGATCGCTCATCGAGGCCCAGATCGAGCGCTTCGCCCCGGGCTTCAAGGATCTCGTGCTCGCTCGTTCGACGATGACGGCCGACGGAGAGCGAGCGTCACAACCCGAACTACGTGGGCGGCGACATCAACGGCGGCGCAGGTACTCTACGCCAGACGATCTTCCGACCGACCGTGCGCTGGAATCCCTATCGAACAGGCGCCCCGGGGCTGTACCTCTGCTCGGCCTCGACGTCGCCGGGCGGCGGGGTGCACGGGATGTGCGGCGTCGGCGCTGCCCGAGCGGTGCTCGACGACCTTCGTCGCCGACGTAGCTAATCGTTCCCGTCGTGGAAGGCGGTGACCACCCGCGACAATTTTTGGTCGGGTTGGTACTACTACGAGCCACGAAGGTGGGGTGGCCGCCTTGGCCGCGTTTTGGCCGCCGCTAATGATGGCGGCCATGGCCACGTGTCGCGTCGTCGGTGTGAAGCGCTTGTGAGGGCCGGGGTGGCGCAGGTCGTCTGGTACCGGTTGAGGGCGGGCCTGGCCCGTCGGTTCACGGGTTATCTCAGCGTGGCGCTGTTGGTTGCGCTCGTTGGCGGCTTGGCGTTGGCGTCCGTCGCCGGGGCACGGCGCACCGAGTCGTCGTACGCGACGTACCTCGCCAGCACCAACCCGTCGACCGTAGGGCTCTTCACCGCCTTGGACGACCCGAGCCTTGGATTCAAGAACGGCTATAACCCCGCGCTGCTTAAGAAGATCGATCGTTTGCCCCTCGTCGAACATGAGGCGACCGCCCTCGTTTTTGACGGCAATATCAACCTGAACGACATCAAGGGTATCCACTACCACTTGAAGCCCGCCGAAGCGCCGCCGACCTTTATCGGCAGCGCAAACGGGGAGCTCTCAACCCAGGACCGCGTCACCTTGGTTGCGGGTCGAATGGCCAACCCCAAGCGAATGGACGAAGCAGTCATGGACGTCGAGGCCGCCGAGGCGCTCGGGCTGCACATCGGTTCGGTGATTCGAATCCCGTTCTACACTGACGCGCAAGTGGCGGCATCGGGCCCCGTCCCGCCGCCACACCTGGTTGCCACCGTCAAGATGGTGGGCGAAGTGGTGACGCCGATGGCGATCGTTCAGGGCGATGCGTCGAAGCTGGCGTCGGCCATTGTCATCTTTTCGCCCGCCCTGTCTCGGGCCCTCGAGTCACAGTGCACCTACGCCTCAGAGACATATCTCAAGGTGCAGGGAGGCGACCGCAACGCGCGGCGGGTGCTGGCCGAGATCGCGAAGATCTTTCCCCAGGTCGCCGCCGTTCCGGTCATGCTTACCTCGGCCATCGTGCCCGCGATCGAGCAATCGATTGAACCAGAGGCCCTGGCTCTCGGTGTCTTTGGCGGAGTCGCCGGCTTAGCCTTGCTATTGATATCTGGGCTGATGGTCGCGCGCCTACTGCGCGTCGGCGCGGAAGAGACGAACACGTTACGGGCCCTGGGAGCGGGTAGGGCCATGTTGCTCGGAGACGGCGCAGCGGGTCTCCTGGGCGCACTGCTCGCCGGTTCGCTACTGGCGGTCGCGGTCGCGGTTGGTCTGTCGCCCTTGGCTCCGCTAGGTCCCGTCCGTCCGGTGTACCCAAATACGGGCGTCAACTTCGACTGGACCATCCTCGGGCTGGGATTCCTCACGCTGTTGGTTGTCTTAGGTCTCGTTCTCCTCCTGCTTGCTCGCCGCGAAGTGCGCCGGGCCATCGCCCCGTCGAGTGCGGATCGGCTGCGCCGCGAGCCTCTTCTGCTGCGCTCAGCGGCGAACTCGAGATTGCCCATCTCGGCCGTCACGGGCGTCCGCTTTGCCCTCGATCCGGGGAAGGGAAAGAGCGCGGCGCCGGTCCGATCGGCGATGGTGGGCGCCGTGCTCGCCGTGGCAGTACTGGTAAGCACGGTCACCTTTGGAGCCAGCCTCGACGGTCTCGTTTCGCACCCGGCGCTCTATGGTTGGAACTTCAACTACGCGCTGCTCTCGGGATTTTCCGGTCAGGAGGACCTGCCGGCACCTCAGACCGCGGCGCTGCTCGATCACGACGCGGACGTCGCGAAGTGGTCGGGGGTCAACTTCATCAGCGGCGTCAAACTCGACGGACAGCGTGAGGGAGCGATGGCGGAGGAGCCGAGACGCTGAAGGTGAGCCCCACCTCTTCTCTCCGGCCACGAGCTCGAAGCGAATGACCAAATCGTTCTCGGGGGTGCGACCCTGCGTCAACTTCACAAGAAGTTGGGCGACACCGTGACGTTCAGTAACGGCCTCACGAAGCCCACACGGCTGGTCATCGTTGGCACGGCAACCTTTCCGGCGTTCAAGGGGGGCAGTGGCATGGGCACGGGTACGCTGGTATCGCCCAGGGATTTTCCCGCCTCGCTGCTCAATCTTCAGCAGAGCTCCATTCCCGGCCCCAACGCTGTTCTCGTGCGCGTGCGCTCCGGCGTCAGCCCGGCGGCCGCCTACCGGATCGCTTGAGGGCATCGTGAAGAAGATCAACGCGCTGCCGAACGAGTCGGGAAGCCGCCGGCGGTGTCGTTTCGGTGTTGCGCCCGCTCGAGATCGCCAACTTTCGATCCATGGGTACGACGCCAACCATCCTGGCGGGCGGGCTCGCCCTGGGCGCGATCGTGGCTCTCGGTCTTACCCTCGGCGCCTCCGTCCGCAGGCGGCGTCGCGACTTGGCTCTGCTGAAGGCGCTCGGCTTCACACAGCGTCAACTGGCGACGGCGATCGCGTACCAGGCGATGCGTTGCCGCGCTCGTCGGCGTTGTGGTGGGTGTGCCGGTCGGCATCGAGGTTGGACGGGAACTGTGGACACTGTTCGCGCGAAGCATCAACGCGGTTCCCGATCCGACGGTGCCGGTCCTCTCCACGATCCTCATTGCGGTCGGCGCACTCATTTTCGCGAACGTGGTCGCCGCACTGCCCGGGCGTCTTGCCGCGCGCACGCCGACGGCGTTGGTGCTTCGCGCCGAGTGATTTTCGTGGGCCCGATATTGGCGTTGCCGTGATTCGATCAGCGACGCGCTTTACGAAGCACGAGATCGGCTCCCTTCGGTGGTGGTACCACGAGCCGAGCGGTGGTGTGACCGTCTTGGCCCGATCTGTTTCGTGGACCAAACTACAGAGGCGGCGTTGGCTCGAAAGGGGATGAGGTGAACGACGGGGTCCTTCGCGTCGCCGGATACCGATTCCGAGCCACTTGGAAGCGCCAGCGGGGCGGCTACCTAAGTGTGGTGCTGCTCATCGGGTTGATTGGCGGCGTTGGTATGGCGTCCATCGCCGCGGCGAGGCGAACGCAGTCGTCGTACCCGACCTTTCTCGCGAGCACGAATCCGTCGAACCTAACGATGGCCGTGTACAGCTCTGCCGCCAATGGGAGTCCAGGACCTTCGCTGACCGCCAAGATCGAGCGACTGGCGGGCGTAAAGCGCGTGCGCACCATACTTGCGCCGCCCATGGTCCCCTTGAGTGCTGACGGCGCTCCCGAGTTGAGTACCTTGGGCTACGTCATCACCGTGGGCAGCTTGGACGGCGAGCTTCTCGATCAAGATCGGCTCGCCATTTCTCAGGGTCGACGCGCGAATCCGAAAAAGGCCGACCAGATCGTTATGACCAATACCGCGGCGCGCATCTTCGGCGTGCGCGTAGGCCGAGATCATCCCTCTTGGTCTCTTCACCAATGCCCAAGCAGAGTGAGCCGGGCTTCGGTACCGCCAAGGTGAAACCCGTCTGGACTGTTCGCGCCACCGTCGTGGGCATTGCTGAATTGAACTCGGAGATAGTCCGGGACGGAGTCGACGACGCGTACGGATTCGTCTTTGTGACCCCCGCGTACCTCCGCGAAGCGATCGCGAGGTCGCCCGGCCATGCCACGCCCGCGCTCTACGGACTGCAGTTCGACCGTGGTGACATCGACGTGGCCACGATCGAAAACGAACTGGTCAACGTTGTCCCTCCTCACTACACCTACGAGTTTCACGTCACGTCCCGAGTTACGTCGGAGGTGGAGCTCGCCATTAAGCCTGAATCGATCGCGCTCGGCGCGTTCGGGCTGATCGCGGCGCTGGCGTGCCTGGTACTCGCGCTGCAGGCGATCTCGCGGTTGCTGCGCGCGGGGGACGAGGATCGACAGGTCCTACGGGCACTTGGCGCCAGTCCAACGATGAATGACGCCGACGGTCTCGTCGGCGTCTTCGCGTCAGTGTTTCTCGGCTCGCTTGTGGCGACCGCGGTGGCCGTCAGCGCTTTCGCCGCTGTCGCCACTCGGCCCGGTGCGCCCGGTGTATCCCGGCCCCGGGGTTTCGATCGATTGGACGGTGCTGGGTCTCGGCCTGGCCGTTCTGGTGGTCGGGTCTGAGTGTCGCCGCGGTCGTGGTTTCAGTTCGCAGCGCGCCCCATCGAAAGAGCGCGCGCAGCATCGTTTGTCTCGCACCGCTCGGGCATCGTTCGAAGCGCCCAGGTGACGGGCCTGCCGAGTCGCCGGCGTGATCGGGGTGCACTTCGCTCTCGAGCCAGGTCGTGGTCGCACCGCGGTGCCGGTGCGCTCGGTGCTGGCGGGAACCGTGCTCGCGGTCGCTTTGGTGGTGGCGACGGTCACGTTCGCGAGCGGTCTCAGCACCCTGGTGTCGCATCCTTCGCTTTACGGGTGGAACTGGACATTACGCACTCAATCCCACGAACGATATGCCACCGGCCTCGCTGTCTCTGCTGAGCCACGACCGGGACGTCGCCGCGTGGTCCGGCGTCGACTACACCGATGCCGAGATCGACGGTCAGACCTTCCCGATACTGCTGACGGGTCTGCACGACAAGGTTGCGCCGCCAATCCTCTCGGGGCATGGACTGGATGCCAATGACCAGATTGTGCTGGGAGCAGCGACGATGTCTGAGCTTCATAAGCGCATTGGAGACAGCGTCGTCGCGAGCTACGGCAGCGCCGAGGACGCGCCGATATACGTGCCGCCAACGAAGCTGACTATCGTCGGCACGGCCACGCTGCCGGCGGTCGGGTACTCAAGCTTCGTCGCCGAACACACGTCGATGGGCACCGGGGCCATCGTTCCGCTTGGTATTCAGCCGCCGGCGATGGCCAACGCGATGAAGAGCCCCGATCCCAACCTGAACGGATACCGAACTGGTATTCGTCCGCTTGCGAAGCATGGCCTGAGCACCAAGGCCGGTCGCGCCGATATGCAGAGGATCGCCAGCGCCACGAACAAAATCTTCTCGAGGACCCGCACGCGACCGGCAATGGCGTGGCCGTCCTCGGCGTGGTAAAGCCGGCACAGATCGTCGAACTACCGCAGCATTGGCTCGACGCCGATCATTCTTGCCGCTGGACTTGCCCTGGGGGCGATAGTTGCCTTGGGACTCACGCTCATTGCGTCGGTTCGCATGCGAAGGCGGGACTTAGCCCTCTTAAAGACTTTTGGCTTTACAAGGCGGCAGCTCACGACCGCCATTTCGTGGCAGGCCACGGTCAATGCCGTGGTGGGAATCGTCCTCGGCATCCCTTTCGGCATTCTTGCCGGTCGTGAGCTCTGGACTCTGTTCGCTCAGAACATCAAGTGCCGTCCCTGACGCGACGGTGCCGATTCTTACCGTGTTCCTTGTCGCCATCGGAACTCTTGTGTTCATCAATCTGGTAGCGGTGTTACCGGGATCTGAGTGCGGCGCGCACTCCAACGGCACTCGCACTGCGAAGTGAATGACGCACTTGGTGCGCGACTTGGCATCTGTTTGGACTGCTAGAAGGCTCCTGAGGCGAATTGGCGACAGGTTTCGCAGGTCGCTTCGCCGTGAGTGACGGGTTCTCCAACTTTCATGCCGCACAACGTCGTGTCGACGCTCCCGGGTCCTCGGTAGTGAACGTCGTCGTCCCAGCGGTTGTCGGCCTTGACTTTTACTAGTTCCTCCACCGTGCCGACTGTACTAACCGGTGAGGGCGTCGTTCCACGATGCACCAGGTGTCGGGTTCGAACGATGATTGATGCAGGGTCGTTCGGGTCGCGGACTGGTCGTACGGTCTGTCTCGACGGTGCCGACGTGGCGGCGACTCGGGAGTCGACGACCGAAGAACGGCGACGGGCGTCCGATCCTTGCTAGGTTCCCGTCGTCACCTAACGGCCATCTTCTGGGGTCTGTCGATTAGTCGAACGGATGTAACTTCGCGCCGAGTGACTGGCACGACGACGACTTGCTTCAATTCGTCGCCGTCGCTGCTCGTGCCACGAAGGGTTCGCCGTTGTAACGTGGGCGCCCGGTCTCGCGCAACAGTGTGGTTGCTCATTCGTGCCGTAACTGTCGGACCAATTGTCTAGGGCGCCTTAGATCGCATTAGTCGCCGGTGCACGACAAAAATACGGTGGCTCTGCTCAGAGAACGAACGACTTCAGGCGACGTTTCTGGACATGACCGCCGCGCATTCACGGCATGCCACCGCGAACGATTCGCCGAATTTGACAGGATGTTGATTTTGCTTAGCGTCCTCCGTTATTTCGACACCCCAGAATCTTCGGGCTTCAGGGTTCTCGCGAGGGCTGACGGAGGAACATCATGTCGGCGGTCGCGGAGGTCCTCGAGTCCAACCTCGCAGAGCTCATATTCGATCTTGAGCGTCGACGCCGGTCCGATCTGAATCTCCCAAACCGTATTCACTTGCATGCGACCGGTGTTCAATCAATCGTCGCCGCGTCGCCCCTATCACTGGCTTCGCGCATGGCGACCGTTCCACGGAACGCCGGCAACGGATACGTCGTTGCAGTGACGAAACCCGGTTGTGGTGCTCTCGTCGTCAATCGCAGTACGTCTCAAACGTCGCAGTAATCGTCATTGAAGTATCCGCGAATTCAAGGAGAGGTGAATAGTAATGAAGCGCAATCTACGAGTCGCATTGCCCCTGCTGGTGATGGCGGCGTTTGCTTCACCGCTCCTCAACATGGGTGTGGCCGCCGCGGCCACCTCCGTCGTCGTTTCAACTCAGGTGCCCGATCCCGCTCCGTACAACAGCACTGCGGTCTACAGCGTTTCATGGTCGGGCGGGGGAGGCACGGGTGATTACGTGTCACTTGGTGCCACGGGCTTGCCCGTAGGTGCTTCATTCTCGGACTCGCTTGATGGCTGTGTGGCGGAGGACTCGAGTGGCAACGCGAGCTTCACCAGCGCCACCGTGGCCACCGGCACCGTTTCGCCGTCGTCGAATCCGTTCAGTGTCGTGGTGACCGAGTATTCCGACAGCTTGTGCACGGTCCCCACCTCGTCAAGCGCAGACGGTTCTGCAGAACTGGATGTTGCCGCGGCCAGCCAGAGCATCACCGCGACGGTGTCGGCCAGCTCGGCCCCCTTTACGAGCACGGTGACCGTGGGCAGCACCGGCTCGCTCGGCACCGGGGCCATCACCCTCAGCCTGGACAGCGGCGCCAACGGCAGCACCTCGGACTCGGTCTGCTCGCTCAGCGGCGCCACGCTCAGCGCCACCGGCCCGGGCACCTGCTACGTCTACGCCTCGATCGCGGCCGACGACAACTACGGCGCGGCCACCTCGCCTGACGTCACGGTCACCTTCACCGCGGCCAGCCAGAGCATCACCGCGACGGTGTCGGCCAGCTCGGCCCCCTTTACGAGCACGGTGACCGTGGGCAGCACCGGCTCGCTCGGCACCGGGGCCATCACCCTCAGCCTGGACAGCGGCGCCAACGGCAGCACCTCGGACTCGGTCTGCTCGCTCAGCGGCGCCACGCTCAGCGCCACCGGCCCGGGCACCTGCTACGTCTACGCCTCGATCGCGGCCGACGACAACTACGGCGCGGCCACCTCGCCTGACGTCACGGTCACCTTCACCGCGGCCAGCCAGAGCATCACCGCGACGGTGTCGGCCAGCTCGGCCCCCTTTACGAGCACGGTGACCGTGGGCAGCACCGGCTCGCTCGGCACCGGGGCCATCACCCTCAGCCTGGACAGCGGCGCCAACGGCAGCACCTCGGACTCGGTCTGCTCGCTCAGCGGCGCCACGCTCAGCGCCACCGGCCCGGGCACCTGCTACGTCTACGCCTCGATCGCGGCCGACGACAACTACGGCGCGGCCACCTCGCCTGACGTCACGGTCACCTTCACCGCGGCCAGCCAGAGCATCACCGCGACGGTGTCGGCCAGCTCGGCCCCCTTTACGAGCACGGTGACCGTGGGCAGCACCGGCTCGCTCGGCACCGGGGCCATCACCCTCAGCCTGGACAGCGGCGCCAACGGCAGCACCTCGGACTCGGTCTGCTCGCTCAGCGGCGCCACGCTCAGCGCCACCGGCCCGGGCACCTGCTACGTCTACGCCTCGATCGCGGCCGACGACAACTACGGCGCGGCCACCTCGCCTGACGTCACGGTCACCTTCACCGCGGCCAGCCAGAGCATCACCGCGACGGTGTCGGCCAGCTCGGCCCCCTTTACGAGCACGGTGACCGTGGGCAGCACCGGCTCGCTCGGCACCGGGGCCATCACCCTCAGCCTGGACAGCGGCGCCAACGGCAGCACCTCGGACTCGGTCTGCTCGCTCAGCGGCGCCACGCTCAGCGCCACCGGCCCGGGCACCTGCTACGTCTACGCCTCGATCGCGGCCGACGACAACTACGGCGCGGCCACCTCGCCTGACGTCACGGTCACCTTCACCGCGGCCAGCCAGAGCATCACCGCGACGGTGTCGGCCAGCTCGGCCCCCTTTACGAGCACGGTGACCGTGGGCAGCACCGGCTCGCTCGGCACCGGGGCCATCACCCTCAGCCTGGACAGCGGCGCCAACGGCAGCACCTCGGACTCGGTCTGCTCGCTCAGCGGCGCCACGCTCAGCGCCACCGGCCCGGGCACCTGCTACGTCTACGCCTCGATCGCGGCCGACGACAACTACGGCGCGGCCACCTCGCCTGACGTCACGGTCACCTTCACCGCGGCCAGCCAGAGCATCACCGCGACGGTGTCGGCCAGCTCGGCCCCCTTTACGAGCACGGTGACCGTGGGCAGCACCGGCTCGCTCGGCACCGGGGCCATCACCCTCAGCCTGGACAGCGGCGCCAACGGCAGCACCTCGGACTCGGTCTGCTCGCTCAGCGGCGCCACGCTCAGCGCCACCGGCCCGGGCACCTGCTACGTCTACGCCTCGATCGCGGCCGACGACAACTACGGCGCGGCCACCTCGCCTGACGTCACGGTCACCTTCACCGCGGCCAGCCAGAGCATCACCGCGACGGTGTCGGCCAGCTCGGCCCCCTTTACGAGCACGGTGACCGTGGGCAGCACCGGCTCGCTCGGCACCGGGGCCATCACCCTCAGCCTGGACAGCGGCGCCAACGGCAGCACCTCGGACTCGGTCTGCTCGCTCAGCGGCGCCACGCTCAGCGCCACCGGCCCGGGCACCTGCTACGTCTACGCCTCGATCGCGGCCGACGACAACTACGGCGCGGCCACCTCGCCTGACGTCACGGTCACCTTCACCGCGGCCAGCCAGAGCATCACCGCGACGGTGTCGGCCAGCTCGGCCCCCTTTACGAGCACGGTGACCGTGGGCAGCACCGGCTCGCTCGGCACCGGGGCCATCACCCTCAGCCTGGACAGCGGCGCCAACGGCAGCACCTCGGACTCGGTCTGCTCGCTCAGCGGCGCCACGCTCAGCGCCACCGGCCCGGGCACCTGCTACGTCTACGCCTCGATCGCGGCCGACGACAACTACGGCGCGGCCACCTCGCCTGACGTCACGGTCACCTTCACCGCGGCCAGCCAGAGCATCACCGCGACGGTGTCGGCCAGCTCGGCCCCCTTTACGAGCACGGTGACCGTGGGCAGCACCGGCTCGCTCGGCACCGGGGCCATCACCCTCAGCCTGGACAGCGGCGCCAACGGCAGCACCTCGGACTCGGTCTGCTCGCTCAGCGGCGCCACGCTCAGCGCCACCGGCCCGGGCACCTGCTACGTCTACGCCTCGATCGCGGCCGACGACAACTACGGCGCGGCCACCTCGGCCTGACGTCACGGTCACCTTCACCGCGGCCAGCCAGAGCATCACCGCGACGGTGTCGGCCAGCTCGGCCCCCTTTACGAGCACGGTGACCGTGGGCAGCACCGGCTCGCTCGGCACCGGGGCCATCACCCTCAGCCTGGACAGCGGCGCCAACGGCAGCACCTCGGACTCGGTCTGCTCGCTCAGCGGCGCCACGCTCAGCGCCACCGGCCCGGGCACCTGCTACGTCTACGCCTCGATCGCGGCCGACGACAACTACGGCGCGGCCACCTCGCCTGACGTCACGGTCACCTTCACCGCGGCCAGCCAGAGCATCACCGCGACGGTGTCGGCCAGCTCGGCCCCCTTTACGAGCACGGTGACCGTGGGCAGCACCGGCTCGCTCGGCACCGGGGCCATCACCCTCAGCCTGGACAGCGGCGCCAACGGCAGCACCTCGGACTCGGTCTGCTCGCTCAGCGGCGCCACGCTCAGCGCCACCGGCCCGGGCACCTGCTACGTCTACGCCTCGATCGCGGCCGACGACAACTACGGCGCGGCCACCTCGCCTGACGTCACGGTCACCTTCACCGGTGTCGGCACGGAGACCTATACGTTCCTGCAGGCGATCCCTCCGATTGTTGTGATCGGAAATGAAGGCCATGTCGTCCTCGTTGCAGAGGTGGCCGAGAAGGGTGGTTCTGTACCGCCAACTGGGACGGTGACGTTCGAGACGGGCTCCACCGTACTTTGCACGACCTCGGTACTGACTCCGCTTGGCGGGCACTTCGTGTATGCCCTATGCCACCTGACCAGTAGCGAACTGCCCGTCGGCACGTACGCGATCGTCGCCGTGTACTCGGGCGACGCTAACTACGCCGGCTCAACGTCGTCGCCTGCGAGGTTAACCGTCGTAAATCCCGTCCATGTCTGTGGCGGACGCTTTGGTGACGACCATGGAAAGGGCCACTGTCACTTCGGTAACGGAAACGGAAACGGCAATGGCAATGGGCAACGGCAACGGCAACGGCAACGGCAACGGCAACGGCAACGGTAATGGCAATGGGAACGGCCCGGGAAAAGGCAATGGCAATGGGGACAAGGGCAACAACAACTTCGTCGGCAGCGGCAGCGGTAGCGGCTCTGGCAACGGACCCGATAATGGCACCGTCAACAGCCCCGGAAATGGCAACGGAAACGGCGGCAAAGGAAACAGCGGCCAAGGAAACGACATTGTCATCAGCAACGGCGCCAGCAACGGCGTCGGCGACGGTCCCAGCAACGGCAACGGCCATGGGAACGGCCCCGGCAATGGCCAAGGTTTCGGCAACGTCGTCGGCAGTGGCAGCGGTAGCGCCAATGGAGGAGAAGCCGGCGGCAACAGCGGTTACGGCAACGGAGACACCAACGGCATTAGCGCCAGCGCTGCGCCCGGAAACGGCAGCGGACGCGGTCCCGGCAACAGCAACGGTGGCGGTGGCAAGGATTCCGGCAAAGGCAACGGAAACGGCCGTAGCAGCGGCAAGGCACGGCAACGGCAACGGCAACGGCTTTGGCAACGGCCAAGCGTAGGGCTCAGGCATCGATCGATAGGAGCGCGTCTCGAGCACCAACCGCATTGGACTTAGATCCTCTCGGGACGAGACCAAAGAGCGAATCACGACCCCACGTGAGTAGTGCCGGTTCTTCGTCGAGTTGCTAACTACGAATCGAGAAACCGCTCTCTAGGAGGGCGCTGGGAAAAAAGAGTTCAGACGAACTGGGGTCCGGTCCATTGGTGATCTAAGCAATGGTCGCCTACTGCTCGCACCTTGGTTCCACGTCCTCGAAATTCGTCGTGTGGGCTATCGCAACCGACCAGTTGCTCCGAGTGCGGTCTGGCCCGTTCAACAGTTGCCGGCTCGACGCCGTGATGTCTGTTGCTCCATCGCGGCCGCCTCTTTAGTCAATTGAGCGACGCCGGGCCTAAGCGCAGTGACGTTCGATGGCCGCAAGACGCGGCGAGCAGATTCGCAAGGTCTCGGTCCTCAATTCTTGACTTTCCATCGCCCGAAGGACCTTCCGAAGCCCCCAGACGGTGACCAGTCCACCATGGCGACGCTCACACGAATTGGAAGCTGAAATACAACGCATCCAACAGCGGACTCACCGGCAGTGAGTGAGTATTCGCCTTCATGAAAGTTCGTGCATTGAGCGACGCTGTCGAAATCGGCCGAGTACGCATGGTCATTGCTACCAACGACGGAGGCGTCGACGTTGGCGTCATCCGTAATTTGATTTCGACCGGTGTCGGTGACACGGAAGACGACAGCGGCGAATCGGAAACCTGCCTTGGGCGCCATGAACTGGTCGGCACCCTGGGCGGGATCGATCAACTTAATCTCAGCCACCCTGTAGGGATCGCCGTATTGATCAAAGAATGAGATTGAAGCTCTTGCGCTCGCAGTTGGTTGAGTGGTGGTCGTTGTGGGCGCGCCGCTTACAAGAGGCCGGACACCGGTAATTTTTTCCAATGCCAGCTTCACGTAGCCTTCGAACCGGTTCAGTTCTACCGATTTCGACGCCGCCTCGGATAGTCCCAGTACGACGACTCCTTCACGAACGACGAGCGTTACTTCGTCAAGGTTCGTGCCTTGAGTCGTAAGGGAAGATGAAAAGGCTTCGCTCTTGTCTCCGTACGATGGGAAACTCATCTCGCCCATGGCGCCCGTCACCTTGTAACCACTGCCCTTACCGCTGACATCGATGCACTTCAAGAGATTCCCAGCAATTATGTTGAAGGCGGCTTTGGCGTTGGTGAAGGAGGCCAACATTTCGTCGACCGCTGGGATGCCACCACTCGCTTGGAAGTTGCTTTCGGCGGCAGCGGTTTGCACACTGCCCCTTGGCTCAAACGTGGAGCCGAGACAGCCGACACCGCTCCCCAAAGACGAGTTATTGATGCTCCAACCAATTGGCATCTGGTCGACGGTCAGAAGTTCTCTAGACAAGCTGGTCGACGCCGAGGACGCGCCAGTGGCGCAGAGGAAAGTGAGTGGGGCGAGCATCACCACGGCAACGGCGATTGCAACGCGATGAGATTGGACCATCGAATCCCCCGGCCCTAACTCACCCAGGTCTACACCGACGAGCCTGTTGCGTCTAGTCAACCGCTGGTAAGTGGTTCGAACCGTGCGTTTCGACGCGTTGTCATCTAGGGCGTCAATTGGGCGATAACGGCGCTTCCTTAGGTCCGACTTCGGTCACGAGCCGTCATGCGCAGGCATGCCAAGAATGCGGTGAAGTCCGGCAAAATTGCGAAGACTCGTGGAGCGGGTGACGGGAATCGAACCCGCATGACCAGCTTGGAAGGCTGGAGCTCTACCATTGAGCTACACCCGCTTGTGAAGTATGCAGCGAGAGGGCCATTCTAGGTCACCCCGTTAGCGTGTCGAGGTGGACGGCACTCTCTTCGAGCAGGTCGGCGGTGTGTCGTTCTTCATCGAACTAGTGGACGCGTTCTATGACGCGGTCGAGCATGACGAAGTGCTGCGAGCCCTGTACCCCGACGACCTCAGTGAGTCGCGACGTCATCTGGCGCTCTTCCTCGCCCAGTACTGGGGAGGGCCGAACACGTACGAAAGGGAGCGGGGCCATCCGCGCCTGAGGATGCGTCACGCACGCTTTGCTATCACCACGACCGTTCGCGACGCCTGGCTGGCAGCGATGAGCGTGGCGCTCGAATCCGTGCGCGACCAGCTGGACGACGCGCAGCTCGAGGCACTCTCGACGTACTTCGTGACTACGGCGACGCAACTTAGAAATGTCTGAGACGTCCCGGCCGTTTCGCCGTCCGGCGCCCCGTCCGCCCTTTTAGAAGCGGCACTCTTTACTCTGGGATGTATGAGTTGGCGCGGCCAATGGCGCGAGGGCGAAACGCGAATAATTTCGGTAACCCCGGTGTCGCACGGCGTCTGGCGTCCGCTTCTCCTGACGATCACAACGGCCGCACTCGTCGTCGAGGCGGCGTCTCGTTACTCGATCATCCATCGAATCGAGGATTGGCTGCTCGTGGTGCTTGTTCTTCCTCTCGCAATCGTGACGCTGACGCGGACGTGGCGCTGGCGTTCCCACAAGGTCCACGTCACCAACGCTCGCGTCGTCGTCGAAGGCGGCATCATGCGCCGCTACCGCACGTCGATTGAAATGCGAGACGTGCTCGCGACGCGCATCGACCAACGCATGAGCGAACGGCTCGTGCGGCGCGGCTACGTCTACCTCGAAACGGCCGCCGGGCCGATCCTCGTCGGACTCGTGCGCCATCCGGCGGCTCTTTGCCGATTGATCGACGCCGAACGCGTCAGCGTCGAGAGTCCCGCGATTCCCCTGGACACCGTCTTCACGTACGAGGACCCAGACCCCTACCAACTCGAAGTGCGACCCGACGAGTGGCAACGCCGTCGCCTCGAATGACGAATTGCTAGTCCCAGTACCGTGAGTTCGTGACTTACCGCTACCGCTGCAACGCGTGCGGGAACCTGACGCGCTTCGACGTTGTGGAGACGACCTCGGTGCGTTCGTTTCACCACTTCAGCGTGAGCGGGGAACTGAGCGTCGAGGAACCCGAGGTGATCGCCCACCACGTCGACTCGGTGACGTGCCGCTGGTGCGGGCACGGTCGCGGCGTTGAAGTACTTGCCGAGCCCGAGTGAGCGACTTTCGAGCTCGCTCCTTCGACCCCCCTCGCGACCGGACGGCGCCGCGGCTCATACGCGGTTGCTCGCTCGAGGGAGAGAAGCGCCAACTGGTCATAGACCGACCCACGCTCGTCATCGCCGTGAAGCCCCTGTGCGACGGTTGCCGACAGTTCGTGGACGGTGACCTCTCGGTGTTCCACGGCATTGACGTTGTGATTGCGAGCGCTACGCCGTCAGAGGAATGGCGAGGCGCCTCGCACTCCGTCTGGGTATCGCCGGAACTCTTGGAGGCTCTTGGCGTTACGGCTCCGCCGTTTTTCGTTCTCATCGACCCGAGGACGTTGCGAGTGCTGGTCGAGGGCGCAGTGTTTTCCCCCGCGCAGGTCGCCTCGGAGATCGGCCCTGTTCTCGATCGCTGATGTCACAGGCGCTCGAGAGAGTGTGAGGACGACCAAAGGAGAGCGATGGCCAAGGAGATTGAACTCTCGATCAGCTGCCATGAGTGTGTGCGACGCGGCACGCCCGACTGCGAGGACTGTCTCGTCACGTTCGTCCTCGGTGAGACGCCCGACGAGTTGGTGATGACGAGCGAAGAGGCCGAGGTCGTCGAGCTCTTCACCCAAGCGGGGCTCGTGCCGACGTTGAAGTATCGCCCCCTCGAGCGCTAGCCCCGTTCGATCCGCTGGCTAGCGTGGTGCCGTGGCGCGCCACCTCCTGGTGACCAACGACTTTCCCCCCAAGACCGGCGGCATCCAGGTCTACTTGTACGAACTGTGGCGCCGGCTCGAGGACGGTCGCGCGACCGTGCTGACGGCAAACTCGCACGAAGGCGCGACCGCCTTCGACGCGTCGAGCGACCTCGTCGTCGAGCGGATCGAGGCGTCGACACTGTTTCTGCCGTCCTTGCGTGCATTTCGCGCGATCGAGTCGGCAATCGAGCGCCACCGGCCCGAGCTGGTACTGCTCGATCCCGCGTGGCCGTTGGGACTGGTTGGGCCGTGGCTGTCGCGCCCTTACGGCGTTGTCCTGCACGGCGCGGAGGTCACGGTGCCGAGCCGGCTGCCGCTCGTCGCGTCATCGCTTCGTTACGTGCTGCGCCACGCCGAGGTCGCGATCTGCGCCGGCTCGTTTCCCGAAGGCGAAGCCCGCCGATGCGCGGCCGAGTACCTCTGCCCCGTGGTGCAGGTGCCACCGGGCGTTGACCCTCTGCGCTTTCGTCCCCTCGACGAGGAGGATCGCGTCGAGGTTCGCCGGTCGATGGGCCTCGGCGTGGATGACTTTCTCGTCGCGTCGTACTCGCGGCTCGTGCCCCGCAAGGGTATGGATACGCTGATTCGCGCGAGTGCACTGCTCGCCGCCTCGCACCCGAACCTGCGCATCGTCGTTGGCGGCGAGGGTCGGGACCGGCCCCGCCTTGAAGGGCTCGCGGCTCGGGTGAAGGCGCCGGTCACGTTCCTCGGGCGCGTCGCCGACGGGGCGTTGCCGAGCTGGATCGCGTCGTGCGACCTGATGGTGATGGACTGTCGCAGCCGATGGCTCGGCCTCGAGCAGGAGGGCTTCGGCATCGTCTTTCTCGAGGCCGCCGCGTGCCAGCTCGCCCAGGTCGCCGGGCGGTCGGGCGGCAGCGCTGACGCGGTGCTCGACGGCGTGACCGGACTCGTCGTGGCGGACCCTCGCAGCGTGCACGAGCTCGCCGTGACGATCGACGGTCTCATCCTGGACGGCGATCGGCGTGCGCGTCTCGCGGGCAACGCGCGCGAGTTGGCCGTCCTCAACTTCTCATGGGACAGGCTCGCACTCGAGCTCGCGCGAGGCCTCGAGCCGTTCGACCACTTCAGTAGCGAGATGGCCCCGGCCTAGGGTGGAGTTGAGGAGGTGTGGTGGCTGAGCGAGCGACCCAGTCGACGATGGTCAACGCACCACCCGACGTTGTCTACCGCGTCATCGTCGACTTCGAGCACTACGCGGACTGGGTGAGCGACCTCAAGCGGATCGACATTCTCGAGCGTGACGGTGAGGGGCGTCCCCTCGACGTCGAGTTCCGCGCAGCCGCCTTTGGCCGCTCGACGACGTACACCTTGCGCTATGACTACAGCCGCGCGCCCGAGTACCTCGCTTGGCATCAGGTGCGTGGTGACCTGACCTCGGAGCTGAGCGGGCAGTACCGGTTCGAAGCGGCGCCCGGGGGCACGAAACTCACCTACGAGCTCGAAGTGGAGTTGCTCGTGCCCATCCCGGCCTTCGTGAAGTCGCGCGCGGCCCAGCGCATCCAGACCCAGGCCCTGCGCGAACTAAAGCTTCGGGCCGAGGCGCAGCCTTGAGCGACGTCGCCATCGGTGTCGATGTCGGGGGAACCAAGGCGCTCGCGCTCATGGTGGCGCGCGACGGACGAGTGCTCGGTGCGCTCAAGTCGCAGACGCCCCACGACGAGGGGTTCGGCGCCGGCGAGGCCACGGCGAGGGTCCTCGTGAAGCAGGTCTACGAGCTCTGTGAGCGGCAGGGACTCGATCCGTCGCAGGTGCCCGTAGGGGTCGGACTGCCCGGCATGATGCGCCGCGACGGCCATCTCTCGTTCGCGCCGAATCTCCAGACGGCCTCGGGCGCTGACCTCGGCGCATTGCTCAGTGCCGAGCTGGGCAATTCGAGCGTCTACGCAGAGAACGACGCGAACTGCGCCGCGTTGGCCGAGCACGAGTGGGGTGCGGCGAGGGGCATCGGCGACTTCGTCATGGTGACTCTTGGCACTGGCATCGGCGGCGGGGTCGTCGCCGATGGTCGTCTCGTTCGCGGGCGCAGCGGCTTCGCCGGTGAGATCGGCCACATGGTGGTCGCGGCCAACGGCGTGCCGTGTCCTTGCGGACTGCGGGGCTGCTGGGAGCGCTACGCCTCGGGCGGTGGTCTTCAGCGTCTGACCCGCGACGCCGCCCTCGAAGGACGACTTTCGACGCTGGTCGAGCGACGTGGCGGCGATCCCTGCGGCGTGCGTGCCGAGGACGTGACCGACGCGGCGACCGCCGGGCTCGACGAAGCGGTGACGCTGCTGCGCGAAGTCGGCTGGTGGCTGGCGCTCGGCCTGGCCAACCTCACGGCGATCCTCGACTGTGGACACTTCGTGATCGGCGGTGGGCTCTCGAGTGCCTCGGAGCTCGTGCTGCCCGCGGCGCGCGAGTACCTCGCCGACCTCGTCGAGGGCTACGACGCTCGGCCCACCATCACGGTTACGGCATCGATGTTCGGTCCCCGCTCGGGCGCGATGGGCGCCGCGCTTGTGGCATTTGACCGAGCGTGAAGCTCGGGGTGATGCTGCCGACGTTCCGAGATGGCGCGGAGGAAGCCCTCGCCGTCGCCGCCGTCGCAGCCAGGGCTCGGCTCGACGGCGTTTTCGCATTCGACCACCTCTGGCCCATGGGCCAACCGCAGCGTCCGGCGCTCGCTCCGTTTCCCGTGCTCGCGGCTATCGCAACGCGCTGGCCCTCGCTCTGGGTTGGTCCGCTCGTGGCGCGCGTCGGGCTTTATGGAAACGATGAGTTGATCGAGCGCTTTAGGACCCTTGAGACAATGGCGCCCGGAAGGGTCATCGCGGCCGTCGGCACCGGCGATCACCTCTCGCAGGGTGAAGAGGTCGCCTACGGTCTCGATGATCGCCCGGCCGCCGATCGCCGAGCGATGCTCGTTGAAGTGATCGCCGCCCTCGCGCCGCGCATGACCGTGTGGTGTGGCGCCGGCTCGCCTCGCACCAATGAATTGGCGCGCAACCTCGGCGCCGAAATCAACCTGTGGGCTGCGGCGCCGGAAGCCGTCGCCGAAGCAGCCTCGTTGGGTCCGGTGAACTGGGCAGGTCCACTCGACGACGCCTCCGCAGCGACGCTGAGCGCACTTCGCGACGCGGGCGCCACGTGGGCCATTGCGAGCTCGCCGTCGGGCATCGAGGCGCTGCGAGAATGGCGCACGTCGCACTGACTCACTACGGTTGATGGATGGAGTTTCGCCGCGTCACGGGACTGCCGCCCTACGTGTTCGCCGAGATCAACGGCCTCAAGGCCGAGGCGCGCGCCGCCGGCCGGGACGTCGTCGACTTTGGCTTTGGCAATCCCGACCTGCCGAGCCCCGACGTCGCGGTGGAGAAGTTGGCCGAAGCGGCCCACAACCCCAAGAACCACCGTTACAGCGCGAGCCGGGGAATCCCCAACCTTCGTCTCGCGATCGCGACGCGCTACCAGCGCCTCTTTGACGTCGAGCTCGACCCCGAGCGCGAGGTCGTTACCACCATCGGCGCCAAGGAGGGCTTCACCCATCTCATGTGGGTGCTGCTCGGCCCCGGTGACGCGGCGATTGTGCCCAGTCCGAGCTACCCGATCCACCTGGCTGGACCGGGGTTTGCCGGCGCCCACGTCATTACGGTGCCCATCGTCGATCCAGGCACCAGCTCGACCGATCCGGGCGACGACTTCTTTGAAGGGCTGCTGGCAGCCTGGGACCTCGCCGTCATCAAGCCGCGCGTGATCGTCATCTCGTTCCCGCACAACCCGACGAGTGCCTGCGTCGATCTCGCCTTCATGGAGCGGCTCGTGGACTTTGCGCTCGAGCGCGACGTCGTGATCTGCCACGACTTCGCCTACGCCGACCTGGGCTTCGACGGCTATCGTCCTCCCTCGATCCTGCAGGTGCCCCGGGCCAAGGAGTGCTGCGTCGAGCTCTACACGCTCACCAAGTCCTTCTCGATGGCCGGCTGGCGCGTGGGCTTTCTTGTGGGCAACGCCGAGATCGTCGCGGCGTTGACCAAGTTGAAGAGCTACCTCGACTACGGCACGTTTCAGCCCGTGCAGATCGCCGCGATCGTCGCGATGAACGAGGCGGTCGAATACCCCGAACAGCTGCGGGCGATCTACCAGTCGCGCCGGGACGCGCTCATCGAGGGACTGAAGCGCATCGGCTGGGACGTCACGCCACCGCGAGGCTCGATGTTCGTGTGGGCGCCCATCCCCGAGCCGTACCGCGAGATGTCCTCGCTCGACTTCGCCACCTTTCTCATCCAAGAGGCCGACGTCGCCACGAGTCCGGGTGTGGGCTTTGGCGCGGGGGGCGACGGGCACGTGCGTTTCGCGCTGATCGAGAACGAGTTGCGCATCCACCAGGCGGTGCGCAATCTGCGTCGGGCGCTCACCAAGCTCGGTTGATCTAGGGCCATCCAGCGCCGGGCCGAGCGACGCGAGCCACTTCGATCTTCGCGGCCCTCGAGTCGGCGACCTTGAAGCGGTCACTCGTTGGTGCGCTCATCACGAAGAGCGTGCGGCGATCGGCGCCGCCGAGCGCGCAAGCGAACGCTCGCTGGCTGGTTTCGACGACGCCGGTGACTTCGCCGCCTTCGCTGACACGCAGGCAGCGGTGTGCGTTGGCCTGGGCGAGCCAGATCTGGCCCTCGTCGTCGAGGCACATCCCGTCGGTCGCCACGTACTCCAGCTGCGCCCAGGTGCGTCGGTTGTTGAGCGTACCGTCGTTTCCGATGTCGAAGGCCGTGAGACGATAGGCCAGTGTCTCGCCGACGACCAAGGTCCCTCCGTCGGGCGTGATCACCGCGCCATTGGGAAATGCCATCTCCGCGACGACCTGGCGCACGTCGCCGTCGGTGCCGAGCACGATGAGGTTCGTCGTTCGAACGGCGGCGAGGAGGCCCCCGATGCCGACTTCGCGCAGCGTCACGTCGAGGTCGAAGCCGAAGCTGCCCACGTAGCTGACGCCGCTCGCTGCAACGACCATGTCGTTGGCCCAGAAGCCGCAGTAGGGGGAGATATCGGCGAAGAGCGACGGGTGAGCCTCGTGGAGTCGCATCACGCGCTGGTCAGTCATCGAGACGTAGAGCAGGTCCCCGTTGGCGAGCCAGCCCAAACCTGAGGGTTGACCAGGTACTTCATGCTCAAGGCGTTCGTCCGTGCCGCTCTCATCGAGGGAGAAGATGCCGCGGCGGTAGAAGTCGGAGAACCAGAGCCGGCCCTCGTGCCAGCGCGGCGCTTCGCCGAAGCCCAAACCGTCGCGCAGCACTCGAGTCTGATACGTCTCCACTGTCCCTCTCGCTTGGTTGAAACTACCTCAGGCCCGCTCGAGCGCTCGTAGCCACGCGCTGTAGCCGGCGTCGACGAAGAGGGGATCGCCGGGGAGAAAACGCGCGTCGCCGCGCCAGCGGGCCGCCAGGTCTTCGAGCGAGGACCAGAAGCCGATGGCGAGTCCGGCGATGCTCGCTGCGCCGCGCGCCGTCGCCTCGAGCGTCGAGCTGCGCAATACCTCGACACGTGAGTTCGTCGCCTGCAGTTGGAGCAGCATGTCCATCGCTGCGACCCCGCCGTCGGCGCGCAGTTCCACAAGCTCGACACCGCAACGGCGGAACTCATCGGTGATCGCGCGCACCTGGTAGGCGAGCGCCTCGATGAGGGCGCGCGCAATCTCACCTCGTCCGACGCCCCGGCTCAGACCGCTCAGCGAGCCGCGCGCGTCGGGGTTCCAGAAGGGCGAGCCCAGCCCCGTGAAGGCCGGGACGAACTGCACGCCGGCGGAGTCGGCAACGGATGCGGCGAGCGCCTCGAGGTCGCTCGCCGCGTTGATCACCCCGAGATCGCGCAACCACTGCACGGCGGCGCCGGCGACGAAGGCGGAGCCCTCGAGCGCGTACGTCGCGCCACCGCGCTCGCCCAGATCCCACGCGACAGTGCCGAGCAGCCCTCGTACGACGGGCGGCGCCGAGTCGCCGGCGTTGGCGAGGACGAAGGCACCCGTGCCGTAGGTCGCCTTGACGGTGCCGGGTGCGAAGCACGCCTGGCCGAAGAGCGCCGCCTGCTGGTCGCCTAAGACGCCAGTAATAGGCACGCCGGCGAGCTCGGGCACGACCTCGCCGCTCACGGCGGCGAAGTGACTCGACGAGGGAACAATGTCGGCGAGCATCGAACGCGAGACCCCAAAGAGATCCGACATCGTTGGCGACCAGTCGAGCGTGGCGAGATCGAGCAGCGACGTGCGCGAGGCGTTCGACGGCTCGGTGAGAAAGGCGCCGCCCGATAGGGCCCAGGTGAGCCAAGTGTCGATCGTGGCGAAACTGGGTGCGCTCGACGCGTCGGCCAGACCCCGTTCGAGCATCCACTGCATCTTGGTCGCCGAGAAGTAGGAGTCGAGGACGAGTCCCGTCGTGGCGCGGACCTCGTCACCCCGGCCCTCGCGCTCGAGCGCCTGGCAGAGCGGCGCGGTGCGCCGATCCTGCCAGACGATCGCCCGGTGAAAGACGCGTCCGGTTTCGCGATCGAAGCCGACCGTTGTTTCGCGTTGGTTCGTGATCCCAACGGCTGCCACGTGGTGGCCGGCGGAACGGGCGCGCGCGGCCACGTCGCGCAGGGTGGCGGTCGCGAGGGTGGTGATTTCGGCGGGGTCGTGCTCGACCTCGCCGGGGGAGGGGTAATACTGAGTCAGTTCGCGGTGGGACTCGGCGACCACGTCGAGGTCGCGGTCAAAGGCCACGGTTCTCACCCCGGTGGTGCCGGCGTCGAGGGCGAGGATCAGCTTCACGCGGATCAGGCTACCGAGGCGAACGGCCAGTTTCGGGCCCTAGGCTGGGGTACGCACTGTTGTGAAAAAGTCTTCAAGAAAGTAGTTGACACGATGTAATTACAGTGCTGTAATAACACAGCATCTTGCGACGGGTTTTGGTTTAGCCACTACATATTGTGGCTGGGGGGCCAAGGGAATTTGACCTTGACATCTCGATTCGACGTCGCCGGACGCGTTCTTAGTGTCGGTACAGGAAGAAGAGAGAGATATGGCTATCGCACCTCAGCGACTCGGGATTGGGATCCGCCGCTACTTCACCACCGAGGATCGTCACCCCTACGACGAAGTCGTCTGGGACCGCCGCGACGCGCGTATCACGAACTTCCGCGATGGGTCGGTCGCCTTTGAACAGCTCGATGTCGAGGTGCCGGCGAGCTGGTCGTTCAATGCGACGAATATCCTCGCCCAAAAGTACTTCCGGGGCACGCTCGACACGCCCGAGCGAGAGACGTCACTGAAGCAGGTGGCCGATCGCATCGTCGATACGATCACCCAGTGGGGCGTCGAGCGCGACTACTTCGTCGACGAGGAAGAGGCCGAGAACTTTCGCGCCGAGCTGAAGTACCTCCTCATCACCCAGCGGGCCGCCTTCAATTCACCGGTGTGGTTCAACATCGGCGTGAAGGGCGTCCCGCAACAGGCCAGCGCCTGCTTCATCCTCTCGGTCGATGACTCGATGCGATCGATCCTGAACTGGTACACCGAGGAGGGCATCATCTTCAAGGGTGGCTCGGGTGCGGGCGTGAACCTCTCGAAGATCCGCTCGAGCGCCGAGGCCCTCGAGGGCGGCGGCACGGCGAGTGGGCCAGTGTCGTTCATGCGCGGTGCCGACGCCTCGGCCGGAACCATCAAGTCCGGCGGCAAGACGCGCCGCGCGGCCAAGATGGTCATCCTCGACGTGGACCACCCCGACATCGAGGAGTTCATCTGGTGCAAGGCCCACGAGGAGGACAAGGCGCGCGTGCTGCGCGACGCGGGCTTCGACATGGACCTGGACGGCCGGGACATCAACTCGATTCAGTACCAGAACGCCAACAACTCGGTGCGCGTCACCGACGAGTTCATGGAGGCGGTGCTCGCTGACGGCGACTGGCACCTCACCGCGCGCCACGGCCACGCCACGATCCGCACCGTCAAGGCGCGCGAGCTCTGGCGCCAGATCGCCCGGGCCGCGTGGGAGTGCGCGGACCCTGGACTGCAGTTCGACTCGACCATCAACAAGTGGCACACCTCGCCCAACACCGAGCGGATCAACGGCTCGAACCCCTGCTCGGAGTACATGCACATCGACAACTCGGCCTGCAACCTCGCCAGCATCAACCTGATGAAGTTCCTCACCGACGACGGTACCTTCGACGTCGAAGCCTTCAAGTGCGCCGTGGAGGTCGTCTTCAGCGCCCAGGAGATCCTCGTCGGCGCGGCCGACTACCCAACCGAGAAGATTGCGGAGAATTCGCGCAAGTTCCGCCAGCTCGGCCTGGGCTACGCCAACCTGGGGGCGCTCTTGATGGCCTCGGGACTGGCCTACGACTCCGAAGCGGGACGGGCCTGGGCGGCCTCGATTACGGCCCTCATGACGGGGTACGCCTACGTCGTGAGCGCGCGCACCGCGGCGCGCATGGGCCCCCACGAGGGGTACGCGGAGAACGCCGAGGCGATGGTGAACGTCCTTCGCATGCACCGCGACGCGACATACCGGATCGACGATCCGCTCGCGCCAAGCGACGTGCTCGACGCCGCGCGGCGCGCCTGGGAGGAGGCCGTGGACTTGGCGATTCGCCACGGCGTGCGCAACGCCCAGGCGTCGGTGCTCGCGCCGACCGGCACGATCGGGCTGTTGATGGACTGCGACACGACGGGCATCGAGCCCGACCTCGGGCTCGTAAAGTTTAAGAAACTCGTCGGCGGCGGCAACATGTCGATCGTCAACCAGACCGTCCCGCGCGCGCTGGGCGTGCTCGGCTACTCCGAGGACGAGATCACCGCGATCATCGCCTACATCGACGAGAACAAGACCATCGTGGGCGCCCCGGCCCTACGGGCCGCGCACTTGCCGGTCTTCGCGTGCTCGATGGGGGACAACTCCATTCACTACTCGGGCCACGTGCGGATGATGGGCGCGGTGCAGCCCTTCATCTCGGGCGCGATCTCCAAGACCGTCAACATGCCAGAGGACGTTACGGTCGAGGAGGTCGAGAGCCTTCACCTCGACGCCTGGCGCCTCGGACTGAAGGCGGTGGCGATCTATCGGGACAACTGCAAGGTCGGCCAACCGCTGTCGATGGCGAAGAAGGGCGCCGTGGGCCAGAGCCTCGGCGACGTCGACGTTGACGCCGCCGAAGTGATCGAGCTTTATGGGCGCATCGCCAAGCTCGAGACGGCTCTCGAGCACGCCCGCGACGAGGGCGCCCACGTCGTGGTGGGCGCCATTCGCGAGCGACTGCCCCGCCGTCGCGTGTCCTCGACTTTCGCCTTCCGCGTCGCGGACTGCGAGGGCTACGTCACGGTCGGCGAGTACGAGGACGGCCGACCCGGCGAGGTCTTCATCAAAGTCGCGAAGCAGGGCTCAACGCTGGCCGGCATCATGGACGCCTTCTCCATCTCCATCAGCCTCGGCTTGCAGCACGGGGTGCCCCTGGCGACGTACGTGAAGAAGTACGCCAACATGAAGTTCGAGCCGTCAGGCATGACCGACGACGCCGAGCTGCGCATCGCGACCTCGCTGGTGGACTACATCTTCCGTCGCCTCGCGCTCGACTACCTCAGCCGCGAGGAGCGCGAAGAGATCGGCGTGCTCTCATCGAGCGAACGGCTCCAGCCGACGCTGCCCGAGGTGGCCGAGCAGGCGACGCCCACGCACAACCTGCCCATCCAGCCGACCCTGGTCGAGGTCGATCAGCGACCGCACCTGCTCAGCCGCGCCGAGCAGCGCGACGCGCCGATGTGCTACCAGTGCGGCAACCACATGCAGCGGGCGGGCTCGTGCTACGTGTGCTCGAGCTGCGGCGCGACGAGCGGCTGCAGCTAGGCGTTACTCGATCGGTTGGCGCGAGATGGCCCGAGGCTCGCGTCCGGCGAAGAGCCAGCCAGCGGCGGCGGCAATGGCCGGCATGGCGAGCAGAATGAGCGCGAGGTTGAGAATGGGCACGCTCGTGAGCGACGACAAGCCGTCCAGGTTGTCGTTTCGGCTGAAGGCGATGAGCGCGAGGTAGCCCCCCACGGTGCCCACGACGGCCCCGAGCAGACCGAGCGCTCCCGCCGTCGTGGCGCTGATGGTGCGCCGCGCGAAGCTGCTGGCCCCCGTCGCCGTCAAGATCCTCAGGTCGCTGGACTGCTCGGAGCGCACGAGGCCGATCGACATTGCCAGAATGCCCAGCGCGAGCACCATGCCGACGACCGTGGCCCAGTCGATGATCGTGGCCGAAGTCGGAATGCTCGACTTGGTCTCAATGCTCATGCCCGCCGCAGCGGCCGTGGCGCGAGTGTCGGCGATCTGGGCAGCCGAGAGCGGTTGAGCGGTCTGGAGGAGCCAACCTGAGACGAAGGCGTTGAGGTGGAGCTGGTGCAGCGCGTGCTCGGTGATCACCGTATTGGGAGCGGAGGTGCCCGCCGGCAGCGCCGGAACCTGCTCGATAACGGGATTGGCCAGGCAGTCGGTCTTCGGGCAGGGGAAGCCGTTGGGCCCCCTCCGGCCCCCGTTGGAGAAGTAGTTCCCATAGACGAGCTGCATCTTGGAGATGCTGGCAAAGCCGGGCCGCATCGAAAGGACGTCCGCGTCAGGGTTCAACTGGCTCGCCTTGATGCCAAAGGCCTTCAGCAGTGGGGGCGTCGCGACGTAGAGCGGTCCGGAGTAGCTGCGTCCGTTGGCGGCGTGCTGGATGGTGGCGCTCGTCGAGTCGAGCTCGACGATCCTTTGGGCGTCGAGGGCCCGCGCGATGCCCATGGCGCTCGCGGTCTCGGCGGCGAGGCTCGACGTGGTGACCGCGTTGCCGGCGCCGGCGTTGCCCGGCCCCCCAGGGCCGTAGGGGCCATTCGCCGTGTAGACGAGGAGCTGGTTCGACGAGAGGTTAGGCCCGGCGTAGTCGAGCACGTTGCCAAAGCGCGCCGCCGAGGCGACGCAGATCACCACTGCGACCATTATCGCCAGTCCGACCGCCGACAGCGCCGCGCCCGAGCGCGACCGGTACCGTGCGAGGTCCCGTAATGCCATGCGCAGGGCGAAGGGACCGCGGTGCGTGCCCTTCGCGAGGGCGGCCAGCAAGAAGGGCGCGAGCAGGACGATCGCGACGGTGAGAGCGACAAAGCCGATGACGAGCTCAAACATGCCGCCGCCGTTGCCCCCGCTGGCTCCGGCGTAGCCGAGGAGGAAGAACGCCGCAACGAGAGAGATAATGCCCGGCACCGCCGTGCGGTGCACGGCCCGTGGTTTCTCGGGCCGGCCGGCGAGGGCGGCCACGACGGACGTCTTGGTGATCGCGCGGGCCGGTCGCGACGCCGCCAGGAACGACGCCAGAATCGCGAGTGCCATGGCGATCACGATCACGACCCAGGGCAGCGCGAACGTGCCCACGCTGTGGTGGGCATCGGTCTCGAGGCTCGGCCGGTACGCCAGCCAGAGCGCGAGGCCGAGGACGAGGCCGAGCAGTGCGCCGACGACGCCCACCAACACACCGTTGGCGCGAACGACGAGTCGCACGTTGCGATCGGTGGCGCCGAGTGATTCGAGCATGCCGAACGCGCGACGTCGCCGCTGGGCGAGGACCGTGAAGCCCGCGACGGCGACTAGGCCGACGAGGATCATGGCCAGTGTCGCCAGTGCAATGGTGATGGTCTCGGGATTCATCGCATTGGAGGACGTGGCCGTCGACCTCGACTGGACGGTGTTGGGGAGCGAGACTGGTACGCCGCGGGGGAGATCGAACAGGACCGTGACCTGGGTCGGGGACTTGACCTGTCCCGGCGCCACCAGCGCGAAGGCGTCGAGAAGGTTGGACGGGTTTTCTACGATGCCTACGACGTGGCGAGTAAGCCCGGCCACGTGCCAGGTGTCGCCGACGGCGAGATGAAAGTCCGTCGCAACCGACGAAGTGACCGCGACTTCATCGGGACCCACGGGGTAGTGACCGCTGACGAGGCCGATGAGCGGGCCACCGTAGAGCCCCTTGGGGTTCTGTGCGCGAAGGTCGAACGTCTCGATCGAGCCAGGAACGGTGAGGATCTGATTCTCGATGACGTCGAGCCGGTGGGCGCTCTCGTCGACGCGCTTCTGCAGCGACGCAATGTCGGTGCTGATCTGGGCTGGCGTACCCGACAGCGTGGCGCGGAAGTTCGCGGTGCCAAAGATCGCATCGAGTGAGGACGGCGTGTTGGAGGAGACGCCGATCCCAATCACGGTGGCGGCGATCGCCGTCGTGATCAGCGCCAGGACGAGGAGCTGCTGGCGCCACTCGCGCCGCAGAAGCCGCCAGGCCCAGCGCACCATCGCACGTCGAGCTGGCAACCCACCGTTCGACGGGCGAGCCAAAGCGGGCTCGATCGCCGTCATCACGGGCTCGGGCGCGCGGGCCAACTTGGCTCGAGGAAGGACGCGGAATCTGGCGGGGGCATCGTCTGGTCGACGACGCGCCCGTCATGCAGGAAGACCACTCGGTCGGCCCACGAGGCGAGTTGCGCGTCGTGGGTCACGACGACCGCGGCGACCCCCCGCTGGCAAGCCGCGCGGATCATCCGCATCACCGATTCGCCGTTCGCCGAGTCGAGTGCGCCCGACGGCTCATCGGCGAGCAGCAGTCGGCGCTCTCCCACCACGGCGCGCGCGATGGCGACCCGCTGGCGCTCGCCGCCCGAAAGCTCATCGGGGTACCGATTGGCGCGATCGCCCAGGCCGAGGTTCTCGAGAGCTGCCACGCCCGCCCGATGTGCCTTCGAACTTGAAACGCCGTCGAGCTCGAGCGGCAGCGAGACGTTTTCGGCGGCCGTCAGGCCAGCCAGCAGATTGAAGTCTTGGAACACGAAGCCGATGGTTCGGCGGCGCAAGCGAGCCCGGTCGTCGCGCGACGTCTTGGCCAGCGAGAGGCCGTTGATAAGGACTTCGCCGCTGGTCGGCTCCTCGAGAGTGCCAGCGATAGTGAGCAGCGTCGACTTGCCCGAACCGCTCGGGCCCATCACCGCAATGAAGTCCCCGGTGTCCACCGAGAGGCTGACGTCGATGAGCGCGTGGACCTCCGTTTGTCCGGCGCCGTAGGACTTCGTGACATGATGCAGTTCTAGAAAGCTCACGCGCTCACTCCATTTCCTACGTCCGGTTTCAGCGTTACGCCGTTCATGCTAAAGACGCCTCCCGAGAGCATCTATAGGGGTAAACCCCGAAGGGCCCCTCAAGCCGATTCACCCATCCAGCCAGCGACGTTCACCGGTCATGGTTCCGTGGAGCCGAATGCGCAGTATCGAGATGTGACGTTGGTGCTGGCTGCGTCAACTACCGCTGGTCGTAGTTGATCTGACACGACTCACCGTTCGCCAGTGTCACCGTGAACGTGAAAACGCCGTTACGCGAGTGGGCCCGAACGGAGACTCGCACGACCAATTCCGTACCGGTGTCGCGTATGACGGTGGCTGTGGTGCCGGGGTGGCTCGTGACGCGGGGACGACCGACGAATCCGGATCCGAAAATGCCAAGGGTCGTGGTCCCACCCGCGACGGCGTAACCCTTCACGGAGGCAGCGACCGGTGGTGCCGGGGGTGGCGCCGTGACGTCGAGGGCAAAGGTGAACGTTCCGATGTCACCGGTGGCGTCGCTCGTGGTGCCAGTCGCGTGATAGGTGCCCACCGCCAGTGCTCCGTTGGTCGTGACATCGCCGCTTGAACTGACAGCCAGATTCGGGCTGCCACTTTTTTGGACGTAGGTGATGGCACCCAAGTTGGCGCCGACGTCGAGCTGCTCGCTGAACGTCGGGGAGCCGGTCGTCGTCACTGACGCCAGGGTCGGTGCTCGCTGGACGAGGGCGCCGACCTTCAGCGCGAAGGCAAAGGCCCCCTCGTCACCGGCCGCATCGCTCTCGGTTCCTGAGACTTTGTACGCACCAGCCGTCAGCGTCCCGCTCGTCGTCACGACGCCGCTCGGGCTCACGACGAGCTGGGGGCTGCCACTCGTCTGTACGAAGGTCACCGTGCCCTCGATGCCCGCCACTTCGAGCTGATCATGGAAGGAGGAGGAGCCACTCACCTTCACGGCGCTGCTGACGGGTGGCCCCTGGATCAGCGCGCCGACGGCAAGGTTCAGGCTGAAGGTCCCGGTGTCGCCGTGGGGATCGCTCGTCGTGCCGGAGGCTTGGTACGTGCCGATGGCGAGCGCTCCGCTCGTCGTTACGGCACCGCTTGAGCTGACGATTAATTGGGGGCTGCCGCTCGTCTGGACGTAAGTGACCGTGCCATCTTCATTGGTGGTCACGATTTGGTCAGTGAAGGAGGCGGCGTCGGCGGCCGAAACTCCCGTCGATACCGGCGTGCTTAACAGGCCGCAGACGTAGTCGCCGTCGTAGCTGCCCGACGGGTACTGGATCATCGCCACCCGGGCGCCGGTGAACGACGGCGACGCGCAGTCCGTCTCGGCCCCGCTCAAGGTCGCGGGTCCGGGCATCCAGACGGGAACCGCGGAGAAGCCCGAAGCGGAGGGCCCGGTGATCGCCGTCCACAACGCGGGGTAGGAGTAGATGCCCACCGACGTCACACCGAGGCTCGCGAAGGCGGCGAGCTCGCCTTCGATCGACGCCCGGTCGTTCGCGAACGACGTGGCGCTGCGACCGTAGTACGACGGCTTGAACTCCCACGGGTTGCCGGTCTCAACGTCGAGCCACCACGGCGCAGCACGAGCGGCGACGCCCGGCGATGCGGCGCCGATGGTAGTTTCTGCGTTGACCGCGCTCGAGAAGGCGTATCGCGCGGCGTTCCACCCATAGTCGTACGAGCAGGGCACCGAGTTCGCTCCGTAGCAGACCATGGGCGCTGTCTGGCCGGTGGGCCAGTGCGACGCGAACGCGGGACCGGGGTCACCGGTATTGACGTAGAAGGCCGGCGCACCGTTCGTCGCAGCCTTCGCCCAGCTCAGCTCGCGACCGAGGCAGGGGTTGGTCGTCAGCACCTGGCCGTTGTCCACTCCCACGACGCCGAATTCCGCGGAGGACGGCAGAGCGCTGCCGCACTGCGGGAAGCTGATGTCGTAGCCGATGGTCGCCAATGACGGCGTGCTCGCCAAGGCACGGGACATGCTGGCGGTGAGCGACAGAGCAACGACGAGCGCGGCCAGCGAGGACTTGGCGACGGGGGAAAGCACTTCCCTTTACCCTACGATTGATTGACGCGCGAAAGGTTTCAAGTTCGCCACGCTCAGCGATGAGGTTTGCGACGGAAACGTGGGCGAGACTTACGGGCCTACTGCTTTGATTGGCGTCGACGAGCGCTCTGAAGGCCTTCAATTAATTTCATACGTTGTGTCAAGTTCGCGGCCGACTTTCGACTAATCGCTCCCTGTTTGATTCACCTTTAAGAACACCTGAGAATTCTGCACGTCGGTGGGTCGCACAACGATTGTGAACATCGGCACAGCCAAACAACTGAGGGCGATCGCGTCGACGAACTGCGCGTCTCTTCGCTACATTGGCCGTCATATCGATGGCGTTTAACAAGTGCGCGTGTCCGAAAATTAAATACGGCTCATTCGACGCCTTCACAGGAGAATTTGGGACTATCCGAAATAAAATCTGAGTATCGAAGGAGGGTTTATGAGCGTACGACATGACTCAATGACACAAGTGGACGACTCTCACGTCTCGCAAGCCGAAGCGCCGGCATTCGACACGATGGGATCAACAACCGTCAAGCGCGTGGCCCCGAAGCGCCCCGAGACTCGTGAGCCGGTGCTGCAAGGCGATGTTCGCAGACATCGGGCCTCGATCGGCTTGATCCTCGGAGGCTTTGCCGCGCTCCTCCTGTCCGCGTGGGCGGGGCTGGTTCCCTTGATCGGACCGACCTTCGGGTTCTCCGCGGACGGCACGTCCTCTTGGAAGTGGAACGAGGTCCACGTCCTCGGCGCGATCGTGCCGGGCGCGTTAGGTCTCATCGCATGCGTAGTGGTGCTTACTAGAGCGCGCCGACCGATGGGATTCCTGTCAGTCGGCACCCTCACCATGGCGGGGTTCGCCCTCTTCCTCTGCGGCGCGTGGCTGACTATCGTTCCCATCATTTGGCCGGTAATAGTGGGCTCGTACTTCCACTCAGCCTCGGCGTCGCGTGTCTTCGAATACTGGTTGGGCTATGCCAGCGGCCCTGGGATCCTGCTCGCGAGCTTCGGCGGCTACGTCATTGGTCGAGCGCGTCGAGAGGCGAGGTCGAGTTTGCGCTCTACGCGCTAATCGCATTGCCGCTGGCGTAGCTGACTTTGATGGCGCTCGCGCGCTCGCGGAGTCAGTGGTGAAAGCGCAGATAGGCCAAGGTCGCGGCGATCGCGACGCCCGTCCAGCATAGGGTTCGCAGTGCCCGTTCCAAGGGCTCGAGGATCGACTGCTTGGTGATCGCAACGCGCGTGCCGTCAAGGCGCTCGGCCACTCCTTCGACGGCAAGGGTGCGCCGGCGCAGGTCGCGGGCCGGCGTGGAGAGTTGTCGTTGGAGCAGCGTGATGAGCGCTCCGAACGTAGCCGCGCCGAAAGAAGCGAGGGAAAGTGTCGCGTGCTGAGCGAAGTAGGCCGTTAAGACCGGAAAGGCGCCCCAGCCCAGGACGAGCATCGCACCGTTGTGCAGTCGGCCCTGAAAGAGCTCGAGGTTGTAGCCAACGGCGATGACCACGCCAATTGCGATGAACACGACCAGGTACGCGCTAACGAGAACCATGCCGACGATTCCCAGGGCCACGGCCCCACCCAGCCCGAAGCATGACGCGCCGACGAGCTGCCATCGGGGAATCGACGTCTTCAAGGGACGTCCGTTCAGCTCATCGAGGCAGTGCGCGCCAATTCCGACCGCGAGGAAGAACGCGACGAGGGTGAGGATGAGGCGAACCGCGTTCACCGGACCGACCAGACACGCGCCGATTGTTACAAGCGACAGGTGGAGCATCGTGTAGGGAGGGTGGGTCACCGTCCACCAGTCGCGCAGGCCGGGGTGGCGCAAGAACCGGGGCTGAGCGTAGAAGGAGGGGCCGGCGACCGACGTCTCGTCGTGCGGCGGCTTTGGCATGTTCAACCCGTCCGGTAACCCCACATCACCACACCCCCGCCCAGACTCATCGTGCGGTACTCCACATGATCGACGCCAGCGTAGTTCCACGCGTTGACGATCCAAGGCACTGGATAGTCCCGATAGTGCTGCGAGATGCTTGGCCCGAGGAAGCGCCCGACGTCAAACCATGCCCGCCCGCCCATGAGGTATCCCGCAGCCGGCAAGAGCGCGCGGGTGTAGAGCCACCAGGGCACCCGCCAACGCAAACGCTCCGGCACGGCGAACTCCAGGCTGGCAATCGATCCGCCGGGCTTGACCACGCGAGCCAGTTCGGCCAGTGTCGCGCGGGGGTCGCTGACGTATCGCAGGAGATACGTAAAGGTAAGGGCGTCGAAGGTCGCGTCGGCGAAGGGCAGCTGCTCCCCGCGCCCGAGCACCAGCGATACTCGATCCTCGAGCCCGGCCTCGCGAATGTTGAACTGCCCCTCTCGCAGCATTGCTTCGCTAAGGTCAAGCCCCACCACGCGAGCCGATGTCTTCCTGGCGAGGCGCTTGGTAACGGCGCAGGGCCCACAGGCCACGTCGAGGACGAGCGCGGGGCGCGCCGCGACGATGTGGCTCACCATTGTCGAGCGCCAACGGCCGTCCTGACCGAGGGAGAGTACGGCGGCGAGGCGGTTGTAGCCGCCAGGCAGAGGCGCGAAGAGGCGTCGGGCGAAGTCGTTGGGCGCCCGTCGAGACGCCATCACGGCGCGGCGCTCAAACAGTGGCACAGTACCGTCTACCAGTGTCTGGTCGATGGTCCCGACGGCCCTCGGGTCCTGGGCCGGGAAGCGCCACAAATGTAGTCATTGGCGTCGCACTTCCGCGACAGCTCACAGACCGCCTCCTTGCCCCACCCGGTTCATCCGGGCCGACGACGCCGCCGAAGTTCTCGGTCGGCCATACCTTAACTGCCTGTTGGATGCTCTTCCCTCGTCACGAGACGGTAACCCGGGGTCGACACCGTGGTTGACCATTCAATCTCGGCATCGGTGAAGCACGACGAGCCACACCCACTTCGGGGCGCCCCCGCTGAGAATCGCTGAGCGACCGCGTCGTGGTCCGAGCATTGAGTCGTCACCTGTGATATAGATACGTCGTCTTTGGAACGGAGGGTCTCCTCGCAACGCTGACTTCGTGGAGGCGTGCGAGGCCAGGAAGAGCCTGGCGCAGCGGGCGAACGAGCCCGTGCGTCGAGCCACTAGCGATGGGGGATGCATGGCAGCGTTTGACTGGAAGAAACTATCGACGCCGGACAAGGTGGTGGCGATCACGGCGCTATGCGCTCTGATCGCGCTGTTCCTTCCTTGGTACGGTTTCAGCTCGACCTTTTACAGTGCTTCGGTGAGCGGCTTCAGTTCGGGCTACGGGTGGCTCGGTGCGCTGCTCATTGTGCTGGCCGGCGTGTACTTGGTGCTGCTCCGCTCGGGCTCGAATATGCCCAAGGTGTCGATGGGTCCAGGCGTCTTGGTCCTCGGTGCCTCGGTCATCGGCACGTTGCTCGTCGCCATCCGCTGGATCACGTTGCCGCGGGGCAGTTACGGGGTTTCGAACGTGACGGGCTTCAGCTACGGGGCACGCATTGGGATCTACGTCGCGCTGATCGCCGGCATCGTGCAGATCGTCTTCGCCCTTCGGCTCTTTAAGGCTTCCGGCGAGTCGATGCCCTGGGCGACCAAGTAGTTCATCGTCCCCAGCTTCTCGGACGAACGTCCACAGTCTGTCTTGCTGAAGGTCTAGGGGGCGCCCGCTCGCGCCGCCGAGGCCGTCATTGAGGGGCTGACGCCGTTGGTGCCGCCAATGAGGGCCCTCATCCGGGCGTATACCTCGCCAAGGTGATTGCCGCCCAACGTCGGCGAGACCGCGACACCACGTTGGTAGACCCGGGCGTAGGGACATCCGCCGAGCTGGAACATCACCTGAGTGAAAGGCTTGGACGCCTTGCTCGCGGCGAAGCTGACCCACGACGGGATCATGAGGTCATCGGGGCACACGCGATTGCGCGTGCTGCTCACCGGCAGTGAATTGATGAGCGTCCTGACCTCGCCAATGACGTTCTTGTTGGTCACCGTGACGACGCCAGACCTCGATGGCGTCCGGCCGACCGTGCCGAAACCGGATGACCAGTAGAGCACCGTCGCCCCCGCCGGCACCGAGTCGCCCGCCGGTTTTGGCGTGGCCGCCGCATTCCAAGCACCGACGCCCAGAACGGTGAGACCGACTACGGCGGCGCTGACGACTCGACCGATGGAGCGTGAGGTACCGATAATCCACTCCCCGCTTAGGACTCTCTCTACAGGGTTACTGTCGCCACCGCCGGCGCCGTGACAGCCAATTTTCGTTGAATCCGGCTGGCGTCGCCTCGTCGCCCGAGCACCGGCTCGCGCAGACTCGTAGATTCAGAGCGTTAGCGCTTCGACGAGGAGGTACGTGCCCAACAGCGCAGTGCGCACCGCCCGATTCGTCGGCATCGACCTTGCGGGCAGCCCCGAGCGCACCGGCGTGGTCGTCCTGACCCTTCGTGGCTCACGGGCCGAGGCCACGTCGCCGGCCGCGGGGTTCGTCGCCGATGACGCCGACTTGGTCGCGCTGGTCGATTCGACGACCACCGTTGGCCTCGACGCGCCGCTCGGCTGGCCCGACGACTTCGTGGCCGCGGTGGCGGCCCACAGCGCGCAGAGTCGCTGGCCGACCTTCGAGGAGCCGCACGCACGGGCGTCGCGCGAGAGCCTTCGCTATCGGCAAACCGACCTTTTCGTGAAGGGGCTGGGCATTGGCTCGACGCCACTCTCAGTCTCGTCGGACCTGATCGCCGTCGTCGCGATGCGCGCGGCCTGGCTGCAGTCGGCGTGGATCACGCGTTGGGGCGACCTCGAGCCCCGTGACGGCAGCGGACGCCTGGTCGAGACTTATCCGGCGGCCGCGCTGCGCGCGTGGGGATTCCTTCCGCCGCGAGGCGTTCGCTACAAGGGCGGTCGGAGCGCGGCTCATCGCGAAGACGAGCGACTGGAACGCGAGCGTATGGTGGCCGAACTCGAAGATCGCGCGGAGTCGTGGCTCGACCTGTCGCCCGAGCTTCGCTTCGACGCCGTTCGTTCCGATCACGCGTTCGACGCGCTGCTCAGCGCCCTCGTGGCGCTCGCCAGCGCGTCGCAGTTGACTTATCCCGTTCCCGACGAGTTGTCGGAGATCGCGTTACGAGAGGGCTGGATCCACGTACCGTCGACGGTCTTCGAGGCTCTGGGCGTCGCGTTGCGCCCGGGTCGGCGACGACGGGGCGTCGCTCGAACGGCTCGCTAGCTTTTTCGCGCGGTCTCGTTGAACGCTGCCGGTGAATTGGCGACGACCCTTGCGGTGTCGTCGCTCTCGAACCGCGGCGCGACGCTACATCGCGGGTTCGGGGCGACCGTCCGCGGTTGAACTGATGTGTCGGCGCAGATTCATCATCATGGCCCCGCCGACGAGCGCCGTGAGGCCGGTGCCGAGGGGCCACCAGTTGCCAACGTGCGAGCCGTAGTAGAGGGCGGTGATGGCGGGTGCCAGGGTGCCCGAGATTCCCCAGGTCAGACCGGCCGCGGCGTTGTAGCGACCTCGCAGGTGCTCGGGGGCGATCTCGTTCACGAGCGCCGAGCCCACGGGCTGGAGCATCGTCTCACCGATCGCGAAGACGATCATCGCAAGACAAAGCAGCGGTACGGAGGCGGTCGCCGGCAGTTCCGAGCGTCGTTTCGAGGATCAGCCAGAAGATGAACCAGAGGCCCGACACAACGCCCAGAACGCGCGTGCGACTCTTGCCCTCGATGCGGTTTAGCACCCAGAGCTGGCAGAGCACGATCGTCGAGGTGTTGAAGAAGAAGATGACGCCGATGGCGTGCACGGAGATCTTCGAGATTGTTCACCACGAAGAGGCTGAAGTCCGGCGTCCAGCGATCCGTAGCCGCCGATCATGAGAAAGACCGACGCGATGACGTAGCGGACCATTCGCCCGTCGCCGAGCACCTCGCGCCAGCCCTGCCTGCGCAGCTTCTCGGCGTCATCGCGAAGCTCCTTGATCGGTCCGCCGTGATGACGCAGGGTTAGGAAGATGAGGGCCGCGAGCAGCGTGACGCTCGGCGTTGAAGATGTAGAGCGCCGACGAAGGTGTCGGGGTGGCTGCAGGTCGACGACGCTCGCCGAGATGAGGGCGCCGAAGCCGATGCCCAGGTTGACCAGCATGAAGTTGACGCCGAAGGCCCGCTGGCGCAGTGCTCGGGCTGCACGAGTCGAGCGAGCATCGTGCTCATCGGTCCCCAACCCGCGCCGCCGAAGAGGGCGAGCAGGAGCGCGGCGACGGTCGCCTGCTCTTCGGTGTGGGCGAGGGCCCAGAAGACCAGAGCGGCGGCGTCGGCGCTGTAGGAAAACAGGATGACGCGAATCGGACCGAGACGATCGGTCAGGCTGCCCCATATCGGCGTCGCTCGCAAGGCCGACAATCGCGGCCACACGAGAGCAGCAGCGTCGCAAACGTGGTCGAGAAACCGCGCACGTTGTGCAGGTAGACGACGAAGAGTGACAGCGTCAGCCCGTTTCCGATGCAGCCGACGAACGTGCACAAGTACAGCCGGCGCAGCGGGCCGCGTATCGAGGTTCGAAAGTCGACGGGGACCAGCGTGTCGAGGAGTTTCACGAGAGCCATCAGGCTACCTGGAGCGTCCGACACGTCCGACTTGTGCGGCCCATCACAAGATTGGTGGAGCGCATTTGACGATGAAGGTTATCCTTGGGTGGTCAGCTTCGAGCTGAGGGAGAGGTAGTCACGGATTGGGCACTCGAGCGCCGAAGAGCCGCGTTGACCTTCTAGAGGAGATTGCACCCGACGTCGAACGCCTCTACAACCGCCACATGGAGGCGCCGCGCCTCTGGTATCCCGCACGAGCAGATCAACTGGGGCGAGGGCGAGAGACTTCAACGAGCGACCGTGGTCGCCCGAGGCACTACCCGGTCGGCGAGGGCGTGCGCAGTTCCATCTACGTGAACCTTCTCACCGAAGACAACCTTCCCTACTACACGGACACGATCCTCGGCTCACGCGCCCAAGGGCCACCCCATCCGCGACTGGAGCTGCCAGTGGACGATGGAGGAGAACCGCCACTCGATGGTCATGCGTGACTGGGTCCACGTCAGCCGCTGCATCGACCCCACGCTGCTCGAGGACGGGCGGCGCGTGCAGATGCAAAAGGGCGAGGTGCCCCAGCCCGGCATCCTTTGCCGAGATGATCGCCTACGTCTCGTTCCAGGAGCGCGCCACGCAGATCGCGCATCGCAACACGGGCGCCAAGCTGCCCAAGGACGACAAGATCGGCCGCAACGTGCTCTGGCGCTCATTGCGGGCGACGAGACCAAGCACTACCTCTTCTACCGCGATCTCACGCTGGCGGCCTTCGCCATCGACCCCTCGGCGATGATGATCGCCGTCTCCAAGCAGGTGAGCACCTTCGCCATGCCCGGTACCGGCATTCCGAGCTTTACCCGTCACGCGGTGCGCATCGCCAAGGAAGGGATCTACGGTCTCGGCCAGTACCTCGGCGACGTGCTGACTCCGGTGCTGAGCCTCTGGGACGTCGAGCACCTGAAAGGGCTCACCAAAGAGGCCGAAACCGCCCGGGTGGATCTCGTGAACGTGAAGGCCAAGATCGCCGAGTCCGTCGAGCGCATGGCCCAAAAGGCGTCGCTCATCAAATCATCGCTAGGTGCCTCCAGCTAGTCACTCCTTGGTGTTGGCGACCCGGCGGATGTAGTCCTCGAAGGCTTTCTGCTGGGCGGCGACCGCCTGAACCTGGCGTTCGTGCATCGAGCCACCGCGCACCAGGACGTAGATGAGCGTGCCGAGCAGCGGCAGGACGAGTATGAAGATGATCCACAGCGCCTTCGAAGGTCCGCTCAAGTTGTGGCTGCGGAAGATGTCGAAGACGACGTGAAACACGAGAATGATCCAGAAGATGAACAGGACCAGGTACAGCGTGGAGATGAACACGTCGAGCAGCGGATAGCCAGAAGCCAGCATGATGATCCTTTCGTAGGTGACTAGAGCGAATTGTAGGCAAACCAGCGCCAAAGCCACCGTGGCCGTTCCGGCAATAAAGCCGTCGCTCCACTTGGCCGTCAAGAGGGGAAGTCGTCACGACGAACTGAATAGGATTGTCTGGTCATGGAGGCGAAGGGTGCGCAGTTTTAGTGATGCGATAGCGGCCATCTCCGCGCCGGGCAAGCCCTTCGAGATCGTCGAGGTCGAACGAAACGGCGTCGTCAATCGGGAATTCAAGAATGCTCCCGCGACGCTGCGCGACTTCTTCGATCTCGCGCGCGGAATCGAGTCCACCTTTCTTGTCTACGAGGACGAGGAGTGGACCTTCGCTCGGGTCATGGACGAGGTCGATGCGCTGAGCCACGCGCTCGTCCACTACTACGGCATTACGAAGGGCGACCGGGTCGCGATAGCGATGCGTAACTACCCCGAGTGGGTCGTCGCCTTTGCGGCGATCACCTCGCTCGGGGCGATCTCGGTTTCGCTGAACGCTTGGTGGACCGAGGAGGAGCTGGACTTCGCTATCGGCGACAGCGTGCCGACTCTCCTCATCGGCGACTCGGAGCGCATCCTGCGCTCGACAAGACCGTGCCAGCGCGTGGGGGCCCGGCTCTTGGGGGTGCGGCTCGACGCGCGCGAGACGTACGCCGACGCCGTCGAGCACTGGGACGAGGTCGTCGCCCGGGGCGCTTCCATGCCCGTGGCGGACCTCGACCCCAACACCGAGGCAACCATCCTCTACACCTCGGGCACCACCGGAATCGCCAAGGGGGCGGTCTCTACGCACGGGGCGATCATTCAGTCCGTCATGGCCTTCGCCTCGGGCGTTGAGATCGAGACCGCGCGCCTCGAGGTGAGTGAGATCGGCAGCGGACCGTCGCCCTGCTTCATCTTGATCGTGCCCCTCTTCCACGTCACCGGCTGCATTCCGGTGATGCTCTCGTGCTTCTGCTGGCACTTCAAGCTCGTGATGATGTACAAGTGGGACCCCGATCGCGCGCTCGAGCTCATTGAGCGCCACCGCGTGACCACCTTCGCCGGGGTGCCCACCCAGTCGTGGGACCTCATGGAGTCGCCGAACTTCGCCAAGTACGACACGTCCTCGCTGTCGGCCGTCGGCGGCGGCGGCGCGCCAGCGCCGCCGACATTGGTCTCGCGCGTCGAGCGTTCCTTTAAGCAGGGTCGGCCGAACCTCTACTACGGCATGACCGAGACCAACGCCTACGGTCCGGGCAACTTCGGTCGTGACTACCTGAGCCACCCCACCTCGACCGGCCGAGTGCCGACGATCGTGATGGACGTGGCCATCCGCGACGAGACGGGCCGCGATGTCGCCATCGGCCAGAGCGGCGAGATCTGGCTGAAATCGCCGACGCTCATTACCGGCTACTGGCGTCAACCCGAGGCCACCGCCGAATCGATCGTTGAGGGTTGGCTGCGCACCGGCGACCTCGGCCACATCAGCGAGGAGGGCTTCCTCTACATCGAGGACCGAGTGAAGGACATGATCCTTCGCGGCGGTGAGAACATCTACTCCGCGCAGGTCGAGTCGGCCATCTACGAGCACCCCGCGGTCTACGAGGCTGCGGTCTTCGGTCTGGCGAACGAACGGCTCGGCGAGGAGGTGGCGGCCGTCGTGATGGTGCGCGACGCCACGGCCCTGACCAGCGACGAACTCCGCGATTTCCTCGTGCCGCGCCTCGCCGCCTACATGATTCCCAGCCGTGTCGCCTTCACCCACCAGCCCCTACCGCGCAACGCCGCGGGCAAGCTCTTGAAGCGCGAGATGCCCGCGCTCTACTTCTCGAGCGCGAGCTGAATGGCGCGCACGGCGTACTCGGCCACGTTGACGTCGTCGAGCCCGTCGACGTCGAACCAGCCGGCCTGGTCGGTGGTGCCGACGGCCTCGTCGCGCAGCACGCCGCCGTCGAGTGAGACCGTGTAGAGCACGCGCACCGTGTGGATGCGGTCGCCGTTCGGGCGCCGCCGCACGTCGCTCGCGACGTTGAGCAGCACGGGGTCGCTCACCGAGAGGCCGGTCTCTTCGTGGAACTCGCGCAGCAAGGTCTGCTCGGGCGACTCGCCGAAGTCAATGCCGCCGCCGGGCAGCCACCAGATCGGTGGCGTGATCTGGGGACTGCTCGAGCGCACGAGGAGGACCAGGCCGTCTCGCACGAGAATGCCGTAGGCCCTCACGCTGGTGTGCTGCTTACTCATCTCGCGGTACGTCCTACCTTGATCTGTTGGCGTGCTAGGGGACGGACCCACGAGGTTCGGTGACACGCCTCGCCGCGACGATTCTAGGCCACCGGTTCACGCCGGGCCCGGGTTGATTCTCTACGCCCCGCTTGGTTCGCGAGCGCTAGCGGGTTCTGGGAAACCCGAGGTCGATCTGCGAGTCTGAGGGCTGGGGCCAGCGCGACGTGACGACCTTGGCACGGGTGTAGAAGGCGAAGCCTTCCGGGCCGTACATGTGGGTGTCGCCGAAGAGCGAGTCGTTCCATCCACCAAAGGAGTACGCCGAGATCGGCACGGGGATCGGCACGTTCACCCCGACCATGCCGACGTGGACCTGGCGGGCGAAGAGCCGCGCGGCGTTGCCGTCGCGGGTGAAGATCGCCACGCCGTTGCCGTAGGGGTTGGCGTTGACGAGCTCGAGCGCGTCGTTGAAGGTCGCCACGCGCGCCACGCCGAGCACCGGCCCGAAGATCTCGTCGTCGTAGGCCCTGGTGCCCGGACGCACACCGTCCAGGAGACTCGGCCCGACGAAGAAGCCCTCGCTGGCTTCGAGCGTCGTGCCATCGCGAACGACGGCGATGTCGTCGTGCTTCGCGGACGTCACGTAGCCCGCGACGCGGTCGCGGTGCTCTTTCGTGATGAGCGGGCCGAAGTCACTCGCGGGATCGTCGCCCGGCCCGACGGTGAGCCGGTCGATGCGCTCTGCGATCTTGTCGATGAGCGGACCGGCCGAGTCACCCACGGCCACGACCACGCTGATGGCCATGCAGCGCTCGCCCGCCGAGCCGTAGCCCGCGTTGATCGCGGCGTCGGCCGCGACGTCGAGATCGGCGTCGGGCAGGACGACCATGTGGTTCTTCGCGCCGCCGAGGGCCTGCACGCGCTTGTGGTGCTTGCTCGCGCTCTCGTGGACCGCGCGGGCGACTGGGGTCGAACCTACGAAGCTGACGGCGTCGACGCCAGGGTGTTCGAGCAGCGCGTGGACGGTCGTGGCGTTGCCCTGGAGCACGTTGAAGACGCCGTTCGGCAGTCCCGCTTCGAGCCAGAGTTCGGCCAGGCGGATGGAGACCGACGGATCGCGCTCGGAGGGCTTCAAGATGACGGCGTTGCCGCTGGCGATCGCGTTCGCGCTCATCCACAGGGGCACCATGATGGGAAAGTTGAAGGGCGTCACCGCCGCGACGACGCCAACGGGCTCGCGCGTGGAGTGTACGTCGACGCCCTCGGCGACCTGGTCGGAGAAGTCCCCCTTGAGGTGGTCGATGAGTCCGCAGGCGTACTCCACGTTCTCGAGGGCGCGGGCGATCTCGCCCTTGGCGTCGGCGAGAGTCTTGCCGTGTTCGAGGGTGATGATGGCGGCGAGCTCGTTGGTGTTCGCGACGAGCAGCTGGCGCAGAGAAAAGAGTACGTTGGTGCGCCGCGAGAGTGACGACTGGGCCCACTCGTTGGCCGCGCTACGGGCTTCGTCGACTACGTCGCCGACGAACTCAACCGAGGGCACGGGAACGAGTGCGATCACCTCCCCCGTAGCGGGGTTGAAGACGTTCAATTGGCCCGACTCTTCGATTCGTTTGCCGTTGACGAAATGGGGAACCGTTCTCAACATCAACCTCCTGCGCACGGCCAATCTACAGGAAGCATTGTTTGCGCCAGTTAGAGTTGGCCCATGATCCCAGCCGACGAGGGGCGCGCACTGGCCGGTGCGGCGTCCGTGCAGCCCGTCGGGCCAGGACGTTTCTCGGCTCACCTCTCGCCGATCTACACCGTGGTGGGCCACCCTCACGGCGGCTACCTGCAGTGCGTGATCGCGAGCGCCGCGCTCGCTGGAGCGAACGACGAGGGTTCGGCGCACACCGATGTGACGGCCATTACGACCAACTACGTGAACGCGCCGAACGTCGGCACGGTGGAGCTTCGCGTGGACGTTCGTCGCGTCGGCCGGGGCGTGACGTTCGTTTACGCGGCGCTCTACCAGCACGAGGTGTTGGTGACCGAATCCGTCATCACGCTCGGCACGCTGCACGTGGATTCGCCAGTTCGTTACCAAGAGGCAGTTGCGCCGGATGTGGCGCCGCTCGATAAGTGTCGCCAGTCCACCGTGAGCGACGACGTCAATATCATGCGGGTCGTCGACGTGCGACTCGACCCGACGGTGACGGGTTGGTGGAACGGCCAGCTATCGACCCAGGGTGAGGTGCTCGGGTGGCTTCGCCTGGACGACGGCGAGGCGGCCTGGACGCCGTGGAGTCTTCTCCTGGCGAGCGACGCGCTCCCTCCAGCCACAGCGCCGCTCGGATCATCGGGCTGGGTGCCCACGCTCCAGCTGACCTCGTACGTTCGTCGCGTGCCGACCAGCGAGTGGCTGAGGGCGCGACAGTGGGCGGTCGTGATCGCCGACGGGCTCGTCGACCAGCGATGCGAGCTCTTCGACGATGCTGGTCAGCTCGTGACCTCGTCGACCCAGATCGCCATGGTGCGTCTTCCGGTCGGTCACTAGGCCGTGGCGGCTCCCGCCAGAGCCAACGATGACGGCTCCCTCTCGATCCATCCTCGACTCGTGATTCCCGCCGAGGAGATCACTCTTCGGGTGACGACATCGGGTGGACCGGGGGGTCAGCACGCCAACCGCTCGTTGACGCGCGTCGTGGTCGCCTTCGATGTCGCGGCCTCGAGCGCTCTCGGTGACGCCGAGAAGGCGCGCGTCGAAGCGGCCCTCGGTCCGGTCGTGCGTTCCAGCGCCAGCCGATTTCGGTCCCAGCGACAGAATCGTGTCGCCGCGCTCGACCAACTCGCCGCGAAGCTCGGCGCAGCCCTCGCGCCTCGAGCGACCCGTCGCGCCACGAAGCCCACGAAGGCCGCCAAGGCGCGCCGGATGGATGACAAGACGGCGCGGGGGCGTCTGAAGGCGCAGCGTCACCGACCCGACGATGACTAGCGGGTTCGCTGCAGGTGCGAGGCGATCGCGTCGAGCGCCTTGTGCATGAGACCGTCGAGAGCAGGGTCGTCATCCTCGTGTGGTCCGCGCAGTGGGGTGAGCGACGCGTAGCCCGCCATCAAGAGCGCCCCGTCCTCGTCCGCGTCCTCGTCGCTGACGTCGCCCAGTTCGGGCGTGGCGGCGCCGAGTCGCAACGGCAGCTCGCCCTCTTCACCCAGGGCCAGGCCGCCGGCGAGAGGGCCTGCCGCTTTGATGATGCCGGCCATGGAGATCCGTCCGCGCCGCACACCCTTGAGCTCGTGGCGCGCCAGGTTGGGCACGTTGAGGTTGAGCAGCGTGCGTGAGGGGGCGCGAAAGAGCTCGTCGAGCACCTCGATCGCCACGTCCGCGGCAGTGTCGTAGTGGACGTCGTCGCCCCACTGCACCGACACCGCGAGTCCCGAAAGTCCCAGTTGGGCGCCCGTCAAGACGGCGCCAACGGTACCCGAGTGCAGCACGCTTCTTCCAACGTTCGCTCCCGCGTTGACGCCCGAGACGATGACGTCGGGCAGGAGCTCGAAGCTGCCGAGCGCACCGAGGATCGCACACAGTGCCGGGGGCGCGTCAAGGCCGTAGGCGGGAATCGACTCGGCTCCGTCGAGGCGATAGCGCCGGTACGGAACGGAGGGCCGCTCGAAGACGTCGCCAACGGCGGAGGACATTCCCGAGTGGTTGCGGTCAGGCGCGACGATGATGGCCTCTCGCGTCTCGCCCAGTGGCGCTTCACCTATCCAGCGAACGACGCTCCTCGCCATGACCACCATGCCCGGAGCAGTGATTCCGTCGTCGTTGGTGAGCAGCAGCCGCATCGGTCAAAGGCTAACTGTCCTAAGTTACCTACCAGTGAAAGGACGGGGAATCGACTGATGTTGCCGTCGGGAGAACAGATCGCCATCGCCCACGGCGACCAACGTGCCGTCGTGACCGAGGTCGGCGCCACGCTGCGCACCTACGTCAAGGACGGCGTGAGCGTCGTCGAAGGCTTCGCGGGCGAGGAGCTGCCCTCGCACGCGCGCGGACAGGTCCTCTTTCCCTGGCCGAACCGGCTCGACGAGGGGGAGTGGACGTTTTCTGGACGCACGGCGCGGCCCGCAATTGACGACGTTGCTCAGCTGACCGCGTCGCACGGACTCGTGCGCTGGAGCCCCTTTCGCATCGAGGCCGTCAATCAGAACCGCTGCGTGCTCGCCCTCCTCGTGCACCCGACGCCGGCCTACCCCTTCGCGAGCGAGATCAGCGTCGCTTACCACCTGGGAACGCTCGGGCTGACCGTCACGACCACGGTTACCAACTGCGACGGCGTGCCGCTGCCCTTTGGCGTTGGCTTTCACCCCTACCTGGCGGTGACGACCCCGACCATCGAGGGGGCGAAATTGGAGATTCCCGCCAAGTCCTACGTGGCCGTCGACGAGCGCCAGCTCCCGACGGGGGAAATCCTGCCCCTCGCGGGTCACCAGCTCGACTTCGCCAGGCGCAAGTCAGTTAGCGGCCACGAGCTCGACGTCACCTACACCGACTTGGTGCGTGACGATTCGGGCATGGCGATCGCCGCGCTCGAGGACGCCAACGGCGGCGAGGTCGAACTCAGCGTCGACCGCAACTTTCCCTACTTCCAGGTCTACACGGGCGATCACCTCGAGAAGGGCCGCCGGCGAACCTCGGTAGCGGTCGAGCCGATGACCTGTCCGCCCGACGCGCTGCGCAGCGGCAAGGACGTGGTCGTGCTCGAGCCCGGCCAGCACTGGGCCGGGTCATGGCGCCTTAGGCGTAAGTGACGCGCGTCGTTCTCGTCACCGGTTCAACGAGCGGCATCGGGCTCGCGACGGCCCGGCGCTTCGCCGAGCTCGGTGACACCGTCATCTTCAACTCATCACGCAGCGTCAAGGCCGGCGAAGAGCTCGCAGCGGCGACGCCGGGATCGCACTACGTGCAGGCCGACATCGCCGCGCACGGCGCCGGCGAACGTCTGGTCGAGACGGTGCTGGAGCGCTGTGGCCGTCTCGACGTGCTCGTGAACAACGCCGGCCGCACCAAGGTCATTCCACACCACGATCTGGCTACCGCGGACGTCGAGGCATGGCGTGAGATCTTTGAGGTCAACGTCTTTGGAACGTGGCAGGTAAGCGTCGCGGCGATGGCGGCCCTGAAGGTGAGCCGGGGTTCGATCGTGAACGTCAGTTCTATCGCCGCGAGTCGGCCGGTCGGATCGTCGATACCCTACGCGGCGTCCAAGGCGGCGCTCAGTCACCTCACCACGCTCCTCGCCAAGGCCGTGGGGCCCGAGGTGCGCGTGAACGCCGTCGAGCCCGGCCTTATCGACACGCCCCGGACCGCCGAATGGGACGCTGTTCGGGCCTTGGTGCGAGCCACTGCGCCGCTTCGCCGCAGTGGCACGCCTGAGGACGTGGCCGAGGTCATCGTGGCCCTCGCGACGGCGAGCTACGTGACTGGTCAGGTGGTGGCGGTCGATGGTGGGCTAACGCTCGCCATCTGACCTGGCGGCGGCGCGGCCAAGTGGAAGGCAACGCTGACGAGGCGCGTCGTTGGGCGGATGACCAGACGGTCGGCGGCAACGTTGGTACGCACGCCGAGGATCCCTCTGGCCCACGAGGGCAGCAACGACCAGGCGCTGCGCACGAACAGCCGGTAAATGAGTCGCTGGAGGTGGCTGCGCATCACGCCGTGAGCGATGAAGTCGCGGGCGACGACGCCGTCGGGACTGAGGCGCAACTCGCCGCGGAACTCGAGGAGCGCCGCTTCGAGCTCGGCGACGCTGCGCGGCGGCCTGTCAACGCCGAGGTCCCTCGCCAGGGGGACCATCTCGGCCACGTAGTGGTCCGCTTGACCCTCGCCGAGCCGCCGCGAGCCGAAGCGGCGGTAGGCGTTGAGGAACATGTAGATCTCTGCGCAGTGCACCCAGAGAAGGAGGTGGGGATCGTTCGCGTCATAGGGTTGGCCGTCGTCGGCGACGCCGTGGACTCGGCGGTGCACGTTGAGGACGCGCTCGATGGCGCCTTTCGCCGCGTCCTTCGAGCCAAACGTGGTCGCGCCGATGAAGTTGGCTGTCTGGCGCAGGCGTCCGAGCGGGTCGTCCTGGTAGCGCGAGTACTCGGCCACGCCGGCCATCGCGTACGGGTGCAGCATCTGAAAGAAAAGCGAGCCGAGCCCGCCGATGAGCATTGCCGGCAAGTCGGCGTGCACGCGTCGCGCAACGCCGTCGACATCGCCGTACGCCTCGTTTGGGTCGTTGCAGCGCGGCGGGGGCTCGCGCGTCAGGCCGACGGCGTGGCGAATCGACAGGCTGGTGCGGCGGCGAACGCGCCGCACGAAGTCGCGATGCCACCTCGTCACGGAAATACTCCTTCGAACCTCGACGCCCACCTTACGATGAGTATCTGTCAATGCCAGCGTCCGTCTGCGACACTGGAGAGATGACGTCGGTGAAGCCGCTGCTCGCCTCCTCGACTGAGAGCGACGTCGAAACCAGCGTCGGGATCGTCACCGAACGACCTTGGAACGTGATCGTCTGGAACGACCCGGTAACGCCGATGACGGTGGTTGTGGTTGTATTCCGCCGGATCTTCGGCTATTCGAACAACAAGTGCACCCAGCTAATGCTGACCGTGCACCATGAGGGCCGCGCCGTTGTCTGGTCCGGGCAGCGCGAACGGGCCGAGGCGTACTGCGTGAAGCTGCAGGTATCGGGCCTGCAGGCGACCGTCGAGCAAGTCGCCTAGTGGCGGGCAAGCTCTTTGTCCGGCGGCGTGATGGTCGAGTCGAGGTGCGCGTCAACGACACGGGTCGCATGATGCTCCGGGAGTTCTTCGTCCACGTGGTGGCGGGAGAACGCGACGGCGAGCACGAGTGGCACGTCGCGCTCAACGCGCCGATTAATCCGAGCAGCGACGTCGACGACCCGCTTTCCACGCTGGCCCGCCAGAGCGATATCGCCTCCAACGCCGAGTTGTCGCTCATGACATCCAACGCCCAGTTTCTCTCCGACGCGGAAGCGTGGGCCTGGCTAAGCACTTTGCAGGTTGCCTTGCGCTCGACGGCCATTGTCCACGGGATCTTGAGCGACGAGAAGCTAGAGACATGCCCGCCGGAGGTGCTCGAAGAGATTCGAACGATGCAGCAGTTTCTCTTCGATTTGTCAGCTTGCTTCTAGCGACGATCGAGTTCGCGACGCCGGTGAGGGAAGATCTGGCCCGCAGGACGCCCCCTGTATCCGCCCTAGGCTTGGTTCATGAATCGCCGTAGCCGCACTGGCTTTCACGTCTCGTCGCTCGTACTTGCCGCGGCGCTCGTAGCGAGCGTCCCGGTGGCGGCTGGCGCGTCGGTGAAGAACCCCACGACGATCACGGTCGTCGCGGCAACGAAAGCCGCGCTGGCCAAGACCCGGGGAGTGCACGTCAGTGTTGAGACGATGCTGAACAAGGTCGTCAGTTCGGTCGTTGCGGACATCGGCCAGAAAAGCGGGACCGAGACCTACGTCGAGGGTGACGAAACCTTCACCATCTCGGTGACGCCCATGTACGCCTACCTGAGCGGGAGTAAGACGGGGCTGACCAAGCTGATGGGCCTCTCCGCCGCCGAGCAGGCGAAGGTTGGCAGCTCGTGGATCGCCATGAAGGAGGGCTCGGCGCCGTACACCACCTTCCAGTCCAATCTGACGACTGGGGCCTTCGCCAATCTGATGCCGCCGGTCAAGAACACAACGTTGCTCGCCGCGCGCAGCAAGACGAACGGCGGCTATCAAATCAAGTGGACCGAGCCGGCCTCTAGCTCGGGACCAAAATCGACGACCATCATGACCATCTCGTCGGGCAAGAAGACGCTGCCCATTGAGGAGGCAGTGTCGACGTCGAACGGGAACAGCACGACCAAATTCTCCAAGTGGGGTGAGACGGTTCACGTGGCGGTGCCCTCATCGGTCATCGCCTACGCGAAGGTCTTTCCAGCCTCATAACTCGGATTCGCCCCTGGCGAACCCGACCGGGCGGGAGGCTCGGTTGTCGCACCACGTAACGGACCGCACGTCCTCAAAAGCCTTCAATTCCTAAATTTTCGACAATTATTGAGCGATACGGTTCAGTTTCGAAACAAGTTGGTATCGTAATCGGCATGGATCTGATCAACCCCGAAACGAAGATCAACGAGCCGTCGCCGGATCGGCAGCCGAGAGGACGTCACCTCGACGCGTCGCGCGACGACGTCCTTCGCGACGCCGCCTTAAAGCTGCTGGCCCAGATCGGCTACGACCGCCTCACCATGGACAAGATCGCGGCGTACGCCGGAGCCGGCAAGGCGACTATCTATCGGCGCTGGGCGGGCAAGGCCGAATTGGTGGTGGACGCGTTGACCTGCGACAGGGTCATCCTTCCTGCGCCTGACACCGGTACGCTGCGCGGCGATCTCGCTGTCCTCGCCGAGCGAGCCAGTGGCAAGTACGACCAGCCCATGGACTCGCAAGTCATCATCGGCCTGGTCAGCGCGTTGCCCCACGACTTCGAATTACGTGAAGTCTTTCGCCAGCGCCTCGTCGAACCTCACGTGGCCAACCTCACGCTCGTCTTCGAGCGGGCGGTCGAGCGCGGCGAGATTCAGCCGGTGCGCAACCTCGCACTGATCGTGACGATCCTTCCCGCACTGATACTGCACCGACTGCTCATTAATGGAACAACGCCCGACCGGGAGTTCTTTGAGGCCGTCATCGAGGGAGTCATCCTGCCGCTCGTGCTGGGGGGACCTGGCCCGACTGCGGCGAACCAATAAGTACGACCACCAACTAGCCGAAAGTAGGCGTTCCAATGTCCTCGACTGAAGTTCCCGAACTCACGCACAGCAACACCGAGGGCAAGCACCTCGGCCTGGCCCTGGCGGTCATCTCTTGCGCGCAGCTGATGATCGTGTTGGACGCAACCGTCGTCAACGTCGCCCTGCCCACGATTCACAGGGATCTGCACTTCTCGCTCAACAACCTCGAGTGGCTCATCACGGCCTACGCGCTGACCTTTGGCGGCTTGCTGCTCTTTGGAGGGCGCACCGGCGACCTCTACGGCAAGCGCCGCATGTTCATGATTGGCATCGGCATCTTTGCGGTCTCGTCCCTGCTGGGCGGCTTCGCCCAGAACGATGTGTGGCTGATCATCACCCGGGGCTTGCAGGGCGTCGGCGGCGCCATCGCAGCCCCGACGGCGCTATCGCTTATCGCCACGAACTTTCCCGAAGGCCGCTCCCGCAACCGGGCGATGGGCGTGTACGCGGCCATGTCTGGCGGCGGTGGCGCGGCAGGCTTGCTGCTGGGAGGACTGCTCACGAGCTACGTCTCGTGGCGGTGGATCTTCTTCATCAACGTGCCGATCGCAGCCGTCGTGTTACTGCTCGCTCCACGAGCGCTCAATGAGTCGCAGACGACCTCGGGCCACCTCGACGTGCCCGGCGCAATCACCGCGACGGGCGGCATGCTCTCGCTGGTCTACGGACTCTCCAACGCATCGGACCACAGCTGGGGCAGCACGGCGACGATCGTCTCCTTTGGCGCGGCCATCGTGTTGCTGACGGCGTTCGGCTTCATCGAGCGTCGCAGCAAGGAGCCGCTCATGCCCCTTGACATCTTCCGCAACCGCAACCGCTCGGGCGCGTACGCCATGATGCTCTGCATCGGCATTGCGCTGTTCTCGATGTTCTACTTCTTGACCCAGTACCTCCAGGACGTCTGGGGCTGGAGCGCCGTCCGCACCGGTGTTGGGTTCCTGCCGATGACGATCGGCATCATCGTCGCTGCGATGGCGTCCTCGCGCGCGGTGAGCCGGATCGGCATCCGCCTACCGTTGCTCGTTGGACCGGCGGCCTCGGTGATCGGCATGCTCTGGCTCACTCGGATCACGTCGACCAGCGACTACCTCGATGTTTTCGTTCCGCTGGTCATCATCGCCCTGGGGATGGGAATCACCTTCGTGCCGCTCACACTCACCGCTGTCTCGGGCGTGAAGCCCCACGAGGCGGGACTGGCGTCGGCGCTGCTGAACACGATGCAACAGGTGGGCGGGGCACTCGGCCTGGCGATTCTGGCGACCGTGGCGATCGACGCCACCAACGCGAAGCTGCACGCGCTGCACCAGACGACATCCGCGGCGATCAACGTCGCGACGACGCATGGCTACACCACGGCGTTCACCGTCTCCGCGGGCATTGCGTTCATCGGCCTCTTGGTTTCGGTCCTCGTCATTCGAGTTCCCACGTTCATGTCGGGCGAGCAGGAGTTGAGCCCCATGGAAGAGGTGGTCGCCAGCTACTAGATTCGCGCGCGGCTCGCCGTCTCGCGGCGGCCGGTTCCTCCCGTCAACGGTCGGTACCCGGGCACCACGGCGCCTGGCTGAAGCGAGACGGCACGACTGTTTGGGACTGGGTTTCTAAATCTAGGCGCAGCCCTTTACCGCGTTGGCCAGGGCTTTCGTGCCCTTTTCGAACTTGATGTGGTTGGCCGCGATGTAGCCTTCGAGGCCCGTTAGGGACTTCGCAGTGGTGTAGTACTTCAGGATCACGACCACGTAGTTGAGCTCGGTCATGGATGCCTTGTTGGGCGCCTCCGAGGCCAGCTTCTCGTAGAAGGGGAGCCACACCTTCGCCCAAGCCTTGTAGTCCCCAGTCGTGAGACCCTTTGGCGCTGCGTACTTGACCTCGTACTTCTCGACAAAGGTGAAGAGGGTCGTGCAGAAGGCACTCTCACCGGCGGAACTGCTCGGTACGGCGACGCCGAGCGAGACGACCAACGTGCCGAGCACGACGGCGCCGGCCAGCGCCGCGCTCGTTGACGCGACCAGACGCCTGGTTCTCTTGAACACTGCGACCCCCCTCCGACGGGCGCCCAGCGAAGCCGCTCATCGTCCATACCGGTGGAGCCATCGACATGGCGCCGGTACCGTCTGTTTACCAGGTTTTCCTGATGACTACCAGTCATCGCGTGACGCCAGAGCGCTACCTGAAGAACGCCCAAGGCCTCTTCAGCGCTGCATTAGGCACCATGCTGAAGGGGCACCGGGGCCGGGTGCCCTCGTTCGTGGCGTGCGCCTCGTGGCCCTCGGAAGCGACGCTGCGTTAGGGACCGGTCGGAAGGGCGATGGTCTAGGCCTTCTCGCAGCGGCGTCTCGACAAGATCGTGGCCGAGCCTTCGTTCTAATAGTCGCCGGCGTTCCTCAGGGTTCCGTGGTCCCTGCCGCACCTCTGGCACGGAGCACTTGTCATGCACTACGAGCCCGGGGCATCGCGGCATTGGTCCGGGCGCCTTCGGCCGCGAGCGCTGAGGCGGTCCACGACGCATTGACGTAGTACCTGCGGTGTTCCTGGCTGCTGGGGCCAGCCCCTGCCACGAACAGCCTGAACCTGGCATCCTTAGTGGCATGGGGTTAACCACGGGCTGCGGATCTTTGCCAACGGCGCCACGTCGGCGGCGTTTCGCTGCGTTGCCACCGCTGGACCGGAGTGCGTTAGCTCAGACAGAATCGATAGCGCTTCGGGAAGCATCCGCCCCTTCACCATCCGCCGATCAGGGGGTTGCTGGGCTCGCGCGCCGTGGATCTGACTCGATCCACCCTGGTGCACCAATGCTCTCTCACGAGCGGCGGGACTGCGCTCGACGCCCGAGGGACCAACGAGGGAGCGGATGCCGATGACCAAACCGGCGGGTGCCCCTTCGACCCAAGACAAAGGCACCCCCACCGCGCCTCCGGCCCCTTCTCCCCTGCGGCACTACCTCTGGCTCATCGCGCTGGCGATCTTCATCATTCTTTTCTTCTTCGTTCCCGCGACGAGCCGTCAGCCCCAGGTGACACTGAGTTACTCGAAGTTCCTGAGCGATGTCGCCGCCCACCAAGTGAAGACCGTGACCATCGAGACGACCGGCGCCGCGACGGGCACCTTGCACAACGGCAAGGGTTACACCACGGCGATCCCGCCACAGGCCGGGCAGGCTCTCCTCAACGAGCTTCGAGCCGACGGCGTCCAGATCACCGCGGCGACGACGGCCACGTCCTTTGGCACGGAAGTGCTCTCCTGGCTCATCCTGCTCTCCCCGTTTCTTCTCTTTGGCTATATCTGGTATCGGATGTCGAAGAGGTCGGGAGGCCTTACGGGGGCGCTGGGCGTTGGCCGGTCCAAGGCGAAGGTCTTTGACGAGGAGCGCCCGGGTACGACCTTCGCCGACGTCGCCGGTTACGACGGCGCGAAGCTGGAGATTCGCGAGGTTGTCGATTTTCTTCGGCGTCCGGAACGCTACGCCCGGGCCGGCGCCATGGCGCCGCGGGGTGTCTTGATGATCGGGCCTCCGGGAACCGGCAAGACCCTCCTCGCCCGCGCCGTCGCCGGCGAAGCCAGCGTGCCCTTCTTCTCCGTGACCGGATCGAGCTTTGTAGAAATGTTCGTCGGGGTGGGCGCGGCGCGGGTGCGCGATCTCTTCGCCGAAGCGCGCAAGCGGGCCCCGGCGATCATCTTCGTCGACGAGATCGACGCGATCGGCCAACGCCGCGGAGGCGCCTTGGTGGTCGCGAACGACGAACGCGAGCAGACGCTCAATCAACTGCTCGCCGAGATGGACGGATTCGATCCGGCAACCGGCATCGTGGTGCTGGCCGCCACCAACCGGCCCGAAGTGCTCGATCCGGCGCTGCTACGACCGGGCCGCTTTGATCGGCAGGTCGTCATTCCGCTGCCAACGCTCCCGGAGCGGCTCGCGATCCTGCAGGTCCACGCCCGCGGCAAGCAGCTGGACAAGGACGTCGACCTCACCGTGGTCGCGAGGGGCACGCCCGGCTTTTCGGGCGCCGATCTCGCGAACCTCATTAACGAGGCGGCGATCGTGGCCGTGCGTGCCGGACGCGACGTGCTCGACGCCCAGGATTTCGACGAGGCGCGCGATCGAATCATCCTCGGGCGGCGCGAGGGCTCGAACGTGCTGCTACCCGATGAGCAGCACGCGGTCGCGGTGCACGAGGCCGGCCACGCACTGGTGGCCGCCTACTGCGACAAGGCCGATCCCATCGCCAAGGTAACGATTCTTCCGGCCGGCCAGGCACTCGGCGCGACCGAGCAGCTCCCCCTCGTCGAGCGCCACCTCTACGGTGAGGACTACCTCTACGACGCGCTTGCCGTTTCCCTCGGGGGCCGGGCGGGTGAGCTCGTCGTGCTCGGCCAGGGATCAACGGGCGCCTCCAACGACCTGGCCAGGGCGACCGAACTCGCGACGAAGATGGTGCGCGAGTTCGGGCTGTCCGCGGCCCTTGGACCGGTGGGTTATCCCGAAGGGGGGTCGGTCTTCCTGGGCGGAGGCGGAGAAGCCCTTTCGAGTCGGCCCTTCGCCGAGCAGACTCAGGCCGTCATCGACACTGAGGTGGCGAGGATGCTGCGTGAGGCCGAGCAACGAGCGATTGGCATCCTGAAGGAGCATCGTGACGCCCTCGATCAGCTGGTGGCGCTCCTCGTAGCCAACGAGACGGTGAACGGGTCCGAGGTCTACGCGCTGGCGGGGCGACCAGAGCCGGCGAGCGGGGGTGGCGTCACCATGGCCCCTGATCGTGCGCGAACTGCGGCGGAGACCGCCCACGCTGCTTCGGGCGATGACGCCGGCGTCGCTGACGCCAAGAAGTAGTCCCAGCTCGCGAGGAGGCTCAGAGCTTGTAGCCGATTTCGCGCAACAGACGTTTGCGCTCAGCCTCGTCGTTGGGGGTCTCGATTCCTGCCGGCGGCATCCCGTCGACGACGCCGACGATTCCTCGACCAAGCTCGGTCTGAGCGACGAGGACCTCGACGGGATTGGCGGTGGCGCAGTAGACCGTGCACACCTCCGGCACCAGTTTGAGTGCGTTCAAGACGTTGACCGGGTAACCGTCGCGCAGAAACACGATGAACGAGTGGCCGGCTCCAATTGACTCTGCGTTTCTTGCCGCGAGCTCAACGAGGTCTGGTGCGTTGCCGGAGCAACGGATCAGGCACGGGCCCGACGCCTCGCAGAATGCGAGTCCGAAGCGCAGGTGCGGGTTGGCCCCGGCGAGGGCCTCGTGGAGATCCTCGACGGTCTTTATGAAATGGGCCTGGCCGACGATGACATTGAGACCAGCAGGCATTTCTATCGGGATGGCAGTCAGTTCCATAGGCGCCTTCTGTGATGCTGTATTGGCCCGCTTCTGTCACTAGTGACCCTATCCTTTCGCGGCGGTCGCGGCCGAGAGGATCCCCGTGGCGCCGACGACGCGCGACGCATGAGAGAAAGTGCGTCACGCTATTGCGTCACGGTGACAACGGGGACGAGGAACACCAATCACCGGTAAGACGTCGCTTCGAGGGCGTGGCGAACGATGGGGACGCTCACGTATTGGTTGTCGACATGGCATCGCCTCTAGCGCCGCGGGCGCTACTCGATAGGCGCGAAGCGCGCGGTGAAGTGACGCAGCGACGGCGGCTCGTAGGTCATGCGGTAGCCCGGCAGCGATGACGCCCTCCGGGCCACCGCGATCACCACCTCGATCACGTAGTCAATGTGGCTTTGGGTGTAGGTGCGCCGTGGGATCGCCAGTCGCACCAGCTCCATTACGGCGGGAATCTCGGTACCGTCGGGCTGGCGGGCGAACATCACCGATCCGATTTCGCAGCTGCGGATTCCGCCCGCCCGGTACAGCTCGATCGCCAACGACTGGCCCGGGAAGTGCAGCGGCGGCAGGTGCGAGAGGAGGGTCCTGGCGTCGATATAGACGGCGTGGCCGCCGATGGGCTTGACTACTGGGACACCCGCCGCGTCAAGGGCGTCGCCGAGGTACGCGGTGGAGCGGATCCGATAGCGCAGATAGTCCGGGCTCACGGCTTCCTTCAGCCCCTGGGCGATCGCTTCGAGATCCCGTCCGGCCAGACCGCCGTAGGTGGGGAAGCCTTCAGTCATGATCAGCACGTTGCGGCAGCTCTCGGCGACGTCGTCGTCGTTAAGGGCCAGCCATCCACCGATATTGCCGAACGGATCCTTCTTCGCGCTCATGGTCATACCGTCGGCGAGCGAGGCCATCTCTCGCACAATGCCGGCGATTTCGCGCCCGGACTGACCCTCCTCGCGCTCGTGAATGAACCACGCGTTCTCGGCGAACCGGCACGCGTCGAGGAACAACGGCACGCCGAAGTCGCGGCAGAGCTCGCTCGTGGCTCGGATATTGGCGAGCGATACCGGCTGGCCCCCGCCGGAGTTGTTCGTGATAGTAAGAAACACCGCAGGCACGTCCACCGCTCGCTGCGCCAGCAACATCTGGAGGGACTCCAGATCAATGTTCCCCTTGAAGGGATGAATGGCGGCGGCGTCGCGGCCCTCAGGAATGACCATGTCGCGGGCCTCGGCGCCCGACGCCTCGACGTTGGCGCGAGTGGTGTCGAAGTGCGTGTTGTTGGGAATCACCTTGCCGGGCCCCCCGATCACCGAGAACAGGATCTTCTCCGCCGCACGTCCCTGATGGGTGGGAATCACGTGCTTAAACGCGAAAAGCTCCTTCACCGCCGCCTCGAAACGGAACCACGAGGGAGATCCGGCGTAGCTCTCGTCGCCGTGCTGAATTGCAGCCCACTGATCCCGCGACATCGCGCCGGTGCCCGAATCGGTTAACAGGTCGATGAGGACATCCTGGGAATGCAGGTTGAAGAGGTTAAAGCCGGCGCTCCTGATGGCCGCCTCGCGCTCTGACGTGGTGGTCATGCGAAGGGGCTCGACCGAATGGATGCGGAACGGCTCGATGATGGTGTTGAACGTCGGATCCACGCCACAGGGTAACAGTCGTGCCACTTCCAGCATCTCTAATTCGTGATCGTACGGAGTCACGATTGCGGGTACGACAAGCACCCTTGGAGCATCTGCGAGCACTCGGTCTCCGAGCCGGAGTGTGTTCGGGCAAGAAAAGCTGCACCGGCCATTTGGGTTCCGGGCGCCTGCGCGGGTCATCGGTGCAGCTGAGATTGTCTTCACGGCATTGGAGCAAATTGCTGTGAGGTGCAAGTGGATGGGGTGCTAGCACGAGGACCAGCGGTGGGGTGGCCGCCTTGGCGGTCACCCCACCGCTAACCAAACTTCTAGTGGCCCTGACGGGCGACCGAGCGGAGGGGGTGCCGGTGAATAGGCGGATCGTGCACGTTGCCGGGTACTGGTTCCGGACCAGCATCCGTCGGCGCTGGACCAGCTATCTGACGATTGTCTTGCTCATTGGACTGGTGGGCGGGGTCGCCGTCGGGTCGCTTGGCGCGGCGAGGCGCACTCAGTCGTCGTTCAACGTCTTTCTTGCGAGCACCAACCCGTCGGACCTGAGTGTTCTGCTGCCCGGGCCGAACCTCACGTCGGATTTCGCGCGACTTCCTCTCGTGCGGCACGTGGCGGCCGTCCAGTTCTTCCTCGTCGGGCTCCCCGCCGGGTCCCACGGAACCCCGGTGTTTAGCGGGGTCTGGAGTACGGGCAACGTTTCCACCGTTGGTAGCCTTGGGGCGGAGTATTTCAGTCAGGACAAGCTGGCCGTCACGCAGGGTCGAATGGCCAACCCTCGCAAGGTCGACGAATTCGTGATGACCGCGGCCGCCGAGCGACTGACGGGCTGGCACGTCGGTCAAGCCGTGCCGATGTACTTCTACACGATTGCCCAAGCTAGCTCGAACAACTTTGGCACCGCCAAGGTGAAGCCAACGTTCCGCATTACCGAGCATCTCGTCGGCACGGTCGTGCTCAACAGCCAGGTCGTGCTCGACGAGGTCGACCGCTATCCGACGCTGGCGATCTTCACGCCGGCCATTACCAATCCCCTCGTAGCGGCAAAAAACAACTACTTGGACTACGCCCTTCAACTGGTCCACGGAGCCAGCTCGGTGTCGGCGGTCGAGCGTGAGATCATTAGGGCCCTTCCCAAGGGGACGACGTACAACTTTCACGTCACCTCCAACGTCTCCCAGCAGGTGAACCGCTCCATCCAGCCCGAGGCGATCGCCTTAGGTGTTTTTGGCCTCATCGCCGCGTTCGCGGCGTTGGTGATCGCCGGAGGCCTTCTCGCGCGCACGCTGTCGAACGACGACGGTGATTTCGCGGTGCTGCGCGCGCTGGGTGCTAGCCCCCGAACCGTAGCTGCCGCGGGACTGCTCGGGGTGATGGGCGCGGTGATAGCCGGAAGCGTCCTCGCGCTGATTGTCGGGGTGGTCCTGTCGCCGATTGGTCCGATCGGTCCGGTCCGGCCGGTCTACCCCAACGGGGGGATTGGTTTCGACTGGGAACTCCTTGGTGCTGCGCTCGCCTTCTTCGTGCTCGCTCTCGGCGGGGTCGCCGCCTTCCTGGCCCAGCGTCAGTCACGTCGACTCGTGGGGCGAAAGAGGCTGGTTGCCGTGCCGGTGGGATCGAGGTTGGCGCGCGTCTTCGCCGGGGCCGGACTTGCGCTGACCGCGGTCGTCGGCGTGCGATTCGCGCTCGAGCCCGGGAGGGACCGTGACGCCGTGCCGGTGCGTTCGGCGCTCGTCGGCGCGGCTTTGGCGGTCATAATCGTCGTTGCGACGTTGACCTTCGGCAGCGGCCTCTCGACACTCATCACGCGCCCATCGCTCTACGGATGGAACTGGAATCTGGCGCTCACCAGCGACCAGGACGTGCCGCCTCAGTCGACCAGTCTGTTGAATGGCGATCCGCTGGTGGCGTCGTGGTCGGGCTACAGCTTCGCGAATGTCCAGATCGACGGCATGACGGAGCCCGCCCTTCTCGCCAAGGCTCACGCGGTGGTCGCCCCGCCGCTGCTCTCGGGACACGAGGTCGACGCGTCGAATCAGATCGTGCTCGGCGCCGAGACAATGGCCGAGCTGCACAAGCACCTGGGCGACACGGTGATGGTCAGTTACGGGGCACCCCAAGACGCCCCCGTCTACGTGCCGCCCACGCCCTTGGTCATCGTCGGCACGGCCACGATGCCGGCCGTTGGGCCAAGCCTGACGCTCCACGTGTCGATGGGAACTGGGGCCATTTTCTCAGCGGGAATCGAGACGGCAGCGATCCAGAAGTTCCTCCTTTCGCCCTACACCACGCTAAATGGTCCCAAGATCGTCTTCGTTCGCCTTCGCCATGGTGTCTCAATGGCGGCGGGCGAGGCCTCTCTCGCGAAGATCGCCGCGGTCGGCAATAAGGCCTTCGCGGCGGTGCCGAACGGTAACGGAGGGGGCGACAGCGTCGTGCTGCTCGGCGTCCAGTATCCGGCCGAGATCGAGAACTACCGCTCCATCGGGGCGACACCGGCGGTGCTGGCGCTCGCTCTCGCCGCAGGGGCGGTCGCGGCACTCGGGCTCACACTCAGCGCGTCGGTGCGACGGCGGCGGCGCGACCTGGCGATGCTGCGCGCGCTCGGCTTCACGAGTCGCCAGCTCCGAGCCGTCGTCGCGTGGCAGGCCTCGGTGAACGGCTTCGTCGGCGTGGTGGTGGGCGTGCCCTTCGGCATCCTGCTTGGGCGCTGGCTGTGGACGCTGTTCGCGCGCTACATCGACGCAGTGCCAGAGCCCACGATCCCGGCACTTTCGATCGTCATCGTGGCGCTGGTGACGATGGTGCTCGTGAATGTCGTGGCAGCCCTTCCCGGGCGGAATGCGGCCCGGACGTCAACGGCCCAGGTGCTGCGAGGCGAATGATTTGGATAGGCGCGGGTCTCGCTTGGTTAAGAATTGACCAACGAAGCCGAAGTTGGATCAGATCCACGCGACGCAAGGTGTCTCCTTTACCCGCAGCCGCGACGTCGCAACGGACCGTAATATTGCTCCGTAGGTAGATCCGTGGGTTCTTTCGTGACTCACGATGTTGATGTCCTTTGAAGAGTGACTTTGACTACATAGGGAACAGTTGAACAATGCAAGGTATTCGCAGGGGCTCGCGAAGTGTCACCGCCGGCATTCAACCCCGCCTGATTCCCCAGCGGCAACGGGTGGTCACCCTCCTAGTGCGCGGGGAGCTCGCGTTCCTTCTCTTCACCGGCGTGTGCGTCGCCCTCCATCCGGGATTCGTGCTGAAGTGGAATGAAGGCGGGATGAGCAACTACGCTCTGCACCTCAAGACCGCGATTCCCTACACGCTCGCTGTGGCGTTGCTGGCCCTCTACAGTCGACGGGCGACGCGGCTCTGCACGAACGATGACCAACGCTCTCGGCAACTTCGTTTTGTGCTCAATACGTTCAGCTCGATCTTGGTACTGGTAATGCTGACTTCGTACGTCTACTCGCTGAACATCGTATTGAAGGATGCTCATTTCGGCTTCGGTACAGTCCTGATCATTCTCGTGGGTACGGCCTCATTGTGGATGTTTCAACAGTCGTCACGCTCCACGTGGGACTGGCTCCTCGTCTCCATCCAACTTTCGGGGGACGTCGTGGCCCTGCTGACGGCCATTGGCGATCTGCATCTCCTCTTCCTCACTGAAATGTTGACGAACGTGAGCTTCGTGGGCCTTCTCATTCGAACCAGTCGAAGGGTGGCCCGCGAGAGTGACCCAAACGCATCGTCGTACGATGGAGCCGCGTAGGGATCAGCTATCACTTTCGAGACCTGCGTCGTCAGGTCTCGCCCGTTTCTCTTTATGACCTGCACCTTGGCATCGACGACCGACTTTGTGACCGGCCAGGACTATCTTTCGCGCTCCCGGACCGGTCGTCCTTCCAAAGCGGTACGCCGTACCAGTTCTCGTGTTGCTCGAGTCCGTCAGCGTTCACGCGACTTGGTGTCGCTCGCATCTTCGAACTTCTCGGGTCAGGTAACGCAGGTAGCTCGCTAGCCCCGGGCCGGCGTGTTTCAAATCTGCAATGTGGCACTCACCGCCGAGCGGCAGCCAAAGAAAGTCGCATCCCTTCTGGCTTCGGTACGAAAGGCTCCATTGACTCTCTTCGAGTTTCGTACGTGGCTCTTCGCCGAGTGCGAGGTTGGGCAACGGTGTCTGGGTGGCTGTTAGCCGGCTGGAGAGGCTTTTCCCATCGCGGGCGGGCGACGGATGAGATTGCCCAGCAGCGTGGGTTCGACAATGTCCGCAATCCGATAGGCGATTGGGCGAGCTAACGAGGCGACCATCACGACGAGCGCGCCGAGCAGCAGGCCCGCGACGACGTCGCCCGGGTAGTGCGCTCCGACGTAGACGCGGGCGAAGCATAGGAGAAGGCCGAAGACGACGCTGAGGCCGCCGAGGGCCACGATGACCGGCACGAATTGGCCACGCTCGTTTGTCGACGACGCTCGACGGCTGACCAGTAGGACGGAGGTCATCAGTGCGCCGGCGATGACGGCGTGATCGGACGGGAAGGCGTAGTCGTTCGCCCTTGGGACAAGGACGAGGACGTGGTGAAGCGTGTCGTAGGGCCGCAACTCCTTAGCCGCATGGCCAACGATCTGGTTTAGGCCGAGGGCGATCAGCGTGCCAATGCCGCATAGGCCCATGAGTGATGCGGCGTGCTCGTCACGGCGCCACCAAGTGAACCCGTAGGTGGCAATGAAAAGGGCGGCGAGCAAGACTGCTCCTAACCACAACGCATAGGTGTGCATGAAGCCATGGGCCCACACCGTGCGACGGGCAAAGTTGTTGATGTCCAGGTAGATACTGGTGTTTAGGCCCTTTGGCGAAAGCACTCGGGTATCTGCCAGAAGGGCGAAGAGTCTTGCTGCGGTCATCATTGGCACGAACATGCTAGACCGCTCCATCCTCCAACCTCGCTCACTCGACGCCGTCGCTCAGTGGTTTCACCGTCGAATACGCCGAGCGACCCTAGATAGTGGTCCCCAATCAGCGGCCGATCTGATGCTCAAGACATATGGAAGGTCAGAAAATGTGATGCCCAAGATGTGACCCGTGACTGGCCCCGGATCAGTGACAAGGAGCCCCGACGAAAGCTTTCCGAGGTCCTTCTTTCGTCGGGCACGCGCTGCTCAGTGTCGCCTGCCTGACATGACAAGATTTCGGATAAGCGCGAAAAAGGACGACAACATTTCACCCGCGGGGCAGGGGGGGACAATCGTGCGAACAACGAGGGCCGCACGATCGAACCGGTGGGCCTAAGGTCCGCCGAAACGATTAATGAATCGGTGACGTCACTCCAGTCCCCGCGGGACCGTCATTGCGTTGCGAGCCCGGTAAAGGGAAAATCCTTCGTCCAGCGGCGATCTCCTTCAGCGGAGATTGTAAATGCCTCGTACTCGTTGAGGTCTTCGATCACTGCTAGCAGCTCTTCGCCGGCCACTGCGAGGGCGGTTGCGAGTGCGTCCGCGAGGCCGAGCTCGGGTCCCGTCACACTGGCCGACGCCGCTCGCGTGACGAATTGTCCGGACCGCGGTTCCAGCAAGTGCGGGCCTCGTTCGTACGATCCTGAGGTCGCGATGCAGCTGGTTAGTCTGACAATCGCGGCGAGTTCGCTCGTCGACGCCGGGTTCACGATGCCGACTTGGAATGGCCTATTTGGCAATGGCACGCCGAAGGCGGCAATGTCACCGGCCGCGTTAACGATTGCCCCGAGGACCGGAGCGGCGAGAAGATGATTGAGCGCACGTTGGGCCGCCCACCCCTTTACGTAGCCGGTGGGATCGACGCCTCCGGGCAACGTCCAGGGATCGAACCATCCCAGAGAAAGATCGCGCGCGGCACGGCATCCTTCCAAAACTTCGGCGATCGACCTTGGTGCGTCGGCCACATCGAGCTCGCCGCGGGAGACGCGACTCATGGGGCTCGACGGCTTCCACATACTGAACACATCGTCAGCTTCGTGGAGTGACGAGATTGCGAAACCTAGGTGCGAGGTAATTTCATCGATGTCAACCGCCGGGTCGCCGAACAGGTCGATCGTGACGATGGTGCCCATCACGTCTTCTTCGTGATGCGCGATCTTCGAAATCTCGTTCAACGGCCTCTCGGCGGACGCACTCATCTACAATCCGAGTTTCGAGAGCGCGCCCTGGAGTGACTGCTCGAAGCCTGCGCTGGTGTAGCTTGCGCCTGATACGGATTGAATCGTTGCGTTTTGAGCAGACATCGCTTCGCTCTCGAGTATCGGAATGGCCATGGCATCGATCGACACTGAACGGTAATTTCCCCCGTCGCTAAGGGTGCCGATAGCGACTTGCGTGATCCTTGAACCGTCGGCTTTAACCGTGACGGAGAGTTCTCCAAAGAAGTAGTTGACGAGCGGTCCGGTCGCGGTGCGCTGCGTTGACGGGACAGTCGTGGTCGGAACGGGAGTCGTGGTCGGCGTCGACGTGGTGGGGGGGCTCACGACGCGTCGTCGGGAACCGGTTCTTGTTCCGCGGGCCGCACTCGGCGCTGTGGTAGTCGTGCTCGGCGCGGTAGTCGGAGGGACCGTTGGCGGCGTCGTTGTTGCGGTCGCGCTCGATCCCGCTGCGCCGCCCGCCTCCAGTCCCTTCAGAGAGAGTGACGCCGGGGAGGTGTGGAAGGTGAGGACCCCCGCAAGGCCCGCCAAGGTGCCCGCGAGTACGACGGGAGAGCGCTTCACTGTGCGCCAATCATTAGAACGAGAACTCCTCTTTGTGGATCTGATCGGATGAGACGTGCAGTCGCGAGAGCTCGTAGGCGAGGGCGTCGGTGAAGCCGCCGGGGCCGCAGAGATAGACGTCGCTTCCGCCAACGTCGGGTATCAGTCGCCTCAGCGCTCGGGCGTCGAGAGAGACTTCCCGGCGGCTGCCGATGACTTCGTGGAGGCGGCCCCCGTTTCGCGCGACCAGCGCCTTGATCTCCTCGTGGTGCACGAGATCCGAAGTCCTCGAGGCTCGGATCACCACGGTCACCCGAACTGACTGTGGGAGGTCCTCCAGCAGTGCCCGAAGGGGCGTCACACCGACACCCGCGCCGATGAGTACCACGTGTTTCGTTTGGCGGACGTGAGGGGTAAAGGCACCGTAGGGGCCCTCGATGAAGACGCGAGTGCCGGGCCTTAGGCGCGTGACGGCTCTTGACTGGTCGCCGAGCGCTTTGATCGTCACGCGCAAGTACGGCGGGCGAGGCAACGCCGACAACGAGTAGGGATGAGCGTGCCACCACAGCTCTCTGGTCAGAAAACGCCACTGGAAGAACTGACCACCGGCCACCTTCAGAGTCGCGAGCTGGCGTCCCGAAATGATGATCGAATAGACCCCCGGCGCCTCCTCACGCACCGCCGCTACTCGGAGTCGATGCTTGAGGTTGCGCGCGATGGGTATAGCGAGGCGACTGACTAGAACGGTCGCCGCCGTGATGATCCAGAGTGCGATCCAGAAGTACCGCGCGAGCGGGTGCCCAATGAACATGACGCCCGTCGCGAGCTGGTGCGCCAGCGCGAGTCCCAGGGCGAGGTAGATATACAGGTGAACGATCCACCACGTCTCGTACTTCATGTGGCGGCGAGCAATGCGAAACGAGGCGACGCCAGCCATGACGAGCAAGGCGAAAGCAACGGCGGCCGCGAGGATGTCCGGGTAGTGCCTCACGAAGACCCAAAACTGTGACAGCAGCCCCGATCCCGTGGTCTTGGCGTACCCCAAAGTGATGAAGACGATGTGGAGGGCGATCAGCCCGATCGGCCAACCGCCGATAGTCCGGTGCCATCGCACGAGTTGGTCTTGTCCAACGGAGCGTTCAAGCCACGGCACCCGGGCGACCAAAATCACCATGATCAACATGAGGTATGTGCCGGTCATGGCGAAGAGCCGTCCCGCGGCGACGAACCACCCCCCGGGCGACGACAGGTCGCCTAAACTTTCGCTGGTCACGACGAGCGCGATAACGACGCCGAGACCCAGCCCCGCCGCGAGCGCGAAGAAAGTGGCGACGCCCGATCGAGGTGCTCGAAGGCGCCGGCGTCGCCGAGCGGTTGTCTCGCGCGACCACGATACTTCTCTTGCGCGTTGCTCGAGAGTGGCGGGCGACATTCGATGCGCAGTGCTCGCGCGGTTGAATTCGAAGTTGGTTCTCTGACGCACGCCGAATGTTTGGGCGTCGAGCCGATTTGATCGGGTTCGGCTCGTTCGGTCGACGTTGGTCATTTCGAGAACCAGCCGATGGCGTGGGGCGTGACGGCGATCGCAGCAAAGAGGCCAACCGCCACGCTCCAGACGAGGGCCCACTGGCGAGCGGTCGCACCGCCCACCTGTCGGCGGGTTCGTGTCAGCCAGTCACGTGGCGCAAGTCGCGCCGTCTCGCCGATGTGGCCGAGAACGTGAATGGTCAAGGCGGCGATCCAGAGAATGAAGCTCGCTCGATGTACGAAGAAAAGTTCAGCGCGATACGTCGTCGGCAGTAACACGAGGCCAACTCCCGAACCGAGCAACACCAGAGTCAATACGATGACAAACGGTCCGAGCAGTCGTAGAGCAATGGCTGGGGGACCCTTTCTTCGATACTCGGGATTGCCCGCGTAGTACTTCATAAATCGCCAACCGGCCGACGAGATCTTTGTCAGCGCGACGGGAATAAGGACCACTCCCACGAAGACGTGCGGGTCGAGGAGAGTCCTGATTCTCAAAATGGTGACGCCCTCAATGGCGAGCAGCACAAAGACGACGGCCCCGAGACCGCTCGTCAATCGCGCATTCCCCTCGACGCCTGCGCGCGCGGGCATGCGCTCTATGGCTCGTTCCCCGGGAGACCGGGCGTCCATAGCTTGGCCGAGAGCCCTCAGCCGCCGCTCGTTGGGGATGTGACGTCGAAAAGACGGGCGGTCGGAACGGTGTACATCAATAATCGCCACGAAAAAAGCGTAAAGAGCCAACCTGACAACAGGGTGACAGGACTGATGCGGCGATTAAGAGAAATGTAAAAACTCGCTACGAGTTTCGCCTCGGCACGACTCTTCCTGACAATCGTCGCCACGTGACTTCCATGCGCGCACCGCCCCACACGGAGGTGCCGATGGTCCACGATCCGTGGGAGCGGCGAACGACCGAGTCGGCAATGGCAAGACCGAGTCCGGTACCGCTGACACTCTCCGAAGCGCGGTGAAAGCGGTCGAAGACGCTCTCGCGGTGGGCCTCTTCGATGCCCGGGCCTGAATCATCGACGCGAAGACTCACTCGATTTCCGTCGGTGAGTACGCGAACCTCGACGTGGCCCTGGGGGCCAGCGAACTTCGTTGCGTTGTCGATCAGGACTCCTATGAGCCGATCGAGGGCATCGGGGGTAATGTGCACGGCGAAGGGTCCGTTTCCATCTCGCTTCATCAGGAGCTCAACGCCTCGCGCTTTGGCGACAGCGCGGAATCGTTCCACTGACGCTGCCGCCTCGTCGAACACGTCGGCGGTGGCTATTCGACTTGACTCGGTAGCATCGTTGTCCGCGCGCGCCAACCACAGGAGATCTTCAACGATGCTGCGAAGCCGAAGGTTCTCCTGCGCTACTCGCTTGAGAACTCCCTCGTACGTTGCCGGGTCGCGGGTGTAGCGGAGCGCTAGTTCTACTTCGGCTTCGATCACCGAGAGGGGAGTCCGTAGCTCATGCGACGCGTCGGCGGTGAATTCGGCTTGGCGACGGCGGATCAGTTCTGAAGGCGCAGACGAACGTAGACCGATGAACAAGGAACCGACGAAAGTGACGACAGCTAAGAGACAACCAAAAATGAGCTGGGGAAAATAGAGGGCTTCGCGCACTGCCGTGATACTCGAGATACTCTCGCCTGCGACGAGAAGCTTTTCGTGCGCCGCGAAGGAGTCCAGCCGGTAAGAGATGTGGTCGAGGACGATTGTCTCCGGCGTATGCTGCCAGCTCTGAGAGGGTAATGCCGGGGCCCCGCGAGTCAGGGCGACCACGCCTCCCGACTCGGATATGTTCCAGAAGTACGTGGGCACGTCATCGGAATCCTTATCGTACGGGACCGTAATGGCGATGGCGGAGGGGGTCAACGCCCCCCGGCTGACGTCGCTCAATTGGTCAGTCAGATGAGCGTCCAAATTGGACGTGAGCCGATGGAGAACAAAGAGATTGAGGAAGAGAGCGGCGATCACGTAGCACGCGAGGACCACCACCGTGGCAACGATCGCGACGCGAGCGGTGTGGCGTCTCAGCTCAACGTGCTTGATCACGGTGCAACAAGGCGATACCCCGAACCGCGGACGGTCTCGAGTCGAGCGCGACTACTGGAGAGTTTTGATCGAATCCGTCGAACGTGGACTTCGATCGTGTTCGATCCAACGGTGTCGGCCTGGTCTTCCCAGACGTGCGTAGCGATCATTCGCCGGGTCACGACCGAAGGGGACCGGCGCATAAAAAGTTCAACGAGAGCCGTTTCCGTCGAGGTCAGGGGAACGACAACTCCGGCCAACGTTAGCTCACGGGTCGAAGAATTGAAGTTGAGATCGGCGCAATCGATGATGGGATTGAGGGTCAGTGGTGGGCGACGCTGAAGCGCGAGAAGCCGAGCGAAGAGTTCGGAGAGTTCGAACGGTTTGACTAGGTAATCGTCAGCTCCACTGTTGAGTCCAGCAACTCGGTCCGCGGTTGTGTCCCGGGCGGTCAGCATCAGGATGGGCGTGCGGTCGCCTCGGCGACGCGCCTCCTCAAGCACCTCGAGCCCGCTCTTTTTCGGCATGCGCCAGTCAAGCACCGCGACGTCGTAATCGTGATGCTGCAAGTACCGTAAGGCCGCATCACCGTCGTCGGTCGCGTCGACGATATAACCTGCTTCTCGCAAACTTCGCTGAAGTACCGACCTAAGCGCGACATCGTCTTCGGCAACCAGGATTCTCATCCCGGTGCGCAGGCGTCGAAGAGACCTGGTGACGCCAATCGGCAAGACGGGCCGCGGTCTCGATGTTCTTCGTCAGTGATTGGCACTCGGTGTGACACGGACTCCACGTTAAGTCAACTTTCGCTGCGGCTCAGTATCAACGCCGACCTCTTCCGAGGCTCCTTGCCCGTTGACCAAGGACGCCGACGTTTCGACTTCTGAGGAGCCTCTGCGTTGTTCGTTTACCGTGCGGCTTGCTCGGCGCAACGTGATCCACGACTCCAAACCTTTCGTGGACGACGCGAAGGAGCTTGCCAGTACCGTGGACGAGCCCGCTCCTGCAAAATTGAGTCAATTGACGCTCGACACAGGAGTAGCTTCCGATGGTCGATATTGGCGTCGTCGCCTCGAGTCGACGGTTCATTCGGAAGCTCGATGTGAAGCCGCATCTTTTCGAGAGAGCATTTCCAGCCTCGTTAAGTATCTCCAAGCGGGGCTCGGCAGGATGCGCATTCCCGCCATAATCCATTGGAGTCGCGGTGGCACCCAGACCACTTTGTCACCGCGTTCGAATCCTCGCACGATGAATCGTGCCGCCACAGCCGTGTTGAGGGCCAGCGGTGGATCGACCATGCCACGGGTCATCTTCGTGCGAACGAACCCCGCGCGCACGATGTGGACCGAGACCCCAGTGTCGCGGAGGGATTCGCGCAGACCCTGGCAGAAAGAATCCAACCCGGCCTTGGCTGATCCGTAGAGAAAATTCGTTCGGCGCACTCGTACTCCAGCAACGGACGAGAGCACGATGATCGCGCCGTGACCTTGGTCGCGCAGACGGCGGGCGATGGCAGACAGCGCAGCGGCGGGCCACTCGAAATTCACCCGTATTATCTGGGCGACTCGAGGCGGTTCACGCTCGTCCGATTCTTGATGTCCCAGCTCGCCCACGGCGACAACGACCACGTCGACGTCGCCGTGGGCGGCGTCAAAGCACTCTTTCACGGTGATCGATGCCCGATCGGGTTCTCTCGCATCGAAATGCACCGTGGCCACTTCCGCGCCAGTCGCCGCTGCGAGGCTGCTCTTGAGCATGCTAAGCGCGCCATCGTCGCGCCCCGCGAGAACCAGGTTTCGGCATCGACTGGTAATGAGGGTGAGTACCTCGAGTGCAATGTCAGATGTGCCGCCAATAGCCACAATCGATTGTGGTTGCCCGAAAGCGTTGTTCATGTGAGGGCGACTTAGCCGATACCCAGGCGGCAAGAAAGGTCCGAAGCGAGCACGCGATTCGGGTCGACCCGTCGTCGCACGGCTTCGAAGTCGCCTTTTCTCGGATACATGGCTTCGAAGAGCTCGGGACGAAGGCGCGAATCTTTGGCCAGGTAAACCCTCCCGCCTGCGTTGGCTACGAATAAATCGAGTCCGTCGAGAAGACTTGAGAGCCCGTCGGGTCCGATGGGAAAGTCGACGGCGAGGGTCCAACCCTCGCTGCAGAACGACAGGGGGCCGGGGTTCCCGGGTCCGAGCCGCTTGAGGACGGCGAGGAACGACGGCACACCGCTCACTGCGATGTTGTTGACGATCTCGCGCATCGTCGCGGGCTCGCGCACGACGATTTGATACTGGAGGAATCCGCGATGTCCATAGAGACGATTCCAGTTCTCGATACCGTCGAGAGGGTAGAAGAAACTGGTGAGCGGCTCAAAGGTTAGTTTGCGCCGACCAGAGCGCTGATACCACGCGGTGTTAATGATACGAGTCGTCACCGAGTTTACGAGTCGAACCGGAATCGCAGAGGGCACGCGCAACCGTGGCTGGCTCGCGGCGAGTCGCTCGCGCGGAACGTTCGCATTTCTCAGATCATCCGCGCTCGCAAGATTGCCCTGGGTCAAGACCGCGCGGTAGTCACTTCGGAGCGAGCGCGAACAGTCCAACCAGGCGACCGAGTAGCGGTAGCGATCGTCGGTCGACTCCATCACCGACATCAGTTCACTCAGTGTCGTGAAGCGCTTGCTTGACGCGCGCACCCAAGGCGTCTCCACGGCCATGAGTTGCAATGTGGCGCTAGTGATGACGCCAGTTAGCCCCATTCCGCCCATCGTGGCCCAGAACAGCTCCGGGTCAGAGTCTTGTCGAACGCTAACCGTACCGGTTGGAGTGGCGAGGCAGAACTCAAGCACATGGCTCGCAAAACTGCCGTCGCGATGGTGATTCTTTCCATGAACGTCTGCGGCTATGGCGCCCCCAACGCTCACGTAACGGGTGCCTGGCGTCACTGCTATGAACCAGCCGTGCTGGAGCACCGTATTAATCACCTTATGGAGGCTCGCTCCGGCGCCGACGACGACACGGCCGGCCTCGTCGGGCGGCGACACGTCATCGAGGGATCGGACATCGATGACCCGGCCCCCAGAGCGCTGGGCCGCGTCACCGTAGCTCCTACCGAATCCGCGCGCGATTACGTTTGACGTCGCCGGATCGGTCAGAATTGCCTCGACTTCCGCTCCGTCTAGGGGACGGACGACGTTGGCCGACACAGGGGATGTGCGACCCCAGCCGGTCAGCATTTGGCGAGAGTTAGACGGAGCTGCCCTCACGCGTACAGGCCCACGCACATCAGCGCCACCCACACGACGCCGAGGAGCTGTAAGCGACGATCGTGCAAGACAAGGTCCTCGGGTTCGCCGCCGTCGCCCTTGTCGAGCCGTCGAAGCACGTGCAGCACAGCGGTGACGACGGGGACGATTGAAAATCGAATCCAGCCGGGACGAATGTCCGAGCGAGAGAGTAGGCCGCTGCGATCGAATGTCCACAGGCAATAGGCAGTGATCGTAATCGTTGCGGAGAGCGTCAGCACCGACCGCAAGAACGATTCCGAGTACTCGGCAAGAACGGCGCGATGCGCTGCGAAGTTCGAACCGAGGTTGGCACGCTCGGCGGAGCGCTTGCCGGTGACGACGAACAAGGCGCCAAACGACGTGACGACCAGGAACCAACTCGATGGCGTGACGTGCGCCACGACGCTGCCAGCGATGGCCCGCAGGACAAAGCCGGCCGCGACGACTACCAGCTCAATGACCGGCTCGCGCTTCAAAAAACAGCTATAGAGGAGGGTCGTGAGGATGTACCCACCGACGATGGTACCGAGTTGCCATGAGCCTACGAGCGCCGCGGCGGTGCAGGCGAGTACTGCGAGAATGGCGCTCGCTGTTACGGCGACCTGTGGCGATACGGACCCCGACGCTATCGGACGGCGCTGTTTTTTCGGGTGGCGACGGTCGGCCTCTCGGTCGAGAACGTCATTAAGCAGATACGTCGCTGAGGCGGCGGCACAAAAGATCAAGAACGTGAGCAATGTTCGCGAAAGATCGCTCCACGTCGTGAGTACTCCTGCCGCCGCCGGGGCCACAAAGACCAGCAGATTCTTGCTCCACTGTCGCGGCCGAAGGGAATGAATCAGCGGTTGAAGGCGCCGCCACCGTGATTCCCCTGAAGTCACGCCTGGTTTTGAGGGGTGCGGGGTCGTCGTTGCACTCGACCTGATGGTCTCGTCAAGCGTCATGACTTCGCGGCGGACATCGTAATGAAGTCGCGAGCCCACCAGGTTTCGAAGTACCGGGCGGGCGATCCAGTCATGCTCGGTAGCAGTTCAGTTCCGTTGGACGGCGACGCTAGTCCGGCAGCGGTCGCCGGATGGTAGTAGCTGAAGTTGACCCAGTCCGTGTTGATGTCGAGCTCCATCGCTCGAACGGCGCCAGCCCTCACCAAGATGTTTGCGAGGTCGGTGAGGTCGAGACCGGGACCGCCCGCGTACACCAGCGCACCGTCAGCCGTGACGCCGATACCGGAGCGCCACACGTAGACGGCGTTGCCTAGAGTGAAGCCCCACTGACTACTGCTCTGATTGCGGATGCCCGGGACTGGCTTACCGTTGCTGACGAGAAGATTCAGGTTCTGCCGCACCGAGACGACGGTGTTCGACATTTTGACGTTCTGCCCCCACGCTCCAACCGTGGCGCTGCCGTTTCGGTACACGACGAATGACGCCGCTCCAAACCGCAGGGGAACGATCGTGCGGTGGTCCGTGTAGTAGCCGCCCCCTGCGTTGTTCATCAGAAATCCTGCGTTGAACGCGGCGACCAACGTCCTAGCCGCGCGTTGGGCGATCGGGGCCGTGTGCGTAAACGGCCCACCTCCGGGAATTTGGCTGCCCGAATAGAGCGTGGCCCTGAGAAGTTTGGTGTCCATCCATACGACACCGGCCACGTAGCTTGTGTGAATCGCGTCGGGACGCAGCGTCGTTGCGAACATTGCCGGGATTCCTTGCACGAATCGTCCGACGGGCACCCACTGACCTTCGCCCGACACGGCGGGACTAGCGAAAGGCTCAATGGGGAGGGGGTTCGCTAAGTGAGCGACCGCCGAATTGGAAACGACGCTATTCGAATTAGGGCTGAGTATCATCCCCGGCGCCAACGCGCCGCCGACCTTTGGGGGGTGATGAGAGTACCACTGATTCTCAGCCCAGTTGACAACGGACGCGCCACCGTGGTCGCGCGCCCATTCGGCGAGCCGAGAGCCAGCTGAACTGCCCAGCGCCGGGTTGAGCAGTGCACCACCCAGGGAGAACGCGAGCCAGACGAATCCCGCCACAAGAGCAGCCAGAACGACTCGCTTCGTGCGCGGGTACCTCGCGCGAAGTCGTGGGCGACGCCGTTGCCTGGGTGGCCGCCTGCGGGGGCCAGCCTTTGGTGGCTGGACCGCATGATGCGCGAACTGCTCTGTCGTCACACGCGATCGCTCGGCCCGTTCGATGAGGCGAAGGGCAGCCTGTGGGCACGACGCCGCGGCTCGGCATGCTTGGGGGAGAAATGCATGAGGTACAAGGCCGCTCGGAATCACGGGCACGCCTCGTGGGTCGCGTCTGATTCCCTCGGGGAGCAGTTCCACACACACGCCACATCCGTTGCACGCTTCGGAGTCGACGCGAAGCATGAACCGCCGATTGATCACGTTGTTCACAGCGCATTCAGCGTCACCAAGGCGCGGCTCGGCGTCTGTGGTTTGCCATGGTATTCACGCTACGGATCGAATCTGACGACTAGATGAAGAGCACAACGACAAAGTAAGAAGTTGGTAAGACGACTCGAGCACTTTATTCGACTCCCTGTGCGCTCCCCGTACTCAAATGACGTACTCAATCCGAAGGAGTCATGTTCATGTCTGAATGCCTCGCTGCATCGTGCCTTTCGATGGTCTTTGCCAATGGCTGATCTACATCAATTGTTGGAGAGCTTCATAACTGCTCGTTTCAGCCAGACGAGAGCCACAATTCACTTCGTCACTGGCAAGGGTGTAGACGCGTGGCCCTATCTCGGCACGTCGCTTGTCAAGGTTCGTCGAATCTGCAACGGGAAGACCAACGGCGAGAGGATATTCCTTGCGACTTAGTTGGGGCTGCAGCTCTCTTTCACTCTGGGCGCATTTGTTAGCGGGGGTCCGACGACACCGCCGTACATCCGGGCGATCTCGGGACGCTGATTTCCCAAGGTCAGGAGACTGGTAGTGGGCGTGGCGTCTTGCAGCGACATTTGGAGAAAGCTGATTGTGGTCGCCGACACAACGTCAAAGGCTGGCACGTCTACGTCGTCGAAGGGGGGGAGGTGGTGGGCCGATTGAAGTTCGAGAAACCACTTGTTGGATTGGTGAATCCCATCGTAAAGTTGCAAGCCGTCGCGAAAAGGATTGCATCGGTCGGTGAGGCTCTGGACCACCAGTAGATTGGGTCGACGGGCCTCGGCGGCGTACGACTGGGCCGTGTCCTCGGCACCCGAAAGGATGATGATCGCCCGATAGGCGATTCCGGTGCGCAGACTGGCGTAGTTGATGCCTTGGGGGTCGAGGCCGTGGTCGTAGGCCAGCATTCCTGCCGCAACCGCGCCATCCGAGTGCCCAGCCAGAGCGATCTCCGAAGGGTTTATGAGACCACTGGCAATCGGGCAAATTGTTGTTTCGTTGACTGATGCCAGGAGAATTTCCTTCGTGAGGAAGGCGAGATCCCCGGGTTCGTTAGCGAGATCGTCCTCCGTGTCCGCACCGTGTTGCGCGGCGACGGCGGAAGCGTTCTCGTCCGGAAAGAAGGGCGCTACGACGACGAAACCAGCTCGCACCCACGCATCCAAAAGGGCTGCGTAGGTGTCGGGCGTCACGTCGTAGCCGTGGGCGAAGACGATCATCGGGTAGCCGCCGCTCCGTTGCAACGGCGGCGCACCGGTCGCTTGGGCCGGTCCTCCGGCGAGTTGCTGCGTTGGGTATCTGATTTCCGTGAGCAGCGTTCGACTGGACGATAGGACCCGAAACGGGGTCGTCGAATAGTCGAGCAAGGAGCGCGAACGATCGACGAACGTGCAACGGACGATGCCGACGCCGAAGTGGGTAGTAGGCGTTGACTGATGGGTGCGACGAGTCTCGGCGCCAAGGGGAGCGAGCAGGACAGTTTCAACGGCGAGTGCCGTCACGAAAACGAGCGCACCGCGAAGGAACGTACTGGCGCGGCGTTGATGATCGTCTGATCGCCTTTGCCAGGTCAAATGCATCGAATTTAAACTCTAGATTTCACTCGGCCCGATCCGCTACTGCGGGCAACGAAAGGATTAATCATCTTCCTTGCCCCAGCTTTTCTCACCGCTTTCGGTCAGGCAAGTCGACGTTTTCTTGCCTTCAGGTGACACCTCGATCTCGATCAGTCAGATGTAGTCGAAACTCGGCCGACGTCGTTGTCGGACCGCCACTCAATCTGATCGAGCAAAAGCAGGGCTGCTGGGGTTCGGTTGAAAGATCGAATCAGCTGCTCGATGCGTCTTAAGAACTTCTTACCCCAGTCGTGGTGGCCTTCATCCAGATGTCAGATTCGATCCGTACGGTGGGCACCATGGCACAGTACGTTCGCCGGATAACGGTTTCTTGGCGCAGGGAGCTCAAGGATCTCTATGATCTCTCGGCGCTTAAGCCTTCGCGTGAATTGCGATGCGTATGACGGATGTGGCGTCTGAGCTGAACTGCACTGACGCCTATGACCGCGTCGGTTGGGGAATCACTGCTGTAGGACACTCTCGACATGTCGGCGATGAACGTGGACTTGGCAACTCCCTTTGCGCAGGCAAGTATCGACCGTCCGCTTGGCGCCGAGGTCCCGTCAATACCGTTCTCGTCACCGAACACGCCATGCTTATCTACGTCAGAAACCCGCTAACGACCGAAGTGATCTTCATCGAATCGGGCAGTGACCGATACCACAGGCGCAATCCCGTCAGAGCGAAGCGACCGACAGCCGACCTGCCCTTACGCGTGAGAGTGCGGCCGCATTTGAGCCGTCTGCCGCCTGAGACATCGATTTCTTCGCTTCAGACCCGGGTGTCACCAAGCCTTTTCACTCGGGGCGCTCTAGGTCGCTACGCACTTGTGCCAGAACTCAGGAAGTTGTGAAAGTTGGCCGATGTCAATGAGATCGTTGAATCTTCTCATGCATCTGCTTCGAGCGCCCGGCGTTTGATGGGAGCACTGAATGGATACTGCCCTCTTCGATCCTGAAGCCACTCGGCGCGGACCAATACGGCGGCTCGGCGGCGGCCGTGGGGCGATCGCTCCTAAGCCCAGCCTCCCCTATTTTTTCACGACGTTGGCCTTGGGCGGACTCGGAATGGGTCTCGTCATTGGTTTGCCGATTGTCGACGGAACCCTCAGCGAGTTACACCTTCAGGGTGGAGTGGCGATGTTCATCGGTTCTACCACGGGCATGGCGGGTGCCTACTTGGCCCTGCTCATGGTTGTACTCGCTAGCCGCATGCCGGCCCTTGAACGTGTTCTCGGTCAGGGCGGGGTCATTCACTGGCACAAGCGTCTTGCTCCCTGGCCCATCGTCTTGATCTCCTTCCACGCCGTCTTCCTCACGCTCGCGTACGCCGAGGTCGCAAGGAAGGGCGTTCTGGGAGAGGCCGCCGTTATCATCAACACGTTTCCCAGCATGGTGACGGCGACGGTGGCGCTGGGACTCATGGTCGGAATCGGATTGATATCTGTTCGCCAAGTGCGACAACGGGTACCGAGAGAGAGCTGGTGGCTCCTCCATCTCTTGATGTACCTCGCTTTGTTTCTTGCTTTCGCGCATGAATTGGCGCTCGGTCCTTCGTTCGTGCGTCACCCGCTGGCGCGCGAGTCTTGGACCATCGCGTGGCTGCTGGCCGCGGCACTGGTCCTCGTGTATCGCGTCGGCTACCCCGCCTATCGGTCGAATCTGCACCGGCTGCGGGTAGCGGACATAAAGTGCGAAGGCCCCGGCGTCGTGTCGGTAATTCTCGAAGGACGTCATCTCGAACGTCTGCCCATCGCGGGTGGTCAGTTCTTCGAGTGGCGATTCCTCACACGTAAGATGTGGTGGCAGGCGCATCCCTTCACGGTGTCCGCATTGCCGCAGCCGCCTTATATCCGCTTGACCGCCAAGGGCGTGGGGAACTTCTCGAGAGCGCTTGCGCGCGTCAAAGTAGGTACGAGGGTCGCGATCGAAGGCCCCTACGGATCCTTTACCACCTTTGCACGGCGCCGCAACGACGTGCTGCTCATCGCCGGAGGCATCGGTGTGACGGCAATCAGGTCCGTGCTGGAGGACCTGCCTGTCAAGTCCCGTCCCGTCGTGGTGCTCCGTGCGTCACGAGAAGAGGACCTCGTCCTGCTCGACGAGGTTGAGAAGCTTGCGCGACATCGAAAGGGCATCGTCCATCGGCTGATCGGAGGAAGGGATGCCGTCCGACTGGACATGATCAAGACGCTGGTTCCCGACATCGCCCAACGGGATGTCTACATCAGCGGTCCGGAGAGCTTCGTGCGGGAGACCGCGGCGATGGCCCGGCGCGCGGGCGTGGCGGACGAGGCGCTTCACCAAGAGGCGTACCGAATCTGAGATGAAGCCCCCCGCGAAGATAGCGTTGACGCTTCTGACCGCAACAGCGGCAGGAATTGTGGGTGTCGTGACCCTGCATGGCCCGTCGACCCGCAGCGCACCGGTATCGAGGGCCAGTCGTCCCGCATCGGGCGCCACTTCCGCCGCGACCGGTTCGCCGGCCGTCGTCAATGGCAGTGCCGTGGGACCGATCGAGAACTACGGGTACGGTCAACTGGCGGTGAAGGTGACGGTCGTGAACAGTCGCATCTCGGATCTAAGCGTCGAGTCGCTCCAGACGCTGGAATCCTATTCGCAACAACTGGAGGCACAAGTCGTGCCGATTCTCAAGGCCGAAGTGTTGCAGGCGCAGGGCGTCGGAATCAGTGCTCTTTCCGGCGCCACGTACACTAGCGAGGCTTACGCCTACTCTATTCAAGGCGCCCTCGACATCTTGCACTTCAAGTGATTTCCGCCTCTGAAACGGTCATGGGAACGGTGTTTTCCTTCCTCGTTGATCCGGGACATCTTACGAGAGAGCACGTCGATCGAGCCCTTGACGAGGCGCGGGCAGAGTTGCACGGCATTGATGACCGCTTTAGCACGTGGAAGCCCGAAAGTGAATTGTCCCGTCTCAGATCCCGGGAGATCGACCAGTCTTCGGATCTTATGGACGAGGTGTACGAGCTGTGCGCTCGTGTATTCGAATCTTCCAGCGGATTTTATGACCCGTGGAAGATGCCGGGTGGTTTCGATCCCACAGGACTGGTGAAGGGCTGGGCGGCCGAACGTGCGCTTTCGATCTTGTCCGAATGCGGAATCAGCGATGGACTTATCAATGCCGGCGGTGACGTTTGCGTACTTCCCGGCAAGCCATATCGGGTGGGAATTCGCCACCCCTGGGTACCCGATGCGCTCTGCGCTGTCGTCACGGCCACGTCGTCTGTTGCAACCTCGGGTATCTACGAGCGAGGGAACCATCTCGTCAACCCGTTTTACGGGGACGTGGCCGCCGTGTCCGCCACGGTCGTCGGAGAACGACTTGCCATCGCCGATGCCCTTGCGACGGCTCTGGCGGTCGGAGGAAAGGAAGTCCTCTTTCTTCTTGAGCGGATTAAGGGAGTTGAGGGGTTCTTCATCGATCCGCGTGGCGCGATGTTTAAGACTTCGGGCATGGACTTCTCCTTGAATTGCGCCGGGTTTCATGGTGAGGAAATTGTCTAAGACGTTACCTACATCTCGCGGTCAACTCATTTTTTCCAAGTTGCGTGATTCAAGTAGCGCGAGAGCACGCCCTTCACAGCGGTGGGTCTCATGACGCCAGAGCGAAGAACCTGAAGATTCGTATTCCCGATGACGCGGCGATATTTTCCGCTACCACGTCCGCGTGGCGAATGACCACCAATCGGTATTTGATGACGCGCTGCGGCTCGTTTTCGGTCATAGATTCCTCCCTTAGAGGAATCAAGACTCTCACCGATGTCTATCAGTCATAGAGGATCTTATTCGGGCCGTCGGCCGCCTTGCTATCAGCGCTCGATCAGCGAGGCAAAAAAGACGGTGACTCAAAGTCTGTAAGCAACTCTTCCACGCGTTCTCACGGGGCCAGGTCGACGCTTGACATCCCTTGTTGGACGGCGTGTCAAACCCCTACTTCTCGGGCTTGAGTTGTGTCGGCGGGGAAGTGCCGACTAAGCACTTCGCGAACCGGGTCATCCATTTGAACGGAAGCTGCTCGGATATCTTCGGTCGGTTGCGGGCGGTTTCGAGTTCCAGGAATGAGCAGGTCGTTGGGCGCGAGGTCGAGCAACCACGTCAGCGCGTCCTGCGCAGGGGTCTCGCCGATTCGAGTGCCGAGAATAGTAAGCACGGGATTTGCTCGAACGTCTGGGATATTTGAAACCATCAATGGTCGAGTAATCAAGCCGAAAGGAGTTCCGGAACGTTGAAGCCCAAGATTCTGATTGGCAGCACGAGGCCCACGCGAGCGGCCGACCTGGTGGCTCCGTGGGTTATTGAACGGGCTGGAGGCCATAAAGGGTTCAGCGTGGAGGTCCTGGACCTGCGGGACTGGCCCTTACCTATGTTCCAGGAGCACAGGGGGAACATCGGTGACTTCGCCGACCCCACTTACTCCGAGCCCATCTTGCGCAGGTGGAACCGAACGCTCAAGGAAGCTGGCGCGCTCCAGGTCGTCACCGCAGAGTACTTGCACTCCGTTCCCGGAGTCCTCAAGAATGCCATGGACTCGGTGTTTGTGAGTTGGGCCTTGCGCAACAAGCCATTGGCGGTGGTCCGTTACAGCATCGGCGACCACGCGGGCGTTCGAGCAGTAGAACACCTGATGGACATCGCAATCGAATCCGAGATGGTGCCACTTCGCGACACTGTTCTCATTCCACGGGTGGGAAGCGCCTTTGACGAGCAAGGTTTTCCAGTCGATCCCATGAGTGAGATTGCCATGACCGTGATGCTTGCCGACCTCGAGTGGTGGGGCTCACTTCTCGCCCGGGCGCGGGCGGACGGCGAGTTGACACCCGTGAGCCTGCGAGTGCGCGCTGCTCTGGCGCAGCTCGAACAGGCTTGACGAATTCCTATCCAATCTTTGGGTCCTTTCTCGCGAATTTCGGAGATCGCTCGACCGTCAGTTTGAAGGGAAGCATTGGTTGGAATGCAGCCACGAGCAATTGCCAGGGTCAACGTGGGATCTTCTGGGCCAAAGAAGCGCGGTGCGCCACGATAAGTTTCCGCGTCGAGCAGGAATTTTGAAAAGTGCGCCAACCGGCGTGAACCCGCAACCTATTGATTAAGAGCGAGTTCCCTACTGTTTCGCAGTGTCGTCCTGGTTGTCCCGGTCTCGAAATGTCAAGGAATTCTGCTGCTCCGAGTCAACCTGGTCTCTTTCAGTTGATCTGGTGCGCCGGTTTTTGGTGGGATTCGAAGTCGAGGTCTCGCCCAAACGGCGCGGAAGTCATGGGTACATTGTGACGTGCCCGAATTGCCTGAGATGCAAGCCTTAGCTGAACGACTCGACGCGCTGCTCGCGGGCACCACGTTGCTTCGGGCGGACGTGCTCGGATTCTCTTCGCTCAAGACTTACGCACCCACGCCCGACTCAGTGCTCCATCACCGACTCATATCCGTTGGTAGGAGGGCTAAATACTTGGTGTGGGAGTTTGATGATGGAGTCCGCGTCGTGCTACACCTGTCTCAAGCCGGACGCTTAGACGTTGAGCAGCCGCCAAAGCGGACTCGGCCTCGGGGCTCGGCAGTTCGCCTCGTGTTTGGTCGAGGTGACGCAGGGCTCGGGGAGCCGAGCGTTGGCGTACTCGTGCGCGAACACGGCACTCGGCGAAAGGCCTCGTGGTGGGTGCTGCCTCGCGAGGAGGAGGGTCCGCTGACGGGGCTCGGACCTGAACCGGGAAGCGAAGAATTCGCCCAAGTTATTCGTACCAGTAATTCGAATCGTCGTCTCTTCACCGACCTGCGCGATCAGCACGTGGTGTCGGGTATTGGCCGCGGATGGGGTGATGATATCTTGCACCGCGCCCGACTGTCACCCTTCGCCTCGTTCAGCTCGTTGAGTCCCGAGCAGCGCGAGTCCCTGTTGAGCGCCGCGACCGGTGTGTTGGCCGAAGCGCTCGAACTCGAGCGCACTCGCGAGGGCGGACTTTCGGAAGCCAAGCTCGGAGGTCGATTCAAAGTACACGGTCGCGCGGAAGAGCCATGTCCTACTGCGTGTGGCGACACGTTGCGCCGAGTCTCTTTTGAGTCCTACGAGATGACGTACTGTCCCACGTGCCAAACGGGCGGAAGGCATCTTGCTGACCGCCGCTTATCTCGTTTGCTCAAATAGTGGAGACTCCTTTCTAGGTCGGCGGCGAAGGAGTGTCACGGATCAACCGTTATGGTGTCTCGCATCAGCCGTTACGAAGGCACTGCCCTACCGTGGCAGCATTGATGCAGATCAAGCGTGGTATTACAATTCTGCAGTGCGCCGACCGGGACTTGGGCCCGGAACCTGTTGATTAAGAGGAGTAGGGGAGTTGTTTCCATTGGTTTTCGATGGTTGACAAATTCTTTGTTTGAAAGGAAAGGATGGCTCGATTGTTGATCTGGTTGCGTGGAGTCGTCGAAGATAAAGGCATGTTTCTAGGCCTCTAGGAGTCGCGAAGCGATCCTTCCGGGACGGGTCAGAGTGCAACAGTTGCAAGAGGCTGCGCAGTGTCTGGGACGGTAATCGATTCTCAACCCAATGCTTGAGATGTCCTTCTTCCGGTGTCGGTGGTGCATTCGAAATGTGCGCGGGAGTTCTTGGCGGGGTCGTCGTTGAATCTCATTCGGTGCTCGTACGCAAACTGGGTCTCGGATGTGATCACGCCAGAAAGTGGGGTCGCGATGTCGGCTGTATATTGCGTGAGAGCCGCTCAATTGGGCCCATAGTTCCACGGACGCGCCAGACGAAGTTGCGCGAAATGTTGGCGCGATCTTTGCGTTCGACAGGATCTCAACTGCTGATTATCCTCGAAAGCTCGTCGACGTGACGTAACGTCTCGCACGTGGATACCTCCAGGCGCCGATGCGAGCTCGAGGCGATCGGGCCCACGGTCACGTTCGAAGGTGCCTACGATCCGGCCGATTTGCACGATGAGTCGTTGCACGTGCGACAGCGCGAACGTTACCCAAGGCACACTCCTAGAGCACTTCTGCGCTACGCAGAATCGTCCCAAATCTGATAGCAAGGATGGAGAAACATTTCCAAGGGGGGTCTTGTGAAGCTCAATAGAAGGTTGTCAAGCGCGGCGGCAGTGGTGCTCATACTGGGAGGGCTTGTCCTCATGGCGGATGCGCTCGCTGCGAGCGCAGCAACCGCCACTGTTCCCACTATCACGCTCTCGCCGGACATCGGCCTCACGTATGGTCAAGTGATCAACCTTTCGGGGAGTGGGTTTACGGCCGGCGCCTCGCTCATAGCAGGTCGAATGCAACGGACAGGCCAAGGGGGTAGCGGGATGCGACACCTCCGCAATTGAACCCATTACCGTGACGTCAAGCGGCACCTTCACCGCGTCGTTCAGCGTAATTACTGGCACCATCGGCGACGGAACCTGCGGCACCAGCGCCGCTGACTCGCTGTGCTTCGTTGCGATCGGTACCACCTCAGATGCCCTTGTCGTAGACGCGTCCATCGCTTTCGCGGGGGGCCCCGGCGTCTCGTTGACTCCATCGACGGGGCTCTCGAACAGCCAATCGGTCACCGTCGCCGGCACCGGCTTCACCGCTGGCGACACCGTTTACGCGGTCGAGTGTCTTGCAACGGCGACGACCGAGGCTGGCTGTGACACGTCAACCGCGTTGCCAATGACGGTGAGCTCGACGGGCATGCTTCCTTCGACCTACTTCAAGGTCGTCACTGGCAAGATAGGAACAGGTTCGTGTGGAACGACAGTGGCAAACTACGCCGACTGCATCGTTGAAGTCGCGAACGCCGGCGGAACTGACCGGGGGGTCGCAACGATTGACTTCGTTGCACCTGCTGTCACAACGCCGTCGTTACCAGTGGCGACGCGAGTGAGTGGCCCTGCCGTTATTGGAAGGTCGGTCGCGGTGGTCGTGATTGGCAAGAACTTCACGGCGGTGTCAAAGGTCACGGGGGGGCGGGCTCGACGGTGCGGGTGACCGGCGTCGCGAGGACCGCGCTGCGCGTGACGATCACGGAGTCGGTACACGCGAAAGCTGGCACGTCAACACTCGTCATCGTTTTCAAGAGTGGCAAGTCAGTGAGAGTTCACTATACGGTGAGCAAGCAGATCTGACCTAACGAAGCCCCCTCGATAGAGGGGGCTTCGTTAGGTCAAGGACCTCTCGCATTCGTACCACTCGCGTTGCGATGATCGAGACGTCCCTTCGCGCCAAGTAAGGTCACCCTCGGTGCGCCGGCCGGGACTTGAACCCGGAACCTGTTGATTAAGAGGTCTAGGTGGCACGTTTTGAAGTTTCGTGAACCGTAGCAAAGCCCTGTGTTTTCAAGAAAGTTGGCTGCGCAAACGTCTATATCGTCTTGCAGTGTTTTGGAAAAATGAGGGATGTAATGAGGGATGTTTTGGTTACGAGCGTATTCGGTGAAGAATCCTCGGGAATCAAATGCGCTTCGCCCTTGATTCCGCCGACCTGTTAATTGAGAGGAAGCATTCGCGCGTTTCGTGATGCTTGGGTAATTGTTGAAGTTGATGGAATCGAATCTGTATATACCTGCCGCACAATTCGAATACGACTCAATGATTTGCTGAAGATCAATCTCCCAGTCAGAGATCTTCCGTTTGAACAATCCCACCTTATGGCTCACGCCACGCGACGCCTTGGTCGCTCCACGATCCCGAGCGATCACCCCAGATGAATCGATAACGTCGAACAGCAGAATGTTCGTAGGGTATCGATACATTCAATGCCTCATGAATCAGCTCAACGGCCCCTCCGGGCAATTGGACTTCATACTCGATGGAGGTCGGTTCGTGCCCCGGAGCATATGGCGCACTCGGTCTAATAAATGACCAGCCACAGTTACTCTCAATCGGTTCACCGCCGTCCATGAAGTCAATATATCGATTCAAGTTCTCTTTGGTGCGTATCACAGCACCTGCAAACTGCATTTGCTTGATCGACCTATTCAAGGCGTCTGAACTCCAGGCAAGTGATCCACTCGGAGATTGTCGGTGTCGGAGAGCCGACGTCAACAATCCGACTGGAGAGTTGCCAAGTGGCCTAAGGGTTAGCAGTCACTACCTAACTTCAAGAACGTCAATCGGAAGCGCCGCCAGGACTTCAACGAAGGCGTCGTCCCATTCCTGGCGGGTCATTGGGTTAGCGGCATTTCCAGTCCAAAGCTCGAGGGAGATCGTGAACTGCCCCTCGCGGATGAAAGTAAACGAAAACTCATGATGCACAAGTCGGAACGAGCGATCTTCAGGTAGATCCGGCCCATCAGAGGGAAGTTGGCCGGGGGTAAATATCCACCAGTAATGGTGGTCTTTTTCGCCTAGGGGGTTTGTCAGGAAGACCCCAATGTTGTGCTGACGGTCGGCTTCACCATCCTCGAACTCCAAGCCCAACACGAGATACAGGGACGTCGGCTGGCGCAGGTTAGACGTAATGACAGCGACGGGATCGCTACGAAAGGGCTCGGACCTTAGGTCTGGGTCCAGATCCACGAGGGCCGGCGTCGCATGCCCCGTAGAGGTGAGCAATGCGTCTTGGGGGCTAATCGTTCCGTTGACCAAGATCTCTTGAATTGCGAAACTCGTGACTTTCATGCCGCCGTAAGCCTGCCACAGCTCAACCTGCCTAGAGGCAAACCAGAACTACCCCTGGTCGAATCATCTTCGATTTAGGGAGTGGGTCCGTCAACTTGATCCTTTCCAGGTGCTGCTATCCAGATGCGGGCACTTGAGCAGGGCACGATGAGAAGCCATCGCAGGGGTCGACCGATGACTGAACAGACGACACCGAAGATGGCTGGACAAATGATGTATTGATGTCGCTGTTGAGTGTGTCAAAGCCGAATGCGACCGACTGACCAGGCAGGACCGCTGCGCCAGCGGTTTCTTATGCACCCCCAACAACGTTCCCTTGTGGACCGACGTAGACCACGTAGATGTTGGCGTCGGAAGGAATGGGAGCTTGATACGGATTGGTGAACGTGCCGCTAACGCTTCCGTCGCTGAAGCTGTCTGTTTGGAGGCTCATCCCGCTCACGGGCGGCAGAACCGGTCGATGGGCTTGAGAAGAGGTAACTGAGATTGTCACGTTCATGCTCGCAACGGTGAGTGACACGTTCGATGAAGCGAGGCCGCCGAGATAGAAGTTGCTCTCCACGGGAATGCCGGTCACCGTCGTTTCGTCGCTGGTCACTGATCGCCCAAGCGTGTCAACGAACGCGACGGTGACCATTACTCCGAGAGCGTCTACACTCGCCGATTTGTTCTGGAGCACAACGCCGTAACTGATGAAGGTTTCGCTACTCGAGGAATAGTTGCTTTGCGTGAATCCGTTGGCTGCAACAACAACTTGGGCAGCGGGTACTGGACTCACGATACTGAATCCCTTGCTCGCGTGACCTGATGAGCCGCATGAGACAACAGCGGACCAATTACCTACTGGAGCGTCAACGGGCATTCGGTATTGCCACTGAAGTCTTCCAGTTGTCGAACGATGCGTAGGTAGATGAAGCACCATAGCGGATGGACCACGCAGGCTCGCCACGCAATTCGACGTGCGTTGCGCATTCGTCGCTCGAAGGGTGAGGATTCCACCCGGTGACACCGTTGGGGTCAACAAAGCTATGCGGACACGATTTTGTGTTGCTGCCGCTGTCGCAGTTAATCCAAGCGTCATGACGATTAGGACAAGAGCGAGCGTTGGCGCACGCCTCATATCGCAACGTTTCTCATCGGCATTGCCGCGTGCGCATCCTGAGAGCGCTCCCGGTGAATCCACTCGTCTGCGTCCCACCACTTGCCCCATCGGCGCACGGGTCCGTCTACGAGAACCACGACGGCTCCGCACTCCGCGCAGCGATCCTTGTCGATGTTCTTTCCGTAGCCGACTCTCTTGGTGGCCATGTCTATGGAGTCTATGGAGCCTTCTGCCAAGAATCTGGCGACCTCGAATTACAATTTCGGAAAATGGAGGCCTAAATGGTGGCCGGTTCGGCGTCGCCAGGTTCTCGAACAACGTCGTGTGCGCGTAACCAAATACCGTCAGCAGGGGATAATGATTGAACTGGAGATTTCGGAGCAATTGCGTGCCATCGTTTGCTCAGGGCAGAAGAAAACCGGGAGAACGGCGATCGTCCGGGATGAGTGTCACTGCCGGTGAATAGAACTTTGGGAGTGGAGATCGCGGTGATCGCCACCGCTGTGGAATGGTGAAACGTCGGGGCGAGGAGAATCCCAGTGGACGAGTATCGACTTTCGAATCGGCAAGCCCGCAAGCGGCTCGTGCAGAAGGAGCGACTGCGCGCGGGTATGTCGGCGACGTACGACATGGCGCGACGTTGGTCCTGCGCCCACCAGGCAGTGGCGCTCCCGGGGGAGGGCCTCCCGTCCTTCGGTTGCATCGTACAGACGCTGCTCACCGTCGCCGAGGGTCAAAAGCACCTCATTCGTTGGCACAACGGGACGTACACGATGACCTGGATCGGTGGACGTCACCTCGAGGTTGGCGTTTGGATCGTCGCAAAGACGCTGTGGAACGACGTCGCGGACGGGGTCTACACTAGCGAGCGGCTGATGCACGTGACCGAGTTGCTCGACGTGTTGCCTGCCGACGCGCAACGTCTTTATGACGAGTATTGGCGATACAACCGTGAGCATGACGAACTCGAGTTGACCAGTCTCTTGATGATCGCGCCGGTCGACGAGGTGCGCGAGCATCGCTGAACAGCCGTCGTGTGGCTCTTTCTGCACCGAGTTTCCGTCGACTAAGAGGCACGCCGAAAGGACGACAGAGTAACGATATGTCACGGCCCGACGTCGACGAAGCGTACGGACTTCATGGCGAGCCGACGGTACGATGCCCAGGAGAAGGGCGGAAGGAGATGTCATGCCGCTATCCGAACATGAGCAAAAAATTCTCACCGACTTAGAGGCGTCGCTCTTTGAACACAACCCCCGGTTTGCCAAGAGCGTTCGCAACATCAGCCTCTACGCTCGTCGTCGACGGAGGACACGACTGAGTATTGCCTGCTTCATCGTGGGACTGTTCATTCTCGTGGCGTTGTTCACGCAGTCAATCCCGCTCGGTCTCATTGGTCTCGCGGTGATGCTGGCGTCGTGTCTTGCCTGTACGCGTAACGTTGCGACACGCTAGTGACTCCGTTCTCCACGGCCGAGATCCGTTCGTACTCGGACGTGGAGTCGACGACTTACGACGATGTTCGCGGCCACCAACCGCGCACTGCCCTCGAGTTGGCGGTCTGGACTGCCACCTTCCTGTGAACACCCTCGAGTGGTCGGGTAGGGGCTGGCGAATCACCGTCACCGAGACGGAGGCTCATATCGCACGGGAGAGCGACGTCGTTAAGATTCGTGGTCCGGATGCTCTTCGACTGTCACTACGGCGACGGAGATTCCGGTTGAACCTTTGCGATGAGGGCACGGCACTCGTCCGCCTCCGTGGCATTAAGAGACGTGAGGCGACTTCCCTTACGGCCGCCCTTCGTCGCTTCGAGTTTGCACAAGCTGTCGACGAGGCCGTCGAATCGCGCGCAGCTGTCCTTCGACTCGCAGAAGTGTGCGGCGCACGGATCAGCGCTGGATCTCGATGGAAGAAACTGACGAGCTGGTATCGCAGCGTCCCGATCAGCAGCTCCTTGGGAGTGTTCGCGCTGCTCGGTGCGAAACGTTGTTTGATGCAAACCAACTCGAGGCCGCTGCCTTTCTGGAGGCCGACCTTCTGGCTCTGGTGAACGAGGTCAACGAACAGATCATGGTTGCCGAACTTTCTTCGCGCCGATCGTTCTTCGACACCATCGAGAAGAGCCCATTGACCGACGAGCAGGCTCGCGCGGTGGTTTGCTTCGATAACCGGGTCCAAGTGCTCGCCGCAGCCGGCTCTGGCAAGACCTCGGTAATGGTGGCACGTGCCGCCTACGCCGTCAGTCGGGGATTCGTTGCACCCGACCGCATCTTGCTGTTGGCTTTCAACAAGGCTGCGGCAACAGAGTTGCAGGAGCGTGTGACCGCGCGCTTCGCGAACGCAGGGATCGATTCGACCGGGATTCGCGCGTCCACGTTCCACTCCTTTGGACTCAGCATCATCGGTCGTGCCACCGGCGAGAAGCCTCGTCTGGCGCAGTGGCTGGAACAGGGCCAGGACATCGACATGATTATGCGCATCGTCGATGAGCTGCGGAACGCCTCACAGTCGTTTCGCTATCACTGGGACCTGTATCGGCTGCTCTTTGCGAACGCGCCAACCGACCTCGACGAGAAGTCACCGGATGGCTACGACAGGGCTCCGCGTGCAACAGGTTACAAGACGTTCTCCGGGACAGTTCTGTAAAGAGTCACGGCGAGCGTTTGATAGCCGACTTTTTGTACCTCAACGGTGTTGAGTTCGAGTACGAGAGGTCTTACGACCACCCGATCGCTGATGCCGCCCACTCTCAATATCGGCCCGACTTCTACTACCCCTCCATTGACGTCTGGCACGAGCACTGGGCTCTCGATCAGCGCGGACAACCGCCAGCTGAATTTTACGGCTACGCCGGGAGTATGGCGTGGAAGCGCCGCGTACACGCCGAGTACGGGACCAAGCTCGTGGAGTCCACGTGGGCCGAAGTGATGTTCGGTGACGCCCTCGCGAAGCTCGAGGCGGAGCTCACAGCTCTTGGATTGACCTTCGACTGGAACCCGGACCGCCAGATCAAGGACCAGTGGCTGAA
>CAVVMM010000003.1:0-86400 GCA_963749355.1 uncultured Acidimicrobiaceae bacterium
ATTCGTCATCACCCGCGCTCCCGCGCGGCGAGGGCTGCTCCTGGCTCTGGACGCGGCGCCCTGATTCGAGCATATTGACCATCCCGGGGCGAATTCTGCGCTTTCCGCGATCCGCCACCGTCGACGACATGGGGCGGGCCGACCGTGGGGGCGCCCCGTGTGCCATAGTCCAGGACATGTCGGTCTTCGATGATCTGGCCGCGGAGCAGGAGCGGCTCGAGCACATCCTGAGCGGCCTGGACAGTGCGCAGTGGACATCGCCGTCGGGTGCCGCTGGCTGGACGATGGCCGACGTGGTGCTGCACCTGGCCCAGTCCGAGGAATCGGTGGTGGCCACGATGTCGGGTGACGGCCCGCGGAACGGCTTCGGCGCGGCGTTCGGCGGCACCGTGGAGGAGCGCGTGGCGGGGATGGTGCGCGCGGAGCGGGCGTCGCCAGAGGTGGTCTTCGGGCGCTGGCAGCGGGCCCGGGCAGTCGGCGGCAGCAGGCGCTGAGCGCCTTGCGGGCGGCCGACCCGGACCGGCCGGTGGATGGGTGACCGGGCTGGTCAAGCCGGCCACGCTGGCCACTACCCGGCTGGCCGAGCACTGGGCGCACGGCCTGGACATCACCGGGCCGCTCGGCCTGGGTTTTCCCGACACCGGACGGCTGCGGCACGTGGCCTGGCTGGCTCACCGCACGCTGCCGTACGCGATGACGGTCGCGGCGGGCACAGCGCCGAGGTCTGGTGCGACTGACCGCCCCGGACGGCGCGTCGCTGTGGCAGTTCGGCCGGCCCGAGGCCGAGTCGGCGATCACCGGAGAGGCAGGGGACTCTGCCGGGTGGCCGCGCACCGGTTGAGCCCGGCTCAGTCCCGGCTGCGCGCCACCGGCCCGCACGGCGCCACGGCGTTGCGGCTGCTGCGCACCTACGCCGAGTAGGCCACCCGGTCAGGGTGCTTGTGCAGCAGGTACCCCAGGTCGGTCGCTGGCGCCCGGGTGGTGGTGATGCGCAGCACACGGCGCCATAGTCTCCGGTGTGATGCGGCCAGATCAAACGATTTGGCCAAACGGTCCGTGGTGCGTGCCCGCGGCTTCGGCCGCAGCGGCGACTCGGCCGGGGGCGAGGACGGCGACGTTCAGGAGCTGCCCGCCGTGGTGGCGGGCTTGGGGCCGGTCGCTCGCAGCGTGCCGAGCTTGGTCAGCAGGCCGAACCAGAACTGAGCACCCGGGACGATCGAGATGATCATGATAAGGAACCCGATGAGCACCAGCACCAGCTGAGCGCCGGAACTGCCGTGACGGCTGGTGATCCCGCGCTTCTCCCCCAGTTGCAGTTCGCCTTCGGCTCGGTGCAGTCGCGGACGGTGCCCCAGCCGATCGGCAGGCCTGCCGCGGCTGCGGCGGATAGCTGTCCCTCCAGATTTGTCAGGCAGTCTTGGTTGTTTTCGCCGGAGCAAGAAGTGGCTTTCGCCGCTACCGTGCTGATAGCCGTGCTGGCCGCGTTCTCGGTGTACAGCGTGCGCCCGATGGTGAGGGCGTTGAGGTTGAGCAGCACCACTACGAACGCTCCGACCACGAGGGTGATGACGGCGACGTGCCGCTTGTACCATCCGGACACCCGGTCCATGTGGTCGTCGTACCACTTCTCGAGCGAAGTCCGGAACCGGCTGATGTCACCGCTAGCGTCCTTCACCAAGGCTTGCAGTGATGGCTTGAGCGCCGACATCGAGTCGGGCAGCGCATTTACGTTCTGCTGGATGGTGTCGATCGTCGTCTATCGCTGTCGCGTCGGGCACCACCATGTCAATAACGGCCTCGCCGAACGACCTCGCGGAAATGTAGGAGGGTAGGCTCCGGCGTTGGTTCCAGAGTCCCCCGGGCTTCTGGCCCGTCCCAGGGTCGGGCGTCCGCTCTGCCGTCATCTTGGGCAGGTTCGATACTTTTCATGGGACAACGACTGGCGACGCCACACAACTTGATCAGGAATGATGACGACGCCACACCACTCCCCTACGGTCTGCACGACGCGATTCGTGGAGCATTTTGTGGGGCAAAATAACTTCCGTCCATGGACAGCTGAGGTCTCAGATACCGGTTATCCGAACTCACACTTCGGCGTCGCGAAGTTGACTCAGATCGCAAGACGAGAATTCACAGCAACCCCTGTCAATGTTGACTTTCGAAGTGTCCTTCCTCACCGAGCATCGTGAGCCGAGCATCCTTCAAGAGAAGAACCAGATGGAGGTCGTCCGTTGGACTTTGCTCTAACTCGGGAATGAGGTGAAGATAGAAATCGCGTGCTTCTGTGCCTTCGGCGTGTATCAGTAGGCCCCGACATCCGATGTCATCACTTATGGTGAGTAGGCGCGTGATCGCGTCTGAGAGGAGAGCTGCACCGAGACCTCTTCTCTCGTGCTTGCTGTCAACTCCGAGACGAGCTAAGAGTGCCACGGGCTGCGGATAACGCCCCGCGCCTTTCTGCAGACGTTCGGGGGAATCAGTTATGTCCAGCTGCGCCATGCACCATGCGTAGTAGGCAATGACGGTGTTAGTGTCCTGCTGCGTGACGACGAGAACGCGCGTCGTGCCGGTCGATGCCGACTGTTTGGCATGACGACGAAGCCACTGCGTTTGCTCTGAAGATCGACACGTGAAATTCTCGACCTCGTCAGTCGACGTGATCAAACGAGGTGGTCGAAACGGTGATGTCACTCGCTAAAGGGTGACGGCCGATTCATAAGACGACGGAGACCCGCGAGATCGCGAGCTGGCATCTCGTTCAACTTCTCCCACTGAGAAGCGGCTTCGCCTCCAAGAGCAAAGTGATCTCGATCGGCCAGAACTTGGCGAGATGCATCCACCAAGTTGGTCACCACAAACGATGTGAGGTCGGTACCCACAACGTCCACGGCTCGGTCGATGAGGCTTCGTTCTTCCTGCGTGATCCTCACCTCTAGTCGCTTGTCTCTTGAGCGGGTTGAAATGCTCACGTTCGTATTCCTCCATCTCCTGTACGGCCATTGTACGGCCATAATGATCGCTTGTCAAGGGACAAACGCGTCGAGAACGTCGAAGACCTCGGCCCAGAACCGACTCCTTCGTCAGTCTGAACCGGGACGGGAAAGTTGGAGAGTTTTGTTTCTAGGCCTCTCAATGAACCATGTCCTAGTGGAGCAGATAGTGGGGCAACGGACGGCGCCGTGCGCAACAAGCTTCACAATCAATATCGTGCCAGCGACCTTTGTGATCTGGGCCCTCGCATTCTGTTCCGGAGTGGGCGCTGCAGGACTCGAACCTGCGACCTCAGCCGTGTGAAAGTGCTCCGATGCTTTTCATGAGACGACACGTTCCGACCTGACACCACGTGACCAGGACCGATTACGACGGGATGCGACAACGGAAGACACCACACGACGCGAATTGTGGAGCATTTTGTGGGGCAAAATGACCTCAGCCGTTGATGGGCTGAGACTCGAAGTTGCCTAAACGAATTTCGCCACTCCTCAAGACCCAAGACTCAAGAAGCTACTTTTGCGTCTCCGTGAAGGAACCTCTCGAGACGCGGAACACTGACCAGCCATCTTGCGCCGACACGAATGGCCGGCTCGAACTGGCCCGCCCGCGCCAGACGGTAAACCGTCTCGGCGGACAAGCCAAGCCAATTTGCCGCATTAGGAATTGAAATCAGATCTGCGGCGACCGGTTAGCGATCGTTACGCGAGCTCATCGCCGATATTCGCTTTATTCTTCACGACCCGCAACGGTCGCACGGTAGCGGCAAATTTTAGGAATCAGATGTCCTTTTACTAGGAATTAAGCACGGGATTATGAGGTCGATGCAATCTGTCGGACTGGTCCGGTGCTGTCGGATTGGTCCGAGAATGACTGGGCTTTCCGTCCGGTGGCGTCGGATTGGTCCGGTGGCGTCGGAATGGTTTCTGGGATGAAACGTCGGATTTCTGAGGTCGATTTGAGTCGCGTGGAGGTTCAAATCGGTGATCCCACGTCCACAATCTACGACCGGCGCATCTGCTCATGGACTGAAGGTTGCAACGACTATGACCCCTTGCGTGTCACGGATTCTGGTCGCGTTCTGCAGCGACAGTCAGTGCGACTCAACGTCAAATGAAGCACGGTTAACTCGTGCTCTTCGAAGGGTCGTTCGGACATTCTTACGATTCGCCTATATTCGACAAACGCTCCCAGTCTTGCTCACCTTGCTCGCGATGGGAAACGACTCACACCTTGACACCGATTCCCGCGGTGCCCTGCCTGTGACCTGACCTGCCCCGAGACCTCGCACGCAAAGAACTTCGCTGACGATTCCGATCGACACACCCGCCGGGGCCCGACCTATTGAACACTCCTAAACGTTATCAAAGCCTTCCTCATCGCATTCAGGAAGTTCGTAACCTTGTTGTTCATCACGTCACGATCGTAGAGTCGCTTTTGCATGAAAAAGTCCGATACCGGATAACTTTTTCCGTCGACGAAATGCAGGACGGGTCTTACGCGAAGTGTGAACTGGCGATACGTTTCAACATCCGCGGTGGCAATGTTTCGAAAGGGATATTCTCGGGTCACTAGCAGAGTTCTTACAATGATGCGATCGTTGTATATGGCAACATAGCCGCTTCGAACGCCACGGATGATACCCAAGATACTGGCAGCAATGAGTGCAAGCGCAATCGGCAAAGTCGAGGGAGTCGTGATCGCCACTCCAATGAAAAGGGGCAGGAGAGCAGCTAAGTAGCTCGAAATGAAGACCCGCGTAGACGTGCTCCGCAAGATAGTAGCTTTGCTCACACGCGCAATAACCAAAAAATGGATGTCATGGAGCTCTTCCACTTGTTGCGAGTCCTGCGAGCCAGCCCACTATGTCGGGAATGGCCTTGTGTACTCTCACGATGTAGGTGAGCACTCGAGAGTCCGCAACTGCTCCTTCACCAAGTATGGCGGGTAGACCGAGTAAGCCGCCGGACGCCAATGTTACGGTGATGTCAATCAGATTCGAACTGGACGTGGGAGCAATCCCCTCTTCCCGACTCGCTTGAACCACCGATTATTACCACCGTTCTACCTTCACGATTGCGAAGTTTGACGTGACTACCCCGCTGGCCGACTTGTTCGAAGCCAATCTTCTCAAGTGCCGCGACGGCCTCTTGGCCGGAAACAACAGGTAGCGCAGGGCTCACGCAGGAAGGAGAACGGTGGTAATAATCGGTGGTTCAAGCGAGTCGGGAAGGTCCTCATCCTCGAAGTACAAACCGAGTGCTTCTTCGAGATTCGCGACCGCGCTCTCAACAGACTCGCCTTGACTAACTACGTCCACATCCAGGCACCTCGCGACATACCAGGGTGCTTCGTGGGTGACCGCGACGGTGAACTTCATAATTTAAATCGTACCAGCGACCTTTGTGAACTGGACCTTCGTATTTTGTTCCGGAGTGGGCGCTGCAGGACTCGAACCTGCGACCTCAGCCGTGTGAAGGCTGCGCTCTAACCAACTGAGCCAAGCGCCCGGGGCACCAATGCTATCGGCTGCACCAGATCGCAACCTTAAGCGGCGTTGTAGCCTTCAACCGTGCCAGATAATAGTGACGCGACTTACTCGACGCCGTTGAGGTCGAGAAGGGGTCGCCGACCATCGATGGCGCCGCGCGAAGTCGTCTTGGGTCTGGACAAGTTTGAACGGGGATTCAGCCTCGCCGGCGCCGGCATCGCGTTTGCGGTAGCTCTTGTCACGGCCATCGAGTGGGTCCGCAACGCCCCGATCACCACCTCGGTCAAGCCGACGAAGGGACTCTGCCCCAAGCACGTCCCCACCTATCACTTGAGGGCCGGTCTTTGCACGTATAAGACGATCGAAACAAGCGGCTACTGGGAGATCAGATTCGCCTTCGTCTTGATCGTCGCGGCGTGCCTCCTCTACTTCGCGCTGCGGCGCAAGCGTGCCGGGGTTATCTGCTTCACCCTCTTTCTCGGGCTGGGTCTTGGCGTCCAGTTGGGGCTGGTCTTCCTACTTCTCGGCGTCTGGCTCCTCGTTCGTGCGTGGCGCCTGCAGCGATACGGCGTGGCGACGATGCGCGGCTCGAGCCGGGCGGCCAAAGAGATCAGTCAGGCGAAACGCGAGGGCCGCGCGCCCCGGGCCACGTCGGCCAAGGTCGCGGACGCGCCGAGCCCCAAGACCGCCACCGCGCCCGTGGCGTCCAAGCGCTACACCCCGAAGAAGCCCCCGCGTAAACGTCGCTAACTCATGACCAGACTCGGCATGGACTATCCAACCAAGTGGGGCCGGGGCTACACGGCGCGCTTCGCGCGCCATATCATCCACAGCTACTTCATGGTGCCCTGGGTGCGCTACCTCTCCACGCTGGAGATCCGCGGGGTAGAGCACGTGGACGGCGATCGGCCCTACATCTTCGTGGCCAACCACGCCAGTCACGCCGACACCATCTTGATACTCGCGGCCATCCCGGAAAAGGAACGACGGCGCACCGTAGTGGCTGCCGCGATGGACAGCTTCTTCATGGACGCGTACCGGGCCTTTAAGACCGTCCTCGTGTTCAACGCGATTCCTGTCGATCGACTAAAAGTCAACCGCCGCAGCGCCCAGCTAGCCCTCGAACTCGTGGAGGACGACTGGAACCTGATCATCTTTCCCGAGGGGGGCCGCACGCCCGACGGCCGCCTCCAAGAGTTCAAGGGCGGCGCGGCCTACCTCGCCGAGCGCTCGAAAGCCACGGTTATCCCCTCTTACATCCATGAATCGGGGTATCTCAAGGCCCGCAAGTACGCAAAGGCGCCGCTCTATCTCGACGCGCCGAACGAGAGGCGCCACCACGTGATAGTCGCCTTCGGTCCGGCAATCCGCTGCGAGGACGGCGAGAACATGCGCCACCTCGGTGTTCGCATCGAACGCGCCGTCGAGGAGCTCGGCCGCGAAGTGAGCGGCGACCCTGATTACGGGAGACGGCCCGAGGAGGAGTGACCAGTAAGCGTCGCTAGTCGCTCTCGGTAGAGTTCGTCAGCGGCGCTCGCGAGCGGTTCGAGTTCATGGCCCAGGACACTCGCGATGAGTTCGTCAGCGAGCCACGGGTTCATCGCCAGCACCGGGCCATGCGCGTAGGTCGCCCACGCGCTCGCCGTCTTGAATCCGTCGGCGGCCCCGTCGTTGCCACGCCCCCGCTCGACCACGCCGAGTGGCTCGACGCTCGCGTCCAGCTGGGTTCGCCCTCCGTGATTCTCAAAACCCACGAGGCGCCGGTCGCCCACTCGCACGACGAGATCGCCGACTGCGCGGGTCTCGCCCCGTCGAGTCACCGCACCGACGAGCCCAAGTCCCTGGTACTCGTCGTCGCCCTCGACGGCAAAACTCGTGCCAAGGATCTGCAGTCCCGCGCAGACCGCGAAGACAAAGCCTCCGTCACGCACGTGCTCGACGAACGACGATCGGCGAAGCAAATCGACGCCAACTCGCTGGGGCCCGTCCTCTCCGCCACCGAGGAGATAAATCGACGCGTCGGGCATCTCGTCGTCGACGCCGACCCGCACCAAACGCACCTCGATACCGCGACGTCGTGCGCGTTCCTCCAGCACGAGTGCGTTGCCACCGTCGCCGTAAGTGCCGAGGAGCTCGGGATAGACGAGGGCAACCTTCAGCACGCCGTCGAACCCGCGCGCCACTCTTGAAAGGCCGTATAGTTCGCGAGCACGTCGATGACCGAGTCGGACACCGGCAGCGCCCGCTCGCCATGCACCACGACGTAGTCGACTCCCGCGTAGTCGAGGCGCACCGCAAGGTCGAGTCGCCGCTCGCCAAAGCAGTAGACCCGCCGTCCACGCAGCAGCTCGAAGGGAACGTCGTAGAGCCACGATGGATCGTGCCCGTCGGCGACGCGCGCATTGATGGCCATCCACAGATCGTCGTTGACCTCTCCCAGTGTCGCCAGCATGGCGGTAAAGCCAGCCGGGTTCTTTGCGAGCAGCAAGCGAATGCAATGTCCCTTCCAGCGGCGCAGGCTGAATCGGCCCGCCACGCTCGCAAGAGCATTGACTTTCGATAGTGCCGCTGTCACGTCGACACCCACTCGGGAGAGCGCCGTCAGGGCCATGGCGGCGTTGGATCTGTTGAAGGAGCCGGGAAGCTCCAGTTTGAGCGCATAGGACTCCCCGTCCACGACGAGCTCGTCCGTTAGCGCCGTCGCGATCACGGTCGGCTTCGCGAAGCCGCACTCGCTCCACCACGTCTCTTCTTCAAAATGCACGGGCTTCGTGCACACCGGGCACGACACGGCGTCGATGTGCCACGGTGTCGGTACATCGCACCACGCGACGCTTGGGACCAGCTCGGCCGCGTAGACAACCAGTGGGTCGTTCGCGTTGGCCACGACCGTAAGGTCCCGCTCGTTCGAAAGGAAGCCCCGCCAGCGCTCGGCGACGAGACGGACCTCGTTGGCCCGGTCAAGCTGATCACGCGAGAGATTCAACAGCGCGATGACTCGGGGCTTCGTCGCTCGAGTTGCGGCGAAGAGCCATGCTTCGTCGACCTCGAGGACCGCCCGATTGCTCGTCGAGTTGACTAAGGCGGCAACGTGGCCAGGGGGCATGTTCGAGCCGGTCGCGTTCCACGCGACCTCGCCGCCCCAGCCGGACGCGATCATGGCGGCCGTCGTCGTCTTGCCGTTCGTACCGCTGACAAGGATGAATTCGCGGCCGTCGGCGAGATGCGCAAGCAGGTTCGGCGCGATGGCGAGACCCACCCGCCCCCCGGCGACGGTGCCCGAGCCACGTGCGCTCAGTCGCGAAAGCAGATTGACCGTGCGAACGGCGCCCTTCGCGAGGTCGTCGCGAAAGCTAAACCGCCCGGGCATGAAGGCAACGCTAACAACGGCCAAAAACACAGAAGGACCAACCGGGGGGTGGCTGGTCCTTCTGCAAAACCTTCGAACTACTCAAGGGGGGTTTGAGTAACGCAGGCTCCTATAAGTATGTCCCGGCAAGTGCTTATCTTTCAAGCGAATGACAGAGATAGTTTCCATCTGTATAGTCGATACGTGGAGATTAGGCAGCTGGAGACGCTCGTAAGCATTTCCGACCACGGCACGTTCTCGCGGGCGGCGGAGGCACTGGGCACCGTCCAGTCCAACATCTCAAACCGGGTAGCCCGGCTCGAAGCCGAGCTGGGCACGGAGCTGATCGACCGGTCCTCGGGGAGCCTCACCGAGTCCGGCGCCATCGTGGTCGAGCGGGCGAGGCGGATCCTCGTCGAACTGCGCGCCATCGCCTCGGATGTATCGGAACTGAACGCCGACATCGCCGGCCAGGTCACGCTCGGCATGATCGGCTCGGCGGGACGCTGGGTGGTGCCGCTGCTCCTAGAAAACCTGCGCCATCGCTACCCCAACATCAACCTTCGCATCAGCGAGGGCACGAACTCTGCCCTCGAGCCGCGTCTGCTGAACGGCCAACTCGACCTCGCCGTGTTGGCCTGGCCGGTGATGTCCGACGAGCTCAGCGAGGTCGAGCTTTTCACCGAGGACCTCGTGGTGATCGCTCGGCGTGACCACCCACTGGCGAAACTGGCGAGTCCCTTGCCCTTTTCTGTCCTCGTCCAGCACGACATCCTCCTGCCGATGGTGGGGACCCCGATCCGCCGCGAGATCGACGAGGCGGCTCGCCAGGCCGGCGTCGAAATGAAGCCGCTCATTGAGATCGACGGACTGCGAACGATTGCGTCGATGACCTTCGACGGCCACGGTCCGTCGATCCTGCCGGCCACGATGCTCTCGCCCCACCTGCGCGCGACCTTCGTCGCCATACCCATCGAGGGCATCGCCAAGCGGCGCGTCGTGCTCACGAGCCGGCGTTACGGGTTCCCCGCCGCACCCGTGAGAGCGATCGCCGCGCTCTTAAAGGAAGTCGTGACGAACGCCACCAACGCGCCCCAGGGGGTCTACCTGCCGGCGCCAGCTCTGACATAGTTCTTAGGTGCCTGCGACATTGACGCCCGAAGAGAGGGCCAGGGAGATTGCCCAACGCGACCGCGCGTTTCGCAAACTCATTAATGAGGTGGGACCGCCGCCACGTCGACGTAGCACGCCAGTCAAGGAGCGCTTTCCCATGCTGGCTCGCTCCATCACCCATCAGCTGCTGGCGACGCGAGCGGCCAACACGATTCATCAGCGCGTGATCGACGCCTGCGGGGGCACGGTGAGCGCGAAGACGATCACGCTCTGCGGCCACGAAAACCTACGCGCCCTTGGCCTTTCGAACGCGAAGGCCGCCGCGATGCTCGATCTCGCCGAACGGACCCAGGACGGCCGCGTGCGCTTGGAGCGACACGGGCGCATGACTGACGACGAAGTGCAGCGCGAAGTCGTGGCCGTACGGGGCGTCGGGCCCTGGACCGCGCAGATGTACCTGATGTTCGTCCTGGGCCGTCACGACATCTGGCCTCCCGGGGACTTGGGCGTGCGAAGCGGTTGGTCGATGATCCACAGCCTCGACGAGCTCATTAGCGAAGCCGAGCTGCGAGCTGAGGGCGACGCCTTCGTGGGCCTGCGTTCGGACGTCGCGTGGTACTGCTGGGAGGCCGTTCACCTCGCGCGGGGCCGGTAACCTCGCTGCCATGCCACTTCTCTCGCTCAACGATCTCGAACGCGACGTCCTCGAAACCCTGACGGCCTTCGGGGCAATACCCTCTTTGTCGCCGGAGTTTGACGCCGAGTGGGCTGAGCACGGCTACCTCGAGCAGGCAGCGCAGCTTCTCGCCGACTGGGCCCGCTCGCGAAAGTTCGCGAGCGCTGACGTGACGATCCACCGCCTGCCCGGTCGCACGCCGACGCTCGTCGTCACAGTTGACTCGACCGCCGGCGAGGGCGGCACCGTCGTCCTCTACGGCCACCTCGACAAGCAGCCGCCACTCGGCGACTGGTCCGAAGGGCTCAACCCCTTCGTTCCGGTGCGCCGCGACGATCGACTCTATGCCCGAGGTCTCTCTGACGACGGCTACGCCCTCTTCGCCGCGCTCAGCGCGATCGAAGCCATGGAAGCGTACGGCATCCCCCACGGTCGCTGCGTCGTTCTCATCGAGGCCAGCGAGGAGAGCGGCAGCTCGGACCTCGAGGCCTACCTTGACGCGCTGGCCACGCACCTCGGCGATGTCGAGCTCTTGATCTGCCTCGATTCGGGCGCTCTCACGTACGACCGGCTCTGGGTGACGACGTCCCTGCGCGGCGTGGTCAACGTCCAAGTCACGGTGCGCGTCCTCGACCAGGGCCAGCACAGCGGTTCGGTCAGCGGCATCGTCCCCTCGTCCTTTCGCGTGCTGCGGCTCTTGCTCGACCGTGTCGAGGACGCCGAGACGGGCGACGTGCTAGTCGAGCAGATGTGGGCGCAGATCCCGCCGGCCCACGCCAAGTCGGCCCACGACATCGCCCAGGAGTTCGGCGACGTGATCGCGAGCGAGATTCCCGTCGCCGAAGGCGTCGAGCTGATGGGCAAGAGTGCAGAGGAGCGGTTGCTGCGCCGAACGTGGTACCCGACCCTTTCGGTGATCGGCATGGGCGGGATTCCCTCGCCCGATATCGCCGGCAACCTCCTGCGGCCCTACACGACGGCCGTGCTCTCCTTCCGACTCCCGCCGGGCGTCGACGCAAAGCGCATGGGCGAGGTCGTCGAGGAGATCATGACCACCGACGTGCCCTCGCACGCCCGAGTCACCTTCAAGATCAATTCGTGGGGTGATGGGTGGGCCGCGCCCGAACTCGCGCCGTGGCTCGCCACGGCGCTCGAGCAGGCCTCCGTCGACGGCTTCGGCCGCCCGGCGGGCTTCGCCGGCGAGGGCGGTTCGATACCCTTCCTCGCCTCACTCGCCCAGCGCTATCCCGGCGTCCAGTTCGTCGCGACCGGCGTTGGCGGTCCGCACTCGAACGCGCACGCCATCGACGAGATGCTCGACCTTCCCATGATGGTTGGCGTCACGAACGCGGTCGTTACGGTATTGACAGCACACGCAATCAAGTGAGGAGACCATGACCGACCACGTCGACCTCTGGGTGGACCCCGCCTGCCCTTGGGCCTGGATCACCTCGCGGTGGCTCCTCGAAGCGCGCCAGGTCCGCGACTTCACGGTCGACTTTCACGTCATGAGCCTCGCCGTGCTCAACGAGGGACACGAAAAGTACGCGGAGTTCAAGGAGCGGCTGCTCGGTCCAGTGCGCGTGCTGATCGCGGCCGAGCAGCGCCACAGCAACCAGGTCGTCGAACCTCTCTACAGCGCGATGGGCACGCGCCGTCACGTGGGCGGCGAGAAGGACTGGAGCGTCGTGGTCGCCGGCGCGCTGGCCGAGGTCGGCCTCGAGGCCGACCTCGCCGAAGCGGCGACGACGTCCGAGTTCGACGACGCCCTGCGCGCGAGCCACCACGCCGGCATGGGTCCCGTCGGCGACGATGTGGGCACGCCGGTCATCCACGTCGACGACGCCGCCATCTTTGGTCCCGTCGTGACCCCCGCACCCAAGGGCGAGGCGGCCGGACGGCTTTTCGACGGCGTGCTACTGGCACTGCGGACGCCGGGCTTTTACGAGCTCAAGCGCTCGAGGCTCGACGAGCCGAGCTTCAACTAGGAAGTCATCGCGGCGTCGAGCCGCGCGGAACGTCCTTCCACGGTAGGTCCTTGTCGGCGCGCGGCTCGCCCGGCAGCCCCAGCACACGTTCGCCAATTATGTTTCGCATCACCTCGCTGGTGCCACCTTCGATGGAGTTGGCGCGCATGCGGACGAAGATCTTGCGCAGGTCGCCCCCCGCCATCGCCGACTCGGTCGGGCGAACCAGCGGGTAGTTCGAGCCGTACAGCATGCCCCGGGCGCCCAGCAGATCCACGCAGAGCTCGCTCGTGCGCTGATTCTCCTCCGCGAAGGAGAGCTTCGCGACCGAGCCTTCGGGCCCGGGCGTGCCGACTCGGCGCAGGTCGCTCGCTCGCCAGTTGGTCAGGCGCGTCACCTCGTTGCGCACCCACGCTTGGAGCAGCTCGCTGCGTACGGCCATCGCGTGCGCGTCGCGTCGGTCGGACCAGTGCTGGCGCCAGATCCGCATCGCCTCGCCGATGAGGCCTGAGCCCCTGGGGGGCACCGTGCCGCCGATGGAGACACGCTCGTTCATCAGCGTGGTGATCGAGACTCCCCAGCCCTCGCCCACGCCGCCTAGGCGGCGCGCGTCGGGCACGCGCGCTTCGCTAAAGAAGCACTCGTTGAACTCCGCCTCGCCGGTGGCCTGGTAGAGGGGACGCACGTCGACGCCGGGCGCGCGCATGTCAACGAGGAACGCGGTGATGCCCTTGTGCTTTGGCACGTCGGGGTTCGTGCGGGCGATCAGGAGCCCGAACGCCGCCACGTGGGCGAGCGTCGTCCACACCTTCTGGCCGGTGAGGATCCATTCGTCGCCGTCGCGCTCGGCTCGCGTCGCGAGCGCGGCGACGTCGGAACCGGCCCCCGGCTCGCTGAAGAGCTGGCACCAGATCTCCTCGCCGGTGAAGAGCGGCCGCAGGAACCGCCGTTTCTGCTCGTCCGTGCCGTGGATGACGAGCGTGGGCGCGACCATGCCATAGCCGATGATGTTGCGAGCGATCGAGCTCGGAGCGCCGAGCATTCCAAGTCGGCGCATCGCATAGAGCTGATCTGCCGGTGTCAGGCCCAAGCCGCCCTCGCCTTCGGAGAAGTGGACCCAGGCCAGGCCACGGTCAAACTGCTGGCCGAGAAACGTAACGGGGTCGGTGGACTTCGGTGGATAAGCCGTGACGAGATCGTCTATTAGTTGGTCGAGTACCTGTTCGCTGGATGCCACCGATCTCCTTTGGAACTCGGGCGTGTCCCGAATCCTAGGCAGTGGCGCCGCCCACCACGATGCTGGGACGACCTGCACTAAAAAGGGGCAGTGACAACTCGACGAATTCTGGCAACCTCGGGCGGCATGGTACCCGGCCCCGTGCAAATGACCTTTCGCCTGGGAAAGATGGTCCTTGGCGCGCTCGAGCTGACCGGCAAGGACCGTCCTCGGGTCTGTCTCATGGAGACCGCCAGCGGCGACCCGAGCCTCTACTACGCGATCTCTTACGAGGCATTCAACTTCGCGGGTTGCGACGTCACTGAGCTCAAGCTCTTTCCCCAGCCCTCGGCCGATCCCACGGCGCGGCTCTGCGGGAGCGACCTCGTGTGGGTCGGTGGCGGATCGGTGGCGAACCTCTTAGAGTTATGGCGCCTCCACGGCGTCGACGTGGCGATGCGCGAGGCCTGGGAGAGTGGCGTCATCCTCGGCGGCGTGTCCGCCGGGAGCGTCTGCTGGCACGTGGGTGGCACCACCGACTCCTTCGGCCCCAAGCTAAGGCCGGTGACGAACGGCCTGGGTCTGCTGCCCTACGCCAATGGGGTGCACTACGACAGTGAGGAGCAGCGTCGCCCGCTGCTCCAGGAACTCATGAGGGACGGCACCCTTCCGCCCATGGCCTACGCGACCGACGACACCGTCGGCGTTTGGTACGAGGGAACGGATGCCACTTCGGTCGCCGCCGATGGCGACGTCGACCCGAGCAACGGGCCGGCCGCTTACAAGGTCGAGCTGCTCAACGGTGAAGTGGTTGAGAGCCGCTACGGCGTCGGCCAACGATTCAACTAACGCTGATCTAACGCGAGGGTTCGGGTAGAGCCGCTCGAACCTCGTCGGCCCGAACGCTGAGCGCGCGCGAGCGGACCACCGCATCCTGGGCACCGCAGCGCTCGAGCCAGTTGGCCAAGATCACGTAGCCGTCCTGGGTTAGTACCGACTCGGGGTGAAACTGCACGCCCTCTGAGTCGAGAGTCCGATGCCGGATTCCCATCACCAGTCCGTTGGAGCGTGCGCTCACAACGAATACATCGGGCAGTCCGTCCTCGAGTACGACGAGCGAGTGGTATCGGCCGACCACCAGCGGATTGCTGACCTCGCGAAAGACGCCCGCCCCGTCGTGCTCGACGACACTGGCTCGACCGTGCAGCAACTCCGGGGCGACGACGACTTCGCCCCCGTACGCTTCGGCGAGCGCCTGGTGACCGAGGCAGACGCCGAACAGGGGTACCCCCGACTCACCGCACTGGCGAACGATGGCCAAGCAGTTGCCGGCCGCGCTCGGACGACCGGGGCCGGGTGAGATGAGCACGCCGTCGAACTCACCCGAGGCGACGTCGGCCGCGTTGACGGCGTCGTTGCGACGCACGGTGACGAGCGCCCCTAGTTCGGCGACGTACTGCGCCAAGTTGTAGACAAAGGAGTCGTAGTTGTCAACGACGAGGATCGAGATCGGCTCAGGCATTACGACCCAGACTACGGCGCTCGATCACTAGCCTTTCTCCATGGAATCCCTCGAACGCGGAGCATTCATCGATCTTGCGGACCTGGGATTTAACGTGATCCCCCTTCACGTGACGCTCCAGCTCGATCGCGAAACCCCGGTCTCGCTCTATCAGCGACTGAGCGAGCGAGCGATCTTCCTGCTCGAAAGCGCCGCGCTCGGGGAGGCGACCGGCCGCTACTCCTTCATCGGGCTGGACCGCCGCTGGCGGCTTACGACACGCGCCGGCAAGACCGTTGTGGAGGGCAGCGAGACATACGCGACGCCGCGCGCGCCACTCGAGGAGCTTCGAGCGCGCCTGAAACGCTACCGCACGTTTGCGCCGAGCGAACTGCCGGACTTCTTCGGCGGGGCCGTCGGATTCGTCTCTTACGACTACGTGCGCCGCCTCGAGCAACTACCCGGTCGCGCGAACGCCCCGACCTGGCCCGACGTCGACTTCTCGTTCCCTGAAGCGGTGCTCATCTGCGACCACCTGCGACACTCCACGACTGTCGTGGTGCTCGCCTTCATCGAGCAGGCCGGACCCGAGGCGGCTTACCACAGCGCCCTCGAACACCTCCACTCGCTTGTCGAGGCGCTGTTGTCACCAGCCCCGCCAGACGATTCGATGACTGAGCGGACGGTGGCGACGGCTCCGTCCGAGCGCGCTGCGGTCGACGTTCGTGGTCTCGCCGCAGGCCTGTCGAACTTCAGCGCCGCTGGCTACGCCAAGGTCGTCGAGCGAGCCAAGGCGTACATCGTCGCCGGCGACGTTTTCCAGGTCGTGCCGAGCCAGCAGTTCCAGCGCCCGAGCGACGTCGATCCGCTCACCCTGTATCGGGTGCTGCGCGCGCTCAACCCCTCGCCCTACATGTACCTGCTCGACTCCGTCGAACATCAAATCGTCGGCGCGTCGCCCGAGATGCTCCTGCGGGTGCACGACCGCGTCGTGAGCACCCGGCCCATCGCGGGCACCCGCCCGAGGGGCGTCACCGATGACGAGGACCGCGCTCTCGAGGCCGAGATGCTGATCGACGAGAAGGAGATCGCCGAGCACGTCATGTTGGTCGACCTCGGGCGCAACGACATCGGCCGGGTCGCGACGCCCGGCACGGTGCAAGTAGCGCGGCTCGCTCACGTCGAGCGCTTCTCACACCTGATGCACCTCGTCAGCCACGTCGACGGCGATCTCGGTGAGGGTCTGGACGCCTTTGACGCCTTTGACGCGCTCTTTCCCGCCGGAACCCTGACCGGTGCCCCCAAGGTCCGCGCAATGGAGTTGATTGACGAGTTCGAAACCGTGTACCGCGGCCCCTACGGTGGCGCGGTGGGCTACTTCTCGCTCTCGGGCAACGCCGACTTTGCCATCACCATCCGCACGCTGACGCTGCGCGACGGCGTCGCCACGGTCCAAGCCGGCGGCGGGATCGTCGCCGACAGCCGCGGCGAGTTCGAGTACGACGAGTGCCTCAACAAGGCCTCGGCACCGCTGCTGGCACTGCAGATCGCCGACCCCAGGTAGCGCGGGCGGGCTCCACGCTCAAAGCGACGATGAAGTCGCCCCAATCTATGCTGAGCGTGGAGCGAAGTCCCGGTGCGGAGGTGACGGGTGGTTGAGGAAAGTGCCGAGGAGCGTTGGCGCCGTCTCTACGACCAGTCGAGTCTGCGCGCGAAGAAGTTCACCACCCTTTCGGGCATTCCCCTAGCTCCAGTTTACGGGCCCGAGGACGCCGAGTTCCCTGGTGTCTACCCCTACACCCGGGGCGTGCACGCCTCGATGTACCGCACCAAGCTCTGGACGATGCGGATGTTCGCCGGCTTTGGCGTCGCGACCGACACCAACGCCCGCTTTCTCGAGATAATCCGCTCGGGCGGCACGGGACTTTCGACCGCCTTTGACATGCCGACGCTGCTCGGCCTCGACTCCGACGACCCGATGTCGCTCGGTGAGGTCGGACGCTGCGGGGTCGCCATCGACTCTCTGGCTGACGTGCGCGACCTCTTCGCGGGCATCGACCTCGCGCACATCACGACGTCGATGACGATCAACTCGCCCGCCGCGGTGATGCTGGCCCTCTTCGTCGCCCAGGCCGAGGAGGCGGGCGTCCGAGGGCGACGCTCGGTGGCACCCTGCAGAACGACATCCTGAAGGAGTACCAGGCCCAGAAGGAGTTCGTCTTTCCCCCCGCGACAGTCGATGCGACTCGTGCGCGACACGATTACCTTCACCGCCGCCGAGATGCCCAAGTGGAACTCAATCTCGGTGTCGGGCTACCACATCCGCGAGGCGGGCTCGACGGCCGTCGAGGAGCTGGCCTTCACCCTCGCCAACGGCTTCGCGTACGTCGAGCTCGCTCTAAACGGCCGGGCTGAGCGTCGACGAAGTAGCGCCGCGACTTTCGTTCTTCTTCAACGCGCACATCGACTTCTTTGAGGAGATCGCCAAGTACCGCGCGGCGCGAGGCGGCTTTGGGCCAAGTGGATGCGCGATCACTATCGGCGCCAAGGACGAGCGGTCCTGGCAGCTCCGTTTCCATACCCAGACGGCCGGCGTGTCGCTCGACCGCCCAGCAGCCCGAGATCAACGTCGCCCGCACCGCAATCGAGGCCCTCGCGGGCGTCCTCGGGGGCACTCAGTCGCTGCACACGAACTCGATGGACGAGGCGCTTGCGCTCCCGTCGGAGAAGGCAGCCCGCATCGCGCTGCGCACCCAGCAGATCATCGCGCTACGAGACGAACGTGCGCCAACGTCGCCGATCCACTCGGCGGCTCGTGGTTCATCGAGGAGCTGACCGACGAGATGGAGCTACGAGGCCGAGGCTGCTCTTCGCCGAAGTCGCCAAGATGGGCGAAGGCTCGATGCTCGAGGGTTGCATGCGACGGGATCGAGGAGAACTGGTTCCAGGGTCGCATCTGCCGATTCGGCCTACGAGCTCGAGCGCTCGTTCAATCAGCGGCGAGCGCATCGTGGTCGGCGTGAACGACTTCACGAGGGCAACGACGACGAGGACCTGGCAACGCTGCGTGATCACCCACGAAGACGAGCAGAAACAGCTCAAGCGCTTGGCGAAAGTTCGACGCCGAGCGCAGTGACGAGCGCGTGGCGTCAGCGCTCGAGCGACTCGCCCACGACGCCGGCGATCCGAACGGTGAACGTGATGCCGGCGCTCATCGAGGCCGCCAAGGCCTACGCGACGGTCGGCGAGATGATGTCGGCGCTCGCCGAGTCTTCGGCCGGTACGTCGAGGTGCCGACGCTATGAGCGTGCGCGTGCTCGTCGCCAAGGTCGGGCTCGACGGCCACGACCGGGGTATCAAGGTGGTGGCGCGGCTGCATGCGCGACGCCGGCATGGAAGTCGTCTATACCGGGCTCTTCCAAACGCCCGAGACCGTCGCCGCCTCCGCCATACAAGAGGACGTCGACGTCGTCGGACTCTCGATGCTCTCGGGCGCCCACATGACACTCGCTCCGCTCGTCGTCGAGGCCCTGCGCGTCCGGGGATCGGACATTCCCGGTCGTCGTGGGCGGCATCGTACCGCCAGGTGAGGTGGAACTGCTTGGCGAACTCGGCGTCGCGGCGGTCTTCGGCCCGGGATCGAGCGCCGAGGAGATCGTCGGCACGATCACCGGCATCGTCTCCCACTCCACCTGACTCGGTCGAGCCCCGCTCGCTAAAGTCGGGGGAACTCGAGGATTGGAGAGCACATGTTCAAGGGATTCAAGAACTTCCTCTTTCGAGGGGATCTCGTCGTCATCGCCGTTGGCCTGGTCGTCGCCCTCGCCTTCAGCACCCTCATCTCGGCCTTTACGACGAGCATTGTCACCCCGCTCATCAACGCGCTCGCCGGCAAGCACACGGTCAAGGGGCTCGGATGGACGATCAATGGTCAGTTCATTTCGCTCGGCGCATTCATCGCCGCCGTCATCTACTTCGTCATCTTCATGCTCGTCGTCTACCTGGTGCTCGTGGTGCCGTACCGCCAGTACATGGCCAAGCAGGGCACTCCCCGTGTTCGCCGCCCCGACGCCTCCCCCACCTACCAAGACCTGCCCCGAATGCCTGTCCAGTGACCTTCCGGCGGCCGCCACCAAGTGTTGGCACTGCGCCAGCGTGGTCGCCTAGTAACGGCTCACGAAAGCGGTCCGGCCACGAACATTCGCGTGGCCAGCTCATCCCTCACCCACTCCAACGGCCGAGTACGAAGAATGCCCGCTCGACGCCTCACTAGCATTGCCCCAGCGGACGCCACGACACGTCGGTCAACGGAGGGTAAGTGATACCAATTTCGACGACTGCCGAGATGCGCGAGGCCGACGCGAAGGCGACCGGACAGCGCGGCGTGGACGCCTTGGTTGGGCTGGCCGGCACGGCCGTCGCCCTGCACGCGAAGCGGATCCTGCGATCGTGTTACGGCACTCGGGTCGCCGTCATCGTGGGCCCGGGCTCAACGGCGCCGATGGACGCGTGGCGGCGGCTTGGCTCACCTCAAGGGGAGCCCGGGTTGACCTCGTCCCCTGGGACCATATGCCGGCGCTGCTGGTGGGCTACGACCTTGTCGTGGACGCCGCGTTCGGACTGGGTTGCTCGCGGCCCTTCGTCGCTCCGAAGGTGTCAATCGAAACTCCCGTCTTGGCGGTCGACCTTCCTTCGGGCGTCGACGCCGACTCGGGCGAGCTGCTCGGTGAGCCGATGGTGGCCAGCGCCACCCTCGCCCTCGGCGCCCTAAAGCCCGCGCACCTGACCGGTCCGTCGGCCGCGATCATGGGCGAGCTCCACTGCGCGGGGCTCGGCATCGTCGAGGCGTTCGAAAACGGCCTGCTCGACGACAGCGACCTCGCTTTCCTGATCCAAAGTGACGCCGATGACCACAAGTGGCGACATGCCGTGCAGGCCCTCGTCGGATCGCCGCTCATGCCCGGCGCCGCCGATTTGGTGGTGCGCGGCGCGCTCGCCGGCGGCGCTTCAATGATCCGCCTCGCCAGCCACGGCGACATTGGTTCCTCTGTCAACCTGCCCCCCGAAGTCGTCCACGTAAGCGAGCCCACGGTCGACGCCCGCTGTCGAGCCGTGGTTGCGGGTTCCGGGCTCGGAGCGGGCACCGCCGGCTGGCTGCGCGAGCGCATCGCCAACCTCACCTGCCCGCTCGTGCTCGACGCTGATGGCCTCGATCGGAATCTCATTGACGAGCTCTCTCCTCGCGATGGCTCCTGGGTCCTGACCCCCCACGATGGGGAGTTCGTGCGCCTGAGCGGAGAGCCGCTCTCCTCGAATCGATTCGACGACGTGCGGGCGCTCGCTCGCGCCACTGGCTGCGTGGTGCTCTTGAAGGGACCGACCACGGTCGTCGCCAGTCCCGCGGGCACCCTGCGGGTCGTCACGTCGGGCACGGCGTCGCTCGCCACCGCAGGCACGGGCGACGTGTTGTCTGGACTCATCGCGGCAACCATCGCCCGGGGCCACGCCCCCCTCGAAGCTGCCGCCATGGCCGCTCATCTGCACGGACGAGCCGGATCCCGCCTCGCTCCCTACGCCACTGCATCGGACGTTGCCGAGGAGATCGCCGCACTGCTCGGAGGCTGACGCCAGCGTCCTCGCCGAAGAGCCCCGGCGCTAGGCCGGGGCTCTTCGGTGGTGAAATCTACGGCGCTACTTCAGCCAGGACGGTATGCCCGTGCTCAACTTGGTGGCCGACGTAACTGCCCCGCCCGGCGTGCTGTCCGTCACGTAGATCTTGCCGTTGATCGGCGCGACCTCAGCGTCCGTGATGACCTTCGTGAGGTAGCCGCCGTTCAGACCTTGGTGGTCGTTCGACGAGTACCTGAGCGGCAACAACGCGGGGGTCTGGGAGAATGTTGTGCTCGTCATCACCTTCAGGAAGCTCGCGCGCGTGAAGTTCCTGCCCGCAGCCTTCAGCGCCTCAACGAAGGCGACACCCCAACCGATGCCGTACTCCATGTTGCCGTCCATGGTGGACGTCGAGGTGAAGGTCGGGAAGTCCGCGTGGTCGGCCTCGAGCACCTTCATCATCCAGGCGATCCACGGGCTGTTGCTCGTCGGAGTCGGCAGGAAGCTAAAGGAGATCGCGCCGATTTCGGGGTCGGTCGTGAGGCCCTTCCCCTCGAGCGGCGTGTAGACGGAGTAGGGGTCCGAACCCACGCTCGAAATGACCCACTGCGGCGTGTAGCCGAGCGCCAAGGCGGATCCCAAGGCGTAGTCCGTCGCACCGGGGATCGTGTCGAGCACGACAACCGTGCACTTGTTGCTCTGGAAGCTCGCGATGTAGGGCTCAATGCTGGCGCCGTTGGTCAAGACCATCGACGTGACGCTGTAGAGGTCGGTCACCGTGGGCGTCAAGCCCCCGTCGACCAGTCCCGCCAGGCCGTCGGTCCCGAAGTCGTCGCCCTGGCCCAGGAAGCACACGTTCGCCGAAGGGTACGTCGCGTTGATGTACTTGGCGAAGATCTTGCCCTCCTCGTTGTAGCTGGTCTGCCAGCCGAAGAGCCCCGGGTACGCCGTGGGGTTGTCCCAGTCCAGCGAACCGGAGTTCACGAAGAGCTGGGGGACACCGTTGGACCTGAGCAGCGTACGCACCGAGTCCTGGGTCGGGGTGCCCAGCGATCCGACCGTGGCGAACACCGGAACGGAGAGCAGGGCGCGCGTCTGGCTCGGCGTGCTCGGCGTACCGGTGCAGCCAAAGCCCGGCGTGCCATAGCAGTCGTCCTTCAGGATGTACCTGATTTTCCGGCCGTTAATCCCGCCTTTGCCGTTCACGTACTTGAAGACGGCGTTCGCCGCCTTCGCCACCTCGTTGTAGCCGAACGACGCGATGCCCGTCAGCGGCACCGTCGCGCCGATCGTGACCTGGGTCGCCGTGACGCCTGGTACGTGGGTCGCAGCCCCGGCCGTGATCGCGGTACTTCCCGCGCTTACGAGCGCCAGGCAGAGCATCAGGGACGCTCCCAGGGTCGCGGCTCGCCGCGTTCTGACTATCTTCATGACATTTTCCCCCTCGACTGATTCCTGCCTGGTGAGCGTAGGTGGGCCGCACCCCCATTGCAAGTCATGCCGCGTTTCGAGCGCGACGCCACGCCAGGAGACGTTGAATGGCCCCGGTGATGCCGCGAGGCGCAAAGAGCATCGTCAGGATCAACAGAGCGCCAAAAACGATGCCCGGCATCTGGCTGGCCAGGCTGCTCTGGGAGCTGACCCCGACGTGCGAGGTGAACCACGTGATGACATTTGTCGAGTAGGCGTAGATGACGCCGCCGATGATCGCCCCGGGAATGGTCCCGATGCCACCGATCACCATCAGGGACAGAATCGTGATCGACAGGGCCAGCGTGTACGTCGGGGGCGAAATCGAGTTGTTGATGAGGGTCCACAGAGCCCCTCCCAGTGCTGCGTAGGCGGCGGAGACCACGAACGCGAGGACCCGCGCTCGTGGCAGCGAAATCCCCACGAGCTCCGCGGCGACATCGTTGTCGCGAATGAGTCGCATCGCCCGCCCGGCGCGACTGGCGAAGAGGTTGGCCATAAAGAAGAAGGCGACGGCCGTAACGATGATTGTCATGTCGGTCAGCCAGACAGTGCCGAGCGTGAACGTCGACGTGTTGGCACTGAAGAAGCCGGTCAGCCAGTGCGGCGAAGTCACCGGGGTGGGCAACTCCAGGCCGGCGTCGCCTCCAGTCCAGGAAGAGAATGAATTGTCGAGCGCGGGAAAGGCAACAACGAAAGCCAACGTCATCCCGGCGAGGTACGGTCCGCGTAGGCGGGTCGCCGGCAGTCCCAGCAAGAGGCCCACGAGGGCCCCGCACGCGACGGCGATCAGAATGGTAACCACGATCGGGGTCGTCGGGTGATGGTTCGCCCAGATCGCCACGGCGAGGGCGCCCACGCCCATGAAGCCGGCGTTGCCCAGCGAGATCTGGCCGGACGCACCGGTGAGAAACGAGAGCCCGAGAAGCACGATCGACATCGCGGCTCCGACCGCCAGGTTGAAGTCGGTGGAGGCGGGAAGAAAGAACGTCAGAAAGAGCGTGAAGTCAAGGACAACGAGCGTAATGACAGCTCGACCGACCACCGGGTGGGCGTCACGGAAGCCGGGCGTTGCGAGAATCGCGGCACCCACGATCGCCACCACGACGGTGGCCCCGATCACGATTCCGTCACGCAATCTCGGTGTGGCGAGGAAGGCCGCCACGAGCCCGACCACGAGCAGACCTGCCAGAAAGCCGTTACGTCGGGCGATCAACGACCAATTCATCAGACTCGCCGAGCCGTGCTCTTAGTGAAGATGCCATTGGGTCGAAGCATCAACGAGACGATCAGGATGATGAGCGCCGTGAGGATAATGGCGTTCGAGTTCACGTAATCACCGACGAACTGCAGAATGATCCCGATGGTGACGCCTGAGACAACGGCGCCGACCGGACTGTCGAGGCCGCCCACGGCCGCCGCGATGAAGCCAAAGGCAAAGATTCCGTCCATGACCTGAGGGTTGAGACCAGTGAAAAAGTTGGACGCGACGAGCACCGTGCAGATGGTTCCCACCCCTGTCGAGAGGACCCAGCCCAGCGTGAGCATGCGACTGACCCTCACGCCAAGGAGCCGTGAGACCTCCGGCGCGAGTGCCGACGCCCGCAACTGGAGCCCAAGCTTGGTGAAGCGAAAGAGCGCGGCGACCAATGTCATGACGACAAGCGCCGTCGCGATCTCGTAGACGCTGAAGGGCGACAGCGCGAGCGGTCGACCGCCCAAGTGCCAGTCGACGGGCGAGAACGGATTCGGGATGCCGTGGGGCGTCGTCGACCAGATCGCAGCCGCCACCGCCTCTAGGACGATCAAGAAGCCGACCATCACAACGATCGGGTTGATCTCCGGTTTGCCGTAGAGGTGGCGCACCAGCACCCGCTCGGTCACGCCGCCGAGGGCAAAGCCCGCCACGACCGAGATGCCGATGAGCGGCCAGTAGCCGAGGTAGCTGGCAAAGACGATCATGCCAAGGTAAGTAGCAAACATTGGCATCGCCCCTTGGGCGAAGTTCAAGATGCCCGTTGATCGCCAGATCAGCACGAGGCTGAGAGCCACGAGGCCGTAGATCACGCCATTCGTCAGTCCTTCCAGGATGTCCGAGATGATCCGTGAGGTGAGAAAGGCGTCCATCACTCCGCCATGCCGAGGTAGTACTGGTGCAGGTTCTCGTCAGCGGCAATGAGGTTCGCCGCGTCGTCCGCCATGACCCGCCCCAAGTGCAAGATCACCGCGTGATCGGCAATGCGCAGCGCGCTCGAGGCGTTCTGCTCGACAAGAATCACCGTGAGGTCCTTCGCGGCACAGAGGTCGTGGATCGTGTGCATCAGCTGGGACGTGACGAGCGGCGCCAGACCTAGGGAGGGCTCGTCAAGCAACAGCACCGTGGGCTTAGCGATAAGGGCTCGAGCCATGGCCAACATCTGTCGCTCGCCGCCCGACAACTTGGCGGCATGCTGCTTACGCCGTTCGCCGAGCACCGGAAAGCGCGCATATTGCTCGTCGAGTCCCGCGCCTAGATCCACCTTCGCCACGAGCGCCCCCAGACGGAGGTTCTCCTCCACGGTGAACTCGCTGATGACGCCCCGACCTTCGGGCACGTGTCCGACGCCCAGTCGCGCGATGTTCTCCGGCTTCTCCCCTACCAGCGGGCGATCATCGAAGGTAATCTTCCCAGCGTCGGGCGCCTTCAAACCGCTGATCGTGCGCAACAGCGTTGTCTTGCCCGCGCCGTTCGAGCCGAGCACCGCGGTGATCAGCCCCGTCTCGGCGCGAAAGGAGACGCTCCGCAGCGCTTGAACGGCACCGTAGGAGACACTGAGATCCTCGATCTCGATCACTGTTCGACCCCGAGGTAGGCGGCGATCACCGCGTCGTTGCGCCGGACCTCGTTCGGCGTGCCCGTCGCGATGACCTCGCCGAAGTTGAGCACGACCAATCGATCGACGAGCGGCATCACGAACTCCATGTCGTGCTCGACGAGTAACACGCCCATGGACGAGCGCAGATCGGTGATCAGAGCCGCGAAGTCGTCCAGCTCGGCCTCGTCCAGGCCCGAGGCCGGTTCGTCGAGCAGCAGCAGCGTCGGGTCACACATGAGAGCCCTCGCCACCGATACCTTCTTGGCGATGCCATAGGGAATGGCCGACGGCAGTCGCGCCGCCACCTCGGCGACGCCGAGCCGCTCGAGCATTGCGTAGGCGTCGCGGCGCAGTGCCCACTCGGAACGCACACCACTGGGCAACGCCAGCAATCCCGAAATGAAGCCCCCGTGGGAGCGAACGTGGCCCCCGGCCATCACGTTTTCGAGCACGCTGCAGTGGGGAAAGAGCCCCACTCCCTGCAGCGTCCGGGCGACTCCGGCACCGGCCAGCTGGCTCGGCTTGAGGTTTGCCTGCCCGATACTCGGAAAGTGAACGTGCCCCTCCGACGGCTTCACGAAGCCGCAGGCGACGTTGAACGCCGTCGTCTTGCCGGCGCCGTTGGGGCCGATCATTCCGACAATCTCGCCCGGCGATACCGTGAACGAGACATCGCTTAGCGCCCGTAGTCCCCCGAAATGCACTGAGACGTGTTCTAAGGAGAGGGCTTGAACGTCGGATGGCGGTGACATCGTGATTTTAAAGTTACAAGGTCGCGCTGTCCTCGGAAGTCCATCGCCTCGCGACTCGCTGCGGCGAGGTCGGCCACCGCGCGAGCAAAAGGCTCAACGCGCGGGCGCGGGGGGACTCCTAGATCACCGGCGAAAGCCCTCCGTCAATGCTAATTCCCACGCCCGTTATGTAACTGGCACGAGGTGACAGCAAGAAGGCTGCGAGGTCCGCAAATTCCTCGGTTCGCCCCACTCGGCCGAGGGGGATCTTCGCAGCTTTCGACATGCTTTCGTAGAACTCGTCAAGATCACGGTGCTCCGTTTCGGCCCGCCGGACCCACTGGCCCGATTCGATGAGGCCGATCAAGATGGCGTTGACTCGCACGCCGCGCGGGCCGACCTCGTTGGCCATCGCCTTTGTCAGCGCCAGTCCCGCGGCGCGTGAGGCGGTCGTGGGCGTCGAGTTGGCGAGAGGTGATCGCGCCATAATGGCGAGCACGTTGATGATTGCCCCCGAGGTCGACGCCAGCTCGTCGAGGACGCGACGCGACACGTGCAGGGCTGATATGACCTTTAGCTCGTAGTCTTCGCGCCAGGAGTCGTCGCGCGAGTCGGCGACGGGACCCCCCGCCGTGCGCCCAGCGTTGTTTACCGCTCCGTCAAGGCGACCAAAGCGCACGAGCGTCTCGTCGATGAACGCGTCGAGCTCCGCGGAGTTCGTGACGTCAGCTCGGTAGCACAGCGCGTCGGCGCCAAGAATCTGCTCGGCGCGGGCCAAACGCTCGTCGCTGCGCCCGCAGACGCTGACGCGCGCACCCTCTCGAACCAGCTTGCTCGCCAGCCCTAGACCCAGCCCGTCGCTGCCGCCGGTGATGAGATAGACGCGGTCCTTCAGTTCCAGGTTCACGCGCTCATCTTACGAAGCGGGAGAGCGCAGATTGATGCCTACGAGGCGAGCGCGCCGTGTGGAACTCGTTGGCTCGCTCCTTTGACCACGCCGTTCACTGTAGGTAGTTTTCGACCACTCCCTCATCGCGCACCGCGGCGTCGTTGGGGTCCAAGCCGGCGGCGCGGCGAGCACGGCGCTGACGAAGCAGGTCGTAGCACTGGTCAAGCTGGACCTCGACCGCTCTCAGCCGCGCGAGCTGCTCATCCGAGAGGGGCACGCCGTGGTGCGACTCTTCGAGTCGTTGCTCTTCCATCGATAGTCTCTCGATCTGCGCCAGAATCGTTCCGTCGTCCATTCCCCATCCCTTCTGCTAGCTCCGAAGCGGCTACCTCCACAATAGGCTCGGAGGTTTTTTCGCGTTGCGTTGGCCTCGTGGAAGTGTGCCCCCGGTGACTGTTGCGCGACGATCCATTATTCTTGCAATTCTCGCGGTCCCGGATTAGAACTCCACTGTCGGAAGGCCGTACGTCGAACGACAGGAAGCAGTCTGCGCGACGCCGTCTTTCGGAGGTGGCGACGCTCGAGGGTGAGTCGCAGGAGATCGATGAGTTCCATGCCCGTAGCTGGTGTAGGGCCCACTACCGGTGCCGACGCGCGGCCGCCAGCCGAGGTCGTTGTTCGAAACGCACGGATCCACACGGGTGACCCCGCGCGACCGGCCGCCTCGGCCGTTGCCATCGGTGACGGGACGTTCGTTGCGCTTGGCGACGACGCCGACGTCGCCCCCTACATCGGCGAGACGACCCGAATCTTTGACGCCCTCGGGCGTCGAGTCATCCCCGGACTGAATGACTCGCACCTCCATGTCATCCGAGGCGGACTCAACTACTTCCTCGAACTGCGCTGGGATGGCGTTCGCTCCCTGCGCCAGGCTCTCGCGATGCTGCGCGAGCAGGCCGAGCACACGCCGGCGGGTCAGTGGGTCCGCGTGGTCGGAGGCTGGACGGGCGAACAGTTCGACGAGCGACGTCTCCCGAGCATCGCCGAACTGAACTCTGCCGCGCCAGACGTCCCGGTATTCCTCCTGCACCTCTACCAGTCGGCGCTGTTGAATCGGGCGGCCGTCAAAGCCGTCGGCTACACGAAGGACACGCCTAACCCGCCCGGCGGCGAGATCGTGCGCGACCACGCGGGCAACCCCACTGGGCTATTGCTCGCCGCGCCGGCGGCGACGCTGCTCTACGCGACGCTCGCCAAGGGCCCCACGCTCGCCGAGGACGACCAGATCCTTTCGACCAAGCACTTCCTGCGCGAACTCAACCGCTTTGGGCTGACGAGCGCCATCGACGCCGCGGGAGGTTTCCAGAACTTCCCCGTCAACTACGGCGCAGTGATGGAGCTGGCCAAGCGCGGCGCGATGACGTTGCGCATCGCCTACCACCTCTTTCCCCAGGTCCCCGGTCAGGAACTTGACGACCTGCGCCGATGGATGGGCATGGTGAAGCCGGGCGACGGCGACGAGTGGCTGCGCTGCAACGGCGCCGGGGAGAACCTGGCGTGGTCGGCGGCGGACTACGAGAACTTCTTCGAGCCTCGACCGCAGCTCGCCCCCAACGCGTCGTCGGACCTCGTGGCGGCGGTGCGCCTACTGCTTGAAAACGGCTGGGGCTTTCGCCTGCACGCCAGCTACGACGAGACCATCCAGAACGATCTCGGTGCGTTCGACCGAGTGGCCGCCGATGGCGGCTTCCCACGCGGAGTCCCGTGGCTCTTCGATCACGCCGAGACAGTGAGCGAGGCGAGTCTCGATCGCATCGCCGCCTACGGCGGGGCGATCTCGGTCCAGAACCGAATGATGTTCCAGGGCCGGGCATTCATCGAGCGCTACGGCGTCGAGCGCGCCGCCAACGCGCCGCCGATCCTGGCCATGCTGGACCGCGGGCTGGTCGTCGCGGCCGGCACCGACGCGACCCGGGTCTCCAGCTACAACCCGTGGCTCTCCCTTTACTGGCTCGTCGCAGGCCGGACCGTAGGCGACGTCCTGCTCTCACCCTCGAAGAATCGCGTCGATCGCGAGACCGCGCTGTCGATGTACACCGCAGCCGGCGCGGTGCTATCGGGCGAAGCCAATGAGAAGGGCCGGATCGCGCTCGGCCAGTACGGCGATCTGGCGCTGCTCTCGGCGGACTTTTTCTCAGTGCCCGAGTGGGAGATCTCGAGCATCGAATCGCTGCTAACGATCGTCGGAGGCAAGGTCGTCTACGGCGCCGAGAACTATGCGGGCAGTGACGTACCGATTGAGCCCGTCTCACCGGCGTGGAGTCCCGTCGCGCGCCTGGGAGGCTACCAGCAAAGCTCGTCTGGTCTCACCCAGGCGAGGGCCTTCGTCGAAGCGGCCCTCGACTCAGGTCTCCAGCGCCAGTGGCGAGAGGACGCCGGCTATCTCAGCCCGGTGTCGCAACTCGGGGCGGAATTCCGCGATCCGCTGGGCGGCTGCGGCCAGCCCTAAGCGCCACTTCAGGCACCGCGATCACTAGCTCCACTCCGGGTGCGCCGTACCGAGCACTCGGGTCGCCAGCGCCACCGACGCGACCAACACCAGAGCGATCGCCAACGGCCACCAGATGCCAACATGCAGGACGAAGATCGCCCCAACGAAGGCGCCGACCAGCATGCACGCGATCGCGATCGAACGGCGCGTCGCCCGCGACCCCGTGCCGCCTACGAGCCGGCTGTCGGCGCCCAAACCCGTGATCGTGAGCGTGAGCACAGTCGTCGTGAAATCGGGCACCGCCAACTTGCGCGACGCCGCGTTCTGCACACCCATGCCGATCGCCAGCGCCACGATGATGGCGTAGCGGAATCCCCCGTCGACCGGCCTCGCAGTCAACGCCGTAAGCACCAGCGCGACGGCCACGAGAAGTGCTTGCACGAGCGTTGACACACTGAGCAGCCGCGAGCGATGCTCTTGCATGAGCCAGTGCATCTTGCCGCCGCCCGCGGCACCCACAACAAACGCCAACAGCGCGACGAGCGACGCCGCCACTGAGAGTCCCTTCGCTCCGGCCAAGGCGAAGGCGAGAAACAGCACGTTGCCGGTCATGTTCGCAACGAAGACGTGGCCGAGCACGAGGTAGCTAAACGCGTCGACCAGCCCCGTGACGAAGGTCATCGCCAACAGCAGCGGCGCCACCGGGCCGTGCGGCGAATCCTCGCCGGGCCGGAAGATTTCGCGTAGGTCGTCCAAGAACACGTTCATCGACGCCTCCTCACTGGCGCAACGGTCAAGAACTAGATGCCAGTGTGCTCAACTCGAACAGGGTTGGGATCGGGAACGTGAGGCATCAGCGCGTTTGGCGGCACGACGCCGAGCCGGCCGGCCTCGAAATCTTCGAGCGCCTGGACGATCTCGGAACGCGTGTTCATCACGAAGGGTCCGTAGTGCTCGACGCGTTCCCCGATCGGTCTTCCGCCGAGGACCAGGCACTCGAGGTGCACCGTGCGTGTGTCCTGAGTGGCATTCGCGCCCATACGTATCCAGTCTCCCGGGCCAAAGGCAACGAGTTGGCCCATCTGCACAGGACGTCGCTCGCTGCCCACGTAACCCGATCCGGCAAGCACGTAGACGAGTGCGTTGAACGTTGGATCCCAGGGTAGGTCCAGCTGAGCACCGGGCGAGACCGAGACGTGGGTCATCGCCATTGGCGTGTGTGTCGAACCTGGTCCTCGATGCCCCCCCACATTGCCCGCGATGATGCGCACCAGGGACTCGCCGTCGAGCGAAGCGACAAAGGCGACTTCGTTCGCCTCGAGTCCCTGATACGCAGGCGGGATCATCTTGTCCTTGGCTGGCAGATTGACCCAGAGCTGGATCCCGTGAAAGAGCCCACCGGTGACGACGAGTTGCTCAGGCGGTGTCTCGATGTGCAAGATGCCCTTGCCCGCCGTCATCCACTGCGTCGCGCCGTTTTCAATGAGTCCGCCCCCGCCGTGAGAGTCCTGGTGCTGGAACGTGCCATCGATCATGTAGGTGACGGTCTCGAAGCCCCGGTGGGGGTGCCACGGCGTTCCCTTGGGCTCACCGGGGCCGTAGTCGACTTCGCCCATCTGATCCATGTGGACGAAGGGGTCGAGTTCGGCCAGCGAGACCCCCGCGAACGCGCGCCGCACCGGAAAGCCCTCGCCTTCGAGTCCCCGCGGCGCGGTGGTGACCGACTTCACGGGGCGCTCGGTGCTTCCGCCAATATCAACAGCCACGAATCGGGGCAATTCTGTCCACTTTTCAGGTGTCACCGCTGGCACATCGACCTCGCTTTGCTCGAAAATTCGGTCATCACCTTACGTGTAAGCCACAAAAAAGCAACAGTTGGCTGATCAAGAGGTTCAGGCTCTAAACCCGATGGAGCCGTGACTGCCGTCGCAGAAGGGCTTGTTGCTCGACGCTCCGCATCGGCAGAGCGTCTGGCGGTTTCGAACTTCGTAGGGCACGCCGTTCGCGCTCACGACCGGGATGCCGCCGCGCACCCAGATCGGCCCAGAGACACCTTGAATCGGGTCCTCGACCAGGCCAATCGATGGTTCGAAGTGCGGCTCCAGAGCGACGTTGGTCTTGGCGTCCCACGCCACGAGCCGGCCCGACGGGCACATCCCCGCCTCACGGGCGGTAAGACGCGCCGCCTCGCCGCCCTCCTGTTCCACCAGGTTCCAGACCTGGCCCGCCGCATCGCAGAACCGGGCGCCGACGCACAGCGACTCTTGGTCGGTGAGATTCAGCGTGGGACCCCGCTGCGTCGTGGCCTGGCTCACGTAGGGCTCTCGACTCGCCAGCTCCGTGCCGTCGAAGTCGTTCCGCTGGTGCGAAGCGTCGCAGAAGGGCTTCGTCGCCGATTGACCGCAACGACACAGTAGATAGGTCTCGCGGAGCTCGAACTCGTCGCTCTGTTGCCACTCCACCGACTCACCGACATCATTTGAAACAATGGTCTGCTTCGCCAGCGGCACCGAGCCCTCAACGAGGTAGGGCCCATTCTTGCTGACCGTGATCTTCATGCCCTCCGTCTGACTCACGTCCCCTCGCTTCGCCGGAGCACTCTTCAATCGACGCTGACCGGTGGTTCCTCAACTCGGTCGAAGGACTTGTCGGGATGTTCACCCAAGTACTCCACCCACGCTCGCTTCGCGCAGGGGTAGTGCTTGGCCGCTTCGACGAGATCCATGAACCCGCACACCGTCGCTTCGAATCGCCGCTGGAGTTCCTTGTCGGCGATTCGACCGTCCTCGTCGAAGGCCTGATGGGCCTGGGCCAGCGAGAACATCTCTGGATACATTCGCGCTCCGAGATGTTCGAAGGGGATTCGCAGCGCCCAGAGTCCCCGATTCCCTCCGGCCATTGATGGTGAAGCTGAAAGCAGCAGTCCCTGGAGCTGGTTAAAGGGCTGGGGTGAGAACCGCGAAACCCAGTCGATCACGTTCTTCAACGTACCGGGCATCGATGCGTTGTACTCAGGCGATGAGACGACGAACGCGTCGGAGGTCACCAAGTGTTGACGGAGCCGCTCGGCGCCGGGCGGCAGGCCCTTTTCGCGTTCGACGTCGGAGTTGAATGACGGGGCATCGAAATCCTTCATCTCGGCGTAGTCAACGTGGGCGCCGTTCTCCTTGATCGTCGCCGCGGCGAGCCGGGCAAGTCGGGTGTTGAGTGAACCGTTGCGCAGCGAGGCGGAAAAGACGAGGAAGCGCAGCGACCGCACCGGTTCGGACGTCACGCGCGGGTCCGCCTCATCCCGCTCATGCTATGTCGAATCGAGCGGTTCTCAGGCGGCCGACGCTCGGCCATAGCGCTAAACCCGATCACACGTCGTAACGCTGAGAAGGGTCGTGCCCGAGTCGTGGCTCAAGGTCCGTCGGGCACGCGAGCGCCGCTTGTCGATAAGTACCTCGCGCTTAGCCATTGCACTGCACGAGCGCTGACGACAGTGTGCCCAGCGTCGACGTCGCAACGGAGCCGAGCAACTGGCTTCTGCTGGAGAGAACTGCCGCAGACCGGGCCAGCCTGGCGCATCGATTCCCTGTGAATTGCCTGGGATTCCCGGCGCACCACGCAATGTCGCGGACGCTACACGCGATTTGCGGCCGTCCTTATCAGGGATGGCGGCGCATTGTCAACATACCCACAACTTTGGATGTGGCGCGGCGCCGTCGCTAACGCTCGACGTCTCTATCGGTGCTCCGTAGCCTCGGACGGAGGCGATTCGACGCAAGAGCAATTCATAAGTTGACTCACAGCCGACTCACACCGCCTTCACAGAGTAGTGCGCAAGACTCAGAACAGTTCGAGACCATCTTGGACGAGGCAACGAAAGGATCACTATGAAGCACCCCCGAATAGTGGGCCGCTCGCTCATTGCACTAGCCCTCGGTCTGGCCCTGAGCGTCGGCGGCGCAAGTCTCGCGTCCGCCTCGGGCCACCATCACGACAATGGCTTCTGGGGCGGTAGCCCCGCCAGTGGAAGGATGTCGCCCTTTGCCTACGCCGGTGGCGGTCTCGGTGGTGTCGTAACAGCAGTAACCACCGGTGCGTCCGTCACGATCGAGGAGTGGAATGGCACTTCTGCGACCTTTACGCTGACGGGCACGACCTACACCGAGGGCACGACGACTGTGACTGACACCGCGCTCGTCGTCGGTGACCGCGTGAGGATCCAGACCGCTCCCGGCACGATGAACGCAACGTCAGTGACGATCGAGCTAGCCGAGTTGTTCGGTACCGTCAAGACGGTCAGCAGTGACACGATCACGATCACCGACTGGCAGGGGTTCACGCGCACGATTCTCGTGAGTGCGACGACCACGTACAACGGCACTGTCTCAGCGACCGTTCCGTCGACCATCGTCACGGGTACCAAGATCTTCGCTCAGGGAGTCGTCGATTCCAACGGAACGACTCTTGACGCGCTCAGCGTCAATACGGGACCGACGACCAACAACTACGGCTTCGATCGCGGAACGGTGACGGCGTGGGCTAGCCCCATGCTGACCGTGACGAGCAAAGGCGGGACCGTGACAGTCTTTACGGTCACTTCAACCACGACCTACCGGGACGGCAAGCTGGTGTTGAGCGCAGCCGACCTCGCCGTGGGTGAGCACGTCGGGGTGTGGTTCAACTCATCCGCCGCCACGACGGCGCTGGGGGTCGAGATTCGACTCGCCCAGCTCACGGGGACGGTTACAGCGATCAGCGGTGACACGATCACGATCGCTGATCACCAGGGCTTTACCCGGATGATCCTCGTAAGCGGCACCACGACGTACAACGGCGTCGCCGCCACTGCAATTCCCACGACTCTCGTCGTGGGTGTTCGCATCAAGGCCCAGGGAATAATTGGCACCGATGGAACGACCCTCGACGCGATCAACGTGGACATCTGCGGCACACCCAAACCAGAGCCGCAGCCGCTGGGCTCCTTCGGCCACCACCACCACGGTGGCGGTGGCTTCGGTGGAGGCTGGGGCGGCGGAGGCTCAGGCGGTGGTGGCTACAGCCCCATGGCCCGGCCGTCGCATGACTTCGGCGGTGGCAGAGGTCGGTAGCCGGCCCTAGCTTTCGGCACAGCACACTGCCCGCCGATCGAAGCGATTCGGTCGGCGGGCAGTGTGCTGTTGCGCCGAGCTAACCCAGAGGTTTTCCCGCCATCGCGCCGTGGCGATAGACCACGAATCACTTTGGTCCACGCGGGTCCGCGCCATCGCCCAGACCGTTCGTCGATGCCGACCATAATTAGAGGATGCAAAGTCTGCGCGACGCCGCCAGCTGGCTCTGCGACATGGATGGCGTGCTCATCAACGACGGGCGCATGGTCCCGGGGGCCAACGAGTTCTTGGACCGGCTCCGCTCGACCGATCGGAAGTTCCTCGTTCTCACCAACAACGCGCTCTTTACGCCGGAGGAACTGCGCGACAATCTGGCCAAGTTGGGCGTGAGCATCCGTGAGGACCAGCTCTGGACCTCGGCGCTCGCCACCGCACAGTTCGTCCACGACCAGCGGCCGAAGGGCCGGGCGTACGTCATTGGCCAGACCAGCGTGCACGAGGCGCTGGCCCACGTTGGCTACGTTGAAGACGCCGTCAATCCCAACTACGTCGTACTCGGCGAGACGTGGGACTACTCCTTCGACGACCTCACGACGGCCATCCGGCTGATCGATCGAGGTTGCCCGCTCGTGGTGACCAATCCCGAGACCTACGGCGCGACCAAGGACGGTCCGATGCCCGGCAGCGGCGCACTCGCCGCCCTCATCCAGAGCGCCACTGGCGTCAAGCCCTACTTCGTGGGCAAGCCCAATCCCGTCATGATCCGCGACGCGCTGAACATCCTCGGCGCCCACTCCCAGACCACGGTGATGGTCGGGGACCGCATGGACACCGACGTCGTGGCCGGCGTCGAGGCCGGCGTGGAGACGGTGCTCGTGCTCTCTGGCATCACCCAGCGCGCTGACATTGATCGCTACGCCTATCAGCCCTCGCGGGTCGTCAACTCCATCGCCGATTTGATCGAAGAGCTCTAGGCCCGGCGCTCGAGCCGACCTACATCCCGGTCTGCTGGAGGGCGGCGAGGAACGAATCGGCCCAGTCGTAGACGTTTCTTCGGTACACCTTGCGGCGCATCCTCGACATTCGGTCCCGCGTCTCCTTGGGACCCGCGTTCATCGCCAAGCGGACTGCCTCTTTAATGCCTTCGAGGTCGTGGGGATTGACCATGAAGGCGCCACGCAACTCGGCGGCCGCCCCCGCAAATTCGCTAAGGACGAGGCGACCCGTCAGGTCGCCGCGGCACATGACGTACTCCTTGGCGACCAGGTTCATGCCGTCGCGAAAGGGTGTAACGAGCATGACGTCGGCCACGAGGTACAGCGCCACGAGCTCGTCGAAGGGCAGGTTTTGGTGCAAGTAGTGGATCACCGGACTGCCGACCTGGCCGTACTCGCCGTTCATCTCGCTGACGGCCTGCTCGAGATTGTGCCGTTCGCGCTCGTAGTGGGCGTCGGTCTCGCGGCTCGGCACCGCGACCTGGACCATGACGTGCTTTCCGGTGGCGAGCGATCCGTCCTGGTAGAGCTCGGAAACGGCCTTGATCCGCTGCTGGATGCCCTTGGTGTAGTCAAGTCGGTCCACGCCGAGCAGCACGAGCTCGGGATCGCCGAGGTCCTGGCGGATCTCTCTCGAGCGGGCCTGGATCGACGGGTCGTGCGCCAAGGCGACGATCTGGTCGCAGTCCACCGAGATCGGGAACGCTCCCACGCGAATGCTCCGACCCTCGAAATCGAGCAGCGAGTCGGTGCCCGTCGCGGCCGACTGGCGCCGCGCCATACGCGAGAAGTTCGAAGCCGCCTGGGCGACCTGGAAGCCGACGAGGTCGGCACCGAGCAGCCCGGCCAGAATCTCTCGACGCCAGGGCAGCTGCATGAACAGCTCGATCGGTGGAAAGGGGATGTGCAGGAAGAAGCCGATGCGCACGTCCGGACGAAGCTCGCGCAGCATCCGGGGCACCAGCTGGAGCTGGTAGTCGTGAATCCAAACCGTCCCGCCAGGGGCCACCGACTCCGCCGCCGCGACAGCGAAGCGCTGGTTGACCTTGTTGTAGGTCTGCCACCAGTGGCGGTGGAATGTCGGAGCGCGGATCGCGTCGTGGTAGAGCGGCCAGAGTGTGGCGTTGGAGAACCCGAGATAGAAGTTGTCGAACTCCTCCTGGGTCATGTCGACCGCCTTCAGGCGGATCCCCTCGTGAACGAGCGGTGGCGCGTCGTAGTCCGCCGCGCCAGGCCAGCCGATCCACAGCCCATTCTGGTTCTGCAGGACCGCGGTTAGTGCTGAGACCAGTCCCCCAGGGCTCGGCTTCCAACCGTCTTCACCACGCTGCGTCGCGTGTTGGACCGGTAGCCGGTTGGCCACGACGACCAGTTCCGCCCTGGACGGCTGGTGTGTTGACGCGCGATCCCAGACAGCGATCGGCTCAACGGGGTTGTGGGCTTCGACCACCATGGTTCGTACCTGATCGAGAGCCTAACGGTTGAAGGTTACGCCCGCTTAGGAGTCGAACATATCCGTCGCTACAACGAAACGCGCCGCCTCACGGGGTCATGGTCGTACTGCGATCGTCGGCGCCGGCCGCGCTCCACCAGCTCGGTGAGACCGCTTGGCCCGCCGTCGCCTCGGCGGCGCGCTCGTCGGCCTCGATGACGTGCAACACGGCGTTGATGAGCGACAGGTGCGTGAGGGCCTGGGGGAAGTTGCCCAGGTGACGGCCCGTCTTAGGATCGAGTTCCTCGCCGAAGAGACCGAGTGCGCTCGCCGCACCCACCAGCTTCTCGCAGTGCTCGCGTGCGCGCTCGAGCTCACCGATCTCCACGAGCGCCGACACCAGCCAGAAAGAGCAGACGGTGAAGGTGCCCTCTCGCTCGCCGCCGATGCCGTCGTCCGTGGTCTGGGTGCGGTAGCGATAGACGAAAGGGCCGTCGGCCAACTCGTCGGCGATGGCGAGCACGGTCGTTCGAATCCGCTCGTCCTGTGCGGGCAAGAAGCCGATGAGCGGCAGGAGAAGCAGTGAGGCGTCGTGAGCGCTCGAACCGTAGAACTGGCCGAAGTAGCCACCCTCAGTGATGGCCTTCTCGCAGACGTCAGCGTGGATCTGCTGGGCGGCTTTCCACCACTCGTCGGCACGCTCGCGCTCGCCGCGCAGCGCCGCCAAGCGCGCGCCGCGGTCGGCGGCCACCCAGCACATGACCTTCGAGAACGTGAAGTGCTTCGGCGTTCCCCGCATCTCCCAGATCCCCCGGTCGGGCTCTTTCCAGGACTGCAGCGCCGCCTCCACGGCCTGGACGACGATGCGCCACGACCGCTCGCTCAGCGAGTCGCGCGAGCGCGTGTGCTCGAAGACGCAGTCCACGATCGCGCCCAGGATGTCGAACTGGATTTGGTTGTAGGCGGCGTTGCCGATCCGAACGGGCCGGCTTCCGCCATAGCCGGTGAGATTATCGAGCTCGGCCTCGGTAGGCTCCTTGTCCCCGTCCACCGGGTAGAGGACCTGCAGGCTCGCACGTACTCGCTTGTGGCCCTCCATGACGCCGCTTTGTGGCTCGAGCACGTCGCCGAGGAAGGCGAGGAAGTCCGCAGCCTCGGTGTCAAAGCCCAGTGCGTGCAATGACCGGAGCGTCAAGGAGGAGTCCCGCACCCAGGTGTAGCGGTAGTCCCAGTTCCGGCTGCCGCCCAGGCTCTCAGGCAGGGACGTCGTTGGCGCGGCGAGCAGGGCCCCGGTTGGGGCGTACGTCAGGCCCTTCAGCGTGAGGGCGCTGCGCTGGAGGAACTCGCGCCAGGGATGGTCGGGGAAGCGCCCGCCGTCGATCCAGTCGCGCCAGAACCGGCTCGTTTCGGCGCGGCAGGTGTCAACCTCGGCGCGACTTCCGAGCGGTGACGCCTCGCCCCAGCTCATGGTGACGTACACCGTCTCGCCCTCGGTGAGCCGATGCCGGGCGCGCACCGCGCGACCCTCGATGCCAAAGCGCATGTCACCGGCCAGCGAGAGTCGAGGAAAGTTGGGGTTGGTCGTGCTCACCTGGTTGTAGGACGTCCCCTCGTACTCCCACTGGGCGTCGACACGCCCGTAGTCGAACGACGGCTCGCAGTTAAGGATGATGTCCACGCTGCCGTGAAGGCAGGTGGCGGTTCGTACCAGAACGTGCTTGGCGTCGAAGTCGCTCGGCGTACGGCGGTGGTGATTCGAGCGGTCGCCGGTGCGGTACCACGGCGCGATCGCGAGAAAGTCGTTCACGATCAGCCAGCCGCTGCGAGTCTGCCACGTCGTGGCGAGCACCATCGTTCCCGGCACGTACTGGCGGTGCGCTGGCACGGCGCTGTCCACCGGGGCCAAGCGGAACGATCCGGCGGCCCGGTCGAGGAGGGTGCCGAAGACGCTCGGGTCGTGCGGCTTGGGAATGCAAAACCACTCGACCGCGCCGGTTGGCGCGATCAGGCAGCTATTTTCACAGTCCGACAGGAAGGCGTAGTCGGCGATCGGGGGAAAGATCGTCTCGAGAGCGTCCTGGCTCGGAAAGCCCCGCAGGCGTGATTCGATCGCGGGCGAAGAGTCCGACGTCTTCGGTCGACGTGGCCACAGCCCAATCTGGTGGTCCAGCGCCCTTACGGACCGGCTCGTTTCCTTCGCCACGAGGACATCTCCTTCCGCGACCGTTGACTGCCGACAACTAGGAATTAGCCGTCACGAACATTGGCGGTACGCATCCGTTATTTTAGTTGCGAGTCAACGAAGCAAGTGAGCAGGTGCGAGGTGTTTAAGCGAACTCTTTCGACCTCGCCGACAAGTGTCAAATGGGGATAGCCGTGACCGTAGTGACATCTCCCCCGCCCGAGCGTGGCGGTCGCCCGTGAGCCTCGGACTGCGCATCGCGGCGGGCCTCTACGGGCTGCTGCTCGAGGTCGTGGTGCTGGATGCCGCCATCAGGACGTTCCTGCTACCGCGACTGGCCAATGTTCGCTTCAGCCGGCTCGTCGGCAAGACCATGATCCGTCTCTTTAACAAGCTGGCGCACTCCACGACGTCCTACGCGGCGAAAGACCGAGTGCTCTCCATATACGCGCCGGTCCTGCTCTTGACGTACCAGACTCTCTGGCTCGGGCTCAGCGCGGTCGCTTTCGCCTTTGGCTTCTACGCGCTGGATGCGGGCAGCCTCGCCCACGACTTCGCGGTGTCGGGATCGTCGCTCTTCACCCTCGGCGTCACCACGATCCCTGGCGGGTCCGAAGCTCTCGAATACGTCGAGGCTGGGGTGGGCCTGACGCTGCTCGCGCTTCTCATCGCGTTCTTGCCTGCGATGTACTCCGCGTTTCAGCGGCGCGAGCTATCCGTCTCGCGACTTTCGGTGCGCGCGGGCATCCCGGCAACGCCGTGGGGTGTGCTCGAGATCGCCCAGAGCGTCGAGTCCTACGACCGACTGGACGAGCTGTGGCGGGAGTGGGAGCAGTGGTTCATAGATGTCGGCGAGACTCACACGACGCTCATCCCGCTCAATTTCTACCGCTCACCAAACCCCAACCAGACCTGGATCGGCTCGGCCGCGACGGTACTCGACGCGGCCGCTCTCTTCAACGCCACCGTTGACGTCAAACCCTCGCCGACCGCCGGTCTGTGCATCCGCTCGGGCTGGCTGACGCTGCGTCGATTGGCCGACTACTTCAAAGTCGTCTATCCCGACGATGTGACTCAAGACATCCCCATCGCAATCACCCGCGAAGAGTTCGACCTCGTACTTGCCCGACTGGATCGCGCTGGGGTACCAATTGTCACTGACCGGAACGCCGCCTGGAACGACTTCGTCGGCTGGCGCGTCAACTACGACGCCATCATCGAAGATTTCTATCGACGCTTCACATGCCCCCGGACGGACTGGCACAACGCTGCCGTGCAGCCGCTCTTCGGTCCCTCCAACGTGCGCGGCGAAGAGCCCAGCAAGAAGCCCGACGGGCTGCACTAAGCGTCGCGAGCGCCATGACGCTCAACTGCCGTGCGACAACATCGAAACAAATTCGAGCGTCGACAAGTTGCCGCCGAGCTCACGCCGATACCGTGGGAGCAATGTTGCCTAAGCGACCCCCCGCGCGTGCCGTCAGTTAGGGCGCGCAAACTCGTCCTAGCAGCGACGGTCACGATAACTGCCGCGACTGGCGCGTTCGCGGCCGCGCCCGCCGCCCCTGCCGCTAGCTCAAGATCGGTCTTTCACCAAATTGGCGAGGGCGAGGGGACGACGCTGCCGGGAACCCACTGCCCGGCGTTCCCCTCCGACAATGTGTGGAACACGCCAATCACCGGCTTGCCCGTGAACGCGCAAAGCGCTACGTGGCTCGCGTCGATGGACGCACCAACTACTTTCCTCCACCCCGATTACGGCCCGTCGGGCAACCCCAAGGCGCCCTACGGCATCCCCTGGGACATCGTCTCGGCGCGCACGAAGTTCACCAGCGTGAAGTTTCTCTACGCCGACCAGAGCAACCGAGGTCCCTACCCACTGACCGCCGCGACCCCCGTTGAAGGCGGATCGGACCGCCACGCCCTCATGGTTGACCCGTACCGAACGGCGACGTCGGCGCCTTGCACACTCTTTGAGACCTGGGACACCAACTACCGGCCCAACGGCCATTCGGTGGCCGGCTCGGGCGCCATCTGGAACCTGCGCTCGAATGCGCTGCGCCCGGCTGGTTACACCTCGGCCGACGCCGCGGGGCTGCCGATCCTGCCAGGACTCGTCAACTACAACGAGGTCGCCTCGGGCGCCATGGACCACGCCATCCGCCTGACCGCCGAGTGCACCCAGCAGTCCTACCTATGGCCCGCGCGGCACGAAGCGGGCCAGGCAAACGCCAACTGCCCGCCGATGGGCGCGCGTTTTCGCCTCAACGCATCGTTCTCTCTGCCCGCTTCGGCGTGCAGCACCTTCTGCCAGACCGTGCTCACCACGATGAAGACCTACGGACTGATACTCGCCGACAACGGCAGCAACTGGTACTTCCAAGGGACCGCCGACACCCGATGGACCTACATCGTCGTCGATCAGCTCAAGCAGATTCCGGCGAGCCAATTCGTCGCGGTCGACGAGTCGTGCCTTATGGTAAGTGCGAACTCCGGCGAGGCCCGCCAGCCGGGAACCCCCGCCTATGCGCAGAACTGTCCCGCGGCCTCGGTCTAGAGCTTGAAGCCACCCTCCGGTGGTGTGTCAGCATCCTTCGGCGCTTCCTCCGACTTGGGTGCGCTCGCGCCAGTGTCGCTGGCGTCAGCGGCGGCGAGGGGCCCGTGCTCGGCCTCGTGCGCCGTCAGTTCCGAGACCAGTCGGTCGATGTCGCCGGCAGTCTCACCGGTGGCCTTGCCGGTGCGTTGCGAGTAGACGGCCGCGCCGAGGTCACGTAGCATCGCATCCGCTTTGCGGCGAGCCTGTGCGTCCTCAATCTTCGCCTGACCCGCCTTGCCCGCCTCCTGCGCCTTTTGCGCCAACTGAGCCGCTTGCGCCTTCATCTTGTCCATCAGTGCCATAGTTGTCCCACCTTCTTTCTAGAGCCGTCCGAGAAGACTCTCTCGCATCGGATTCGACACATTCTGCTGCTGGTGCTCCTCTGCCTCGAACTCCTTGTGCAGAGTCGACTGAAGGATGACCGGTCCGTCTCCGGTAAGGGTAACGAGATTGAGGCCGGTGCCGCCAAAGACGGCGGTGGTCGCCGTTTGCGCGTTGAAGGCGCCAACGCGCTCCACGTTGAAGGCGACGGAGTTGGCGAAGGCGACGAGCGCACCGCCGTGGACCTGAAGCTTGCCGCCGTAGTCAGCGGGGTTGAGTTCGATCAGGCTGCCGCCACCACCGAGCACGACTGTGCCGCGACCGCCGAAGCGCTCGAAGATGTAGCCGTTGCGCGAGCGAAAACCGAGCATGATGCCCGCGAAGTCGATGTCGTACGTGACGCTCGCCTCCGCGCAGATGAAAGCCCGGCTCTCGGCCGTCCAGCCCACGGTGTCGTCAAGCTCGATGATTTTCACTTGGCCAGGCTGCTCGCCGGCGAAAGAGACCAGTCCCGAGCCCCCCGAGGGCGTGAACCACTGGAAGGCCAGACTCTGACCCGACAGGGCGCGCTTGCCGACTTCAGTCGCCGTCGCGAGGGCCGCCTTCAAGAAGCCGCCACCGCTCTTTTGCGCTTCCTTTGCGGCACTGTCCGCCTGGCCACCGGGCACCGACAGACGCGTCTCCATCGTCACGTTCGTCGTCTTCCAGCGAAACTTGGTGGCGTCCGCGAACATCGACTTACCCGAGTCGAGCTGGCAGGTGATGTGTTGGGCAAATTCGCCAGTCACCTTGCACGTAATGGTCATATCGCTCCTTGCCACCGCAGACTAGCCCTTTCAAAGAGAACTGAACAAGGCCCGGCTCCGGTCCGAGGCGAGATCCATCGCCGCGACCACCGTTCGATTTCGGCGCTTTAATTGGTGGCGGGGGTCGTCGTCGAAACTTCCAGGTCGGCCGGCAGGCCAATCCATTGAACCGTGGTGCCCGACGACGTGGTGACACGGGCCATTGAGGAGCGAATCGAGCGCGAGAGGGCGAGCGCGTCGATGCCCGCGGTCCCGAGGGGATTGCTACCGCGCTCCCCAAGCACAACGGCGTAGGAGGTAATCACGGTCTTGCCGAAGTAGTCGTCCACCGCCATCACGTCGCAGCCGCCCGCGGCATCGGTGAAGCCCGACTTCACACCGACGACGTCGGCCTGCCCCACAAAGGGCGTGTAGGACACAACGACACCCGCAATCGGCACGAAGACCCGCGTCAGATCGACGATGCCCTGGACCACGGGCTCTTCTGTCATTAGATCGGCGGCGAGGATCGCCTGGTCACGTGCGGTCGACACGTCACCCCGAGAGATGCCCGTGACGTCGACGTAGTGGGTCAGGCCCAGCCCGAGGGCGTGGGCGGCCTGGTTCATGGCCGCGACGAAGGTCGCCTCGTGCATGCCCGTCAGGGCGACGAGCAGTTGCGCGTAGTCACCCGCCGAGTGGACCAACATGCCTCGAAGCAGTGTTCGCTCGCAGATCACCATCCCCGCCACGATCGGCACCGTCGACTGATCGGTCGCCTCGTCGAACTCATAGAGGGCGAGGTCGTTCCCGTCGACGGCCTCACACGATCCGTTCGCGTTCGAGCCGAGCGGTAGGCGGTGCAGGACGACCCAGGCTGTCATCATCTTCGTCAGGCTCGCGATGGGTACCAAGGGCTGCTTCGCTGACGCGGCCGCCACGGATAGTTGCGGTACCACGAACGCCGCGCTGCCAGACTTCGGCCACTGCAGAGTGGGCGGCGGAACGAGGGTGGTCGAGGTGGTCGAGGTGGTCGAGGTGGTCGAGGTGGTCGAGGTGGTCGAGGTGGTCGAGGTGGTCGAGGTGGTCGAGGTGGTCGAGGTGGTGCTCGTCGTCGTGGGAGCGATGGTCGTGGTCGTCGAGGTCGTCGTCGTGGTGGTCCCGGCCGCGGAGCCCGTCACAATGAGAAGCCCAATGAGCGCGCCAGCGACAAGGCGAAGGACGAGGAACCGACCCTTTCCCCTCTTACCGGCCGATTTCACTTCCATAATGTACCGTTCCCGATCAAGGCGGCCTGGGCAAGGATGGCAATCGACGTCGTGATGTTTTCCCGTCAAGGCGGAGCAGTTCAGAGAAATTGTTGCGGGCCCACGATCTGCCCCGTCGCCAGCCCACGTAAACTCGTCCGATGAACATGAAGGGTCGCTCGGCTCTTTACCTGGTGGTGGCAGGTGTGATCGCCGTAGGAACCCTCCCATGGGTAGCGGTGGCTCGAGCAACAAGCCCGCGTCCCGTCGACGTCGCCTTCACGATTCGATTGGAAGATCAGTTCCTCGCATCCCTGAGATACCTCCCAGTCACCTTCGTGCCGACACCGACGAGCACCACAACGACAACGACCACCACCTCGACCACATCGACACTGCCCTCGACGAGCACGACGACCACGTCAACGACGACGACGTCGACCTCTACGACGACGACAACCACGGCGACGATTCCGCCGACGTCGACGAAGAGCAATGCTGCGCTGCTCGTCAGGGGCAAGTTCGTGTGGCGACTTCCGACGCTGCCGGCCGTATTGAGAGCCAAGTGGCAAGTCGGGACCGACAACGTCATCCTTCAAGGCGCCCTCATGCGTTTTCAGTCCGTCGAGGGCATCGCCACCACCGGTCTCATGAACGCGACAACCTGGCACGCCCTGAAACGCGCCGTCGCCCGCGACGAGATGAATCCCGACAACTACAACGTCGTTCTCGTCAAGAAGAGCCTGCCGGAAACTTTGACGCTCTACCAGAATGGTCACAAGGCATTGACCACGCTTGTGAATACGGGAGTCTCCGTAGCGCCGACCGTCGATGGCGTCTTCCCGGTCTACCTGCGCTTCACGACAACCACGATGTCGGGAGTCTTGCCCGATGGCGTGCCGTACCACGACACGGGCATTCCGTGGGTCTCGTACTTCAACGGGGGCGACGCACTGCACGGTTTCATTCGCGCCTCGTACGGTTGGCCGCAGAGCCTGGGCTGCGTCGAGATGCCGTTCACCCACGCCGCGACGCTTTGGCCCCACACGCCAATTGGCACGCTGGTCGTAGTCCAGTAGGCGCCCTCGTGTCGAGCCACTGACGAGAGTCGCCACGCGCGCGCCATCGCAACAAATCCCTTCCTGGCAACCTAAAATTTCGAGATGAAGTCCCGTGGGAGTGGTGAATCCCCACCATCTGTTAGCGCTGCGCCCGAGGTACCGTCGCCGGCCGCGCATCAGTCACCAGTCGTCCTCGCGCAACAGGAAATCGACCCTTTCGCCGCGCTTGCCGAGGTCGGGCAGCGCTCCCAGGAAGTCATGATCGTTGTGGACAACCTCGGTATCGTCAAATACGCCAATCCCGTCGCGCTAGCCACCTTCGGACTCACACTCGAGCAGGGCATCGGCACCAGCGCCTTTGCCTACCTGCACCCCGACGACGTTGACCGGGTCGCTGCGGAGTTCCTCAAACTGCTCGCGACGCCTGGCGGAACAATTCGCGACACGGTGATGGCGGTCGCCGCCAACGACGAGCAGCGCGAAATTGAAATTATCTCCACGAACGCCCTCGACAGCCCCGCCATCGCTGGCATCATCGTCAACGGCCGGGACGTAACCGACGCCAAGCGCTACGTCCGCGAGCTGGAAGCTGTCGAGCAGCGCTTTCGTCTGGCCTTCGAGGACAACATGGCCCCGATGATCTTCACCGACCTCGAGGACCACGTCATCGCCGCCAACGACGCATTCTGCCAAATGATCGGGTTTGATCGTGAAGAGGTCCTCGGCCGGGACTCGACGCCCTTCACTTACCCCGAAGACGTCGGCATCACTGAGGAGTCCCATCGGCGCGTCATGCGCGGCGAGATTCGCCAGTCGCGTTACATCAAGCGCTACGTGCGCAAGGACGGCCGACTGATCTACGTCGAGGTGCTGCGCTCGCCGGCGCGTGACGCCGATGGCAACATCCTTTACCACGTCATCTCCGAGCGCGACATAACTGACGAGCGGGCGTTGTCCGCGCAGCTCTCGCACCAGGCACTGCACGACACGTTGACCGGGCTGGCCAACCGCGCCCTCTTCAACGACCGGCTCGACCAGGCCCGCGCAAAGATGATTCGCGAGGGCGGGTACTGCGCGGTGCTACTGCTCGACCTCGATGACTTCAAGGGAGTGAACGACTCGCTCGGCCATCTGGCTGGTGACCAATTGCTCATCTCGGTGGCGCGTCGCCTCGAACGGGTCACCCGCTCGACCGACACGCTGTGTCGGTTCGGCGGCGACGAGTTCCTCTACTTGGCCGAGGGTCTCAGCTCGCCGGCCGACGCCGAGCAAGCGGCCACGCGGCTGCTCGACGCCCTCATCGAGCCCTTTCCAGTAGCGGGTAATCAGATTGAGCAACACGCCAGCATCGGCATTGTGGTCTCCGATGACACGGTCACCGAAGCGAACGAGTTCATCCAAGACGCTGACGTGGCACTCTACGAAGCCAAGGGCGCAGGCAAAGGCCACCACGTCCTCTTCACTCCGAGTATGCACCAACAAGCGGTGAACCGCTTCACCCTGGTCCAAGAACTGCGCCAGGCACTGCAAGTCGGCGACCTCTCAATGAATTACCAGCCCATCTTCGAGCTGGCGAGCGAAGAGATTGTCGGCTTCGAGTCGCTCATGCGCTGGCGGCACCCGACGCGCGGCTGGGTGGCACCGAGTGTGTTCATTCCCGCCGCTGAGCAGAGCGATCTCATCTTGGATCTGGGCCACTTCGCCCTTCGTCAGGCCATCGCGGCGGCGAGCGCGTGGGAACCCTCGAGCGTCGGTGGCCGGGACCAGTACGTCGCGGTGAACCTCTCCGCGCGGCAGTTTCACGACCCTGGCCTCGTGACAATGATCGAGACTGTTCTCGCCGAGACTGGACTCGCCCGCGAGCGGCTGGTCATCGAGATCACCGAGAGCGCGACCCTGCTCAATGTCGCCGAGACCATGAACGTCATGGAACAGCTGGGTCGCCTCGGTGTATCCTTCGCCCTCGACGACTTCGGCACCGGATTCTCCTCGCTCTCGTACCTCGCCCTCTTACAGCCGAGGATCATCAAGGTCGACCAGTCCTTTGTCAGTCCCTCCATGGAGCGCGCTCGAAACGACGTCCTGCTTGAAGCAATCGTCTCGCTCGGTCACAAGCTCAACATGACGATGCTCGCCGAAGGCATCGAAACGCGGGCCCAACTCGCGCGCCTGCGCGACATTGGTTGCGAACTGGGCCAGGGCTTCCTCTGGTCACCGGCCGTGCCGGCCGATGAGGTTCCGGCGTTGCTCGCTCGAGCATCGGAGTCGCGCCGTGCTTAGCAGCGAGGACACGGGGAGCAGGCGGTGGCTTCTGACTACGCCAATTGAATCATTGCGCCTGACCTATGTGAACGACGTCGTCTCGACGGGCGCACCTGCGTAATGAGTGAGTCATTGACGAGACCACGTGGAATGCTTGGGGCTTAGGACGCCGAAGTAATCGCAACCCGTTCGGAGCTGGCGGGCAGCTCGACCCACGTCTGTCCCGGCGTGAGGTCGATGACCGTGCCCGCGGCGTCCTTGTAGACATCGCGATGGTAGAGGTTGGACCGCGACCACGTGCCACGTTGCAACGTCCCGTCGGTGAAAACGTCGACCGGGCCCGAACCAACAAGCTGCGCGTAGGAGTCAATGACCCCCACGCCCCCGACGTAGTTGACAATCATCACGATCACGTTCTTGGGCGATATACGCACACCGTTCGCCGTCACATCGGGCTCGCCGAAAATTGATCGGTCCCACGACCGACTCTTGCCGTCCCATGTGTAAGTCACCGCGTACCCGGCCCCGAAGCCCACGACGAAGGACTTCACCCTCGGGCCGGGCGCCGAAGCACTCGACGAATAAGTGAAGAGCGCTGGTGGCGGACGGGGCAACCCATCCTTCTTCATTAGCCGGACGGCGTTCGAGAAAAGGTTGTGCGGAGCGTAGCGGCTGGCGTCGCGAAACATGGTTGAACCGCTGTTGGCCTCGTCGTAGACCTTGACCGGTGCGGTGGCGATGCTCCTCAAGGCGTACTGCGCACCCCCGGAGCAGGCGAAGATCCCGCCAATAGGAAAGACGAGCTCACGGTCGGTCCGACGCACCGAGCGCACCGGTCCCACCACCGACGGCAGCCGGGAGTCAAAAATTGCGGCGAGACGGGTGATGCCGCCCTCGACCACCTCCTCGTAAACCACGTCGGCGTCCTCGATCCCGAACTGGGGCATTGCCTCGGGAGTGTTGTCGATCTTGATTGTGAGGGCCGAGCGGTTCTTCAAGAGTCTTTCGGGGTAGGGCAGTCCTGTCAGCGGGGCAACAGATGGCGGCTTGAGGGTCGTCGTCGTCGTCGGCAGCGTCGTGGTGGATGTCGTCGTCGTGGTCGAAGTCGAGGTCGTCGTGGTCGTGGTGTCGGCTCGCGCATTGACGGTGAGCAGGGTGCTGGCTCCGACTCCGCAAGCCACCCACAGGACGAGCAAGCGGCGCATTGAGAGAATGTACAACCTCCGCGACATCCTGGATCGTCGTCGAGGGCGCCGGACCTGAGGTTGCGCCGAGAGGGCTTCGACCGATACGAATTGTCACGTCACGACGAAGAGGTCAGCAGCTTTCGTCGTGCGGCCTCTTGTTGGCACTGAGGGCCGCTGAGCATCGTCGCGACCAGCACCATAGACACCACCATCAGACCGGTCGCCACGTAGTAAGAGATCCGAAAGCCCGCGGCCAACGAATGGTGCGAACTCTTCGTCACGACCGAGGCAATCGTGGCGAGCAGCGCCAGTCCGACCGCTGACCCCACTTGTTGGCTGGTGTTGAGCAGTCCCGCCGCGAGACCCTGATCGCCCATGGGAACGCCGGCCGTTCCGCCGACGGAGGCCGTCGGGAAGACCAGACCCATTCCGAAGGCGCTCAGAAGCTGCCCCGGCAGGACCGTTTCCCAATACGTGCCACCGACCGCCACGTGGGCGAGCCACAGCTGACCGAGCGCTACGCTCGCGAGACCACCGATCAACGTCGCCTTGACGCCGAATCGATTGAGCACGCGTCTCGTAACCAAAGTGGCAGTCAACATCACGGTGAGGGTTGCGGGCAGGAAGCAGACACCGGTGATGACCGGAGCGAAGTGCAAGACCTTCTGGAGGTAGAGCGAGGCGAAGTAGACATAGGCGACTACGATCGCGCCCATCATCAGCATGGTCGCGTAACCGGTACGTCGCGTCGCACTCTGCAGCAGGCTTGGCGGCAGCATCGGCGAGGAAGATCGCCGCTCCACGAATGGGAACGAGGCGCTAAGCAAGATAAGGAGTCCCAGGGCGATCGCAGTGCCGATCGACGTGAACCCCCGTTGTTCCCCGTTACTTAGTCCGAAGATCAGCGCCCCGATCGCGACAGTAATAATCGTCGCACCTTCGAAGTCGAGACGAGCCGAACCGGTTGGTCGGTCGCTCTTCAGCATTCGCGGTATGAGTAACAGCATGATGGCAACGATCGGCAAGTTGATCAAGAAGATGGCCCGCCAACCCACGTACTGGGTTAGCAGGCCCCCGAGCACGACGCCCGATGAAGCTCCTCCGGCGGCGGCGGCTTGCCAGATGCCTAGTGCTCGAACCCGAGCCGGTCCTTCAGGATTGCTGGACGTCAAGAGTGAAAGCGCGGCTGGTGAGATCATTGCCCCACCGACGCCCTGCACCACGCGCGACAACACGAGCATCAAGGACGTCTGGGCCAGGCCGCAGGTGAGTGACGAGACCGCGAAGACAATGAGCCCGATGACGAGCAATCGGCGGCGACCCAAGAGGTCGCCAGCTCGGCCACCGAGAAGAAGCAGCGATCCGAAGGTGAGGGCATAGCCGGTAATGGTCCACTGCAGATTGGCCTCGCTGAAATGGAGCTCCCGCTGGATCGTCGGCAGCGCCACGTTGACGATGGAAAAGTCCAGGGCCAAGACGAACTGCGCCGTGCAGATCAGCGCCAACAACCCGTCGGCGGAGCGACGGCCCCTAGAAGCAGCGCGCTCAGGCGTGCTCAAGCATCCTTCTTGCCCGACTTTGTTGACGATACGACGAGTTTCGGGCTGGCCCATCGCGGTGGCCAACAAGATCCACCGTCCCCGTCTTCGCCAACCTCACTACTTGAACCATCAGGGTCACCAGCACTCTCAAGGTCGGGGATGCCTCCCTGACGTCTCGGCACCTCTCCCGTCGCCCACCATGCAGGTGCAGGATAATCTCGGACAGGACGTCGCATCTCGATTGGGGGACCAGGTGGACCGTGAGACAGCCGCGCACTTGCTAGAGGCTGAGCGAATCAGATTGCAAGAGCTGCTCCGTGAATCCAATGAGGCTGGAGCGGACGATCGTAGGGGCGCCAGCGTCGTCGGCGACATGAGTGATCCCGCGGAATCACTTACGGCTGAGGAACAAGAGGACGCGATCGCCCTCGGACTTCGCGCGCGACTAGCCATGGTGAAGCGAGCCGAGGAGCGGCTGCGCGACGGAACGTACGGACGTTCGGTTCTTAGCGGTGAACCGATCCCCGACGAGCGATTGGAAGCGGACCCGGCGGCCGAACTCACGGTTGAGGAGGCCGCACGGCGATAGCTTGTCCGCGACGACTCGCACGTTCGAGCGAGTCATCTCTTCAGTTTGAGGACCCCACGCGGCGACTCGGTGGCGCTCGGCATGGCAGCGGGGGCCGCAATCGCCCAACGCGCGACACCGTTCGCTCCCGGAGGAACACGTGACGGCGATCCCTGACATCGTTGACTTTCTAAAGAGGTATCCACCGTTCGCCGAGCTCGACAACTCGGCGGTCGAAGAGTTGGCTAGCGCAGTGGAGGTCGAGTTTCACCCCGCCGGCGAGATCATCTTCTCCAAAGGCGACCAGATCATCGACGTGCTTCGTGTCATTCGCGCGGGAGCGGTCGAAGTAGTAAGCGGCGGACAAGTGCTTGACCTCATGGGCCCGGGAGAGATGTTCGGACACGCCTCAATGCTCTCCGGCCTCCCAACAGGCTTCGAAGCTCGCGCCGCTGAAGACACGCTGGCCTACCGAATACGCGGTGATGTGGCCGCCCGAGTCCTCGCCGAGCCTCGCGCCTTGCGCTACGTGACTCGCCTACTGCTCGAAGATCCCCATCACCTTCGGGCCGGGCCGCCGATCGACGTCGTGCGCGACCGTCTTCGCGAGCCCGTGCAAGGCGTCATCCATTCGGCACCAATCATCGTCGCGCCCACCACCTCGGTGCGCGAGGCGGCGATGCGGCTCACCGAGGCTGGCGCAACCGCCTTCGTCGTTGATCTTGGCCAGACCGTTGGCATCGTGACCGACAGTGATCTTCGTTCGAGAGTCCTGGCCGCAGGATTGCCCGCGGACTCGCCGGTGTCGACCGTGATGACCGCGCCAGCGGCGACTGTGCCAGGCGAGCGTTCGGGCAGCGAGGTTCTCTTGGACATGCTCGACCGAGGTTTTCGGCACTTTCCGGTCGTCTCGTCGACGGGTCGCGTGATCGGCATCGTCGAGGACCACGACCTCGTCGAGCTCCAGAGCCGGTCATCGTTCCTCCTACGGCGAGCCGTCGCTAGGGCGAGCACCGCCGACGACCTTGAGAGCACGTCGCGACAATTGCGCCCCGCGGTCATCTCAATGAGCCGCAGCGGCATGTCGGCCACGGACGTCATGTCGGTGTTTTCAGTAGTCGCCGACGCCATCACGCGACGCGCCATCGAGCTCACGATCGCCCAGGTCGGCGAGGCACCCAGTCGATACGCCTGGTTGGCGCTCGGGAGTCAGGCTCGCCGCGAAGCTCTTCCTAGCTCTGATTTGGATAGCGCGATTGCGTGGTTCGACCACGAAGGCGCCGACGAACCGGCCACGCGCACGTACTTAGGCGAGGTCGCCACGGCAGTGACGAACGTACTCGAGCGCTGCGGGTTTCGCCCGGACGAGCACCGTGCGAGCGCCTCGGATCCCCTCTTCGCGCGTTCGCTATCTTCGTGGCGGCACGAAGCTCGTTCCTTCCTGGACGACCCAACGCAAGAGAAGGCGCAAGTGATCGTGTCGGTCCTTGTCGACAGCCGACCGGTGTGGGGGATCGACGCTGGACCGCTGATCGCTGAGACGTTTAGCCTCGCTCGAACGCGACCACGATTCCTTCGCCTCCTCGCCGAATTCGCGCTCGCTCATCGGCCGCCCGTTGGCTTCTTCGGCGGCCTCGTCGTTGAACACTCCGGTGAGAGTCGGGGCCAACTTGACCTCAAGAGTGGCGCCGTGGTGCCCATCACCGACCTCGCCCGCTGGGCCGGAATGACAGCGGGCGTCACGTGCGCCTCAACTCCCGAGCGGCTGCGAGCAGCGCGTAATGCCGGTACCTTCACCGAGAGCGACGCCCTGACGTTGCACGACGCGTTCGAACTCGTCTGCCAACTTCGCCTCGACCATCAAGTGCGACAACTTGAGTCGGGAGCCGAGCCCGACGACACCGTCAACCTCGACGAGCTCAGCCCGCTCACCCGGAGCTACCTCAAGGAGGCCTTTCGAGCCATCGCCTCGGTGCAAAAGCGCATTAGTTCTGATCTCACGTGGGCCGATTGACGTGATCCGTCCACTGATCTTTCGAGCCCCCAGTTCTCCGATCGCTTTGGCTTACGCGCGCACGCCCATCGCTCGTGGGGCCACGCCCTGGCGCCACGCCCGCTACTGCGTGATCGACCTCGAGCTCAGCGGACTGGACTCAAGTCGCGACGAGATCATCTCCTTCGCCGCAGTGCCCATCGACGCCGGCCGCGTCGTCACCGGCGACGCCATCTACGGACTTTGCCGTCCCACCCGTCCGTTGCCCGAGAAGTCGATTCTGATCCACGGCATCCGGACAATCGATCTCGTCGACGCGCCACCGCTCGATGAGGCAATCCAACCGCTCATGGCGGCGATGACCGGCCGCGTTGCTGTCGCCCATGCGGCCTGGGTCGAGGAGTTGTTCCTTCGACGACCTCTTGCGCGCCAGGGAGTGAGGTTGCGAAAGCCCTTGCTCGACACCAGCGAACTTGGCCGACTCCTCGCCTACGCGCGCCGCGAGCCACGGGCGCCGACTTCACTCGATGAGTTGGCGACAAGTTTGCGACTCCCCGTTCATCGGCCCCACGACGCACTCGGCGACGCGCTCACGACCGCCCAGGTCTTCATCTCTCTCGCTACGCATCTCGACCGAATTGGCCCCGAGACGGTGCGCTCCCTCGCCGACGCGAAGGAGCGCAATCGCCTCCACGCCTCGTGACCCGTCGACGGTTCATCCGTCCTCGCACACCGCAAGCACACCGTTACCCAGAGCGAGAGCGCTGCGAGTTTCGCTCCTTGCGCGGCGTTAACTGGCAGCAAGGTGTCACATGATCTTGAACGGCACGTGGCATACGCGGTCGGTGGTTTCAGGGGTCGGGTAGTATGGAACGGCGTCTACGTAGTTGGTGTGCCGGGAAGACTGGTCGGCGGCAGGGAGTTCGTCGATGACTAGTGACGTCGGCCGTCTTCGGGGTCCGTCGGGCGCCCAACTCGCCGCAGCTTGCTCCGCCGCCTTCGGCATGGACACGCCCTTCGTGGTCTCACGACTGGACCTGGCGCGCCAAGTCGCCCATGGGGCGATCGGCGCCAAAATCGAGCCGTCACCATGAGCGCGCGACGTAAGGCGCTGCCCGGCTGGCGTTGGGAGGCCCTGCGCACGACCCTCTGGTTCGTGCCAACGGTTCTCATCTTCCTTGCGATTCTGCTCTTCATCGTGAGCTTCGCCATTGACGTCGCCGCGTACTACCACCATCTCCAGCTTCCATTCTGGCTGCGGACGGGTGACGCCGGCGCGGGACGCGACGTACTCATCGCCATCGCGGCCGCCATCATCACCACGGTCGGCGTCGTGTTCTCCATTACCATCCTCGCCCTCACCCTCGCTTCCCAGCAGATGGGTCCGCGGATGATGCGCAACTTCGTGCGCGACATCGGCAACCAGGTGACACTCGGCGTCTTTGTCGCGACTTTCGTGTATTCGGTGCTGGCCCTTGGGTCCATCACCATCTACCACGGTTTTGTCCCTCACATTTGCATCGCCGTCGCCGAGGCGATGCTGCTCGTGGACCTCGTGGTTCTCATCTACTTCATCAACCACATCGCCGCCTCGATCCAGCTACCCGAGGTGATCGCGAGCATCGCGCGCGACCTCGAATCGGCGGTCGACACCGAGTTCCCCGTTCGCGTCGGACACGATGAGTTGCTCAGGGCAAATGCGGCCGAAGGTCATGGACAAGCCCCCGAAGAGCTCCTGGCCACCATTGAAGAGCGCGGCGGTGTTGTGCTCGCCGCTAAGAGCGGCTACCTGCAGTTCGTCGGCTACGCGCAGCTCACCAAGATTGCCAAGCTCCTCGACGTCACGATCCGCCTTGACTACCGACCGGGCCACTTCATCGTCGCCGGACGGCCGATCGCCAGGGTGTTTCCCCAGGGCGAGGCCCAGCAGGTGGAACGGGCCCTCGCCAGGGCGCACGTGACCGGACCGCACCGCACGCTGATGCAGGACCCGGTCTTTGCCATTGACCAGCTGGTGGAGATCGCGATACGGGCGCTCTCGCCAGCGGTGAACGACACCTTCACCGCCCTCACCTGTCTCGACTGGCTCTCGGCCGGCCTCAGCCAGATCTCGCGACGCGAGCTTGCCGAGAACGTCTACCGTGACGAGGAGGGGCGCATCCGCCTCATTGGGGCGAAGTGGTCCTACGAGCGCATTGTGGACCGCGTTTACGACAAGATTCGCCAGGCCTCTCGAGGCATGCCCGCCGTGCTGATCCGCCTGCTGGACAACATCGCTGTCGTCGCGATGTCAACCACGTCACAGTCGCAACGCGACATTCTGCTGCGACAGGCGAACATGGTGCTGCGCAATGCCAACGACTCCGTCGGCGAAGACATCGACCTCGCCGACATCCGGGCGAGCTACGAACGGGCCCACCGGTGCTTAACTCAGCGCGATGACGTGATCCGCTGAGTCGTAATCCGGTCGGACCCCGGCGGGGCCGCGCCGCAAATCGCGCCGGCCAGTAAAGTCCGTCAGGAAACGTCGAAAGTGGGGCCCGCGTGACCCGTGCCCGTACGACCAACGCCAGCGTGGTGGCCTCACTGGTGGTCAACTGCCTCGAGACGTTGGGGCTCGGAATAACGGCCGCGCTGACGGCCTCGACCGCATTGAAGGCCCAGACGGCCGCCAACGCCGCCGAGGTGGCGGTCACCGTTTTCCTGCTCATCGGCGTCCTCACCAGCGTGCGCGGGCCCGACCAGACTCACCCGCTTGGGTACGGACGAGAGCGCTTTTTCTGGTCGCTCTTCGCAGCGCTCGGCCTATTCGTGGGTGGCGGCGGACTGGCCCTCGGCGAAGCGGCCCAATCCGGGCTGCATCCCGCTCCTGTTCACTCGTTCGTCCTCGCCTACGTCGTCCTGGCCGTCACCGCTTCGCTCGACGCGGTCACGACCGTCGTTGGGCTGCGACCGTTGCGCCGCCAGGCCGCCGAGCATGGATTCTCCCCGCGCGCCTACCTGCGCCGCAGCACCGATCCCGCCCTGGTCACCGTCGTCGTTGGCGGTGGGTGCGCCGTCGTCGGCGCCATGATCGCCGCGGTGGGTCTCGCCATCAGCCAAGCGACGAGCAGCCCGATTTCCGACACCGTCGCGAGCGCCGCAATCGGGTTGCTGCTCCTCGCCGCCTCGGTGTTCCTATTGCGAACAAATCGGGCGCTCTTGACGGGACGCGGCGTTGGGCCGGCGCTGCTGCGCGACATCCGCCAGGTCGTCGCCAAGCAGCCCGGCGTTCTCGAGGTCACCGACCTCTTCGCCGTTGTTGTCGGGCCCCTCAGCCTCGTCGTCGACGGCGACGTCCGGTTCGACGAGAGTCTGGGCATCCCTGCGCTCGAACGCGCCATCGGCCAAGCTTCGGACGAGTTGCGATCGCGCTGGCCGATGATCGAGTTCATCTACCTCACGCCAGTGGCCGCCAAGCGCAAGCGGCGCGTCACGAGCTCGGGCGCGTCACCGGCCGGGCGCGAGGTCCCAGCAGAAGAGTCAACTGGCCGTTGACGTTCCCGATCGGTGTCGCGGCGCTAGAGCTCGAGGCCCGCGGGCTGGTGATCGGCAACGAGACTAAGCGCGACCCCATGCTCGAGGAGTGCCTTCAGTGCGCTCAGGAAGAAGCTGAAACCCCCAGTTGAGCCCGCGATCGCCTGTACCAGCTGATCGCCGTCACCGCGGAACCCCGATTCGGTCACCTCGACGTAGGTCGTGTTGTTTCTCCACGGCCGGAGTCGGAACTCGACCGCCGTCGACGGTCCGTCACCGCTACCCCAACGGAACCCGATGCGGCGATTTTCTTCGATTTGGCCCACGATCACCTGCGCCGACGCACCGTACATCTCCCACTCCCAGGTGACGACCGCGCCCGGAGTCAGCCGCCCACTGCTCTTAGTGAACCAGATCCTGGTAGTAATCGCGGGATCCACGAGAGCCTCGAAGACGACGTTCGCTGGTCGGCGAATCAACATTCCGACCTTCACCGAGGGAACTTCGGTAAGTCGCAGGTCGTCGTTCGCCATAACGCCACCTCTCTCGCCCTAGGTGTCAAGCTCGCGCCAGAGTAGCCCTGTCCAGCTAGCTGCCGCCGTGGTACACGCCCGGGCCCCGGAGTTCCGACCGCGTGCACGGACCAAAGACGGTGTTCGAGCAGATAGTCGAAGCGTTGGTCATTGCGCCCGTCGTTACGGCGCCGGCCAACTTGGCGCCTTGGAGATTGCTGCCGTCCAAGTTCACACCCGTCAGGTTCGCCCGTTGAAAGTTATCGTCTTGCAGGTCGAGTCCGCTCAGGTTTCGGTACGAGAGATTGCATCCGGCGTAGTCGACCTTCGTCGAGGTGACCTGGCAGTTCGTCGACGGCACGAACGACGCCTTCGGAGGAGTTGAGCCGCAAGCGTTCAAGATGAGTCCACCCAGCGCCAGAGCGACTACCAACCGCAGTGGACTCACCTCGCAAATCTATCAACGACCTTCGAGAAAACCTCTCCGTGAACATCGATAGCACGCGTCTGTCCGCGCGCGACACCGGCCATGCACCGGCCCCGTTGCCCCATCCATCATCAACACCTAGTAGCAACTTTGAGCGATCCCGTTGGACCCGCGTTCGGCTACACGAGGCACGGTCTCGATCGTTTGAGAGGGACGACCTCATCGAACGTCGATCGGGGCCGGTCGCGGTCGGGGCGTACGAGAACCGATAGCACCGGGTTCGCGAACGCTCAGAGCCGCCGGTACATGACGTGCAGCCCGACCAACCCGTCGTCGGGATGGTTGAAAGCTTCGGGAACGGTGGCGAGGATCGTGAAACCCAGCTCTTGCCATAGATGGACCGCCACGACGTTGGACGCGACCACCGCATTGAACTGCATACTTCGGTAACCGGCTGTTCGCGCCCAGTCAATGACGTAACTCCCCAGTGCTCGCCCGATCCCACGATTCTCTGACTTGGGGCTCACCATGAAACTTGCCGTGGCGACGTGTGAACCCCGACCCGGTCGATTGGGTCCCATCGTCGCTGTTCCGAGAACGGCGTCACCCTCGACGGCGACGATGGTGCGCGAGGGTGGCGGCTCCATCCACAGCGCGCGCGCCTCGTCGGGCGAAAGGCTCGTCGGATAGGCGTACGTGCGCCCCGCGTCCACGACTCTGCGAAAAATCGGGTAGATCCTCACCCAGTCGCTGCTCGTGGCCTCTCTGATCTCCACTGCGGGCGATCGTAACTCGCCACCAGGCGGCCGGCGTCTTGGGGCCCTGGCTGCCAAGCCTCACGGGCCGCACAGCTCTCTACCTATCCTGCGGCCCCGCGGTTGTCGTCGTACGGGCTCTGCAGATCCCGAGGGAGACTCGGCACGTCGGGTCGGCAATGCCCCAATCAACCGTCGGAAACGGCTGTATCCCGGGAATGCCTATCGCTTCGTTGTTGACGTCGGAGGGGTCACCGCACTGTCGCTGCGGTGCGGCAGCGCCCACCCGGCCCGCGGAAAGTGACAGGTGTAGCCATTCGGGTAACGCAGCAGGTAGTCCTGGTGCTCAGGCTCAGCCTCCCAGAACGGACCCGCCGGGCTGACCTCGGTGACGACCTTGCCCGGCCAAAGACCTGAAGCCTCGACGTCGGCGATCGTGTCCTCGGCAACGCGGTGCTGCTCCTCATCGAGATAGAAGATCGCCGAGCGGTAGCTCATCCCCACATCGTTGCCCTGGCGGTTCTTTGTCGTCGGGTCGTGAATCTGGAAGAAAAACTCGAGGATCTCGCGGTAAGACGTCTTCGCGGAATCGAAGACGATCTCGATGGCTTCGGCGTGGGTACCGTGATGGCGGTACGTCGCGTTGGCGACGTCGCCCCCGGAATAGCCAACTCGCGTCGAGATAATGCCCGGACGCCGGCGAATCAGATCCTGCATGCCCCAAAAGCAGCCGCCAGCCAGGATGGCCGTCTCAGTAGTGTCGCTCACTTCGCCATTCCCTTCTCCACTGTTGCCTGATCGAATAGCGCCTTATACTCGCCGTAACCCTCGGCCTCGAGGTCCTCGTAGGGCACAAAGCGCAGAGCGGCGGAGTTAATGCAGTAGCGCAAGCCACCTTCCTCGACCGGACCATCGTTAAAGACGTGGCCCAGGTGGCTGTCGCCGCTCGCCGAGCGGACCTCCGTCCTCACCATGCCGTAACTGCGGTCCCGGTGCTCAACCACGTTGTCCGGCTCGATTGGCGTCGTGAAGCTCGGCCACCCACAGCCGCTGTCGAACTTCTTGGTGGAGGCAAACAGCGGCTCGCCCGAAACCACGTCGACATAGATTCCCGCTTGCTTATGGTCCCAATACTCGTTTTGGAACGGCGGCTCCGTGCCGCTCTCCTGGGTGACCTGATACTGCTGCTCACTCAGCTGAGCAATCGCCTCTGGGTCCTTGTTGTACCGCTTGGTCATCTGGCTCCATTCCTGTCTAGAAATAGTACGGGGAGCGGCCGTCAGCGTTACAGGTCGAACCCCATATCGCAAGGTGCCAGGAGGGCCTCCGGCTTGGGATTTCACACTGCCCGTTGGTCGACCGGGTGCGAAGTGGCCCGACCGCATGGGCCGTCGAATGTCATGTCACTTCGACGACCACTGCCTTGGACTCGCCACATACTTTGGAGCGAACTACCCAGGAAGAGCGCCGCAACGTGGTTGGAACCTCAAATCTCATCCGGTTTCGTCCAGTTCCCTGGTCGTCTGCGCAGGTATTGGGGGTGCCGATCGCTGGCGCGACTGTGCGCCGACCAAACCGCTAGCGCTTAGTGTCATTGCCCCGTAGTGTGCTAAGTCATGGACGCGAAAGAGACCGGATCCACAAAGAGTGACTCGCCTTCTGAGTTGATTGACGCGAGAATTAAGGAGCTCGGAGACTGGCGTGGCAAGACGCTCAGTCGGCTCCGTTTCTTGATCAAGCAGGCCGATCCCGAAGTCGTCGAGGAGTGGAAATGGCGAGGAGTCCCGACGTGGTACCACGACGGAATGATTTGCACAGGCGAGACCTACAAGGATCACGTGAAGATGACCTTCGCCAAGGGAGCGGAGCTGAAGGATCCTTCGGGCCTGTTCAACTCCAGCCTCGAAGGCAATGTTCGCCGCGCGATCGACCTCTACGAAGGTGACAAGGTCAACGAGAAGGCGCTCAAAGCGCTAATCCGTGCAGCCGTGACGCTCAACGAGGCCAAGGCTTAAGTTCGGCGAGCGGCGTCCTGGGCCCGAGGTTTGTCACTCAGCAGAGAAGCAAGATCGGTAACAACGACGTCGGCTCCGTGCGCGCGAAGTTCGTCGGCGTAGGAATGAAGGTTCCCTTGGTCGTGATTGTCAACCCCAACTACCAACCCGAATTTTCCGGCTCGGCCGGCTTCAACTCCGGCGAGAGCGTCCTCGACCACGACAGCTCTACCAGGATCGGCACCAAGCGCTTCCGCTCCCGCGAGATAGCTGTCGGGTGCGGGCTTGCCAGCCAAATGTCGCCTTTCAACGATGTTCCCGTCGATTCGGGCGTCGAATAACTCATCGATTCCGGCCGCCTTCAGGGCCGCTTCGGTGTTCTTACTGGCGGACACCACGGCAACCTTGATTCCTCGCCGTCGAAGTTCCTTCACCAGTAGCACCGCGCCACCGTAGACAGCAACGCCCTTGGTCTTCATTACCTCTAGTACGAGGTCGTTCTTGTAGTTTCCTAAACCTTTGACGGTGCGAGCATCGGGCGGGTCGTCGTCACTGCCCTCGGGGAGTTTGATTCCCCGCGCGGCGAGAAAGTTGCGAACGCCATCCTCTCGAGGTTCGCCGTCAACGTATCGCTCGTAGTCACCTTCTGGGTCGAATGGGGCGTACGTCTGGCCGGTTCGCGCCGATTCCTTGTTAAGAAAATCGTTGAACGTCTCCTTCCAAGCCTCAGCGTGCACCGAGGCTGTCTGGGTCAGCACGCCGTCCATGTCGAAGAGCCACGCGCCGTACGCCGAAATGTCCACGATCGGATTAGCCCAAGCCGCAGTGCTCACGACTTCGCCTGCTCGTCGTCCAGTGATCCGATTACGCGGTGAATCGGCGTCCGCCCGACAGGTTGCCTCGGCTGGGCTAGCGGCACCTGAGGCGACGCAGCCCGCGCCACTTCGAAGAGGGCGTCATGGCCCGTGGCCACGGTGACCGCAGCGGCGTCATGAAACAACTCCAAGGGATCACCATCGACGAGCTGGTAGCGCACGGTCTCGGGCGTCACCTCCAAGCGCAGTCGCCGACTTCGAAAGACCAGATTGACTACCAGTCGGCGCATGCCATCGGGTAGGTGCGGCGCGAAGCCCAGCGAGTCCCCGACCTCGCGCATGCCGGCCAAGCCGGCCACGATGGCTATCCAGGTCCCCGCGAGCGAGGCGATGTGCAGTCCATCTCGGGTGTTGTGCTCGAGGTCGTGCAAATCCATCAGAGCGGCTTCACCGAGATAGTCGTAGGCCAAGCCGGGATAGCCAACCTCGGCCGCCATCACCGACTGGATGCAGGCCGACAGCGAGGAGTCTCGCACGGTGAGTGCTTCGTAGTAGTCGAAGTTGGCCTTCTTCTGCTCGGGGTTGAAGGCGTCACCCCGAAGGTACATGGCCAGTACCAAGTCTGCCTGCTTGACCACCTGCTTGCGGTACAGGTCAAAGTACGGGAAGTGCAGCAGTAGAGGATACTGCTCAGGTGTAGTAGTGGCGAAGTCCCAGGGCTGGTGGTCAGTGAAGCCCTCGGACTGGGCGTGCACCCCAAGCGACTCGTCGAATGGTATGACCATGGCGTCCGCGGCACCACGCCACGCCGCGATGTCGGACTCTTCGATGGCGAGCTCTCGTGCGCGATCGGGATTGCGTTCGGCCACGTCAGCGGCCGCTCGCAGATTGCGTTGGGCCATCAAGTTCGTATAAATGTTGTTGTCGGCCAGAGGGCTGTACTCGTCTGGGCCCGTGACCCCGTCAATGCGATAGCCGCCATGGGCGTCGTAATGGCCTATTGAGTGCCAGAGCCTGGCCGTTTCGGCAAGCAGCTCAGCTCCTGCACCCTTCTCAAAGTCGCTGTCGCTGGTCGCGTGCACGTAGCGAATAACGGCGTCGGCGATGTCAGCGTCAACGTGGAAGGCGGCCGTCCCGGCTGGCCAGTAGGCCGAGCATTCAGCCCCGGTGATCGTGCGCCACGGAAAGGCCGCGCCCTTAAAGCCCAACTGGACAGCACGGTCCCTCGCTAAAGGAAGCGTGTCCCGGCGCCAGCTGAGTGCGCGGGCGGCCGCTTCGGGCAGGGTGTAACTAAGCACCGGCAGGACGTACGTTTCACTGTCCCAAAAGGCATGACCGTCGTAACCGGTGCCCGTCAGTCCCTTTGCGGGGATGGCCCGACGTTCAGTGCGCGCTCCTGCTTGGAGGATGTGAAAGAGAGCAAAGCGTACGGCCTGCTGAATCTCGTCATCACCCTCGATCTCAATGTCGGCTCGCTCCCAAAACTTGTCCAAATAGTTGCGCTGCTCAGCGATAAGGCCGTCCCAGCCAGTATCACGTGCGGCCACGAGAGCCGCGTCAACTTGGTCGCGCAGCGCTTCTCTCGTGCGCACGGCCGACCAGCCGTAGGAGACGAACTTGACGAGGCTCAACCGCTCTCCCGGCTCGAGGTTGACCGAAATGGTTACTCGGCCAGTGTCAGGAAAGCTCTCGCCCACTATGTCCGTGGATGTCGTTTCGTCGACGAGGTGATCCATTGCGGCGGCCACCATCAACTTGCTGAACTCGGTGCTATGCACTAGCACGGCACGTGTCCGGTCACTACCAAAGCTCACCGAGTGCCACGGCGAATCCAGTACATCGCTGTCACGTGGATCGCCGCTCGATGCAGGTGGTGGCTCGTTCACCACCAGCTCCGACTGGGCGACGAGACGAACGGATTGGTCAATTGCCTCAACTTCATACTTGATGGCGGCGATCGAACGCTGGACCAGCGATACAAGGCGCGTGGAAGTCAGGCAAATGCGTCTGCCGGATGGTGAAGACCAATCGGCGCGTCGATGTAACAAGCCGGAACGAAAATCGAGGTTTCGCTCGTGGCTATGCAGTTCGCCATATCGAACGTCGAACGGCTCATCGTCGACAAGAAGGCGGATCAGCTTTCCGTTGGTGACGTTGAGCATGACTTCGTCCTGCTCGGGGAATCCGTAGGCTGTCTCGGCGTAAACGATCGGTCGTAGTTCATAGACACCGTTCAAGTACGAGCCAGCCAAGCCGTTCGGGTCGCCTTCGTCGAGATTGGCTCGCCAGCCAATGTGTCCGTTGGCCAAGGTGAACAGCGACTCGCATTGAGCTAAGACGTCAAGATCCAATTCGACTTCGTGCAGCGACCACGGCTCGACCTTGAAAGCAGGGCTCTGAATCAAACCGACGCTTCGCCAGAGATAGACACCGATGGGCCTACCGGCCCTGAAGCCAACGACCACGCACCTGGGCGCTCAAGGCCAGCCGACATGACGCCATTGACTGCTCGCGTGAGCGCATTCCAATTCACTCTGATCCGCTCCCCTCTCTGGGCCTCAGTGACACCGTACCTGTGAGATGAAGGTTAGGGAGCGAGCTCTGGTTCGGGGCCGGGGTGGCCCTCCTTTGATAGAGGAGCTCACTCATGAGAGCTACAAACCGTCCAACCCACGCAACATGATTACAGTGGCGGGGGCGTTTGCTTGCTCGCCCGACTGATGAAACCGGACTGCGACAGCCGCAGAAGCTCCCGTGAACCCTTGCCGGTGGCGCTGAACATCTTGATCTCCGCCCCATAGCGATCCCTCATCAGAGGCTGGCCGCTCGTCGGGTGTGATCGACTGAACCCTTCGATTGCAACTTCTACACGCTGTAGTTCGGGTCGCCCTCTGTCGGGGACGCGCTCGTGTAGAGGTAGCTATTGAGCGCTATCCGCTGGTTGCCGTGACCGGGATAGTCGTAGGCAAGAACGATGGCGACGCGGTCTTCAGTGCCAAGAACCGCTCGCACGCTGTGCAGGGTGGTGTTCCCTCGCATGATCAACAGTGTGCCTTGGCGCGGCTCTACCAGTCGCTGGTGACCGAAGAGTCGACGAACCATTCGCAGTCGAAGTATGCCGTCCAGCCACCGCTGCAACCGCTGGTAGCGCCCCTCGCGAATAAGCATCCTGTAGTTCGGGAAGATCTCGGTCTCGCCGCCAGGAACTTCGTTCAGATAGATAATGGCTGTCGCGGCATTGCGGTCGTAGTGCCATCGGTATTCCCCGCCTGGCGGGGTGACGTTGATGTTCCGGGCCGCCACAGAGTCTTCGATCGGCGCCAGGCCCGGCCCACACGTGCGCTCGAGCGCCTCCTCAACCCGCTTGGTCACATCGCCAATTTCGGGAATGGCATCGGCGATTCTCAGCCCATCGACGACCTTGTATCGCAGCGATCTTTCGCGTACCCGTCGTTCGATGAGCGGGAGGCCGCTGGCGCGGTCAAGCGCCTTCACCGATTCACAGTGCTTCTCACATTCTTCGGTGCTGAGGAAGTCTGGCTGGATCGCCACTCCCTCCTTCCAAAAGTCAGTTGTCATTCCACCACCTTTCGCACTAGATCGTTTTAGCCCCTGCGCAGCTCGCACGTCATGCCGAGTGAAACCGCCAATCTTTACCTCGGGCACAGCGGGAACGAGATAAGCATCTCTCCGGTCCCCGAACGCGTGGCAGCAGCGCTTCGCTACGATGAGCATCATCCTGGGCGAGAGCCCGGTCCGGTCTATCCGGAAACGAGTTCCGTGGGACTCGTGATCGATACGCAGACGCTCATACCGGCGATCGGGGGTGCGATGACAGTGAGGGCTGAGAGACAGGGAGCATTGAAGTCGGAAGTGCTCGATGCACTCGCTGAGGACGTTCGCGCGGGCCTTGACTCCCGCCCGAAGTCGTTACCCTCGAGGTGGCTGTACGAAGGAGCGGGGTCAGAGCTCTTCGAACTGATCACTGAACTCGACGAGTACTACCCCACGCGAGTCGAACGATCCATCTTGGCTGAACACGCGACAGAGATCGTTTCTATGTCGGGGGCCACCAAGCTGGTCGAGCTTGGGTCGGGGTCGTCGGAAAAGACACGGTTGCTCCTGGACGCGTTCTACGAGGTTGACCGACTCGACGCGTTTACAGCCATGGATGCGGCCGAACAAACGCTTCAGGGTTCTATCAAAGAGCTTGCCGTGCGGTATCCGAGGACCGCGGTGTCGGGAGTGATGGCTGACTTCAGCGCCGATCTCTCTGGCATGCCGGGCGGACCGGGGCGTCTCTTGATGTTTCTCGGCGGGACGATCGGCAACCTCGGAACGACGGAGCGGTCGCGTTTGCTCGCGCACTTCGCAGAACTCTTGGATGATGGGGAGCACCTGTTGCTGGGCACGGACCTCGTGAAGGACCCGGGACGCTTGCTGGCTGCGTACGACGATCCCCAAGGAGTAACCGCCGCTTTCGAGAAAAACGTTCTGAACGTCATCAATGTGAACTTGGGCGCCAACTTTGAAACCGATCGCTTTAAATATGTAGCTAGATGGGATGCGCAGGCCGAAGTTATCGAGATGGCCCTTCGCTCGCTTGGGAGCCAAGACGTGGTGATCAAGAGTCTCGGACTCTCGGTTCACTTCGATGACGGTGAAGAGATCCTCACCGAAGTCTCCGCCAAGTTCGATCCTGCGGGTGTCCTTCGGGAACTGGCGCTGGCGGGGTTCGACGTCGTACGACAGTGGGAAGATGACGCGGGAGATTTCGCCGTGACACTCGCACGAAAGTCCAGCGATCGGGCGAGTGTTCGCCTCGTAGAGGGAGAGAGCGGGTCACATGGGCCGTTGGTCGGTTCGCTGACGCCCTCGGTGCAGAGTTACCGCGAGGTCCGCGCCGCAACAGAAGCGCTGGCTCAGCGCTTGTCCGCAGAGGACCAGACTGTTCAATCGATGCCCGACGTCAGCCCGACGAAGTGGCACCGCGGTCACGTCACCTGGTTCTTCGAGCAGTTCGCGCTCATCCCGTACCGAACGGGCTACCGGCCAAGGGACGACGGCTACCTCTACCTGTTCAACTCGTACTACGAGAGCGCGGGTCGCCGGCACGCCCGTAGCGAACGGGGACTCCTCTCACGACCGGGTGTCGTCGAGATCAAGTCCTATCGAGAAAACGTGGACGAGGCGATGGAACGGTTTCTGGTCGCCGGCCCGTCGCCCGGAGTCTCCGCTCTGGTTGAGCTTGGCCTCCACCATGAGCAGCAGCACCAGGAGCTCATCTTGATGGATATCAAGCACGTCTTCGGCGTCCACCCGTTCGCTCCGAGCTACTCCCCTATCGAGTTCACCACATTGGCGAAGTCCATCACGCAGTCACTCGGGTGGGTCACCCATCCGGGCGGACTCGTGGAGATCGGTGCCGACAGCCCCTCCGACGCCTCAGGAGCGATGGACTTCACGTGTGGATTCGTGTTCGACAACGAGTCGCCACGGCACGCCGTCTGGCTGGAGCCGTTCGCGATGGCCGACCGCTTGGTTACAGCGGGAGAGTGGCTCGAGTTCATCGAAGATGGTGGGTACCACCGCGCCGACCTTTGGCTCTCGGACGGCTGGGCGATTAACCAGACCGAGCATCGCGAGGCACCGCTCTACTGGTCCCGGGATCATAACGGATGGAGTGTGTTCACCCTTCACGGCCGTCACCCTCTCAGACTCACCGATCCCGTGGTGCACGTCAGCTACCACGAAGCCGATGCCTTTGCGCGCTGGGCGGGAGCGCGACTCCCCACAGAATCGGAATGGGAAGCGATCGCTGCATCCGCTCCGCCTCCCGAGTTGAAGCCGATCGCGCTCCATCCGCGCACGGCGAATGCTCCCCGGTTCAAGGGCGAGCCCCGTCAACTCTTCGGTGAAGCCTGGCAGTGGACCTCGAGTGCGTATCTGCCGTACCCACGGTTCGAGCCACTGAAAGGTTCGGTCGGCGAGTACAACGGCAAGTTCATGGTTGGACAGCAAGTGCTGCGCGGAAGTGCGGCGATCACTCCACCCGGCCACGCTCGCGCCACGTACCGCAACTTTTTTCCGCCGAGTGCACGGTGGCCCTTCACCGGCGTGCGCCTGGCGAGGGATATGTAACAATTGAACGGACGATGGAGTCAGCTTTGGGTCATTCGATTTACGTCGCTTGAAGAGCGACGACCTGCAGAGCTCTGACACACGCGCAAAGCGGCTCGGTGCTAGCCAATCTCAAAGCAGCGAAGCCCGTCGAACATCGCGCGAGTCACTCGTGAAGGTAGCGCTGCCAGTCCCGTGGTACTCGACCCGCGGGGCCGGGCACCGGTTGGCTCACGGGATGAGACTCCGGAGGCGCCAACGTTGGCCCTTCGATAGGGCTCTCCGTCGCGTAGTCCCAGAACCACCCTTCGCCTGGTTCGAAGCTGCGGATCACGGTGTGCCCGGTCTCATTCGCGTGCTTCGAGGCGTGCTGAGAGGGTGAGGAATCGCAGCACCCGATGTGCCCGCAACTCGCGCAGCGGCGCAGGTGGAACCACCAGCCGTCATCGGCCAGGCACTCGACGCAGCCCGTACCGCTCGGCGGCACCCTCGGGTCGATCCGGTCCTCGGACATCTCAACTACCTCCTCCTGCGTCTGACGTCGCGAGCCCGCTTGCCTCCAAGCGCTCGAACACGAGGCGTACGGCCATGGAGCCTTCGCCGACGGCAGCCGCGACGCGCTTGACGGAGCGACTTCGTACGTCACCGACACAGAAGACGCCGGTCGTGCTGGTTTCAAGAACCAGCGGAACCTGTCCGTCGACGCCATTTTTTCCGAGGTCAGCGCCGGTCAGCAAGAAGCCATCCTCATCCGTGGCGAGCTGGCCGCCGAGCCACCCGGTGCCGGGATCAGCGCCGATGAAGACGAACAGACCGCAGACGCCGACGCTCGAGGTCTCGTCGGTGTCGTTGTTTCGTAATTCGACACTCTCGAGGCGCATCTTCGCCGACAAGCGCGGTGACCTCGGTTCGTGGCGAGACGACGATATTGGGATGGCGTTCTATCTGGTCGATCAGATAGCGCGACATCGAGCTCGAAAGCGATTCCCCTCGAATAACGATCCGAACGTCGGCGCAGGATCGCGCGAGATAGAGCGCCGCCTGTCCCGCCGAATTCCCTCCGCCGACGATGAGGACGGGCCCTCCCATGCATGCGTTCGCTTCCATCTGGGTCGCGGCGTAGTAGACGCCGACGCCTTCGAATTCACTAAGCCGATCGATGCGGCAGACGGTTGTAGCGCGCGCCGGTGGCAATGATGACCGACCTCGCAGTAACGGTCTCGCCGTCGTCGAAGCGGACCTCGTGCAACCCTGCGCCCGACGACAGCGCGACCGCGCTCGTGCCGAGCTTCACGCGAACCCCGAACTTCTGCGCTTGCAGAACGGCGCGTGCTGCGAGCTCTTCACCGGAAAGACCCGCCGGAAAGCCGAGATAGTTCTCGATCCGAGTTGAGGTGCCCGCTTGGCCGCCGAGCGCGGTGTCCTCGGCAAGTGTCGTCGTCAGCCCTTCCGAGGCCCCATAGACCGCGGCCGCGAGGCCGGCAGGTCCCCCACCGATGACCAGGAGATCGCATACCTCCGACCCGGTCCCCCCTCGGCGCCTCGGCGAGGCCGAGCGCGTCGAGGAGAATCAGGGTTGACGGATTACGAAGGATCGACCCTCCCGGAAGAATCACGATCGGCAGCTCGGCGACCGGAACATCGAGCTCGCGAAGAAGCGCCTCGGTCTCCGGCGAGCCCTCGAGCTCCATCCACCGCGAGGGGAGACGATTGCGTGCGAAAACCTCGAGCAGCCTCCTGCGTATCAGCGTCAAAGCGCGACCCGACCAGGACGAGTCCGGAGCCCAGGTTGGTGAGACGGGAGTGTCGCAAGAGAAAGGCCCTCAGGATGAGATCGCTCAGGTCGGGCTCTTCGGCCATGACGGACTTGACCTGCTCGGGAGGGATCCGAAGGATCCGACCGCCGGAGGTCGCGAGCGCGGAAACGTAGACGCATCTGGCCGGTGAGAAGACTCATTTCGCCGAGAAACTCACGCGGCCCGTAGGAGTAGATCGCGCGCTCATCGGGTTGGCCATGGTGATCGATGATCTCGACGGTGCCATCGAGGATGACGATCATGTCGTAGCTGTGGTCCCCGTCGGCGAACAGGAACTCGCCCGTCGGTGACGTCATGTTCGCTTCCGTAACGTTTGAGAATGGTTAACTGCGATTCGCCTAGGAGTGGGCGAAGATCCGGACTCTCGGGCGTCGGCACGACCGGCGGTTGCAAGGAGCGCCTCACCGCGCTCTTCGCTCCGGAGTCTTTCTTCGGCATGAAATACATCTTTGCCGATACCGCTCGCCGTTGCATCGGGGATTCTCGGTCTTCGAGATTGCTTGCTCGGGTGGCCCCACAAGATCAATGTCACGAACCTCGCCCGATTGAACTAACCAGCGGCAACTTCGTGGCTCAGAACTCCCGCAAAGTACATTTCGAGAAAACGGCTTCGCCGCCCCTCATGCGTAAAATTTTGGTGGGCCGTGCAGGACTTGAACCTGCGACCCCTTGCGTGTCATTTCCGTGCATTCGAATCGCAATCGTTTTCTGTCGTCCAAGATTTCTTGGAGCAACAGCAGTCTCAATCCACCGCGATGTGCCACCGCGGGTCGGGCATTTTTGGTGCTGCTGGCGGCGTTGCTGATGTGGAATGCCGCGTAAACTTTTCGACCCTCAGTCGGCTCTGCGCGACTTAGATCGTCTAGGTGTCATTGCAGGTTACGCCAGGGGTCAGGGACGAGGGACTTGATTCCCCGCCCACCGACGGGACAGAGTCAAGCAGTTCAGTTTTGCGTCTGACGGTTACCCTCGCCAATGATTCCTCCGCAAAGTCGTCCGCGCAGTGGCGACTAAGGTTCCGAGCGTGGAGGACCAAAACCTCGCCACATTTAAGCGGCTCGCCGAACTCATTGAGAGAACGTGGCCCGGCTGCCAGCACCTTGGCATGTGGGCGGCACCGAAATTTGACATGGCCGGTTGCCCACACGGCACGGAGATTCGAACGTTATCTCCATACGAATTCCGTGCGGCTACCGACAAGCTGTGCTTCCGCTTCACTTGCCTCCTCGCACCAAATCGAAGAAAGGAAGTAGATATGCCAAGTAGCCACGTTTTGCAGCGAGCGGCGCGTCGAAAGGTTGTCCCGAGTTGGCCGAGTGGTGTGGCAGCAATGGTCCTGGTTGCTGCCCTCGCTGCCATACCCGGTGGCCTCATCGGTGAGCAAAGCGCTCTTGCTTCTGGGCCGACGGCCCTGTCGCGAGGTGCCGCGACCAATACCATTGTCATCACCGGCAAGTACTCGGGCACCTTGAAGCTTGAGGACCCCGCCAAGAACTGCAGTGAACTGATCAACGACCCGAGCGGCGACGTTGTCAGGCTGTACTATTTCGGCAAGCTGTCGGGTATCAGTTCGACCAAGTGGACCTTCGTTGCCGCAGAGAAGCGCAGCGGGAAATTCACTCAGAGCCACATCCCAACCACGAAGGCGGCGTTGCTCTACTCCTATACAACGGGCTTCGGCTTCGCGGCAACTTCAGGGACGATCACCATCGGAGGAAAGTCCGGCTCGTTCAGCTACAAGGTGTCCTGGTACAACGCGCCCGGCTCCATCGGCGGCGCCAGCTTGGGTTCGGGCACCGCGACCGGAAGCTGGAGCTGCCCCTCAGTTGAAAGTGTCTAGGAGTGCTTCCGCCGGCCAACTTTGAGACTGAACATTGAGAAGAACCGATCTGGGTGATGGGCCGATTCCGGCGAGGTTGCTCATGCGTTTCTACGCCTCCTAGATCGTTGGAAAAGGAAGGCGAGAGACTGCGGACCGCGCGATCCGCAACCGCGACACGCGACTCACAAGAGTTGATTTCGATCGACGTCGTCGCTGGCGTCGACGCCTGGTGATTCCTCAGTCGCGAGCGGGACTCGTCGAAGGCTCACCAGATTCAGGGATTAGTCGAGGTGAGGACGTCATCGTTACCCACGGCGACGCAGAGCTTTAGGGTGGGGCAGGACACGCCGGCCGTTATGTGGTTCGGTTGACCCTCATTCACTGCTTTCCATGCCGACGCTCCACCGGTTGGGTTCGAAGAAACGATCATGTCGAAAGCTGGGTCCTCGCCGACGCAGAGCTTCGTGCTCGGGCAGAAGATGCTCTCCAGGGGAACGTTGTTGGCGACCCCGCGGGTCTTGGTCCAGGCCGACGCTCCCCCGGTGGGATTGGTGGAGGTCAGAAGAAGTTCGCCTGCGCTTCCTGAACCAGAAGTAACGCATAGTTTCACGCTTGGACACGAAACGGCCCCCATGACATTGGAGCCGTCTGTCGCACCGTCGATGTCGGCGGCCTTCCAGGCGGATGCTCCACCAGTGGGGACCGTAGAGGTAAGTACGCGAGCGTGGTCATCCGAGGCGACGCAGAAGTGCGCGTTGACACAGGACACGGCGTCAAATCCGTTTTGACCGTCGACGGACTTCGCGACCCAGGCCGAGGCGCCTCTGGCGGGATTGGTCGACGTGACGACGTAACTCTCCTCGTCGACAGCGACACAAAAGTTGGTGCTCGGACAGGACACACCGTCGAGGAAGTAGTTGCTGTCGATGTCGTACACTTTCCATGCCGACCTGCCACCGGTGGGATCGGTCGAGACGACCGCGTTGCCAGCACCGTCTACAGCGACACAAAGCTTCGTGCTCGGACAGGACACGGCGTTAAGGGAGTTGGTCCCGTCCACGTCGATCACCTTCCAAGCCTTCGCGCCGCCAGTGGGGTTGGTCGAGACGAGCGCGCTACCGCCATCGTCAACGGCGACGCAGAGCTTCGCGCTCGGACATGACACGGCGCCTAGGGCGTTGTTGTCAGAGAGCGACGTCACCTTCCAGGAACTCTGGGACTTCAGTGAAGCGGTCAATATCGGAACCGACGCGATGGTGGTTGTTGTTGTCGAGGCCCGCGTTACCGACGAACTCAAACCGAACACCGCGCCAATGGACACAACAACGGCCAGTGCCGCGAACCCCAACCATCGCATGGGACCTCGGTTCGAGAGCCGCACACTGTTCAGCAGCCCTCAGATCAACTCCGGATACTAGCATGCGGGCATGGCAGGGTTGAGCCCGTAATGCCCGGACGTTTGTCGAGCCCAGTCAAGGGGCTGGTCACGCTTCTCGTATGCTCGATGGCTCTCGCTGGCTGCTTCTCGAACGTCGCCAGCGTCCACACTTCCGCCGAAAACCGACTGAGGTACGGTGCAAGTCCCCAGCAGAACTCGAAAATCACCTACCAGCCTGACGTCGTGTTCGTAGGCGGAGCTAACTCCATCGTGTCGGTGAGCGCCAATGGGCTGGTCTGGACGATCAGCGGCTCCGCGCCAAATGTCAACGAGCTTCGCCCCGGCAAGATCATGTTCGCGAGCAGCCTCGGCGTTCGGGCGGGTACTTGCCGTCTCGCAACAAGGAGGCAACAAGGAGGTCGTTCTCGGGCCGGTGACCATCACTGACGTCATTCGCAACGGCAACTTTTCCTCCTCGGCTCCAATTGCACTCAAATCCGTAGAGGCATACACCGTCCCGAGTGAACCGGGGCTAGTAACGCAGACGTCGGCCGACGTCACCACGCCAGCGCCTGGCCGCGCGCCTGAGCCGGGCGGCACCGAAGCCCAGCCCCCAATCCAACTGGCTAGCGCGTCTCAACCGAATGGCGACAGCTCGAACACGGTGGCGCTGCCGACCGTGGACCTCGTCGCTTTCGGGCCAGGTCACCATGAGCCGGCATCGCCCGGCATCGTGTTGACGGCGGCGCCAGGCACGTTGCCTGCGCCCTCCCCTTCCCCTCCACCGACGAAGGCGGGTAACTATCAGTTGAATCCGTTCTGTTGTCAAGGTGGCCTTGGCGTCAGCGTTGTCTACAACAAGAACGGCCTCACGGTGAAGGCCAAAGTGACGTTGCACCTAGACAAGCCGACGGTCACATACCGGATCGGCGTCGCTGGCGGCAAGCTCACCGCCGCGCTCGAACTGCACGGCGCGGCCGGCGTCAGGGTCGCTTTCGAAGCGGGAAGCACGAGCGGACTCGCGGGCAACGTGTCCAATCAGCACGTGCAGGTTCCCGTCGATTTCAGCTTCCCTGTCCAGGCGGGACCCCTGCCCTTGATGATCGACTTCGACCAGGTCTTTGGCATGGACACCGCGTTCACCTCGAAGGACTCCCTCTTCGCGGCGATCGGCGACTACAGCTTCGGCGGCACGCTCGGTTTCGGATTCGTGAACGGGACTCCGACCGTCTACACGCCGCATACTCTCACTCCAACTGAGACAATGACCAAGGACATGAAGGTCTTGTCGGTCGGTCCCATGTCGGTGGTCATCGCCTACGCCGCAAAAGTGTCGGTCGGGATCGGCCTGGCGGTCTTCCAAGTGGGCCCGTGGTACGAGCTCACGTTTGCCGTGGGCGCCTACTACGGCGGCATCTCCTCGCAGTTTCAATGCAAGCAAGTGTCACTCGCCCTTTCCTCGCAGTACGGCATTGGCTACCGAATGCCCAAACCGGTGGCCGACGCGGTCAATGCCGTCCTGTCGGTCTTTCACGTCAGTCCGATTCATGCTTCGGGCGGCCTTGTCGGACCATCCATCACAGCAATCAAGGGTTCAAGCACATTCCCTCCCCTTGCGGCCTGCGCGTAGTCGAACCAAGCTCGCTGATCGAGCTCAGGGCTCATCGTGGCCACGACCTCGAGCGTTCAGCGGGGACACGGAAACCTCCATCGGTGTGCCACGCTCAAGATTGTGTTGCCGAGGACTCGTCAACAATAGATGGCCAAGGAATCTAGCGCCCTCGACTAGCAAGGTTCCACGTCAACTAATGGGGAGGCAGATCCAAACTTTCAGCAAGAAATTGGTGGGCCGTGCAGGACTTGAACCTGCGACCCCTTGCGTGTCATGGCTCCCGCTCATGTTCTTCCGTGATGGTCAATGCGACTCGACGTCAAATGAATCTTCAAAATTTCGTTGCTTCCGCAGTCTCAGTCAAACACGCTAACGAATCGCCAATACTCGATACCTGCTCCCCTTCTTGCTCCCTTATCTCGTGAAGTCAGAAGGTTCACGCCTTGAGTTCGAGTTCTGCGGAGCTGACCGCGTTTTAATGGTTCGCTGATAAAGGCGATTAGAATGCCCCACTCCCACTTACGGTTCAAATCCTGTCGCCCCGCAATCGTCGTCGGGGATAGGTGATGGACCCGGTAACAACGTCCGAGATCATCTCAATGCGCATCACATCGAATCGACCTTTTCTAACGCTACAACCTGGATCTCTTTCTTCGAAGAAGCAACGACAAAGTGATCGAACCAACGATCCCAAAAATAAGTGACCCGATGCCTAGAATTTCGGACCAACCTGCATTTGGGTCCAATAGAGCTGTGACGACACCTACTATGACGACGATTGCGCATGCAATTGTTAGTCGCTGATATGGCCTCGAGTCAACCGTTGGCGCTGTCGGTGCATCCGCCCTTTCGATTTGCGTGAGCCGAAAGAAGCGTGCAGGCTTCGTTAGTCCGGTTATGAATCTGCTAACACCGTCAGCAGCAAAATCTGCCTCTAAGACAGTCTGCGAATCTTGCTTGAACTCGAATTTCACATTTGGGCTTGAGTACCACAATTGCCTAATGCGCACAGAATGAACACCCTCACGAACGTTGGCTGAGAACCTGCCATTCGGCGCGAGGATGCCGACCTTCTCGCCATCAACAATGACCCAACTGTTGCCACCGTTTGCTGGACCGTTCCAGGGACGACCTGACACCACAACTAATGCACTCACAGCCTCTTGCCACTCATTTCTTCAGAATTTTGACCAACTTATCTATTGATGCCCCCTGCGCGGCGCCTACAGCAGCGGCCCTTGTAATGCCCGAGATAGTGGGATGCTTCGCATGTTGCAGGTATTGCACGACGTTCTCTCCTGCCCCAGCAATTGTATTTGCCGCTGTCACAGAGACTGACGCGGCTGCAGCAACCAATGGAATGAAGTAGGCGGCTGCACCAAAGGCGCCACCTTCTTCGACAGCTTCTCGTTGTCCGGCAGACGTGTGCTTGCCACTAGACACGAAGTAAACCAGTCCATTGGCAGTCGCGCCGATTGCAATATCTGCAGCTAAATCAATTGGGTCAAATGCGTCAGCCACATCCAGGGTTACGACGGCGGTCGCTGCAGTCACAACTATGACAACCTTTGCGACGGCTCGCGCCGCTGATGAAAAGACGCTACAGATCCAACACGTTCCAAGAGGATCCTCGTCGTTCAAAGGATCATCGTTTGTGAATACATATGGCTGATCGGTTTGTGCAACCTCTGGATCAACACTTAGGAACTGATCGGTAGCGGGATCGTAATACCGGTTAATCAGGTAGATCAGACCCGTCGAGTCCGTGTACGACCCCTGGAACCCAAAAGGCGTCACACTCGAACCAGACGCAATGGTCTGCTTGCCGTAGACGGAATAGACGGCCAGCTCGTTGACCGAGCCCGACAAGCTGAAGTCCCCTTGAACCCCCGTTGGATTCGCGACGAGGAACGTTGCCGTCAAGCCACTGATCTGTTCAATCGGTGATGTCCCTCCGAAGAGAAGACTTCCGTACAGGTAGCTGGTGTTCGTCGTGGTGCCCGACGTCGTTGCGGCGTCGTTAATGTTGAGCGGGATCGATCCTCCGGATACGACGTCCCAGGTTGAGTCCGATGTCGTCGTTGACGTCACAGCGGACAACCGCAGGCCATCGCCGTTGTACTGGTAACTCGTGCCGCTCGTGGGCGTCGATCCGCACGCCGTCGCGCTCGAGGCGACGTTGCACAGCTCGCCGTAGGCGTTCCAGGCGTAATACGTGGCCGCTCCCGCGGTACCACTGGTATACGGGGCGGCGACCGAGCGCTCCCCGTTCGTCGTGTACGTGAAGTTCGTTCCCGTCGACGGGTCTGAGCTGCACGTAACCGAGGACGTCGCAGCGTTGCATAGCTCGTCGCCCACGTTGTACGTGTAGTCGGTCGCCGATCCCGAGGGAGGCGCGTCGGAGGTAATTTCGCCGTTGGCCGCGATCGTGTAGGTGTCGTTGCTGGTTGACGTCGCCAAGTTCGCCGCCGCCGTGATCTGACTGTTCGCGTTGTAGCCAACAGCAGCCGACGTGCTCGCGTTGATTTTCGTCGTCGCCACCTGTTGATCTGCGTTGTATGTCCAGGCGTCATTGATCGAGGATCCAGCGACCAGATCTGTGAGATTGCCGTCAGGGTCGTAGGTGTAATTCGCGGTGAGGCCGGTTGAGGACGGATACGAGATCTCCGTCACGTCGTTTGGGTAGTTGGCGTCGCCGTAGGCATAGGTTGTCTCGTTGCCGAGCCAGTCGGTCGTGGACGTCAGCCGGCCCGACGTGTCGTAACCGCTGGTCACGATGGTATTTGAGGTTGACGGGCTCGCCGGTGCCGCGAGCGTCCCGCAACTCGACGACGCGACGACCGGGTACGCCACACATTGCACTTGACCCGCGTAGTTGTAAAGGTACGACACGACTTCGCCATTTTGATCGACAGCAAAGATCAACTGCCCATTGGCGAACGTGTAGCTCGCACCGTTCACCACCGGTACGGGAGAGAGCGCATTCCCCGATACGGCCGGATCGCCCACCGCCGTTCCATCACCTCCCCAGCATTGAAGAGTTCCCGCCGCGAGCAGCGCGCACGAACCAGAGACTTGCGTAGCCGTCGAGATCCCCGTCACGGCAACCGGCGTGTAGGTCACGCCGTTCACGACGCCGTCGCCGAGCTCGCCGTCGGAACCGTACCCCCAACAATTCACGGCACCGGTGCTGAGCAGGGCGCAGGTGGCCGCTTGATTCGCTGTGATCTGGGTGGCATTCGAAAGTCCCGTCACGGGCCAGACTTCCCAGGGATAGGTGCTATTCCCGTTCGAATTGCCGATCTGTCCCTCGCTGTTGAGCCCCCAACAGTCGACGCCGCCGCTGCTGAGCAACGCGCAGGCGAACTGGCTGCCGACCGTTACCGCGACAGCACCAGTCACTGACCCGACTGGAACCGGCACGTAGGAGGTATTTGGGTAATAGGTGGAATTGCCAAGCTCGCCGTAGGCGTCACCGCCCCAGCAGTCCACGTGGCCCGTAGAGAGGACCGCGCAGGCACTGTACGTACCGACCGACACCTCGGTGGCATTGGTCAGTCCATACACCGCTGCCGGAGTGTCCGAGTTATTCTCGGAGTCGTCCCCGAGTTGGCCGTAGTAGTTCCATCCCCAGCAGTCGGCGTGGCCCGACGAAAGAACAGCGCACGTGTTGGCTTCACCACCGACGGACACCTGCGAGACTGCGGTCAGCCCGCTGACGGCGACCGGGGTATACGAATTCGTTGTAGTTCCATTTCCCAACTGGCCGCTGGCGTTGTTGCCCCAACATTCAAGGGTTCCGCCGGTGAGCACCGCACAGGCGTCCTGGCCACCGGTGGATACCTGCGTAACTCCGGTCAGTCCACCGACCGCGACGGGAGTCGCTGAACTCTCGGTGTTTTCGAGCGCTCCTCCTGCGCTGAACCCCCAGCATTTCACGGATTTGATGGTTCCGGTGACAGCGCAGCCAGCGCCGCCGTCGCCAATATCCGAGACGTTGCTAACCGAGCTCAGGGCAGTCGAAGTCATCCCGGTGCGATCAGACGCGTTGTCGTAGACGTAATTCGCGACGCCAGCGATACCCGTTCCCGTGTCGCAGCCATAGCTCGTCCCGGTATCGGACTGCGTACAGACCCTCCCGTCGGCGTCGTAGGCCGTCGACACTGTCGTGCTATCGGGATTGGTCGTCTTGATCGGATTCCCGTCGGCGTCGTACGAAAATGCGGTCACCGCTCCCAACGCGTTGGTGGTGGAGGTTTCTAAGGTCGGGTACGCCGTGTTGGTGTAAGCGTAGGACGTCGTGTTACCGCTGGGGTCGGTCTCTGAGGTCTCGTCGCCGAGCGCGTTGTAGACCGTCGCCGTGTCGCCCGCGACGGTGTTGCACTGTGACGTGGTCCCTTGGGCAGTAATCGCGACGTCGCCCGCGACGCAGGCGTTGCCGAAGTCGTTGTAGGCGGTGTACTGGATTTGAGTACCCAACACATCGACCACTTCGGTTGGCGAATTCGGATGGGCCAAGTCGCTGTAGTAGTACGACGTCGACTTACCATTTCCGTCGGTACTCGTGAGGACGTTGTCGCTGCCTGGCACGTAGGCCGTGCTCGTTGAGCCAGCCTGTGGGCTGCTCGAGCACGTCAAGCCGGACCCTGAGCCGGCGGCACCGACCAATTGGTAGCAAGGCCGGTTGTCGCCGTCGTAGACCGTGGTCGTCGTGGCGGCCGGATTAGCACTGCTGACCTGGTTGAGCGCCGCGTCGTACGTGTCAGTGACTGACGCCTCACCCGGTTTGGTGATCGTCAAGGGTAAATTGGCGGGCGTGTAGGTCGTCACCGTCGCGAAGGGGTTCGACGACGACTGAGCGCCACTTTGACCAGTGGGAGGGATCGACCACAACTCGTCGCCCATGACGTTGTAACTCGCCGTTGTCGTCACAGGAGCGGCCGCACCGGATAAGTCCTGAAAGTCAACGTTGGTTTCAATGACGTTGCCGTAGCCGTCGTACGTGTAGGCCGTGGACCCGGGCGGGGCCTTTAGCGTACGGCCGAAATTGGTGGGCCGTGCAGGACTTGAACCTGCGACCCCTTGCGTGTCATGGCTCGTATTGATTCATTCACCTGGTAGCAGACGACAACCAATGGCAGTCAACTCTTGGTCTGGGGTGTTGTTGGACCGGCATCTGGGGTGGAGTCGGTGTCATGCATCGTGCGTCAATGTGCTCACAAAGTTGCTCACACAACATCGGGCACCTCCGAACCCAAGTCGCCGATCGTCTGGGCTTCGTATGCTTGTTCGACCTCATCGCTAACGATGATTCTCAGGAGGCCGATAAGTCCTTGATCATTCGACTTATCGTCTCCGCGGCGAGGTATGAGCCTTCGTGCTCCCAAATCCGTAACACGTGCCAACCAGCTTCCGATAACTTCAAGTCGTTGTAATTGTCTCGTTCACGGGTCCGTTGAAATTTGCTCGTCCAGAACTCAGAATGCGACTTTGGGATTGATCCATGTTGCGGGCAGTAGTGCCACCAACACCCGTCAATAAAGACGGCGAGCTTCGCTTTAGTGAATACAATGTCCGGCTCACAACGGAGCCGCGGAAGTGGCCGCAAGTGTTTTCGAAAGCGTAGCCCCGACCGTTGAAGCAGGGATCTCACCTCGGTTTCGATTGATGTGTCCCTTGGCCCGTTCGAGCGCATCGATTTGCGGACAGTCTCATTAGTAGCCCACGACTCACGGGGCGGTGTCGTGGTTTCAGGTTCCTGACGCAATTTGATCGATCTCGGCAATGCGTGCGTCGTCCGTAGCGACGGCGGCACCGTGCACCCTGTCCCATTCATCGACAGCAGAAAGAAAGTCTTCGTCACCGATATTCGGTGGTATCAAGTCATGGTCGAAATCGACCTGGATTACCAGGGGAAAACGGACGGCCTGGCCACTAACAATGCCCTGGCCCGGTCCAAATCCGGGCAGGAGCCGACTATCGTCCTTCGACAGATTCTCCATGACCTGCTGCACAAAGTTTTGATCCTTTGGATTCACGAGCCGGAAAATCATGAACGTATTGCACTGCGAAAGGGTCGTCTCATCTAGTCTGCTAGGTCGCTGACTGATCAATAGGAGACCGGTACCAAACTTCCGGCCTTCAGTGATTACCTTCCTAATTACTGCAACCGAAGGAGTTTCTGACTGACCTTCACCTCTCGAAGGGATGAAATTATGCGCTTCCTCAATAACCGTCATGAACGGGGGGATCTGATTTCGCATGGAAGCACGATGTTCAAAAAGCTCCTTCATGATGAGGGCAACGATGGTCGACTGCGTTAGATGGTCATAGCCTCCGAGGTAGACGATGCTCACCTGGCGAGGACGGATAAATCCCCGCGGATTTGACTGGGGATCCGGCATCCGTTCGAAATTAAATTCCCTCATCGCCGACTGCTCGCGCAACCTCTGATTGGTTCTCTCCATCGCCTCCAATTGGCGATTAACCAATCTCAGTTGTCGTCTGATTGCCGGAACGGTCCCAGGGTGCCTTGGCCTGAATTGTTCATTTCCCAATTCCTGGAGCAGCCTTTCGATGAAGCTAACGACGCCTTCATCATTCGCGGCCTCCATTCGCCCTAGCGCGTCATAAAATACTTCTCGCTGCGGATCGGTCAACCCCTGCGTCATTGCAGTGACAAGCTCACCGACTAGTTCGATGTTGCCTTCATTTAAGACGAGATGCGGATAGAACAGCTTTACGTCGACGCCGGGAAAAAGTGACCTCTGGGTCCACAGTCCGAGGTAGTCGCCGTGAGGGTCCAAAATCAGCAGCGGGTAGTTGCAACCGATTAACTCTCGAATGACACGCCTCGCTGCAACCGTCTTGCCACCACCGGTCATCGCCAGGATTGCCATGTGACGCGCGACGACCGCATTGGTCTTCAATTTCACTTCCACGTCCGGTCGGCCGATCAGTGTTCCAACCTTGATCCTCGGGACTTCTTCGTCTCCAAGCAAGATCGACCTGATGAGAGCTGTGGGCGGGCTGTACATCTCACCACCAGGCAAGATCGGATAAATCAGTGGAGTCAGTTGCGTCGACCTCTCGGAGTCGGTCATGCCGAGTACGAGCGCCTTCCCCTCGATCTGATCCCTCGAAACTGACAAGACGGTGTCCGTTAACGCGAGCCCCTCCTCAGCAAGTTCCTGGCCCGCCTCGGCAGGAAGGAATGGATTGAAGCGCCCGAGCTCGACGATCCGTGCCCAAGCCGTGACAACGCGAGGCTCTCCACCACTCTGGGATGGGATCTTCATCTCAACCGACACGAGGTCACCCAGTTTCGCCGCATAACTTTTCAGGAAAAAACGAAACTCGTGAGGTGATGTATTCCCCACCACCGTGCCGACGTGTGTTCCGAGCGGAGCCACGATTACCTCCTTAGTGAGCCGTTGGTCGAAAGAAAAAATCTCGCGGACGTCCCATGAGCTGTCGACGAAAGGCCGCGATCACCTTGGCATCGTCAGTTAATTCCAGCGCCTGCCTTAGAAGCGCAGCCGATCCAGCCGCCCCCACAGCGTGGGACATCCAGTCCGGGACCTTGGCGTATTTGTCAACGATATCGAGTCCGACGGGGAACGCGTATCTAGGAAGTAAACGCGCAGTGTGATAAGCAATCGGACGCAATTCGTTTTCGATATGGTCGGAAGCCGCAAAATTGAGTTCCAATCGAAGTGGAAACGTGCCGTCCGAAGGTTTGAGCAACGTCGCTTTTGGTTGAAGGAACTGTCCGACGACCGGACGCCAATCGTCGGTCGCCCGGTTCATTGGTATCTTCCGAACTGTCACTGGGGAGAGATATTCACGCTCCTTCAGGACGCATCCGAAAAGTAGATCATCGGTCACCCCGTACTGCCGGAGAAGATCGTCTATCCGTCTCTTCAAGGCGCTAGACATGGCGCCACAATCTTCGAGGATATCCATTACGGAGTACGTCACCAGTCTCCCAGGACTCCGTTCGACGACTCCTATCGCGGGTGTTTCAGATTGAAGCATCCGATTCGAGAGGTATCCGTATAAGACCATGAACTCGAGCACTCGAGATCGGCCACTGGAATCCGGTGAGGGAGGCGTTCCAACGTTCCCGAGAGTGCCTCGAAGTCGACATTCCACTCCTCCAAGTACTCTTCGTTCACCGTAGGCAGGAAGTATGGACTGCCAGAGTGATAAGTGGCAAATTGATTAACGAGTGGACCGTGCAAAAACGACAGCGATGACCGTGGGTCATCATCGAGAGTACGCGTGAAGACCAACAGTTCGAGACAGAACCTGATCGCCTCTTGTAACCGCTTCCGATCAGTATCTCCGGACAGTTGAGTCGGGATCGATTACATCAGCCAGGACGCGAGACATCATCGAAAATTGTTCGCGCGCATCAGGTTCGATTACCCCCGGCGTCACGGTGTAGGTTCCGACACGCATCACGAATTGATCGAAGCCCGGGAAACCCTCAAAGTGTGCTATTCCCGACCATCAACGAACGAGATAGGTTTCCCTTGCACGGAAGACCACAGATCCACGTGGGAGTGCTGAACCTCCATGATTCGAATTGGAGAGCGTTCATCTTCAAGAAGGGATCGCATCATGTCGCTAAGTCCCTTCACAACCGTCATAAAGTTCGGGGCCTCCGTGGAGCGCAGCTCCATAAGGTGATCGAACAACCGCTCTAAGACGTGGGGGCCATCGATGAAGCGAGACGCCTGGGCGTCGAAGAGCTCCGGATCGGTGTCTACGTCCCTCGTCTGATCGCGGTAACGACATTGTTCTCCGTCACGAGAACGGTCGACTTCGGAGCAAGGTCGTAAGTCCAAAGTTGAATCCCCGTATCAGCTTCGAGATCAGTGAAGAACGACGGTCTACACCAGCATGCAACACACCTCGTTACTGACTTCGCCCCTTCAAACTGCAACATCAAGGTCGCGTCTGGCGCAGGCGGGGTTCGCGCGATTGATGCCAATACCTTTGAGTTGAGATAGAGATTGTCGTCATGGACCGTAAATCGGACCTCGTCAAAGTCAGTTACATACGCGCCAGCAGCATCGCGCGCCCGTACAAACACAGAACATCGGTCATTCACCGGTGGCGATAGCTCTCCTGGAAGGATCCGACTGACATTGAGCTGTGTCTGAACTTTGCTCAGGTTGAGCCAATTCGTCGAAAGAGCGATTACGAAGCGCAGCGACACGTTGCCAATTACCTCATTGCCGTGATCACATGGGGCAGTTAAATCACCAGACGACAAGTCGCCCCGAAGCAGTCGAACGAGGCCACATCCTAGACCTCGGTCGCATGGCTACGCTGCGTTGGTCTTGTGACGGTCGAGAAGCTGGCGAATCGGTAGCGCCTGTGCCCTTACCAACGCCGGCGGAAGTGCATTGCCGATCAAATCGGCCGCTGCGAACTTTCCTCGTTCCATCGAAACCACGTGAATTTTGGGAAAGGATTGGAGAAGCGCAGCTTCCCTCACCGTAATGGCGCGATGCTCCGAGGGGTGCAAGAATCCCCCCTTCGAAGGGTTAACGCACCCACCAGTGATCGTAGGCGCGACGTCGTCCCATGCCATTCGCCCGTAAACGTCCTTGAATCCTGAGCACTTTAGGTGGCAGTCAAGCTGCAACTCTTCCGGAAGATCCGAGCGACTGCCTCCGTTCACCGGGATGCTCCGAATCATTCTCATAACTCTTGGAGACCGCCGTTCGCCATGGTCATGAAGGGAGTCTCCGCTAGATCCTGCATCTGGAAGATCGCCAATCCACTCGCGGACAGTCGTTCGCCTTCGCTGGCGGGGTCGCTGAAGGAAGTTGCCCGATACGGTTGCCACTAACAGAAATCGTCGACGTCTTTGAGGCACTCCGAAGTCGGCCGCATCTACAACCTCTGTCCTCGTTTCGTATCCGAGCTCTCTAGAAGCTGCGAACTAATCGTGTTGCCCGTCGATCATTGACGAGTGCCGGAACGTTTTCAACGAGCACGATCCTTGGTTGGAACGCTGCACAAAGCGACCTATCTCTAGGACAAGATCATTTCTCAGGGTCGCGGTTTCGACTGTGCCCGTTGAGAGTTCGAATCGATGAGAATCCCTCGCATGGCGGACATGCCGCCAAGAGGTCGAGTTCACCCTTCGTGACTCCCGTCCTCACGGCGAAGCTCCGCGTCGTCAACTCTCGAATGTCCCCTCGTATCAACACAGAGTTGGGAAAATTCGCCGCGTAACTCTCTGCAGCCAGTTCATTAATCTCAACAGCACCTACGACATCGAATCCAGATGACGTCAGACCCCTGGACATTCCGCCTACTCCAGAGAAGAGATCAACGGCGATGTGAGAATTCACAGAGGCAAACTATCTGACTTTAGGTCCGCTAATAGGGAATCTCCACCCGCGATCGAAGCGGTCTTTGGCAACTGCAATGGGAGCGAAAGATTCATCTCCGGCGCATCGTACAGCCGCCCTCCGATAATTGATTCCCGCCAATCCGATCCGATGTCCTGGGTCTATACCTGCAATCCTTGTCAGGAACACCATGGGAACTAACTGAGCTTTCGCTCCCTTTAAGTGTCGGTTTCCTTCCCACGCTCAGGAAAGTTCGGACTGACCGCAGAGTGGGAACTGGCCCCCGTCGCCCGAGCCACCATCCTTTGTAGCGTCTTCACTGCCTGAGAAACCGCGCTTAGGTCCTATGAAAGCGGCCTTAAAGTGCGCTTGCACGCGGATCGCCCAGACTTCAACACATCCGCCCAAGTTAAAGGCCCTTGGTAGGCCCTAAAAAGGCCGCTTTAAACCGCGCTTACCCCTAGTTCAGTTTCCCCAGCTGCTTGGTGGCAACGTCGGCATAGGGCCAGTCAGCTGAGCGAGGGGCCTTGGGGTCGCCGCGAAGGCGGCGGCTTCGACCGACTATGGGGTTTCTATGGGGGAAGGGCACGGTGGAATCCCGAACCGCAATTCCGTGGGAAAGATGAGGATCTGACCGCCGAACTTCTTGACATGGTCGACGGCTATGGCGAGGCGCTCGCGGCACATGCATCCTGGTACCGCACATCCAGCAGGTGAGCGTGCTTCTTCGTTCGTCGTCTTCGAGCCGGACGAGTGAGAGGCGGAGGGGGCTGTCGGTCGAGCGCTGGAAACCCAGCGCCTCATGGACGATCTGGTTCTGGTTCGGAGGGTCTTTCCGGGCTATCTCGATGCGACGTCGGCGGCGAGCTGGTCGTGGATGATCCGATCGGCGTTGTGGCGTATCTCGAAGAGCACGCCCGTTCGAATTTTGCGGGCTTGCCCGCTTCCACCAGTCGCGGGGTTGATCCACGGGGTGGGGTTCGGGGTCCACGTATTCCAGGCAGGAGAGGGCCCCGGGTTCGTCGAAGAAGTCGCCCAGAAATCGAAATTGGCCATCACCAACCGCTGACCGCCGGCGTAGCCGACGCCGCAGCGGCTCACCGGGGCGCGCTGTGGCACAGCGCCCGCAGTAGACGTACTTTGCTCCGTGCCAACGGACACCCAGTTCGCGGGCAACCTCTTGCGCAGTCATACCCGATAAATCTACAATGAGCCAATCACATAAACCCTGGCCTCGACCAGAACAGTCATCCAAAGTCACTTTCCGCACGCGAGAGCGCAGATGTGAAGGGCCACCGAGGGGACAGAGGCGGGGTTTCCCGTGTCTTCAAATTCCCTTTCGGGCGGTGCCGCACCGATCCCACCTGGTGACGCCCGCGCGCTCACGCTCGACCAGGTCTGTCGCCTCACGCAGCTCTCCCGGCCAAGCGTGGTGCGACTCATCAAAGAGAAGCGCCTTCACGCCATCAAGGTCGGGCGGACCTGGCGCATCAGTGCTCAGTCGCTCGACGCACTGCTTAACCAAGCGAGCGACTCGTGAGCGCGAAGAAAGCGGCGGCCAAGAAGGTCCGGGTGAAGCGGAGTCCCGTCAAGAAGTCTCCGACGAAAAAGGCCCCGGAAAAAAAGAGTCCTCGTCGAACGACGCCACGTCCACGCGCGAAAGCACCCACCCTGGCCTCAGACTTCCAGCTCTACCGGGACTTCAATGACGAAGAGTTGGCACGTCTCGAGGACGACATTCTGGACAAGGGCGTCTTGCAGCCAATCACCGTCGACCAGCACAATCGCATCATCGACGGCCACCAGCGATCAAGAGCTCACTCACGTCTTCGAGCGCGGGGCGTCAAACTCCCGCCGCTCAAATCGACAAATGGTGCCCCTCACGTCTGACCTCGACCGTTTTAGCCACGTCGTGTCGCTCAACGAGGTTCGTCGCCAGCTCACCCCCGAGGACCGGATCCGCACCGAGGCGGAACTGCGAAAGCGAGGAATGGGCCTTCGAGAGATCGGCCAAATATGCGGCGTGAGCCGCACCACCGTTGGCCGGGACCCTCCAGGTGTCACGAATGTGACACCTGAGAGGGTGAAGGGCCGGGACGGTAAGCACTACCCCGTCCATCAACGGAGGATCGTCACAGCGTTTTCTGACCGCGATGTCGAGCGAGCGCGCGCTGCCCTCGAATCTCTCGGCGACGACGCTCCGACGGGTTACCTCAACGTGCCCCAACTCGAGAAGAAAGTGCGAGCACACCGAGATCGCGCTCGGCGTCGAACCCGACGGCACCGTGGTCGAGGGCCGCCTTTGGCGCATCGACTGCGTCGATCTGCGCGAGTGCGAAGTCGAGGACAATTCGGTGGACTGCATCATCACGGACCCGCCGTACACGACGGAGGGCGTCCTCCTCTTCGGCGACCTGGCGAGATTCGCCGCGCGTCCTCAAGCCCTCCGGTTTGCTCTTTGCCTACGTCGGCAAACTTCACCTGCTCGAGTGCGCTACCCTCCTCGCCGGCGAGCTCGAGTACTTCTGGACTTTCGACATCGTCCAGACCTCGCACCCGACGCGCACGCCAATTCGCAAGATCCGTGGTGGTCACCGTCCGGTGCTGGTGTTCCAGAAGCCACCCCTCAAGGCGACGCGA
>CAVVMM010000004.1:0-82100 GCA_963749355.1 uncultured Acidimicrobiaceae bacterium
GGCTACAGCGTAGTGGCGCAGCGGCGACGCCGTCAAAAGGGGGAGGATCAGCCGAGGAAGGTCAGCACGAGCGGTACGAAGGCGTCCTCGTCCTGGAAGAGGAATGCGTGGCCGGCGTCGGAGTAGAGCACCAGCTTCGCACCAGCTAGCAACCGGGCGATGAGGTGGTCATTGACCGTGGGATCCAATCGGTCCTCGCTGCCGTCGGCGATGAGAGTCGGAGCGGCGATCGCGGTGGCGGTGCGGCCCGCGAGGTCGGTCCCGGCCCACCACGACCTGATTGCTGCTGCCTGAGCATTCGCCACCGTTTGCGGCGCGACGTCGGCACTGGGAAGTCCCCCACGGCCAGCGCGTACGACTCTTCGGCCCCGCTCTGGCCCGCGGGAAAGAGGTCGGCCAGCTCCTTCGCCGAGTCGCCGCTGTTCAGGGCGTTGATCGCCTTCGTGGAGGGCGGGACCGTCGAGCCGTTGCCGGGATAGGTCGCGCAGAGAACCAGCTTGGCCACCTGGGTCGGATGCAGAACGGCCAGCGCTTGGGCGATCATGCTGCCCATTGACCAGCCCAGTACGTCGGGACGACCGAGATCGAGCGCCGTGATAAGCGCGCTCGCCTGCTGGGCCATCGCGTCGATCGTGAGGTGCTTCAGCGCGCTAGTACGACCGATTCCCGCGTTGTCGAAGATGATCACGCGATGACGCTCGGCCAGGGCGTCGACGAAGCGTGGATCCCAGACTTCCATCGTCCCGCCGTAGCCCATGATCAGTACCAGCGGCGGCCCCAGCCCGAAGGCCCGGTAACCGACGTCACCGTCAGTCGTGTGGGCCGTGCGCTCGCGTACCGACGCGACGGACAGGGCGGCCAGGTGCACCCGCTGTCCCGCAATCTTGGACGCCGCGGCGTTCGCCACGGACTCGACCGCGCTGAGTGGCGGATCCACCGTGTCATCGAATTCGAGGAGACCGATGTCGTTGCCGTCTCGGAACAGCATGAGATCATCCACGATCGAGAGCCCCACCAGATTGAAGCGCAGCGTGAACGCCGCCGACGCCGTGGCAAAATGCGGCAGCGCTAGTGGCGACAGCTGGGCGTGCACCGTCTTCTTATCAAGAAGAAAGCTGATCCCCGTACATCGGGCCAGCGCTGCCACGCTCTTCGCGTAGTCGCCCGCGGCCGAGACGTCGTGCTCGATCGACTCAATGATCGACGGCAGTCCGGCCCCCTCGACGAAGGCCACCCCGACGTGCCGGGCGCCCGGGCTGGACGTTGTCGAGAGTCCGGCGAGACACCCGGTCTTTTCGGCCGTGACCGGCGAGGTGGTCGAAGAGACCTGGCGCCACCCTCGCGGCATGTTCGACTCCGAGAGCAACTGAGTCTTCAGGTCACGTTGGGCGGCGCGAGCGATCGTGACCGCCGGGACTGTGCTGAGCAGTGCGACGACAACCCCGACGACGCCGAGACGCGATAGCGGAGGGGCCGCGCCCCTCAGGGCCGAACCTCAACGGAAGAGCGAACCGGGCCCTGACGTCCAACCATGCACGAAGCGTAGGTCGCCATTGAAACTCTTCCCTCACTTCGCCATCGGACTGACCGAAGGCCGTCAAAAGGGCTAGGCCGTGGCGAGCGCCTGGTCCTCGTCGCGCGTACGCGTGGGATCGATCTTCACCCCGGGTCCCATCGTCGACGAGACGGTGGCACTCACGAGGTAGCGGCCCTTGGCGCTCGCGGGCTTGACGCGCACCAGTTCGTCAATTACCGCCTGGACGTTGCGCACGAGGGCCTCGCGGGTGAAGCTGACCTTGCCCACGCGCAGCTGCACGTTGCCGATCTTGTCGGTGCGGTACTCGACGCGTCCCCCCTTGAACTCGGTAACGGCTCGAGTGACGTCGGTCGTGACGGTACCCGTCTTGGGGTTCGGCATCAGCCCGCGCGGTCCAAGAACCCGACCGAGTCCGCCGACTTGGCCCATCAGGTCCGGGGTCGCGATCGCGACGTCGAAGTCGAGGAACCCTCCGGTGACCTTCGCGACGAGGTCCTCGGCACCGACGATGTCGGCACCGGCGTCACGAGCGGCCTGGGCCGCCTCGCCCGAGGCGAAGACGGCGACCCGGTTGGTCTTGCCGGTGCCCGAGGGCAGTGAGATCGTGCCGCGCACGATCTGATCGGCCTTGCGCGGGTCGACGCCCAGTCGCACGGCGAGCTCGACGGTCTCGTCGAACTTCGCCGAAGAGAGGCTCTTCACCTTGTCGATCGCGTCGGGGATGCTCAGCAGCTCCTCGCGGTCGACCTGGGCCAGGGCGTTGCGGTAGTTCTTGCCGTGCTTCATCTCTCTCCTAGCCCGCGACCGTGATGCCCATCGAGCGCGCCGTGCCGGCCACCTGGCGCTTGGCCATCTCGATGTCGTCCGTGTTGAGGTCCTTCATCTTCGTCCGGGCAATCTCTTCGACTTGGTCCGACGTCACCGTGGCCACGGTCTCGCGGCCGGCCAGATGCGCACCCTTGGCGACGCCCGCGGCCTGGCGCAGCAGAACCGGCGTGGGCGGCGTCTTCAGAATGAACGTGAAGGTGCGGTCCTCGTAGATGGAGATCTCGACCGGGATGACCGTGCCACGCATCGACTCCGTCGCCGCGTTGTACTGCTTGCAGAACTCCATGGTCTGAACGCCGTGGGGCCCGAGCGCGGTGCCCACGGGCGGGGCGGGCGTGGCGCTGCCGGCCTCGAGCTGAATCTTGACGACTGCGGCGACGTTCTTGGCCATGGCCCTCTCCTTGGTGTTCTCTAGAGCTTCGTGACTTGCGTGAAGTCGAGCTCGACGGGGGTCTCACGTCCAAAAATGTCTACGAGCACTTTTACCTTCAACTGGTCCTCGTTGATCTCGGCCACGTGGCCCGAAAAGGTCGCGAAGGGGCCGGTCTTGATCTGGACGGTGTCGTTGACCTCGAACTCGTGCGTCGGCATGCGGCGCTTCGCCGCGGGCTGCTCGACGCCCTCGACGTGGGGACGAATGATGTTGTCGACTTCGCGGCGGGTGAGCGCGGTGGGCTTGGTCTTCTCGGCGCCCACGAAGCCCGTCACGCCGGGGGTCGAGCCGATGACGTAGAAGATCTCAGGGTCGGGCTCGCAGCGCACCAGAAGGTAGCTCGGGAACATGCGCTTGGAGACGACGACCTTTTTGCCGGACTTGAACTCGGTGACGTCCTCTTCAGGCAGGTAGATCTCGTAGATGGAGTCGCTCAGCTCGCGGCTCTTGATGATGTTGTTGAGCGCCCCGATGACCTTCTGCTCGTGGCCGGCGAAGGTGTGCACGATGTACCAGCGGCCGGGCCGGTCGTAGGCACTCTCGACGACCGGCTCTTCCTCGTCGATGATCGCGACGTCGAGGATCTCGTCGTCGGCCGCGTGCTCTAGGGGGGTGTCGATGTCGCTCACTAAGACCTAACGGATAAAGAGAAAGCCGACGAACTTCGAAAAGCCGTAGCCGAGCCCGAAGATCAGCGACGTCATGAAAACCAGCACGCAGAAGACGATTGACGTGTAGTTCATCACCTCCGGGCGCGTCGGCCAAGAGACTTGGCGCATTTCCTCGCGAACCTGGCGGAAGAACTCGCGCGGCCGGGCGCGCTCGCTGCGCCGGCGCTGGACGTCCTGGACCGACGTGCGACGCGACGCGGGCGCCCCGTCGACGCCCACCTGGCCCTGTCGCTGCATCAATCGCTTCTGTTCGCGGTTCATCTCACGTCTTTCGTTCGCACTTCGTTACTGCTGTCGATCTGTCCGAGCAGGGCAGGAGGGACTCGAACCCCCAACCACCGGTTTTGGAGACCGGTGCTCTACCAATTGAGCCACTGCCCTATGGGGTCGCCCTTCGACGAGGGTCGTGGCCCTAGGGACAGAAATCTTACCATCCCCGCGACGAACCCTTCGCGCCACGACCGCGCCACCTCGACACCGCCTCGATCCTAAACGAACGCCACGCCGGCGAGGTCTCGTCGCAACCTTGGCTGATCGGGGGCGGTGCGAAGAGCACGTAACTTGGACGTTGGCCGCGCGCCGCGGTCGAGAGTATGGAGGCTCATGACTCGCATCTTCGAGACGCTCGGCCACTTCGTGGTGCGCTTTCGTTGGCTGATCGTGGTCGCCTGGTTCGCCGGCACGGTGGCCGCAGTCGCCCTGCTGCCCTCGCTCGCGAGCCAGGTCAACGACAACAATGGCGCCTTTCTCCCAGCGTCGGCGCCCAGCAATCAGGCGGCCACGCTCGCCGAGCCGCTCATCGGCCAGGTGAACCACACCGAGATACCCGTGGTCGCGGTCACGACCGGTGCGAGCCTGAGTACTGCCGACGGGGTAGCGCTAAAGGCCTCCCTCGCGACGCTCGCCCGCGTACCCACGACGCTCAGCGTGCAGTACCTCAGCGTCTCGCCCGACGAGCGCGCGGCTGAGCTCTTGTACACGTCATCGGTCTCGCCCTTTAACGAGAGCGTGGTTACGAAACTGGTCGACCACCTCGACTCGGCGCTCAGCCGCGTGGCGATGCCGGGGGACCTGCACGTCTACCTGGCCGGCCAGATCGCCACCAATGCGGCCAGCCAGCAGCAGTCGGCGAAGCAGAGCAAGGAGATCCAGGACGCGTCGGTCCTCTTCATCGTCGCCCTGCTCTTCATCATCTTCCGCTCGGTCCTCGCCCCGCTTGTCACCCTCTTGCCCGCCGCGATGGTGCTGTTGATGTCAGGATCGTTCATTGGCGCCCTCGGCAGCGCCGGCGTGCTGCAGGTTTCGTTCTTCACCCAGATCCTCCTCATCGTGCTGATCCTCGGCGCCGGGACCGACTACGGACTGTTCCTGGTGTTTCGCACCCGCGAGGAACTGCTGGCGGGCACCGAGCCGAAGGCGGCGGTCGTGCACGCCGTGCGTCGCGTCGGCGAGTCCATCACGGCCTCGGCCGCGACCGTGGTGGTGGCGCTGCTAACGCTGCTCTTTGCGAGCTTCGGCCTCTACCACGACCTCGGCGTGCCACTGGCCCTCGGCATCGCCACCATGCTGCTCGCCGGGCTCACGTTGCTGCCTGCGCTCATGGCCATCTTCGGCCGTGCCCTCTTTTGGCCGACCAAGACCCAACCCCGCGCTGCCGAGTTCGGGGTCTGGGGCCGGATCACGGCGCGTCTGATTCGCCGGCCAGTTCGCACTCTGATCTGCGGGGTTCTCGTGCTCGGCGGGGTGGCGCTCTTCGCCCTGGGCTTTGTGCCCTCGGGATTTGGCGGCGACGTCGCAGCGCCCGCCGGCAGCAGCGCCGCCACCGGCAACGCCGCGCTGGCGGCGCACTTTCCCGAGGCGAGCGCCAATCCGACGAACGTCGTTATGCGCTTTGCCACCTCGGTTTGGCGCAACCCCGGGGAGCTCGCCGTTGCGACGACCCAGCTGCGCCAGAGCGGTTACTTTACGACCCTGAGCGGACCGCTCAACCCCGCTGGCGCGACGCTCACGACCTCACAACTCAGCGACCTGTATCGGCTCGTCCACCGCTACGGCTCGGCCCAGTCCCTCGCCACCAAGCCCCTCGCGCCGCCGGCCGGCTCTGGCATCTCGCTCGAGGAGTACGTCACCTATCTCGCCACGGCGCGCTACATCAGTGCCGACGGGCATACGGCCCAGTGGGAGGCTGGGCTGCGCGCGGGCACTCCGGGAAGCAACAGCGCCATTAACGAGGTGCCCAAGATCCGTGTCGCCGTGGCCGCGGCGGCGCGCCGAGCCGGCGCCGTGGCCAACGGCGTGGCCGGGGAGGCACCGGCACTCTACGACGTGAGCTCCATCTCCGAAGGCGACGTCGGGCGGATCGTGCCTATCGCGATTCTCGCGATCGGCCTGGTCTTGGCGCTCGTGCTGCGAAGTCTCATCGCCCCTCTGTACCTCATCGTGAGCGTCGTGCTGTCGTTTCTGACCTCGCTCGGAATCTCCGTCATCGTCTTCATGAAGATCCCCGGCCAGGCGGGTCTGATCTTCCTCTTGCCCTTCCTGATGTTCATCTTCTTGCTGGCGCTCGGCGAGGACTACAACATTCTCGTCATGACCCGCATCCGCGAAGAGGCGCGGCGCACCGAGCTGCGACCGGCGGTGGTGCGCGCCCTCGGGGCGACCGGACCGACGGTCACTTCGGCGGGGATGGTGCTCGCGGGCACCTTCCTCGTGCTCGCGGTCGTGGGCGGCGCTGGCCAGGGCAACGGCCAGATCCGGGTCATCGGCGTCGGCCTCGCGGTGGGCATCCTGCTCGACACCTTCGTGGTGCGCACTGTTTTGGTACCGGCGACCGTTGAGCTCCTCGGTCGGTGGAACTGGTGGCCGTCGCGCATGAGCCGCGAGCGGCCAAACGTGGAGGTGGAGACGCTCTCGAGCGCGACCTCGGACTGAGGCCTCTACCGGGTTTCCTTGTGCATCGTGTGCTTGCGCTCGAAGGGGCAGTACTTCTTCATCTCGATGCGCTCACGGTCGTTGACCTTGTTCTTCATCGTGATGTAGTTGCGCCGCTTGCAGTCCTCGCAGGCGAGCGTCACCTTCACCCGCTTCTCGTTCTTCGTGGCCATCTCTCTCCTCCTGCTGCCCTGCCTGCCCGGTAGCGGCGGCGGGAGTCGAACCCGCGACACCACGATTATGAGCCGTGTGCTCTAACCACCTGAGCTACGCCGCCTGGCGAGCCCTCTGTCGGGGTTGAACCGACGACCCCTTCCTTACCATGGAAGTGCTCTACCACTGAGCTAAGAGGGCGCTCACGACAAAAGTCGCGAAGGTGAATTGTACACTTCCTTCGCCTCGAGGGCTCCGACACCCTCGAAGTACCCTTGGGCGATGAGGACGCGCCTGGTCGAACTTGACGATGCGACCGCCCTGATGAACATCGTCAATCCCGAGGTCGTCGAGACCTCGGTCTCCTTCGACCTCGTCGCAAAGACGCTCGACGAGCAGCGAGAGTGGATTCTCGACCACCAGACGACGCACCTGTGCCTCGTGGCGGTGAACACCGAGGACGACCTCGGCGAGGTTGGCGCGCGCGGCGAGCGCATTCTCGGCCTCGCGTCGTTCTCGCCCTTTCGGGACCGGCCGGCCTACGCCACGACCGTCGAGAACTCGGTCTACGTGCACCGCGGGGCGAGAAACCGCGGCGTCGGCGAGCGGCTGCTCGGCGATCTCATCAAGGCGGCCAAGGAGTCGGGCTTCCACTCGATCATTGCGCGCATCGTCGGCGAGAACGCGGGCTCGATCCGCCTGCACGAGAAGTGTGGCTTCACCCTCGTGGGTACCGAGATCGAGGTCGGACGCAAGCACGGGCGTTGGCTCGACGTCGTCGAGTACCAGTACGTCGTGGGCGCGTCGAGCTAGAGCGCGGCGTCGCTCGTCTCGAGCGCGGTGTCACTCGACTCGAGCGCGGCGTCACCCGCCTCGAGCTCGGCCCCAAGCTCGCTTTCGGGCCAGGACCATTGGGTCCAGCGCCCCATCGGCACGAGCAGCACCCCGCCGAGGATGGCGACCGCGAGCGCGATCAGCAGCGGGTTCGAGTGCACCAGCCCGGCGAGCAGCTGGCGCCCGCCGGGCAGGCCGATAAAAGGCCCGGTGATCGAGAGCAGCAGCAGCCAGAAGTGCTCGCGGCCCTGGTAGCTCGCGGCGAGCACCACCAGCCCCCACGCGAGGTACCAGGGCTGGACGACCGGACCGAGCACCACGAAGAGCACGAGGGCGAGCCCGAGCGAGCGCACCCAGCCCCGCTCGCCCGAGCGCCAGAGCAGCCACAGCGTGAAGCCGGCCGCCGCGACCAGGCCGATGAACCTCGTCACCGAGAGCACCGAGGCGAGACCGACCGAATGCAGTCCGACGGCGTGGGCGATGTTCGTAAGGGCCATGCCGGCCCCCGTCGCAGGCGCCGCCCAGGAGCGCACCGTGCCGTTACTGAGTAGGTTGTCGACCCAGCCAAAGCCGAAGCCCGCGATCCACGTCGTCACGCCGAGCACCGCTCCCGCGACGAGGCCGGCGACGGCGAAGGGGCGCAGTCGCTGTCGCATCGTTGCCTTCGGCCCGGGCCAGTTCCAGGCAACGAAGGCGATGCCTATCGCGGCCGGGGCTTTTATCGCGGTCGCGAGCGAGACGAAGAAGAGCGCCCAGACGGGATGTCGCTTGACTGCGAAGCCGAGCCCGACGACGAGAAAGCCGGTCATGATTGCGTCGTTGTGCGCCCCGCCGATGAGCGTCAAGAGTACGAGGGGATTGAGAGCGCTGAGGACGAAGGCTTCGCCGGGGTCCCGGCGAAGACCCCTGGCCAGCATGATCACGCCGAAGCCGATAAGGACAACGGCGAGCGCTTCGAGGACGCGCAGGCCCGCCACCGTCCAAAGTTCACGGTGACCCGAGATCCGATCGATCATGCTGTCGAGGAACAAGAAGAACGGCCCATAGGGAGCGGGTGTGTTCTTCCAAAGTTGATCGACGGGTAACGTCCAGGCGTTGCTCTGCCAGCCGAGGGTGGCGGGGCCGTAGAGGTAGGGGCTGATGTGGTGGGCCGTCATCTCGCCCTGGGCCGCGTAGCTGAAGACGTCGCGCGAGAACAAAGGCGGCGCGACGATCATCGGCACCGACCACAGCGCGAAGATCCACCAGAGCTTCTTTAGGGGCACCCCGACGTGCAGCTTCAAGACCTCGGCAAGGCGCAGCCACACGCGCATCAACAACAGCAGCCCGCCGTAGACCAGCACGACCGCGACGATGTACTTGGTCACGCTGGCCGGCCCGCCCGGACTGGCCGCTGGCTCGCCGAAGAACCAGGTGCCCGTCTGGTTCAGCTTGAAGGGCGAGTTGGTGAAGGCGGATCCCGCGAGGATCGACGTCAGGGCGGCAAAGCCCAGCAGGGCCGGCTGCCAGAGAAACCCCCAGCCCTCGAAGGGACCCGGCCTGAAGCGCCCGAGGGGGGTGTAGCGGTTCTCGAGCAGTTGCACTCCCGACTCGAATCGGTCGGCCCCGCGCTCGTAAGTGCTGCGCACGGCACTCACCCACGAGCTGACTCGGCGCACGCCACTCCTCTCGCCACAATCAGTGACACCGTACTTCGCCATGCTCTGCTACGCCATAAATCCAGTCAACGCGACATCAACATTGACCATGGTGGGCCGGGAGGGATTTGAACCCCCGTAGGCTAAGCCGTCTGGTTTACAGCCAGATCCCATTGGCCACTCGGGCACCGACCCGAGCGAAGCCTACCGTCCGACGAGGTCTCGTTACCAGGCGTCGCGCCCTACGATCTAGCCGTGCCGAGTTTTGACGTCGTCTCCGAGGTCGACCTTCAAGAGGTCCGCAACGCCGTCGACCAGGCCAACCGCGAGGCCGGCACGCGCTTTGACTTCAAGGGCACCGACGCCAAGGTCGAGTTCACCGAAAAGGAGCTGACGCTGTCGGCCTCGACCGAGGACCGGCTGCGCGCGCTCTACTCGCTCTTAGAGGAGAAGCTCGTCAAGCGCGCCGTGTCGCTAAAGACCCTCGACCCCGGAAAGATCGAGGAGGCCAGCCACGGCAGCGCCCGCCAGAAGGTCGCCCTCAAGGCCGGCATCAGCCAAGAGATCGGCAAGCGCATCAACAAGCTGGTGAAGGACCTCGGCGCGAAGAGCCTCTCGTCCTCGATTCAAGGTGACCACGTGCGAGTCACGGGAAAGCAGCGCGACGACCTCCAGCGCGTGATCGCCCTGCTCAAGGGGTCCGACTTCGACGTGCCCCTGCAGTTCACAAACTTTCGGGAGTAGTGCGCTGCTCCTCGGCCGTCAGGCGCTCGTCAATTTCGACGATGGGATTGACGTGGAAGATCCGATTGAACACGAGCAGCTTCAGCACCCAGAAGATGGCGAAGCAGAGCAGGTTGACCCCGGCCACGAGACCGGTGTTGAGCAGGTGACTCCAGTGGTGCGCCGCCACCTGGTGCTTCACCCACCACGCCCCGAGCTGGGAGAACCCGATGCCGAGCGTCGTCATGGAAAGGAAGGGCAGCACCTCGCTGCGAAAGCTGCTCCGGCCCCGCTTGCCCCAGGTCCAGCGGCGATTGAGGTTGTAGGCAGGCACTGCTCCGATGAGGTTGCCCGTAAGCGTGGCCCACACGACGCTCGGGATGATCCGAAAGCCGTAGAGGGCCGCGACCGCGCCAATTGAGACGACTGTTGTTATGACCGAGGTCGCCGTGTAGCGGATGAGCTTCTTGCCCTGGTGGGTGTGCGACCACGCCAGTAAGCAGCGCACCGGACGGGTCATTGACTTCAACTTACCGTCACGCTGCTTCGCCTGAGAATGGCCCGCGGCGCCCAACGACTGAGCCCCGACACGTTGGTTCGGGCGGTCATCTCATCGCGCTCGCTCATCGGGCCCGGCTTGCCGGACCGTCCTCTAGAGCGCGGCGCGCTCTTCCAGCGTGAGGTGCTCGTCAATCTGCTCGAGCGTGCTGACGTGGAAGATTCGGTTGAAGACCATCAGCTTCAAGACGAAGAAGACGGCAAAACAGAGCACATTGACCCCAGCCACGAGCGACGTGTCGGTGAGGCGGCTCCAGGCGTGGGTGTGGACCTCGTGCCGAGCCCAAAATGCGCCCAGCTGGCTGAAGGCGATCCCGAGGGCGGCCATTGACCAGTACGGCACCACCTCGCGGCGGAAGTGACTACGTCCGCGCTTGCCCCACGCCCAGTTGCGGTTCCAGAAGTACGAGGGGATGATCGCGAACAGGTTGCCCGACAGCGTCGCCCAGATGACCCCGGGGATAATGCGGAAGCCGTAGAAGACCGTGATCCACGCGAACGACACGCCGGTCGTAAGAATCGAGCCCATGAAGTAGCGCGTTAACTTCTTACCCTGGTGTGTGCGCGTCCACGCCACGACAGAGCGCACCCAATCGATCATCGAAGTGAGTCTAGTTGATGCCCCTCGGTGATCTTCGTGAAGAGAGTGCCACAATGGTCGGATGTCCGAAGCCCTTGAGTTTCTCGTCCATCTGCTCGACCTTGAACCAATCGAGGTCAATGTCTATCGAGGAACGCACCCCAAGGAAGAGCGCCAACGCACCTTCGGCGGACAGGTGGCCGCCCAGGCCCTGATGGCGGCCGGTCGCACCGTCGATCGCGGACGGGCCCACTCGCTGCACTCGTACTTTCTTCGACCGGGCGACCCCACGACGCCGATCCTCTACGAGGTCGACCGCATACGCGATGGCAAGAGCTTCACAACGCGCCGCGTCGTGGCCATCCAGCACGGGCGCGCCATTTACAACATGCAGGCGAGCTTTCACACTGACGAGGTGAGCATCACCCACCAGATTCCGATGCCCGTCGTGCCGGGGCCCGAGACGTTGGTGCCCCTCGCCGAGCGTGTGAAGAGCGAGTTCGGCGAGATCGACGAGTGGTTCTTGCGCCAGCACCCGATCGATCAGCGGTTCCTCGGGGAGCTGCCCTGGAGCCCGAACCGTTCCAAAGAGCCCCATCAGCGCCTCTGGATCAAGGCCGACGGGACGCTGCCCAACGATCCGCTCTTGCACGCTTGCGTCGTTACCTACGCCAGCGACATGAGCCTCGTCGACGTCATCTTGAAGCCCCACTCGATCGACTGGGACGACGGCACCTTCATGGGCGCGAGTCTGGACCACTGCATGTGGTTCCACCACGAGCTGCGCGCCGACGAGTGGCTGCTCTACGACACCGAATCGCCGATCGCCTTCGGCGGACGGGGCCTCGCCCGGGGCTTCCTCTTCTCCGAGGACGGTGAACTGAAGGTCTCGATGGTCCAGGAGGGTCTCACGCGGGTCGTTGCCCCCGCGAAGGCGCGCTAGCGATCGACCATCGGCACGAAGTTGCGCTCCTCGGGACCGATGTAGAGCTGACGCGGGCGGGCGATCTTCGTGTCCTGGCTGAGCAGCTCCTTGTAGTGCGAGAGCCAGCCTGACGTGCGCGGGATCGCGAAGAGGACCGTGAACATCTCGACGGGAAAGTTCATGGCCTGGTAGATCAGACCCGAGTAGAAGTCCACGTTGGGGTAGAGCTTGCGCGAGACGAAGTAGTCATCGGCGAGGGCGACTTCCTCGAGCTTCAAGGCGATGTCAAGCAGCGGATTCTTGCCGGTGATGGCGAAGACGTCGTCGGCCGTCCTCTTAATGATCTGCGCGCGCGGGTCGAAGTTCTTGTAGACACGGTGGCCGAATCCCTCGATCGGGGTGTGGGTCTCCTTCATCCTCTCGACGAAGGCCGGCACGTTCTCCATCGAGCCGATCTGGGTGAGCATCTTGAGGACCGCCTCGTTGGCGCCGCCGTGGCGCGGCCCGTACAGCGAAGCCGTGGCGGCGGCCGCGGCCGAGTACGGGTCGGAGTGGGCCGAGCCAGCTACCCGCATCGCCGTCGTGCCGCAGTTCTGCTCATGGTCGGCGTGGAGGATAAAGAGCACGTCGAGGGCGTGGGCGAGCACGGGGTCGGGCTCGTAGCGCGGCTCGGCAACCTTCCACATCATCGAGAGGAAGTTCTGGGTGTAGCCGAGCGAGTTGTCCGGGTATACGAAGGGCATGCCGACACTGTGGCGGTGCGCCGCCGCCGCGAGGGTCGGCATCTTCGCAATCAGGCGAACGATCTGCTTGTTCAAGATCTCGGGATGGTCGAGGACCTTGGCCTCTCGGTAATACGTCGACAGCGCCGCGATCGCCGAGACGAGCATGCCCATCGGGTGGGCGTCGTAGTTGAAGCCCTCGAGGAAGCGCTTGCGGACGTTCTCGTGGATGAACGTGTGGTACGTGATCTCCTTCTGCCAGGCGGCGGCCTGTTCGGCGTTAGGCAGCTCGCCGTGCAGCAGCAGGTAGGCGACCTCGACGTAGTTGGAGCGCTCGGCCAACTGCTCGATCGGGTAGCCGCGGTAGCGCAGGATGCCGGCGTCGCCGTCGATGTAAGTGATCGCGGACTCGGCCATTGCCGTCGTCATGAAGCCCGGGTCGTAGAACCAGATCCCCGGGAGGAGCTTGGAGAACTCGCTAGCTGCGATGCCCCCGTACTCGATGGGAATTTCGCGACTTTCGCCGGTGCGATTGTCGGTCACGGTAATTGACTGCGTCACGGCTCCTCGATTCACTCTGGCGAGCCCATCGTAGGCCAACTCACCAGTAACCCAGTCAATCTAGGCGTTTCCCGAGGGCGACATCTCGAGCCGAAAGGCCTCGATCGAGACCATGCCCCGCGCCGCTCGGGCTCCCACGACGCGCAGCACGACACGCGCGCGCTCGCTGGCCGCGGTCGTGAGGAGCTGCGGCACAAAGGCGTAGGCGCCGAGCGGACCAAGGGTCGCCGACATGCGCTGGCTGAAGGCGTTGCCGCGTGCGTTGAGCGGCGTCACCTGGATGATGAGCGTGACCGGCTGGACGTCGTAGCTGACGTTGACGACCGAAACGCCGAGCTGAACTGAAGTGACGGGCGGCAACAGCCACTCGCCCACCGGCGCCGGCAGCGGCGCCGGGTAGACCCGTACCGCGGCGATGCCAATCGCGCGCACGAGTCGCAGCGAGGGCGAACTTGTAAGAACGCTCGCTCCGCTGGCGCGGTAGTAGCTGGCGCTGACGACCGACGTCGCGTCGAGGTGCACGCCGCCCGGCTCTTTCGCCAGGGAGTAGCGATCGACATTCCATAGTCGGCTCGTCGCGAGCAGCGACAACGCGGGATCGGCGATGATGCGGGCGGATTGCCCGGTCCACGGCAGCTTCAGCGCACGCGCCACGTCCCCGAGCAGGGTCTCGTACGCCGCGACGCGCTCGAGCGTGATCTCGGCCAGCGCGTCGTTGACGTCGTGGGCCAACTTCGGCCGGCGTAACTCGTCGGCCGCCGTCGCCCAGCCCGGCAGCTCGTCGTAGAGCTGATCGAGGCGCGCTTGCATAACTGGGCGGCGCAGCGCCCCGCCCGCGGACAGGAGTCGCTCGAGTCGACCGTCGAAGTTGTTCTCGTTCGTAAGAAGCGAATTCGCCAGCGCCCCAAAGCTGCGATTCTCGCTGCGTCGAGCGGTAGTGGCACCGTGGGCCGCCCGCGAGACGTCCCGGGCGAAGGCGAGGATGAGCAGCGTGGCGAGCACCGCAAACGCGATCAGCAGCGTGTGCCGACGACGTTGCGCGCGAGTTCGGGCCACGCAGAGAGAACTTACTCGTCGCGGTTTTGCCTACTCTTCGAACTCCTCGAGCTCGATGATCTCGGACGCTCCTTCGGGCAGGGGGTTCGCGTCGTCGACGCCCCACTTCACCTCATCGAGTCGCGCCGCGAGTCGATCGACGTGTCCGAGCTCGGGTAGCTCCTTCGCGCGCGCGGCCCCACCGAGGTTCTGCAGACTCTTCGCGCTGACGATGAGCCGCGTCTCAAAGGACGTGACCATGCTGTTGTACTCCTTCACCTGCGTGTCGAGGGCTTTGCCCATTCGAGCGACGGGCTCGGCGACGCGGCGAATTCGCTCAAAGATAGTCTCGGCGACCCGGTAGATCTCCTCGGCGTTCACTGCCAGCTGTTGCTGGCGCACGACCATCACGACCGACCACAAGAGCGACAGCAGGTTCGTTGGTCCGACGACGAGGACTCGCTCACCCGCCGCGAACTGCAAGAGGTCGGGGTCAGCTTCAAAGGCCACGCTCACGGCAACGTCGCTCGGCACAAAGCACACCACGAACTCGGGCGCCGGCGAGATCGACTCCCAGTAGGCCTTCTCCCGCAGCGTCCTCACGTGGGCGCGAAGATCCTTGGCGTGTTTGGTCTCGAGTGCGACGCGCTCGTCGGCGTCGTCGCAGAGTAGCGACGACTCGAACGCGTCAAAGGGGAACTTCGCGTCGATGGCGACGCGTGCGCCACTTGGCATATTCACCACGCAGTCCGGTCGAAGGGACCGTCCGCCCTCACCCGTCGAAGAGACTTGCAGCTCGTAGTCGATGTGAAGGCGCAGCCCCGAGGCCTCAAGCACGTTGGCCAGCTGCACTTCGCCCCAGCGGCCGCGGTGATCGCTTCGCCCGAGGATCTGATTGAGCCGCCGGGTCTCCTCTTGGGCCTTTCGCTGCTCACTCAAGAGTTCTTCGGCCCGGCTCTTCACTTCGCCGAGCGCGCCTACGTGCTGCTTGTCGAACTCAGCGAGGTTGCGCTTGTACTCGTCCAGCAGATCAGCCAGGGGCTTCAACGTTCGATCAAGGGTCGTCTCACGCTCCTTCATCACCTGCTCTTGGGACTGGTTGAACTGCTGCACTGTCTGGGCGAGGACGCGGTTCGAGAGGTTCTCGAAGATGGTCTCCATGTTGCGCAGGGCCTCGTCGTGCTCCGCGCGAACCTGCGCGAGGCTGGCCCGGGCCGCCGAAAGTTCGCTCTCGCGCACGGCGAGCTCTGACCTCACCTGACCCAGCGCATCGCGCTGGGATTGCGCGTGGCGCGAGGCAATCGTCCACGCGACGAGGCCACCAATGACGAGCCCCACTGCGCCAACCAAGACGGCGACCATACGCTTCCCTTCGATGGACTAGTCCCACCCTAGAGAACGACTGTCACCCCCCACTAGCCTTTGATCGGTGAGCCGGCTCTTTCGATTCTCGACGCCGAATGAAGAGACGAGCGCGCCGCCCGCTGAGTTGAGCGAGGATCTGCGACCGCACTTGGTGCAAATCTTCGCACTGGTCGGCGAGGCAATCGCGGGAGCGACCCACGCGCTGCTCGCCAATGACCGCGAGCTCGCTAAGCGGGTCGTCGAACAGGACATAACGATTGACGAGCTGGTCGACCGGCTCGTTTCGACGGCCGAGGACCGACTGCTCCAAAGCGCCGAACGCGACATCGAAGGACGACGTGAGCTGCTCATCGTGCTGCGGATCCTGCCCGAGATCGAGCGAAACGGCGACCTCGCCGAGCACGTAGCGCGGCGCGCGGCTCGAGGACTCGGCGCGGAGATGTCGCCCAGGGCCCGCGGGCTCGTCGAGCGTATGGGCGAGGTGGCCTCGACGATCTGGCGCGAAGCAACTGATGTCATCATCGACGGCAAGGCCGAGGCTTCGGGCGCGATCGAGGACATCGACGACGAGCTCGACGACCTTCACGTGTCGCTGACGGCGGAGCTGACCTCAGGCTCGATGAGCGTCCCGGTCGCCGTCGAGGTGGCGCTGATCGCGCGCTTTTACGAACGATTCGGCGACCATTGCGTGAACCTGGCGCGTCGCCAGGTCGGCCGGGCCGGGGCCGACTAGGTCAGCCCGAGCAGCGCCTCGGCGATCTGCACCGCGTTGAGGGCCGCGCCCTTGCGCAGGTTGTCGCCACTAACGAAAAGCGAGAGACCGTTCGTGACGGTGTTGGCGCGGCGGATCCGACCGACGTAGCTCGGATCCTTGCCCGCCACGAGCCGCGGCGTGGGCATGTTGTGCACCACGACGCCGCGCGCCTTCGAAAGGATCTCGGCCGCGGTCTTCGGCGAGAGCGGCCGCTCGAAGCCCAGTGTGAACGACAGCGAGTGGCCCGTGAAGACCGGCACGCGCACGCACGTGGCACTCACAAAAAGGTTCGGAAGTTCGAGGATCTTGCGGCTTTCATTGCGCAGCTTCTGCTCCTCGTTGGTCTCGAGCGACCCGTCGTCGACGATCGACCCGGCGATCGGAATCACGTTGTGCGCGATCGTCGCCGGGAACTTCACTCCCTCGTCAAGCGAGAAGGCGCCGCCGTCGAAGGTGAGCAGGCGCACATCATGGTCACGCGTCTTCTCGAGCTGGTCGGCTAGCTCACTGACCCCGTCACGGCCGGCGCCGCTCACCGCTTGATAGGTCGAAACGATCACCGTGGTGAGTCCGGCCGCCAGGTGAAGCGGCTTCAGCACCGGCATCGCCACCATGGTGGTGCAATTTGGGTTGGCCACGATGCCCTTGGGAATGGCGAGCAGCGCGTGCTCGTTCACCTCGGCCACGACCAGAGGCACTTCGGGGTCCATCCGCCAGGCCGAGGAGTTGTCAATGACGATGGCGCCCGCCGCAGCCAACCGTGGCGATAGGTCCTTCGAGGACGCCGCGCCCGAGGACGCCAGCGCAATGTCGATCCCTGTGAAGTCGGCTGTCGCCGCGTCCTCAACCGTTATCGGCCGGCCACCCCACTCGAGCGTCGTGCCGGCCGAACGCGACGAGGCAAAGAATCGCATCTCCTCGACCGGGAAGCTCCGTTCGGCGAGCAGGACACGTATCACGGCGCCCACTTGTCCGGTGGCTCCGACGACGGCGACACGCATGGCGGAAGTTTAGGTCACTCGGCGTCGAGACCGAACGCGCGATGCAGTTCACGAACTGCGTCGGCGACTCGCTCCGCGCGCAGCACGCAAGAGATCCGGATCGAACTCGTCGAAATCATCTCAATATTGATACCGCTGTGGTAGAGCGTCTCGAACATGAGTGCCGTCACGCCGGGACTCGACTTCATGCCGGCGCCGACGATGCTGACCCGCCCGATGCCGTCGTCGCTCGTCACCGACGTCGCGTCAATCACCTTCTGCACGCGTTGGCAGGCCGCCAAGGCTGAGTCGAGATCGGTCTTCTCCACGGTGAATGAGATGTCGGTCACCTTGTGCGCGCTCGTGTTCTGCACGATCATGTCCACGTTGATCCCGTCGTTGGCGAGCTCGCGAAACAGCGTTGCTGCAACCCCCGGTCGGTCGGGGACGCCGGCCACCGTGATCTTCGCCTCCGAAGTGTCGTCGGTGATCGCCGAGACAATGGCTTCTTCCATGGTGGGGTCCTCCTCCACAATCCAGGTACCTGACTCCCAGGTAAAGCTCGAGCGCACGTGCAATGGGACGTGGTGGCGCCGTGCGAACTCCACGGACCGGAGCATCAAGACGCGTCCGCCCGTCGCCGAGATCTCCAGCATCTCGTCGAAGGAGACTCGGCCGAGGCGACGAGCCTTCGGCACCACCCGCGGGTCGGCGGAGAAGACGCCGGTCACATCGGTGTAGATCTCACAGACGTCGGCCTTCAGCGCTGCGGCGAGAGCCACGGCCGTCACGTCCGAGCCTCCGCGGCCGAGCGTCGTGATGTCGCGCTCGGTGGAGACGCCCTGAAAGCCAGCGACGACCGGCACGAGGCCGTCATCGAGGGCCTCGCGGATGCGGTCCGGGCGGATCTCGAGGATCTTGGCTCGGGTGTGGGTGGTATCGGTGATGATGCCGGCCTGGCTCCCGGTGAATGAGGCCGACTCCACGCCCACCGTAGAGAGCGCCATACTCACTAGCGCCATCGAGATCCGTTCGCCGGCCGTAAGGAGCATGTCCATCTCGCGGGCGGGCCGCGAAGGCGACACCTCGTCGGCGAGCACTATCAGGTCATCGGTGAATCTACCCATCGCCGACACCACGACGACCACGTCGTCGCCCCCGGCGCGGGTACGGGCAACGTGCTGAGCGACCTCGCGGATCCGGTCGGCGTCGCCCACCGACGTGCCACCGAACTTTTGCACGATGAGCGTCATGCGTCCCAAGGATAGTTGCGCGTTCCAGAGCCTCCCGAGGCTCCTACTAATGTCGCTTCCATGACGGCGACGAAACGTGAACGGCAGAAGGCGGCCCGCCGCGAGCGACTCGAGCGTATACAGCGACACGAGAAGCGCAAAAAGAACATACGCCGTGGCGTCATCGTCGCCATCGTCGCCGCGCTCGTCGTGGGCCTCAGCGCATTCCTCTTCTCTGGCAACAAGACCGCGACAACTACCACTACGACCACGACCACCTCGAGCTCGTCGACCACCACAACGACCAGCGCGACGGCGGCGTCGTTCGCGCCTGTCGCCCATCCGTCACCCGCGGGCACGAGCAACAAGGCGCCCACGGTCGTGGTGCCGCCCGGCAAGCCGCCCACCGCCATGGAACTGTCCAACCTCATCACGGGCACCGGCGCTGAGGCGAAGAACGGCGACACAGTGCAGGTCGAGTACGTGCTCGCGACCTACTCGACACGCAAGGTCATTCAGTCTTCGTGGACCTCGCAGCCCTTCAGCTTCGTGCTCGGGGCCAATCCACCGACGGTCATACAAGGCTGGGAGGACGGCGTCGTCGGCATGCGCGTCGGGGGTCGCCGCGAGCTCGTTATCCCGCCGTCGCTCGGCTACGACGACAAGTCAGCCGGAGCGGGCATCGCGAAGAACGACACGCTCGTCTTTGTCATCGACCTGCGCAAGATCTCGGCGCCAACCTAGGAGGGTCGATGAGCGATGCCCCCAGTCTCGACGGTTCGAGCCCGCAGCGTCGGCGCTTTGACTCGGCGCCTGAATTGATCATCGATCCCGCGAAGTCCTACACCGCGACGATGGTCACGTCGAAGGGCACGATGGAACTCCTCCTCGATCCTCTCGGTGCCCCGATCGCCGTGAACAGCTTCGTCTTTCTCGCTCGCTGGCACTACTTCGACGGCATCGCCTTTCACCGCATTATCCCCGGCTTCGTTTTGCAGGGCGGTGACCCGACGGGCAGCGGCTCGGGCGGTCCGGGCTACTCCTTCGCCGACGAGCTGCCCAAGCCGGGGCGCTACGAGCTCGGCTCGCTGGCCATGGCCAACGCGGGGCCGAACACCAACGGCTCGCAGTTCTTTGTCATCTCCGGGCCCGACGGCGTGCGCCTGCCGCCTCTGTACTCGCACTTTGGCAAGGTCGTCAAAGGCCTCGACGTCGTCGCGGCGATCAACGACGTGGGGACCCGTTCGGGTACGCCGAAGGAACGCGTCGTCATCGAGTCAGTGACGATCACCGAAAGCTAGAGCCCGACAACGACTTCGCCGCGGGTCACGACGACGTCGCCCTCGGCGCGCCATTTCGCGCCATCGAATCGCACTAGGCCGCGTGGACCGAGTAGGGCGAAAGTCGCGGTGCGACCGAGCAGGGCTCTCGTGCGCGCCAGCTGCTCGTCGCTCTCGGTGACGCCGATGACCAGGCCGCCACGGTAGCCGAGTCCGGTCGTGGGCGCTCCGCCGCGCGGATCGATCATGGTCTCGCCAAGCACCGACGCGACCGATCCGATGGCGACCAGGCGCGTGGCGTCACGGATCGCTTCGCCGATGGCCGATCCGCGCCACACGGACTTCGCGTGCAACGGCGAGCCGTCGGCGAGCACCACGAGGTCGGCCCCGCGGATTCGCTGCGCGAAGTACGGCTCGTCGCTCGAGCTTCGGTCGGTGTTCATCAGGGCCTCGACCGTGGCGCTGCGCGCCTCGAAGAGTGTGGCAAGTGCGAGCACCGCTCGCTCGGCGCCCGTGAAAGCCGCGGCGGTCGCCACGACGACGACATCACTCCCGATTGCGAGATTGAGTCCGTCGCCCGCGACCAGGTCCCGGAGTGCGTCGAGTGAACCTACCGCGATCGTCTCACGCATCGAAACGAGTATCGCACCAAGGGCTACCGGCCAGTAACGCTAGTGTTCCTCCATGAGCTTCACGAAAGTGGGTGTCGTCGGCTCGGGCATCATGGGCGGGGGCATCGCCGAGGTCGCCGCCGCAACCGGCGCGATGGTCATCGTGCGCTCGCGCTCGCTGGCGAGCGCCGAGGCCGTGCTCGTCGCGATCGACGAATCGCTGGCTCGCCAGGTCGAGCGGGGCCGGCGCGACGTCGAAGAAGCGGCCGCGATACGCCAGCGCATTAGCGCCACCACCGAACTCGCCGAGCTCGCCCACTGCGACTTCGTCATCGAGACCGTGGTCGAGGACCTCGAGGTCAAGATGGAGCTCTTTCGCGAGCTCGACCGCGTGGTGAGCCCGAAGACGATCATTGCGACCTGCACCTCCACCCTGCCGATCATCGATCTGGCTATGCAGGTCTCCCAGCCCGAGCGGGTCTGCGGCGTGCACTTCTTCAACCCGGCGGGCGCCATGTCCCTCGTCGAGATCGTGCGACCCCTCAGTGCGAGCGACGAAACCATTGAGGCGGTCACCGAGTTCGTGCTCGCCTGCGACAAAGAGCCGATCGAGGTGAAGGATCAGGCGGGCTTCATCGTGAACGCGCTGCTCTTTCCCTACCTGAACAACGCCGTGCGCCTGCTCGAGCAGGGCGTCGCGACCAAGGAGGGCATCGACGCGGCGATGCGCGGCGGCTGCGGCTTTCCCATGGGCCCCTTCGCGTTGCTCGACCTCGTGGGCTTGGACACGTCGCTCGCCATCCTCGACGCGCTCTACGCCGAGTACGCCGACGCCAACTTCGCCCCGGTGCCGCTGCTGCGCCGGATGGTGAGCGCCGGGCTGCTCGGGCGAAAGACCGGCGCCGGCTTCTACCAGTACCCCGAGTAACGCGGTGAGAGAGCGCTCGAAGCCCTGGGTCATGCGGACCTACTCGGGCCATTCGAGCGCCACGGCCTCGAACGAGCTCTACCGAAGCAACCTCGCCAAGGGCCAGACCGGGCTCTCGATCGCTTTCGACCTGCCAACCCAGATGGGCTACGACCCCGACGACCCGCGCGCCGCGGGTGAGGTGGGCAAGGTCGGCGTGCCCGTCGCGCACCTCGGCCATCTGCGCCAGCTCTTCGAGGGGCTCCCCCTCGAAGCGATGAACACCTCGATGACCATCAACGCTACGGCGGCCTGGCTGTGGGGCCTCTACCTAGCGCTCGCCGACGAGCGCGGCGTCGACTACAACGACCTCGCGGGAACGACCCAGAACGACATCGTGAAGGAGTACCTGAGCCGCGGCACCTACATCTTCGCGCCCGAGCCCTCCAAGCGGCTTATCGCCGACATGATCGCCTTCGCGGTCCAGCACGCGACGAAGTGGAACCCGATCAACGTCTGCAGCTACCACCTCCAAGAGGCCGGCGCGACGCCGGCCCAGGAGATCGCCTACGCCCTCGCCACGGCGATCGACGTGCTCGACGCCGTGCGCGACGCGGGCAAGGTCGAAGCCGACCGCATGCCCGAGGTCGTCGGTCGGATCTCCTTCTTCGTGAACGCCGGCGTGCGCTTCGTCGAGGAGGTCGCCAAGATGCGCACGTTCACCGCCATGTGGGACGAGATCTGCCGCACCCGCTACGGCGTGGAGGACCCGACGCTGCGGCGCTTCCGCTACGGGGTGCAGGTGAACTCGCTTGGCCTCACCGAGCAGCAGCCCGAGAACAACGTCCAGCGCATTGTCTTGGAGATGCTCGGAGTCACGCTGAGCGCCGACGCCCGCGCGCGAGCCATTCAGCTGCCCGCGTGGAACGAGGCCCTCGGGCTGCCGCGCCCCTGGGACCAGCAGTGGAGCCTGCGCATCCAGCAGGTCCTCGCCTTCGAGAGCGACCTGCTCGAGTACCCGGACATCTTTGCGGGTTCGTCGGTCATGGAGGCTCTGGTCCACGATCTCACCGCCGCCGCGAAGGACGAGCTCGACGACGTGCTCGCCCTCGGCGGGGCCTTCAACGCAATCGACGAACTAAAGGGCCGCCTCGTCGCCAGCCAAAGCGCGCGCGTCGCGCGCATCGAGTCCGGCGAGCAGACGGTCGTCGGCGTGAATCGCTTCACCGAGTCGGCCCCCTCGCCCCTCAGCGCTGCGCCCTCGCTCGAGACGATCCTCACCGTCGACCCCGCCGTCGAGGAAGAGCTGATTGACGACGTGCGCGCGTGGCGAGCGGCGCGCGACGAGCTGGCGGTACGTTCGGCACTCGAGGAGCTGCGCCGCGTCGTGGCGAGCGACGACAGGGCCGACAACGTGATGGTGCCGACCATCGCCCTCGCGAAGGCGGGCGGCACGACGGGCGAGTGGGCGGACGCCCTGCGCGACGCCTTCGGCGAATACCGCGCGCCGACCGGAGTGCGCGGGACCATCGCAGCGCGCGGGGCGAGCTTCGCCGACCTCGTCGCGCGCAGCCAGGCGCTGGCAAGGAGGCGCGGCGCCCCGCCCAAACTCCTGGTCGCCAAGCCCGGACTCGACGGCCACTCCAACGGCGCCGAGCAGATCGCCGTCGCGGCGCGCGACGCGGGCTTCGAGGTCGTCTACGAAGGGATCCGGCTCTCGCCCGATGAGATCGTCGCGGCCGCCCGCGACGAGGACGTGGACGTGGTGGGAATCTCGATACTCTCGGGCTCGCACCTCGCCCTCGTGCCGCGAGTCTTGGCGGGGCTGAAGTCAGCCGGGGTATCGGCCCGAGTGGTTGTCGGGGGCATCGTGCCCGACGAAGACGCCCGCGAGCTGCGCGCGAGCGGGGTCGCCGCGGTCTACACGCCCAAGGACTACTCGCTGGCCGCGATCATTGACGACCTCTTGGATCTGATCGAGTCAACTAGTTGACGTGATGCGGGCGACGCAGCGTGAAGGGCCCGGCGTTGAACCAGCGACCCGAGAACCGCCACGACGGCGCCTTGTCCTTCACCCGGCGCCGTTCGTCGCGCAGCAGCTCCTCCGCCGCCGCAATGAGGGCCGCCATCTCCTCGGGCGGCAACGCCGGGCGCGGCGCCAGCCCGTAGTTCACAGCGGCACGTTCCCGTGCTTGCGCTTGGGCAGCTCTTCGCGCTTGCCGCGCAAGAGGTCGAGCGAGCGCGCCAGGATCTGGCGGGTCTCGGCGGGGTCAATGACGTCGTCGATGAAGCCGCGCTCCGCGGCGATGTAGGGCGTCGCGTAGCGCTCCTCGTAGTCTTCGATCAACTGGGCGCGTAGCGATTCGGGGTCTGACGACTCGGCGAGGTCGCGCCGGTGCACGATGCCCACCGCGCCCGAAGCGCCCATCACCGCGAGCTCGGCCGTCGGCCACGCGAAGGCGAGGTCCGCGCCGATGGACTTGGAGTTCATGACGACGTAGGCGCCGCCGTAGGCCTTGCGCGTGATGACCGAGATGCGCGGCACCGTCGCTTCGCAGAAGGCGTAGAGCAACTGGGCGCCGTGGCGGATGACGCCGCCGTACTCTTGCTCGATGCCGGGCAGGAAGCCGGGCACGTCGACGAAGGTGACGATGGGTACGTTGAAGGCGTCGCAAGTCCGCACGAAGCGCGCCGCCTTCTCGCTGGACTCGATGTCGAGCACGCCCGCCAGAATCTGGGGCTGGTTGGAGACGATGCCAACCGTGTGGCCATCCAGTCGCGCGAACCCGCAGGTCACCTGCTGGGCGTAGGTCGCGTGCACCTCCATGTAATCGCCGCCGTCCACGACCGCGGTGATGACCTTCTTCATGTCGTAGGGCTGACTCGGCGAGTCGGGGAGGATGTCGCGCAGGTTCTCGCAGAGCCGGTTCGGGTCGTCGCCGGTCATGATCCGCGGGGGCTCTTCCATGTTGTTCGAGGGCAGGAACGATAGGAGGTAGCGCACCTCGTCGAGCACGCTCTTCTCGTCGGGCATCACGAAGGCCGCCACGCCCGACTTGGTGGCGTGGGTCTGGGCTCCGCCAAGCTCTTCGAGCGTGACGTCCTCACCGGTAACGGCCTTCACCACGTCGGGTCCGGTGATGAACATGTGGCTCGTGTCCTTCACCATGAAGACGAAGTCAGTCAGGGCCGGCGAGTACACGGCCCCGCCGGCGCAGGGCCCGAGGATCACCGAGATCTGGGGCACTACGCCCGACGCCCGCGCGTTGCGCCGAAAGATCCCGCCGTAGGCGTTCAGTCCCGCGACGCCCTCTTGAATGCGCGCCCCCGCGCCGTCGTTGAGCCCGATGATCGGCAGGCCCATCGTCGTGGCGAGATCCATGATCTTTTGGATCTTCTCGCCGTGGGTCTCGCCGAGCGCGCCCCCGAAGACGGTGAAGTCCTGGGAGTAGACGCAGACCTTGCGACCGTCGATCTTGCCGTAGCCCGTGATTACGCCATCGGTGTAGGGACGCGACTCCTCGAGTCCCATGCCCGCGGCATAGTGGCGGTTCAGCATGTCGAGCTCTTGGAAGGAGTCCTCGTCGAGGAGGTATTCGAGCCGCTCGCGCGCGGTCATGCGACCCTTCGCGCGATGACGTTCGATGGCTTTCTCGCCGCCGGCTGCGCGGGCCTCGGCCTTGCGCGCTTCGAGCTCTTTCAGACGATCGGCCATCGAGTGCTCCATGCAGTCAGGCTAGCCAAGTTGCAAATGGGTTTCCTCTTGGCAGCGCGCGCCAGCGCGCCGATTCACGCAACGTGGCGTCACCACAAGCGTTACCGCGAAGTAGAACTTTTCGCTTACCCGCAGGTAGAGATTTTCGAACTCGCGAGTAACCCCGCGTGTTTCACGTTGCACGCTCTTGCACCAGTTCGATCAGCGTCCCAAAGGAGGCGATGGGATGCACGAAGGCGACGATGGTGCCGCGCGAACCCGGTCGAGGCACCTTATCGACAACTCGATAGCCGGCCGCCACGACTGCGTGCAGCGCCTCGGTGCAGTCCGCGACGCGGTAGGCCACGTGGTGAAGACCTTCGCCGTGCCGATCGAGGAACTTTGCGACCGGCGAGTCGACGCGCGTGGGGCTAAGGAGCTGCACGTAGGAGTCGGCCACCCGCACGAGGGCCTCCTCGACGCCGTCGGAGTCGACGAACTCGCGGTGCACGACGGCCGCGCCAAAAACCTCGCCGTACCACGCGACCGCGGCGTCGAGGTCGCGCACCGCGATGGCGACGTGATCGATCTCGGTGAGGAGGCTCTCCACCGTTACACCTCGTCGTGGCGCCGGTAGATGGTGAGGCGATCCTCGCCCACCCGCGCCCGCTTCGCGGGATCAGTGACGCCGAGTCCCTCCCTGGGGGCAGCGCAGAGGATGCCGATCTTGCCCTCGTGTCGATTGTGGTGCACCTCGTAGGCGGCCTCGCCCGTCTCGACGAGGGGAAAGACCGCCGAGAGCGGGGGCACGACCCTTCCATCGATGATCGTCTGGTTGGCCGCCCACGCCTCGCGGTAGTTCGAGAAGTGCGAGCCCTTGATCGTCTTGAGCTTCATCCAGAGGTGGCGGTTGTCGTACTCGACGAGGTACCCGCTCGTGGCGGCGCAAGTCACGATCGTGCCGCCGCGCTTGGTGACAAAGACGCTGGCTCCCATGGTGGATCGGCCGGGATGCTCGAAGACGATGTCGGGGGCGTCGCCGGCGAGCTCGCGGATGTCCTTGCCGAGACGGCGCCACTCGCTTTCGTCCTGGGTGTGCTCGTCTTTCCAGAACCGGTAGTCCTTCTCCTCACGGTTGATCACGAATTCGCAGCCCAGTTCGCGCAGCGCGTCGGCCTTCGACTCGCTCGAGACCACGCCGACCGGCACGCCGCCCGAGTTCAGCACGTGCTGCACCGCGAAGCACCCCAGTCCCCCCGAAGCGCCCCAGATGAGTACGCGGTCGCCCTGGGTGACCGGTGCGCCGTTACGCGATACCAGCATGCGATACGCAGTCGAGTTGCACAGCGCGTTCACCGCCGCCTCCTCCCAGGTGAGGTGGCCCGCCTTGGGCATCAGCTGGTTGGCCTTCACGAGCGAGATGTCGGCCAGTCCCCCGAAGTTCGTCTCGAAGCCCCATATTCGCTGATTGCTCGCGAGCATCGAGTCGTCGTGGCTGCTCGGATCCTGGTCGTCGACGTAGTTGCAGTGCACGGTGACTTCATCGCCGACCTTCCAGTTGCGCACCGCCGAGCCGGTGCGCAAGATGATCCCTGCGGCGTCAGACCCGACCACGTGGTAGTCCAGCGCGTGGCGCTGGCCCCAGACGGACTCCTTGGCCATGCGGTCGAGGAAGCCGAAGGTGGGCAGCGGCTCGAAGATGCTCGTCCACACGGTGTTGAAGTTGATCGATGACGCCATCACGGCGAGGTAGACCTCGTCGGGCGCAAGCTCGGGCAGCGGCACCTCGCCGATGTGCAGCATCTGGCGGGGGTCCTTGTCGCTCGTCGCCACGCCCTCGAAGATTCCCTGCTCGTCGCGCCGCACGTACACCGCCCGATAGGTCTCGGGCATCGGGATGCTCATCAGCGTCTCGGGCGATGCCCCGGCGACTGCCGCGTCGAGAATCGCACTCACCCGAGCGAGACTACTTCGCTCGTCGATGGTCTCCCTTCGAGCGCGCGCGATCGCGGGGCACGCACACGATGGATAGGCACGGCAACGTCACGCCGACCTGTGCGGCCATTGCGCCGCTGGTTTCATTCCGACGTGTCGATGATCGCGACGGAGCAAGGAGCGCCGTGGGCGACGGAATTGGGCACACTGCCGAGGACTCTGCGTGCCCCGCGCATGCCCTGATTGCCCACCACGATGAGATCGGCGTGCAACTCAATGGCCATGTTGATCACAGCCTCGGCCGGGTCCCCGGCGACTTGGTGGACCTGACACTTGACCCCCCGCTCCTTGGGAATGAAGGAGAGAACCTGCTGCAGGGCCTCGATTTCGCTCTCGTTGTCCTGGCGCCGGAACTCCGAGGGCAGCGAGCTGTCGGTGCGGACCTTGCGGTCGTAGGCGGTGACGATATGGAGCGTCCCGCCGGACATCTTGGCCATTTCCGTGGCGGCGACCACGGCACGCTCCGCAGTCTTCGAACCATCGGCCCCCACCACCACTACGTCGAACATATGCCCTCGATCTCGGGACCACCTGGGTCAGGGCCCATCCAAACCTCTTCGGTCGCCGGTCCCTCGAAGAATACCTTTCCGTGACGACACGCCGACGGGTGCGCTCGACTCAGCGCCGCCGTCGCCTCGCTCGCCCGCGTCCTAAAACGCCTATCGTTTCAGTTGGTTCCCGACGCGGGAACCCTAAAGGAGTCACCATGTCGCGCAGTGTCATCGTCGCCGGATGTCGCACCCCCATCGGCAAGTTCTCGGGCGCCTTCGCCACGCTCAGCGCCATGGACCTCGGGGGCGCCGCCATCAAGGGGGTACTCGAGCAGACCTCGATCGATCCTTCGACCGTGGACGCCGTCTTGATGGGTCAGGTGATCCAGGCGGGCCAGGGCCAGATCACCGCCCGCCAAGCCGCCTTCAAGGCCGGCATCCCGCTCACCGTGCACGCCACCACCATTAATAAGGTCTGCCTCTCGGGACTTAACACCATCTACCTGGCCGACCTGATGATCCGCGCCGGCGAGGCGGACATCGTCGTCGCGGGCGGGATGGAGTCCATGACGAACGCCCCCTATCTCTTGCCCGGGGCGCGCAGCGGCTACCGCATTGGTGACCAGAGCGTCGTTGACTCGATGATGTTCGACGGGCTCACCTGCGCCTTCGACAACTGCGCCATGGGACTAGCCACCGAGCGCTACAACAAGGGCCAGATCACCCGAGCGCGCCAGGACGAGTTTTCGGCGCGCAGCCACCAGCTGGCCGCGGCCGCGATTGCCTCGGGCAAGTTCGCCGAGGAGATCGTGGCGGTGCCGGTGGCCCAGCGCAAGGGCGACCCGGTGATGGTGAGCGTCGACGAAGGCGTGCGCGGCGACACGACCGCCGAGTCGCTCGCCCAGCTGCGCACCGCCTTCGACAAGGACGGAACCATCACGGCCGGCAATGCCTCGCAGATCTCCGACGGCGGCGCGGCGGTGCTGGTGATGTCCGAGGACCGGGCTCGCCAACTCGGCCTCGCGCCGCTCGGCGAACTCGTGGGTTACGGCTCGGTCGCCGGGCCCGACACCTCGCTGCTGACCCAGCCGTCGCGCGCCATCTTCCAGGCGGCAAGGAAGGCCGGCGTCGAGCTAAAGGACGTCGACCTCTTTGAGATCAACGAGGCCTTCGCGGCCGTGGGCCTCGCGTCGGTCGACGACCTCGGCGTGAGCGAGGACAAGGTCAACGTGAACGGCGGGGCGGTCGCCCTCGGACACCCGGTCGGGATGTCGGGCACGCGGCTCGCTATCACGGCGCTTTACGAACTGCGCCGGCGGGGCGGCGGGGTCGCGGCCGTCGCACTGTGCGGTGGCGGCGGGCAGGGCGACGCGGCGATACTGCGCTCGCTCTAGGCAGGGACGTAGCGCGCCACCAGGTCGTAGTGGCTGAGGCCGATCTGCTGACGCTCGGGTATCGCCAGCACGCAGGCGGCACCAACGGGGAATCCCTCGCGAAAGGTCGCCGGCAGCTCCTCCACCAGCGTCCACAGGAGTTCGAGGACCGTCGGATTGTGCGCGACGACGAGCAGCGACGTGGTGACCGGGTCGACGCTCGCGAGATCAATCAAGAGGTCCTCGGCCGAGACCTCGCGCTGCCCGTTGTAGATCAACTCGCTGTAGACCTGCTCGGCGACGAAGGTCGTGCCGTCGAAGGCCCGCCGGAAGGTCTCCTTGGTGCGCGCCGCGGCGCTCACCAGCGCAGTCGTCGGTCCGAAGGCGCCGAGTTCGTTGGCGTCGCTCGCCCATTCCCGTAGTTGCTCGCACTGGCGACGACCGCGATCGCTCAGTTTGCGCTCGAAGTCGCTGCGTTTGGGCGTCGGCTTCTCCGCCTTGGCGTGGCGAACGATGGTGAGATAACGCACGGGGCCATTCTGTCGCAGTCCTTGGAGAAGGGGGAACTCTCGCTCGCTTAGCGTGGAGGCGTGCACGCGTCGCTGAGCTACCTCCAGGCGATCGTCATGGGCCTCGTTCAGGGGATCACCGAGCTCTTCCCCGTGTCGAGCCTCGGCCACGGCGTGCTCATTCCCGCCCTGTTCGGATGGCATAATCTCGTCTCCAGCCAGAGCGTCAAGCAGTCGTTCTTCCTCGTCTTTCTCGTCGGCCTGCACGTCGGCACCGCAGTGGGCCTCGTGGTCTTTTACCGCCGAACGTGGCTGACGCTCTTTCGTGGGCTCTTCGACCAGCTCCACCAGGCTCGCCAGAGCGGCGTCTCCTCGCTGTGGCGACTCAACGCGCCGTCCATTGACCGGCACTACCGGCTGCTCGCCCTGCTCGCCATCGGATCAGTCCCGGTAGGCGTCGTCGGCGTCGTGCTCGAGAGCAAGCTGCGCGAGCTCTTCGCCAAACCCCTCGCCGCAGCGATCTTTCTGACGGTGAACGGGGTCATCCTGCTCGTCGGAGAGGCCCTGCGCCGTGGTCGGGGACGGCACGCGCGACTGGGGAGACTCGACACCATGACCGCGAGCGGGGCGCTCGGCGTGGGCAGCGCGCAGATCCTCGCGCTGCTCGCGGGCATCTCGCGCAGCGGTGTCACGATGGTCGCGGGACTTCTCAACGGGCTCGACCACGAAGAGTCCGCGAACTTCGCCTTCCTCCTCGCCACACCGGTCATCTTGATGGCCGGGCTCTACAAGCTGCCTCAGCTCTTCGGTTCGCTCGGTGACGGCGTTCGGCTACAGACGCTGGTCGGTGCGATCTGCGCCATGGTGACGGCGTACCTTTCCGTGCGCGTTCTGACCCGTTGGTTCAAGACCCGAACATTGACGCCCTTCGCGATCTACTGCCTGGTCGCCGGGGCACTCTGCGTAGTGCGCTTCGCGTAGAGGGCGCCGCCCTATTCGCTGACGACGTGTCGTCCGTCGATCGCCCGTCCCAGGGTGAGGTCGTCGGCGAACTCCAGGTCACCGCCCACGGGCAGCCCGCTGGCCGGCTGGGTCACGATCACGCCCGGCGCCTGCAGGAGCCGACTGAGATACATCGCGGTGTGATCTCCCTCGACGTTGGAGTTGAAGCAGAGGATGACCTCCTTCACCGGACCGTTCAGGCGCCGCAACAGCTCTTGAATCCTCAGCCGGTCGGGCGTGACGCCCTCGAGCGGGTTCAAGACGCCGTGCAGGACGTGGTAGGTCCCGTGGAAGACGCCGGACCGCTCCACGGCCGCCACGTCGGGTGGACTCTCGACGACGCAAATGGTCGTTTGATCACGCCGAGCGTCGGCGCAGATCGGACAGAGCCCGCCGGACTCGGCAATACTGCAACAGCGTTCGCAGAACGAGAGCTTGGTCCTCATGTCCTCGAGCGCGGTCGCCAGTCGGTCGACGTCTTCGCCGGGTTGGCGCATCAGCCAGAAGGCGATGCGCTGGGCCGACTTGGGACCCACGCCGGGGAAACGCCCAAGTTCGTCGACGACGGCCTGCAGCGCGGGTGGGTAGGTCACGATATCTCCTCGGCGCCGGGAAACATCTCGGTGATGAGATGCTCGGCCGCGGAGTTAACGACCACGGCCGACTCGTCGGCTCCGTCCGCTTCGTCGTCGATGACGGCACTCTTCGAGACCGCACGCGGCGCCGGCTTCATCACCACGAGTGAGGGGTCAACGGTCCAGAAGATCGAGAGAGGGAGTTGGAATTCGTGCTCGAGGGCACCCTTCAGGCCCTGAGCGATCAGCTCCGTGTTCTGGCGCATCTCCTCGCTCGGCATCGCGATCGTGAGCAGCAACCCGTTGACGGATTCGATCCTCGCCGAGCGCAGCAGCAGCTGCGCCGATCGAGACGTGCGAGGAACCACGTGGGCGCTGAAGCGCTCGCGCACGTCCTCGAGGTCGAGCGATTCGTCACCGACGTTCGAGGAAACGATCGTGGTGGGCGTCGCCTTGTCGGGCGGCGCTTCGTTGCCACTCGGCTCGGACTTGGCGACGGGTGCGGGTGCCGTGACGCTCGATCCGATCGGTCGCAGCGCCGGTGCTGGTGCGGGAGTAGGCGCAGGGGACCTGCTGGCGCCACGCTCGAGTCGAGTAAGTCGCTCATCGATCGCCTCGTAGGTTTGGTCGAGCTCAGGCTTGGTGAGCCGAACCATGGCGACTTCTAGGATCACGATCTTCTCCGGGGCGCTCTTCATCTCGCGAATCGACCGCCCAACGGTCTCGAGGATCCGGACGCTGCGCGCGAGGCCTAGCTCGTGGCCCCATTTGCTCAGGCGCTCGCGATCGGCGTCGACGGCGTCGGCCACTTCGGGGGCCACCTGAAGCAAGAAGACCTGGCGAACCTCGCCCGCGAAGTGCTCGGCGAGTTGCTCGGGGTCCCAACCCTCGCGCGTCAGCACCGCAAGTGAGCGCAAGGCCGCGACGGCGTCAAGTCGAACGAGAGCGTCGAAGAGCGCGTCGAACTCGGGCTGGCTCTCGCTCAGTGAACCCGTCGCAAGCAGCTGATCGAGTGCGCTCAACGCGTCGCGCGCCGATCCACGACCGAGGCGCACGGCGGCCTCGATGGTCGCGTCATCGGCGTTGAGCCCCGCTGCGTCCTTCACGTCGTTGAGCAGCGTGGCGAGGGTCTCGCCACCGAGGAGCCGGAACTCGAGGTGCTGGGTGCGCGAACGGATCGTCGGCAGCACCTTGTGCGGGTCGGTCGTCGCCAGGACGAACACGACGTGGGACGGCGGCTCTTCGAGGGTCTTCAACAGGGCCGCTGAGGCGGCCTTCGAGAGCTGGTGCACCTCGTCGAAGATGTAGACCTTCCACGTGCCGGGCGTTCCGTGCCAGGCGCCCGAGATGATGTCGCGAATGTCGTCGACCCCGTTGTTGGAGGCGGCGTCGAGCTCGATCACGTCGAGCGAGGTTCCCTTGGCGATGGCGAGGCAGCTCGCACAGACCGCGCACGCGTCGCCGTCAACTGGGTGCTCGCAGTTGAGGGCCTTGGCGAGGATCCTTGCCGCCGTTGTCTTGCCGGTGCCGCGGGGTCCCGAGAACAGGTACGCGTGCGAGACACGGCCGTTCTTCACCGCTCCTTGGAGGGCCCGCACGACGTGGTCCTGGCCCCTTAATTCCGTGAATCGAGCCGGCCGGAAACGTCGGTAGAGCGAAGTGACGCCCCCGAGAGAAGTCGGGGTTGCCTTCGCGTTCGCCATGCATCGATGCTAACGGGGGGCAGTCAGATGCCGAGGTCCAAAGCGGCGGTCAGGCGATCCGTGGCACCCGGCGCAGTTCGCTGAGAGCTGCTGGCTTCCACCCCTGACTCGGTTCACGAATGGCCGTCGCACGGGACCCGACCACCGCCTTGAACCTCGGCGAAACAAGGCTACCGGAGACCGACGCGACCGACCTCGGGTAGCCTTGCGAGCCGGTAATCATTTGTTGTAGTGAGTACCGACGCCCGGAGGAGTGCGAGAGCGGCCGAATCGGCACGATTGGAAATCGTGTGAAGGGAGACCTTCCGTGGGTTCAAATCCCACCTCCTCCGCCAACTCCGCTCCCAGCTATATTCCGCCGACACGCTCGGCACGCAGCAGCGACTCCTTTAGCTCGATGCCCCATCGGTAGCCGCCAAGTGAACCGTCCTGACGCACGACCCGGTGGCACGGCACGGCCAACGCCACGTGATTCGCCGCGCACGCCGACGCGACGGCTCGCACAGCCGCGGGCGCGCCGATCTCGCTTGCCACCTGCGAGTAGGTGCGCGTCTGGCCCAACGGGATCCGGCGCAAGGCTTCCCAGACTCGAATCTGAAAGGCCGTGCCCTCTACGTCGAGCGGCAGCGCTGTTGCATCGCCCCCGCCGCGGACGGCGCCCGCCAGCACGCGGGCCACGTCGGCGAGGCCGTCGTCGTCGCGTTCGATCGTGGCGTTAGGGAACTCCTCCTTCAAGTCCTTCGTCAGCGCGTTCTCATCGGCGCCCAGCCGGACAGCGCACACTCCGCGAGAAGTACAGCCGGCGACGACGTAGCCGAGCGGCGTCGCAACCGACGTGTAGCGGATGCGCTCGCCTCGTCCGCCGTTGCGGTACCGGCCGGGCGTCATGCCCAGCTGCGCGGCGCCAAACTCGTAGAACCCTCGAAACGAGCCGTACCCGGCGTCGAAAACCGCGTCGGTCACTGAGCTTCCATTTCGCAGGGAGGAACGAACGCGCGTGGCGCGCTGGGCCCGGCGGTATGCGCCGATCGGCACGCCGACGACCTCGAGAAACCGACGCCGCAGGTGACGCTCGCTGTAGCCGAGCGCGGAGGCCATTTCCGCGACGCTCGCCTCGTCCCCCTGCTCGAGCTGGCGACAGGCAGCGATCACCGCCGACGACGCAGGGTCCGAACTTTGAGCCGTCTCTGGCGAGCACCGCCGACAGGCCCGATAGCCAGCCGCCGATGCCTCAAACGGCGTCGCGAAGAACTCGACGTTGTCGCGTAGCGGGCGCCGCGCCCCGCAGCCCGGCCGACAGTACACGCCGGTCGTGCGCACGCCATAGACGAACACACCCAGAAGGTCGTCGTCCCGGCCGGCGACCGCTCGCCACCTGATCTCATCCAAGTCGTTCACCCTTGGCAATCTAGAGACCCCTAGCGCAAGCCGCTTGCCGCTGACGGACATGGAATTTCCACCCGTTGACTAGGGAAGATGACGGGCACCGCATCACATCATTGTCGCGGTTACTCGCACCAACTCGCCGAGTCGACTCGTACACTGAATCGGTAAGCGAACCCTTTCCACGGACAGGAAGTGACTGTGAGGACATTGAATTCGAGAGTTCCTGGTGCTCGCCCGCGTTCGCTCGCGCGCGTCGCTGCAGTCACCGCGGTCACGGCAGTCACCACGATCGCACTCGTTGCGCTGTCGGCTGGCGCTTCCACCGTCCCCGCGCCTCCTCGACCAGCGACTTTCGTCGCCTCGGGGGCGACAAAAGTCGTTGTTCGGGCGAACCGAGGGCTCAACGCCAAGGTCGATCGATACACGACGGTCACCACCACCAACGCGGTCAAGATCGCCAGCTTCATCTCGAAGCTCTCGGCCCTACCGCCGGCCGCGACCGGAATCGAGATGTGCCCGATGGACGTCGGCGCGACCCTCACCCTTCGCTTCTACCTCTCGCGAGCAGCGACGCCCTACGCCAAGGTCGTAGCGGACGTGGCCGGCTGCGGTCTCGTGACTATTTACGAGTACGGCGGTAGCGGAGTACTCACGGGCATAGCCACCGACTTGGGCGGCGTAACCTTCTCCAAGTTCGTCGCAACCAGCCTCGGCATCAAGAAGCTTCAAGTTCTCTAGTCAAGCGCCGGACTCTCGAGGTTGGTCGGCTCGACCATGGAGTCCAATACCACTTCAGCATCGCTGGCTCCCAGGCGCTCTCCGTCGTCCGTGCCAGCCAAGTCCCCGACGCACTGGCCCACGTCGCGCGTGACGTCGGAGTCGGCAAAGTTCTGGCGGAGTTACTCGTCGCGCCGGTCGACGAAAAACGCTCGCAGCAGTTCCGCCGACTCGTCGGCGAGTACGTCGTAGGTGATCGACACTTCGTGCAGCAGCCGGGGTCACTCAAGACGTTGTACCGCGAGCCGACCGCGCCGGCCTTCTCGTCGGTGGCTCCGATGACCAGACGCGCGACTCGAGCGTTCAGCAGAGCCCCCGCGCACATCACGCAGGGCTCGAGCGTGACGTACGCCGTCACGTCGTCCATGCGCCAGCGCCCCCTCGCCTTAGCGGCGCGCGCAACGCCACGATCTCGGCGTGCGCTGTGGCGTCGCAGTCGACTTCGCGCCGGTTCTCACCGATGGCGATCACGACTTCGCCGTCCACGAGCACACAGCCCACGGGCACGTCATCGTGCGAGCGCCGCGCGTTGCGCGGCACCGAGTGCCTCGCGCATGAAGCCCTCGTCGTCCATGGCCGAGAAGCGTAGGACACGCCGAATGACCAAAGGGTCACCGAAAGCCAGGGCAGTAGACTGCGTCGACGGAGGGGTGCGAGAGCGGCCGAATCGGGCAGTCTCGAAAACTGCTGTGTCTACGGGCACCGTGGGTTCAAATCCCACCTCCTCCGCCAACGCGAAACGGGTGACGTTGGTCACCTGTTTCGCCGTTCCCCGCGGTGTTGGCGGACCGCGACGGTACGCTGGGATCGTCCGACATCGGTCGGACGTCCTCAGGAGAGAGTCATGGTCTCGTCACTTCAATCCTCAGTCGGCACCGAGCGCAAGGTCGTCACGGATATGCCCGGGCCCAAGTCGCAAGCCCTTCACCAGCGTCGCCAGGCCGTCGTGAGCGCCGGTCTCACGGTCGGATTCCCGGTGTACATCGAGCGCGCCGAGGGAGCGATCCTCGTCGACGTCGACGGCAACCAATTGCTCGACATCGGCTCGGGCATCGCGGTCACCGGCATCGGTCACGCGGTGCCAGCCCTCGTTGAGGCGGTCAGCGAGCAGGTTGCTCGACTTCACCCACACCTGCTTCATGGTCGCGCCCTACGAGAGCTACGTCGAGGTCTGCGAAGAGCTCGCGCGGCTGACGCCCGGCACGTTCGCCAAGACCTCCGCGCTCTTCAACTCGGGCGCCGAAGCCATCGAGAACGCCGTCAAGGTGGCGCGACTCGCCACCGGTCGCAGCGCGATCGTCGTCTTCGAGCACGCCTACCACGGCCGCACCAATCTGACCATGGCTCTGACGGCGAAGAACATGCCTTACAAGGACCGCTTCGGGCCGTTCGCGCCCGAGATCTACCGGGTGCCGATGAGCTACCCGTACCGGGACGGGCTGAGCGGCACCGAGGCCGCGGAGCGCGCCATCAAGATCATCGAGACCGAGGTCGGCGCCCACAACGTCGCGGCGCTCTTGATCGAGCCGATCCAGGGCGAGGGCGGCTTCGTCGTGCCGGCCGATGGTTTCTTGCCCGCGCTGTCAAAGTGGACGACCGACCACGGCGTCGTCTTCATCGCCGACGAGATCCAGAGCGGCTTCTGCCGCACCGGCGACTGGTTCGCCGTCGAACACGAGGGCGTCATTCCGGACCTCGTCACCACCGCGAAAGGACTGGCCGGCGGCATGCCGCTCGCGGGCGTGACCGGCCGCGCAGAGCTGATGAACGCGGTCCACGAGGGCGGGCTCGGCGGCACCTACGGCGGCAACCCGGTCGCTGCTGCCGCATCTCTCGCCACCATCAAGACGCTGCGCGAGCGGAACCTCGTCGCGCGCGCTCGCGAGCTCGGCGAGATCATGCTGGCCAACCTGCGCGACCTCCAACGCGATGTCGCCGTCATCGGCGACGTGCGGGGCCGCGGAGCCATGATCGCCATGGAATTCGTCGAGCCGGGCACGAAGACCCCGAACGCCGCTGCCGTGAAGGCGATCATCTCCTACTGCCAGCAAGAGGGTGTGGTCGCACTTTCGTGCGGCACGTTCGGCAACGTCATCCGCCTGCTGCCGCCACTGATCATCAGTGACGAGCAGCTCGCCGACGGCCTCAACGTGCTCGGTGCCGCCGTGCGCGCGGTCAAGTAGCCGACGACACCCGCGATCTCGACGGCGAACGGTGAGCCGGCACGTCGCCCGTGCGCGCCGCGGTGCGCGAGCCGCGGCCCTGATGGGCGCAGGCGCGCTCGCCCTGGCGAGCTGCGCGACGACGGCGGTCACCGCGCGGCTGAGCGGCACGCCGGCCATCAGCATCTCCGTGCCCCTATCGAGCGTGGGCTGCACACTGAACGACGTCTGCGTCGCGGTGGGCACTTCAAGCGAGAGCGCGGGGCTGAACGCCGTCGGCGAGTTTGGCACGCCGAAGGGGCGCTGGATCGACCTCGCCCTGCCCTCGACGCCCTCACCGCTCATCGTGGCGACGGCCTGCTCCGGTACGCAGTGCCTGCTCGGCGGCTCCTCGCCTGGCGCCGACCTTCTCTGGGTGTTTGACGCCGACCACCACGCGCTCAGCGTGGGCACCCCGCCAGCTGGCGGCATCGGCATCGACGCGCTCACCTGCCGCCACCTCGACTGCGCGCTCGTCGACACCGGGGTCCACGGCGTCCTGCGCTTCAGCACCAGCGCCGACGGTGGAGCGACGTGGACCGTTCCCACGACAATGGCTTGGGCGAGCCGCGACGCCGTCACCGCTCTCTCGTGCGGCACGGTCATTGACTGTGCGATGGGCGTGTTGACGCCCCACCACCAATTCATCCTCGACGTCAGCATCGATGGCGGCGTGACCTGGACCGCGCGCCCCACGCCAAGAGCGTGGACGACGCTCTCATCGCTCTCGTGCCAGAAGTCGCACTGCGTTGCCCTGGCGACCACAGCCACGTCGTCGAAACTCGTACACACGAAGAACTTCGCCACGACGTGGACCGCGCGAACCCTCGCGCGTGGCGCGAACGCGCTCGCCTGCACGGCGACGACCTGCGTCGTCGTTGGTCAGCGCACGAACGACGAGCCGTGGCTCGCTACCGTGCGAGACGGCGTCACAGCCAAGGCGAAGCTGCGCTACGTGCCAACACCACTGCTCGGCGTGGCCTGCGGCTCGAAGGTTTGCGCCGCGATCGGCGTGACGACGCTCGTCAGCGTACCCTCGCCCGAGTAGCGAGCCGCGCCGCCGAAGTCAACGTTCGGCGCCGCTATGGAAGGCTGTTGTAGTGAGTTTGACGCCAAACGCCGTACCGCCAGGCTGGTACCCCGACCCCTCGGGATCGCGCCAGTGGCGCGTCTGGACGGGCGTTGCCTGGTCGGAGGTCACGCGCCCCTACGGCGACGCGATAACAACGCCGCGCCTCTCGGCCAGCCTGAGCCTCGTCCACGCGATGCGCCGGGTATTTGCCACGGGCGTCGTCGGTGTCGTCGGGGGGCTCGGACTCGTGGTCAGCGTCCTCGCTCACTGGCCGGGCACGGCACACCCGGCACCACGCTGGTTCGCCCTCGCGGCGAGCGACGCCGGCGTCGCGCTGATCGCCGTGGGCTCGGTCGTGTGCGCGTTCGGGGTAAGGGAGCTGCAGGGGCGCTGGTCGCTCGAGGCGTTTCTGCCCGGCGTCAACCTGTTCATCGCCAGTATCCTCGTGCGGCGCCGGCTCGGCCAGTCGCGCACTTGGCGCATCCTCTCAGAGATCCTCCTGCTGGCGCTCTTTGCCGCCGCGTTCCACGACGAACTCTGGCTGAGCGTCGGGCCGGTGATCGTTGCCTACGTCGAGACCTCGTGGTTCGGGGCCTTCATCGATCAGTTGAGCGGACCGCCGAGCGTCGACGAGCGAATCCCGTAGCCTCGGACGACTCCAGCTCGGGGCCCGTCAGAGCGACTCGCGTAGCCGATCGGCGAGACCGGTCCAGCCCTTGTAGGCCTGGATGGCTGGGGGAGCCGTATCGAGCGCCCGCAGTAGTGCCGCCACGAACTCCGGATCGCTCTCACGCAGTGCCGCCGCCGACGTGACGTAGGTGCGAATCGTAAAGACGATGGCCCGCGTCTCGGCGAGCTGGCGCAGGGTTTGGCGCTCGACGCGGAAGTACCACTGGGCGAGGTCGCCGCTCGGCGCCGCGCGAGCGCCGTGGGGCTGGTGCAGCGAGGAACTTTCGAGCAACGTCCAGTTCAAGCGCCAGAAAGACTTCTCCGGCGTCAGCCGATCGAAGAAGGCGTTCGTCGGACGCGCCAGCGCCTCGTCGTAGCCGGGCACCGGTGAGTGGATGCCGTCGAGCGTCGTGCCGATCTTGGTCGCGAGGTCCCAGCGCGAGGGAAAGCAGACACAGGCCGCGCGAAGTCGCCACGCGTCCTCGCGCACGAGAACGCAGAGGTCCTCTTGGACGAGTCGGCTCGCTCGAACAATGGGGTGCTCGTTCTCGTCGGTTGTTCTCGAAAGCTCCGGTCGGTAGGACGCGAGGAAGCCTTCAATCTCTCCGAGCAGCTCGTAGCTGGCTTCGTCGCCCTCGGGATTGGTAGCGACGACGACGCCGTAGTCGCGCTCGAGCAGGGCCGCCTTCTGCGACAGCTCGTCGTCGTAGTGCTCGTCGAACTCGAGCCACTTCGCAAGGTCGAGCGGCCGCAGACCCATCGCGAGTCGCCAACCCTTGGGGTCGATCGGCACGTACGGGAAGGATTCAGCCACTCCAACGACTCCGCTGACGGCGCACCACGAGCAGGTGCAAGAGCAGCGCCGCCGTGGGCCCGGCAATGACGACGATCCGGCCCTCAGGCAGCACGGTCCCACGTCGCACGCTGGTCGTTGACACGACCGACCAAAGCGGCGCCGGGAATCCACCCGCGACGGTCTCCACGTACCTAGCCTCGCACGCCGTTCCATCTCCCAAAAGGGCCGTATTTACCGTACAAATAGTTGATAACTGCGAATAATTTAGTTACCATTGTCTATGCCGAGAAGCCAGCGCGCGCGTAGCGCACGCGCGATCGCCAACGACCAAGCCATTCGTGAAGCGGCGATCACGGAAGTACTGCGCGTAGGGGTCGACCACGTGTCGCTGCGCGACGTCGGCCACCAAGCTGGCCTGACCCACGGGGCGACTTACGCGCGTTACGAGGACGTCGATGAACTGCTCGTGGACCTGTGGAACTCGGTGCTCTGCGAGCGCGCAACGACGATCTTCGAGCTATGCATGCGTGCGGCCGAGGTGCCGAGCGCCCGAAGCGTCGGCGCGCTCTTCGACTTCATCCGCGACACGACCCCGGCCGACGTAGCGAGCGTGCAGCTGTTGCTCACGGCCCGGCGCATTCCCGCGCTCCAAGAAGAGGTCGAGCCGTTCATCCACGACTTCCTCGAACGCGACTCGGGCCGCTCCTACGACGAGATCGCGACCTTCGCGCGCGCCCTCACGCTCTTTGCCATGACGATGGTGCAGGTCTTCTCCGACTCGCTGTTCGGCTGGGACCGCGACTACCAGAACGTGCTCGAGAAGCTCCTCCTCGAGACGCTCGAGACGGACCCGCGCGACGTGAGCAACGTCGAGGTGCTCGAAACCGACGACCGGACGATGCTCGCCGCGGGCGACGACCTGCGGACCCAGCTCGCCTACGCCACCTTCGGGGTCGTGGGCAAGAGCGGCTACACGCGCGCCACCATCTCGCGGATCGCTCGGCGGGCCAGCTGCTCGCCCGGCGCAATCTACAAGCTCTACCCCTCCAAAGAGGACCTGGTCATCGCCGCATTCCGGGACCTTATGCGCGCGCGCTGGATGAAGGCCTCCAACTTCATCGACGTGCTCGAGGAAGGCTCGCTCACCCAGCTCCTCTACAGCGCGGCCAGCAGCTACAACGCGGTGCGCCAGAGCTTCACTCTCGAGACGGCCCTCGCCGCGGCCCACAGCGAACGGCTGCGCGAGGCGGTGCTTGGCCAGATCGGCGAGCTCGAGAGCGTGATCCCGCTGCTGACCAGCATCAGTGACGACGACAAGGAACGCCTGCGCTTCCTCATCCGCTCGATCGTCTTCGTCACGCTCGGGGTGACCTTCCTCTCCACCGTGACGGCGTCCATCCAGACGATCGAGTTCAACCAGTTCGCCGAACCGTTCCGCCGGGCCGTCCTAAGGGACGGCGTGCCGACCTGGAGCGAGATGTGCCGTCAGATTTCCGAACTGGCGGAAGCGCGCGGCTTCTAGCTCGCCGGCGGCGGGCTGGCGGCCAGCGCCAGCAGGCGATCCATGATCTGCGAGATGACTTCGTCCTGAGCCAGCAGGTGCTTCTGGATCTCCTCGGACTCCTTGAGGACCGCCTCGGCGTCCTTGTACGTCTCTTCGGCTCGCCGGTCCGACGCCGCCGCCTGAATGTTCTGGCCGACGATGATGATGGGCAGCAGCACCAACTGCAAGAAGCTGCTCGAGAGCCACACGACGATGAAGTAGGTGCCCTGCTTGATCGCGTCGGGCAAGGCGAAGAGTGCGATGATCGTGAAGATGTAGGCGCACCACATGGTGCCGACCGCGAGCGTCACGCGAAGGCCGAAGCGGGCGTTCAGTCGGGCAAAGAAGTTGTCCGATTTGGGCTTTCGAAAGTCCTCGGTCTTGAGGGCCCGACCCGCTCGGGCGAGCTCGCTAGCGCGAGGGTGACGGATGTATTCGTAGATCTTTGACATGTGACAATTGTCACACGTCGATGAGGCGACGGCCCGCCGGCGCTACGAGTTCTTCATCAAGTCAGGCGACGTCTCCATGCCGGGACGCCATGTCGAACGCGCAATGATCTTGGTGGCGTCGGCCCGGTCCTTGTAGCGCATCGCGATATCGCGAGCCTCCTCGAGGAGACCTTCGGACAACCGCGTCGGATTCAGCCCGAGGGCGAGGAAGTTTTCCCGGCTGACGTTGAGCTCGTTCTCGAGGGCCTCGCGCCGGGGGTTGGGCAGATAGGCAACCTCGGCGCCGGTCATCTGGGAGATCATCGCCGCGAGGTCGCGCAACCGGTGCACTTCGGTGACCTGGTTGAAGACCTTGACCTTGTCTCCGCGCGCCGGGGGGTTCTCGAGGGCGATCTGTACGCAACGCACCGTGTCGCGGATGTGGATGAAGGCCCGCGTTTGGCCCCCGGTGCCGTGCACCGTGAGCGGGTGGCCAATGGCGGCCTGCATCAGGAACCGATTCAAGACGGTGCCGTAATCGCCGTCGTAGTCGAATCGGTTGATCAGCCGCTCGTCCAGGACGGTTTGAGCCGTCTGGGTGCCCCAAACGATTCCCTGGTGGAGATCGGTGACGCGCAGCTGGTCGTTGGCGCAGTAGAAGGCGAAGAGCAGCTGGTCGAGCGTCTTGGTCATGTGGTACACCGAGCCGGCGTTGGCGGGGTGCAGGATCTCGCGCTCGACGTCACCGTCGGGGGTGGGCACCTTCACCGTGAGGTAGCCCTCGGGGATCGGGGCCGTGCCCGACCAGCCGTAGCCGTAGACGCCCATCGTGCCGAGGTGCACGATCGCCACGTCGAGGCCGCTCGCCGTTACTGCGACGAGCACGTTGTGCGTCGCACGCACGTTGTTGTCGACGGTATAGCGCTTGGCGACCGAGTTGCGCATCGAGTAGGGCGCGGCGCGCTGCTCGCCGAAGTGCACCAGGGCGTCGGGACGCAGTTCGCGTAGCAGCGCCTCCAGCCGGTCGTACTCCTCGGCCAGGTTCAGGTGCACGAAGCCGATCTCGTTGCCGGTCAGCTCCCTCCAGACGCGCAGCCGCTCACCGATCGGACGGATCGGGGTCAGCGACTCGACTTCGAGCTCGATGTCGATGGCCCGACGACTGAGATTGTCGACAATGGTGACGTCGTGACCGAGGTGCGACAGGTGCAGTGAGGTGGGCCAGCCACAGAAACCGTCGCCACCGAGAACCAGTACCTTCATGCAGACTCCTAAAGCGCCAGTGACGGCTGACCGGGCAGCGGAGCCGACGGAGCGGCTCCTTGTCGCTCAACTCTACCAACCAAGGCCCGGCGCACTCTCGACCCGCGGCGCGACTCATCAGGTCCGAGGAGCGCTCTGCGGCGCCGAGTAGCGTGAAAAACTGTGCCGAGCGACGCGGCGGCAACTAGAGGAACTGATGAACTTTACGACCGCCGTGAAGACCTGCTTGAGGAAGTACGCGACCTTCACGGGCGTCGCAGCTCGCCCGGAGTTTTGGTGGTTCTTCCTTTTCAACTTCGCGGGCAGCACCATCCTTCTTTTCGTGCCGGTGGCGGCACTGCGCGACATCTGGTCGCTCGGGCTCATCGTGCCCGGGCTGGCCGTAGCGGTCCGGCGCCTGCACGACACTGCCCGCTCAGCCTGGTACTTGCTCACCGGCTTCATCCCGCCCTGGTACATCGTGCTGCTCTGCCTGAAGGGCAAGACGGAGAACAACCCGTACCTGGCTGACGGTGGCTCGCCCGCCGTGACCGAGGCCAGCCTGAGGTCGTCGTCCTCGAATTGTGCCGTCTGCGGCAAGCTGCGACTCCCGGGTCAGAACTACTGCATGGGTTGTGGCACGAAGTTCGAAGACTGACTCGTCGCCCCATTCTCAAACAAGCTGCCTAGATCTCGTCGGTACACTTGACGGGTGCGTCGCTTCGCACGTGATACCCGAAACCCCGGAGCCAACCTGGCCTTCCTCGTGGGCTTTGGCGTGGCCTTTGGCTTCGTCGAGGCCGCCGTCGTGTACTACCTGCGCCGGCTCATCTACTTTCACCAGACGTACCCGCTCTCTCGTTATAAGGTTCTGCTCAATCTCGGCTTCATCACCTTTGTTTCGCCGGCGCACACGGTGTTTGTTGATCGCCGAGTCGCCGACGTCGAGGTGGTGCGCGAAGCCGCGACGCTCGTCATGCTGCTCTGTGTCGCCTACCTCGCGGGGCGCGACGGGCGCAGCCGTCTCGGTGCCTTCCTCGTGGCCTTCTCCTGCTGGGACCTGGCGTACTACCTGTTCTTGCGGGTCGTCGACGACTGGCCCAAGAGCCTCATGACGAGGGACGTCTACTTTCTCATCCCGGTGACCTGGATTGGCCCGGTGATCACGCCGATACTCATCTCACTGGCCCTACTCGCCCTCGGGGTCTGGCTCTTTCGCAACTGATCCGCGGCGTCCGGCTTCGTCGATGAAGACCTTGGCGACCTCCGCGACCTCCTCCCAGCCGCGGTCGAGCACGAGCGAGTGGCCCCGCTTGGGAATCTCCTCGATCTCAGTCACGCCAAATCCCCGGCGCTGGCGCTTGAACGCTCCGTTGGTCATCGCCCAGGGCACCGCGTGGTCGAGCTCGCCCGAGATGAACTTCATCGGACCGCGCAGGGGATTGAGCGTGTCCACCTTTGCCTCGGTCCAGGGATTCAGGTTCGCGAACGCCGACTGGAAGATCGGCGCGCCCGAACCCGGAACGGTGAACTCGTCGTAGAGCCGCCGCGCCTCGTTCTCGTCGACGGCGTTCGCGAATCCGTAGCGGAACTGGTCGTAGCTGAGTATGAGCGGACGATGCCTGTTGGACGGATTGCGCAGGACAGCCGAAAAGAACTTCAACGCCGAAAGCGGGAGGGCCAGCACCCCGCGAAACGGCGCCGGGTCGATCGGCACCGTCGCGCTCGCTAGACCCTGCCCCGCGAGCTGCTGGGCGACGAGCCCGCCCATCGAATGGCCGATAATGGCGGGCTTCATCGACAGCCCCTCGATAACCGCCCTCACGTGCTCGGCGACCTGGCCGATGGTCGTGCCCGCGAAGAGCTCTGGTCGTCGGCGGCCCTCAACGACCGTCAGGGGTTCGTCGGGCCAGCCCGGCGCGACGGCGCTGTACCCGTTGGCCTCGAAGTAGTCACGCCAAGGTTCCCAGCTGCTCGCGAGCAGACAGAGCCCGTGAACGAAGACGACCGGCGGCTTGCCCGACGCATTGGCCTGCGCGACCTGGCCGAGCTCGTCGGGCGTGAGTGAACTCGGGGCACCGGTCACTGCCGCCTCCTTCAGTTCGACGCTCCGTCGACGCTAGGTCGAACGAAGGCTTGGCGCTCGGCTGCGCTCTTGCGTTAACGGCAATGTTAACGACGCCTTGCGCCGCGTCCTCAGCGATCGCGCAGGTTAGACCTTGTAGACGCACCCGTCCCAGTAGGCGACGAGGTGCGGCTTGAAGAGCCCGCGCACGTCGATGACCAGTTGATTCGGCCGTCCGCTGCGTCCGCCGAGGAAGCGCACGTCAATCTCGTCGCAGGCCACGGCCGTGTAGTCAAGGGCGTCCTCCGGCGGTGAGGTCGCGATGTCGAGCAGCGTCAGCGAACCGGCGGAGCAGCAGCGGTAGGAGTGGGACTTCACGAAGACGCCACCGCCGTGGTCGGCGACGTAGCGCTTGGCCGGCTCGGAGATGATGACTTCCACGTCGTTACGGTATCGGGCTCTCTTTCATTCGTTACGACCGAGCTGTGACCACCATCGTCCAAGCTGCCCCGACGATCAGCGCCACCGGACGATCATCAGGCGACGTTGGCCACTGTCGCCAATGAGCCAAGAGACGCCGGTCCTCGTGTGGGGCCGGAGGTTCACGGCGTCGGCTCTCCCGCGCGAGTTTTAATAGCTAGGTGGCCACTCCTGCCGACGCGTTTGGGCGCGCCCTCGATGATTGGGTGCGGGGCGGCACTATCCCCGAGTCGATCGAACGAGATGACGGGTTCGGCGAAGCCGGTGCGGGTCCCGAGGTCTACTTAGCCGGAGTCCGTGCGTGGCCCGCGGCCGAACGAAGGTCGCTTCACTTCTTTCGCGGTCGGGTCCTCGACGTCGGCTGTGGCGCTGGGCGCGTGGCGCTGCACCTTCAGCAAGCCGGCTTTGACGTCGTCGGGCTCGACGCGTCGCCACTGGCGGCGCGGGCGGCGCGGACCCTCGGGGTGAAGAAGGTCTGGCGCAGATCCCTCGAAGACTTGGACAGCCGAATCGCCGAATTCGACACCGTCGTTCTGTTCGGCAACAACTTCGGTCTCTTCGGAACCCCCGATCGCGCCCGCCGTCTCTTGACCGAGTGGTCGAGGCATGCCAAGCCGAGCACGCGTATCTTCGCCGAGAGCACAAGCGCTTACTTCGGAGGAGCCCCGGCGATGAACCGTTCGTACTACCGGCGCAATGTCGAGCGCGGCATCGCACCGGGTCAGGCTCGCCTGCGATTCCACTACGGCGACGGCGTGGGAGCCTGGTTCGACTGGCTCTACGTCACGCCGCGCGAGATGCGACTCATCCTTCGCGGCACTGGCTGGCACCAAGCCCGACTCTTCCGATCGCGGCTAAGCGAACCGTACGTCGCGATGCTGGAAACGGACTGAAGGGCTCGACGGCGGCGCCGCGACGCACACGCCTCGTCACCCGCTCGGCGACAATCTCGACGGTCCCTACTGACTCTCGCTGATGCGAGGTTGACTTTATCGACGACCGTCAAGTTTCGCTGGCTCGCCCGACGCTCGCGTTCAGCCAATCAATGAGCGGCGCTCCGGCGCGCAGGACCTCGACCACCTTGCGCTTCGCTGCGGCGGTATTCAGCCAGGGGCCAATCGCCCACTCGCGTCCCGCGACGATCCCCTTGTAACGCAGCAATTCGATCCTCGGGTGGTCCTTGAGGTAGCCCTTCGGCGCCCCTCGGAGCTCGTCGGCGCCGTTCACCTCGAGTTTCGACTGGCGAAGACGATTCACGATCCGCTGCAGTTGCGCGCCGGTCGCGTCGCTGTCCACCGCCGCGCGATATCGATCGACCTGCGGGCTGGTCAACTGGTGGAATCCAACGCCCGCCTGAAGCGCGTGAGCCGTCAGTTGAACGTAGCCCGAGCCAACCGTGGCGGCGATCGAGGTCTTATAGGGGCTCTTGTCTTTGGAGAAGCGGATGTCCCGGTATGGGCGAAAGAGATGGACCGGACCGAATTCGTCTGTGAGTTCCGAGAGCAGTGCGACCATCGGCGCTTTCACGTCGCGCTCGTAGATCTCCTCGTGGTCGAGCCAGTACGCCTTTGAGTTACTCGCCTCCAGGCCGGCGAAGAACTTGGTCGCGGTCGGTGGCCATCCGTGGAACTTGTCACCAGTCACTGCTGCTCCGTTTGAACAATCGCTCGATCCAGTCTCCGGCCGGTACGGCCGAATTTGCCTATGTCGCGCGGCTGGAGGGATTCGAACCCCCGACACTCGGTTCCGAAGACCGATGCTCTATTCCGCTGAGCTACAGCCGCAGTGACAACTTCCCCTGGCCTAGGAAGGCCAGAGTCCCCAATCCTAGAGTCACCAGCCCGCAAGCCGTCTTACCCGCATTGCGTGTTCGACGGGGGTAACAGCTGATGCGATCGAAGTGGCGCTGCCACCTCCCGGTGCTATTAACGCCTCCGGAGGCTACAGCGCCGCTCGCGACTGTGACTCGATCCAGCGATCCACCGAGGCCGTGAGAGCGGGTAGGGGCACCGGTCCCGAACGGAGCACGACGTCGTGGAACGACTTGACGTTGAAGCGTTCATCGAGTCGCTCGGCGGCTTCGCGCCGGCAGGCTTCGATCTGGAGGCGACCCACCATGTACGACAGGGCCTGGCCCGGAACGGCGATGTAGCGGTCCACTTCGCTTCGGATCTCTAACGGACTCATGGGGACGTGTTCCGTCATCCAATCGATGGCGCGCTGGCGCGTCCAGCCGAAGGCGTGCAGCCCGGTGTCAATCACGAGGCGCGCCGCACGCCACGCGTCCGTGCTCACCATGCCGAGGCGCGAAACGTCGCTGCTGTAGAGACCCATCTCGTCAGCGAGGCGCTCGGCGTACAGGCCCCAACCCTCGGCCGTCGCCACGTCGCCAAACACCGACATGGCGAGATGATTACCCTTCAACTCCTGAGCGATGGTCAGCTGGAAGTGGTGCCCTGGCACCGCCTCGTGGAACGCCACCGCTTCGGCGAGGTGTCGGAACCGTTCGCCGGGCTTGGTCGTGTTGATGAAGTAGGTGCCCACCCGCGAACCGTCGAGAGCGCCGGTGTAGTAATACGCGGGCGGCGAGCCTTCTGCGAGCGCCTCGGGGATCGGCTGGACGGCGCAGGCCGTCTCGGGCACGAGCCCGAACCACTGCGGCGCCGACCTCTCCGCGCGTGCGACGGCCGCGAGGGCCGTGGCAAGAATCTCGTCGCCGCTCTCATAGCGCAGTTCGGGATCGCTGCGCAGGCGCGAGTGAATCTCGGCGACGTCGCCGGTCTTCCATAGTCGGGTCCCGATTACCGAGAATTCGTCGCTCAACTGCTCAATAATCGAAAGCCCCGTCGAGTGGAGTTCCTCCGCGGTGCGCTCGGTCGAGGTCGAGGCGCGCACGAGCCGGCTGTACATCGCCTCTCCCTCGGGTAGCCAACAGAGGCCGGGTTCCTCGTCAGATCGACCGGACGAAAGGATCTGCACTTCGAGCACCGCACGGTACTGGCGAATGGCCGGCATCACCGTGTCGTCGATGAGCCCCGACTCGCGCTCGACGAAGGCAGCGCCATCGGTCTCCGGCTGTCCTCTTCGGATGCCGCTGAGGCTGGGATCACCGAGGACCGAATCGATTTGTTCGATCGCCGCGCGCACGCCTCGAGCATTTGGCAAACGGCCCGCAGCGACGCCGTCAAGGTGACGTTGCGCCGCCTGTTCTAAGAAGACCGGCAGCTGCTCGAGGCGCCGCAGGTGAGCGCTGTGGCGATCCGGAGTGTCGAGCGCCACCATGGGAAGAGTCGAAATCAGCCCCGACAGCGGTGCGGAGAAGAGGTCGGTGATCGCGAACTCTACTAAGGGGACCCTTAGATTCTCGACGAGAGATTCCGCAGTGAGCCGGACGAGGTCCAGCGTCAAGACGTCAACCTCGTCGAGCGATGCGGAACTTGCGTGTAGGCGCGAAGAGAGCGTCGTCGCCGTCGACGCAATGCTCGCGAAGATCTCCGCGAGCTCTTCTTCGGTGTGCCTTGTCAGGTCGGCGAGTCCGACGTCCCCTTCGGGCAAGCCGAGCAGGGCGGCCTCGAGTGGTTCTTGCTTGAATCGCGCGGCGACAAGTTGATCGGCGAGTTGTTCGATGTCAGGATGCACGGCCCAACCATACCGAGCGAGGATCGGGCTCGAGCCGATCCCGCGGCCGATTCCAAGGGCATCGCATCAGCTCGCGGGCCTGGCCCTGAGAAACGTTGAGGTGTAGACCGTGGGCGTGGGTAACGCTAAGACCCTCACCGTCGTTGCCTGCGTCGCCACGGCGACGCTCGTGCCCTTGGTCGCCGCAGCCAGCGCCCAGCCCAGCCCACCGACGCTCAAGGCGATCGTCGCCGGCGTCCGCAGCGAGGTCAATGCGAGGTTCCCCGCCGATGACCAAGCTGGCGAGAGCACCTCGTGTGCGTACGTCCGTAACGACGTGCGCGTCGGCTATGCCTTTACCTGCGTGACCTCGGTTAAGGCAGCGAGGGTCGCCCGAACCACGGTAACCATGCTTCTTCCCCATAAACAGACCTGGGTTTGGCGTTACGCCACGACCTCACTGGCCGGCGGGACAACGGAATCAAGGGTGACCTACCGTGTTACCGCCACCGGCACGACGAGCGCCCTCGACATCACCTATGACGGCAGCTCCGGCCAAGTGCAGCTCACGCTCGTCCCGCTGCCTTTCACCGTCACGCTTTCGCACGTTCGACATCCGGAAATTCTGGCGCAGAGCGATTACGGGACTGGCACGACGTCGATCACGTGTGAAATTGAGGTGAACGGCAAACGCCATTAGAGGACACAGCGGAGGGTTCGGGCGCTGTTGCGTCATGCGGATAGGGGTTCCTCTTGACTAGGAGACAGGCGAACTTCATTGTACGGAAGGGTGGTTATCGATATACCATCTCGTTGAACCAAGATTCCTACTTCGATTGGAGACATTCGTTATGACACCTTCGGCAAAGAAAGCGTCCGCGAGAAAGGTTGCAGTGAAGAAGTCGACGGCGAAGAAGGCTCGGGCAAAGAAGGCATCGGCGGCGAAAGTCGCGAAAAAGGCCGCGAAGAAGGCCGCGAAGAAGGCGCGCCAAGAAAACCGGGGCACTGAAGTCCTCGACAAAGAGGGCCGCCAAGAAGGCTGGCGTAAAGAAGTCGACCGCAAAGAAGGCCGCGAAGAAGGCGGCCAAGAAGGCCGCCAAGAAGGCTGGCGTAAAGAAGTCGACCCCAAAGAAGGCCGCCAAGAAGACTGGCGCAAAGAAGACGACGCCACGTCGCGCACGTGTACGCAAGGGAGCCCAGGAAGCTTCAACGCAGTCGATCCACGCAGGCCCCAGAACAGACATGATGGAAGGTAGCGTTGACGAGCATGTTTTCCACGAAATGGCGACACCGACCGATTCCGAGCACGAGAGTTGACGAACCGGTAACGAAGCGACGAGCCAGGGAGTCTTGCTCTAAGACCCGAGCCTGTTCGGCGATTACGACGTCAGGGTCGGCAATTGAATCAAACTGGAGCAGGAGAATAGGGCGACCGATGACCGAGGCCACCGACCGCCCTATTAACCGGCCACGGACTAATTTCCAAGGAGATCTGCTACGACCCGGTGTAGCCGCCGGTTGCTAGACCAATGACGCTCGCGTCATACGAGGCGTACGCCAGGGCAATGTTCGCGCTAAGAAGTTGGTGGTTCTCGGCGACGAAGGTCGGCGTATTTCCTGGGTAGCCCTGTGGCGTCTGAGCCAGCACGACATCTTCAACGGTCACGATCTTCGTTGACCAGTTCGAAAGCCGCATTACGTAGTTGTTGTAGTGGTTGAGGGCATTCTTGTAACCGGGCAGACCCAAAATCGACGCGGTGTCGGATTGGAGAGTTGACTCATTGCCTTGCATCGTCGTCACCTGGTTCGCCACCACTGACGCTTCGATCATCTGGAACACCTGCGGCGACATCACCGCGTAGACGCGATTGTCCTCGAGCATGGCTGAACGATCGGCGTTGAGTTCCGCCTTCGTGGTATCCGTCGGAACCTTTGCCACCAGGGAATTGATGTTCGACGTCTCGGTCGAAAGGCGGGCTTGCAGCACCAGGGCGTCGCTAGGGGACAGCGTCGTCGCCGCCGCTGCCGTCACGTCTGTGACGAGGTGCTGAAGCTGCGTGACACGATTGGCGAGCTGCGTCTCGAGCTGCTTCTGCTCCGCGAGGAAACCGGCACTCGGTGTAGAGGCTGGAGACCTTTCGGCCGACGGCGAATGTGATGTGGGTGATGAGCTGGCGTACGCAACGGCAGGAATGCTGATGCACACGGCAGCGATTAGGACGAGTCCTGCAATTGATCGGGCAGTCTTGTCTTTCATGAGTCCTCCCTTCCAAGGAACAGGGTTCAGAGTACGAAGTGCAATTGTGAGAGTGATGTGACCTTGCTGTTGGATGACTGAGAGAAGACTCCGAAATTGGTCAGAAGTGTCAAGTCGACACCGCTGCCCCTCGAAGGCGATCGTCAGCAAGCCTTGGCCGTCGCTTCACCCTTTGGTCTGGACCGCGATGCCCAGGCGATCTTTCCGCGCGAGCTCTTCGGCCGGCTTAGCCCACTTTCCGAGCTACCCGATGTGAGTGGTGAACTTGGTGCTCACGTGACCCGGTTCGCAGGCTTGCTCATCGAATCGCGTACGCCACGATCGCCGAGACTCCGCTCTGTCCGAGCGACTTCGGACCGCCAGCGGGGATGATCACGGTGTTGCCCGCAACGGCGATCGGCGAGTTCGCGGTGTTCGGCAGTGTTTGCTTGAAGACAATTGCCCCCGTCCTGCGATTGAGAGCGAGCAACTCTCCGCTAAACAAGGTCGTGAAAACCAGGTTGTTGGACACCGTGGCCGCCCCGAGCGGCAGTCCGTTCACCGGGGTAGCCCATTCGACCTTGCCGGTAACGAGGTTCAGCGCTTCCACGTCGCCCGAGAGTTCCTTGTCGACTTCCTTAGCGGTCTTGCCAACGGGCACGCCATCGACTTCATGAGTGCTGGTGAATTGGAAGGGCAAGTTGGATGTCACAACATAGACGGTGTCACCGGCCACCGCCATGTTGCTCAACATCCCCCCCAGCGCCCCGGGGACGAAGGTGAACGGAACCTTCAACTTGCTCTTTCCCTCTAACGCGTTGAGCGAGTCGTTGTCGTGGCCGTTGTGTGTGCCGACGGGCGTCTTCCAGAGGAGCTTTCCCGAGGTGGCGTTCATCTCATAGACGATGCCCATCTTCCCGCCGCCGATGACAACTGGGACGCCATCGGCACTGGCCGAGATCGGCGAAGCTTGCAGGTCGTAGTCCTTGAAGTCATCGGGAATGGCCTGGTAGTACCAGCGCAGCTTGCCGGTCGCGGCGTCGAGGTTGACGTCGCTGTCCGTGTAGAGCAGTTTGCCCGGTTCCGACAGAGCCGACGACAGATACTGATACGGGTTGCCAATGCCAAAAGTGACCGAGCCATCGGTGCCGACGAGTGGGGTATCCCATGCGCCGCCCGCCCCGAGACCGAGGTGCTCCACGCCCTTTTCCTTCTTCGGCACCGTCTTGAACGTCCACAGCAACGCTCCGGTGGCGGCGTTCAAGGCCAGCAACACGCCGCCACCAGGTACCTCCCCGTATTGGCTGGCCAGATAGACCCGGCCCTCGGCGACCTGGGGTTGTATGCCGAAAGTACCTTGACCCTTCTTCAGAAGATGGTCGTTCGACCAGATTTTCTGACCCGTCGCTGCATTGAGCGCGAAGGCCGCTGTGGGCGTCAAGCCGTAGACCACGCCGTCAACGACGGCGACACCGTTTGGTCCGGGTCCACTTAGTTCGGGCTTGTTCACCACATACTCCCAAATGAGTCGACCCGTTGCCAAGGAAAGCGCATAGACGTCGCAACGGAGGTTCTGCATGTACACGACACCGTTGACCACGATCGGGTTGGCCGCCAACGTGCCGTAGCCGCCGACATTCCGCCTTGCTTTACCTTTCAATTTGAAGGACCAGATCTGCTTCAGCTGAGACACGTTCGCCAGCGTGATCGTCGATCCAGGCGCGACACGCGTGTTTGCCAAATTCCCATTTGAATACGGCCACGAACCCTGAGCGGTGGGCGCAGCACCGACGGCGCCGGAAAGGGCCCCGCCAGTTGCCGTAATGAGGCTGCCCGCGATAAAACAGGCGCCGCTCAGGCAAATGCGTCGAGCAAGTTCTGACTTCATCTCACTCCTCTTTCGTTCAATGACCGCGTCGCCGATTCTGCGATCGATTCTCGCGCTTTTCGCAGTGGACAGCTGGCGTTTCATGAACGCCTGTAGCACCAGCGCAATCCTTCATGCGGCGGGGGGACGGCCCCGCCTGGGCAGGGGCCCGGTTCTCTTTGGCATGCGACCGGCGTCGACGAGAGCGCGACGCAGCAGCATCTCAATGTGGGCGTTGAGACTGCGAAACTCGTCAGCCGCCCACCTAGCCAGCGCGTCGTGGACCGCTGGATCGATTCGCAGCAGTATCGGCTTACGCTCGCTCACGACTCAGTTGTACAGCGTCCCGGTGTTCACGATCGGCGAAGCCGGCTGGTCGCTGCAGAGCACCACCATGAGGTTGCTCGCCATGGCTGCCTTGCGCTCCTCGTCAAGCTCGACGATGCCTCGCTCCGCCAAGCGAACCAACGCGAGCTCCACCATCCCCACCGCGCCATCGACAATGAGCGATCGAGCGGCGACGACCGCGCTGGCCTGCTGGCGCCGCAGCATGGCCTGGGCAATCTCCGGGGCGTACGCGAGGTGACTAATACGCACCTCGACGATTTCCAACCCCGCGATGGCGACGCGCTGAGCCACCTCCGCGGCAAGTTCGCCGGCGACGACATCCGTCGAGCCGCGAAGAGTGAACCCGCTTTCGGCGGGGTTGTCGTAGGGATGCGACGTCGCCACGTGGCGCAGCGCCGACTCGGCCTGGACGCGAATGAAATTGTGGTAGTCATCGACGGCGAAGAGCGCGCGTGCGGTGTCGGTGACTTGCCAGACGACGATGGCCGCGATCTCCACGGGATTGCCATCGGCGTCGTTCACCTTGAGGTGGTTCGTTTCGAAGTTCCTGACTCGGACGCTGACGTCGCGGTGCTTGGTGAGGGGACGGATCCAGGAAAGGCCGGTCTTGTGCACCGTGCCGACGTAACTGCCGAAGAACTGCACCACCCTGGTCTGGCCCGGCTGCACGATGACCAGCGAACCGATAATGACCACGGCGACCACGATTGGAATGCTGATGAATCCCTTAGTAGAGCCACGCGCGAGCAGGATGGTTACGCCGATGCACACGGCGATCGCAAGGACGCCGTACCAGCCATTTATGGTCCACGCTTCATGCTCGTGAATCTGTACGCCGGTCCCTGACGCGCCGACGGGAGTGGCGTCAACTTGTTCGTACGACTGATCGGACTGACTCATGATCCCTCCCCGAGGGTGAACTCAATAAATGCGATATCTAAGTGATATCACTTTATTTCTTCAATCGCAAGTGCGGCCGCCCGAAATCTGCTCCGCTTCCCCTTTCAGCGACCGACCGAGACGAAGCCGGTCATAACTGGGAAGAGGACGTGACCTTTCCGGTGTCACCACCGCTTTTCACAGGCCACAGCGGGTGGAATCGGTCGTAGGACCGTTGAAACTTCCAATGTCGGTCCCGATGCTTACGCCTTCTCGACGACGTTCCTGCCGCCAGTAGGCGGCGAGGGGATGGCAGCCCCTCGATCATTTTGGGGCTACCCACCTCGACAGCACCAACATTTTCCGTCACGCTTTGGCCGAAGTGGAAAAGAAAGCCAACCACGGGATGGCTAACGAGCGACTCCGACCCGTGGCAATTGGAGGTGGTTCGCATGAATGAGTTCCAAGTCAAGGCGGCGATTGACCGTCCGCCGGAAGCTGTCTTTGCCGCCCTGGTGAATTTCGAACGAATTCCGGACTGGAATTCATCGGTGATGGAAGTGAAATGGAACCGGCACAGCCCAATAGGCGTCGGAAGCACCATGACCTACGTGGGGAGGTTCCTCGGGCGCAGTTTCGAATCTCCGACCGAGATTACCGAGTATGTTGCCTGTTCCAAGTACTCCCTGAAGTCCACTTCCGGGCCATTCGTACTTGAGATCGAAGATCACCTAGAGCCGGTGGGCGACGGAACCCTGGTTACGTCGACGTTTCGTGGCGAAAGCCGCGGTTTCTTCAAGCTCGCCGAGCCCGTCATCACCCGGCTGGCGAAGAAAATGTTTGAGGCATCGACGGACAACCTCAAGGCGTTGCTGGAAGCCAACGCTCTGTGACGGCTGCGCCAACCGACTGACGCACGGCGGCTTGCACATCCTCAATGCTTCAAACGATCGCAGCTCTCGAGAGTTGTATCTACCTGTCGGAAAGTGGCGCCTTCGTGGTTTACCGCCGAGTCTCTTGGCGTCGGCGGCAGCGTAGCCAAGTAGCCTGCGGACTCGTGGCGCGCAAGATTGGCACTACCTCACCGTTAGTTCAGACGCGGTACCGTGCCGATTCGACAACCGAACTCAATCAAACGTGAGCCGAAACACCGGATGATTGGGAGCGATCCGATCTAGCTCAGGAGTCGGAGACGACGCGCTGACGCCATCAAAGAAGACGCCAACTTCTAGCTTCCAGCGCTTGAGATACGCCCTGATTACGTCCCTCTTGTCTGCACTATCAAGCTCCACTGCGCGAAAGGATTGGACTCTGCCTCCAACTCGAAGTTCGCCGGTGCCGGCAGCGCGCAGATTTCGCACCCACTGGGTTGCTCCGCGCGGCGCGACCAAGTATTGTTCGCCGTTCAGCGAAAGCAGATTCACGGGCGTAGTGCGCCACTCGCCGCTGGAACGACCACGAACCCAAAGAACGCGTGAACCCCACACACTTATGCCAAGGCCAGTCAATATCTGCACGAGTCGATTGAATATGTTTCTCGTGAACCAGCCGGGTTTAACGTATCGGTCCGCACCATCTTGACCCGCCATATACCCATCCTGCCATGGCCCCCTTAGCGGTTCCAGATTTCATATTCGATCAACGAGACCTCTAGCGAGCCCCTCGCGCGGCCATGCGAGCACCCTTGCGTGATCCGACGCCAACCGACGCCGCAACACGGCGCCGTCTTCTTCGCTTAGGGTCGCTGGAGAGCTAGATATCGCGAAGGGGAACGATGTCAGGTCGACGTGCGCTCCGGTCTGGCTGGACGATCGTGCTACTGCTTGCCCTTGCGACACAGTCCATGGGCAGCGTTGACGCGCTGGCAGCTCGAGCGAATCCCAAGCCCTTGTACTTTGCCTTCGGCGACTCGTACTCGTCGGGCGAAGGTCTCGTCCCATACCTTGCCGGTTCCGGAAGCTGCGACCGATCAAGCGAGGCGTATCCCAGCGTTGTCGCGCAACGACTGCGCACCGTCAGCTTGCGCTTCCTCGCCTGTTCGGGCGCGACCATCACGCAGATCGGCGCTCAGGTTGCCTCCGCGCCGCTCAGTGACCTTCGCCGCGCCGCCCTCACCACCGTCACCGCTGGAGGCAACGACCTTCCCTTCTCGGGACTAATCAGCTCGTGCGTTGGCGCGGTTACGTCAATCACTTCCCCAACAATCGAGTACCTACGCGGCATCAGTAGTGCAGCACAGTGCGAAGGCGCGATTGACGGCGCGGCGAATCTTCTTGGCGCTGGCATCGACGAAGCGACTGGCGCTCTCACTAGACCCGCGACGGCGTTGACTCTTCCGCTGAGCCAGCCGTCGACAATCCAGGCACGCCTCATCGCGCTATATCTTCGAGTACTCCACGCAGAGGGTGCCATCCGACACCGGGCGGCCGGGCCCCGACTGATCGTGGTTCCGTACCCCACGCTGCTCGGCCCCCCTGGCTCTGATGCCTGCCTCCTGTCACCAACACCGTTGCCCCATGAGGGCTCGACGACAACCAGTACGCCAACCGCTTCGCTCTACGCCGCGTTCGCCAACGCCAGCACCGTCGCGTTAGAGCAACTCAACAGCTATCTCCAGAGCGAAACCTCTTTGGTCGTTAAGAGCCTGCGCAGCGAGGGCTACCTCGAGCTTTCACTGGCCCCGATCGCATCGGGTTTTGTGCCCCTCGACTGCGCGACCGGTACTTCACCCAGCCTTAACGGCCTGCTGGTCAACAGCGCCGCGACTGGTGCTCTCTCGGGAGCCCTTCACCCGACGGCGGCGGGCGAGGCGTTGCTCGCCGCGTCGGTGATCGCGGCTTGGCGATCGGCCACGCACTAGAACCAATCCGAACGAAGCGCCCACCGGCGGCGTTTGCGCCGACAATGGGGGCGGTTCGGACTGACGCCACCGCCAATCCCGAAGTTGGTCAGCGGGAATAAGAGACGGGGACGCTCGAAACTCCCCAAACGCAGCCAGCCAAATGCGCGGCTCGCTCGCGACGTTAGAGGCGATCTTCTCTTCCGCCCGAAGTGCGGGCGCACTCGCGACAAAACAGTACGCACGACACGGCACCGGTCGCGGAACGCCTGGCCAAATAGGCAACTCCCGGAGCCTTGCACCGATGGAAGTGCCAGCAGTTCGGGTTGGAGCACTCGCAAATCCCCCTGGCGCGCGCACGAGCCGCCGCTTTCATCTCGTCGGACAACACGGGCCGTGCCTTGCGTCGACGCTCGGGGCCCTCGCGGGCCTTCGCCCGGCGATCGTCGACCGGGGGATCGACGGCGGCGGTCTGCGGCAAAATGCTCACGCTACCTATCTTGCCTGTCCGTCAGCCCTCCGCGCGGGTGTGCCGTATCCTTCCCGAGCGCAACCGCCCTGTTGCGCCTCGAGCAAGGCAGTGTGGCATTGATCGCGGTGCACCTACAGGAGAGTACGGCACCTCGCAGCGGGAGGGAGTGAGGTGACCCCGCAAGCGTTTGAGGCTTTCGTGATGAGCCATATCCAACGGTGAAGTTTCGCCAATAGGAACCGAAACCACTTGCGGGCGTGCGTTTCCGGGGGCCATTTCTAACAAGCCAGCAGGAGTAAATGGGACGGGGCGGTCGGGCTGGGAGAAGAGCCTCCAATCATTGATCGGACTCTTGGCGTGCATGACACCCGACAGGATCATCCGAAGGTCCAGCAGGCTAGCACCACTTGGGCTTCAATCGACTCAGCGACGAACCCCTAGTCCAGTCACTCCTCGATTCCGAAACTGACCACCCTCTTCGGGTGGATACGTATTGTTGAGCGGCGAGGATCGTCGTTCGCGATCGCCTCGGCCGTTCCTCGTATCTCCACCATTCGTGGCTTCCACGGATCGATGGTCGCGAGGTCATCTACAACGAACGCCGCCTGACCGTTCGCCGCAACGTTCTTGTACTTCTGAGAACCACCCATGTTCAGTCCGCCGATCTCAAACGTGCCAGTTGCTTCGTCGAAGCTGAAGCCAACTGGGTTGTTCTGAAGTGTTCCGTCGGGCCGCAACGTGGCCAGGCGACCGAGTCGCTGGCTCTTCAGGTACTTGATCTGGGCATCGGTGAGCTTGGCCATGATCCCTCCTCGATTGCTCTCCTAGGACTGACCCTATTCGTGATCCTTACAAGGCCTCTCGCAGCGGCGTGACTCCCTTTGAACCTTGCGCACCTGAACGTTCGCACTGACGCTCAGTGAACCGAGAGCGCCGAATTCCAAGAAGGTATGACGTCACCTACCGGAGTGGCTAGCACGTCATGCAGCAGGCCGCCGTATACGCTGCGGAAGTCCGTCGTCACTTGAAGATTCCCATTGGGGTCGAGGTCGTTGAGGGGCGGTTGCTCGCCGTAAAGGCCACCGTGGACCGCGTTGCCAATGAGCAACACCGGGGCAGAGGTGCCGTGATCGGTGCCGTCACTCGCGTTGGACATGACCCTGCGCCCGAACTCGGAATAGACCATCACCGTCACGTCGTTTGATCTACTTCCCGCGCTAATGCTCGTCATGAAGGCCCCGATCGCGCCGTCGACCTGGGACAGCAAGGCATTCTGATCCAGCTGTTCTCCCGCGTGCGTATCGAAGGAACTCAAGTTCACCTCCCACACTCGCGTGGGCACGTTGGCATTGATCAGTACTGAGACGAGCGACAACTGCTGGCCCAGAGACGAGCCAGTCGGCGAAGTGGGGACGAGCGAACCGAAAGCCTGGGCGGTCGAATAGAGGTCCGTGATGGACGTCGCGGCGGCAGCCTCTAGAGGGGCGTCGCTCGCCGACGGACGGCCCAAGCGAGGCAAGAGCGACGCCACGGGACCCCACGGGAGTTGAATGCCGCCGACGTCAACCATCGACGCGACGCTCTTATCGCCAACCATCAAGGGAGGCAGCGTGGATCCAACACCGATGGCGTTGAAGGGACTGTGCGGCTGTCTGTCGAGCCAACGTCCGATCCATCCGGACGTGACGTCGGCCGACAGCGACGCGGACTGCCAAATGGCCATCGATGAGAAGTGCGACAAGCTGGGGTTGGGGTAACTCACTCCTTGAACGATCGCGACCTTGTTCTCCCCATACAGCGTGCTGATCGACGGCATGGAAGCGTTGAACGCCAGGACGTCGGTGAACGGAAGCAGCTGCGACGCGGAAAGCGCGATGTTCGAACGCGCGCTCTGATACGTCGGATCGGTGAAGGGGACCACTGTATTAAGACCGTCGTTGCCACCGTAGAGGGTCACCAAGACGAGAATCGGTGTCTTGGGCGGGAGGGGCGAGAAGCTCGCCGCGCTCGCCAGGTTCTCCAGCGACAACTGGGCAGAAAGCGCCGCGAACGCGCTAGCCCCAGTCCATTGCAGAAACTGACGGCGGTTGAACTCGCACTGAATCATGCGCTCACCATGTATTCGGGAGAGAGCAGAGCGGTGAGGGCGAACTCCGACGGCGTCCCGGTGGCCGCCGCGAGAACACTTCCGGTTCGCGCCGACCACTCGGCCACGCCCAGCCAGTCGGCGCACGCTTGCACCATCTTCGATTTAGGCACCGAGAGTGGCGAAAGATCGCCCACCGTGACAATGCTCTGAGCCAATTCAAAACGGTATTGAAAGGCGGCCCCGCTCAGCCACGCTTGGCCGTAGGGCCAGCCACCAACGTTTGGAGGATTGAACGGAACTTGGCCCATCTGCGATAACGACCACTGGGTGTTCCCTGCATCCAGCTTCGAGGGACGCACCCGCAACGCACGGCACGCTCCGACGAACCACTCCACCGGAGACTTCACGAGCGAGTTCGCGGGATCACTCCACGCCGTGGAGTGAACGAGTGCACTGACCAGTGACGAAATATCGCGGCTGGCGAAAGTGGCTGGGAGCGTAGCTGGTGGCTTCGTCGATCCCGAGACGAATCGGAACCACAGGCGTTCCGTGATGAACTTGGCGTTTTCGGCCCTCGAGACTAGGAGCGACGCGAGACTCTCGGCGTTGAGCTTCGCCGTCGCGCCGAGGATGTTGAGGGGCATCGAGTAGTGCTGCGTCGGGTTAAAGCCGACTGCTCCCGTCGAAAGGTTGGTGGAGTAGCCCGTGAGGGCACGGGCTGCGGCGGTGACATCATGCTGCGTGTAATTGTTCACGCCGAGGGTCATCAGCTCCATTAGCTCTCGCGCCAGATTTTCGTTGGGCGAGGTTATGTAATTCTCCTCATTGTCGAGCCAATAGTTCAGTGCTCCATCAACGGCCATCACCTTGGCCATGTCCTCGAAGCTCCCCAATGAGAATTTGCGAAGCGTGTTGTTCTGCTTCTGCATGGCCAGTGGATAGAGCACTTTCGAGATCGCGGTCGCCCAGTGACCGTGCCAGAACCAAGTCATGCGTTCGGTCAGCGGATAGCGGGACAGGTACATGCGATCGAGCCACCACGACACGAGGTCGGTTTGACCGGCGTAGATCGCGTTCCAGAACGCGGTACTCGCGGCCGTGCCCCCCTGCGGTATGGGACCAAGGTCCGGGAGGTCGAGCGCGGCCAGCGATGCGAGCCCGGGGTCAGCTAAGCCATGCTCGAGCACGGTCGATTGCGTGGCCCCGACACCGCGCCGCAGTAGATCTGCGTACTGGCCGGGCGTGGGACCAAAGTTGAATCGATGCACCAATCGAGACGTGACGAGGCGCTGCGCGTACGTCGAGGTTGAACTCACCCCAGCAACGTACAACGTCGAACCTCCAGATTTGACTGAGTTCCCTTATAACTCGAAGACTTTTCAAGAATTTTGGGCCTGGCTGCTTATTCGAGAGTCCGGCCCGGTGCTTGTGTCACCGACAAGTTGTTCCCCTCGGGCAACCATTTCAAGTTGATTCGGCGGCAGTGGCACTCACGCGACGGGGGAGGTCTCCAGTGGATTCGATCCTGCGCCGAGAGTGCGCGTTGCTCGAACCCTTCTTGACGTCTTGGCACACCCTCCCACCAGGTCTCGCGCCGGCCGCGGCGAGCGGGCCCCATGAGCGTCCGTCGCCGCGTCCATTGCCAAAGGCTTACGAACGCCTCTCTGGCCGCAGATCGGACTACGGGGTCAAGGTCAAATCGTCGGGAAAGTTCCTGGGGCCGGTCAAAACGTCTGAGCCGTCAGCCAAGCTGAAATGCCGGACCATTCACGAGTCTGGAGCTGGCGCCCAAGTCAAAGGAAGTGAAGCGGTACGGCCCCATCTGAGCTACAACGAACTCAATCCCCACGACGCAGCCAGGGGCGAGCTCTTCCATACACCTTGGTCAAAGGCGACCGAGCCAATGTGCAGCCCGTCAAGGAACTCTTCGTACCCGTCACCGATCGGTCCGCTGAATAGGGCCAACAACTTGAGTCGGTCGGACGGTTCGTGGAGAAAGTGGCGGTAAGTGAACAGTTGGCCGACTGCCGCACCGACCGCGTCGGTGGCATTTTGCATCTTCACGACCTGCGCTTCGACGAGGATGACGAGTCGTCCCTTCTTGAGCATGAGATCCTGCGGGTGTGGAGTCGTCACTTCCCACCCATTACTGATGAGATGTTCGCCAAAGTTCTTGACCAGTTCCTCGTGACGTCGAGTCGCTACCAATACCTTGTCGATCAACGTCGTTCGGTAGTCGCTTGAGTCTCTCGGCCGAAATCCCTCAAGTGGGTTTAGCGCAGTAGTCGTCTTGGGCGAGCTTGGTGTCTCGATGGCACCCGGCGTGCTCGAAAGGATTCTTCGCTTCGCTTCGATCGCTCTCTCGTAGAGTCGCAGAAACTCATTGAGGTCGTCGACCATTCTCTTTTCGGGCGGCAGATTGCCCGCGTCGTACTGCCGGCGAGCAATGTTGGCCGCAACGTAGGAGCGCTGCAGGTTGCCGTCAGAAGACAGCAATAAAGGTCCCGAGAATTTCTTGACTCCGAAGGGGACCAATTCACGGCGGATGAGTGCGGCTTCAGCGCTTAGCTGCTCTCGGGCAGCCATGGGCGTGTAGGCGTTCAGCATTGCCGTATGGCCTTGATTGAGTGACAAGTTCAGGTACTGCTTATCTGCCGCAAGCAGGTAGAAGACGAAGACGCCGCGCTGAGGCGAGTCAGTCTCATCGGGGTCAAGGAACGCTACCCAGGGCGTTGAGGTGGGACTCCCTTGTCCCCCGCCGGACTTCAGCAGCAGCGTAGGAGGCGCAAACCTACGAAGCTCTATCGGAGCGCTCTTAAGAAGTTGTTGGCCCGGTGAGTTGAAATCGGCGGTGACATCGTACTCTTGCAAGAGTTCCACGAAGAAGTCCCGAAGGTCCATCAAGAAGACCCTACGTGCCCCAAAGGGACTCTTGAATGTTCGAGAGCCGTGCCGCCCACCGCCCATGAAGGTTGCATCGATTGCAACAAACTCCGAATAGCACGATTTTGGAACGTTTTGACCAACTATCGCCTAACCCTGGACCGCTCTTAGGGGTCCAGGTCAGTGAGTACGGCTGGAGGGAGTCGAACCCCCGAGCCTCGGTTCCGTAGGTACATTCCACCGTCAACAGCTGGGGGATTCCTTGGTGAACATAGCCGAAGTCGCTTAGAGGTTGTTCGCCGATGTTCAAGGGTGTTCAACACGACAAATACACCGATAAGTACACCGACCAACCTGAGACGTCGTTCGCCAGATGGTCTGTTTCCTCTACCACGCCTTGATCAGCGCCGAGGCGACCGAGGCGGTGCGGGCCGACCCCACGAACGGAGCCTGGTGCGCACCACCTACCGAAACGGTGTGCGGCCCCGCTTGCTTGCCTCCAATTCAGCGCGCTCGTCAGCCACCCGACGCGGATCGAAACCTCGCTAGCCAAGCGGCGCGGGCGCCCTTACCTTCAGTCGTGCTCATTGCAGCGTGCATAAATGTCGTGAATCACGCTAACGGATCCAGCAGAATCCAGTCCGCGGCTATCAGATCGTGCTTTCGTCCACCATGGCGTCGGCCACCTTGACGAACCCGGCGATATTGGCACCGAGGACGTAGTCGGTCGGTCGGCCGTACTCCTCAGCTGCCGCGCGGACGTTGGCGTAGATCGCACGCATGATGTGGCGCAGCTTCTCATCGACCTGCTCTCGCGTCCACGCAAGGTGCTCGATGTTCTGGGTCATCTCGAGGCCGGAGACGGCGACACCCCCGGCATTGGCGGCCTTGCCCGGTCCATAAAGGATCTCGGCGTCAAGGAAGCGTTCGACCCCTTCGGGGGTTGTCGGCATATTGGCGCCCTCCGCCACCAGGTGAACGCCGTTAGCGATGAGGTTCTGCGCGTCCGCGCCGCTGATCTCGTTCTGGGTCGCGCTGGGGAAGGCGCAATCTGCCGGGACCGACCAGAGCGGGTTGAAGCCACGGTCGCTCGCCGGAGTGAAGCTCGCACCGGGGAACTTCTCGGGGTAGTCGCGGATCCGTCCACGGCGCACGTTCTTCAGTTCCATCACGTAGGCGAGCTTCTCGGTGTCGATGCCGGCCGGGTCGTAGATGAAGCCGCCGGAGTCCGAGAGCGTGAGCGGCTTCGCGCCGAGTTCGATCAGCTTCTCGGCCGTGTACTGCGCGACGTTGCCGCTGCCCGAGACGAGGCATCTCTTGCCCTGGAGGTTTTCCGACCGCATCGCCAGCATCTCCTCGGCGAAGTACACGGCGCCGTAGCCAGTGGCCTGCGGGCGGATCTCCGAGCCTCCCCAGTTGAGGCCCTTGCCGGTGAGGACGCCGGTGAACTGATTCGTGATCCGCTTGTAAGTGCCGAACAGGTACCCGATCTCCCGACTTCCGACGCCGATGTCGCCCGCTGGCACATCGGTGAACTGACCGATGTGACGGTAGAGCTCGGTCATGAAGGCCTGGCAGAAACGGCGCACCTCTCCGTCGCTCTTGCCCTTCGGATCGAAGTCAGATCCACCCTTGGCCCCGCCCATGGGCAGGGTCGTGAGCGAGTTCTTGAGCACCTGCTCGAAGGCGAGGAACTTCAGCAGTCCCAGATAGACCGACGGATGGAAGCGGAGCCCGCCCTTGTAGGGCCCGATGGCGCTGTTCATTTGGACTCGGTAACCGCGATTGACCTGGATTTCGCCTTTGTCGTCAACCCAGCTCACCCGGAACATGATCACCCGCTCGGGCTCGACGATGCGCTCGAGGACCTTCGCCTCCCGGTACTTGGGGAAACGCTCAATGACTGGCTCGAGCGAGGTCAGCACCTCGCTGACCGCCTGCAGGAACTCTGGCTCATGGGAGTTTCGAGTCTCCAGGTCACTAAGGATCGCCTTGACGTTGTTGCTCACTGCAGTTGCCTCCCCCTGCACTCCGTTGTGCATACGGCAACCGTCTCCGCGGGGCCCGCGTCCGATTGTCTCACTCGATTGTCTCACTCCTGAACGGCTCAAAGTAGGGACCATCGTCCCTATCCAGCATCGTGATTCATCTCTACAAAGATCCGCGTGCTCGCGATGTGGCTAGATGAACGTTGACACTCTCGCCGCGGACAGTCCTAAGGAGGTGCAGCGATTGGTGCAGCGCCCATCTGGTAGTTGGAGTACTGAGAGCCACGAGGGGTCGCCGTCTGTCTACGCCCTGGTTGAAAACGTGGTCTGACCTAGACCCCTAAAGGCGGTCCACGGTTATAAGAATTTGGTCGTGATCTACCTCGAGGGAGTCATGACCAAGCGTTTCCCAAAAAAATTCCGCACCGAGGTCTGCGAGCGGTTGCTCGCCGGCGAATCGGTGCGTGCGCTCTCCGACGAACTATAGGTATCGACAGCGACGCTCTATCTGTGGCGCAAACAGTCGCTTATCGATCACGACGTGCTGCCGGGCGTGAAGAACGTCGACGTCGACGAACTGGCCAAGGCACAGCGCACGATCGAAGAGCTCAGTCGTGGTCAGTCAATCCCCGATGCTGCAATTAGAAGCCCAGCGCCCTTTCGATTTCAAGGCGCCCCGCAAGTAAGGAAAGGCCATTGTTTCACTATTTGCCGAACCACTCTCGATACGCGGAGTTGGATGGCGTCGTGTCGGATCCAAGCAGCATGGTGTTTCCAACGACCATGTCGAAATACTCTTGGAAGGCGAAGTCTCCGTTGTCGACGGTTGATCCGATGCCGTCGATGTACCCCGGATCGTCGCCGGAGGGGGTCGACTCGAGACCCCACTCAGGAAAGCTCATGGGTTTTCCTTGCGCTGCCGCGAACGCCTCAAAGGCCGTCAGCCCATCGGGCTCGTTGGCGAGTTGCGCAAAGGTCAGCGCCGTGGTTGGAGTATCGCACCCCACGTCGTAGATGGTCGAGTCCCAAAATGTCAACGTACGCGTTACCGGGGTAGAAGTTCGCGAACGGCACATCTTCGTAGCACGCGTTGGGGTTCCAATCGATGAGGAAGTGCTCTCCGGCCGCTTGACGAAGCGCTCGTGACTTCATTCGCGAAGCACTGCGCCCACAGATTCTGTTCCTGAGTCGTGGTGCCCATGAAGTCATCCTCCCAGGAACCGTTCATTTCCGCACCGAGACGAAGCACCGAATTCCCTAGACCGGCGGCGACAAGATTCGTTGCCGAGAGTTCGTTGCGTAGGAGTTGAAGTCTCCCGCCACGCACGACTGCTCCCAACCCAACGGGTCACTTATGTTTTCGAGGCTTGCGGGAATCAGATCCACTTCCAACACGAGTTGGTTGACTTGCGGATCTTCTGCGACCCACGAGGTGTACGCGGAACCCGACGGGCCGATGATCCAAGGATCCGACCAATCGGACCAAGTCTGGTGCGGTTGAGATACGTTCCGAGGCACGTCACTTTGGTGTGAGTCAAGGCATCGAAGCTGGCGATTGTCGATTGGAGCGATGAGAGATAGAAGCTGCAGCGTTCTGCTATCAAGCATTCGCTTCGCGATGGACCGGCGGCAATTGGCGCTTTCGATGGCTCATGCGTCGAGGAAACATAGCGGATCGGGATCGCCGCGACCTCTGGACCCGATCCGGCGAATGCCACACCGACCGTCCCCAGCGCCAATAGCACAGCCAAACCCGCGGTGAGAATACGTATTCTCTTGGTTAAGAATTTCATTCGAATGACCATATTCGCGCGGCGGGCTATCTGCCGGACGGCGATTTAGCGCCACCTTATGCATGACTCGTGTGACGTGCTTAAGGATGGTTGGCGCCCAAGAGCGCCATGCCAACCTGATAACTTCAGCGCAATGGCCGCCGTGTCTCCTGGTCTACGATCATTTCCCGCGAACTGATGTCGTCGGGGTTTGCTCCTCCTCGTCACAATCTCGGCTCGAACGCAGGAAGAACTAAAGAATCATTGTAGTTATGCACACCTCTAAGTTGACTTTCACCACTTAAATCGTTACCGGTGACACTCTGTTTGAGGAGAACTTCCGAGTGGTGTCGTCCCTGATGGGAATCGGGAGTAACGAAGTCGAGCAATTAACCGAACCTCTGGTTGAGAAGGGCACCGAGAACGTGCGGTTCGGACAAGCGAACCGGCAACTGCGTGATTCGGTCAAGGCGCTCACCGTGCGTAGTGCGGGTCCGAGACAATGCTCGGTCGCAACAGGAAGTACTCCTCCGTGCCGCCATCGGCCGAGAAGTTCACCTAGCCCTCGATGACACGGAATCGTGCAGCGAGGCGTCGTCGTCCGGCCAGTCTGGCAGCACCCGCCAGTTCGATTATCGAAGTCCGGTCAGCGGTTTAAGCGTTTGAACCGCCAGTCGGGAATTGTTGACTTTGGATCACCGACACGAATCCGCACGCCGGTGCGAAACGCGCCTGAAAACCTTGGCTCGGTAATTCTGAAGTTTCGACCGGCCCTATCACCTATCCCAGGTCATGTGGTGGGGATAGGTGATAGGGCCGATCAAAACTTCCGGAACACGATCCGTTGAAACTGTTCGCTGCCCACGCGCGCTCAACGGATCGCACTACGACTCGCCAATGAAAATGAGGCCCCGGTTATCGATCGCTCCGCCTACCGCGTAACAGACTGTGGCGAACGGTATGAGGCCCCATTTTGGGTATCTATGCGACGGTTAGGCTCCAGCTGCGAAATCAATCTTGGGGCGGTGCGGATTCCGACGGTTGTTGTACACCCGTTCCGATCGAAGTTGTACAGCGATTCCGACGTAGTTGTACACCCGGGAAGGTCGTGACGGCGGCGCTGGCGTGAGCGCGAGGGCACCGGCAACGCTTCTTTGATTCATCACAATCAGAGGAGATACCGGTGCCCCGTCCCCATACAACCATGCGCAAGGTCCGCGAGCTACTTCGGCTCCGTTGGGGCGAGCACCTGAGCCTGCGTGACGCGGCCGCCGCCCTCGCGATGCCCCACGCCACCGTGGCGCTCTACGAGCGACGCGCCGAGCAGGCGGGACTCGCCTGGCCGCTGGGCGACGTCGACGACGACGCCCTGGAGCGCCTGCTCTTCGCGCCGAGCCCGCAGAAGCTGACGCGCGACCGGCCCGACTTCGCCTACCTGCAACGAGAACTGCGTCACAAGGGCGTCACCCTGGCGCTGCTCTGGGACGAGTACCGCGAAGCCCACCCCGCCGGCTACGCCTACAGCCAGTTCTGCAAGCTCTATCGCGAGTGGCGGCGCCACCTCGACGTCGTGATGCGCCAGGACCACCTCGCGGGCGAGAAGCTCTTCGTCGACTTCCCGGGTCTCACGATCCCGATCTACGACGAAGGGACCCTCGACGTCTCTTACCGCGCCGAGCTCTTCGTCGCGGTGCTGGGGGCGTCGAACTACCTCTACGCCGAGGCCCTGCGCAGCCAGGCGCTCGAGCACTGGGTGGGTGCGCACGTGCACTGTTTTCAGTTCCTGGGGGGCTGTCCGCGCGTCGTCGTGAGCGACAACCTGAAGCCCGGGGTCACCAAGGCCTCTCGCTACGAGCCGGACCTCAACGCCACCTACCAGGAGATGGCCGCGCACTATGGCATAGCCATCATTCCCGCGCGGCCCTACCGGCCCCGCGACAAGGCCAAGGTCGAGGTGGGGGTCCAGATCGCCGAGCGCTGGATCATGGCGCGAGTGCGCAAGGAGCGCTTCACGAGCTTGGCCGAGGCGAACGAGGCGATCGCCACGCTCGTCGAGCTCGTCAACGCCAAGCCCTTCAAGAAGCTCGAGGGCTCGCGCCGAAGCGTCTTTTTAGAGCTCGACCGGCCGGCGCTACGACGCCTGCCCGAGGAACCCTACGAGTTCGCCACCTGGCGACGCGCCAAGGTCAACATTGACTACCACGTCGAGGTCGAGCGGCACTACTACTCGGTGCCTTACCGGCTCGTGCGCGAGGTGGTGGAGATCCGACTCACCACCTCTACTGTCGAGGTGTTCTTCAAGAACCACCGCGTCGCGAGCCACCTGCGTCGTTACGACAAGGGACGTCACTCCACGCTCAGCGAGCACATGCCCGATTCGCACCGTCGCTACCTGGAGTGGACGCCCGGGCGCATCGTTCACTGGGCCGAGAAGAACGGGCCGGCGACCGGAGAGTTCATCGACCAGCTGCTCGCCAGCCGACCCCACCCCGAACAGGGGTTCCGCTCGGCGCTCGGCGTCATGGGGCTCGCCAAGAAATACAGCCCCCAGCGCCTCGAGGCCGCCTGCGCCAGGGCGCTTCTCCTGCGCTCGTTCTCCTATTCGTCGGTCGCCTCGATGCTCAAGCACGGGCTCGACCAGCGGCCACTGTCCGCGGGGTCCACTCGGGCCCACCCCGTGCACTCCAATATCCGGGGTCCGAACTACTACCGCTAGGAGAACCATGCTCACCCATTCCACGATCGAGGGACTCAAGACCCTGCGACTACCCGCCATGGCGTCGGGGCTGCTCGAACAGCGAGCCCACCCCGACTACCATGAGCTCTCCTTCGAGGATCGTCTCGGACTCCTCGTCGAGCAAGAGCTCCTCCAGCGCTCCAACCGGCGCCTGGAACGAATCCTGAAGGCCGCCAAGCTGCGCAGCGGCGCGGTTGTCGAGGACCTCGACTTCGCCGCCGCCAGGGGACTCGACAAGGCCACGTTCCTCTCGCTCGTGGGCTCGTCCTGGGTCGCGAACCATCACCACGTGATGATCGTCGGTCCGACCGGCGTCGGCAAGACCTTCGTGGCCTGCGCGCTCGCGCACGCCGCCATTCGTGACGGCGCGACCGCGCTCTACGTCCGCGTGCCCCCGCTCCTCGACGACCTCAGCGTCGCGCGTGCCGACGGACGCCTGGCGCGGATGATGGCGAACCTCGCGCGGGTCGACGTGCTCATCCTCGACGACCTACTGCTTCGTCCGCACTCCGACGACCAGGCGGCGGACCTGCTCGAGGTCGTCGAGGACCGCCGGGGGCGGTCGATCATTGCCACGTCGCAGCTGCCGGTCAACCACTGGCACGAGGGTCTCGGTGATCCGACGGTTGCCGACGCGATCCTCGACCGGCTGCTCGAGCGTGCGCACCGCCTCGAGCTCGTCGGCGCTTCTCGGCGTCGCAGCGACGCCGCGCCTCGCTCGAAGAAGTCGATGGCACCGGCGCCGAAGTGATCCGTTCTACGATGACTCGAAAGGAGGTGGGTTAGGGAAGAGCGCTCACCAGCACGGCATCACGACCGGTGTGCAAAAACTCCGGAACGGCTGTGCAACTTCGTCGGAATACGCAAGTGGCGACCCAGAAGCCTTACGACTTGTCAGAGAGGCTGCGAGTCGTGCTGCAGCACGTGGACATTCTCAATGGCTCGAATATCTGGAGAAGCCGTAAAGCCCAACGGTTCATTCTGGAAAAATCGCCGGACGCCTACTCTTCGTCAATTGGTTCGCAGAACGGAGTGAACGTCACATAGGTCGTCTTACTCAACCCAAGGATTTTGCCAGTTGTCGTTGCGGGCAGTTCCTTGATTTGGTTCTTCACCTCCTTAAAGTCAATCCATACCAATGGCCCGCCGGGCTGTTCCAAGTAATTGCCATCAACCTCAAACCACGACACCGCGTCCTTACGCCGACCATCCTTGTCGAAAAGAGGATATTCAACATGGACGCCGACCCGCTCGTACGAGCGAGGGGCTCGTGAGAGGTAGAACGCGTGTGACGACGAATCGCGTACCTCCGATACTGGAATGGTTCGTTCGTCACCCCAAACATGTTTCGCCTCTGGAATGGGCTCATGGTCAGAAGCTGCTATCTCGACGCCCCTCGTGATCAGAATTGGCATGGGCTCTTGTTCGGAGATTCCGCGAATGCAAACTTTGTCATTAGTGAACAACATTGCAACTTCGGGTGTCATCAATTGTTTTGCATGTTTATCTGCGAAGACAACTCCGAAGGGCCGCGCCTTATCCATTAAGCGTGCTGCCAGGTTCAAGCACCGCCCCGTGTAATCGAGAACGCCGCCGTCGGAAACAAGCCGAGTTGCTGATCCCCGCGCCACTCCTACACCCAACTTCTGCGGTACTGCAAAGTTGATCATAAAATCGTCGGCTGTGATTTGACCGAATGCACTTACAAGCACCACGGCACGGGAGAGTATCGAGCTAACAATCCCTGGAACAGCTTCGGCGTTCTGGGGTAGCTCGTGGATCAAGAGGAGGCCGTCGCCTGTCGGCTTGAAGAATGCGGCATCGTCAAAGTGCGATGACAAGATGGTGGTGAAGACAGAACGAAGGTACAACGCAGAGTCGAACGACTCTCCTTGTGCCGAGAACGTAGAGAAGCCTCTGATGTCGAGGAAGGTTGCGACAACCTGGCAGGATTCGGCTCGCGCTGACCCCAACAGTTCTCGCAGACGCTCATGGAGTTGCGGTTCGCTCATGATACGACGCCCGCCGCCAGCAACTCCGCTTGCTGCATGACAAGCTGTACTGCCGCCTCTTGCTTGTCCGGAGGGTATTTGTATTTTGTGAGGAGCCTCCGGATGTGCCGACGAAGTGACGCCCTTACCTGTTCCTTCTTGTCCCAGTCCACCGTGGCGTTAGCTCGAACAACATCGACCAGCTCCTGGGCGATGCGTTTGAGCACTTCGTCGCCAAGCTCCATAACTGCAGAATCGTTTTGACAGACTGCATCGTAAAAGGCGAGTTCGTCGTCTCGGAGACCGAGTATCGAACCTCGACCGTGTTCTGTCTTCATCTCTTTCGCCAGTTCCACCAACTCGGCGATGACTTCGGCGGCAGTCAGGGAGCGATTGTTGTAGGACTTCATTGCCCGTTCCAGCATTTCGGAAAACTTTCGCTCGGCCACAACATTGCGCCTTGACATTGAACGAACCTCTGAGGCCAGCAGTCGTCGCAGTAGCTCGATCTGCACGTTTGGGTGTGGGTTCGTGGTAAGCCGCATGGCGAACTCATCGTCGATGATGCTCAGGTCGGGCCTCCCTATCCCTGAGGCTGCATAAATGTCGATGACGCCAGCCGCTGTCACGGCGTCCGAGATGACCTGTCGAATTGCGGTTTCAAGTTCCACGTCGTCGTCAGTGCCAGGGCGATCCTCTGCCCTTGCCCTTCTCAATTCGACGGCGACGGCCTGGAAGAACGCAAGATCATTCCGATACTGCATTGCTTCAGGAGATGAGACTACAAGCGTGAAGCTCTGCGATGCCACCCGGACATGCTGAAGGAATCGATCCGGCAAGTCCATTTCCTCGCCGCCGAGGAGGTGCTCTAGTGCGGCCATGATCGCCTCGATCCTGGCTCGATCGCTGCCTGAGTCCAGTGCTTCGCGCCATGGACAGCCGTACAGCAACTCGCAACAGACCTCATGATTTTCCTGCAGCAATGCGAGCGCCTCGTCAATGGGCGCACCCACCTCTTGCCGTGCTCGGTCACGGTCGGTGTAGTCGGCGAGTGCTGCCCGCAGACTTTCGGCGATGCCGATGTAATCGACGACCAGACCACCCGGCTTGTCAAGGAAGGTTCGATTCACGCGAGCGATAGCTTGCATAAGACCTGCACCTCGCATCGGCTTATCTACGTACATCGTGTGGAGTGATGGCGAATCAAAGCCCGTTAGCCACATATCACGCACTATGACAAGTTCCAACGAGTCGTCGGGGTCCTTGGCTCGTTCCTTCATCGCCCGGAGGCGATCCTTGCTCCGGACGTGACGGTTCATTTCAGGCCCGTCGGACGCTGATCCCGTGATGACGACTTTGATTTTGCCGCTTGCGTCGTCGTCAGAATGCCACTCGGGGCGGAGCTTGACGATCTCGTCATAAAGGCTTACGCAAATTCGGCGACTCATGCAGACGATCAGCCCTTTGCCGATCTCGGCGGAGCGACGCTTCTCCCAGTGATTCACGATGTCTTGGGCGACCTCGGCAATACGTTTGTCAGCGCCAACTATCGCTTCGACGCGAGCCCATCGGTTCTTGAGCCGATCTCGGGTGTCCACTTCAGTAAATTCCGTGACCTCGTCGAACTCCTCATCGAGTCTCGCGCGAACTTCATCCGGAAGTTCGACCCGGGCAAGGCGGGCTTCGTAAAAGACTCTGACCGTCGCCTGATCCTCGACGGCCTGCGTGAGGTCGTAGACGTCTACATACTCACCGAAGATGGCTCGGGTGTCCTTGTCAGCCGTCTCGATTGGAGTTCCAGTGAAGCCCATGAAGGCTGCATGGGGGAGCGCGTCTCGAAGATTTCGAGCAAGCCCATCGATGAGGTCGTACTGCGTTCGGTGTGCTTCGTCGGCAACCACAACAATGTTCCGACGATCGGAGAGGATGGGAAAGTTTCGGTTGGCGTCCCGGTCTTCCTTGGTAAGGCCGAATTTTTGCATTGTGGAGAAGACGATGCCGCCCGATGCCTTTGTCCGCAGCAGTTCTCTCAAATGCTCGCGGGACTCCGCTTGCACGGGAGTCTCCGGCAGAGTTCGAGCCGGGGCGAAGACCTCGTCGAAAAGCTGATCGTCGAGATCGTTGCGATCCGTCAGCATGACGACGGTCGGGTTCGCCATCCCGGGATGGCGCATGATTTTGCCCACATAGAAGAGCATCTCTAGGCTCTTGCCACTTCCTTGTGTGTGCCAAACGACGCCAGCTCGACCATCTCCTCGTTCCATCGCCAAGAGGGTCGTGTCCACGGCCTTGTTGACTGCGTGGAATTGGTGGTACTTAGCGAGACGCTTTACAACACCACTGCGTTCGTCCGAGAAACTGATGAAGTTTCGAACCAGGTCCAGGAAGCGAGAAGGTTCAAACACCCCGCGCACGAGCACTTCCATTTCAGGGGTACCAAGTGCAGCCAGCCTCTTGCCGTCGATCGTCTTCCAAGGCGCGTAGTGTTCGAACCTGCCAGTAAGTGGTCCCATCCGAGCTTGCGTGCCGGTCGAAATGACGCACACAGCGTTATATGCGAGGAGCGCAGGAATCTCGGCTGCGTAAGTACGGAGCTGGTCAAAGCCCCCTCGAAGGGTTGCCCTCTCTTCGCCAGGAACTTTCAGCTCAACAACACCGAGCGGAAGTCCGTTCACAAACAGAACAATGTCGGGGCGTCGGGTGCTCTGATCTCCTTCGACCGTGTATTGGTTGACGGCGAGGAATTCGTTCCTTTCTGGGTGTTCAAAGTCAACGAGCCGGGCGATGTCGTGCCGGGACTCACCACTGTCGTCTCGCCGTTCGACAGGAACTCCGGAAGTCAGAAGTTTGTAGATACGCCAATTCTCGGCAATCACGTCTGCACTCTCAGGTCGGCGGACTGTAGCTACAACCTCATTGATGACGGTGGTTGTAAGCGAAGGGTTCAGGCTGCCGATAGCAGTGCGGAGTCGATCCTCCAGGAGAACATCTTGATAGCTGGCACGCTCTGCCCGAGCTTCGTCCGGTGCGATGTCTGGACCGTAAAGCACTTCCCAACCGAGGTCGGCGAAGTAGTCGAGACACACCTCTTCCACTCCAGACTCAGCAATGAAAGACCTCATGCTGGCTCCGCTGCTCGGTCTCTGGCTCGGCGCACGGTCACATCGCCGTCAAGAAGCCGAGGAAGAAGGGCCTCGCGCAACGATGACAAACAGAGTTGTTCCCTTAGAACAGACTCCCGAAGTTTCCAGATGGGTCCTCGAAGTTTTTCGTACATCCTTGCAATCGTTGGAGATGGCACCCTGACATCAATCGACAAGAAGTCTTCCTGGGACAGGTTTTGTCGAACAGACCCTGATGAGAGAATCTCAATGTCGGCTTTCACTGATGGTGATCGCAACTCTTGCCTCACCCACCAGGCCGATTCCTCGGATGCCCTTAAGACCACATAGACCGGACTGACAGCACCTGCATTTGCAAAATAATTCATGCCTATTGAACCAATATTAACTCGGGATGGATTGTAAGCGACTCCCCAGAGCGGTACTTGAAGGTAGTTGTGGGTTGACTCCGAATAGACGCGCTTATTGAAAAACGTGTCAGATGGAACTAATTCACCCGAGCTAACGGCAGAAAGTACTTGGACAGATTCTGTGTTCCCAATCTTCTGTCGATACGGAGTCAGAAGATCTCCAAAACAGCCTATCGGGGAGTCACGAGCAACTAAGTCGAAACATGCTTGAAGGGTTTCTTCACACAGTGCCAGTATCCGATCATTCAAGTCCAGGCTGTTGTCTAAGACATCAAGAAAATCCCCGATTCCTTGCTGAACTGCTAGTGGAAGATACTTGAATCGAAACTCGCGAATCTGAGTAGGACTTATGTGAGGAACAGCGGTTCCAGTTTGAACTGCCAAAACGTGTTCGGTGAATTGCCGACTGCCAACAAGATACCGGAGGAAAGTCTGGTCAAGTCCGGGCTTCGCACGTAATCGTGCAACCCGCTGGACGAGCAAGGTGGGTAGGTCAGCTTCTCGAATTGCGGCATATTTGAGGCCCGCTTCGATCCATGGTCGATCCATGGCAAGAACTACATCGTCGAGAGAAAGCTCAAACTCTTTATGTTGAGGAGCCAATTGCTTTGGCCACCTCTTCGCTCCATCCCAACGCAGCTTCCCTTGGACGACGTTGTCTCCTCTGAGTAATCGAATCCCTGAGGGATCGTCGGTATACTCACTGCTCTTGAATGGGTATCCGGTTATCAGATCGGCGTATTCGTCGAGGGAAACGATGTGCTGCTCAGACATCAAGGCGTCCCAGGGCATCATTTACGTCAGCCTGTAAACGAACACTCTCTTCAAAGGCCGCGGTCAATTCAGACTTCAGTCGATGAACCTTTGTCTCTATCGGTTCTGCATCGTATTCGAACGCTTCACTCCCGACGTAACGCCCCGGTGTAAGTACATAGCGGTGCGCAGAGATCTCCGATGTGGTCGCTGAAGCGCAGAATCCTGGAATATCTTCGTAAGAGGTCTCTAGTAGCTGACCACGCCAGGTGTGAAACGTGGTAGCGATTCTTGCAATGTCTGAGTCCAGGAGATCCCTGTGAGTGCGGTCCACCATGCTGCCGAGTTTGCGAGCATCAATGAAAAGGACACTCCCTGCCCTTGATCGCGAGGAGTGCGAGCGGCCAACTGTCTTGTCTCTGCTCAAGAACCACAGAGAGACTGGTATCTGAGTGGTGTAAAAGAGCTGCCCCGGTAGCGCAACGACACACTCCACAAGATCCGCTTCAATCATCTTCCTCCTGATCTCACCATCGCCAGACTGTTGTGACGAGAGAGATCCGTTTGCGAGAACAACCCCAGCCACTCCTTGTGGTGCAAGTTTGGAGGCAATGTGTTCAAGCCAAGCGAAGTTCGCGTTCCCAACTGGAGGGGCACCGAAACGCCAGCGAGGATCATCCCGCAGCTGTTCTCCGCCCCAGTCAGAGATGTTGAATGGCGGATTGGCGAGTACGAAGTCGGCTTTCAGGTCAGGATGGAGATCGTTATGGAAGGTGTCACCCCATCGGGGTCCTAAATCAGCCTCGATACCTCGTATGGCAAGGTTCATCTTTCCGAGTCGCCAGGTTGTATCGTTCAACTCCTCCCCATAGACAGCAATATCGTTGCGTTGTCCACCATGTGCCTCGACAAAGTTTTCTGACTGGACGAACATGCCCCCAGATCCGAAGCACGGGTCGTAGACCCTTCCCCGGTATGGCTCGATCATCTCGACGAGGAGTTTGACCACGCTGCGTGGTGTGTAGTACTCGCCTCCACCCTTCCCCTCTTGGGAGGCGAACTTCCCGAGGAAGTATTCATACACCCTCCCGAGGAGGTCCTTCTCGCGATGTTCAGCAGAGCCGAGCCCAAGTCCAGCAATTAGGTCAACCAGTTCACCAAGACGGCGGACATCCAGGCTCGGGCGGGCGAAGTTCTTCGGCAGCACCCCACGGAGGGCTGGGTTTTCGACCTCGACAGCATCCATTGCTGCATCGATAAACTTCCCGACCTCGGGCTGCTTTGCGTTGGCCCGCAAGTATTCCCAGCGAGCTTGTGGCGGAACCCAAAAGACGCCCTCGGCTGTGTATTCGTCCCGAGATTCCAAAAGCTCCTCGGCCTGCGCCTCGGTAATCCCATCTCCAGCCAAGTCGGCTGCGAGTTGTGCTCGTCGTTCACTAAAGGCGTCGTCGATGTACTTGAGGAAGACGAGACCAAGCACTACATGCTTGTATTCACTGGAGTCCATCGAACCACGCAGTTTGTCCGCAGCCTTCCATAGGGTGTCCTCGAATCCGAGGGGCTCGCCGTTTTGGGACTGACGAGACATCAGGAGTCTCCCTCAACTTCTTGTCTCAGCCTGTCTGGGTTCCAAATGTGTTCGGCTAGTTGCCGGTACAGCTCTTGTCGCGCATCGAGATCGGCTTTACGGAATTCAGTGTGTGATCGGAAGGGGAGACCACTGTTTTCTACGAAGCGAAGAAATCCCGGATTGTGATCATACGCATTCGGATTAAGGCTCCGGGCAAGTAAATTCTGGCTGTCGTAGTGGACGAGCTTCTCTTCGTACGGTAGATCGCCAAAGCTTGCATTGAAGCTCTTTGGCAAGAGCAGCAGGTCTCCGACGCGATTCCTGTATTCCGCGAACTCACTGGGGTGGGCGAACTCATCTTCATGGCGATCTGCATGATCTGCCCAGATGTGTTCGATTTCAAGACCTTCCTTGCCACCACGTTTTGCGTACTCCACGTAGTGCGAAGGCATTCCCGAACGGGTTTCGATGTAATCGGTCATCCGTGCCAGTAGACGATGAATTTGACGACCGTTCATGCCGTGCAGACGGAAACTCTCGTTACTGACGAAAGTCTCGCTGTCTGCGTCGAGTCTCGAACTCAAGTGCTCTATTAGTTCATCCGCGGTCTTGCCACGAATGTCTCGCATGATGATGAACATCGCGTATTGCATGGTCGAGTAGTCGATTGCATGCCAGTTCCAGATTCTCCTATGGATCAGAATGTCGAGGAAAGATGCCCCGATCCGAATCTTCTGCAGAATTGTTTCTTCGGAGTCCTGCACCTGCAGAGGGGAGAGAAGGACGGGATACTGGAGCGTGAAATTGTGCTCCGCGTTGAAGTAGACACATTCAAGGCCCGGCGTAAGCGTTTCGGCAGCCCCGCGAAGTTGCCCGTACCAGTGACTATAAAAGGCAAAGTCCCTGTCGATGAAGCGAACAAAGTCGCTGTTCTTCTCCAAGCCCAGGCGATCTTCGTGGTCCCGCACCCAGCGATGAAACTCGGTTCCGATGAGGTCGAAGTCCTCTGGAGCAGCACCTCTCTTGCGTTCACGGATCGTGTCGGCATACTGGCTCCGTAGCCATGACTTAATGCCGTCAGCATCCTCGTCCTTGCCGAGGTCCATCAATGCACTGATGCGTTCCTTCCACACCTTGCCAGCACGAACTCGATCATCCGCATCCGTAATGCTGGCTAAGAGGTAACCCTTAAGCATGTCGGCGGGAGTGAGGGATAGCCCTCGATCATTCATCGTCTCGAAAATTGTGTAGGCATCGCCATCGGAGTAAGCAGTGATCTCGACAAGGTGAACGCTCTCGATCAACCAATCAACGAAGTAAGGGAGTGCCACGTCTCGCAACTCTTCAGGGAAAGACTCATCGATGTCCGAGTAGCGGGCAAGAATATTGGCGACTGACTCTGACGGATCGTTCGAGACGAACTCCTTGCCAGAGTAGAGAGCATCCATACAGGAGGTGCGCTCGGGAATGTCCAGATTGAAGGATCGTTTTCCGAACTTCTGAGAGAAGATCAACTCTGCCAGTTGGCCCCGCTGTTCTGTGTCCTGGAGTTGGTGCTGAAGATAAATCAATAGGAGAGTGACAGTGGTTAGGCGTTGCTGCCCATCGATAATGAACTTCTCACCGTCCTTGTCGCTGACGATGATTGAACCGAGAAAGTAGTGCCCGTATTCGGCCACGGCAGACCGTTCGTGCCCTGGTTCGTAACTCTCCAAGAATTTCGTTGAGAGGTCGTCGATCAGCTCGGCGACTTGCTTCGTCAGCCATTTGTATTCGCGCTGGTAGTAGTCGATCGAGTACTTTCGCCCGGCAAGGAGTTCCCGCACCGTCTTTCCTTTGCCGTCGATCTCCCTTGGTGGTCTCCGTTCAGTTGTCATAACGGGCATCCGAAGTCCAGTTCGGGGTCGGGACCATTTGGTCTGAACAGGGTAAATACACGGAAGTCATGTTCAGATGGTACGACAGGCGTGTGCCGACTGGTCAAAACCATGTCACCTCTCCTCGAGAAGGGGTTAATGACGCCATAGATGCTCGGACTACAGGTCAAGTCCGAAATCTTGGTTGAGCGGCTCCAAGAGGCCGTCGCCGGAAAACACGTATGCAGCCTTCGCCGGTGCAGTCTCAACCACAGTGAGTGCGTAGGCTCTCTGGGCGGCACCAAGGACACGACCTCGCTGAGTCTCTTGTTCGTGGTTAACAGTTGCATCGTCGAGGATGGTGTCAGGGTTGTCAATACCCCAGCGGTCCAAGTAGGCCGCGCCGGCGGCAACTTCTAGTACCCACTGCTCGTAGAGTTCGTCCGTGTCGGGAGCGTCGCCGAAGTCCGACACCCATGCGTCACCACGTTCAATGGCGATCGTGGCGAGTTCGCGGGCTCGCTGCTCGATGGCGTCGGCACGATCGTTCAGCGCGAGCAGGATATCGGGATCGGTGATCCCGGTGGGCCGGGGGAAGATTCCAGCTACGAGTTCGCTCGCACTCGGGGCGGGGTAGCCGACGCCGGTCATGTAGCGGTCAATGCGGTAGTGCAGGACGCTGGCGACGTCCTCGGCGTCGTCGAACGAACGACCCGTGACCAGCATTGGTAGTTCGGTACGAATGTCGAAGCCCCGGTTTTCCGCGTCTCGCAGCTGCGCGAGCAGCGCTGCGTACGCGGGGGAGGCCTTGGCCTGGGCGAGCTCGGTGTCGGTGAGTCCCGACTGGCTGAGTACCGTCGTCCCAGCGTCCACCATCGGCCAGGGCGACGATGGTGTCGTACTCGGCGACGAGTGCGGCGATGGACTGGGTCTGGGACAGACGGATCATGTCGGTAGCCGACACGTCGGCTCCCTCGTGACGCAGCACGCCGGCGAGCACCTCTAAGGCGCTCGGGATCTCGGTTCAGCCCGTCGTGGCCGGTAGAAGGATCGGGGTCGTAGTGGGTGTCCACGTAGAGATGGTTGGACTCTGAGCCTCGAGTCAGGGAGACGTACAGCACTTCACGGGTGGTGGTGGGGCTCGCGAACGCGTGCGCGGTATCAACGGTGCGCCCCTGAGCACGATGCGCCGTCGACGCGTAGGCCAGTTCGACGTTCTTGGCGACGTAACTGGCCGGCAAGACGACCGAGCCGTGACCACTCACCCGGGTGACGGTCATTGAGCCATTCTCGTGCGTTGCCGAGACGGTCCACACGTCGCCGTTCTTGACCCAACTCGTGTCCGTTGTCAGGCGGCGGTCGTTCTCGCGGGTGACGACGAGGTCGTTCACTCCAGCCGTCATGGCCCCGGCGACGTCGATCCCCTCTTCGGCGACGAACCCACCGGTGACCCGAGCGCTACGGGCGCGAGCGTTGAGCTCGTTGACGGTCGCGGTGTCGCTGGCGAGCATCAACGAGTGCAGGCCACGATCGGTGTCGATCTTCCACGCGTCGTAGAGCGCGTCGAGCATGTCGTCACGGGTGCCGTCCTTGACCCGTCCGTGCGCTACGTAGGTGCCTAGAGCAGCGTTGGTGCCGAGGCGGACTCCGAGGCTGGCCTCTTTCTCCCACGCTGCCTTGAAGCGGCGGACGTCCGCCAGCGTGGGAGCGTCCTCGCCGCGCTCGCGCACGAGGGTGCGGAACATTCCTCCGGCGTCCACACTGGAGAGTTGGGCCCCGTCGCCGACGAGGACCACCTTGGCTTGGGCGTCGAGGGCGGCCGACATCAGTTCATCGAGCGCGAACGTCGAGGCCAAACTGGCCTCGTCCACCACTACCAGTTGACCGGCGCGAAGGGTCCAGTGAGCCAGTGCCTCCTCGCGCCGGCGAATACCCTCAAGCAGTCGAGGGCTGGGACGACGTCGCGCGAGGGCGCCCAGGCGGGTCTTCTCGCGAAGTTCTCTGAGCTCGCGAACCCGCTGGCCGTGCTGGCGGTGCTCGTAGAGCCACTTGGCGAGATTGTCGGTGTCAATGCCCATGTCCTCGCCCAGGACTTCGGCGGCGGCGGCCGACGGCGCGAGACCGATTACCGAGCCGGCGCCGTGCTCAGCCTCCCAGGCGGCGCGCAGTCCCGCCATGGCCGTCGACTTGCCCGTGCCCGCGGGGCCCACAAGAAGATCGAGCGACCGACCAGAGGTCGTGATCTGCTCGACGCAGTGCGCCTGGTCGATCGAGAGCTTGAAGGTTCTCCCGGGGAGTCGTCGCTCGGTAACGGCGGCCACGGTGGCGCTCGCCACCACTGCCGCGTCGAGGCGCTGGGCAGCATCGAGCAGACGGGCTTCGGCGTTGAGCAGCGTCATCGAGGTGTAGAGCCAGTGGCCGCTTCCTTCGAACTTAGAGCTGCCGTCACTGCGCAGCAGGAAGCGTGGCGTGTGGTGCAGGTTGGGCGTGGTAATCAACAGCGCCTGGGTAACGGCCAGGTCGGTCGCGCGAGTAGCCGTGAGAATGCGCTCGGCAGGCTCGCTAAAGCGGACACCCTGCATCTGGCGAAAGACCTCCGCCTGGACGTTGGCCCGAGAGAACGTCGGGCGCTTGGTGCTCACGATGTCGAGTGCCGCGTTGGCGACGTCGAGCAGGATCTCGTCCTCGAAATCGTCGCTGGTGAAGAGCGGGCACGTCTCGGCCTCCCAGCTCGTGGACCCACGACATGGGTTCGTCGTCGAGGTAGGGCGTGGCTCGAGTGGCCCACTCTTCGGTCAGATCCCCGAGGCCTAGACCCTTCTTCGCCCGTCGGGTGGAGAGCGTGGCCGTCTGGCGAAGTTTGAGCACTTCGACGTCGGTCGGGGCGCGACCATGATCGTCCTCGAATTGGGTGATCAGTCGATTCTTTGCGTCGACGATGGCGGTGGTGCGCTGCGAGAACTCATCCATCAGGCGCTTCGAGACCCCGGCCACTTCCCACTTCGGGGCGGTGCTCGAACGCCGGGTGTGGGCCTCCCAGTCCCAGCCGAGTTCGCCGGTCAGTAGATCAGAAAGCACGCCCTGGTGCATCTCGGAGAGCATCACCGTTGAGGCGAACAGTTGCCGGCTATCGAGGGTTCGCCAGACGCCGTCACTGGTGGCCTGGGCCCGGTTGAGCACGACCACGTGGTCGTGGAGTTGGGGGTCGCCGTCGCGCGAATCGAAGTGGGTGAAGCTCGCCGCCACGACTCCCACGATGTCCTCCTCGACGCAGCCCTGCTGGCCGGAGCGAGTGTGAAACACCTCGCGCTCGGCGTAGGAGAGGACCTCGGCGATGGCCTTCTGGTGGCACCGGTAGATGACTTCGCGAGTCTCTTTGTCGGCCAGGGCCCAGGCCACCGACACGCTC
>CAVVMM010000005.1:0-119703 GCA_963749355.1 uncultured Acidimicrobiaceae bacterium
CCGGCGGCGACCTACTCTCCCAGGGAGGAACCCCCAAGTACCATCGGCGCTGGTGGGCTTGACTGCTGTGTTCGAAATGGGAACAGGTATATCTCCACCGCCATAACCACCGGAAACCATGCGCTCGACCGCCTGCGCGGCCTGAACCGGCAAGCCGGCTCCTTGAGCGTCCTAGAACGAGCACGAACATCAAACTCCAAGCCCTCGGCCGATTAGTACCGGTCAGCTGAAGGCGTTGCCGCCCTTACACTTCCGGCCTATCAACGTGGTCGTCTGGCCACGGGCCTTACCTGGTTAATCCAGTGAGAGATTTCATCTTGAAACGGGCTTCGCACTTAGATGCTTTCAGCGCTTATCCCACCCGCAGGTCGCAAAACAGCAGTGCCCTTGGCAGGACAACTGTCACACGAGAGCTGCGTTCGTCCCGGTCCTCTCGTACGAGGGACAACCTTTCTCAAATCTCTTACGGCTGCATCGGATAGGGACCGAACTGTCTCACGACGTTCTGAACCGAGCTCGCGTCTGCTTTAATGGGCGAACAGCCCAACCCTTGGGACCGGCTTCAGCCCCAGGATGCGACGAGCCGACATCGAGGTGCCAAACCTTCCCGTCGATATGGACTCTTGGGGAAGATGAGCCTGTTATCCCCGGCGTACCTTTTATCCGTTGAGCGACGGCGCTTCCACAAGCGACCGCCGGATCACTATGCCCTACTTTCGTACCTGCTCGACCTGTAAGTCTCGCAGTCAAGCTCTCTTGTGTCATTGCACTCAACAGCTGATTGCCAACCAGCCGAGAGAACCTTTGGGCGCCTCCGTTACGTTTTAGGAGGCGACCGCCCCAGTCAAACTACCCGCCTGACGCTGTTCCTGATCCGGATCACGGACCAAGGTTAGGGTCCCGGCGCAGAAAGGCTGGTATTCAACAGTGGCTCAGCGCCGACTAGCGCCAACGCTTCACAGCCTCCCAGCTATCCTACACAAACTGAACCAAAACCCAACATCAAGTTGTAGTAAAGGTGCACGGGGTCTTTCCGTCCTGATGCAGCTAACGAGCATCTTTACTCGTACTTCAATTTCGCCGGGTCTGTAGTTGAGACAGTTGGGAAGTCGTTACGCCATTCGTGCAGGTCGGAACTTACCCGACAAGGAATTTCGCTACCTTAGGACCGTTATAGTTACGGCCGCCGTTTACTGGGGCTTAGGTTCTCAGCTTCGCTCGAGAGCTAACCGATCCCCGTAACCTTCCAGCACCGGGCAGGCGTCAGAGCGTATACGTCGTCTTACGACTTAGCACGCTCCTGTGTTTTTGGTAAACAGTCGCTACCCACAATTCTCTGCGACCTTCTCGAGCTCGGGACGCGAGGTCCTTCACCCTAGTAAGGCCATCCTTCTCCCGAAGTTACGGATGCATTTTGCCGAGTTCCTTAACTACAGTTCTCCCGATCGCCTTGGTATTCTCTACCCGCCCACCTGTGTCGGTTTGGGGTACGGGCACCGTGTCTACTCGCTAGAAGATTTTCTTGGGAGCATGGAATCAGTGACTTCGCCTAGTGGCTCGGCATCGTGTCTCAGGCTTGTGAGGTGCGGATTTGCCTACACCTCGCCCTACACACTTACCCCAGGACAACCAACGCCTGGGCTCACCTATCCTCCTCCGTCCCTCCATCGCTTCCCGCCGCGGGGCTGGTCGGTTCGACCCGAAGGTCAGCCCCTTAGTACCCCCACCTTGGGATGGGCGCGGACACGGTGGTACAGGAATATCAACCTGTTGTGCATCGACTACGCCTTTCGGCCTCGCCTTAGCTCCCGACTGACCCTGGGGGGATTAGCCTTCCCCAGGAACCCTTGGGCTTACGGCGGAGGGGTTTCTCACCCCTCTCTCGCTACTCATACCAGCATTCTCACTCGAACGCGCTCCACGTAGGTTCACACCTCCGCTTCCCAGCACGTTCGACGCTCCCCTACCACTGCGTCAGATGTCGCAATTCTTAGCTTCGGCTCTGGACTTAAGCCCCGTTACATTGTCCGCGCAAGACCACTCGACCAGTGAGCTATTACGCACTCTTTAAAGGGTGGCTGCTTCTAAGCCAACCTTCTGGCTGTCTGAGCGTTCTCACATCGTTTTCCACTTAGTCCAGAATTTGGGGCCTTAGCTGAAGATCTGGGCTGTTTCCCTTTCGACCAACGAAGCTCATCCCCCGTGGTCTCACTGCCAGTCTCTGGAGCATCGGCATTCGGAGTTTGGTTGGGGTCAGTAAGCTTGTAGGCCCCCTAGCCCATCCAGTGCTCTACCTCCGATGCTGAACGACTGACGCTGCACCTAAATGCATTTCGGGGAGAACCAGCTATCACCGAGTTTGATTGGCCTTTCACCCCTTACCACAGGTCATCCCCCTCATTTTCAACTGAGGTGGGTTCGGTCCTCCACGGGGTTTTACCCCCGCTTCAACCTGCCCATGGCAAGCTCACTCGGCTTCGGGTCTGCAGCACGCGACTGATCGCCCTATTAAGACTCGCTTTCGCTTCGGCTACCCCTCCCGGGTTAACCTCGCCACGCACCACAACTCGCTGGCTCATTCTTCAAAAGGCACGCTATCGAGGCCATGGCGTCGTAACGCCATGACGACTCTCTAACTGATTGTAAATCAACGGTTTCAGGTTCTATTTCACTCCCCTCCCGGGGTACTTTTCACCTTTCCCTCACGGTACTTGTTCACTATCGGTCGTCTATGAGTACTTAGCCTTATCAGATGGTCCTGACAGATTCACGCCGGCTTTCCCGGATCCGGCGTTACTCGGGAGCTCACCCAGAGATCTCATCGTTTCGCGTACGGGGCCGTTACCCTCTGTGGCGTACCTTTCCAGGTACTTCTGCTACGAATCGATTTTGTAACTCTGCGAAGGTTGCTGGTTCCTTCAAGTAAGTCCCACAACCCCGAACTGGCAACGCCCAGTGCTTTAACACCAGCTCGGTTTAGGCTCTTCCCGTTTCGCTCGCCGCTACTCAGGGAGTCACTTTTGTTTTCCTCTCCTCGGGTTACTGAGATGTTTCAATTCACCCGGTTCCCTCTGCCCGCCCTATATATTCAGGCGGGAGTTGCACCCCATAACGGGTGCAGGGTTTTCCCATTCGGACACCCATGGATCAAAGCTCGGTAGACAGCTCCCCATGGTTTATCGCAGTCACCCACGTCCTTCTTCGGCTGTAGACGCCAAGGCATTCACCGTTGACTCTTTGTAGCTTGGAGAAATTGATATTTTTAAAAAAATAAGATGCTCGTGCTCGTTCTAGAATTCTCAAAGATCAGCGCGCCGACGCTCGACCCGTAGCGATGAGACCTCTATCGCAGTGGGAACGTCGGGGAATGAGCGGCCCCGCGGGGCATCATTCGAAGGGTCGCCCCTCCAAAACGGAAGACGAGAGTCCGCCCGCGTGACCCACCTGACCAGGTACTTCCAAGCACGTGTACTTGGTTTCGCTGCGGTGCATCGCGTGGCCGACTAGCCAGCATTCAACTCGGTAGCTGGCTGTCCCTAATGGACAGCGTTGCTCCTTAGAAAGGAGGTGATCCAGCCGCACCTTCCGGTACGGCTACCTTGTTACGACTTAACCCCAATCACTGACCCCACCTTCGACGGCTCCTTCCTTGCGGTTAGGCCACCGGCTTCGGGTGTTGCCAACTTTCGTGGTTTGACGGGCGGTGTGTACAAGGCCCGGGAACGTATTCACCCCGGCAATGCTGATCCGGGATTACTAGCAACTCCGACTTCATGCAGGCGGGTTGCAGCCTGCAATCTGAACTGAGAGCGGTTTTAGGGATTGGCTCCACCTCGCGGTTTAGCAGCCCTCTGTACCGCCCATTGTAGCATGTGTGCAGCCCTAGACGTAAGGGGCATGATGACTTGACGTCGTCCCCACCTTCCTCCGAGTTGACCCCGGCAGTCTTCTACGAGTCCCCACCATTACGTGCTGGCAACATAGAACAAGGGTTGCGCTCGTTGCGGGACTTAACCCAACATCTCACGACACGAGCTGACGACAGCCATGCACCACCTGTGCTGGGCCCCGAAGGACACCACATCTCTGTGGCTTTTCCCAGCATGTCAAATCTAGGTAAGGTTTTTCGCGTTGCATCGAATTAAGCCACATGCTCCGCTGCTTGTGCGGGCCCCCGTCAATTTCTTTGAGTTTTAGTCTTGCGACCGTACTCCCCAGGCGGGGCACTTAATGCGTTAGCTGCGGCGCGGAAACCGTTGAAAAGTCCCCACACCTAGTGCCCACCGTTTACGGCGTGGACTACCAGGGTATCTAATCCTGTTCGCTCCCCACGCTTTCGCTCCTCAGCGTCAGTCTTGGCCCAGATCACCGCCTTCGCTACTGGTGTTCCTCCTGATATCTGCGCATTCCACCGCTACACCAGGAATTCCGTGATCCCCTACCAAACTCAAGTCACAACAGTTTCGGGTGGCGGCCCCAGGTTGAGCCTGAGGGATTAACACCCGACTTATCGAACCGCCTACGAGCTCTTTACGCCCAATAAATCCGAATAACGCTTGCACCCTATGTATCACCGCGGCTGCTGGCACATAGTTGGCCGGTGCTTCTTCTACAGGTACCGTCACAATCGTTCCTGTCGAAAGAGGTTTACAACTCAGAAAGCCTTCGTCCCTCACGCGGCGTTGCTGCGTCAGGCTTTCGCCCATTGCGCAAGATTCCCCACTGCTGCCTCCCGTAGGAGTCTGGACCGTGTCTCAGTTCCAGTGTGGCTGATCGTCCTCTCAGACCAGCTATCCGTCGTTGCCTTGGTGGGCCGTTACCCCGCCAACAAGCTGATGGACCGCGAGCCCCTCCCGAAGCGAAAAAACATTTCCTCCACTCGCCATGCGACGTGTGGAGGACATTCGGTATTAGCACTGGTTTCCCGGTGTTATCCCAATCTTCGGGGCAGGTTGCTCACGTGATACTCACCCGTTCGCCACTAAATCTTTCGGAGCAAGCTCCTTGGATTCCGTTCGACTTGCATGTGTTAAGCACGCCGCCAGCGTTCATTCTGAGCCAGAATCAAACTCTCCATCAAGATTCTCCAGCACCGAAGTGCCGAGAAATCAGAGAGCCAGACGAGCGACTCTAAGACTCGCCTGACAACAGGAGTTGCACGGGGTGCAACTCCTGCCTACTGCAGTACTACTTTGACGAACGACGCGTCCTGTTAGATCAGTCCATCGTCGCCCGTACTGGCTTTTGGCTCTCGTTCTTCCGTTTTCAAGGAGCGACCACGCACGCGACCGACATCGGAGGTGCGTTCCACACCGTCTCGGGTTTCCCCTCGACGCTCACCAATTACCCGGTGAGGGATGCCCACCCTACCAGCGCTGGGCTTCGCGACGCAAGTCGCTCGTCGCAGTCGCTCGGGGCAGGACCACCACTCTACCAGTTCCCACGACGCTCGAGGGCCCCCAGCGACTCGAATGCTTAGCTCATCCTCGCTTGACCACCGGATCACGAACCGCCAGCGCTTCGCGTGGGCGCCTCCGCGTACTCGACGAAGGCGCTCAGAGTCGAAATGAGGCGCATGTCGTCGAGCTCAGTCGCTCTCGAATTGAGCAGGTCCTCCGTGCAGACTAGGTACGCGAGGCAGCGCGCCCGCGATACCGCGACGTTCAGGCGGTTGCGCGAGAAGAGGAACTCCGGTCCTCTCGGCATGTCCTCGGCGGAGGAAGTCGTCATCGTGAAGAACACAACAGGTGCCTCGCGACCCTGAAACTTGTCGACGGTGCCTACCTGGACGCTCCGCAGAAGCGCCTCCCCCTGAAATCGAGCTCGCAAAACGTTGACCTGGTCGTTGTAGGGCGCGACGACCATGAAGTCGCTGCCCAACAGGGCGCGCGCCACACCCCGTTGATCCACCCACGTCGTGCCGATCATTCGGGCGATCTGGCCGGCGACGATCTCTGCTTCCTCCGGTGACTCCGTGGAACGGCGATGATGGTGCGCCTCCAGCCAGCGAAGTCCCGTGCCGAACTCGGTTGACTGCTGCGCGCACGACTGATCACTCGTCAGGCGGCCTTCGTAGATCTGCTGGGAGATGAAGCGACAGACGTCGGGGTGCAGGCGCCAGGTCTTGGCAATGAACACCCCCTGCGTGTTCGGAATGGTCGGGTGCTCGGCGAGCACGTGCTGCAGGACGCTCGCTCCCGATCCTCCCGGGTGCTCGGCCTTGGCGACTTGGCTCAACTGCAGGGGGTCGCCGAGTAGAAGGAGGCTGCGCGCACCATTCGTCGAGGCCACCGCGTCGGCGAGGGCCAGCTGGCCGGCCTCGTCGACGATCAAGACGTCAACCGGGTGCTGGCGCATCTCTTGATTCGCCCACAGCCACGCGGTGCCACCGATAAGGTTGAACTCTTCCGAGGCGAGGTCGCTCCTTTCTTTCGAGTAGGACGCGAACTCCAGCGTTGCGTCCTCGCTCTCTTGCCAGCGAAGAGCGCGCAAGGCGCCGAGGTCGCCTGCGTCGCGGAAGACCTCGTAGGTCGATTTCATCAAGTTGTCGATCGCCGGGTGACTCATGGCGACGACGCCGACCCGCTTGCCGGACTTGATGAGGTGATGCACGATGTGCGAGCCGCTGAAGGTCTTGCCGGTGCCGGGCGGGCCCTGAATGGCGACGAAGCTCTCGTCGAGGTTGTCGACCCACTGGTAGATGGAGCGGAGTTCGTCGCAAAAGATCCCCTCGTGTGGGCCCTCGCCCGCGACGAAGCGGGGCGCTTCACGAGCGAGGAGCGACATGGCGAGGCGACTGGGCAACCCGTGCACTTCGGGTGAGAGCACTTGGCGCGCGAGATCCTTTAGCGCCGACGCCTTCGCGCCGGGACGAAAGTAGCGATCGCGCACGAGAGCGTTCGGCGCGCCGCCGCCACCCTCTTGCACCGCTCCCCATCGCAGAGTTATTTCCTGGCGCTCAAAGTCGACCGCCGTCACTGACGCCTTGCCGTAGGGCACGCCGGCGCCAGCGAAGAGCACATCACTGTTCCTCGCCAGCGAGCGGTCCACTACCTGCTCGGGCCAGCGCAGCACCATCCTTGGCGTTCGTTCGCGCCCCTTCGGCTCTTCGATTCGCACGACCTCGAGATTGACGAGGTAGTCGAGGTGGTCGTACAGCGCCGAGTGGTCACCGTTCAGCGCCACGTACTTCGGTGTCACGTCAGCCGAGCGCTCCCGGCGCCAGTAGTTGAGTAGGTCCCCGAGCAGATACTCCGGTCCCGATTCGGGGTAGCGGTGCAGTCCCTCGACGAGCTCGTCGGTATCGAGCTCGTAGGTCTCACGCACGAAGATCGCCTCGCGCCAAGCGAGGTCCCGGGGGCGCCGTGCCACTAGCCAGTCTCGTAGCGCCCGGGTTGCTCGCACGTCGTCGCGGTTGTAGCGCGCGATGTCGCCCAAGAGGTCGCCGTCGCCGAGGCGCATCCACTGCTCGTACTCGACGATCGCGCCGGCACCTTGGTCGATCCCCGCGCTCCGTTGATAGCCGACGAGCCGTTCCAGGTGCTTCAGTCCGTAGGACTCAGTGCCCACTCGCACCGCGTTCTTCGCCACGGCGAAGAGGTCGACGAAGAGTCCCGATTCGATCAAGTTCGCGAAGAGGTTCTCGTCCTCCGCCTCGCGCAGCAGGCGCTCGATGGCCGACCTTTCGGTGTGGTTGTAGTGATAGACGTGCATGTTCGGGTGGCGCTCACGCCGATGGGCGAAGAACTCGACGAGCCCCTTGATCATCGCCTGCTGCTCGGCGAGGCTGTGCGCCCAGCGCTCGACGTAGGTCCACTCGCCCGCCTCGCTCTGGTAGAGCAGGCCCGCCAGGAACAGCAGGTCGTGCTGGGGCGTCCAAAACGGGTCGCCCTCGAAGTCGAAGAAGACATCGCCAAAGTCGGGCTCGGGCAGCAACTCGAAGCCGTGACCGTAGACGGGGTCCTCGGTCACCTCGATGTATTCGAAGGCGGGCGGCGAATCGCCAGCGCCCCGCGAAGCCACTTGCAGCGCCGCTTGGCTGGCGAGCCGTCGTCGCTTCTCCTCGCGCAGGTCGGGCACGGGCGCGCTACGCCGGGACAGCTGCGCGACCGTTGTCACGCCCGCGGCCTCGAGAGCGCTGCGTTCGCCCTCGCGCGAGTTGGCGACGAAGGCGAGCGAGTCCTCGGCACGCCACTGGGCCTCGCAGTGGCCCTGGAACTCGCAGTACTCGCAACTCTCGCAGAGCCGTGGACGCGTCGCGACCACGGCCGCGTCGCGGTCGAGCAGCGCTTCGAGCTGGCGGCGTAGGCGCCGCCAGTAGGGCATGAACTCGTCGACCATCAGCGACTCGGTAGTCCCCGAGCCGAGCCAGACGTGCATGCGCCGCGGCGCCATACCCGTGAGGGCGGAGATCGCCTCGGCGTAGAAGCACAGCTGCAAGACGTGGCCGGGCTTCGCCTGCGCCCGAGTCAGCTTGGCGTCGACCGGCTCGTAGCCCGCGTAACCCGGCTCGTCGACGCGCACCAAGAAATCGGCGATGCCGCGCATGCCGTCATTCACGAAAGGCATCTGGTAAATGACGTCAAAGCCCTCGGTCAGCGATCCACTTACTCGCCGCACCCACTGCTCGAAGGCCTCGTTGGCGTTGCGGCCTGGGACCTCGTAGATGCTCTTGCCGAGCGCTTCGTAGTCCTCGAGGCAGCTCGACTCGTGCTGATTGCCCTTGTCAATGAGGATGTCGGCCAGGGCGTTGAGCGGGGTTTGGCGCGGCGTCAAGAGTCCTGACTCGACCTGGTTGCGCAGTGAGAGGTAGTGCCCGCAGCCCAGCCACGCCGTGATCTTGGAGGGCGTCAGAAGGCGTTCGGCCATGCCCTCTCACTGTAGGTTCGGCGATCTTTGAACTCGGGCACGTTTCCAGTGTTACCGGACCTTGTGACAGAGGCGACTAGATGCGTTGGGCGGCCTCCTGGCAGGCCCGGCGGAGTCGAGCGAGCTGATCGGCGCTTGCCTCTGGTCCCGAGGCTCCGGGTGAGCGCCGTCGGGCAAGAGCCGCGCCCTCCTCGAAGAGGGGAACGAAGCGCTCGAAGCGCGGCGATTCGGCGACAACGTCGCGCAGCGACTTCTTCGTCGCGAGCGCTTCGGCGACCAGCTCACCCACTTGCTCGTACGCCTGACGGAACGGGACGCCTTCGATGACGAGCTGTTCGGCCAGATCGGTCGCAACGATGAAGGGATCCTCGGCCGATGCCCGGGCGACCTCCTCGTGGAAGGTGAGCGAGCGATACGCGCCGGCCATCGCCCTTAAGACCAAGAGCACCTGACGCACCGAGTCGAAGAGCGGTTCCTTGTCCTCCTGGAGGTCGCGGTTGTAGGAGAGTGGCAGGCCCTTCAGCGTCACCAGCAGCCCTGTGAGGTTGCCCACCAATCGTCCGCTCTTGCCGCGGGCCAGCTCGGCGACGTCGCTATTTCTCTTTTGGGGCAGCATCGACGAACCCGTCGTGAACTCGTCGCCCAGCGAGGCGAAGTTGAACTCCGTTGAGGTCCACAGCACGATCTCCTCGCCCATGCGAGAGAGGTGCACGCCGAGCAAGGCGATGTCGAAAAGCGCTTCGGCCACGAAGTCCCGGTCGCTGACCGCGTCCATCGAATTGGCGAATGCCGCACGAAACCCGAGCAGCTCCGCGGTAAACGCGGGGTCAATCGCTACCGACGTGCCGGCGAGCGCGCCCGCGCCGAGGGGCGAGACGCTAAGGCGTTCGCGCGCGTCGAAGAGCCGGTCGACGTCACGCAGCAGCGCGAAGGCGTGGGCCTGGAGGTGGTGGCTCAGTAGCACCGGCTGGGCCCGTTGCAGGTGCGTGTAGCCCGGCAGGTAAGCGCCTTCGTGACTGGTCCCCAATTCGACGAGCGCGCCCACGAGGTCGAGACTCGCGCGCACGATGTTCGTCAAGGCGTCCCTGGTGTAGAGGCGAAGCGCCGTTGCCACCTGATCGTTGCGGCTCCTGGCGGTGTGCAATTTTGCGCCGACGGCGCCCGCCAGTTCCGTCGCCCGACGCTCGATGGCCGTGTGGATGTCTTCGTCGCCGGGTCCGCGCAGGAACGTACCTTGGGCGAACTCCCTCTCGATCTCATCGAGCGCGGCGAGAAGCGTTGTCGACTCGTCCTCCTCCAAGAGTCCAGCTCGGGCCAGACCCCTCACGTGGGCCCGGCTGCCCTCAACGTCGTAGGCGTAGAGCACGTGATCGAAGGAGTAGCTCTCCGAGAGGTCCCAGAGAGCCCCGTCCATCGGCGCCGAAAATCGTTTCTCCCAGAGCGTCACGGGCGAGGGGGTGTCGCGTCCTTCGCGCCCTGGCGTGCGGCCCAGGTCTTTACTCCCAGCCCGTAAATGTGGACGAAACCCTCGGCGTCGACGTGGCGAAACTTGTCCGTGTCGTCGTAGGTCGCCAGGTCGTGGTCGTAGAGGGCCATCGGGCTGCGTCGGCCGACGACGCGCAGCAGTCCTGGCGCTTCGAGGCGCACGCGCACGTCGCCGGTGACATGGCGCTGGGTGTCCGCCATGAAGGCGTCGAGGGCTTCCTTCAGCGGTGAGAACCACATCCCGTCGTAGACGAGCTCGGCCCAGCGACTATCTAGGCGGGCCTTCTCGTGGTGGAGATCGTGCTCGAGCACCAGGTCTTCCAGGTCTGCGTGCGCGGCGATGAGCGTCAGGGCCGCCGGGCACTCGTACACTTCACGGCTCTTGATTCCGACGCGGCGGTTCTCGACCATGTCGAGGCGCCCAAAGCCCGTCGCCCCGGCGCGCGCGTTGAGCGTCGTGATGAGCGTTGCGAGCTCGAGCTCGACGCCGTCGATCGCCGTCGGCACACCCGCTTCGAAGCGGAGCGTCAGCTCGACCGGCTCGGTGTTGGTCACCCGGGTCAGGGTGTAGGGCTCCTCCGGCGGCGCGTTCCAGGGATCTTCAAGGGCGCCACACTCGATGGAGCGCCCCCAGAGGTTCTCGTCGATCGAGTAGATCTTCTCCTTCGTCGCCCGTACCGGTATCTCCCACTTGTCGGCGAAGTCGACCGAGTCCGCGCGCGACATGCCCCAGTTGCGCGCGGGCGCCAACACCTCGAGGTCGGGCGCCAGCGCGTGGGTGCCCACCTCGAAGCGCACCTGATCGTTGCCCTTGCCGGTGCAGCCGTGGGCGACGGCCTGGGCGTCGAACTCGCGCGCCTGATCGACCAGGTGGCGCACGATCACCGGGCGAGAGAGCGCCGACACCAGCGGGTACTTGCCCTCGTAGCGGGCGTTCGCGGCGATGGCCTTGGCGCAGAACTCCTCGGCCATCTCACGCTTGGCGTCGACGACGACGCACTCGAGTGCCCCGGCCGCCAGGGCCCGGGCCTGGATGTCGTCGAAACTCTCGGAGCGCTCTATGTCCTGGCCCACGTCGACGAGCACGCAGACCACCTCGAAGCCCCATTCCTGGATCATCCAACGCACGGCGACCGATGTGTCCAATCCCCCGCTGTAGGCCAGCACCACTCGCTTGGTCATGGCTGTGCTCCCTCTCGCTCGCCGGCCGGGACACCCAATCCTGCCAGGGCGCGAAACTCCGTAGCGAGCGACGCACCGCCGTGCTCGTCCTGGGTGATTACGATCACGGTGTCGTCGCCGGCGACCGAGCCGAGCACGCCAGTCGAGCGCGCTGCGGTCGAGCGCCGACGCGACGACGTGGGCGCAGCCGGGTGGCGTTCGCACCACGATCAGGTTGGCCGAGCTCTCGACTGAGACGACCCACTCGCCCATCATGCGCCGAAGGTGGTCGAGCGGCGCCGGCGCCATCTTCGGTGACGCGGCCATGACGATTCGGCGCGTGCCTCGCTCGTCACGTATCTTGACCGTGCCGAGCTCCTGAAGGTCACGCGTTACCGTGGCCTGCGTGGCGGCGATGCCCTCTTCGTGTAGGCGGGCCACGATCTGCGCCGCCGTCGAGATGACGTTGTGGTCGATCAGCTCACTGATCCGGTGTTGACGCTGAGTCTTGGTCACAGCTCTCCTTCCATAAGACCTCCAGCTACCCCTTCGGCCGGACGTGCCGCGACGGGAGCGAGCGCCGCGCTGGCGACAACCTCGGTTGTAGGAATCGTGCCCGCCAGCGCGTCGCGCATCGCGTGCAACCTCGTGCCGTTGGCCATCAGTACCCTGCGGGCGCCCCCTTCCAGGGCGTCGAGCGCGGCTAACAACTTTGGTCGCATTCCATCGCGCGCGGCGCCCGCCTCGAGCAGTTTTCGCACATCGCTTGCGTTCACGCTCGCGAGAGCCGTCGCCTCGTCGAGCGGATCATCTCGCAGCTGGTCGATATCGCTCAGCAGTAGCAACGCCCGCGCGTTGAGGGCCGCCGCGAGAGCGCCCGCCACGGTGTCGGCGTTGCAGTTGAGTAGCCCGCCGCAGTCGTCGACGGCGATCGGGCTGACGACGGGCGTCACGCCAATCGCCCACGAAGTCCTCACAAGCTCGGCATCGACCGTGGGCACTCCTGCGACCTGGCCCCACGGCTCACCGAGGGCGGCCGCGCGCAGCGCCGACCCATCGGCGCCCGTCAGTCCGACGCTCGCGAGGCCCGCCGCGTTCAAGGCCGCGACCAGGCGAAGGTTCACCTCGGCGAGCGCCATTGTCACGTAGGTCAACGTCAAGTCATCGGTGACCCGTAGCCCGTCGACGAAGCGGCTGGGCAGCCCCACGGCGTCGAGCAGCGCCTGGATCTGGGGCCCGCCGCCGTGAACGATGACCACGTTGGTCCCCGTCGCGTTCAGCGCGGCCACATCGTGTGCCAGTGCGACGAGCAGCTCGCCGCTCGGCTCGAGCGTGTCGAGTGCGTGGCCGCCGATCTTCACGACGTAGCAGGTCACGGCGTAACTCCACATAACGAAAGCCCGAGGGTCTCGTCACGGCCCGTCGCTACGTTCCAGGCCTGGATCGCCTGACCGGCGGCACCCTTGCCAAGGTTGTCGAGCGAGCTCAAGGCGAGCAGCCAACCAGTGCGCTGGTCCACACGAGCGCTGACGAAGCAGACATTGCTGCCGAGCGGGTCCTTCAGACTTGGCGCCTCGTTGGTCACGACGACGAAGGGGTCGTGGGCGTAGCGCTCGCCCAGCAGCGACAGCGCCGTCTCGGTCGTGAGCGACGTGGAAGCCAGGCGCGCGTACGCGCTCACGAGCATGCCTCGAGCAACCGGCACGAGGTGAGGCGTGAAGAGCACCGTCGCGCCGAGTTCTTGTTGCATCTCGGCGGTGTGGCGGTGATTGAGCAGGCCATAGGCCTCGGCGTTACCGGCGAGGCGCGAGAAGTGCAACCGGTCGCTCGTCGCCCGCCCCGCACCCGACACGCCGCTGAGCGCGTTCACGATGACACCGTCGCGCTCAACTAGGTCATCGTCCAGGAACGGTCCGAGCGCGAGAGCGCTCGCCGTCGGGTAGCAGCCCGGCACCGCGATCAGCGTCGCCCCCTCAAGCTCGCCGCGATGACGCTCGACGAGGCCGTAAACCGACCGCGCGAGAAGTTCGTGCGCTACGTGCTCGTAGCCGTACCAGGCCGGGTAATCAGCGGCGGCCCTTAGACGGAAGTCGGCCCCGAGGTCGACCACTTGCACGCCGCGCTCGACGAGATCGGGCACAATCAGCTGACTCTCTCCGTGGGGCAGCGCCAGAAAAACGACGTCGAGGTCGACTTCGAGGATCCGCGAGCTCGGTTCGACCACCAGCGTCGAGTAGCCCGCGCTCAGGGCTGGCACGATTTCGCCCACGCGCCGGCCAACACTCGACGAGCCGGTCGCAACCACGACCTCGAGGTCGGGGTGGGACGCGCCGAGTCGCAGCACCTCGGACCCGGCGTACCCGGTCGCACCCATGACACCTACGCGCATGTGACATTTTATGCACATCAAGGAACAAAAGCGCAAATGTGACATCGCCGCCTGTAGGCTGGCGCCATGTCGCGCCGGGGATGGACGTACTTTCTCGCCATGTCCGTCATCTGGGGACTGCCCTACCTATTGATCCGGGTGGCCGTGCGCCAGCTCGATCCCGGGGTCCTCGTCTTCCTGCGCACCGGGCCCGCCGCGGTCCTGCTCGCCCCGGTTGTGATTGCCCAGCGGCAGCTGCCCACGCTGCTGCGCCACCTCCACTGGATCAGCCGTCTTTGGCGTCGTGGAGTTCGGCGTTCCTTGGTTTCTTATGTCCACCTCAGAGCGTCACATCACCAGCTCGCTCACCAGCCTTCTCATCTGCTGCGTGCCGCTCTTCTCGGTCGTGATCCAGCGCTTGCGTCGCGCCGGCGAGGACGTCGCGCCCCGGCGCTACCTCGGTCTGGCCATCGGCGCCATCGGCGTAGCTTCGCTCGTCGGTCTGAACCTGCACGGGGGCACGATCACGTGGATCGGCTTCATGCTGCTGGTGTGCCTGGGCTACTCGATCGGCCCGGTGATACTCGCGACGAAGCTCCGCCACATACCCGGCCCCACGGTCGTCATGGGGGCGACCGCCGTCGTGGCCCTGTGCTGGTTGCCGTGGACAATCGTCCACTGGCCCACCCACGTCTCGGGCGAGACGTGGCAGTGCGCGGCAGTGCTCTCGCTCGTGTGCACCGTCATCGCGTTCCTGGTGTTCTTTCGACTCATCAAGGAAGTGGGTGCTTCGCGCGCCGTCGTCGTCACCTACTTCAACACCGCGATCGCCGTCATCCTGGGCATCGTGGGCCTGCACGAGCCGCTTACGCCGGCCATACTCGTGGGCTTCCCGCTCGTCATCGTCGGCTGCGTCGTGGCGACGAGCAGCCCCGCGCCGGCCCTCGTCGCCTAGAGCTCGACGAACCGGGCCGCCACCGCTACCGCTCCCGCAACGCTCAGCCAGAGCGCGCCCGGCGCCGTGGCGAGCGTGACGCGGTCGTCTCGTTCGATGGCGCGGTGGTGCGTGACGACGGCCAGACGTATCGGCGGCGACACGACTTCACTCAGCGCCTGCCACAACGCGGCGTTGTTCACGTGCCCGACGACGTCAAGATCGGCCGTGCGAAGGGGCCACTCGCGCCGTTCGGCGTCTTCGGGAATGGACGTCGCCGCCACGCGGCCCGATACCTTGCGTGCGCGCGCGGCCTCGCCGTAGACCTCGAAGAAGGTCTCACGCATGCGCACGGGGCTGCCGGACGGATCCGTCGGCACCCACAGCGCCGCCGCTTCAAGCACCACGTCGCCGTTCAGCTCGATGTTGGTGCGCCGTTCCGCCCACGCCGGGCCCGTACCCCCGCACCACGTGGTAAGCGCCAACCGGTTCAGATAGCGCGGCCACGCGGCGCCCTCGACGAGGCGCAACGCCGTGCGCCGCACCACCCAGGTGTCGCTCGAGACGACTCCGGTCTCGCTCCAGTCGTCGGTGGCGACGTCCTGGAGGAATCTCGCCGCGCCGTCGAGACGCAGCAGTCCCGCTCGGTCGACGTCGCCCAGGCGCACCACGTACTCCTCGCGAAAGCGTCGGCCCGCGCCGCCGAGGGGAACAAACTCCGGCTCTTTGACGCCGGCCTCGTCCCTCAACGCAGTGTCGCGCCCAGCGAAGCCGCCGTCTCAATGAGCGCGGCGCGTTGCGCGCTCACCTCCTCGTCGTCGAGGGTTCGCTCCCGCGAGCTGAGCCGCACTCGAAAGGCGAGACTGCGCGAGCCCTCGGCGATCGCGGAACCCTCGTAGACGTCAAACAGCGCGACGTTCTCGACGAGCTCGCTCGTCTGGCGAAGCGCGTGGCCGAGGTCGCCCGCGTTCACGCGCCGCGGCGTGACGAAGGCCAGATCGATCAGCGCACTCGGGTAGCGAGTGGGTAACTGTGCGAGGGGCGAGACCCGGGTGGCCCGCTCGGGATCGGCCAGCGCGTCGAGATCGAGGTCGATCAACCCCAGGCGTCGTGGCGCCGTCGTGCCCGTTATGGCCTCGACGATCGCCGAGTCGACCTCGCCCAGGTATCCGAGCAGCGCCCCCGTCGCTCGGTCGACGAGCGCCGCCGCCCTCGTCGGATGAAGGCCCCGTGGCGCCTCGCTCGTCGCTCGCACCACGACGTCGGCCAGCCCGAGACGCCCGCTCACCAGGCTCCATAGTGCGAGCGCACGAGCGGCGTCGTCCTCGGGTCGACCGAGCAGGATCGTCAGTCGCTCGTTCTCCTGAGGCAGGGCGAGGGTGAGGGTGCCCCCGGCACCGCCGGGCGTGAGGCGCGGCTCGGTGGCGATGCTCGGGTGCAGGAACACGTTGCCGAATTCGGCGAGGATCACGTCGCCCACCCCGCGTTCGAAGTTCCTCGACCACGCCCGCACCAGTCCGGTCAGCATGCTGGCGCGCAGAACGGATTCGTCCTCGGCGAGCGGATTGGTGACGCGTACGCGCGCGAGACCTGGGTGCAGCACGTCGAAATCGCGGTCACTGCCGAGCGTCGCTGTCCACGCCTCCAGCGCGCCCGCGTCGACAACGATGTCACGCAGTCGCCGGCGCAGCTGCTGGCGCGCCGTGAGACCGCCCGCTTCGGCCCAGGCAGGAAAGTGGCGCGGCACGCGGCGGTAGCTGTAGAGCCGCGCGATCTCCTCGATGACGTCGGCGCGACCGAGCGCGCCCTCGCGTACGTCGAGCCGTCGACTGGGTGTTGTCACACTCAACTTGCCGCCTTCTGTCGCGACGGAAAAGTCCAGTGCGCGCAGGATGGCCATGGCCTCGGCCTCGCTGACGCGAACGCCAAGCAGACGCTCGATGTCGTCCACGGCGAGGCTGATCGTCGGCGGCGTGGGCACGGTACCTCGCACGTCAAGAGGATCGGCGAGCCACTCCAGGTCGGGCGCACTCGCGCGAAGGATCTCCACGAAGCGGGCCGCCGCACGTAGTCCGAGCTGGGGATCCACACCCCGTTCGAAGCGATTGGACGCCTCGCTGCGCAGCCCGTGGCGCTTCGAGGACCGCGCGATGGTCATCGGATCGAAGAACGCGGCCTCCAACAGCACGTCGGTCGTGTCGGGACCAATTTCGCTCGAGGCACCGCCCATGATGCCCGCGAGGCCTATCACTCGATCCTCGCCGTCGACGATGACGCAGTCCTCACCAGTGTCCCCGAGTCCGCGCCCGGTCGTGGCGAGCGTGCGCTCTACGCCGTCCAATGTCGTGAGCGTCTCGCCGGCGCGCGCCCGGCGTACGCTGAGCGTGCGACCGGCCACCTGCGCCGCGTCGTAGGGGTGGGTGGGTTGGCCCAGCTCCAACATCACTAGGTTCGACGCGTCGACGACGTTGGAGATGGGCCGCATGCCAGCCTTCTCTAATCGCCGGATCACCCACGGAGGTGAAGGCGCGACCCTCACGCGGCGTAGCACCGACACCGTCAGCCGGCCACAGAGGTCGGGGGCGTCGATCGCCGCGTGGGCGAATGAGTCGCTCGACGTAGTCACGTTCGGCGTGGCCAGCGCCGGTTCGCGCAAGGATCGTTGAAATCTCGCGGCGAGGTCGCGTGCGACGCCCTCGATCGACCAGGCGTCGGGCCGGTTGCCCTCCACCGAGATATCAAAGACCACGTCGGGCTCGATTCCCAGCGCCTCGGTGAGACCCTCACCGACGCGCGGCTCAATGAGGCCATCGAGCACCATCAGTCCCTCGTGGTCCTCACCGAGCCTGAGTTCACGTCGCGAGCAGAGCATCCCGTGCGAAGTGACCCCGCGCAGCGTGCGCTCCTCGATCGCGAAGCCCCCGGGCAGCACCGCGCCGACGGGCGCGAGCGGGACGTGGTTGCCCACCACGAAATTGCTGGCCCCGCAGACGATCTCGACGGGTCCCTCGCCGGCCTCGACGACGGCGAGGCGAATACGATCCGCGCCCTTAATGGCGCGAATCTCTTCTACCCGAGCGACGACCACGTCCTCGAGCCCGACGCCCACCTCTTCGACGCCCTCGACGACCAAACCAAGGTCGTCCATCGTCGCGCGAAGCTCCTCGATGGACTCGGGGAGATCGACGAACTCGCGCAGCCACGCGAGCGAGACCCTCACGAGAACTGCCCGAGAAAGCGCGTGTCATTCTCAACGAGGGCCCGCAGGTCGCTCAACTGGTGGCGCATCTGCGCGCAGCGGTCGATACCGAAGCCGAAAGCGAATCCGCTCCACTGCGCGTGGTCGATGCCCACCGCCTCGAACACCGCCGGATCGATCATGCCGCAGCCCCCGAGTTCGAGCCATCCCGTGAACGAACACGTGCGACAGCCTTCACCGCGACAGACCGTGCAGGTGATTTCAAACTCCGCGGACGGCTCGGTGAAGGGAAAGTAGCCCGGGCGCAGTCGCGAGGTGATCGCAGGCCCGAAGTAGGCGCGGGTGAACGTCTCGATCACCCCGGCCAGGTCGCCGAAGGTGATGCCACGATCCACGACGATGCCCTCGATCTGGTGGAACGAGTAGAGGTGGCTGGCGTCGGGCGTGTCCCTTCGAAAGCAGCGGCCCGGCATCACCGAGTGGATCGGCAGCGAATCTGTTTCAACGGCCTGCTGCATCAGGTGGACCTGGGTGGGCGAGGTGTGCGTGCGCAGCACGACCGTCTCGGGATCCCCGAGGTCGACGTAGAAGGTGTCCCACAGACCGCGCGCCGGGTGCGCCGGCGGGATGTTGAGGGCCTCGAAGTTGTACCAGTCGCTCTCGACCTCAGGTCCCTCAGCAACCGTGAAGCCCATGGCCACGAACACGTCCTCGAGTTCGCGTTGGGTGACGGCGATCAGCCCCGGATGTCCCGCGGCGATCGGCCACGCGACCGCGTCAACCGCGACGTCGCCCAAGTCAAGCCGATCGCTCTCGAGTGCGCGATTTCGGGCCTCTCGCTCGAGGACACTTCGGCGTCCCTCGAGGGCAGCTTCCACGACCCGTCGGGCCCCTTGTAGCTCGGCTCCAGCCGCCTTGCGCAGCTCGGGATCAAGCGAGCCAAGCGACTTTTGCAGCGCCGAGAACACCGATCGACGTCCGGTGAGCGTTGCTTCGGCGTCGCGTAGTTCCTCGAGGCTGGCCAGCCTCGCAATGGTCGAGAGCAGGGCGTCGGTCTGCTCTGGCAGATCGGCAAGTGGCGAGCTGGTCATAACTCCTAAAGGCTAGGGGTTGGTGGCCGGGCCGCCGTGTCTTCGCGCTGTCGGAGGGCCTCGAAGAGGATGAGCGAGCCGGCGACGCCCGCGTTCAGGGACTCGGCTCCACCGATCATGGGAATGGACATCGACTCGTCACACAGCGCGATCGACGCCTCATCAAGACCGTCGGCTTCGTTGCCGACGACAATGACCGTCGGTTGCGTGTAATCGACGTCGCGATAACTTCTCCCACCCCTAACCACCGTCGCGAAGCTCGTCGCGCCCCTGGCGGAGAAGGAGGCGAGAGTCGCCTCCAGCGTGGCGCACGCGATCGGCACGTGAAAGACCGATCCGGCCGTTGCTCGCAGCGTCTTGGGATTGAAGGGATCGACCGACTGGCCGGTGAAGACCACGCCGCTCGCCCCCGCCGCGTCGGCGGAGCGCACGAGGGTGCCGGCGTTACCTGGGTCGCGCACGTCGTGCAACACCAGCACGACTCCCGTCGTGCACGAAACCGCCTCCAGTTCGACGAGGGGCAGGCGCACGGCACCCAGCACGGGCTGCGGCGCCGCTGCGCTCGCCACCCGCTCGAGGACCCCCGGCGCGAGGTGGAACACGCGAACTCCTTGTTGGGTGGCTCGAGCGGCGAGCACGCGCCACTCGTTCCTCGACGCGGGCGTGCCGTCGATGTAGATGGCCTCGAACTGGGCCCCGGCGTCGAGGGCCGCCTCCACAAGGTCCGGTCCTTCGAGCACGCATACGCCCTCGCTCCAGCGCAGAGCCTTCTTCTGGACGAGGCGCCGCAGCCGGCGCACGCGCTGGTGGGTGGGGCCCAGCGCCTCGATCAGCGTCCTACCTCGTCAGTGCGGCGTTTGCCTGGGCGACGATAGCGCCAAAGGCGCCGGCGTCGTGTACCGCGAGGTCGGCCAGCATGCGCCGATCGACCTCGATGCCCGCGGCGTTGAGACCGGCGATAAACCGGCTGTAGCTCATGCCGTTAGCGCGCGTGCCGGCGTTGATTCGCTGGATCCACAGCTTGCGCATCTCACCCTTGCGAGCGCGTCGATCGCGAAACGCATAGACCCCCGAGTGCTGGACGGCCTGGTTGGCGGCTCGGAACGTTCGGCTGCGGTCGCCCCAGTAACCCTTCGCCTCCTCCAGAACCGCCTTGTGGTGCTTCTTCGCGTTGACGGCCCTCTTCACTCGTGCCATAGCAGCTCCTCTCCTCGCTCTCTCTCTACAGGCCCAGCATCCGCTTGACGCGCTTCAGCTGCCCCGGCGCGATATCGGTCTCTCGAGCTAGGCGCCGCGCGCGCGTCGACGACTTCTTCTCCATCAGGTGGCCGCGGAAGGCCTTGCGCCGGCGCAGCTGGCCGGTGCCCGTGACTTTCACGCGCCGCTTCGCGCCGCTATCTGTCTTCATCTTTGGCATTTCAGCCCTCCTCTGGCGAAACGTCGGCGCTTAGCGGCGCCGTCTCGGATACCGCAACTGCCTTGGCACTCTCAACCTGCCTGGACCGGACCTTCTTCTCCGGTCCGAGGACCATGATCATGTTGCGCCCGTCGATCTTGGGCGCGGCCTCGACCCTGGCCACGTCCTCGAGCCGCTCGACGATGCGATCAAGGATCCGCTTGCCCAACTCGGGGTGGGCCGACTCTCGGCCTCGGAACATGATGGTGACCTTGACCTTGTGACCCTCGTTCAAGAACTTCTCGACGAGACGCGTCTTGGTGTCGAAGTCACCGGCGCCGATCTTCGGGCGGTACTTCATCTCCTTCACGCCAACGTTGAGGGTCTTGCGCCGCGACTCCTTGGCCTTCTGGGCCTCGTCAAACTTGAACTTGCCATAGTCCATGATGCGAACTACCGGTGGCTGCGCCGTCGGCGCGATCTCCACTAGGTCCAGATCGAGGCCCCGCGCCATCGCCAACGCGTCACGCGTTGGCATCACGCCTCGCTGGCTTCCGTCTTGATCGATCAGCCGGACCGTTTCGACGCGAATACGTTCGTTGACGCGGTGGTCCCCAGGCACTGTTGCGATATCTCACTCCTTGCTCAACGCGACACCACCATGGTGTCGCCGCGGCAAGCGAGGCGCAAAACTCCCGTAAACCCGAGCGCACGATGGTGGCCAGGTGGAGGTCGGTAGGACCTCGCTTGCTGAACTGCCCAACTACGTTACCAGAGAGCGGCCCGGCGCAGTTTCGCCCCACTCGTCTCGTTTTCGTGACGCGGTCGATTCGGCGTCGACGACTCGTCGTCGTCGCGAGTCCGCGGACCGCTACGTTGGTTCGCGTGAGTGACGAGTCCACCAGCGCCGATTTCAACGAAGCCGAGGAGATCGCCTACCTGCACTCGGCGCCGGTCGAGGTCATCCTCGCCAACCATCTCTTCGTGCTACTCCAGGTGGCGGCCCTGCGCCTCGCCGACACTCCGCCCGACCTCGCCTCAGCCCAACTGGTGATCGACACGGTGGCGGCGATGGTGAACGCCGGCGGGGAGCGCCTCGGCGAGCACGCTGCGCTGTACCGCACGGCCCTGGCCGAGCTGCAACAGGCCTTCGTGCGCGCGAAGAGTGCGCCGTCCAACTGATTACGGCGCGACAGTGGCCAGCGGGAGCACGAAGTGCAGCCGCAGTCCCCCAAGCGAGCTTGGCTCGGTCGTCAGCGACCCACCCAGGGACTCCGCAACGTCGGCCATGATGCTCATGCCAAGTCCCGAACCGCCGGTCTCGCGCGAACGCGACTCGTCGAAGCGATGGAATCTCTGGGGCCGCATCCCGTAGACCGGCAGGCCGGCGCCGCCGTCTTCGATGACGAGCGAGGCTTCGCCCTTCGCGGCGTCGAGGGTGACGCGCACCGGCGCGTCAGAGGGCGTGTGACGAAGGATGTTGTTCAGCGCGTTGCCGAGCAGCCGGTCGACGTAATTGGTCCGGGCCCGAATCGTGACGTCTGGGGCAATCTCGCTGGTGACGTCGCGCTCAGGGTGCTCGAGGGTGAAGTCGGCGAGGCGCACCGTCACGAGCTCGCTCAGGTCCACCAGCAGTTCAGGGTGGAGGGGCACTTCACGGATCTCGGCGAGCAAGAGCAGGTCGCGCACCAGTTCTTCCATGCGCTCGACCTCGCGGCGCACTCGGCTCACCGCACGCGACTGGAGCTCGTCGCTCACCGGCCCGCTAGCGAGGAGATCGTTGTAGCCCTTCACGACAGTGAGCGGCGTCCTCAGCTCGTGGGAAGCGTCGTCGATGAACTGCTGCATGGCGTCGGCGTTCTGCGTCTCCAGGGCGATGCGCTCGCGCAACGCCTCCACCATCACCACGAGCGCGCGGTGCAGCTCTTGGATGTCGCGACTGCCCTCGCTGGGCGGTACGGGCCCGGCGTCGTCCCCTTGGGCGACGTCGCCGGCGTAGTCGATGAGTCGCTCCATCGAGCGCAAGTCCCGGCGCATCACCTCACGAGCGAGGACAAAGCCGAGGAGCGCAATGATGGCGGCCGCGACCGCCACGAGCAGCGCGAGGTGCTGGTCCTGCTTCGTGATGCCCGCGGTTGACGCGGCCACCACGAGGTACGCTCCCCCGCCGGCGCTTTCGGAACGAATGCGAAAGCCGGGCAAGTGACCCACGCTCGTCACATGAGTGAGTGAGTCCTTCACGTCATCCAATGTTGGCGCAGTCGTGAGCGCTACCGTCGCGGTGCTCAATTGCGTGACTTGTCCCGAAGGGAAGACGACATCGAGGTTGAGGTTGTAGCTGTTCTGTTGTACCACGTAGAGCGCGTTACTCAAGGCGGTGTTGGGGTCACGCTGTCCGCTCTCGACCACCGCGTTGATGGCGCTATCGAGAGTGGCGTACTGGGCTCGCGAGCTCATCGCCACCGCGAACCACCCGATGGCCAGGGCCACGAGCAGCGTGAGCACGACGAAGACCAGGGTGAGGCGTGTGGCAATCCTCACTGGTGAGCGGCCTGGTCCACCAACTTAAAGCCCACACCGCGAATGGTGGTGATGGGCGCGTAATCGTCGTGATGAATCTTTCGCCGGACGTAAGAGATATAGGTGTCTAGCACCGACGTTTCGGAGTCAAAGTCGATGTTCCACACGTCGCGAAGCAGTTGCTCGCGCGTGACCACGCGATCTTGACGCTCGAGTAGCACCTCCAGCAGGCGGAACTCTGTCGCCGAGAGCTCCACATCCTGCCCGTCCAGAGTCACGACATGACGGTCGACGTTCATGACGAGCGGCCCGCAGGCCAGCACGTAGTCCTCATCCGGCACGATGCCCGTGCGACGCAAGATCGCCGCCACCCGCAGCAGCAGCTCTGGCACGCTAAAGGGTTTGCGAACGTAGTCGTCCGCACCCACGCGCAGCCCCTGCTCGACGTCCTCGGCCGAGTCACGCGCCGTGAGCAGCAGCACCGGGGTCTTGGTGTCGTGGGCCCGAAGCTTCTCCATGAACTCGAAGCCGTTCATCATCGGCATATTGACGTCCACGATGCACAGGTCCGCGCTACGCCGACGCAGCTGGTCGAGCCCGTCGGACCCGTTCACCGCGCATTGGACTTGGTAGCCAGCCCCACTCAAGGCGTCCTGGAGCAGATCGCGCACACCGGGCTCGTCGTCGATGACGAGGATGGTCGTCACGGTCCAACCGCCATAGGCCGAGCGTACTGTCTGGTGCCGCGTCGAGGGGTGAGGCTCACGAGGACCCTTTCACAACATTTCGACAGTCGCTTCACAGTCCTTTCTTACGATCCTTCGGTAGCATTTTTCCATGAGGAAGTTGGCGGCGCGAGTACTTCTAGCCCTTGGCCTCGTGGCCGCACTGGGTCTCGCGACGTCGGCCGTCGCGTCGGCCGGCTCGGGACCCACGTCCGCCCAGCAGCGCACGTACAATCAACAGCTGCACCGTTACAATCAGGCGCGCAACGCCATCGACGCCGCGTTCCAGTCGGCGGTCCAACTGGCCCGCGAAACGTACTTCCAGGCGACCTCGTCCAAGACGTCCGTCGCCCAGCGCAGCGCCGCCCGCCAAGCCATGGAGACCGCCATCATCGAGGCGACCGCCGTGCGCAGTGAAGCCCTCGTCAACCTCGGGAAGCCCCCCGTACTTCACTAGTCCTGTCCCAAAGCGGCGCGTCACGTTCTCCAGCGTGGCGCGCCGCTTCTCCCTTTCTTGACTACTCGATCGCGGTGAGATCCTCGACCTCGTCGTGACCAACGTGGCCTACGCACCGGCGGCCCCGTACGGGCGTCCCCACCTCGATCCGTCGCGACCCGTCCCTGATCGAGACACAGTGAAAGTAGAGTCGCTCGCCCCCGTCACTCACGACGGCGCCGTCGCCGCGCCGCTCGTCGAAGGACGCAACGACGCCGCGCACGATCACGGCGACCCGAGCGAACCCTGGCGCACGACGCTCGCCATCTCGATGGCGCTCAGCGCCGCCTCCCGGCCCTTGTTGGTCTCGTCGGGCCGCGAGCGCTCGAGAGCCTGCTCGAGGCTCTCGGTCGTCAGTACACCGAAGCTGACGGGCACACGCGTGCTGAGTTGAACGTCCTGAACCCCACGGGCGCATTCGCCGGCCACGATCTCGTAGTGGCTGGTCTCACCGCGAATCACTGCGCCGAGCGTGACCACCGCGTCGTAGGGTCGATCAGCGTCAGCGTAGGCGAGGGCCGCGAGAGGGATCTCGAAGGCACCGGGCACCCAGGCGACAGAGACGTCGCCCCGCTCGACCTTCGATTCGTCGAGGGCCGTGAGAGCACCCTCGAGCAGGCGCGCCGTGACCGCCCCGTTGAAGCGCGCGCAGACGATTCCAATGCGAAGGCCCCGTCCGTCGCGCGTGGGCTCGAGGAACTCCCCCGCGCGGTCTCGCAGCCGATCCACCTGCGCCGGATCGAAGAGAGCGTCGCTACTGGAGGTCATCGAGCCCCTCGAGCAGGTGGCCCATGCGCTCGCGCTTCGTGCGCAGGTAGTCGATATTGAATGAGGTCGGACGACTCTCTAAAGCCACGCGCTCGACGATGTTGAGGCCGAACCCCTCCAGGCCGCCGTACTTAACGGGATTGTTGGTCATGAGCCGCATCGAGGTGACGCCCAGGTCGACCAGCATCTGCGCGCCAATGCCGTACTCGCGCGAGTCCACCGGCAGGCCCTGTTCGAGGTTGGCGTCCACCGTGTCGTGGCCCTCCTCTTGGAGCGCGTAGGCGCGGATCTTGTGGCCGAGGCCGATGCCGCGCCCCTCTTGGCCGCGCAGGTAGACGACCACGCCGGCGCCTTCGGCCGCGATCTTTGCCAGGGCGGTGTGCAGCTGGGGGCCGCAGTCACAGCGCAACGACCCCAGGGCGTCGCCCGTCAGACACTCCGAGTGCACCCGCACCAGTAGGTCGGGCACGTTCTCGACCTCGCCGTAGGTGAGCGCCATGTGCTGCTCGCCGTCGAGCACGTTCTCGAAGACGACCGCCTGGAACTGGCCGTACTCAGTGGGCAGGGCGGCTTCAGCCACCCGTCGCACCAGCTTCTCGTGGCGACGACGGTAGCGGATGAGGTCCGCGATCGTGATGATCGGCAGTGCGTGGCGTTCTGCGAAGGCCTCGAGCTCGGGCAAGCGCGCCATGTCGGACTTGTCCGCCGAGACGACCTCGCAGAGTACGCCGGCCGGTAACTTTCCCGCCAGGCGACACAAGTCGATCGTGGCCTCGGTGTGGCCGGCGCGCTTTAAGACGCCACCCGTTCGATAGCGCAGCGGAAAGATATGGCCCGGGCGATTGAGGTCGTTCGGTCGCGTCGCGGGGTCGATCAAGGCGCGAATGGTCGCGGCGCGGTCGTGCGTTGAGATCCCGGTCGTAGTGCCGTGGCGGTAGTCAACTGACACCGTAAAGGCCGTGCGCTGGGCCTCGGTATTGGTCGCCACCATCAGCGGGAGCTCGAGCTCGTCGGCGCGCTGGCCCTCGAGAGGCACGCAGAAGACGCCCGACGTGTACTCGAGGAAGAAGGCCATCGCCTCGGGGGTCACGTCCTCGGCCGCCATGATGAGGTCGCCTTCGTTCTCGCGGTCCTCGTCGTCGACGACCACGACCATCCCCCCACGGCGCAGCTGCGCCACCGCATCTTCGATCATTGACAAGGGCACTAGACCTCCACGTCGATACGGATATCTTCGTCGATTCGACGCACGTCGACGAATCGACCGCGCCGCAGGGCATCCATCGTAGGGGTCGAAAGTCGCCCCAGCGCCGCGCGCGTCCCCGCCCCCCCGGCCAGGGCCGGGGCCTGGTACCAGACCACGTGATTGACGAGACCCGCTTCCAAGAACGCGCTGGTCGTCGTCGGCCCGCCTTCGACAAGGAGTTGCAGCACGTCGTGGTGGCCGAGTTCGTCGAGCACCATCCCGAGGTCGCCCGAGAGCTCCAGGCAGGGACGCATCCGCGCCCCGGCGGGAGCCCGCCCGAGCACCACGCGCAACGGCTCGAGCACGATGCCGTCGAGGCGCGCCGTCAGCGCCGGATCGTCGCTGCGCACCGTCCCCGCTCCCACCAGGATCGCCTGGCTCTGGGCGCGGAGCACGTGCGCGTCACGGCGTGCCCCCGGACCGGTGATCCACTGGCTCGAGCCGTCGGCCATTGCGACGACCCCGTCGAGGGTGCTCGCGATCTTCGCGACCACGTAGGGACGAGCCGTCACGCGGTGCCACATGTAGGGCGCGAGTTGGGCTCGCACCGCCTCTTCTTCGATCCCGACTTCGACGTCCACTCCCGACGCCTTCAAGAGCTCGACGCCGCGTCCATCCACCTTCGCGTCAGGGTCGAGCGTTCCAACGATGACCCGAGTGACGCCCGCCTCGACGATGGCCTCGACGCAGGGGCCGGTTCGCCCGACGTGACAGCAGGGCTCGAGTGTGACGACCATGGTTGATCCGCGAGCGGCGTCTCCCGCTCGGCGTAGAGCCACCACTTCCGCGTGGGACTCGCCGGGCGCCTGCGTGTGGCCCTCGCCGACGATGACGCCGCGCCCGTCGACAATGACTGCTCCGACCCAGGGATTGGGCGGTGCGTGCAGGCGGGCCTTATCCCCCTCGGCCATGGCCATGGACATGAGCTCACTCAGCGAGAACTTCACCGGCAGCCCTCAAGCGCCGCCTCGCGCAGTGCCGCAGCAGCTTTCAGCGGATTGGGCTGGTGAAAGATTGCCGAGCCGGCGACGAGCACGTTGGCGCCGGCGCGCACCGCGGTGGGCGCGGTGACGACGTCAATGCCACCGTCGACCTCGATATCGAGAGCGAGGGTGTTGCGGTCAGTTTCCTCTCGGGCCATCTCGACTTTGGTCATGACGTCGGCGATGAAGGACTGGCCGCCGAAGCCCGGAAAGACGGTCATCATGAGCAGCAGGTCGATGTCGCCCAGGTACGGCGCCACCGCGTCAAAGGGCGTGTCGGGGTTGGCCGCCAGACCGATTCTCAACCCGAGCGCCCGCGCGTCGCTGATCAGCGACGCCGTCCCGCCGACCTCGACGTGCACCGTGCAGCCGTCCGCGCCGGCCCGCCGGAAGGCCTCGAGGTACCGGCCCGGCTCGTCCATCATCAAGTGACAGTCGAAGAAGCGGGCGCTGTAGCGCCGCAGCGACGCCACGACCGGCGGTCCGAGCGAAACGTTCGGCACGAAGTGACCGTCCATGACATCGACGTGCAGCCAGTCGGTCTGGGCGTCGATCTCCTCGACGGACCGGCCAAGCTCGCCAAAATCTGCGGCCAGGATCGACGGGGCGATGCGGATCTCGCCAGGCGGGCCCGCGTCTATCTCCGTCACGCGATCAGCCTAGGCCCGGCCATCAGGTGCTACGACCACCGGTGCTCGCCGCTTCCCCGGCGCCGGCCCCGCCACCACGCCGCGGCGCTCATCGTCGAGGAACCGGCGGGGCGAACCTCGCCGAGCGCAATCGAGCCGTCGCTCACTCCGAGCACCACGGTCCCGTCACCGAACTCCGCCTCGCCCTCGGCGACGGCGACCTCGCTCGTCCGCGCCGACTCGACGACAATGCGTCGACCTTCGAAGTTGAAGAACACCCCACCCAGGCGGACGGTGCGCAGTGCGAGCGCCGCGGCCATCGACGCGGTGAGATGGTACGTCTCCTTGCCCAGTTTGTCGGCGTAGGTCGCGGCGCCGCTCTGGGGCCGAGCGTGCTCGAGCAGGTCGCGTGTCGCGAGAACGCGCACGATCGCGGAGGCGCCGAGCGCGGCGAGCTCTGCGGTCAGTTCGCGAGCGGTCTTTTCCCCGACGAGAATCCTCTCTTGGACGTGCACCGGCCCCGTGTCGAGGGTCGCCTCGAGCGAGATGACGCTCACGCCGGTTTCGCTGTCGCCGGCGAGGATGGCGCGCTGCACCGGGGCTGCGCCACGCCATCGCGGCAGCAATGAGAAGTGGACGTTGAGCATCGGGATCTGCTCGAGGAGCGAGCTCGGGATCAGCGCGCCGAATGCGACGACGACGCCGCGCTCCACGTCAAGGCCCTCGAGGCTGGAAAGCGAGTGCGCGACCGTGAGGCCGAGAGCCTGAGCCGCCGCCTTTACGGGACTCACCGACAACGCGGCTCCGCGGCCGCGTCGCCGGTCGGCCCGGGTTACGACGAGTCGAATGTCGTGGTCCGCGCGCACCAGCGCCTCGAGGGACGGAACTGCCGCCTCGGGCGTGCCGAGAAACGCGAGGCGCATTTACTCGCCGAGCAGCTGGTGGAACCCGTCGTGATCGTCGCGCGCGAAAGTGAGGCGACGCTTGCGCAGCGTCTTCTTGGCTTCCCTCTTTTGATCGTCATCCAACCGCTCGATCAGCAGGACACCGTCGAGGTGGTCGACCTCGTGCTGAAGGATCCGGCCCTCGTACTCACTGGCTTCGATTTCCAGTTCGCGGCCGTCGAGGTCGAAGCCCTTCAGGTGCACGGCGTTCGGGCGCACGATCTCCCAGCTCAGGCCCGGCACCGACAGGCACCCCTCCTCGTAGAGCCACTCGCCCGAGGTCTCAAGGATCACCGGGTTCACCACGACTCGGGGACCCTCACCCTTGTCGTAGACGAAGAGTCGCTTCTGCACGCCGATCTGGTTCGCCGCCAGCCCCACACCGGGCGCGGCCACCATCGTCTCGATCATCGACGCCGCGAGCGCGGCGATTTTCGCGTCGATCTCCTCGACCTCGGTCGTCTTCGTTCCGAGCACGGGGTCGCCGTAGGTGCGAATCGGTAGCGTGCTCACCGCACCACGTTACCGTGCAACGAATACGGCTCCCGGTCTGGTGCGAGCGATGCCGTTCGCCGCGCGTTACTGCACGGCAACGCGAAGACGCTGGGTCGGTCGCGGCGCGGCGCGCAGGGCTTCGGTCAGCGTCGCCACGTCCTTCGCGCGTGCGACGTAGCCCGTCGGAGTCTCGTGCACGCTCACGACTGGTGACGCGAGCTGCGCCACAAAGTCCCCGGCCCCCTCGCCCGAAACCGTCGCGCTCGCCCCGTAGGGCGCGAGGCCGAGCAACTCGGCCGACGCAGCGTCGTCGGCCACGACCGCGTCGAAGTGGGCGTCGCGCAGCGCGCGCACGACGTCGTCGTCGCCTCGGCGCGTCTGGAGTACGACCTCGCCGCGCGCTTCGCGACGCGATCCGACGAGCCGCCCCGCCTTGCCCACCGCGGTGATCGCGGCGCGGCGCGCCGACGCGCGCGGCGCAAGCAGGTACTGATCGAAGTCCGCAAAGACGACTACCCCGCAGCGACGCACCCGCTGCCAGGTCGCCTCGGTGCCCACGACGACCCGCTCGAGCGCCGCCGACGCGTCCAGCGCTGCGCTCACTTCGCTTACCGGGCGACCGAGCTGGGCCGCGACGTCGCGCGCGAGGGTCGTCACGCCCACGCGAAGCCGACGCAGGTTCGTCGACCCGCAGTGGCGACAGTACCGGGCCCGGGGATCGTGGCGCTCGTCACAGGCGAGCCCCTCGCCCACCTCGCCCTCGGCCTGGTGGCACTGCGCACAGCGCGCGAGTTCGCCACAACGCGCACAGGCGAGAAGCCGCCCGGCACCCAGTCGCTGGGAGATCACCACTATGGCCACGGGCTCGTTGCCCTCGAGCGCCCGGTGGGCCGCGTCGAGGGCGACGCGCGACAGGACTCCCTCGTGGGGATCACTGCTTCGCCGGTCCACTACCGTGACCCGCGGCCAGCCGCCAACGAGGTCCTCGTCCTTCACGTAGCCCCCCCGATCGAGCAGTGCCGGCGAAGGGATTATCGACGTGCACCACAGCGGCGCTGTGTCACGACGGCAGCGCTCGCGCAGCAACGTCACAGCCTCCCAGGTCGGCGACGCAGTCGAGCGGTACGCCTCGTCGTCGGCGTCGATGATGACCGCTCCCGCGAGGCGCGGTGCTGGCGCGAGAGCCGCGCCTCGCGAGCCGACGATGACGGGCCAGCCGGCGCGCATGCGGTCCCACTGGTCCTCGCCCGCCGCCACCGCAAGGCCGCGCTGCTCGAGGCGCCCGCGCAATCGGCCGGCCCAGCTCTCGGTCGGCACCAGCACGAGCAACGAGCCCGGCCCTTCGCGGGTCAGCTCGTAGGCGCCGAGCACGAGTCCGATTGGATCGGTCGTCGGGGCGAGCTGGACGACGCCGGGAGCCAACTCGGACGCGTGGGCGCGCAGCGCGCCCGCGAGCGGGGCGGCTGCGGGCGCGGCGGGAAGCGTCACCACGAGGCGCGTCGGCGAGGCGCTCTTTAGAAAGCGCGACCACGAGCTGTACCATCGCTCACTCGCCCAGCGCAAGAGCGCGAGCGACGACGCCGGCGGACCGAAACCCAGCCACTTCTTCACCGGCTTGAGCTCGGGCGACCACGTGGCCTCGTCGACGACCCAGGCGCGCACGGAACGGTGTTGGAGATCCACCCGCACGCGGTCGCCGACGCCCACGTGGTCGGTCGTCTCGGTCAGCGCGTAGTCGAAGGGACGATCGACCGCGGCGACCTCGGTGATGACGCGGACCGCGCGCGGGGCCACTAGGCCAGCGACAGTTCCCGGCGCAGATCGTCAAGCCGCGGCATCTGCTCCCACGTGAAGCCCTGGTCACTGCGGCCGAAGTGGCCGTAGGCCGCCGTGCGCTGGTAGATGGGCCGGCGCAAGTCGAGATCGCGGATAATCGCGGCGGGTCGCAGGTCGAACAGGGCGTCGACGGCTTTGGCGATCTTGGCTCGCTCCACCCGTTCGGTGCCGAAGGTCTCCACGAGGAGCGACACCGGGCGGGCGACGCCGATGGCGTAGGCCACCTGCACCTCGCAGCGCCGGGCCGCCCCCGAGGCCACGACGTGCTTGGCCACCCAGCGCGCGGCGTAGGCCGCCGAGCGGTCCACCTTGGACGGGTCCTTGCCGGAGAAGGCGCCGCCGCCGTGGCGGGCCATGCCGCCGTAGGTGTCCACCATGATCTTGCGGCCCGTCAGGCCCGCGTCGGCGTGGGGCCCGCCGAGTACGAACTTGCCCGAGGGGTTGACGAAGATCCGCATCGAGCTCGTGTCGAGGTCGGTCGGCAGCATCGGCTTGATCACGTGCTCGACGACGTCGCGCTCGATCGTGGCGTGGTCGTAACCGTCATCGTGCTGGGTTGAGACGAGCACCGTGTCTACGCCGACGGGCCGGTCGTCTTCGTAGGCCACGGTCACCTGGGTCTTGCCGTCAGGTCGGAAGTACGGCACCTGGCCGGAACGCCGCACCTGGGCGAGGCGCATCGAGAGACGGTGCGCCAGCCAGATCGGCAGCGGCATGAAGTCGTCGTTGTCGCTGCAGGCGTAGCCGAACATCATGCCCTGGTCGCCCGCGCCCAAGGAGTTGAGTTCGTCCTCGGTACCCGTTCCGTTTCGGTGTTCGAGCGCCATGTCCACCCCACCGGCGATGTCGGGACTCTGCTTGTCCAGTGACACCAGGACCGCGCAGTTCTTGCCGTCGAAACCCTTCGCCCCGTCGTCGTAGCCAATGTCGAGAATGGTCCGCCGCGCCGAAGCGGTGATGTCGACGACGGCGCTCGTCGTGATCTCACCCGACACGACGCACAGTCCCGTCGTGAGCAGCGTCTCGCAGGCGACGCGCGCGTGAGAGTCCTGGGCGAGGATCGCGTCGAGCACGCCGTCCGAGACCTGGTCGGCGATCTTGTCGGGGTGCCCTTCAGTTACCGACTCCGAAGTGAAGAGGGTGCGGTCGCTCACGTGGCTCCTAGCGCTAACAATGCAGCCACCCTAGCCAAGATCTCCCACGCCACCGCTTCCTTCGAGCGCATCGAGATTCGCTGCTCACCGCCGTCGCGATCGAGCACGGTCACTTCGTTCGTCTCGTGCTCGAAGCCCGATCCCGGCGCGGCAACGTCGTTCACCACGAGCAGGTCGAGGTCCTTGCCGCGCATCTTCTCGCGGGCATTCTCGATCACGTCGCTCGTCTCCGCGGCGAAGCCCACGAGCACCTGACCCTTTGGGCGATGCGCCGCGAGTTCGGCAAGAACGTCAGACGTGCGCTCGAGGCGCAGCTCCGGCACGCCGTCGCGCTTCTTTAGCTTTTCGCTCGCCGCCTTCACCGTGAAGTCGGCGACGGCGGCGGCCATGATCACGCAGTTGCTCTCGAGGGCGCGCTTGGCCATCGCTTCGTGCAGCTCGGCCGCGCTTTCAACGCGCACGACCTCGATGGCGGTCGTTGTGTCCAGGCTGAGCGCGAGGTCGGTTGTCGAGACCAGGGTCACACTCGCACCCATCCGACAAGCGACCTCCGCGAGAGCGTAACCCTGGCGGCCCGACGACCGGTTCGCGATGACGCGCACCGGATCGATCGACTCTCGGGTGCCGCCCGCGCTCACGAGCACTCGCGCACCGCTGAGCGGGCCGCGGTAGCCGCCGACGATTCGTTCGACGAGGTCGGCGATCGCCTCGGGCTCGGCCATGCGCCCGACGCCCTCGTCGGCGCCGGCGAGCGCTCCGGACTCCGGACCGAGGACGAGCACCCCGCGTCGGCGCAGCGTCGCCAGGTTCTCCTGGACCGAGGGCTGCACCCACATTTCGGTGTGCATGGCCGGGCAGAGCAGCACCGTCCCTCGCGCGGCGAGCAGCGTGGCGCTAAGCAGGTCGTCGGCCAGCCCCATCGCGTAACGCGCTATCAGGTGTGCCGTGGCGGGCGCCACCACGACGACCGCCGCGTTCTGGCCAAGGTAGGTGTGGGGAATCGGCGTCGTCCGGTCTTCGAAGAGGCTCGTGCGCGCCGGCTCGCTCGCCAACGCTGAGAACGTAAGCGTCCCGACAAAGCGTGTGGCCTCTTCGGTCAGCACCGGCGCAACGTGGTAGCCCCGCTCGCGCAGCAGCCGCAGCAGTTCCACGGACTTGTAGGCGGCGATCCCGCCAGCGACGCCTAGGACAATGCGCGCAGAGGAAGAATCAGGCGTCGCGGAGGGCATCGGTGAAGGCATCCAGGTCACTGTTGGCGTCCTGGCGAGCCTGTTCGACGGCCTCGGCTTGCAGCCGCTCGTGCTCGAGCTCTTCGGCGGTTGGGCGGTGGAAGAGCAGCTTGCCCTCGTAGAGCTCTTCCATGGCCAGCGACAGCGACTTATTCGACAGCGAGCTGACCTGCGGCGGGATGAGCGCCCCGTGGCCCGAGCCCAGGCCGTTGTAGTACTCGTTGATCTCACGGGCCCGGATGGCGGCCACCGCGACCAGGGTGAACTTGGAGTCACCGACCTTATCGAGCAGGATCTCGATGGGCGGATCGACGAGCGTGGGGCGTTCGGCCATGGCAGTTAGTCCTTTGACAAGTGGTCGCGTCGAGAGCGGCGAAGTCCCTCCAGTATAGAGAGGATTTCCGCACTCGCCCGCCCGACGTCGTCGTTCACGACAACGTAGGACGCCAGCTCGTGGCCCCGCTCCAGCTCGGCCGGCGCGCTCTCTAGCCGGTCGGCGACGTGCTCATCGTCGTCGCCGCGGGCGCGCAGTCGCTCCTCGAGGCGCTCGATCGACGGCGGCAGGATCAAGAAGACCACGGCGTCGGGGTGCTGGCGCAACACCTGCTCGGCGCCCTGGACCTCGATCTCGAGCAGCACGTCGGCGCCGGTGGGCGCTGTCGGTCGCGGTGTGCCGTAGAGGTGGCCGTGGAACTCGGCCCACTCGAGGAACGCGCCGTCTTCGATCGCCCGCTCGAACGTCGGTTGGTCGACAAAGTAGTACTCATCGCCTCCCTCGCTCTCGCGCCTCGTGCGCGTGGTCCAGCTCCGGCTCAGCCAGAGTCGGTTGTCCAGTTCGACCAGGCGTCGCGCGAGCGTTCCCTTGCCAACACCGCCGGGGCCGATGAAGACGACGACCAGCGGCTCAGCGGACAAGAGCTCGAAATAGTTCCGCGCGCTGCTTCGGACCCAGCCCGCGAATTCGCCGGGTCTTGGCGATCGCGGCGCTCTTCATGATCCGCTCGGCCTTCACCTCACCGATGGCCGGCAGCGCGCTGATGAGGTCGTACGCGCGCATCTGCGCGACGCACTCCTCGCGCGCGGCGAGTTCGAAGAGCTCTTCGAGGGAGAGCTCGCCCGACTTGACCATGCGCTTCACCTCGGCGCGGCGCCGCCGATTCGCGACGGCCAATCGCGACGCTTCGACCCGTTGCTCTTGCGACAAATTCGGTGGCGTCGGCGTCACGAGGTCAGACTACTCCGCGCCGGTGTTCTCGGCTAGAGGGCGGCTCGCAGGTCGTCGCGCCAGCGCCTCGCGACGTCAATGAGCGCGCGTCGCGCAGGCCCCGCGCGCAGAATGTCGCGCGACACGTTGACAAGCACCGTGTCCTTCTCGCATCGCTCGAAGAGTCGCGCCACGTCGGCGACGCCCGCGCCCTGCGCGCCGACGCCGGGCACGAGGTACGGCCCGGCGAGGGTCGAGAGATCGAATCGCGGTGCGGTGCGCGTTGCGCCAAGCACCACGCCAAAAGCTCCAAGCCCGTCGTCGCGACGGTTGAGCTCGGCCACGCTGCGCAGCACCAGGTCCTCGACCCGCTCGCCATCGGGCGTCACCGCCACTTGGATCTCGCGGCCGTCGTCGTTCGACGTTGCGGCGAGGACGAAGACGCCTCGCCGCGTCGCCGACGCCCGCTCGAAGAACGGCGCCAGGGCCGTGACGCCGAGGTAGGGGCTCACGGTCACCGCGTCGACCGCGAGCGGTGACGAGTCGTCCAGCCACGCCGCGGCGTATCCCTCGTTGGTTGGGGCGAAATCGCCGCGTTTGGCGTCGGCCACGACGAGCAGGTCCGCGTCGTGAGCCTCGGTGATGAGCCGTTCGAGGACCCGGTAGCCGGCCGATCCGAATCGCTCGAAGAAGGCCACCTGGGGCTTGATCACACCGACGACGCCCGACACGGCGTCGAGCACCGCCAGGGCGAAGAACTCGAGCCCCTCGACCGAGTCGGACCGCTCCCACGCCGTCAGCAGTGCGCGGCTCGGGTCCACGCCCACGCAGAGCGGCCCGTCGTCGCGGATGCGCGACTGCAGTCTCGTACCAAACGTCTCAGCCATGGGCCGCCCCGATCAGCTCGTCGACGGTCGCGACACCGTGGCGCGACATCCAAGTGGACAGTTCGCGCTGCACGAGCCAGGGCGCGCGGGGGTCGGCGAACGTCGCGGTCCCGACCTCGACCGCGCTGGCCCCTGCCATCAGCATCGCTACGGCGTCACCGCCGCTGCTCACTCCGCCCACTCCAACCAGCGCGGCGCCGGGAAAGGCCACGCGGCACTCGTAGATGGCGCGCAGCGCGACGGGCAGAATGCCCGGCCCGCTCACCCCCCCACCGACGTGGCCGAGGGCCGGGCGCCGGGCCTCGATGTCAATGAGCAGTCCGAGCACCGTGTTCACGAGCACCAGAGCTTCGGCACCCGCCCGCAAGGCCGCCTCGGCAACCTCGACGAGGCGTGGGGTGTTCGGACTCAGCTTCGCCCAAACTGGTACGCCCGCGGTCAGGCTCGCCGCGACGATGTCGGCCGTCGCCTCGGGTGAGTGGGCGAAGATCTCGTGACGGCCCGACAAGTTCGGGCAGCTCGCGTTCACCTCCACGGCCGCGACGTCGGCCCCGCGCAGTAGCGCCGCCGCCTCGGCGAACTCTTCGACGCTGCGACCCCAGATCGAAGCGACGACCGTCGCTCCCCGGCGGCGCAGTGCGGGCAGATCGCTCTCGAGCCACGCGGCAACGCCAGGGCCGGCTAGTCCTACCGCGTTCACCAGATGCCCACCCGAAGCGCCGACGCGAGGGGGTGGGTTGCCAGTCCACGCGAAGGACGCGAGCGACTTCGTCACCACCGCGCCAAGCTCGGCGAGGTCGCCGTAGCCGGCGAGCTCGTCGCCGTGACCGGCCGTGCCCGACGCCGTCATGACGGGCGATCGAAGCGTGACGCTCCCTACCCTCGTTGCGAGATTGGTCACGCGTGCAGCTCCTGCAGTGACCGCACGCGCCAACCCTGGGAACGTGTGTCAGCGATTCCCTTTGCCGCGGCGAAGCCCGCGTTGAGCGTCGTGACGCAGGCGACGCCGTGGCCGACGCAGGCCGCTCGGATCGCTGCGCCGTCCGAGCGCGCCCTCGAGCCCGAAGGGGTGTTGACGACCATGTTGATCTCGCCCGAGGCGATCAGCTTTACCGCGTCGACGCCGAGGTCGCCCAGACCCACCTTGCCGACGAGCGTATCGACCACGACGTCGTTTGAACGCAAGAAGCCCGCCGTGCCGACAGTGGCGGCCAGCTTGAAGCCGAGGTCGGCCAATTGGCGCGCCAGCTCGAGCCCGGCGACCTTGTCGCGATCGGCCAGCGAGAAGAAGACCTGGCCATCGTTGGGCAGCCGCGTGCCCGCGGCGAGCTGCGACTTCGCGAAGGCGATGCCGAAGCTCTCCCCAATGCCCATGACCTCACCGGTCGAACGCATCTCGGGTCCGAGCACGGTGTCGACGCCCGGAAAACGGCTGAACGGGAGCACCGCCTCCTTCACGCTCACGAAGTCAGGTCGGGGCGTCGTCGCGGGGACAAGCCCGCGGTCGCGCTGCTGGGCGAGCGAGTCCCCCATTATGGCGCGCACCGCCACCTGGGCGAGCGCCACGCCGGTCGCTTTCGCGACGAACGGCACCGTGCGGCTGGCGCGGGGGTTCGCTTCGAGCACGTAAACCTCCTCGTCCTTCACGGCGTACTGCACGTTGAGAAGCCCCACCACACCCAGCGCACTGGCGATGCGCTCGGTGTGCTCGTGCAGCGTGGCGAGGACTGCCTCACTCAGGCTCTGGGGCGGCAGCGCGCACGCCGAGTCACCCGAGTGGACCCCGGCCTCTTCGACGTGCTCCATCACGCCGGCGACGAAGACCTCCCCCGTGCAGTCGCGCACGGCGTCCACGTCGACTTCGATGGCGTCCTCCAAGAAGGTGTCGAGGAGAATCGGACGACTCTGGGCGACTCCGCCCTCGCGGGCGAGAGATCCGTGAACGCTCGTGAGGTCGACCATGACCCGCTCTAGGGAGGCGTCGTCGTAGACGATCTCCATGGCGCGCCCGCCGAGGACGTAGCTCGGCCGCACGAGGACGGGGTAGCCGAGGCGCCGCGCGACGGCCCGCGCCTCCTCGAGCGAGATCGCGACATCGCCGGGGGGCTGGCGCAGATCGAGCGATCGGCAGATCGCTGACCACCGCTCGCGGTCCTCGGCCGCATCGATGGCGGCGACGGTCGTGCCAAGGACGAGCGAGGGGTCAAGCGAGTGCGAGAGCTTGAGCGGCGTTTGGCCGCCAAGAGCGACGATCACGCCCACCACTTTTGCTCCGTCCCTACATCCCGCTCTTTCGGCAGCGATGACCTCGGCCACGTCCTCGCTCGTTAGCGGCTCGAAATAGAGCCGGTCCGACGTCGAGTAGTCGGTTGACACGGTCTCGGGATTGCAGTTCACCATGACCGTCTCGTAGCCCATGTCGCGCAGGGCGAACGACGCGTGTACGCAGCAGTAGTCGAATTCGATGCCCTGACCTATGCGGTTAGGCCCCGAACCGAGGATGATGACGCGGTCGCGCGAGGAACCTTGGACCTCGCTCGTGTCCTCATACGTGCTGTAGTGGTACGGCGTCGAAGCTTCGAACTCGGCGGCGCAGGTGTCGACCGTCTTGAAAGTGGTGGCGACCCCCTTGGCTCGTCGCCACGCCGATACCTCCTCGGGCGACCTTCCGGTGAAGTGCGCGATCTGCGTGTCCGAAAACCCGGCCTGCTTGAAGCGTCGCCAGCGCCGCGCGTCAAACTCGCTCGGATCAACGCCGTCGAGCAGTTCGCGCTCGAGCTCGACGATCGAGGCGAGCTCGTAGAGGAACCACGCGTCGATGCCGGTTCGCTCGCTGACCTCGTCAACACCAGCGCCTCGTAGCAGGACTTCGTGCAGAGCGAAGAGGCGCTCGGGAGTGGGCACGACGCAGCGATCCCAGAGCGTCGCGAGGTCCCACTGGGCAAATTCGGAGTCAACGCCTAGGGCGAAGCCGAGGCGACCCTCCTCGAGCGACCGTACGGCCTTCTGCACCGATTCGGCGAAGGTTCGCCCGATGGCCATTGCCTCGCCGACCGACTGCATGCGCGTCCCGAGCACCGGCGAGGATCCGGGGAGCTTCTCGAAGGCCCAGCGCGGGATCTTGGTGACCACGTAGTCGATGACTGGCTCGAAAGCTCGCGGGCGTCACCCGCGTGATGTCGTTTTGAATCTCATTCAGCGTGTAGCCGACGGCCAGGCGTGCCGCGATCTTGGCGATGGGAAAGCCCGTCGCCTTGGACGCCAACGCGCTCGAGCGCGAGACCCTGGGGTTCATCTCGATCACGAGGCGCTCGCCGGTCGCGGGATTGACGGCGAACTGGACGTTCGAACCCCCGGTCTCCACGCCGACTCGTCGCAGCACCTTAAAGGCATCGTCGCGCATCGCCTGGTACTCCACGTCGGAGAGCGTCTGCTGGGGTGCCACCGTGATCGAGTCGCCGGTGTGCACGCCCATCGGATCGAAGTTCTCGATGCTGCAGACCACCACGCAGTTGCCGGCCCCGTCGCGCATGACCTCGAGCTCGAACTCCTTCCAGCCCGCCACGGAGCGTTCCACGAGGATTTCGCCGACCGGCGAGGCGGCGATGCCCTCAGCGGCCAGGCGCACGAAGTCGTCGTCGGCGGCGGCGATGCCGGTCCCCGTCCCGCCGAGGATGTAGCTCGGTCGTACGATGATCGGCCAGCCGATGCGTCGGGCGATCACGAGCGCTTCATCCACGTCGCTCGCAAAGCCCGACTCGGGCACCGCGAGGCCGATGTCGTCCATCGCCTCCTTGAAGCGCTCTCGGTCCTCGGCCGTGGCGATGGCGTCGGGCCGGGCCCCGATGACCTCGACGTCCAGGCGCTCCAGCTCGCCGCGGCGCACCAGCTCCATCGTCAGGTTGAGCGCCGTCTGGCCGCCCAGAGTCGGCAGCAGCGCGTCGGGCCTCTCGCGCTCGATGATGTCCACCAGCACGTCGGCGTCAAGTGGCTCGACGTAGGTGACGTCCGCCGTCGCGGGGTCGGTCATGATGGTCGCGGGATTGGAGTTCACCAGCACGACCCGGTAGCCCTCGGCGCGCAGCACCTGACAGGCCTGCGTGCCCGAGTAGTCGAACTCGCAGGCCTGACTGATCACGATCGGGCCCGATCCGATCACCATGATCGTTCGGAGGTCGTTGCGGCGCGGCATCAGCGCACTTCGAGCTGGTTCGTACGAAGTAGTGACTCGAATCGCGCGAAAAGATAGCGTGCGTCGTGCGGCCCGGGACCGGCTTCGGGGTGGTACTGCACCGAGAAGCACCGCTCGGCCGAGCACTCGATGCCTTCGATCACGCCGTCGTTCAAGTCGACGTGGCTGACCTTCCCCCGACCGAGCGAGCCCGGGGCGACGGCGTAATTGTGGTTCTGCGCGGTGATCTCGATGCGCCCCGTGGCGAGGTCCTGGACCGGGTGGTTGCTGCCGTGGTGCCCGAAGGGCAATTTGAACGTCGTGCCGCCGAGCGCGTCGGCGAGCAGTTGGTGGCCGAGGCAGATGCCAAAGATTGGCACGGTACCGATGAGCTCACCGAGCACCGCGACTTGGGAGCCAAGGGCGGCCGGATCGCCCGGACCATTCGAAAGAAAGACCCCATCAGGACGCAGTTCACGGATCTCGTTGGCACCAAGACTCGCTGGTACCACCGTGAGGCGAAAGCGCCGCGCCAGCTCGCGCACCATCGTGGTCTTGACGCCGTAGTCCAGCGCGACGACGTGCAGGTCGCCTATGCCGAGCGCGTACGGCGAAGCCGTCGTGACGCGCGTGACGTAATCGGCCCCGTCGGTGCCCACGGCGGTCGTCGCCGCGTGCGCCACGGCTTCCACGCCGCCGTGGCCGAAGGCACCCGGCAAGGCGCCGTGGGCGCGAAGGTGCCGGGTGAGCCGACGCGTGTCGACCCCGACGATGGCGGGCACCGCGTGCTGGCGGAGAAAGCCCTCGAGGGGCCCGACCGAGCGCCAGTTGGACGCCACATCGGTGAGGTCGCGCACGACGAGTCCTTCGCACCACGGCCGCAGGGCTTCGTTATCCAGGGGGGTCACGCCGTAATTACCGATGTGCGGGTAGGTGAAGGCGACGATCTGACCGGCGTAGCTCGGGTCGGTGAGCACTTCCTGATAGCCCGAGAGCGCGGTGTTGAAGACGAATTCGCCCTGGGTGAAACCCGCCTCGGGCAAGTGGCCCGCGGCGTAACCCTCGAAGGTGGCGCCATCGTTCAGCACCAGCACTGCTGGCAGTCGCTTCACGCGAGGATCCCGTCAACGACGACGAGCTGGCCGCGCACCACCAAGGCGCGCACCCGTCCGAGCATGGCTCGCCCGTCGTAGGGCGTGTTCGAGGCCCGGCTCGCGAGCGAGTGGCGTGACGCCGTCCAGCGCGCCTCGGGATCGAAGACGACGACATTGGCGTCATTGCCCTCTCGCATGGGGCCGCCGTGGGCACCGTGGCGCACCCGATGATCACCGGCTCGAAGCTGCGCAACGCGCGCCGGTCCTCGGCTCATCAACGAGAAGAACAGTTCGGGGTCGGCCTCACGCGCACCGAGCGTCTCGTAGGTCAGCGCAGCGGCGTGCTCCAGGCCCAGTACGCCCGGGGGCGACTCGTCGAAGGGCAGATCCTTTAGCTCGGGGGCGTGGGGCGCGTGATCGGTCGCGACGGCGTCGACCTCGCCTGCTCGCAGCGCCGCGCGCAGACCCGCCACGTCCTCTGGTGAACGCAGCGGCGGGTGCACCTTGAAGATTGGATCGAAGGTCGCGACGGCGCCCTCGTCCAGCGTGAAATGGTGCGGCGCCACCTCGCAACTGACCGGCAGGCCCTCACGCCGCGCGGACGCGACGAGCTCGACAGAGCGGACCGTCGAGAGGTGCAGGAAGTGCATCGGGCCACCGCGTCAGTCGCACGAGCTCGAGGTCGCGCAGCACCATCAGCTCCTCGGCTAGCGCCGGTCGCCCCACCAGACCGAGCCGACTGGACAGCGCGCCCTCGTTCATCGAGCCGCCGGCGACGAGGCGGTCGTCCTCGCAGTGATGCGGCCAGGCGCACCCCGAGGGGCTTCGCGTAGGTGAGCGCCCGTCGCATCACGGCCGGGTCCTGCACTCCGGCGCCGTCGTCAGTGAAGATACGCACGCCAAGGGACGCCATCTCGGCCATCGGAGCGAGCAGCTCGCCACGCCGGCCCTGGGTGATCGCGCCAGCGACGGCGACGTCGAGCGGCGTGCGGGCGCCACGCTCGAGCACGTACGCGACGAGGGCGGGCGTGTCGAGGGCGGGCTCGGTGTTGGGCATCGCCACGATGGCGGAGTAGCCCCCGAGCGCACCGGCCTGCGCGCCGGTTTCGACAGTCTCGGCCGCTTCCGCGCCGGGCTCTCGCAAATGCGCGTGCAGGTCGACAAAGCCCGGACCGACCCAGCAGCCCCCGGCGTCGATCTCGTGGGCCCCGGCTGGGGCGGATACCTCGGCCGCCACGTCGACGAGGCGCGCCATCGTCGATCAGCACGTCGACGACCCAGCTCGACGACTCGCCCACGACGAGCCCTCCGCGAATCACGACGGTCGTCACGGCGTCTCGCCCTTCACGCCCAGCCACGCTCAGGTAGAGCACCGCCATGCGCACCGGCACGCCGTTGGCGACCTGGCGCTCGATGACGGCGGCCGGCAGGTCGGCGACCTCGGAGTCGATCTCGACCCCGCGGTTGATCGGGCCCGGGGTGCATCACCAACGTCCCCGGGCGCAGGCGTCGAGCTCGCTCGATCGTGAGCCCGTAGGTCGTCGTGAACTCGCGCAGCGTGGGCACGAACGAGCCGGTGCCCCGCTCTTGCTGGAGCCGGAGCAGCCCCACGACGTCGGCCCACTCGAGCGCCTCGTCGAAGTCGGCGAGCGACGCTGACCGGCCAGCTCGGCGAGGTCGTCGGGCAGCAGCGTGCCCGGCGCCGCCACGCGCACCTCGGCGCCGAGGGCGACGTACGCGGCGACGTCGCTGCGCGCGACGCGACTGTGGCGCAGGTCGCCGACGATCAGGATTCGTAGCCCTCGAAGAGTCGGCGCCGGACTCCTGGCCGCTCGTGCCCTCGCGCTCAGCGAGGAGCTGGCGGATCGTGAAGGCGTCCAGGAGTCCTTGCGTCGGGTGCTGGTGCTGGCCGTCGCCGCCGTTGATGACTCGCACGTGAGGCACGTAGCGGCTGACCTGCACGGCGGCGCCGCTCGACTGGTGGCGCATCACCGACCGCGTCGATACCCAGGGCGTCGATGGTGGCGATCGTGTCGCGCAGCGACTCGCCCTTTTTCACGCTGCTCGAGGCGATCGCGAGCGACAACACGTCCGCGCTAAGGCGCTTCGCGGCCGTTTCGAAGCTGAGACGCGTGCGCGTCGACTCCTCGAAGAAGAGCGAGGCGACGACCCGGCCCTTCAGCGCCGGCACCTTCTTGATCGTGCGCTGGTTCACCTCAACGAAGGTCTCGGCGGCGTCGAGGACCTCGACGATGGCCTCTCGCGATAGGTCGTCCAAGGTCAGCAGGCTCTCACCCCGCAACGAGTTCACGTCGCCTCCTCGGCGCCAATCCAGACGCCCTCCAGCGTGGCCACGATGGCCTCGTCCCGGGACGTTGGCAGGTTTTTGCCAACGAAGTCCGGCCTGATCGGCAACTCTCGGTGCCCCCGATCAACCATCACCGCGAGCTGCACCGAGCGCGGACGGCCCCAATCGGTGAGGGCGTTGAGCGCCGCTCGGATCGTCCGCCCCGTGAAGAGTACGTCGTCGACCAGGACGACAGTCCGATCCGTGAGCTCCTGTTCAATGAGCGTTGTCGACGAGCGGGGCACCGGGTTGAGCGAGAGGTCGTCCCGGTAGAACGACACGTCAAGCAAGCCAACCGGCGGGGCCTGGCCGGCCACCTCGCCAAGGAGCGACGCCAAGCGCCGCGCGAAGGCTTCACCGCCGCGCTGAAGACCGATGATCGAGAGCGAGACCGTATCGTGGTTGCGCTCGACAATCTCATGGGCCATGCGGGTGAGCGCGCGCCCGACATCGGCCTCGTCGAGCAGCTGGCTCTTTACGAGAAACGTCGGGCCGCCTTCGCGCGCCCGACGTTCATCACCGTGTTCCATCGTTCTCCCGTCGTTCGGACCTCACGGGATCCGCTTCACGACGCTTCGCAGAATTCTAGCCAATCTCCCCCGAGCTCCGCAGCAGCCGAGCGCACAACCTCGAACTCTCGTTCACGAGCGAGTTGCACGCTCGGATTCGTTTGACTCATTGGCAGTCGCCCGCGCCAAAGGCGGCTATCTATACTTCTCTCGAGAGGCACGTCAAGGCGAGCAAGAACGATTATGGACGTGCTTCCGCTGCCGATTGGGGTCCGTCTGCGCTGGTCTCGGAGTCGAAAACGTGAGCTGCGTCAAGTGCGTACGCAGCGACATTGCTGGGTCATGACCGAGACAAGAGGTTCACGGTGAACTACTTCACGGCGAATTGGGGGCATCCATGGATCGCGCTCGCCGCGTGCGCGGTCCTAGCCGTCCACGAGCGCGGCCTGCGGCGTATCAACGGCCGCTCCACCGCGGCTAACGCCCGCCGGCGACGCGACAAGCTGCGGATGAGCTACGCAGGGATTGCGCTGGTGACCCTCAGCATCGTGTCACCCCTTCAGTACTGGTCGATGGAGTACTTCTGGGTGCACATGATCCAGCACGTGACCGTCATGCTCGCGGCCCCGGCGCTCTACGTGGCCGGAGCTCCGGCGATTCCGCTGCTCCACGCGCTGCCCGTGAAGCTCCGGCGGCGGATCTTGCGTCATGTGTTCATCCGACCAACGCGTCACCCGCTGCGCGCCTCGGGGGATGGCTGCTGTCGCCGGTCGTCGGCGTGACAGCGTTCAACCTCGTGATGGTCATCTGGATGATTCCGCGACTCTTCAACGCCGTCATGAACCAACCGGAACTTCATATCAGCCTGATGCTCTCGACGTTCTTTCTCTCGGGCCTTCTCTTTTGGGTTCAGTTCATACCCTCGCACCCGTTCCGACCGACGATGACGCCGTTTGCGAGAATTGCCACGCTGCTCCTGACCAACCTCATCATGACCGTCGTCGCGATGTCGCTGAGCTTTTTCGCCTCGGGTCCCTTCTACCGATCTCGGTAACTCGATGCTGCGGCTACCGGGAATGGGTTCAATGACGCCAACCACGCTCAACCCTCTGGCGGACCAACAGATCGGGGCGGCGATCCTGTGGGTGTGCGGCGATTTCTGGTGCTTCCCCGCGATCATCATGGCGATGCGTCTGGTGGTAAAGACCGATGCCAACGCCGGGGGAATGGACCGTTTCCTTCGAGGAAGCCGATCGGTGAGCGCCGAGGAGTTCCGCAAGATGTCCTCAGACAAGTCAGCGTCGTAACGGCGCCGATTTCGCGTCGTTCCCGTTGCAGTGACGGCCCCGAATGCCTCGACTCGAGTCGCGATGACGAGACGCGACACCGGGATCACGAATGTTGACCCGTAGACTCGCGCCATTCTGGTGGTGCGAGGGGCTTACTCCCGAATAGGGGAATCAGGTAGCCAAAAAAGGCGACGGACACGCCAACGAACATGACCGCCATGCCGAAGAGACGGAGTGCCTGGGCGTAACACAGAAGGCCACCCACGGCCCCGAGGACGACCCCCACGAGTCCCGTTACCCCGGCAATCCTCTCGAACCGGTTGGCGCTTCGGCGGCGTCGAACGGCGGCGAGCGCGGCGACGGCGCCAATCCCTAGCACGGCTCCGATAATGGCGTGGCCCACGTAGAGAGCCCTGCCCTGGTGGACGAGCCACCCATTCGGCCGGTGGAACGGAACGTACACCACACCAACGACGCCGGTCAGGAACTCAGCGACGACGGCGAACAGCAGGATCTGCCAAAGATGGCGGCTCAGTCTGGGGCCTTCCGCTTCGCCGGTGGTCACGAGGGAACCCGCAGTCGCCCCGGCGCGGCGAAGAACGCTCCTCGCTCACGGACCCGCGCCCCAATCGAGGGCGAACCGGCGCCGCGCGGACTAGAAGGTTGTACGTGATGAGGGCAATAGCTAGGTGCATGGCCGCGAGCGTCAGCACTCCCCGAGCGGGTTCGTGGCGAATCAGAAGCCACACGTCCGGCGTCCATAGGGCCAGTGTCGCGACCACGGCCAAGCGGAAGAAAAATGGGCGCGGTGTCGTTAACGAAGCGCACGACTAGCCACCACGCGGCTCCCGCCGCGGCGATCCCAACTAGACTCAGCAGCCCGTAGTCGTCGAGGCGAAAGTGCGAGTAGTTCCGCAGCGACGGAGCAGACGACACGGCGAGCTTGACAAGCAAGGCGTCGGCTCCGATCGACGCGAGGATTGACAGAGCAGTGACGACCGCAATCCGCGGCGCGGACGGGAGCCCGTTACGCCCCCTCATCGCCGTGCGCGGCACGACCTCCCCGCTCAATCGCGCGTTCGAGGACGACGCAGCGAGTCGTGCCCGCGGTCGTCGCGTAAAGGCGCGTCGGCCTCCTCAGTCCTTCGCTCTTGTTCGAGTCGGCGTACTTCGTCCTGCCAAGCCAGCAGCATCCCCTGGTATTCCGGTGCGATCGCCGGCTTTCTTGGGTGGCGCTTGATGGAAAAGCCAGGATGGAGGATCTTCCACCACATGTAGATGCCGAAGATCCCCAAGAGGGGCCACTCGAACACGTAGGCCCAACTCAGTTCGTTCCCCCGCTCCGCTCGACCAAGCTCGAACCAGAAGGCACCGCCGCACAAGAGCAGATCCAAGAGACAAGGTCACGTGGGTCCTAAGAGCCGAGGTGCCAGTGAGCCGGGGAGGCCTCACCTCGCCCTGACCTTCTGACAGCTCACCGGTGTCGCCCACATGGGCACTTTACCTGCGACTTTCGCGCGCGGAAGGACACCGCCGCACAGGACAATATGCGTCGCGCAACGCATGAGCTGGCGACGCCATCAGGTCAGCGAAGCGCTATGGTACGTTTTGCTCAGATCGATGGGCAGCGAGATGACGACTGAGAATCCCGATCCTGCCCCCGGCGTCGGCGAGATCAGTGAAGAACAGCGAGCGGCCATCTTCGCCGCCGCCAACGCTCCCAAGGGCCGCCGCGCCGCGTTGCGAGAGGGTCGCGCAAAGGTGCCCACCAAGTTCATTGTGTGGTCTATCGTCGCCGTTCTGCTTCTCGGACTGGGCGGTGAGATCGGCCAGCACTTCTTCGAAACCTACGGCAAAGCGCCTTCGGTGACCACGCCGAGCTCCCGGTGCTCAATCCGACGACCACCACGACGCCCGCCACCCCGAACCTGATCTCCCTCCAGGTCTTCATGGCGCTTGAAGGGCATCTGGCACCGCGGTCGCCCCGACCTTCACGCTGCGAGGACCAGCGCCAACGGCGTTGGAGCCTCGCGGCGCAGCACGGCAAGGTCGTCGTCCTGACGTTCTACAACGCGATCTGCAACGACATCTGTCCCGTCCTCGGCGCGGAGATTCGACAGGCGAGCCAGGAACTAGGTGGCGACGCATCCAGGATCGAGTTCGCGATCGTCAATACCGATCCGCAGGTCGACGACAATCTCCGCCGACACGGGCGCACTGCGAGCCGTGGGGCTTTCGAACAGGCCGTCGGTCGTGTTCCTCTCCGGCAGTGTCACGGCGATGAATTCCGTGTGGGGCGCGTACGGCGTTCGTATCGCCGTCGGGGCCAAACCCGGCGAGGTGTCGCACAACAACGCCCTCTACTTCATAACGCCGAACGGCTACCTCGCGGACTACGCCGTTCCCTTCGGCACTGAAGACACAACGGGCCGTTACTCACTCGATCCGTCGAGCCTTCGACTCTATGCGCTCGCCATCGCCGAGACCGGCCGAGAGTCTCGTCTCGTAGCAGCGATCTGCCCGGCTTCGAGGAGGTGCCCCTTCGACCCTGCGTCCATGTCCACGTCGTCGCTGGGCATCGCCAAAGCAGTCTGGTTCCGGCGACCGTGGTTCCTGGCCGCGCTGGCTCTACTCGTCGTCGTGGCCATCTCGGTCGTCATCGACCTCCCGCGGCCTATCACTCGGGCCCAAGACGTGGCCTCGCAGAACTCATCGATCGATGAGATCAACACCGATCTCGCGGACTGCACGTTCGCGGCCAAGGAGTCCTTCAACTTCTACAACGAGAACCTCGCGGGACAGCTCACGAAGTCCGACCTCGCCGAGGTGCCGACACTCTTGACCGGCGACGAGACCGCTTGCTCCTTCGCGAGCGAACCCGTCGTACGACCTGACCAACAACCTGGAAGTGGACGACACCGCGGCGGGCAAGTACGTCGACCGCATGGTGACCGTCGTCGAGGGCTGGATGACCGACTACGCCCTCGCCTCGATCGACGACATTCAGTACCTCTTCAGCCACCCGGGCGACGCGGCGAAGATTCGCGGTCTCGCAACGCAGGAGACGGACCTGCGTCGAACCGGAGTTGGCCGATTCACGACGAAAAATCGGCCGATGAGATTCTCGGCGTACGGCTCGTGCCGGTCGCGATACCGCCGACTCCCCCACTTGACGGGCACGTAGTCCACGCCGGTGACCGCGGCGTCGGTCAGATCGACGTCGGCTCTTCGAATCGTAGCGAGGTAGTATCGACCTTGCAATGGCGAGCAAGCGCACCAGCACCGTCAGTCTCACGACACCAATGGGTTCGTGCGCTGGCTGATCATCGTGATCGAGTACGCCATAGTCGCCAGCCTCCTGCTCGTCGCCGGTATCGTCCTGGTGCGCACGCTTGGTGACCTTTCTCAGCCACTGGGGAGGCTTTCCCCAGTCAGTCGTCGCCGCGATCGACGGCATCTTGGTCGTCATCATTCTGCTCGATATCGCCCACACCGTGTTCGGTCATCTTCGGACGTCGGTCTTCCCGGTGCGACCGTTTCTCATCATCGGCATCCTGGCGGGCGTACGGGACATCCTTAGCGCCTCGGCCCATCTGACCCTCGGCGGCTCGCTTTCCCAGACGAGTTTCCGCGACACGCTGATCTCACTTGCGGTCGGCGTTGGCGTCGTCGTGTTCCTGTTGCTCGGGCTGCTCATCCTTCGCTTCGCCGCCGTCGGTCCGGGATCGAGCGACGCTTTCAGCTTACCTTCGACGAGACGTCCTAGCCGAATTTGTCCCGACGGCGCCGAACCCTAGGAGTTCGTACCGAAGAATCCCCGCGTGCGGTTCCGTCGAACCAGCTGGTAGAGCTCTTCGTCGGGGTCGTCTTCGGACTTCAGCCACTGGTTCAGGTTCGAGAAGACGACCGGCATGAAGGCGACGGCCGCGATGAACCACATCAGCGCCGTCGTCAGCTGCTGGTCTGCGACGAGCGACAGCACTGGCCGTGCCGCGTGATGGAAGGCCCGGTACCACGGGTTCGGGGACATGGCCATGAGGTACGCGATCACCCAGATCGTCCACATCGCTATCGCCGCGACGCCGATCCGGTACGGGCGGGTCGCGCGGGGCCGAAACGGTGGCGACTCGACGAGCTCGAGCCATAGGGGCACGCCGGCGCCGACGAGGCACAGTGATTCGACGACCGACAGCCAAGGATTTCGAAGAAGAGCGTCGACCACCGGCGTCGAGCGCCACACGATCACCTGAGCGATGAAGACGACGAGCAGCGTCACCACCCGAGCCGTGGCCCCGGCGGGCGTCGCACCGCTGGGCCAGCCGATCGATCGGTCCCGTCGCGGGCGCCGAACCGCCGCGCCCTCGAGGTCGTAGGGGGCCGGAACCTCTGTCGACGCGAGGGAGGGTCGTCGCCACGGATCCCCGAGGACCAGCAGGCACGGCACGGCTACCGCGAACGCGCAGAACTGACCCGCCTGGACAAACTCGTAGCCCCCGGTCCAGGAGATGATCGGCGGCACCAGGACGATCAGCCACAAACCTAGACCGAGAAGCGTGAGAACGCCCCAGCCGCGCCGACGGCGCGACGAGGAGTGCGGGTAAATCCGTCCGCGATCACTCCGCTCTAGGGCGCTGGAAGAAGAGCCAGATGACGACGCCGAAGAAGACGCCCAAGAGTATGACCATCGTCTCGACTTCTGGGCCGATGTAGGGGTCTAGGCCAAACATGGTGGCGTCCTCGCTTCTCGCATGGAATCCTTCCCGTGGTCAGTCACCGTGCAGCTCCCTCGCCTTATAACAAGTAAAACATTCGCAAAGAGCAGCGTGCTCGCCAGCGCGATGAAACCAAGGAAGTAGGTCATCGACGCCACGTTTGCGCGAAAGGACTGCGCCGAGGGGTGCATCGAGAGCTCGGGCTTCTCCCCGCCCAGCTCCTTGCGAAGCCGCAGCGAACGCGCCAAGGTCGTCTCGAGCCAGTAGGTCGTGATGACGATCGTGATGATATTGAAGATCGCGTAGCCGATGAAGGTCGAGGCATAGCCGCTCGAGCCCGGGTTGAACGGCAGTGCCCCGAACTCCCAAGACTGGAACAGCAAAGCCAGGAGGCCCGCGACGACACCGGTCCAGCCGGCGACCTGCCAGTCGTCGACGCCGCCTTGGCGGAGCCGCCGCTGGCCGTAGATGGCCATCAGCGCCATCAACACGGTCAACGCATAAATCGTCCAACCGAAGGTGCTGGGGGCCGTGATGTCGTTGGGGCGCCAGAGCAGGGCGTTGTTGCTCGAACGCAGATAGAAATAGGCGAAGGCGATCGAGGCGATTAGGAAGGTGTACATGCCGATGAAGAGTCGCCCACCGCTCCAAATCGCCCCGATGTGGGCGCGCAACTCGTACTCGCGCTCCTCTGGCGTCTCGCTTACGCCGTGACTTTTGATGACGTCGGTCATTGCGACTCCCTCGCCGCTACTCTTCGGGGGCCGACGCCGGCCCCGGTCGAACTACTCGCGGGCACCAGCGGTTCCTCTCCGAAGTCGGCCAACGGCGGCGCCCCCTCTTCGCTGTAGTGGTACGGGTCGGTCATGATGACCGGGATCCGCTCGAAGTTGTACACCGGGATCGGTGTCGCCGTCTGCCACTCGAGGCCCAGCGAATCCCAGGGGTTGGCCGGAGCCTTTTGCGGGTTTATGTAGAGCGAGTACACCAGGTTGGCCACGAAGATCAGGAACGAGGCGCCGAGCAGGAACGCGCTGACCGACGAGAAGTCATTCAGCCCCTGAAGGCCCTTGGCGTAGGTGAAGACACGGCGCGGCTGACCCAAGAGACCGATGATGAACATCGGAAAGAAGGTCAGGTTGAAGAAGATGAACATCATCCAGAAGTGCCAGAGGCTCAGCTTCTTGTTCAAGGTGCGGCCGGTGATCTTCGGCAGCCAAAAGTAGAGCCCGGCCATGAAGGCAAAGACGATGCCGCCCATGATCGTGTAGTGAAAGTGGGACAACACGAAGAAGCCGCCGTGCACGGTTACGTTCACCGGCACGTCGGAGAGGAACACCCCGGACACCCCGCCGATGAGGAAGTTGAAGTACACCGCCAAGCAGAACAGCATCGGCACCTCGAGTCTGATCTTGGCTTTATAGAGCGTGCCTAAGCCCACGAGGAAGATGAACCCCGTCGGAATAGAGATCAGCTCGGTCGTGAGCATGAAGAGCGGACGCATGTCGGGGTTGATCCCACTCTGGAAGATGTGGTGCTGCCAGACGAAGAACGACAACAGGGCCACCCCGATCATCCCCGCGGCAGCGACGCGGTAGGCGAAGAGGGGTTTCCTGCAGAACACCGGAATGATCTCACCCACGATGCCAAAGCCCGGCAACGCCATTATGTAGACCTCGGGATGACCGAAGAACCAGAAGAGGTTCTCCCAGAGGTACGAGCTGCCACCGTGTTCGGTGACGTAGAACGCCGTCAAGACCGTCTTGTCCAGGATGCCAAAGAGGCCCGCCGCGAACAGTACGGGCGAGGCCAGCGTCAACAGTGCCGCGGTGGCGATGATCGACCAGACGAAGACGGGCACGCGGCTCCAGGTCATGCCCGGGGCGCGGTAGTTGATGATGGTGACGGCAATGTTGAAGCCCGCCGCCATCATGCCGATGCTGATCACAGCGAAGCCAAAGAGGTAGGAGATCATGCCCGGTCCGGCCTGGGTCTGCAGCGGCGCGTACCCGGTCCAGCCCGTCGGGAAGCCGCCGAAGGGCAGCGCCGAGAAGATGACGAAGTAGCCCGCAGTGAAGATCCAGAAGCTGAAGGCTTCGATGCGCGGGTACGCCATGCGCCGCGCGCCGATCATCAGCGGGACAAAGTAGTTCCCGAGTGGTCCGACGACGATGGACGACGCCATCATCATCATGATGGTGCCGTGCTCGCTCACGATCTTGATGTACGTGCCGGCATTGAAGACGTGCACGGTCGGGTTGAGCAACTCGGTTCGAATGGCCATGGCGAGCAGTCCGCCGGTGAAAAAGAACAGCAGCACTCCCACGATGTACTGAACACCAACCACCTTGTGGTCGAGCGTGTACCGGAAGTATCTGCTCCAGCCGGGATACTCGGGATCTTCTTTGGCGTCGCGCCCGATCAGCTTGGCCAGTGGATAGTTGAGAGCCCCGATGCCGCCGAGCCATCCCAACACCATGAAAAGCAAGGCCAGGAAGTCGGCCGTCGAGTTCTGGCCGGAGCCCTGCACGTAGACGTAGCCGCCCGCGATGTAGTTCCCGAGCCAGTGGCCGAAGATGTAGCCGAAGAAGCCCAGCACGATCGCGGTGCCAAGGTGCTGGCTAAGCCAGCCCCCGCCCCACGATCGCGGCCCGTACGTCGAGACTGGCGCAGCTTCGCTGACGTCCATCTCCTGCGGCGGCTCAGCGCTTATGGTCATCGGCCCCTCTCCGTTTCTTTCTGCTCTGGTGTCGCGCCGCGCGCGCCCTGGCGCGTCATGAACTGGGCTGCTTTGATCCGTAAGTCTCCACTGGGCTATACGGCGTCAAGTTCCCGTCGGGGTAATAGCCGCCGGCAGCACCGTTGGCGTCGGGCACGTAAGTCCACGCAAAAGGCGGCAGGAACTTTGTATTCGCCGCGTCCTTCGACTCGGTGGCCTGAGCCCAGGCCATGAAGTCGGCCTGGGAAACGACCTTGCCATAGTTGAACATCGCCCCGTGCCAGAGACCGCACAGTTCGCTGCAGCGCACCACAAACTGTCCGAGCTGCTCGGTCTTGGTGTAGGCGACGTTGTTCACCAGCGGGTTCGCGTCGGCTTTGACCTCGAGCTGGTAGGCCCAGAAACTGTGTATGACGTCAAGCGAGGTGACGTTAAAGGCGATATTGGTGTTGTCGGGCAGGACCAGTTGGCTCGTCTCGAAGTTGCCAAACGTTGGGTAACGATACGTGAACTTCCACTGCTGGGCGATGACCTGGATCGGCAGCACTTGGTTCGAATTCGGCAACCACGTCCCCTTGCCCTCGAGCGCCGCTGTCTCAGCCTTCGCCGAACCCGGAGGCGTCCAGATGGGGTTCGGCCCTTCGCCGCCACCGGAGCCTTGGCCCACGATGAGCGCGATGGTCCCAAAGACCGCCAAGGCGAGCACCGTGACCGATGTGATCACAATCCACGAAAGCTCGGCCCTATGGTTGCCGGCGGCCGACGGCCCTCCGACTGGGTCGGGAACACCCTCGCGGGTGGAGCGCCAGTGCACGAGCGAGTAACCGAGAAATCCCCAGACACCGATGAGAACGGGCAGCGCGATGAGAGCGAGAATGTTGAAGTCGAACTGGTCGGCCTTGGCCGTCGAGGTCATGCGACCCGGTGGGATGTGCGGACCAACCAGGATCCAGAACAATACGTCGAGCACCACTGAAACGATGATCCACCCGAAGAAGAATCGCCGAAGGTGATTTCGCCCTTGGTCCGATAGTTTTGCCCTGGCCATTACTGCTGAACTACTTCAAGCTCGCCGCCCATGAAGCCCTGCGTAGACATCGGTCCCCCATTTCCGAATAAGTACCCAAGACCGCACGGCACGAAGCACTGCCAGTTGTAGCTACCGGGCCCTGGCGTCTTGAAACTGAACGTCTCGATGTTGTGAGGCGAGTTGAGATGGCACGGTCCGGCACCGCAGGGCGTTCCCGTCACGCCAACCAGTGGAACGCTGACCCCCAACGCCGGAATAGCGAACGTGTGGCCAACACCGCCGCCGGCGTTCGAGTTGTAGACAGTGAAGTCCTTGCCGTTCAGCGTGGCGTCATTGCCGATGGTGCCTTGAACCTGGCCCCACTCTTGATTGCGTAGCGGGCTACCCGAGTCGTACTGGTAGACGGTGACGTCGATCACTGTGTTCGCCGGCAGCTTCCACGTCGTCGCGTGCCTCCACTGGCCGTTTGCCGGGTCCTGCGTGAGGTACGACACCCACGTCGGGTGCGAGCCAAAGCCGATCGACCCGACAGTTTGGATGGTGAGATTCACCGGCTGGCCGGTCGCCTGAGCGCCGGTGTAGTCGATGACGCCGCCGGGCACGCCCGGCGTGATGAGCTCGGCGACGCCCCAAATGACTAGTCCGGCGGCGGCCAAGAAGACCACCAGCACGACCGCCATTCTCCCCCCCTTAGCCATGCGACACTCCTTGGGAAACGGAGCCCCTGGGCCGGGACTTCTTTACACAATAGCGACCAACGTCACTAATGTGAAGACTCGTGGGTGCCAAAGATAAGAAAAATCTGGGAATTCATTTCGGCCTCGTCCTGGCCGAAGTAGTTTGTGTCGCGGGCTTCGCCGTCGAGCTCTCCCGGGCCCTTTCGGGCAACACGCTCTCCTGGGCCTACGTTTTTGAATGGCCAATCTTCGCGGCCTACGCGCTCTACATGTGGCAAAAGCTGCTTCGCGAAGCGCGCGGAGTGACGCGCCGGGGCCGGCCGGGTGTCGAGGATGACGGCGACGCCCTTGACGCCTACAACGAGTACCTGCGCGGCGTACACAGCCCCGGTGCCGATTCGCGCCCGAAGGCCTCGCATCAGGCTCAGGTGCAGCGCGACAAAATTTTTTCCCCCTGACCGGCTCGCCCTCTAGCGGTTTGGGCCGGCGCGACCTGGCGCCAAGGAACGAAGCACCGCACTGGCGTCAGCCAGATTTGAGCCCGACGTCGTGCACGAGTGAGAGGATCTCGCTGACCGACGAGGCTTGGCCCGAATTGCCGTCCTCGGGATCGTCGGGGATGACCCAGCGCAGCCGCTCCTTGGGGGTGATGACGAACATGAAGTCGGAGTGGATGCTCATGGCGTCCCCCGGCTGATCGACGACCGATATCTCGTAGTCCCGCCACACTTGGGATACCTGGGCCAACGCTCCGGTGACGAAGTAGAAGTTATTGACGTTGGCCATGTCGTGGATGGCGATGAAGTGCCGCACGTCGGCCAGTGTCTCATGGTCGGGATTGGCGGCCACCGCGACCACGTCGAGCTTGGCCGACTGACCGAGGTCGTTGCGGACGTCCTTCAGCTGGGCGGCGAGCAACGGGCAGTCCGTCCAGCACACGGGGTCGAGGAACGTCAGGAGTGTGTAGCGCCCCTGGTGCTCGCCGAGCGTGTAGGGCTGGTCGAACTGGTCAATGAGGGTGAACACCTTGGCCGGATGATTCTGGGAGATGACCTGACCGTTCTGGGCCATGAAGAGTGTCGTCTCCGCCGAGGACACGGAAGCGAAACCCATCGACACAACCGAAAAGAGGATCATGGCCGAGGCGAACGCGGCCACGACGGCACCGGTGCTCGATCGGAACTCCTCGGGCAGGTGGCGCGGCAGTGGTCCAGCGAGGCGCAACGACGGTCGCGCGCACAACGCCAACACGGTGAGCGGGATCAACGAGTTGATGTCGGTCCCCACTCCCCCAAAGATGGCCAGGTCCTCGCCGGCAACCCAGAAGAAGACGCAGCCCACCGCGAGCACCCAAAAGGGCCAGGTGATAGTCGCCGTGCTGGCGCGCCAGAGCCCAATGACACAGGCTGCGAGCCACAAGATCACAATTATGTTGAAGCCGCCGCCGAGCGTGCCCGCGAGATCGCCAACGTGTCGCACGACCCAAGCCAGACCGTGGGGTTGGGCCGTCTGCGTCATTGTCGTGGCCATCGCGGTAAGGGCATTGGTGTTCCCACCCCTCCAAAAGCCGGTGGATGGTAGGAACTGCAGCACCGCCGCGATGGCCAACAGTGCTGCGAGCAATCGGAGCGTGAACTTGGAAAAGTGGCGAGCGAAGTAGTCCGGCGAAGCTGTGATCCACAGCGCGGCGACGAAGTAGAACAGTGTGGCACCGGGCCAGCCGAAGAGGATCGAGTTGCCTGAGGCGAAGGCCCCGCCGGCGCCGTTGCCGATCAGCCAAATCAAAGCGGCCCATCCGGCGGCGGCCACTCCGGCGAAGCGGCTCACGAGTCCGTTTGAGCAGATCAGGGCAAGCCCAATACCGATTTGGATCCACGCCGTGCCCGTTGCCAGGGCGAGGGGATGCGTATTCCAAAGATGGATCGCGTGCTCGATCACGGGGCGCAGAAAGCTCGGCGCGCCTGGGACGGTGAGCGCCACGACGCCGTTGGCCAGGCCGAGCGGCATCGCTGGCTGGAACTGCAAGAGACCGTCGAAGAGCCAGATCGCCCCAAAACTCAGGCGCAACAACGTACGAGCCCGCGGCTCACTGACCCCGGTCGCCGAGAGGTTGAAGGTGGTGAGCCGGCCCGAAAGGGCTGCCACTATCAAGATGACGAGCGCCAAGGCCACGATCCAGTAGACGGCCGTGACGTACACGCTGTGGCGAAAGAGATTCACAACGAGCTGATTGGTCAGCGTGACGTTGTTGTGCCCCATGCCGGGCATCTAGCGCTCCATTCCTAGTCGAGAACCCGTGTCATTACAGACGCAAGCACACCGTTGACGAATGACGCGGATCCGTCCGTCGAATAGACCTTGGCCAGTTCGACCGCTTCGTCCAAGATAACCGCGATCGGTGGGGGACTTTCCAGCAACATCTCGCCTACCGCCAAGATCATGATCAATCGATCGACGAGGGCCAGGCGATCGAGGCTCCAGTCGATCGAGCACTCGCTGATCAGCGCCTCCGCGCGCTCTTGATGCGTTGCCGCCGACGTCAAGAGCTCCACCGCATATGCGTCAGGCCGCGAGGGGAGTTCCGACAGTATCGCCGCGACCGGTCGCCCCTTGATTGAGGCTTCGTAGAGTATGGCCAGTGCCCGTTCTCGAGCCAGGTGGCGGCCCTGGCCGACCTCGCTCACCCTACGCTCGAGTCATGTAGGCACCGGTGCGCGTGTCGACCCGAATCGTCTCGCCGGGCGCCACGAACAGCGGCACTTGCACTACGTAGCCCGTTTCCAACGTGGCCGGCTTGCGGGCCCCCGAGACGCGGTCACCCTGGAGTCCCGGCTCGGTCTTTGTGATCGTGAGCTCGACTGAGGCCGGCAACTCGACGCCGATGATCTCGTCGTCGTAGGTGATGAGCATCGCCCGGCCCGTCTCAACAAGGAAGTTCGTCGCCTCGCCGAGTCTCTTTGCCGACACGGCCACCTGATCGAAGCTCGTCTGATCCATGAAGACGTAGTCGTCACCGTCACGGTAGAGATACTGGGAGTCGCGCTTGTCGATGATGGCCTGCTCCAGACGCTCGTCGGCGCGGTACGTGCGCTCGATGACAGCGCCGGTGCGAGCGTTACGCAGCTTGGTGCGCACGAAGGCGCCCCCCTTGCCGGGCTTGACGTGCTGGAACTCGAGGATCGTAAAGAGACCCTCGTCGATCTTGATGGTGATGCCGTTTTTTAGGTCCGAAGTCGTGATGGCGGCCATGGGCCGAGCAACCTTTCGCGTGAAGTGCGTGTCCCAGTCTAGGCAGCGTCCCGGAGCCTACGACTCGAGCAAACGCACGACCGCCTCAAGAGCGAGGTCGTAGCTCAGCGCGCCGAAGCCGGCGATCGTGCCGTTGACGACGCCCGCCAGCGTGCTGACGTGGCGATAGGGCTCGCGAGCGGCGGGGTTTGACAGATGAACCTCGAGCTTCACGCCTTCGAAGGTGGCCAGCGCGTCCGCGAGCGCCCACGACGTGTGGCTCAGCGCGCCCGCGTTCACGACGACGGCGACGCAGTTCTCTCGCGCGTCGTGGACAGCCTCGATCAAATCCCCTTCGAAGCTCGTCTGCAGGTCACGCACGGTGTAACCCGCCGCATCGGCGCGCGAGCGAAATCGAGCGACGTGCTCGGCCCAGGTTGTGGTGCCGTAGATCTCGGGCGAGCGCTCCCCCAGCAGATCGAGGTTTGGGCCGGCCAGCAGCAGGATCTCGCCACTCATGACTCCCCCTTGAAGTCATCGAGCGCTCGGCGAACCTCGTCGTCGTTGACCCCCGACACGAGCTCGAATCCATCGGGGCCGGGTAGGACGAAGCTCAGGTCGTGGTGCGCCTTCTTATCGTGGCTCATCGCCTCGAGGATCGCGCCGACGTCGACACCCCGGGGCAGTCGCCGCTCGAGACCGAGCCCGTCGAGCACGGCGTCGTGAGTGGCGATGACGCCGTCGCCAACACGTCCAAGTTGCTTCGCTAGTCGCGGCGCGAAGGCCACGCCAATCGCCACGGCCTCGCCGTGGCGCAGCTCGTCAGCGTCTCGCACGAGGGCGATCTTCTCGAGGGCGTGCGCGAGCGTGTGCCCGTAGTTCAAGAGCACGCGGTCGCCTCGCTCGAATTCGTCGCTCACCACGAGCGAGGCCTTCAGTCGCACCGACGTCGCGATCAGGTTGGCGAAGGTCGTCCCAGCCAGCTCGTCCGCGTCACGGCCTTCGAGCAGCCAGCACTTAGCGATTTCGCCGAGGCCGCAGCGCCGGTCTCGCTCGGGCAGGGTGTCGAGCACGGCTGTGTCGCACAGCACGCCGAGGGGTTGATGGAACGCCCCAACGAGATTCTTCCCAGCGCGCAGATTCACCGCGGTCTTGCCGCCGATCGCCGCGTCGACCTGGCCCACGAGGGAGGTGGGAACCTGCACCAGGGCGACGCCGCGCAAGTAGACGCTGGCTGCGAAACCCGCGAGGTCGGTGACCGCGCCGCCGCCCACGCCGACGATCACGTCGTCGCGCGAAAGCCGTCGTCCGGCGAAAGTCTCCAAGACACCCTCGAGCGCCAACATCGTCTTCGCGGCCTCGCCATCGGTCACGCTGAGCACGAACTGGTCGACGCCGCTGTCTAGATCGAACCACGGCTGGCTCTCGAGCGGTACCGAGGTGACGAGGGCGACGCACTGTGCGTTCGGGGCTCGCTCGCTCAACAGTTCGCGTAGCCGGTGGCGGGCGCCGTCCTCGACGACAATGTCGTAGCTGCGCTCACCGAGATCCACGTCGACGATCACGACTTCACCCTTTCGACCTGGCCAAGAGCTCGCTGCAACACCTCGTCGATGGTGCCGGACGCCTCGATGCGCACGCGGGCACTCGATCGGTAGAGCGCCCCTCGCCGTGCGCGAAGCTCCTCGAGCGCACGGCGGTGGTCGTTACCGAGTAGGGGCCGCTCCCCTTCGCGAACCCGACCGAGGAGCGTTTCGTCATCAGCGTCGAGCCAGAGGGTGAGTTCGCGCCCGAGCAGCTCTCGTGCGGCCTCGGTCGTCACCACGCCGGCGCCCGTCGCGACAACCGCGTCGCACGCCAACGCCTCGCGCAATGATTCGAGCTCGTGCACGCGAAAGGCAGCTTCACCGCGTCCGCTTAAGTAGGTCGCCGCCGACATCCCAACGCGCGCGCTGACCAGATCGTCGGTGTCGATCGCGTCACAACTCCATCGTGCCGCCAAGACCTTCGCCAGGGTCGTCTTGCCGGCGCCTGGCAGACCGACCAACACCAACCGGGCCATCGCTATCGCCCCCGAGCGGCCGACGTCGTTGATCCGAGATGGGCCACGTAGCTGTCGTGATTACGCACGAACTCCTCGACCGAGTCACCGCCGAACTTTCGTAGCGCCTCGTTCGCGATCACGAGGGCCACCATGGCTTCGGCGATGACGCCGAGCGCCGGCACCGCCGTGACGTCCGTTCGTTCCTTGAACGAGACCGTCGATTCGCCAGTCGCGAGGTCGACCGTTTCGAGCACGGGACGGTTGAGCGTCGAAAGCGGCTTCATGGCCACTCGCACGATGATCGGCGCTCCCGAGGAGACGCCACCCTCAAGCCCGCCGGCGTGGTCACTTCGGCGGATGAGACCGCCGCCGCGCTCGAAGGACTCGTCGAGGGCGATGGCGTCGTGCGCCACGCTGCCGCGCTGACTAGCCTGAGCCAGGCCGTCGCCGATCTCGACGGCCTTGACGGCGGGGATGCTCATCAGCGCCTGGGCGAGCTGGCCATCGAGCCTTCGGTCCCAGTGCACGTAGCTGCCCAGGCCCACCGGCACGCCGTAGGCAATCACCTCGGCGACGCCGCCGAGCGAGTCGCCCTCCTTGGCCGCGGCCTTGATTTCTGCGATCATGGCCGCTTCGCTCGCCGCGTCGAAGCAGCGCACCTCGCTCGAATCGATCCGCTCGCGGTCACGCGCCGTGGGCCGTCTCTCGGCGGCGCCAACGGCACCGATGCGCACCACGTGACTAATGACCTCGACGCCGATCGTCGCGAGGAGGGCCCTCGCCAGGTGCCCGGCCACCACCCGCGCTGCCGTCTCACGGGCGCTCGCGCGCTCGAGCACGTCGCGGGCGTCGTCGAAACCGTACTTTTGCATGCCCACCAGATCGGCGTGACCGGGACGCGGTGCGGTGAGTTTCTTCGCGGGCGAGCCGGGGGCGGGCGACATCTCCTGCTCCCACTTGGGCCACTCCGAATTCAAGATCTCGACCGCGACCGGCGAGCCGAGTGTGCGACCGTGGCGCACGCCCCCGATGAGACGAAGTTCGTCGCGCTCAAAGCGCATCCGCGGGCCGCGTCCGTAGCCCAGGCGTCGTCGCGCCAGTTCGCTACCTATTTCCTCTTCGCGCACGTCAAGCCCCGCCGGGAGACCCTCGACGATGACGCTCAGTGAGGGACCGTGACTCTCACCGGCGGTGAGAAAGCGCAGCATCGCCTGATTCTAGGTTGAACCTTCTCGCGACTTATTCGGGAGCGTAGAACGGATTCACGCCCGAGGCGTGGTCGGTGACGTCGAGCACCCGCGCCAATTCGGGGATCGCATCGCGCAGCATCGTCTCGATGCCCTGGGAAAGCGTCAGTCGGCTCATGGCGCAGCCCTGACAACCCCCGGAGAGCTTTATGTACGCGGTCTTCGTGGACTCGTCGAGGGCCACCAGGTCGGCGCGACCGCCGTGGGCGGCGATCGCCGGGTTGACTTGTTCATCGAGCACCACTACCGCAACCGCGCCCAAGGGTCCATCGACACCGAAGGCCAGGATCTCCTCGGGCAGACCGGGGTTCAACTCTTCGGGCGTGGGACTGTTGGGATTGACCAGTACCAGTCCGCCGTCGCCCTCGCTGGCGAACTCGAGTCGGCTGCCGCGCAGTCGATCGACGCTGGCCGCGGGCACGACGATGGTGAGCTCATCGACGTGACCGATCGCGGCGTCGCTCGGCGCGAGACTCACTTCGCTGAAGTAGAGGTCGTAGGTGTAGCCCGGGCCGCGCGTGCCGGTCACCTCCACCCACAGCGCCAACGTCTCGCTCGGCGCCTCGTTGTTGAGCGCGTCAATCACGACCTGGCGCGCCTCATCAGTGAGTGTCAGCACGTCGAAGGTGTCGATCGAGGTCACGACCAAAGTCTAGAGGTGCGGCGTCGGACTCGTCACGCCAACTAAGTTTTCTCCGTGACCGCGATACCGAGCGACGCCCACGAATGGGTGAGCTTCGAAGACACCAAGCGCGAGCGCACCTGGATGTTCGACGTGACCTTCCTCGAGAGCAATTGGACGTGCATCTTCGGCAACGGCTGCCAGGGCGTGTTGACCGGTCCCACCCCTGAGCTAGTTCAGGGCTGCTGCAGCTACGGGGCGCACTTCGTCGATGAGAAGGATCGCCGGCGCGTCGAGCGCGCCGCTAAGCGCCTGAGCGCCGATCAGTGGCAGTTCAAGGCCAAGGGCAAGCTCGGTACCACGCGCGTAAAGAGAAACGGCGAGATCGTCACCAAACTTGTCCAGGACGCGTGCATTTTCCTGAACCGACCCGGCTTCGCCCGCGGTCCGGGCTGCGCGCTGCACGTGATGGCGCTCGACAACGACGAGAGCTACATCAAGTTCAAGCCCGAGGTCTGCTGGCAGCTCCCGCTGCGCCGCGACGACGAGGTCCAAAGTGACGGTCACGTGGTCACGCGAATCTCGCAGTGGAACCGGCGCGACTGGGGCAAGGGTGGCGCGGAATTCCACTGGTGGTGCACCGAATCGGCGTCGGCGTTCGTCGGCAAGACGCGCGTCGTTGACTCGATGCGCGATGAACTGACGGCGATGGTCGGCGAGACGGTGTACGACCGGCTGCGCGCCTACCTCGATCATCGAGCGACCCAGCCTCAGTCGACCCGGCTCGCCCACCCCGTCGTGCGAAGAAAGCCCTAGCTAGCCCTCGGCGGTGAGAGGGTCCTCCTCGTTGAAGGTCGGGCGCGGCAGCGAGCCCAGGATCTCGTCATAGCGGTCCTCTTCGGCGAGGCACCACTCGGCGTGCACGTCATCGGGCGCGGCGCCGCATTCCGCACAAGTAGTAGCGCGCGGGCCTGTCGATCGCTTGAGTTCACGAGCTTCCACAAATCGACGATGCCGACCCTTTTTCACGTCAACTCCTCACTGGCCGCGGGCCAATACCAGGCGGCGACCACGACCCAAGAACTCTGGGCTGAGTAGCCATACTACCAAGCCGAATCGCAGAATTAACCCCTAGCATCGCCTCGTGAGCCAAGCGTTTGACCCTAACGAGATGATTCAGCGCTTTCGCGAGCGCGCCGACGCGGTGCGACGTCGGGGCCTGCCCCCGGTGGAGGGTCCCGAGCGCCTTCGCTTCATCGAGGCGGCGAAGATCGACTTCCAGGACTTCGCGATGCTCGGCGACGCCATCGCCACGCTCGAGAACGGCATCCTGCGTCTCGAGATCGACCTACGGCCCCCCGCCGAGTAACGACTACGGCGTCGTGACGCTGGTGATGCGCGCCGAGGCTTCGGCGAGTCCTCCGACGCCCCGGCTGAGCGAGGCCAGCGCCTTAGCGCGCGACGCCGCGTTCGCCCGGGCGCCGTAGCACTCATTCGCCGCCGCTCCCAGGGTGTCGTAGGCGCGGCTCAGCAGATTCGTCGCCTGACCGTCGGGAGTGGGAAGCGACGAATTGGCCTGCTCGGACTCGAGGTCTAGTACCGCGCAAACGGTGCGCAACTCAGCGCTCGACGAGGTCGCGTCTTCGAGCGCCGTGGCGGCGTTCGCCGCGTCACGCTCCAGCTGTTTGTTGTTGGCGATGTAGCCGCTCTGGGTGACCCACGAGGTCATCGCGCTGGCGGCGCTAATCGAACCACAAGCGCTAAGGAGCAGCCCCGCCACAAGCAGCGCTCCCAGCGCTCGAATCACGTCGCGACCACCAGGTGCGACTGGCGTCGCCCCCGGCGCAGCACGAAATACCGCTCGTGCAGCGCGTCATTCAGTCCGACACGCGATTCCGCGCTGAGGCGAACGTTGTTGAGGTAGACGCCGCCCTGATCGAGGTAGCGGCGCGCCTCGGCCTTGGATTTGGCGAGCTGGGTAACCACGAGCAGGTCCACCGGGTCGACCCCGTCGACGAGCGCCGCGCGCGACCAGGTCGACGAGGGCGCCTCCGCGACGACCTCGAGGAGCGTCGCCTCGTCGAGCTCGTTTATCGACTCCGAGAAGAGCGCCTCGCCGGCGCGCTCGGCTTTGCCGGCCGCTTCCTCGCCGTGCACCATCGCCACCACCGCGTTGGCGAGCGCGCGCTGGGCCCGTCGCTCTTCGGGGGCGGTCTTGATGGAGTCGTCGAGCTCGAGGATCGTCTCGTGATCAAAAAAGGTGAAGTAGCGCAGCAGGGCTGGCGTGATCTCGTCGTCGCTGTTGAGCAAGAACTGGTGCATCCGAAAGGGCGAAGTGCGTTCGGCGTCGAGCCATATCTGCTCGCCCGCCTCGGACTTGCCGAACTTCTGGCCGTCGGCTCGCAGCAGCAGCGGCGAGGTAACGCCGTGGGCCACGGTGCCCGTCGCACGGCGCACGAGCTCCGTGCCAACGGTGATGTTGCCCCACTGGTCTGACCCGCCCAGCTGCAGGGTGCAGCCGTGATCGAGGTTAAGGCGCAAGAAGTCGTAGGCCTGCAGGAGCATGTAGGAGAACTCGGTGAATGAGAGCCCCACGTCGTCGCGGTCCAAGCGGCTCTTCACTGACTCCTTGTTGATCATCTGATTGACCGTGAAGTGCTTGCCCACGTCGCGCAGGAAATCGGTCAATCCGATCTGGGTGAGCCAGGTGGCGTTGTTCAGGAGCTTCGCCTGGGCGGTGCCGGCGGCGGGCGAAAAGTCGAGAAAGCGGGCTATCTGTTCGCCGATCCCGGCCACGTTGGCCTCGATCTGGTCGGGCGAGAGCAGGGGCCGCTCGGCGTCCTTGAAGCTGGGATCCCCGATCAGGCCGGTGCCGCCCCCGGCTAGGGCGATCGGGCAGTTGCCCGCCAACTGCAGGCGCCGGAGATTGCAGAGGGGCAGCAACGAGCCGAGGTGCAGCGACGGGGCCGAGGGGTCAAAGCCGGCGTACACGGTGACCGTACCCTCGCTCAACTGGCCGAAGATGGCGATGTCGGTGGCCTGGTGAATCAGGCCGCGAAAGCGCCAATCGTCTCGTACCTTCATTGCGTCAGTCTACGGGACCCATTAATTACAGCAGGGCGTCGTCGGCCGGGAAGTGGGTCTGCAGCCACAGGACGAACGTGTGCCACCAGCCGGTCACCTCGCTCACGCCGATCGCGATGAGCAACACCCCACCCACGAGGCCGATGACCTTCGCGTGACGGCGTAGCCACGTCGACGCCGTCGCCATCCACTCCGTCGCCAGCGCGGCGACGACGAAAGGAATGCCCAGGCCTAGGCAGTAGAAGAACGACAGAATGGAGCCGCGCAGCGCCGTCGCTCCCGACGACGACGCGGCAAGTCCGAGAATGGCCGCGAGCGTCGGGCCAATGCAGGGCGTCCAGCCCAGGCCGAAGGTAAAGCCCAGCGCCGCCGCGCCGAGGACCGACACCCTCGGCAAGTGGTGCACGCGGTGCTCGCGCTGGAGCCACGACGAGGGCCACCAGCCCGCAAAGAAGAGCCCCAACACGATCGTCACGGCGCCGAAGACCTCCTCCAGGACGCGCTCGTGATTCTTGAGTTCGCGACCCAAGTCGCCAAAGAGCGCGCCGAAGCTCACAAAGATCAGCGCAAAACCGATGATGAAGGCGATCGAGCCGACAAAGGCCCGCCCCTTGCCGGCGCGACCTTCGATGCGCCCAGTCGAACCGGTGAGAAAGGCGAGGTAGCCCGGCAGCAGCGGCAGCACGCACGGCGAAAGGAACGACGCGAGACCGGCCGCGATCGCGAGGGGAATCGCCGCGAGCAGCGACGCCGGTATGCCTGCTATCACAGGGACGCTCCGGCGACCAAGCGTGCGACTTCGCCGTTCCACGCTTGGTGTACGCCGACGTTCTCGCTACGCGAGGGCACGCTCGCCACGACCACGCTCAGCCCCTCACTGGCCATTCCCTTATCAATGGCGTTACGAAGCGCGTCGAGCGTCGTCACGGTCGTCGCGGCGTGACCGAAGGCACCCGCGACCGCCTCGAGGTTGTGGGGACGCGGGGTGCCGAAGAGCACTTCAAACTGGTCGCGCTCGAGCGCCGTTGCCTGGGGCAAGAAGGAGAAGATGCCACCGCCTCGGTTGTCCACGACGACGAGCACGCACGAGCCGCCGGCCAATCCAAGCCCGTCCACGAGACCCGAGACGTCGTGAAGCATCGTCAGATCGCCCACCAGTCCGATGGCTCTCGAGCCCGACGCGACGCCGAGCACGGTGGAGACCACGCCGTCGATACCATTCACGCCGCGGTTGGCGTACGTTGGGGCGCGGCGAGAGGGCGTCCACCATTCGACGTCACGAACCGGCATCGACGAGCCCACCACGAGCGCGACGTTGAGGGCATTGCTCGCCGCGACAACGCGGCGCGCAACGAGTGGTTCGTTGAGCGAGCCCTCAGCCGCCTCCACTTCATCCAGCCAGCGACCCACCGCCTCCGACGCGTCGCGCCACGGGGCGACGTAGGCGGGATCGCCCGCGAGGCGCGAGTCCGCGCGATCCGGCAGCGCGGCGTAGGCCTCTCGAATCCTCTGGTCGGGGTCGGCGACGAAGCCGCCACCGTACAGGCTCACCGTTCGCACGTCCCACGAGCGCAGTTGGTCCGCGAGCACGCGCGACGCGGGCAGCCCCCCAAGGCGAACGACCACGTCGGGGCGCACGCGCGATGAGAACTCCCTCGAGCGCAGCAGCGCGTCGAAGTACGGCAGCGTTCCCCGGGCCGTGGCGTCGCCAACCACCACCCAGTCGAGGGCGCGGCAGTGCTCAATGACTTCCGCCGTCACCCCGGGTCCGACGACGCAGAGCACTCGCTCACCGGCGACGTCGAAGTCGGCGCTGTCGCCGTGTACCTCATCGACGGGCTCGTGCGCGTCACTCGGCTCGTCCGCCCGGGGCAACTCCAGAGGCTCGGCGACGAGTGGTTCGACAAACGCGGCGTTGAGGTGTACGGGACCTGGCGACCCGCTTCGCCCAATGGATGAGTCCCAGAGCCGTCGCGCGAGCGGCCGCCATTTCGTCATGCGATCGACGCGAGCGACGCCGGGCTCCTCGAAGTGTCGCACCATCGAGCCGTAGAGGTGACGCTGCTCGATGGTCTGGGGCGCGCCGACACCGTGCAGTTCGGGTGGTCGATCGGCCGTCGTCACGATCAGGGGCACGTGGGCGTGGTCGGCTTCGGCGACGCAGGCGTGCAGTTCGGTCGCCGCGGTGCCGCTGGTCGTGATGACCACGACCGGCGATGCGGTCACGAGCGCCCGGCCCAGGGCGAAGAAGCCGGCGCTGCGCTCATCGAGGCGAACGTGCAGGGTCAATTCTCGGCGCTGCGCCGCGGCAAGCACCAGCGGCGTCGAGCGCGAACCTGGCGAGAGAACGACATCGCGCAGTCCCGCGCTGACCCACTCGTCAAAAAGCGTGGCGGCGAAGGTCGCCTGCGCCTCGCTGGCGCTCGGTACGCTTCCTGACAATGTCGCTCCTCGGGTTACGGCGCGCTGGCTCGGGTCCAGTCCTGGTGTGGCTCCATGGATTTACCCAGACGAAGGACTCGGGCCATGAGTTCCTCTCCATTCTGGCAGGAACCCACGAAGTGCTCACCATCGACCTGCCTGGTCACGGTGAGAACGCGGCCGTCGCGGCGTCACTCGATGAGACGGCTGACCTTCTCGCGGACGTGTTGCCCGTCGAGCCCTTTGAGCTCGGTGGCTACTCCTACGGCGGGCGACTCGCCCTGCACTTCGCGTTGCGTCACCCCGAGCGCGTCAAGCGACTCATACTGCTCAGCGCGACGATGGGGATTCGCGATACAACCGAACGATCCATACGGCGCGAGCGCGACGCGGCTCTCGCCGCCCGCGTTGAGGTAACCGACATCGAGGACTTTCTCGATGAGTGGCTCGCCCAGCCGATGTTCGCGGCGCTGCCCGCTGATCCGGCCGAGCGCGCGGCGCGCAGCCGCGACGCCCACGGCCTCGCCCACTCGCTGCGCAGCTCGGGCACTGGCACCCAGGAATGGCTCGGCGAGCGGCTCGCGGCACTGAGCGTGCCGACCCTCATTGTGGCGGGTGCCGATGACGTGAAGTTCGTCGCCGAGGCGCGGCGCCTGCGCGAGGCGATTGCAAACTCGAGGCTGGCGCTGGTGGACCACTGCGGCCATGCAGCCCACCTCGAGCGTCCCACGGCGGTCGCCGAGCTCATCGAGGCGTTCTAACCCCAGTAGGCGTTGGTCGCGAGCAGTACCGCGAGCAGTGCCCCGAGCTGCAGCTGGGCGCGCGCTGAGTACTTCAAGAGCACGAGCAACTCTCCTCCACTGCGCCCCGAGAACGCGGCGCGCAGCCCTGGCGCGTAGACGAGCACCGCCACGATGCCCGGAGCCAACTGCCTCGCCAGGAGAAGGCTGACGGCGGCGCCCGCGACGCACGCGGCGTAGAGCCAGGCGCCGCGCGTTCGTCCGAGTCGAACGGCCAGCGTCCGCTTGCCGACGGCGCGATCGCCATCGATGTCGCGCAGGTTGTTCGCCTCGAGCAGCGCACAGGCCATAAGGCCCGTCGCCGCGCCGAGCCACCACGCGCGCGAGGGAATCGAGAGATGCTGAACGTAGGCCGTGCCAACGGTCGCGACGATCCCGAAGTAAGTGAACACGAAGAGCTCGCCGAAGCCGTAGTAACCGTAGGGTCGCGGTCCGGCAGTGTAGAACCAACCGGCGAGCACCGCGCTTGCTCCCACGAGGATCAGCCACCACGATGTGCGCGAGGCCAACCACAGTCCGGCCACCGACGCCAAGAAGAAGCTCCCCCACGCCGCATCGCGCACGCGACGCGCCGCGACGAGCCCCGAAGCCGTCAGGCGAAACGGACCAACCCGCGCTGCGTCAGTGCCGCGCACGCCGTCGGAGTAGTCGTTCGCGTAATTGGTTCCGATCTGCAGCGCGAATGCGACCACCACACAGAGCCCCGAATTGAGCCAGTTGAGGCCCGCCGGTCTCGTCAAGAGCGCCCCGACCACAACAGGCACCCCGGCCGCGGGCAGGGTCCGCGGGCGCGCCGCGAGGAGCCAGCGCCGTGACGGCCCGGGGGCGCCGCTCATGGGCGCTTGGGAAATTTGGAAAAGTCCGCCTGGCGTTGCTCGAGGAAGGCGTTGCGACCTTCCTGACCCTCTTCGGACATGTAGAAGAGCATGGTTGCATCGCCGGCCAGCTGCTGAATGCCCGCGAGCCCGTCCTCGGCCGCGTTGAAACTCGCCTTGAGCATGCGCAGCGCAATCGGCGACAGGGTGAGCATCTGCCGGCACCAGGCGACCGTCTCGCGCTCGAGGTCATTGAGCGGCACGACGGCGTTCACCAGTCCCCATTCGAGAGCTTGCGCCGCGTCGTACTGGCGACAGAGGAACCAGACTTCCTTGGCGCGCTTGACGCCGACCGTGCGCGCCAGCAGCGACGCACCGTACCCACCGTCGAAGGAACCGACCCGCGGACCCGTCTGCCCGAAGCGCGCGTTGTCGGCGGCGACAGAGAGGTCGCAGACCAAGTGCAGCACGTGACCTCCCCCGATGGCGTAGCCCGCGATCTGCGCGATGACCGGCTTGGGCAAGCGGCGTATTTGGACCTGCAGGTCGAGTACGTTCAGCCGTCCGACGCCGTGCTCAGCCACGGCGTCGTCACCCAGGTACCCATCGCTGCCGCGGATGCGCTGGTCCCCGCCCGAACAGAAGGCGTCGGATCCAGCACCGGTCAGGATGATCACCCCCACGCTCAGGTCATCGCGCGACCGCTCGAAGGCGTTAGCGAGCTCGAACAGCGTCCGGGGGCGAAACGCGTTGCGCACCTCGGGCCGATTGATGGTGATGCGCGCGATGCCCTCGGCGACCTCGTAGATCACGTCGCGATAGTCGCCGCGACGCTCCCACTCGGGTGGGGGCTGGGTGCGAAAGACGTCGAGCGGATCGTGCGGCGAGCCCTGGATCACGGTCGTGGCCATTTCGCCCACGCTACCGTCCGTTCAACCCAGCGCCGTCGAACGCGACGACTGGGGATCGAAGGCTGCGGCCTCCAGCAGCCTCGGCGGGTCGATGCGCCGAGCTTGTCGTCTGCGTCGAACCCAGTGACCGGGCACGAAGCCTTTACCGAGCGCCGTAGTCTTCCTGGGTGCAACCCCTACTGGCGCTCGACCTGCCCCTTGGTTCCGAGTTCGGCGACGCGGTGGCGGCGTGCGTCGAGCGCGGTGAGGCGTTCTGCGTGCTCGATCGCCGCCTCTCAAAGCGACAACGCGACAAGGAGCTGCTCGCTCTGGGCGCCACCGCCGTCCTCGATTCGTCTGGCCGAAGCCTGCGGCCCGAGGGCCGCATGGTTGACGATGAGGTGGGCTTGGTCATGTTGACCTCGGGCTCGAGCGGCCCGCCAAGGGCCGCCGAACTCACCTGGCTCGCCCTGCGGGCCAGCGCGGACCTCACCCAGCGCGCCCTTGACGTCGATGGGGTCGCCGTGTGGTTGCCGTGCCTACCGGCCAACCACATTGGAGGACTCGCGGTGCTGCTTCGGGCCGCCTTCACCGACGCCACGCTCCTCTGGGGCGATCCCGATCGCCTCGACGACGCTCCGGCCCGTGGCGCTACGCACGTCGCCGTCGTGCGGAGGCAACTGGCGCGCTTCAGCCTCGATCGCTATCGGCGCGTGCTGCTCGGTGGCGCCAGTCCGCCCGAGAACGTGGCACGCAATGTCGTGGCCACCTGGGGCATGACTGAGACCGGCTCGGGGATCGTCTACAACGGCGCGCCCTTGCCGGGAGTCGAAGTGGCCGCGATGGACGGGGAGCTGCTCGTGCGAACCCCTACGCTCTTTCGCTCGTACCGTGACGCGCCGCGACCCGCAGCACTCGGGCCCGACGGGCGCGACGACTGGTTCCCGACCGGTGACGCCGGCTCGGTTAAGAACGGACGCGTCAGCGTGCGCGGGCGCCTGGGCTCTGTGATCAACAGTGGGGGTGAAAAGCTCTGGCCCGAGGACCTCGAGGCCGCGCTCGCCACTGTCGCGGGCGTCCGCGACGTGGCGGTCACTGGGATCGCCGACCCCGAGTGGGGCGAGCGGTGTTGTGGCCCTGATCGTGAGCAACGGCGAGCACCTGGACGACGCGTTGCGAGATGCCGCAGCTGAGGCCATCGGCCCCTGGGCCAAGCCCAAGGAGATTCGCTACGTCACCGCCATTCCGCGTACGGGCAACGGCAAGATTCGCCGCGGTGACCTGGCCAACCTGCGCTAAGGGGACCTGACTACTTCAAGAGGTTCTGACTGCGCCGAGCCACCGAGTCGACGGTCACGGCACCCATCAAGACGACGCCGATCACGACGAACTCCATCGGCGCGGAGACCTGGGTCAGCACCAGCCCGTTGTAGATGACCGCGAGGATCGTACCGCCCACCACCGGGTACATCATCTTGCCCCGGCCACCGTAGAGACTCGTCCCACCGATGACCGCCGCCGCTACGGCGTAAAGCACGAGGGTCGAGTCGGTCGAGCTCGAGTCGTAGCCTCCGAGGCGCGAGACAATGAACAGTCCGGCCACGCCCGCGGTAAACCCGCCGAGCATGAATGCGTAGATCCGATAGCGGTTCACCGGGATGCCGGCTCGGCGCGCGGCCTCGGTGTTGCCCCCGATCGCGTACATGTAGCGGCCAAACTTGGTTCGGCTCAAAAGGAACGAATACGCCGCGGCGAGACCTAGGACGAGCGGGACCGCAAAGGGCATGCCCTCGATCGGGATGAACGTGCCGCGGTCGGTGTTGAACAGCACGGCCAAGATGATGCCGACCGCGCCCATTGCACCGAGCTTGACGAGTAGGCGGTACACCGGCGTCGTTTCGAGCCCGGCCCTACGACGCGCGCGCTCACGTATGAACATGAACGAGGCCCCCAGCACGACGGCCGCGACAACGAAAATCCATGTCCACACCGGCGTGAGGTTCCCCTCAGTGAGGTTACGCAGCACGTTGCTCTCCACCGGCGCGCCGCCGCCTTCAAAGACGTGGTCGAGGATGTAGATCAAGAAGCCCTCGACGATGAAGCTTCCCGCCAGGGTCACGATGAATGACGGCAGCTTCAGTCGCACGACCAACGTGCCCCACAGGGTGCCAATCGCCGTGCATGTCGCAAGCGCAGCGAGAAAGGCCAACCACCATGGCCAGTGGAACTGAATGTTCGTGTAGATCGCGGCGATGGAGCCGCTCATCCCCGCCACCCAGCCCAACGAGAGGTCGATCTCGCCGAGCAGGAGCAACCAGACCTCGGCCATCCCGAGCAGTACGTATCCAACCGCCTGTATGAAGAGGTTCGTGACGTTGTCGGCGGACAGGAAGACGGAACTGCGAACCTGGAAGTAGATGACCAGCACGACGAGGGCGATGAGGACCGGGACCATGCCAACATCGGGCCCGATAAGCCGTCGAAGCCGTCCGGTCCCCGGACCGGGGCCCAGGCCAGAGGCGACACTGGGACTCGCACCGTCGGCCGCCGCGGGCATGCCAACGAGCTTGCGCAGACGACCCGACAACGAGGCGGGCTCAGCGTCGACGTCGGGTCGTTGGTCCTCGGTGTCGGGTGTCGTGGTCAAGGAGAAACCTTTCGCGAATCCTTTCGCCGAAACTACAGGCTACGCGACGCGGCTTAACGTACCGGTAGTCAACAGCTCGACGGCGCTCGACATGTCGTAGTTCGACGCCGGCCCGGTGCTGACCATCGTGCCGAGGTGCATCACGGCAATCCGATCGGCCACGGCGAAGACGTCGTTCAGGTTGTGCGAGATCACGAGGACCGCGATGTCGCGCGCTGCCAAGGTCTTGATGAGGTCGAGTACCTGGGCGGTCTGGGTCACGCCGAGCGCTGCGGTGGGCTCGTCCATGATCACCAATTTGGCGTCACGCATCACGGCACGGGCAACGGCGATGGCCTGGCGCTGGCCGCCCGAAAGCGAACCGACGATCTGGCGCACCGACTGCACTGTCGACACCGAGAGGTCGCGCAACGTCTGCTGGGTTCGCACTTCCATCGCCACTTCGTCGAGCAAGGCGTGCCTGGTCGCCTCGTACCCGAGGTACATGTTGGCCACGATGTCGAGGTTGTCGCACAGCGCGAGGTCTTGGTACACCGTGGCGATCCCCAGTGACGCGGCCTCTCTTGGATTATGGGCGTGAATCTGCTTGCCCTGCCAGTAGATCTCGCCACTGGTGGGCTCCCAGATGCCGGCGATGGCCTTGATTAGGGTCGTCTTGCCAGCGCCATTGTCGCCGATCAGGGCAGTGACGAGGCCGGCCGGCACGTCAAGGTCAACGTGACGCAACGCTTGAACGGCGCCAAAACTCTTCGAGATGCCCCGCATGCTGAGCAGCATCGAAGTGTCCACTCCCGTGCCCGAATCCGGAACGACTTCAGACGGAGCGTCTGCGATCGGGCCGGATTCGGACACGGGCGGGATGACTTCCTACTTCTTTAGCTGATGTGGTACTTGCTGCAGTCTTGCTTGAACGTCGGGATCGCTGCGTCCCCGGCGACATGCGGACGCACGTTCGTGCACAGCGCTACCGCGTTGATCACGCCGTTCGCAATGACCGTCGACTGAATCAGATTCGGAGTATCCCAGTAGGGGGTCAGCAGCACCGAGGGCACGGCGCGGTGGTCCGTCGGGTCGGTGGTCGTGTTGTTCACGAGCGCCGAAGGCGGCTTCTGACCGGCGCGCATGTAGATCGCCAGTGCGGCCGCGGCCTGCGCCTCATTCCAAATCGGCTTGTAGACAGTGCCACACTGGTAACCAGAAATGATGTTCTGGAAACCGAGCAAGGTCGCGTCCTGACCGGTGAAGGGAATCTTGTCCGGCTTGAGACCCTTACCCTGAAGGTAGCTGATGATCGGCGCAGCGTTCTCGTCGTTCGGCGTCAACACCGCATTGATCTTCGGGTTTTTCGCGTACGCGCCCTCGAAGTCGGTGAGCGCCACTGACGGCGTCCAGGTGCCCGTGCCGATCTCGTTGATCGTGTTGGCCGTGGAGGACCCGCCAACGCTGGCGGTGTAGCCCTTTGTCTTGAGAACCGCGTCGTAACCCTTAGCAAAGAGCACCGCATTGTTGTCGGTGGACGTGCTGCCGTTCATGACGTAGAGCAACGGCTTTGCGATCTTCCATGACGTGATGCAAGCAAGCTCGCCCCTGACCGATGAGGGTGCCAACGGTGACGTTGTTGAAGCTGACGTAGTACTGAGCCGAACCGCCGGTCGTAAGACGGTCGTAGTCAACTACCTTTACGCCCGCCGCTTTCGCGTCCTTCTCAATCGTAATTCCGGTCGGCGCGTCGAGTGGGTCCATGATCAGAACCTTGTCATGCGCCGCGATGTCGGCCTGGGCGATGCTGATCTCGTTGGCGTCAACGCCGAGCGCGTTCTGCACGCTCAGGTCCGTCAGCGGAAGACCGGCGTCCGTCAACGCCGTCGTCAGGTTCGGCGCGTCAAAGTCGACGTAACGGTCCGACGAAACCTCGTCGGGCAGGATGACGCCGATACCGCCCTTGCCCGCGTTCACGATGGAGGTGAGGTCCGCCATCGTCGTGTAGTTCGGATTGAACGTCGTCGCCGAAACGGTCCCCCCAGCCGAACTCACCCCCGGAATCGCCAGTGCGGCGAACGTCCCCGCCAGCGCAACGGCCGCGAGGGCCCTTCCTTTTCTAAATGCCATATTTCTCCCCAACCCTTCTTAGACACCCCGCGGTGCCGTTTGTCTTATTTCGGTGTGAACAGCACGTGAATGTCCTATTCAAAGTGCGAAGTTAGCACGCCTGTTCGACCCGTCCGTTGGGCCCCCTCGATTGTGTCGTGAAGTTGTCCTCCTTACGGGCGTCGGGCCTCGGGTATTGCGGTCCGGCAATCACGGCGACGACGTCGCGCACGGGCCCGTCCCGGCACCACGTGAGGGCCGACGAAGGCGGCGATTCTCTGCGTCCCAGTCATCTACCGGTGAAAAGGTCTCCTTCTCCCGGCTGAGCCCGACCCTTGTCACCCGATGCGGTGTACTTTCATTGGACCCGACTACGTCGGCTCCGTCGTGAGGTACGAGAGCACACGCTCGATCGTCTCCATGATCGAGACGCTTTCGTCGAGGGGCATCACGTCACTCTCGGTATCGCCTGCAGCGAGGCGCGTCGCGACCTCTCGAGCCTGATAGTAGAGTCCGCGCCCCGGCGTCGTGAACTCGTAGCGCTCCGTTGTCCCGTTCCGATGGACGAGCGTGAACGCACTCGGCGCGTAGAAGTCACCGTCGATCTCGATGCGTGCTTCGGTGCCCGAGATGCAGGCGCGCGTCGCGGTCCGAGCGCTCGAGGTGCAGGTGAGAATGGCCTGAGCGCCGCTCGGCGTAACCGAAGAGCATCGACGCCTGCCCATCGACTCCGGTAAAGGTGGGGTCGACGAGCGCCGTCAGGCGTTCGGGCGAACCAAGAATCATCGAGGCGAATGACACCGGGTAGATCCCAAGGTCGAGCAGCGCGCCGCCGCCGAGCCCGGGAGCGAAGAGTCGAAACGCGGGGTCGCGTTCAAACCACTGACCGTGGTCGGCCTCGACCGCCACGATCTCGCCCAGGGCACGCTGGCTCAGAAGTTCGCGTATCGCCACAACGTGGGGCAGAAACCGGGTCCACATCGCCTCCATCAGGAAGAGGCCCTTCGCTCGGGCCATCGCCACCAAGCCTCGCGCCTCGCTGGCGTTCATCGTGAAGGGCTTCTCGACGAGAACCGCCTTGCCGTGCTCGAGCGCCAGTGCGGCGTTGTGAAGGTGCATGGGGTGCGGGGTGGCGACGTAGATCACGTCGACCTCCGCGTCGGCCACCAGCTCGCCGTAGGAACCGTAGCGCCGCGCGATAGAGAACTCCTCGCCAAAGGCGTTGGCCGATGCCGTCGTGCGAGAGCCAACGGCCGCGATGACGGCGCTCTTTTCGTAGACCAGATCACGCGCGAAAGTGTGGGCGATGTGGCCCGTGCCGAGTATGCCCCAGCGCAGCGGTTCGCTCATCGCCTGCTCCTCCTCCGAGTCGCCCTGGCCCTCACAGTAATGAGAATGCGCGCGATGGAAGTAGAACATACGGGTGGTCCAACTCCTGCAACCTCGTGAGACAGCGCGCCTCACGCTACGACGCTTCGACCTCACCGACCTCGATGACCTGGCGCCGATCTTCGCGAGCCTTGAGGTAAATCGATTCCTCTACTCTGAGCCGCGCGACCGTGCCGAGACCCTCGCCACGCTAGAGCGCCGCATCGAGTCAGCGACGGTGCCGGGCGAGGACAAAGTGCTCAACGTCGCCGTAGAACTGCGAGAACGATCCCGGCTCATCGGCGATTTCATGCTGCGCTGGCGCGAGGACGTCCACCGCCAGGGCGAGATCGGTGGGTCGCTTAGCCCCGACTCCCGGGGCCAGGGCTTCGCCACGGAGATCTACGGCGAGCTCTTGGTGCTCGCCTTCACCCACTACGACTTGCACCGCGTCATCGGGCGCTGCGACGCGCGCAACGTGGCGTCCGTTCGCTCGCTCGAGAAGGCCGGATTGCGCCAGGAGGCTCACTTCGTCGAGAACGAGTTCGTCAAGGGCGAGTGGACTGACGAGATCGTCATGGCCATTCGAAGGAGCGAATGGGAGACGCGAGGACTTCAATCGCGCCGGGCCGCGCACGGCGCGCATTGACGGAGGGACGAGCGCCTAAGGTCGCCTCGAGGATTCGTGATGCCACTGCTACGGGACGTAAGGAGCGAACTCGGTTCCTCCTACCTCATCGATCACGCCGACAACCCCGTGGCGTGGCGAACCTGGGGCGACGACGCGCTCGAGGAGGCGCGGCGTACCGATCGGCCCATCTTTCTCTCGGTGGGCTACGCGGCCTGCCACTGGTGCCACGTCATGGCCCACGAGTCCTTCGAGGACGACGCGATCGCCCGTCTCTTGAACGAGTACTTCGTGCCCGTCAAGGTCGACCGCGAGGAGCGACCTGACGTCGACGAGCTCTACATGGCCGCCACCCAGCTCGTCGCAGGTCACGGGGGTTGGCCGATGTCGGTCTTCCTGCTGCCTGACGGTCGGCCCTTCACGGCGGGCACGTACTACCCGCCGACTGATCGCGGCGGCCTGGTGGGCTTCGGGCGCCTCGTGCGCGCCGTGCACGACGCTTGGGTCGACCAACGCGACCTCGTCGAGCGCCAAGCCGACGAGCTCACTTCGGCTCTCGCACGCGAGGTTCGCTTCATCGACCACCTCGCTCCCCACGACGCCTCACTCGACCTGGGCGATGTCCGCCGGCGACTGCGCGACGAACTCATCGGGCGCGTCGACGATGAAGGCGGGTTCGGCGCGGCGCCCAAATTCCCACGACCCAGCTTCGTTGAGGCGCTGCTCGAATTCGACGACGAGCCCGCGCGCAACGCCACCATTCGCACACTCGAGGCGATGTCGCGTCGCGGCCTCTACGACCACTTCGGCGGCGGCTTCGCTCGCTACAGCGTCGATGCCCTGTGGCACGTGCCCCACTTCGAGAAGATGCTGAGTGATCAGGCACTGCTCTCGCGCTGCTACCTGCGGGCCAGTCTGGTAACGGGTCGGCTCGCATGGCGACAGGTCGCCCTCGACACGCTGGCCTTTGTTGTCCGCGATCTTGCACTCGATGGCGGCTACGCGTCGTCGCTCGACGCCGACGCCGGTGGCGTCGAGGGTTCGCACGTCACCTGGACACGCGACGAGATCGCTGACGTCCTCTCCGCCGGCGACGAGGAAGCGATCGAGGCGGTCTTGCGCCGCTGGCGCATCGAGCGCCTGGGTTCCTTCGAAGGTCGCTCCATCGCGCGCCTTGCCAACGGCGAACCCTTCGCGGTCCCGGCGTCGCTACGCGCGGCGTACGACGCATTGGTGGCCGCACGGCGAGCGCGGGTGCAACCGAGTCGCGACGAGAAGATCATCCTCGAATGGAACGCCATGCTCGCGACATCCTTCCTGCAAAGTGGGGACGCCGACTACGAGGCACGCGGCCTGCGACTCTTGCACGATCTGGAAAAGTCGCACTACGGCGAGGGCGCGTGGTGGCGCACCCAGAGCCGGCGCGCTTTCGCCAGCGCGAGCGACGTCGCCTGGCTCGTTGACGCGAGGCTCGACGCCTTCGAACTAACCGGCGAGGACGCGTGGCTCGAGTCAGCCCGTGACGCCGCTCGCTTTTTGCTCGACCACTACTGGGACGGCCCTATCCCAACAGTGAGATCAGCCCACGTGGGTAGCGGTGTCTTTAGCCAGAGCGACCTCGCGGGCGATCTCGTCACCCGGCCCAAGGAGATCTTCGACGGCGCCACGCCCTCGGCCCACGCGGTCGCGACGCGCGCGCTGGCCCGACTGGCCCTCGTGCTCGGCGACTCGACACTGCTCGTCGTCGCCCAGCGCCTCGTCGAACTCGCCGCCACCCTTCTGGTGACCTCTCCGAGCGCCTGTCCCGACCTCGTGGCGGCCGCGGGCTACGCCCTCGAGGGCGTGGAAGTGGTCGTGCCCGGCCCGCCGGGGTTCCTCGCCCGTCACGTACGATCGATGGCCATGCCGCGCATCGTGCTCGTCACCGGATCGGGCGCATCGCCCTTGCTCGAGGGCCGACACGCCGGGCTCGCCTACATTTGTCGCGGCGGCGTGTGCCGTCAGCCCGTCGCCGACGTCGACGAGCTCGACGCACTGACACGAGAGAGTGTCCTATCGTGGCCCTCCTGACCCGCGACCCGGCCGCCCGGGCGACGAAGCGCCTCATCGACCACACGCCACAGCGTGTCACCGTCGACCTGTCGGGCGGCTCAACGGTCTATGGACTTGTGCTCGGCTCGACCCACGAGTCGACCACGGTGGTCGACCTGGCGAGCCAGGCCCTCGTACGCTGGCGCGTGCCTTGGCCCGACAACGCCGAGACCGATCTCACGGCCTTTGACGTCGTTGAGGGGCAGCTCGCCGACGACGTCGAGCGCGACGACCTCGCCCAGCCCGAGGCCGTGACCCTGGCCGACCTGCCCCGGCGCGTCGGTCCGTACCGGGGACGCCGCGTGCGCGCCTGGCTCGAACAGCTGGCGAGCCCCGCCGACGGGCCGCTCTTTGGCTTTCGCGGTCCGAGCGCGCCCTACTGGGAGTTTCGCGGCGAGCGGCCGAGCGTGGCCCTGATCGCGGCCGATCGCGGACCCCAGCTCCTTCGCCGACCCGACGACGGCTCGACCTGGGTGCGCTTTGGCTGGTTCGGCGACGACATTTGGCTGCTCTGCGAGGACGCGCACGCGATCCGCGCGATTGAGGCGACCCGACGCACTTCGCTTTCGGGCAAGGACCTCGCGACCGCGCTCGGCTTTCGACCGGCGTACGTGCTCACGACGCTCTCGCGCCCCCTCGACGGCCACTGCTACAAGAGCTGCACGGGGCTGCTGCCCCGGGGGTAGCTACTTGGGCAGCTTGCCCGTAGCGAGCGCTTCGGCCATCGCCCAGCCAAAGACCACCAGACGCTGACCTTTTTCCGGGTAGAGGCCGTTGAAGAACGTGTCGACGCCTTCGGGAATCGCGCCGCGCGAGGCGAGGTAGTCGAGCCCGCCCACCGGTCCGGGCGTGACGGTCATGACAAAGGTCTTGTCGTCGATCGACTTCTCCGAGCCGAAGCGCTTCGCGAGGCGCCGGCCCCACGCGCGGTCCTCGCCGGTCGGGCGGTACCCAAGACGCGGCACCACGTCGTCCAGTCCCGTGAAGGCCCGGTACCCGTCGGGCGACGTCAGACGCGCGCCCAGGAGAACGTCCTCATCAGGAAAGGCGAGGAGGGCCCGGCGGAACTGGTCGTGCAGGATCGTCTTCAGGGTCTGATCGGACTTGGCGTTGCGATCGACGAGCAGTAGTCCCACCAGCAGCGACGGCGTGCCCCCAATGCGCTCAAGCGTGCAGAACGAGTAGCCGCGCAGCTTGTTGCCCTCGCGCGCGTGGGTGACCAGCACCCACTCCTCGCGCTGCTTGGACAGAAAGCCAATGTCGAAGTTGGGCTCCCGGTCTACACAGAGGTCGGCCATTTCAGCTAGCTCGGCGTCGCTGAGGGCGGTGGTGTCTTTGGTGGTGACCGTCATTGCCATAGGAGTCATTCTACGGGAGTTCGCGACCCCCTCGGGCGGGCTTAAGCCCGGATGACGTTTCGGCCGAATTCTGAGCGCAGATCAGCGACCACGCCCGCAATGTCAACGTTGAAGGCCGGGCCGAGCTTGAAGACCTTGCCGGAGGCGCCCGTGTCCACCACGACCGGCGACGGACCGGGGTAGCGAGCCAAAATCTCGCGCAATGTGGCGATCGACTGCTGGGTCAGATCCTCGGGACGCAGCGAGAGGCGCAGTTCGCTCGTCGCGTGCTCCAGGCTGTAGCGCTCCACGTCGATCGCGCTGAAGCGCAGCTCGTCGTCGTTGTCGCTCACGCGCACCTTGATCCAGGCGACACTGTCCTTGGCGAGAAAACCGCTGAGCTTCTCGAACGCGGCCACCGAGAAGTTGATTTCGAGCGAACCACTGAGGTCTTCGAGCACGACCCGGGCGTAGGGTCGGTTGGCCTTGGTCTGGCGAATCTGGACCTCGGTGAGGATGCCCCCCAATGTCACGATCTGGCCGCTCGCGGCGAGCTCTTCCGCGCGTTCGCGCACCTCCACGATCGAGCCATCGGCGCGCGCGCGCAGCCTCTGACCCACCTGGTAGAGAGGGTGATTCGAGATGTAGGTGCCCAGCATCTCGCGCTCGAACTCGAGCTTCGCTGCGGGCTCGAACTCAACGTCGGGCACCGCAATCTCGGTGCCCTCCCAGTCGTTGTCATCGCCCATTGCCGCGAACAGGGTCGTGATCCCGAGCGAGAGGTCCTTGCGCCGGCTGAGGGTCGCCTCGACGATCTCGTCGACCTTGAGCAAGAACCCGAGGCGCGCCACCCCGAGCGAATCGAACGCTCCGGCCTTGATTAGCGACTCCATCGTGCGCCGATTTAGAACGACCGGGTCGACGCGACGCACGAAGTCGTACACGCTCGCGAAGGGGCCAGCGGACTCTCGCTCGGCGACGATCTTCTCGACGAGGGCTTCGCCCACGTTGCGCACCGCTGCCAACCCGAAGAGGATCGTTGAATCCGAGCCCATCGAGGGCGCGTAGTCGGCGAAGGAACCGTTCACGTCCGGCACGCCCACCGTGATGCCCATCTGGCGGGCCTCGTTGAGGTAGAGCGCGGCCTTATCCTTGTCGTCGCGGAACGACGTCAGCAGCGCCGCCATGTACTCGACCGGGTAGTTCGCCTTCAGCCACGCGTTCTGGTAGCCGATGAGTCCGTAACCGTAGGCGTGGCCCTTCGGGAAGGCGTAGTCGGCGAAGGGTTCGATCTTGTCGAAGATCGCGTCACCGAGGGCTCGACCGTAGCCCTCGCGCTCGGCGCCGTCGACGAATTTCGCGCGCTGCGCGCGGATCATCTCGCGGATCTTCTTCGAGCAGGCCTTGCGCAGGTCGTCCGCCTCGGTCATCGAGAAGCCCGCCACCGTCGTGGCGACGCGCATGATGTCCTCCTGGTAGATCATGAGCCCGTAGGTCTCGCCGAGGACACCCTCCAGGTTCGGGTGGTCGTAGCTCACGCTCTGGCGCAGGTTCTTTCGGTCGGCGTAGTCGTTGTGCACGTTCTCGCTCAACGGACCCGGGCGATAGAGCGCGTTCAGGGCCGCGATGTCGTCGAAGCTGGTCGGCGCGAGGCGACGCATCAGCTGGCGCATCTTGTCGCCCTCGAGCTGGAAGACGCCGATCGAGTTGCCCTGTCGCAGCATCTCGTAGACCTTGGGGTCGTCGAGCGGGACCTGGTCGATGTCGACCTCGACGCCGTGGCGGCGTCGAATGTGCTCGAGCGTGCGCTCGATGATCGCGAGATTTCGCAGGCCGAGGAAGTCCATCTTTAGCAGGCCGAGCTTCTCGATGGCGCTCGCCTCGTACTGGGTGACGATGGGGGCGCTCTCGTTCGAGCCGCCCGGCGACGACTTGCGCTGCACCGGGACGTATTCGAGGATCGGCTCCTTCGTGATCACGACGGCCGCGGCGTGGATGCCGTCCTGGCGGCGCTTGTCAACAAAGCCCATTGCGACGTCGACGACGTGCTTCACCTCGGGGTCGTTCGAGTAGAGCTTGCGCAGCTCGCCGGCCTCGCCGTAGCGGGCCTCGTAGCCCTCAGTCGGGGTGAAGCAGGCGCCCAGGGGCAGGTCCTGGCCCATGACGAGCGGCGGCATGGCCTTGGCCACCTTGTCACCCAGCTGGGGCGGGTAGCCGAGCACTCGGGCGGCGTCGCGCACCGCGGCGCGGGCCTTGATCGTCGAGAAGGTCACGATCTGAGCCACGTGGTCGGCGCCGTAGCGCTCGGCCGCGTAGCGGATCATGTCACCCCGGTACCGCTCGTCGAAGTCCATGTCGATGTCGGGCATCTGGCGACGACCGGGGTTGAGGAAACGCTCGAAGATCAGCCCGTAGCGGATGGGGTCGATATCGACGATGCGCAGGCAGTAGGCGACGCAGCAGCCGGCCGACGATCCCCGGCCCGGTCCGACCCGCACGCCGGTCTCGCGGGCGTGGCGAATGAGGTCCCAGACGACGAGAAAGTAGTCTGAGAACCCCATGTCGGCGATCACCCCGAGCTCGTAGTCGAGGCGAAGTCGCAGCTCGTCGCTCAGCGGCTCGCCGTAACGCTCGCCGGCCCCCCGGTAGGTCAACTCGCGTAGGTAACGCGTGGCGCCGTCCTGGTGGGTGCCGGCGTCGAATGCCTCGGGCAAGTGGAACTCGGGCAGGGCGTCGTTATCGAACTCGATGGTGACCTCGGCGCGCTCGGCGACGAGCAGCGTGTTGTCGCATGCTTCGGGCAGGTCGCGAAAGAGGTAGCGCATCTCGGCGATCGACTTGAGGTAGTGCTGGTCGCTCTCGAAGCGGAATCGATCGGGGTCCGCGACGCGCGATCCGGTGCCAATGCAGAGCAGTGCGTCGTGCATCTCAGCGTCCTCGTGGCGCACGTAGTGCAAGTCGTTGGTTGCGAGCAACGGGGCGTTCAGCTCCCTCGCGATCGCGATTAGCTCGGGATTCGTGCGGGCCTGCGATTCCAGGCCGTGGTCCTGGAGTTCGACAAAGAAGTTCTCGCGGCCAAAGATGCTCTGGAGCCGGCCCGCGAGTTCGAGGGCCTTCGCGCGGTCGCCCTGGACTAGGGCCTGCAGCACTACCCCGCCCAGGCAGCCCGACGTCGCGATGAGTCCATCGCCGTAGCGCTCGAGCAGCTCCCAGTCGAGTCGGGGCTTGTAGTAGTAGCCCTCGAGAAAGGCCAGCGAGGAGAGCTCACGCAGGTTCTTGTAGCCCGCATTCGAAGCGGCGAGAAGCGTCAGGTGGTGGTAGAGCTTCTGACCGCCTTCGGTGTCGCCGCCGGTGTCATCGATCTTGCCCCGGCGCGTCGGGCGGTCGAAGCGCGATCCGGCCGCCATGTACGCCTCGAGTCCGATGATCGGCTTCACGCCGTGGCGCCGGCAGGTCTCGTAGAAGTCGATGACGCCGTAAAGATTGCCGTGGTCGGTGATCGCTAGGGCGCGCTGCCCGTCGGCTCGCGCGGCCAGTACGAGCTCCTCGATGCGCGCCGCGCCGTCGAGCATCGAGTACTCGGTGTGGTTGTGCAAGTGGACGAAGCCGTCGGCCATCAACCAGACTCTCCCGGTGGGTCTCGCCGCGAACTACACGGATGGGATTTGCACGTTAGTCCCCCCGCGCCGGCCGCGACGCGACGCCTAGAGATAGGTGCCAGCACGGGAATCGGCGGTGCCCGGAGGCAGCGAACGGTCGCGCATCTTTTCGAGCTGCGCCGCGGCGGCGGCCTGCTGGGCGAAGAGCGACGCCTGGATGCCGTGGAAGAGCCCCTCGAGCCAGCCGACGAGCTGGGCCTGGGCGATGCGCAACTCCGACTCCGAGGGCACCTCAGCGCCGAAGGGCAGCGCCATGCGACCGAGCTCTTCGGCCAGGTCGGGCGAGAGCGCGCCCGAGAGCTCGTGGACCGAAGTCTCGTAGATCTCGCGAAGCCTGGTGCGTCCCGCCTCGTCGAGCGGAGCGCTTCGCGCTTCATCGAGCAGCTGCTTGACCATCGAGCCGATGCGCATCACCTTGGCCGGCTGGCTGATGTAGTCGGCGTTCTCGTCCTTCGCCGCCTCGTTGTTCTCGCCCGGTGCGAGCACCTGATCGGGCTCGACGGTCGGTTCCTCACTCGTTGCATCGCCCACTACAGCAGTGTGCCAGACATCCGGCGCCACCGTGCGCGGCCTCTGAATCGTGCGCTCGCCATCGATAGGATGGCGCCGTGAGGGTATCCACCCGGGGGGACTACGCCAGTCGCGCACTGCTCAGCCTGGCCCTTCGCGAGAACTACGCCTCGCCGACCTCGGTGCACGACCTCGCCGTCCGCACGGGTCTGCCCCAGCCCTACCTCGAGCAGATCCTGCTCAGCCTGAAGGGTGTGGGCCTCGTGCGCTCCAAGCGCGGCGTCGGGGGCGGTTACGTGCTCGCCCGGCCGGCCGAGTCCATCACGCTGGCCGAGATCGTGGCCGCCGTAGACGGGCCGATCGCGGCCGGCGACTTCGGCCAACCCCACCAGGATGGTGCCTGCGACCACGAGGGCCAATGCGTGTTGCTGGGCGTGTGGGCCGACGTCGGCAACCATATGCGCGAGCACCTGGCGAGCTTCACGCTGGCCGACATGGTCGACCAGGCGCGCGGCGTCAAGCCCGTCGCGCGCACCCACAGCGGTTAGAGTTCGCTTAGAGCCCCGTTTTGGCTCGTCCGGGCCCTTGAAAACCGTTTTACCTAGTGGTAAATTAGTAAGGCGTCCATAGGAGAAATCCCCAGACGGGACGCCGACTTTGTGCCCCCCACAGACAAGGAGACCGCAGTGAGCACGAGCCCCCGCCGCTCCGCAGTGAATACCAACGACATGTTGGGCCTTCTCATGCGCGACCTCGACCGTTATCCCATGCCCAACTACGACGAACAGGTCGAACTGGCCAAGCGCGTCACGGCCGGTGACGAAGAGGCGAAAAAGCAGATGGTGGCGGCGAATCTGCGCCTCGTCCTGCACTGGGCACGGCGCTACCAGGACCGCGGCGTCGAGATGGTCGACCTCGTCCAGGAGGGAACTTTCGGCCTCTTAGGGCTTATTGTTGAAATCGTTCCCGCACCAATCATTGCATGAGATGGCGAGGCGAGCCTCAAGTCCGGCATGCGGCTCCGCGCTATCTAATGGCATGTTCGGAATCGAGGAAACCGGCCCGAAGCCCGAATTGGAAACAGAGCGACATTGGTCGTCAAAGTTTGACTAATAGACCTCAGCGTGATTGGCTCACGGCGACCCGCTGGCGGGGGACATCGTAGGTGAGAATAGAGGCTTCGTCTTTTCCACAGGGATTAAGATAAAGGGGATATGAGCCACTGGAACGGAATGCGGCGGGCGCAGCGAACCTTCGGCTCTTCGAGCCGGGTTCCGGCTGGCGGTGCAATGACGATGAGAAGGACGCGACTGGACGAGTTACATCGCTGGATAACCGTGCGATTCAGTTGGCTCTCAGCACCGCTCTGAGTGCCAGCAATCTGACTGTACTAACTGGAGCCGGCTCTTCATTCTGCGCCGTCAACCCCGGTACCAAGCCCGGAGCGCCAGCGATGTCGGATCTCTGGGATGCTGTTGAGGTTTCCGCGACCGCGGAAGTGATGGCCGGGGTTATAGCACTAATTCCGAATGCCGCAGGTATTAACAAAAACGTCGAGAAATTGCTGACGCTATGCAAGCTTTATGGTGCTCTCTTCGATGATGACGACAGCCGCAAGATCGGCAGTTTCATTGAAACTGCCGAGAAGGCGATACTGCAGAGGGTAGACTTCGTCGACAAAGATACCGACATATCTTCCCACCGAGCGTTGGTACGTAAGATCGCTCGGCGGGGTAACCGCAAGCCGCGGACAAAGATATTTACAACAAACTACGACCTCTGCTTCGAACAAGCTGCGCGCCAACAACAGTTTGTCCTATAGATGGTTTCTCCCATTCGACTCCACAGGTATTACCGCGCACACTTTTCTTATGACATTGTCCGCCGCGAAGGTGCCATAGAAGCGGCCCCGATTATGTCGAGAACGTTTTCCACCTCTACAAACTTCATGGCTCGCTGGATTGGCGGCGCAGTCGGACGACAATTAAGATCTCGTGACGCAGCGGACGGCGACCCGGTGCTCATATATCCGCGCGATACTAAATACCAGGAAGCCTTTGACGTCCCTTACCTAGACATGATGAGCGCGCTGCAGGCGGCGTTGAGGGAGCCCGACACCGCGCTAGTTGTCTCGGGCTTTGGCTTCAATGACGACCATATAAGCAAACCGATACTCGCCGCGGTCGAAGCCAACATGTCTATCAAGGTGATCATTTGTGATGTTGCCTTCCTGGATGACACTAGCTTGTCCGGCAATGACAACGTGATTGGAGAAGCAGCTAGCATGCGCGTTGCCAATGCATATTTTGAGAAATTTCGTGAACTCGCCAAGGCTGGGGATAAACGCATCACTCTGATCAACGGCCGGTTTGAGGACTTAGTGGACGCGATTCCTGACTTAGTCGCTCAAACAGAGCGCGAGCGGCATGCCGAGCGCATACGTTTGCTTCGAGAATCGACGAGTGAAATCGTACCCTAGTCCATGCATAGCCTTGTAGATCCCGAAAGATATCTTGGCACTGTGACACTCGTCGCCGCTGCCAGCGTGCAAGCAAACATGCCACATGCTACGGCCCATCCCGAACGCAGGGCGCTGGCGCGGGGGGTCGTTGGAGATTTCGTTTTCATCGATTGCGAATCGCTCAAACTTCTGGGCCGCATCATCGAGGTTCGGATTCCGGACATTGAGCGTCTGAAAGTGGAGCCGATGCTAGGCGAGATTCCGGTCACCCATCCCATAGGGCGTATTCAGTTGCTCGCAACTGTGGACCAGCGGGGGAACAAGTTGCTTCGTGGGCTTCGGGTGCACCCCCGTATTGGAGATGCCGTTTTCGTTGCAGATCCAGAAGTATTTGGACAGTTGATTTCTAACGCGCTCGCGATAACAGGCGGTCTGACCCTCGATATCGGCATTCTCGATGCTGGAGCCGGTGTAACGCTCCGTCTGCAACCGGAGAAGATTTTCGGCAGACACTGCGGTATTTTTGGCGCAACAGGTGGGGGTAAGAGCTGGATTCGGCCCGAATTCGCTCACGCCCTATGTCGGCGACGCCAATATCGAGACGCCTGAATACAAGGCGTTCCTGGTCGATATCGAGCCCATCACCGGGCCGGTGGCGTAAGGGAGGAAGCCATGGCATTCGAATTCGAGCTTCCCAACCCGAATACGCAGAACCCGAAGGTCGACCTCAGCGAGGCCGATCTGGTGCGGCGCTCGGCCTCGTCGGTGCCGGTGCCGGCGCCGGCGCGCAAGCTCACGCCGGTGGCGAAACTCATCGACGTGTCGAAATGCATCGGCTGCAAGGCCTGCCAGTCGGCATGTCTTGAATGGAACGACAAGCGCGCCGAGGTCGGCGTCTTTGCCGGCTCCTACGACAATCCGGCCGACCTGACGCCAGAGATGTTCACGCTGATGCGGTTCACCGAGTGGGTCAACCCGGATACGAAAAATCTCGAATGGCTGATCCGCAAGGACGGCTGCATGCATTGCGAGGACCCGGGCTGCCTGAAGGCCTGCCCGGCGCCCGGCGCCATCGTGCAGTACTCCAACGGCATCGTCGACTTCGTGCACGAGAACTGCATCGGCTGCGGCTATTGCGTGCGCGGCTGTCCGTTCAACATCCCGCGCATCTCCAAGGTCGACAACAAGGCCTACAAGTGCACGCTGTGCTCCGATCGCATCGCCGTCGGCCAAGGTCCGGCTTGCGCCAAGGCCTGCCCGACCCATGCCATCACTTTCGGCACCAAGGAGGAGATGAAGCAGCACGCCGCCGACCGCATCAAGGATCTGAAATCCCGCGGCTACCAGAACGCGGGCCTGTACGATCCGCCGGGCGTCAGCGGTACCCACGTGATGTATGTGCTGCATCACGCCGACAAGCCGGAAATCTACGCCAACCTTCCCAATAACCCCCGCATCAGCCCGATCGTGGAATTGTGGAAGGGCGCGACCAAATATGTCGGCTTGGCCGCGATGGGCATCTTCGCCGCGATCGGCTTCGTCCATCATATCGTCGAAGGCCCCAACATGGTCTCGCGTGAAGACGAGGAAAGCGCCAAGCGCTTGGCAGGGAGCGGACGGCCATGACGGCGTATGATGTTGAGCCGGGCGACAGCGTACATCCGGGCGATCCGGTAACGGTCGACCGCTATTCTGGCGGCGCGCGCATCAATCACTGGATCACGGCAACGTGCCTGGTGCTGCTCGCGCTGTCAGGGCTGGCGCTGTTCAGTCCGTGGCTGTTCTTCCTCACCGGGCTGTTCGGCGGCGGACAGTGGACGCGGGCCATCCATCCCTGGATCGGCGTGGTGCTGTTCTTCAGCTTCGCCGGACTGTTCTTGCGGTTCTGGCGGGCCAATCTGTGGAAGAGCGAAGACGGCACTTGGCTGGCGCGGCTGCGCGACGTGCTGTCGGGTCACGAGGAGCGCCTGCCCGAGGTCGGCAAATACAATGCCGGCCAGAAGGCGGTGTTTTGGCTGATGTCGATCCTGATCATCGTGCTGATCTCAAGCGGCCTGGTGATGTGGGACCAGTACTTCTACGGCTACACCAACATCGAGCAGAAACGCCTCGCCGTTCTGGTCCATTCCATGGCGGCGATCACCATTATCTGCGTCTGGATCGTGCACGTTTACGCGGCGATCTGGGTGCGCGGCACCATCCGCGCCATGACCCGCGGCAGCGTGACCGGCGGCTGGGCGTGGCGGCACCACCGCAAGTGGCTTCGCGAACTGGTTGGTGGTAAGATAAGCTGAACGACGGCCGGCGCCCGTCGCAAGGCGAGCGCCGTTCACTGGTCTGTCACGTGGCCCGTGCGGTTCGTGAGGTAAGATAATGAGTAAGGCCGGTGCCGCTGGGCACGATCCGATCCCGATCGGGGAAATCGCGGCGCCGCCGTTTGTGCGCCTGCCCGATCCGCTCACATTGTTTGCCACACGCTCGCTGCGCTTTCGCACGCTGGCCGAAAGCCATCAGCTCGGGCCTTATCTGCTGTTCCTCGCCGCCATAAGCGAATGCCAGCATCGCATCCAAAAGGACCTGCCGGAGCCCGATCCGCCGGCCGATGACGCCCGCGCCCGGGCGCGCGAGCACGTCATGCCGCCGCTCGACCGCACCCGCTTCACGGCAGACGCCGCGCTCGATGCGACGCTGGATCGGCTCTTGGCCTTGGCTGCCACCATCGACATGCCGGACAATGCCCGCGCCGCGCTGGACCGTGCCCGCGGCGCCGATGCCGCCGCCCGCGACGGCATGGTGCGCGCGGTGCTGGCGGATGCCATTCCGGTCGAAACGCTGGCCGATCACGTTTATGTCGCGGCCGCGCTGCAGGTGCATTTTGCGCGGCTTGCCGCGCGGCTCGATCCGGCCACCCTGGTGCCGATCGGCGACGGCGTCTGCCCGGCCTGCGGCGGCGCGCCGGTAGCGTCGGCGATCGTCGGCTGGAAGGGCGCCCACGGCGCGCGGTTCTGCACCTGCTCGCTGTGCGCCACGCAATGGCACGTGGTGCGCATCAAATGCGTGCTGTGCGAATTGACCAAGGGCATCGCCTATCAGGAGCTCGACGGCGGCCCGGACACGGTCAAGGCGGAAACCTGCGAAAACTGCCACGGCTACGTGAAGCTCCTGCAGCAGCAGAAAAATCCGCAGCTAGAGCCCGTCGCCGACGACGTCGCAACGCTAGGCCTCGACATCCTGCTGCGCGAGAACGGCTACCGGCGCGGCGCCGTCAATCCGTTCCTCATCGGCTATTGAGGGCGCGAATGGCAAAAGCCGACTCCGCCGCGCTGCGCAGGCTGCCCTCGGTCGACGAGGTGTTGCGCACGGCCGTGGCGGTGGACGCCGCTTCCCGGTTCGGCCGCTCCGCCGTCGTCACCGCGGTTCGCGAGACGTTGGCCGCGGCGCGCGCCAATGGCGCCACGCCTGGCGGCTCGGACCATGTTGCGGCGGCGGCGCTGACGCGGCTCGAAATCGCGCAGCGGCCGAAGCTACGGCCGGTATTCAACCTCACCGGCACCGTGCTGCACACCAATCTCGGCCGCGCACTGTGGGCGGATGCCGCAATCGAGGCGGCGCAAATGGCGATGCGCAACGCGGTTGCGCTCGAATTCGATCTCGGCGCCGGCCATCGCGGCGACCGCGACTATCTCATCCGCGACCTGTTGTGCGAATTGACCGGCGCCGAAGACGCCACCGTGGTCAACAACAATGCCGCCGCGGTACTGCTCGTGCTCAACACGCTCGCCAAGGGACGCGAGGCGATCGTGTCGCGCGGCGAATTGATCGAGATCGGCGGCGCCTGCCGGATGCCCGAGATCATGAGCCGCGCCGGCACCAAATTGGTCGAAGTCGGCACCACCAACCGTACCCACAAGAAGGACTATGCCGGCGCGCTCGGACCGAAGACCGGGCTCATCCTGAAAGTTCACACCTCGAACTATCGCATCGAGGGTTTTACTAAGGAGGTTTCCGCGCGCGATCTTGCGGCGCTCGCCCACGAACGCAAAGTGCCGCTGGTCAACGATCTGGGCTCCGGCACGCTGATCGATCTTGCCCGTTACGGGCTGGCGCACGAGCCGACGGTGAAGGAAGCCGTCGCCGCAGGCGCCGATCTCGTCACCTTCTCAGGCGACAAGCTTTTGGGCGGCCCGCAGGCCGGCTTCATCGTCGGCCGCAAGGACTTGATCGCGCGGATCAAGAGCAATCCGATGAAACGGGCGCTGCGCATCGACAAAGTCCGCCTCGCTGCGCTCGAAGCGACGCTGCGGCTTTATCGCGATCCAGATCGTGTCGCGGAACGCCTGCCGACGCTGTGCTTGCTGGCGCGGCCTAAAAAGGAAATCGAGGCTGCGGCGCGGCGGCTGCTGCCGATCATCGCCGCCAAAATCGGCGGCGGCTTCGACGTGGCGGTTGCGCCCTGCGCCAGCCAGATCGGCTCCGGCGCGCTGCCGATGGAAACGGTGCCGAGCGCCGGCCTCGCTATTCGGCCCCGCCTCACCAAGAGAGGCGGCCGACAGCTCACCGCACTGTCGATGGCGCTCCGCAACCTTGCAGTCCCAGTGGTCGGGCGGATCGAAAACGGCGCGCTGATTCTCGACTTGCGCTGCCTCGACGACGAAGAGACCTTCGTCGCCAATCTCGCCACGCTCGATGTCGTGGAGGGCACCGATGCGCTGGCTTGAGGCATTGGCGAAAAAAGCGCGGCCGGACGACGACGCCAGCGTCGCCGACCGCATGGCCGAGGCCTACGAGGCCTCGAGCCGCGGCGATTATGCACGTGCGCTCGAAATCTGGGGGCCGCTAGCGCGGGCCGGCGTACCGCGAGCGCAAAACAATGTCGGCGCCTGCTTCACCGAAGGCCTCGGCGTCGCGCGCGATCCCAAGCTCGCGTTGCAATGGCTGTCGCTTACAGCCGCCGCTGGCGATGCCGTCGGCCAGCGCAATTGCGCGGCGCTCTACTTCAAGGGCGACGGCGTCGAACAAGACTATGCACGGGCGCTGGAGCTTTATCGCGCCGCCGCCGAACAGGACGACGGTGCCGCCCAGGACATGCTGAGCTGGATGCTGCTCGAAGGTGAGGTCGCTGCGCCAGATTACGTCGCCGCAAGGCACTTCGCCGAGCTGGCCGCCGCGCACGGTATCGCCGCCTCGATGACGCGGCTCGGCATGATTTTTCATAACGCGCTCGGCGTCGAGCGCGATCCAAGGAAGGCCGTCGATTGGTGGCGGCGCGGCGCCGAACGCGGCGACGCCGACGGCCAGGCCATGCTGGGCGCGGCATTCCATCTCGGCTCCGGCGTCAAGCGCGATCCGGTCGAGGCCTTGGTCTGGCTGTTGCGGGCGCGCGCCGGCGGCAGCCCGCTGGCGGGACAGTTCTTTCAAGCCGTGCGCGCTGCGCTGTCGTCCGAACAAATCGCCGAAGCCGAACATCGCGCTGCCGCGTCCTTGCCGGAGCCGGCATCATGATCGTCGGAACCGCCGGCCACATCGATCACGGCAAGACCTCGCTGGTGCGCGCGCTGACCGGCGTCGATACCGACCGGCTGAAAGAAGAAAAAGCGCGCGGCATTTCCATCGATCTCGGCTTCGCCTATCTGCCGGCGCCAGACGGTTCCGTGCTCGGCTTCGTCGACGTGCCGGGGCACGAAAAATTCGTCCACAACATGCTGGCCGGCGCCACCGGCATCGATTTCGTGCTGCTGGTGATCGCCGCCGACGACGGCGTCATGCCGCAGACCCGCGAGCATCTCGCCATTGTCGACCTGCTCGGCATCACCCGCGGTGTCATCGCACTCACCAAGATCGACCTCGCCGCGCCGCAGCAGCAAGCGAAAGTCATCGCCGACATCGGCAGCTTCTGCAGGGCACCGGCCTGGCAAGGCGCCGAGGTCGTTCCGGTCTCGACCGTGACCGACGACGGCATCGATGCGTTGCGCGAACAACTGTTCGACGCGGCGCACAGCATCCGGGCGCGCGGCAACGGCGGAGCGTTTCCGCCTTGCGGTCGATCGTTCTTTCACTTTGGCCGGCGCCGGCACCGTGGTGACCGGCACCGTGCTGTCGGGCGCGGTCGCGACCGGCGATCACGTGACGATCAGCCCGTCGAATCTGGTCGCACGGGTGCGCTCGCTCCACGCGCAGAACCGGCCGACCGAGCACGGCGTCGCCGGGCAGCGCTGCGCGCTCAATCTTGCCGGCGACGGCATCAGCAAGGACGCCATCGCCCGCGGCCAGGTCGTGCTCGATCCCGACCTGCATGCGCCGACCGATCGCATCGACGCCACCTTGCGGTTGCTCGCCACCGAGCAGAAGCCGGTGACGCAATGGATGCCGGCACGGCTGCACCATGCCGCGACCGAAATCGGCGCCCGCATCGTGCTGCTTGGCGACACGCCGATCCTCGCCTGGCGGCGAAGCGCTGGTGCAGACTCGTGCTCGAGCGACCGATCGCGGCGGCCACAGGCGATCGCTTCGTGCTGCGCGACACCACGGCGCAACGCACCATCGGCGGCGGCAAATTTCTGGACCTGCGCGCGCCGTCGCGCAAGCGGCGCACGCCGGAGCGGCTCGCGCAATTGCAGGCGCATATGATCGGCGAGCCGGAGCGCGCGCTCGCGGCCTTGCTCGAAATCGCTCCGCACTATGTCGATCTCACCGCGTTCGCGCGCGACCGCGCACTCAGCGAGGCGCAGACGCAAACCATTTGCGAACGCCTCGGCGTCATCAAGGCAACCGCCGCCGAGCGCGCCTTTGCACTGTCGGCGCCGGTCTGGCTGCAATTCAAGCGCGGCCTATTGGCGGCGCTGGAACGCTTCCATGCCGACAATCCGGATCTGCCCGGCATCGGCCTCGAGCGGCTGCGCCTGCAGCTGCAACCGCGCCTGCCGGCGCCGGCATTTCTCTCGGTTCTTCAAGGCCTTGTGCGGAACAAGGAGATCGCGCTGGACGGCGCCTGGGTGCGCCTATCCGGCCACGAAGTCCGGCTCACGCCGGCGGACGAAAAAATCTGGAACAAAATCGCGCCACTGCTTGGCGGCGCCGAGCGGTTCCGGCCGCCGCGCGTGCGCGACATTGCGACGTTACTGACCCAGCGCGAGGGCGACATCCGGCGCCTGCTCAAGCTACTTGGCCGCATGGGCAAGGCCGACGAAGTCGCGCACGATCATTTCTTCCTGCGCGAGACCGTGGCGGAGATGGTCGGCATCGTCGTCGATCTCGGCGCCGCTTCGCCGAATGCACAGTTCACCGCAGCGCAGTTCCGCGACCGGGTCGACAACGGCCGCAAGGTCGCGATCCAGATTCTGGAATTCTTCGACCGCCACGGCGTCACCTTGCGCCGCGGCGATCTGCGCCGCATCAACAAGCATCGGCTCGACCTGTTCCGCCGCGCGGCGGACATCGTAGGCCACGACACATCGGTTTCAGGAAGAAACTCGTCCCCGGTGGGGCGTCCGGACTTCAAATCCGGGAGGGGCCGCGAGCCGGTCCTTGGTGGGTTCGACTCCCTCTCTCTTCCGCCACGTTGAAGGAGCAACGGTGATGATGCCCGGGCCATCGTTTCTCGACGACCTCAAACGCGCGACCGAGCGCGCGGCGGCTGTGGAAAACGATTTCCGCCGCGAGATCGCCCAGCGCATCAAGGCACTGGAGAGCGAACGCGCCTTTGCATTCCGCCGCTTCAACCTGATGCGCGCGATTGCCGACGTGGTGGCGAGCGCCGAAAGCGAGGAGATCGCGGTCGCCGGCGCGACCGCGGTGCTGCGCGCCAAGCTCGGCTGGTCGAGCGACAGCGAAGCGCGCACCGCCGTGCTGTCGCGCTTCGCGCCGGTGGCGCAGGCGATGTTCGCCAGCCTCGCGCCGTCCGACGACGAAGACGCGCCGACGCCCGACGTCATCGGTGCGCTCGCCGAATTCGAGCGCTGGTACGGCGAGACCCACCCGAACCCGTTCTGGATCCTGTTCGAGAACTACATGCCGGAGACGCCCGTTGTCGACTTCTGAACCCGACAAGCCGGTGACCGATTTCGACCGCTGGCTCGCGGACGAATTCGCGCAGACCGGCGCGTTCACGGCGCTGGTGGTTTTGGTCTCGATCGCCGAGACCAAGGTGCTGCCGCTGTGCTCGACCTATCTCAACGTCATCGGCACCGAGATCGACTGGAGCGAGATCGTCGTTCTGTTTGCCGGCGCGGGATACGAATGGGACGGCGCGTCGTTTTTCCCGGTGACGGCACCCGACGGCGGCCCGCTCGATAATCCGACGGCGCGGCTGCGGCTGCACGAACTGGAATCGCGGCTCGACCAAAATCCGCTGGTGCTCAACGAGGGCCATTTCTTCGACAAATGGGGCCGGCGGCTCAAGGTCGAGGAGACCGAATTGCAATGAGCGCGCGCCGCCTGCTCATCGTCCTGATGAACACCGACCCGCGCAATCCCGAAGAGCTCGGCGCGCCGTTCTATTACGCCGCGGTCGCCGCGGCGATGGATCACCCGGTCGACGTGCTGTGCACCGCGACCGCAGGCAAATTGATGCTCAAGGGCGTCGCCGAAGCGATCCACGTCAAGCCGGGCGATCCGATGACGGTCTACGACTGGATCAAGGAAGCCCACGGCCAGGGCGCCAAATTCTGGGCCTGCCCGGCCAATCTCGAATTGTTCGGCAAGAGCGAGGCCGATCTCATCCCGGAATGCAACGGCGTGATGGGCGCCGCCGCCATGATCCAGGACGTCATGGGCGACGATTGCCGCGTCCTGACTTTTTGAGGCGTCCGTTGGCCCGCGTTCAGGATCACGAGTTTCCCGAGCATCTGTTCTACGACGTCGAAAACCAGATCTGGTATGCGCCGCTGCCGGACGGCACGCTGCGCACGGGCTTCACCAGCTGGGCGGCGGCGCTGATGGGCGAAGTCATCGTCTTCACGCCGAAGCGGCTCGGCCACGCCTTCGAGAAGGACCGCTGGTTCGCCATGGTCGAAGGCGGCAAATGGATCGGCGCGGCGCGCGCCGGCTTCGACGGCACCGTGGTGGCGCAGAACGAAGATCTGGTCGACAAGCCTGAGCTGCTGACCCGCGACGCATTCGGCGACGGCTGGATGCTGATCGTCCGGCCGGCGGACGACGACTGGCAGTCGGGCCTCGTCACCGGCGCCGCCATCGGCCCGACGATCGAGCGCTGGATCGCCGGCGGCTCCTACAAGGAGAGGACTGCCTGAACCGGCGACGAAAAGACCGTTTCCGGTCCGCGGTTTGTCTGCGATGATGCGTTGGGGCCGGTCCCACCCGTGCGCAAGAGTGGGCTGGCAAGTCAGAAAGCAAGTGACAAGGGAGAAACCGACCATGACGCCAAAAGCGGGGGCACCGCAGGCAAAGCAAAGCGGAAAAGTCGACCGGGCGCGCCGCAAGCTGGTCAAGCTGATCGCGGCGGGCGGCGCCGGCGCCATCGCTTCGCCGTGGATGTTTCAATCCTCGCGCGCGGCCGCAAAGACCATCAAGATCGGCATGATCACGCCGGAGACCGGACCGATCGCCGCCTTCGGCGAGCCGTCGAAATGGGTGGCCGAGGGCGTTGCCAAAGCGTTGGGCGACGGCATCGTCGTCGCCGGCGAGAAGCATCCGGTGCAAATCCTCAACCGGGACAGCCAATCGAACCCGAACCGCGCCTCGGAGGTGGCTGCACAGCTCATCAATAACGACAAGGTCGACATCATGATCGCCTCGTCGACCTCCGACACCACCAATCCGGTGGCCGACCAGTGCGAGCTCGCCGGCGTGCCCTGCGTCACCTCGGACGATCCGTGGCAGGCCTGGTTCTTCGGCCGCAAGGGCGATCCGAAGAAGGGGTTCGACTGGACCTATCACTTCTTCTGGGGTTTCGACATGGTCGCCAACATGTTCGCCGAGATGTGGCTGACGTTGCCGACCAACAAGACCGTCGGCGTCATGCTGACCAACGATCCCGACGGCGTCGCCGCCAGCGACCCGGTGCACGGCCTGCCGGCCACCATCAAGAGCCACGGCTTCGACGTGCACTATCTCGGCCTTTATCCGCCGCTGTCCGACGACTTCTCCTCGCAGATCGCCGAGCTGAAGAAGGCGAATTGCGACATCGCCTGCGGCATTTTCAATCCGCCGCAATTCGCGATCTTCTGGACGCAATGCGCGCAGCAGGGCTACCAGCCGAAGATCGTCACCCCGCCGAAGGCGCTGCTGTTCCCCACCGCCGTCGAGGCGCTCGGCGACCGCGGCGCCGGCATGTCGACGGAAGTATGGTGGTCGCACCATCACCCGTTCAAGTCGGGGCTGACCGGCGAGACGGCGCAGCAATATTGCGACGCCTACGAGAAGGCGAGCGGCAAGCAATGGACCCAGCCGCTCGGCTTCAAGCACGCCAACCTTGAAGTCGCGATCGACGCGCTCAAGCGCGCGAAGAAGCTCGAAGCCAGCGCCATCCGCGACGCCATTGCGGCGACCGACTACCAGTCGATCGTCGGCCCGATCACCTGGAAGGGCGGGCCGACCAATCCGGTGCCCAACGTCTGCACCACGCCACTGGTCGGCGGGCAGTGGGTGAAGGGCGCGAAGTTCAAGTACGACTTGAACGTCGTCTTCAACAAATCTGCGCCGAACATCCCGCTCGACAGTCCGTTCGTGCCGATTCAATATTCCTGAGACGTTCACGGCTTAAAGCGCAATACCGCCGCCGCGCGCGACACGCGCGGCGGCTATAAAAGTCCCTCATGACGGTGCTTCTGGAACTTGACGCTGTGTCAAAATCCTACGGCGCGCTCAAAGCCGTGGACGCCGTGAGCCTTGCCGTCGCGGGCGGCGAGGCGCTCGCCGTGATCGGCCCCAACGGCGCCGGCAAAACCACCTTGTTCAACCTGATCACCGGCGACGTGGCGCCGAGCAAAGGCCGCATGCTGTTCGACGGCGCCGACATGACCGCCATGGCGCCGCATGCGCGGTCGCGGCTCGGCATCGGCCGCTCCTATCAAATCCCGCATCCGTTCGCGAATATGAGCGTGTTCGAGAATCTTTTGGTCGGCGCCATCTACGGCGGCGGCAAAAGCGAGCGCGACAGCTATCCGCGTTGCTGCGACGTGCTGCGGGTGACCGGGCTTTACGACAAAGCCAATGTGCCGGCGCGGACATTGACCTTGCTTCAGCGCAAACGCCTGGAGCTGGCCCGGGCGCTGGCGATCCAGCCGAAGCTACTGCTGCTCGATGAGATCGCCGGCGGCCTGACCGAATTCGAATGCGGCGAGCTGGTCAAGACCATCAAGACCATTCACGCCAACGGCACCACGATCGTCTGGATCGAGCACATCGTCCATGCGCTTGTGTCGGTCGCCAGCCGGCTCATCGTCATGAATTTCGGCCAGATCCTGGCGCAAGGCGATCCGCGCGAGGTCATGGCCGAGCCCAAAGTACGCGAGGTCTATATGGGCATGCCGGTGTCATGAGCCTGCTCAAAACCGACAATCTCTCGGCGTTCTACGGCGACTTCCAGGCGCTGTTCGATATCAATGTCACTGTCGAGCAGGGCGAGACCGTCGCCATTATCGGCGCCAATGGCGCCGGCAAGACCACTTTCCTGCGCGCGGTTGCCGGCGCGCTGCCGACCGCGCCGGACATGGTGATATTCGACGGCCAGCCGATCGGCCACAAGACGCCGCACGAAGTGGTGCGGCTCGGCATTGCCATGGTGCCGGAGGGCCGCCGGCTGTTTCCGAGCCTTTCGGTGGAGGAAAACCTCCTGCTCGGCGGCCATAGCGAGCGCAAGGGGCCGTGGAATTTAAAGCGCGTCTATGAGCTGTTCCCGCGTTTACGCGAACTGCGCCACCTGCCGGCACCGGCTTTGTCCGGCGGCCAGCAGCAGATGGCGGCGATCGGCCGCGCCTTGATGGCCAATCCGCGGCTATTGCTGTGCGACGAGCTGTCGTTGGGCCTGGCGCCAGTCGTCATCCGCGACATCTATCAATGCCTCGGCGCCATCACCGCGGAGGGCACCACTGTCGTGCTGGTCGAGCAGGACATCAACCGCGCGCTCGACGCTTCGGTGCGCTTCTATTGTTTTCAGGAGGGCCGCCTGGCGCTCAGCGCGCCGACCAAAAATTTCGATCGCGCCGCGATCACGGCGGCGTATTTCGGTTTGTAGGCAGCAGCGATGGAATGGCTCAACATTCTCATTCAAGGCAGCCTGCTCGGCGGTATCTATGCGCTGTTCGCCATCGGGCTGTCGATGTCGTTCGGCATCATGCGGCTCGTCAACATCGCCCACGGCGACTTCATCGTGCTCTCGGCCTATGTGGCGCTGGTGGTCACCCAGGGCACCGGGCTCGATCCGATCTCGAGCCTGATCATCGTCGTGCCGGTGATGTTCGTCGTCGGCTATGCCATCCAGCGCGGCTTGCTGAACCACACGCTGAGCGGTGGCCTCCTGCCGCCGCTCCTCGTCACCTTCGGCATTTCGGTGATCATCCAGAACGGTCTGCTGGCACGGTTTTGGCGCCTATACGCAACGGCTGCACGAAGGCGCGATCGAAACCGCGAGCGTGCAGATTCCCGGCGGCATTTCGATCGGCGTCTATCCGCTGTTGGTTTTCGCGGTGGCGGTGTTCGCCATCGCAAGCCTGCAGCTGCTGTTCTACCGCACCGGCCTCGGCCGCGCCTTCCGCGCCGTGTCCGACGATGCCGATACCGCGGAACTGATGGGCATCGACAACCGCAAGCTCTACGCGGTGGCATTCGGCATCGCCATGATCTTCACCGCCATCGCCGGCGTGCTGTTTGCCATCCGTACCATCTTCGATCCGGCGGCGGGGCCGATCCGGCTCATTTTGGCTTTCGAGGCCGTGATCATCGGCGGGCTCGGCAATATGTGGGGCACGCTGATCGGCGGCGTGGTGCTCGGCGTTGCGCAGGCGGTCGGCGCGGCGCTGTCGCCGACATGGCAAATCCTTGCCGGCCATATCGCCTTCCTGGTCATCCTGATCGTCCGCCCGAGCGGGCTGTTTCCGCGCACGAGGGACTGACATGGAGCCCGAGCGCGTCGAGCGTGGCACGAAAGCGAGCCGGACCTTCACCTTGGTCGCGGCGCCGGCACTGGCCGCACTGGTGGCCTTGCCGTGGTGGGGGGATGCCGGCTGGATGCGGCTCATTGCCGAGATGGCCTATTACCTTGCCCTGGCCCAGTTGTGGAATCTGCTCGCCGGCTACGCCGGCCTCGTCTCGGTCGGCCAACAGGCCTATGTCGGGCTCGGCGGCTATGCGCTGTTCTATTTGACCGGCGCGCAGAACATGAACGTCTATCTGGCGCTCGCGATTGCCGGGCCGTTCGCGGGCCTGATCGCTATACCCGTCTCGTTCGCGGTGTTCCGCCTGCGCGGCGCCTATTTCGCCGTCGGCACTTGGGTCATGTCCGAAGTCTTTGCGCTCTCGGCAAGCCTCATCGCGGTGCTCGGCGCCGGCTCCGGCCTGTCGCTGACGCCAGCGATCCTGCGGCAGATCTCCCCCGACCGCGGCAGCCGCGATGCCATCCTCTATCTGATGTCGCTTGCGATCTCGGTCGTGGTCTGCGCCATCGTCTATCTGCTGCTGCGCTCGCGCTACGGCCTGGCGCTGACCGCGATCCGCGATTCCGAGCCGGCGTCCGCGAGCCTCGGCGTCAACACCTTTCGCACCAAATTCATCATCTATGTTGCCACCGCCGCCTGCACCGGCCTGATCGGCGGTTTGATTTTCCTGCAAAAGCTGCGCATCTCGCCGGAGGCGGGCTTTAGCATCAACGACTGGACCGTGGTGGTGATCTTCATGGTTGTCATCGGCGGCATCGGCACAATCGAGGGGCCGTTCATCGGCATGCTGGTCTACATTACCTTGCGAGAATTGCTGGCCGACTACGGCACCATCTATCTGATCCTGATGGGCATGATCGCGATTGCGGTGATGCTCAAAGCGCCGTCGGGGATTTGGGGCTGGGTCGTGCAGCGCTACGACGTGCAGCTTTTCCCGGTCGGCCGGCGCCTGGTGCTGGCGCCGCCGACGCTGCCGCAAACATCCGAGCGATAGGAGCAGCGCATGCCGCCCTCCCCGACCCAGAGCGCAACCAAAGAGGAGATCATGGCTCGCGTCCGCGCCATGGCGCCGCGCTTTGCCGAGCGCGCCACGGCCGCGGAAGAGGCGCGGCGAATCCCTGAAGAGTCGGTCAAAGACATGCTCGACGCCGGCTTTGCCCGCATCCTGGTGCCCCAGAGCGTCGGCGGCTATGGGCTTGGCTTCGACACTTGGTTCGAGGTGACGCGCGAACTCTGCAAGGCCGACGCCTCACACGGCTGGTGCGCCAGCCTGATCATCCACCACAATCATTTGATCGCGCAGTATCCGCAAGCCGCGCAGAAGGCGCTGTGGACCAAAGGTCTCGATGTGCCGGTCGCGGCGTCGTTCGCGCCGGCGACGGTAGCGGTGCCCGTCGAAGGCGGCTATCGCATCTCCGGCAAAGGCTCGCCGTTCGCCAGCGGCGTCGATCACTGCACCTGGGTCATGCTCGGCGGCATGGCACAGGACGGCGGCGCGCCGGAGTGGAAATTCTTCCTGGTCGCGCCCGGCGACTACACCATACGCGACACCTGGTTTACCGCCGGCATGCGCGGCACCGGCAGCAAGACCATCGTCACCGACAATGCCTTTGTGCCGAGCGCGCGGGTGCTGAAGCTGAAGGATCTGCGCGACGCTACGACGCCGGGCGGCGCCATGCACGAAGGCGTCATCTTCCACACGCCGTTCTTCTACTACGCGCCGATCTCGTTCGCGACGCCGATGCTCGGCGCGGCGCAAGGCGCCTACGAGCATTTCCGCGACTGGACCAAGACGCGCCAGGCGCAAGACGGCTCATCGGTCGCCGAGAAAACCTCGGTGCAGGTGCGCATGGCGCGTGCCGCCGCCGATCTCGATGCCGCCGATCTGTTGCTGCGGCGCGCCGTGAACGTCACCGACGCGCCCCAGGATTATTCGCCGCAGCATCTCGCCCGCTCGGTGCGCGATTTCGCCCGCGTGTCGGAACTTACGGTTTCGGTGATCGATACGCTCATCGCCCTGAGCGGCACGGCTAGCTTCAATACCTCGCATCCGTTGCAGCGCGCCTGGCGCGACATCCACTTCATGTCCATGCATATCGCCGTCAACACCGAGATGAATTTTTCGCACTACGGCCGCATGGAGCTCGGGTTGGGGCGAGACGCGAGCCGGCCGTATTTTTGATCGCGCGCAACTCAGCGCAATCCCGCCTGCTGCACCAACGGATAGACCTTGTCCTTGAACCAGCGCTGGTCTTCGACATAGCGTGGCCAGTTCAACAACGTGCCGTCGAGGCCCATCTCCGACATGCGCACGAGCCCGTCGACGATCTGCTCGGGCGTGCCGATCAGCGGATAACCGCCCCAGCCGGCGATAAAATGCTTCTTCATCTCGGCCAGCACCGGCGCCGGCAGCGTCTTGGCGTTGGCGATCATGGTGTCGACCAGATTTGAGACCGCCTCCCAATCGCCTTTCGCGTTCACATAGTCTTCGAAATAGTCCTGCGCCTCCTTCTCGGTATCGCCCTGCACCACATAGGCGTAGCTCCAGACCTGGATGTCGCGGCCGTACTCTTTGCGGGCGAGCTCACGATAAGAGTTGACCTTGGCCTTGCAGTCGTCGAAGTCGTGCGAGCCGAATACCACATAGACCATGTCGCAATACTTTGCAGCGAAGTGCTGGCCCTTCTCCGAGCCGCCGGCATTCATCACCGGCGGAAACGGCTTTTGGATCGGCTTCGGCTCCAGATAGCCTTTCTTGATCGTGTAGAATCGGCCTTCGAAATCGAACGGTTCCTGCCGCGTCCACAGCTCTTTCAAGATATGCAGCCATTCGGCGGCACAATCGTAGCGGTCGTTGTGCTCCATCAGCGGCGAGCCGAACATTTCGATCTCCGGCCGGTTCCAGCCGGTGACGATATTGAGCGCGAAGCGACCGCCGGTGACGTGGTCGATGGTCGCCGCCTGCTTCGCCGCCATCACCGGGTGGATGGTCGGCACGTGCGAAGTGGCGAAGATGCCGGAATAACGGGTCGAGGCGCCGATCGCCGAAGCCCAGGAGAAGCACTCGAAGCCCGGGCCGTTGAAATTGGTGACCCCGCCGAATCCATGCCAGCGGCCGATCGGCACCAGCGCCTCGAACTCCATCGCCTCGGAGATCTTCGCCAGTTCCAGCGTGTTCGGCCAGTTGATCTCGAGCACGCCGTCGATAGTCGAAATGGCGCAGCCGCGATCGAGATTGGTGCCGAAGGTGCCAAGTTTAAGCTTTCTGTCGTTGAAGACCGGATTGGTGCTGCGGCCCTGCATTGGCATTCCTCCCGCGCGTATGCGGAAAGCTTACGAATGCAAGCACGCTGTGGCAATCGGCGAGAGATCGTGCGAAAAATAACGCAGCCCAGTGCCGGAGCCAACCATGTCGATTTTCGCCGTGAACTATCTCTGCCGCGAGGTTTTGCGCGATCACGCCTTCCGCGCCGCCATGAAGGCCGATCCGGCCAAAGCGCTGGCACCGCTCGACCTCACCGACGAGGAGCGCCGCTGCCTGCTCGCAGGCGACGTCGCGCAGCTCTATCGCATGGGCGCCAACGGCTTTCTGATGAACTATCTCCCCCGCTTCGAAGTCTGCGGACTGAACGCCGAAATCTACAACCAGCGCATGCGCGCGGTGAAGGTCGACGAAATCGGCCAGCCGGTGGCGTGAGGCGGTTACAAGCAAGAGGAGCGCAAGCCATGGCCCAGATCGTCGCCGGTTTCGGTGTGCCGCACACCCCGATCTTCCCCCATTTCGTCAATCGCGACGGCCCCGATTGCGAGATCGCAAGACTGTTCGGCGCGCAGAAGGAAGAGCTCGCCGCGACGCGGCCCGATTTGATCGTGATGTTCGACACCGATCATCTCAACACCTTCTTCCTCGACGCGCTGCCGATCTTCGCCATCGGCATCGACATGAATTTTAGAGCGCCAAACGACGAGCCGCGCGACGTGCCGAACTACATCGTACCGTCGCTGCCGGCGCTCGCGGCACATATCCGGGCTGCGGCCGTCACCGCCGGCTACGACGTCGCCATGACGCAGCATTTTTCGGTCGATCACTCGGTCATCGTGCCGCTGCACTTTCTGACGCCGGACATGAAAATCCCGGTCATCCCGTTCTTCATCAGCGGTCACGTGCCGCCGCTGCCGCCGGCGCAGCGCTGCTACGCGCTCGGCCAGGCGGTAGCGCGCGCCATCGAAGCCTGGCCGGCGCCGCTGCGCGTCGTCATCATGGGCAGCGGCAGCTTCTCGCTCGAAGTCGGCGGCCCGCGCATGGCGGCGAGCCGCTCTGACGGCGTGCCCGACCCCGATTGGGCGGCGCGCGTGACCAAGCTTTTGGAGGAACAGAAGACCGAGCAGCTGATTGCCGAATCGACCCAGCATCGCATGCTCAAGGCCGGCAATGTTGGCGGCGAGCTATTGAATTGGATCGCCATGCTCGGCGCCATCGGCAACCGCAAGCCGACCTATGTGGCGCCGCAGATGCAGAACGGCCACGCCTACGGCGTGTGGCGGTGGAATTGACCGTTAAAACATCGGATAGGCCGGATTGAGGCCCAAGCCGAACTCCATCCGGCCGAAATTCTCCGCCGGCACGTCCCAGTTCATGACCACGTGCGACGAGATGGCGTGCGCGTCGCGCCAGCAGCGCTGGATCGGATTGTCGTCCATCAAACCGCTTGAGCCGGAGATCTTGACCAGGTCGTCCATGGCCTCGCGCAACTTACGCACGGCGAACGTGAAGTCGCGACGCAACAGCGTGCGGGTCTCGAGCGACATGCCGGAATAATCCTGCCGCGCGATCTTGAATGCGCGCCGCGCCAATAGCTCCGCCGCATCGATCTCGGCGGCGATCTCGGCGACGCGCATCTGCACCGGCACGTGCTGGGCGATATTGAGCGCGGTGTAGGTCAGATAGCGCTTACGCGTCCATTGCACGAAGCCGGCATAGCCGCCGCGCGCGAGACCAAGCACCGGGGCGAGCAGCGCGTAGCTGTGCACCGCGATGAACGGTGTGTTGAAAATTGGATTGGTGTTGACTTTGGAGCCCGGCGCGCAGGCGTCGCGCAGAGTCGAGAACGACACGCTGCGATGCTCGGGCACAAAGACATTGTCGAGCACCGACGTGTTCGAGCCGCTGGCGCGCAGACCCGCGCAGTACCAAGTGTCGTCCTGCTTTACCTCCGACACCGGCACCAGATAAAGCCGCATATCGGGATGGTCCTCGCCCGCGCGCTGCACCAAACCGCCGATCATGATCCACTGCGAGTGCCGCAAGCCAGAGCACCACGACCAGCGGCCGTCGAGCCGATAGCCGCCCGGCGCCGGCGCAACCTTGCCGGTCGGCGCCGCCGAGGTGGCGATGCAGGCCGCCTTGTTGCGGCTCCAGACGTCGTGCTGCGCCTCCTCCGGGAATAGCGCCAGGATGCAGGCGTGATCGGCGAGATAGTTCAGGCACCAGGCCGACGAGCCGCAGGTCGATTTGCCGAGCTCGACCGCGATGTCGAACGCCACTTCGTGGTCGTGCTCGTAGCCGCCCCAGCGCTTTGGTTGCAGGGTGTGGATGAGGCCGGCTTCGATGAATTCGTCGACCGACGCTTGCGGAATATTGCGGTCGCGCTCGGCCCGCACCGCGCGTTCACGGAGTTTTGGCGCCAAGGCGCGCGCCCGCGCGATCAGCTCCTCGGCGGTCGGAATGGCGCCCGGCGCGGCGGCCGGACGCAGTTCGGCGACGCTTATGGCATTTCCTCCTGTTGTGGCGAAAGACTGCGCCGGGCATCGGCGCGGATCAAGCCTTGCGCCCGGAAACGGCGGCGTTATCGTGTCGGCCACGGCGGCTGCAAACTGGAGAAGCAGATGCGTCTCGGGATATTCATGATGCCAGTGCATCCGCCGACGCGCTCGTTTACCGACACTTTGGCCGAGGACGAGGAGAAGTCGCTCTACGCCGACCAGCTCGGCTTCGACGAATTGTGGGTCGGAGAGCATTTTTCGGCGACCACCGAGCCGATCCCCTCGCCGCTGATGTTCATGGCGGCGCTGGCGCCGCGCACCAAGAACTTGAGCTTCGGCACCGCGGTGATTTGTTTGCCGAACCACGATCCGGTGAAAGTCGCGGCCGAGGTCGCACAGTTCGATCACATGACCCGCGGCCGCTTCATGCTCGGCGTCGGGCCTGGCGGGCTATTGTCCGACTTCGAGCTGTTCGGTAACGCCGACCGCGGCGTGCGCACGCGCAAGTTCGTCGAATCGATCAAGATGATCCAGCAGATCTGGGCGCAGGATCCACCTTACGATTTTGCGGGCGAATTTCGCAGCGTGACTCTGAAGGAAGCGATCATCCCAAAACTCGGCATCGGCTATATGCCGAAACCGTTCCAGAAACCTGGTCCGCCGATCTCGACCTCGTTGTCGAGCCGCGATTCGCCGACCGCACGCATTGCCGCACAGCAAGGCTGGGGCATCATCTCCGGCAACAATGTGCCGTCGAGCGCGATCGCGTCCCATTGGCAGACCTATTCGAAGGCGTGTTTGGAAACGGGAGTGTCGCCGCGAGGTGAGAATTGGCGCGTGGCGCGCAGCATCATGGTGGCGCCCAGCGACGCCGAGGCGCGTGATCGCATCCACAACGAGCAAGGCTCCAACCGCTATTTCTACACTTACATGCGCGAAGTGCTGTCGCGGGTCGGCATCTTGTCGGTGCTAAAACCCGACCCGAACATGTCGGACGACGAAGCCACCGTCGAAGTCATCACCGAAGGCTGCATGATCTATGGCTCGGCAAAAACATTCCTCGACAAGCTCGTCGCCTTCCGCGACACCGTCGGCCCGTTCGGCACCTTGCTGATGACGGGTCTCGACTGGAGCGGTCCGAACCGCGCCTGGGAGCGCGATTCGATGCGGCTATTGGCGCAAGAGGTGATGCCGAAATTCCGCCAGCATGTGATGGCGCAGGCGGCGGAGTGACGCTGAAACAATCGGGCCGGCTACTTCGGCTCCTCGCCGGTATAGCGCAGCGCGAACAGCCCCCACTTGTCGTCGTTCATGAAGATGTTGCCGCGGACGTCGACGGCGAGCTCCTCGCTCCAGTTGATTTCCGACGCATGCGCGCCGGATTGCGCCGGCATGTTGGCCCGCTCCGGCGGCATGAAATAACCGACTTCCTTCGGCAAGCGCGGGTCGCTGATGTCGAAGATGCGAAGCCCGGCGTTAAACCAGGCGACGTCGATGAGCTTGCCAGGCTGCTCTATCGCCGGATTGTGGATTTCCTGGCTGGTGTTATGCGGGCCGAAGCGCCCGCCCTTATCGCAGAAATCCTTATACGGCGCGTCCGCGGGCGGCACCGGCGTCGGAAAGATCGAAATCAGCCGCGGGTGCGACGGGTTCGCATTGTCGATCAGGCCGGCGAAGTTCAAGCCGTCGTCTTGGCATTTTTCCTTTTGCGCTTCGGAGCTGACATAAAGCAGGTTGCGATCCCATAGCGGCAGCACGGTATGGACCGACTGGATGCCGACCCTGGCGAACGGTTCCGTGATATGCAGCTTACCAATAAGTTTTGGATTGGTCGGATCGGTCAGGTCGAGATTGACCACGTCGGGCGTGTAGGGCAGCGATGCCCATTTGCCGTCCGGGCTCACATTGACCGGCCCATGAAAGCCTTCCGGATAAGGCAACGCCGGCTCACCCTCCTTCTGGCCGGGCTGCCACCATTTGCCGATGTCCTTGGGGTGCGCCGGATCGCTGACATCGAGGATCACCATGATATTGCCGGTGAAGCCCGGATAGCTGGTCGAGAGATAGGCGTATTTGCCGCCCGGATAGGAATTGCGGTGGGCGCCGGTGGCGCCGCCCATCCACGAGCCGACCTGCTTGGGATTTTCCGGATCGGAAATGTCCCACAGCAGCACCGCCGGCAGCGGGTTCTTCTGCGGCGTAAAACTGTTGAGCGAGGTAATCATCAGGTTGTCGTGCAGCGTCACCTGCGACGTGATGATGCTTTTGTCGTCGGTCGCGAACGGAATGAATTTCACATAGCGCGGATTGGCCGGATCGGTGACGTCGACGATGCTCCAGCCCTGATTGAAGGAATGGCCCGTGTAGAGATACCACTTGTCGTTCGCGGTGTGCTTGATGGCGATCTTGAAGGCGCCATAACGCCCGCCGAGCGCCGAAAAACCGATCTGCTTGACGTTCTGGGCCTGCGCGCCGGGCGGAAATGGGTCGGCAAGCGCACCCTGCGACGCGAGCAACGTCAAGGAACCCAGTACGCCAAGGCTTAAAACCGTGAACTCTTTGAGTGTCAGACGCACGAATTCCTCCCGTCGCTCTAGCGATCGAATTTTTGCAGCATGGCTTCACGAAAGAATTTTGGCAATTCGGCGAGATCGCCGTCGCCGTAATCGCCGTCGACTGCCGCCGACAACGACGCCAATGTGCCGGCCGCCAACGGCATCGGTACCCCGGTGAGCGCGCCGGTCGCGACCGCCGACATGATGTCTTTGCGCAGCGTGCGAATGTCCAGCGTCATGTCGCCACTGTTGCCCTTGAGCACCTCGGCCTTGCTCTTGAGCCAGCCGCACGCCGTAGCGCTCTCCTGCAATACGTCGACCATTTGCTCTAGCGAGAGGCCTTGCTGCAGACCGAGCGCGAGCGATTCCGCTACCGCCTGGATATAGGCGCCGAGGCCGAGATTGGCGGCGAGCTTCATGGCATAGCCGCTGCCGTTGCCACCCATATGGACCATGCGCCGGGTGAGCTTTTCCAGCACCGGCCGCGCCCGCTCGATATCCTCCGGCTTGCCGCCAACCATGGCGAACAGCGTGCCGGCCTGCACCTGCGGAATCGTCCCGAGCACCGGCGCCTCGATCAGCCGCGCGCCGCGCGCTTCGACCAGCGGTGCAAGCTCGCGGCCGGTCATCGGCTGCAGCGTGCTCATCTCGATGAACAGCTTGCCCTTGACGTCGCCTTCGAGGAACCCTGCCGGGCCGGTGAAAATCTTTCGCACGCCATGGTCTTCGGTGATGCTGGAAATGACGACATCGGAGACGGCGGCAACGCCGCGGGCATTGGCGCCGATACGCAGCCCGTCCGCGGCCAGCGCCTGGTTCGCCTTGGCGCTCTGGTCCCAGCCCGTCACGTCAAATCCCTGCTGGCGCAGACGGCGCGACATCGCCGCGCCCATGCGGCCGAGGCCGACAATGCTAAGTTTCATAAATCCTCCCTATCGCCGCGGACCGGCCGTGCCGTGGTCTATGCGTCGCACATTTGACGCATAATAACTGGCGTCTAGCTATAGCGAACCAGGATGTGCAGGTCGGTCAGCGCCGCAGCGCATGGCTGCGCATGTGCTTGATCAAGAGATCGGTTTGCGGCGAGGAATCGTTGCGGCGATAGACGAAGGCGATCGCCGATTTCGGCACCGAACTTGTCGCGATTTCCCGGAAGACGACGTTCGGAATATTCATCCTGGTCATGGTCTGCGGAATGACGCCGATACCGTAGCCCATGGACACGTAGGTCAGGACGGTCATGAAATCATCGTCGCGCTTGATCACCCGGGGCGTGAAATGCGCGGCGACGGCTTCGGCGAGGCCCCAGAATCCGACGTCGAGCTCGGGGCCGGTGTTGATGAACTGCTCGTCTTTCAGCGCCGCGAGATTGACGGTCTTGCGGCGCGCCAGCGGATGCTTGGCGGGCAATGCCAGTACCATCGGCTGGCGATAGATCTCGAACCCTTCCAGCCCCGCCGGATATTTGTGCGGGCTGCGGGTAAAGCCGGCGTCGAGGTCCTTGCGCATGATCGCATTGATCTGGTCCATCGGCACCAGCTTGCGCATATTGATCTCGATCGCCGGATTGGCGCGCTGAAAGTCGGCGAGCGAATTCTGCAAGACTCCCGAACAGACCGCCGTCGTCATGAAACCGATGTCGATGCGGCCGACCTCGCCGCGCTGCGCCTGCTGCGCGACGATCTTGGCTTCCTCGACCTGGCGGAGCACATGCTGCGCGCGCTCGAAAAATCGCAAGCCCGCTTGCGTCAGCGCCACATGCGTATTGCCCTTGCGCTCGACCAGCCGCGCGCCCAACAGGCGTTCCAGTTTCTTGATCTGATGCGTCAGCGTCGGCGGCGTGATGTGGAGCCGTTGCGCGGCGCGGGAAAAATGCCGCTCTTGCGCGAGCACCGCGAAATAGCGAAACAGCCGGGTTTCAATGTCAGCCATTCATTAGACGTCATCGAATGAACCGAAGACGGCACTATAATGACATATAGACCGGCAATGTGAATGCTGATCGAATTTCTTCCCGACCATTGTGCCGCTGTTGCTGGGTCACAAAATCCAACGAAAGCCGTTCCAGCATATATGCGCGCGTGTCCAAATCTCTTAGTTCAGCCGCCGATTGCGCCCGTCGAATGTAGGTCTCGGCGATATGCGCATCGGCATTGCTGATGCGAGTTTCAAGTAGGACAATCCCTTCACCGCGCCTGGCACGCGCGCCGCCTGCTCGGCGTGCATTCCTTGCTGACTCTTAAAATGCGCGACGCTCCTGCAAGCGGAATTGCCGAATGATGGCGATCAAGACTCCCAACCCGACCGACAAGTATGTCGGCGCGCGCATACGGATGCGTCGTCTGATGCTCGGCATGTCGCAGACCGGTTTGGCCCAAGGCCTCGGTCTTACCTTCCAGCAGATCCAGAAATACGAGAAGGGCATCAACCGGGTCGGCGCCAGCCGATTGCAGCAGATCGCGCACATTCTCAAGGTGCCCGTCGAGTTTTTCTTTGAAGGCGCGCCCGGCGTCCCGGGCGCAAAAGCGGACGTCGCCGACGCGCCGTCGCTCGCCCATGTCTCGGAATTCCTGGCTACGCCTGACGGACTGACGCTGGTCGCCAGCTTCGTGAAAATCCGCTCCGCAAAACTCCGCCGCTCCATCGTCGAGCTCGTGAGCTACCTGGCGCAAAGCCAGGACAAATAGTCGCCGCTCAACCGCGGCTTGACCGGCAGTCGTCGCCCGAGCCACTGCCCAAGGGCGCCTCGAATTCCCATCCACGGCTGGTTTCTGTTTGAAAACAGCGGCTTTTTCGCCGGACGCCGCCGTTTGCCGCGCAGCGGCGGCGGACTTGAAATCGGTTGCGGGTGCCCGAAGCGACCTATTTCAACCCTGGACATGCAGACGATAATCCTTGTCTTGTGGGTTGGGTCGGGGATTAAATTCTTGCCGGGTGGGACGGAGGGAGGTCGGCCGCGACACTGGGGCCGTGAACGCAGCGTTTTGGCCTGCGTCGAACGGCATTTGCGCCGGCTATGTTGGGGCTGTCGGGGATGAAGATTTTGATCGTCGACGATCACGCATTGATTCGTGATGCGATGCAGGGCGTGCTGAAGAAGCTTCAGCGCGGCGTCACGGTGCTGGAGGCGTCCGACAGCCAGCAGGCTTTTGACATCATTGCCGGCAACCCTGATATCAACCTGATATTGCTCGACCTGACATTGCCGGACCGCGACGGACTTTTGGTGCTCGCCGAATTGCGCGATCGTTATCCCACCATCGCGGTTGTCGTGCTGTCGGCGCTGCAGGATCGCGCCAATGTCCAGAAAGTGCTCGATCTTGGCGCCGCCGGCTTCATTCCGAAATCGGCGCGGCGCGAAGTCATGCTGAGCGCGCTGCAACTGGTTTTCGCCGGAAGCGTCTACATTCCTCCGGAGATTCTGGCGCCGGAGCGATTTGCCGAGGCGCCGGGCCAGCAGCTTGAAAACCGCCCAAGTGAAAACCGCGCGATCGTCTCGCTCTCCGATCTCAGGCTGTCGGACCGCCAGCAGGACGTTCTTGCGCTGATGATGCAAGGCAACAGCAACAAGGTCATTTGCCGGACGCTCAATCTCGCCGAGCCGACGGTCAAAAACCACGTCACCGCGATCTTGCGAGCCCTTAAGGTGTCCAACCGCACCGAGGCCGTGATCGCCGTTACCGAGCTGGGCTGGAAGCTGACGCCAAAAGCCTGACCGCCTTGTTCAAGGCGAGGTTGCGTCCGGCCTGGTCTCTTCCGCATCGGGCAGCTTGCGCACGAGCGCTCGCGGCACCGGCTTGACCGCCTGATTGAACATGGCGCGCAGCGCCATCGGATCGACGGGCTTGTGCAGCAGGTGGAAACCTTTGACTTTCGCTTCGTGCAGCGTTGCCGGATCGGTATCGCCGCTGATGAGAAAAGCGGGAATTTGCGCCGACAATTCGCCACGCAACCATTCGATGGTCGCAATGCCGGTCCGGCCATTGACCAAGTGATAATCCGAAATGATCAGGTCCGGCACATCGTCCTGCGCGGTCGCTGCCTTGAGCGCCTTGCTGTCGCTATCCGCGGTGACGACCCGACAACCCCACTTGCGGAAAATCCCGCCCATGCCCTCGAGCACCAGCGGATCGTCGTCGATCACCAGGACGAGCTTGTCATGCGACAGGCTCGGCTGGCTCCGCGGGACAATCGACGCCTCGATGGCACGCTTGTCGGCCGGAGCGAGTGGCACGGTGACGGCAAAGACGGAACCCTTGCCCACGGTCGACTTGACCTCGATCGGGTGATCGAGAAGGCGGCAGAGGCGGTCGACGATGGCAAGGCCGAGACCGAGACCGGCTCGCCGGTCGCGATCCGGTTCGCCCAGGCGATAGAATTCGCCGAATATCTTGTCGTGCTGATCGGCGGCAATGCCGACGCCGCTATCCCACACTTCGAAGCGCAGCTGATCGCCGCGTTTGCGGCAGCCGACCAGCACGCCGCCGCGGCGGGTATAGCGCAGCGCATTAGTGATCAGGTTGAAGAGGATCTGTTCCAGCAGGATGAAGTCGCTTCGCACCCAGGCGTCGCTCGGCAATGCCCGGAACGAAAGCTTTTTCTCCCGCGCCGCTCCGGCAAAGGTGGTCTCGGCGTGGGCCAGCAGCTGCGCGACCGGGAATACCGTGATGTTGACGGTGGTCGCCCCGGCATCGAGCTTGGAGATGTCGAGCAGCGCGCTGAACAGCTCGTTCATGGCGGAAAGCGCCGCCTCGATGCGGCTGACGATCTGGCTGCGCTCGGCGGCGCGCAACCTGCCGTGCAGCTGCGCGACAAAGAGGCCCAAGGCATGGAGCGGCTGACGCAAGTCATGGCTGGCGGCAGCAATGAAGCGCGACTTGGCTTGATTGGCGCCTTCGAGCTGGCGGGTACGTTCTTCGACCTTGCCTTCCAAACCGGCATAGGATTCCTGCAGCCGGGCCGCCATGCTGTTGAATTGATCGCCGAGCGCTTCGAGCTCGTCGCCGGTGTTGATCGAAATGCGCTGCCCGAGATCGCCACTGCCGATGCGCACGGCGCCGTCGCGCAGAGCGCGAATCGGCACGACCATGCGGCGGGCCAGCAACAGTCCGGCGAAAATGGCCAACGCCAGCGCCACCAGAATCAGAATGCCGGAACGCAAGGCAGAATCGTATAGCGGGGCGTAGGCCTCATCGAGTGGCAACTCGGCAAAGACGAGCCATCCAGGTGGCGTTACCTTGGCATAGGCGCTCAAGACGCGCCGGCCCGTGATGTCGACACCCTGCAAAGGTTGATCGGGCAAGCCGCTCGTTTCCACCGCGCGCGCTTCTTGTACCTGCGCGAGACCAGACATATCGGTCTTCCGCAGAACTTGGCTGATATCAGGATGCGCGATAAGCCGTCCTGCTTCGTCAAGAACATAAGCTTGACCTCGCTTCCCGACCTTTATCTGCGATACGACATCCCAAATGAACGTGAGATTCACTTGCCCAACGATGACGCCGAATTCCGGCCGAACGCCGGCCATGGCAATCGTCATATACGGTTGCGACTCGTCGATGAAATAAACCGGCCCATAATAGACTTTATCGGCCATGGCCTGAATGAATGCGGCCTCTTGCGAATGATCGGCGTGGCTCGCCATGACATCCGGCGCTTCGCGGGACATACGGAACTGCTCGCTTCCCGTCGCATCCAGCTGTGCAATTTCGGTGAGTGCTGGCACTTGGCGCATCACGCGAACCGCATCGAACTTCCATTCATCGACCGTGCTATCGCTCAAGGACACTTGGGTTTCCCACACCAATCCCGCTGTGATCTCGTTGAGAAATTGGCCGATTTTGTCCGCAGCAGACCTTGCCTGCTCACGTTGAATACGAAACAGGAGATTTTGCTGTTCGTGATAAGAAAACCAAATATCGGACACGCCGTTGATCGCCAGAGCGAGGCTGACGATCGCTACGAACATCGCGACATATTTTATAAACAGTCCGCCGCGCGGCGTGGGCGGCAAGCCGGCATCGCTTCCTTTTGGCGAGAAATTTAACATTTCAATCGCTACGTGTGCGAGGGGCTGGACCCGATCTCACCCGGCTTATATCACGATTGACACCAATTTGGTGCGCTGCTGCGGCAGAAGGAGGTGACACGGGGCAAAATGCGACAGAATGCTGCTTTGTCACTGCCTTAAGAACTGTAATCTGGGGTAAATGCTGGGCACTCCCCCGATAAAACTATCATGAGGCTTCTATTTTCGAGACCTTTTTGCAGGGATGCCGCCATGGACCCTGAGCGACGCGCATTCGTGGCCATTCTCAGTGCTGCGTTGGCAATGCGTTCAATTCCGTCGAACGCGCAGCAGGCGACCCATTTGCGCACCGTCGGGGTACTCATGGGATTGGCGAATGATAAGGAGACTCAAGCTCGCGCCAAAGCCATCGAGCAAGGTCTCGCAAAAAAGGGATGGATCATCGGCCAAAACCTCCGCATCGAATATCGATACGCTGCGGGCGACCCCGAACGCACAGTTAGCTTGTCAAAGGAGTTGGTCGCGCTTGAGCCGGATGTGATAGTCGGCCATAGCACGCCGGTTGTTGCAGCACTTCACCAAGCTACACGGACAATTCCGATCGTATTCGTTGTTGTTGCCGACCCTGTCGGCAGTGGCTTTGTTGCGAGCATCGCGCGGCCGGGCGGTAACATCACGGGGTTTTCGGTTCTACAGCCAACGATTACCGGCAAATACATCTCGATACTGAGAGAGCTGAAATCGCAGCTCACGCGCGTTGCCATCATGTACAACCCAGATTTTGTCCCCAGCGGCGGAGCGTACTACATGCCTGGTTTTATGGAGTCAGCGAAAGAGTTCAATGTCATCCCGATCGAAGCTAAAGTCCACACGTCGAGTGAAGTCGAAACGGCGATGGCCGACCTCGGAGCGGCGCCTGGGAGTGCGCTCATTGTGATGCCTGACAACTTTACCACGGTTCATCGCCAAATTATCATATCCCTGGCGGCTCAATTGCGTATTCCAGCGATTTATTCGTACCGCTATTTCGCCGATGAGGGCGGCCTATTATCCTACGGAGTTGATGTCCTAGATCTGTTCAGACGGGTACCCGATTATGTGGATCGCATCCTGCACGGCGAGAAGCCCGCGGACCTTCCCGTGCAGGCGCCCAGGAAATTCGAACTTGTCATCAATCTGAAGGCGGCTCGTGCCCTTGAACTCGTCGTGCCACGAATTCTTCTCGCAGGCGCTGACGCATTAATAGAGTGAAGCCCAGTCGATTTATCGGTGCGCCAATGGAATTTTCCAATTCTGCATGCTCAGGAAGTCCGAGCGGCACGTTGCACGGACTGGGGTATGACCCAGAACGGAGCAAAAAATTGAGGTTGACTAATCGCAGCGACCCCCAGAAGGATCGCTAACAAACCCGTTACTGCGGTCGACGTCAGATCTTCGCCCATCAACGTAAAGCCGATCAGTACTCCGACTGCCGGCTTGAGATAGCCAACACTTGTAGTGCCCATACTGCCGATCGTTCGGAGTAAGCGGAAATAGATCACTGATCTAAGGGCGGTTGCGACAAAAGCATTGAAAAGCAAGGCGGCAATGGAGCCTACCGAAGGCGTAGAGTGCAGGGGCGCCTCGACGACGAAAGAGAGTGGCACAAGTATAACTGCGCCGCATGTAAGAGTTCCCGCAGCCGCGAGTACTGGGGGCACATCGTTAAGTCGTCGGCCTTGAATCGCGGCAACAGCAGATGACACACTCGCCAAAATAATAGCCGCTTGACCAAATGAGCTTTGTCCAAGACCGATCAATGAATTCGCTCCCGCGATCAGAACAACTCCTGACAAACCAACCAGCACGCCGACCAGTCGACCTAGAGTCAACAACTCGTGCCGGGTCCAAAGTAGACTGACCACACACACGAACAACGGCGTCGTTGAATTCAGTATTGCCGCAAGGGAGCTATTCACCGTTATTTGTCCGTACGCTATGAGCGTGTACGGAATGACACACGAGACGAAACCTTGGATGAAAAAACGTCGGGTGCAGCCCACAGGCATCGATGGTTTGGTCTTCGACGTGAAGACAACGACCCAAAGTACAATTGCGGCAAGTGATACACGCGCGGCAACGCCCGTCAGCGGCGGGATTGTTGTCTGAGTGATTTTCGTAAGTGCGTAAGGTATTCCCAAAAGAATCCCGAGCATGACGAGTAAGCCATAATCCACCGGGCTTGCGGTCTTGCTACTTTCGCCCATCTGCAAACTCAATCAATCGCCAGGTTGCAAAACCGACGCGTCGACCAGCACAGCGCGGAAAGTCTCGGCGTTCACCGGTTTATGCAAGAGCGTATATCCGCCAGTACCATCGTCGCACTGCGGTGAGGTCGCATCGCCACTAATGAGAAGCGCGGGAATCTCAAAAGCACCGCGTAGCATTTCGATGGCGTCTACGCCGGTCGCCCCCTGCGGAAGGCGATAGTCGCAGACGATCAAATCGGGCCGCTGGCCGATTTTGGAAAGCATCGTGATCGCCACACCGTAGGATTCGGCAGCGACGACCCGGCAGCCCCACGAACGCAGCAAGCCCGCGGTGGCCTCAAGGACAAGTGGATCGTCTTCGATCACGACAACGAGCTTGCTGGCGATGCCAGGCATTTCCGGGAGCGCGGACGGGACGGGCAGTGCGGCGCGGTTCAACGGGCCTCCTGCCGTGGCCGTGGACGGGTTGGGCAACATCTATGTGGCGGACGCCACAAACGAGACGATTCGCCGGGTGACGTCGGGCGGAGTGGTGACGACGCTGGCGGGTCTGGCGGGAGTTCCCGGGCAGCGCCGACGGTGTGGGCAGCGCGGCGCGGTTTGATACTCCAGCCGGCGTGGCGGTGGACAGCGCGGGCAACGTCTATGTGGCGGACTGGGGCGCCAGCACGATCCGGGAGGTGACGCTGGCAGGGACAAACCGGGTGGTGAGGACGCTGGCCGGACTGGCGTACGTTTCTGGCAGCGCGGACGGCGCGGGGATCCGGCGCGGTTCCGCCAGCCGGCCGGTCTGGCGGTGGACAGCGCCGGCAACGTGTATGTGGCGGATTACTTCAATAACACGATTCGCAAGCTCACGCCCGAGGGCGTGGCAACGACGCTGGCAGGGCAAGCCGGCCAGGCCGGCAGCGCGGACGGCACGGGCAGCGCGGCGCGGTTCTACGCCCCGTTCGCGGTGGCGGTGGACGCGACGGGCAATGTCTATGTGGCGGATCAGTTCAATCAGACCATTAGGAAGATCACGCCCACAGGGGTGGTGACGGCTCTGGCGGGGCAGGCCGTGCATGCCGGCAGCGCGGACGGGACGGGCAGCGCGGCGCAGTTCTACTTCCCCAGCGGGGTGGCGGTGGACGCTATGGGCAACGTTTACGTCGGGGATCAGTTCAACCAAACCATTCGCCGAATCACGCCGGGAGGCGCGGTAACGACGTTGGCCGGAATGGTGGGAAGTGCCGGCAGCGCGGATGGCCTCGGGGAAGAGGCGCGGTTCGACAAGCCGTGCGGGGTGGCGGTTGACAGTGCCGGCTACCTCTACGTGGCAGATGCTTGGAACGACCGGATCACGAAAGGCACGCCGTCTGGCCTCGCCCAAACCGCTTGCGTGCCCTCACCTCCGGGCCTGGTTGGCTGGTGGCGCGCCGAAGGCAATGCCAACGACAGCGCCGGCACCGACGAGGGTATATCCGAGGGCGGGTTGGCCTACGCCCCCGGCGAAGTGGGCCAGGCCTTCGTCTTCAATGGCACGGATGCCGATGTCAGTATACCGGCCTCAGCCACTCTGAACGTCGGCGCCGGCAGTGGCATGAGCGTCGAGGCCTGGATCAAGCCGGCAGAGGTCAACGCGCGGCATTCCCCGTTGGTCGAGTGGAACGGGGGTTCTTTTGGCGCCGAACTTTGGCTGGGAGTCATACCGCCTTTGGGCACGGGGGCGGGATGCCTGTACGGCGCTTTGGTCGAGGAATGCCAACCGCCGCCCCAACGCCATTTCGAGCGCGGGCGGACTGGACGTTCCGAATGCGTGGCAGCATGTCGCCATGACCTACGACAAGACGACGGGTATCGCCGTTCTGTACTTGATGGCGCGGTGGTGCAGCAGCAGACTCTGGGGGTAGTTACGCCTTTGACCACGGGCGACTTGTGGCTGGGGCTGCGACCCAACGATGCCGGAGCCGGGTTGCGGTATGCCGGTTTGATGGATGAGGTTAGCGTCTATAACCGGGCCCTTGTCCCGCCGCGGAGATGTCCAGGCGATTTATGCGGCCGGACGCTCGGGAAAGTGCGCGCGGTCTTCTCTGGTTGCAATTGAACCCCACAGCCAAACGGTCTTCGCCGGCGCCAACGCCACGTTCAGTGTGCCGACGGTGGGGCTTCCGCCAATGAGTTTCCAGTGGACGTTCGACGGCGCCAATATCGCCGGCGCGACCAGCGCGACTTTGATACTGACCAACGCTCAATTCGACCAAGGCGGCACCTACTCCGTGGCGCTAACCGACTGGACCGGTTACGTCATGAGCACCCCGGCCACGCTGATCGTCTTATCACCGCAGATATTGTCCCAACCCGCCAGCGCGGTGAGTTACCTCGGCGGGAGCACCACGTTGCAAGTGCAGGCAGAAGGGACACCCCCGCTGAGTTACCAGTGGTATCTCGACGGCCTCCCAATCTCTTGGGGAACCAACGCCTCCCTGTTCCTTTCCGACCTTCGATTCAGCCAGGCAGGGGCGTATTCGGTTCAGATCACCAACGCTTATGGCAGCGTCCTCAGCGACTCGGCGGCGCTCATCATCAGTCTCGCCGACGCTTCGCCTGGCCGCCAACCGGGCTTGACTATCAGGGGAGCGGTCGGGAAAACCTACGGCATTCGATACGCCACCAGTCAGCGCCACCGACACCTGGACCACCATCACCAACCTCACGTTGACCCAACCCGTGCAATCGTGGGTGGACACCAGTATCAATATCAGCCGGGGAACCTCGCGGTTTTACCGGGTCATCGTGGTTCCGTAGCCCAGTCCTGCTCCAAAGGGGCGTGCGCGAGACGGCTCGGACGAGGTTTCTCACTCGCCCTGGGGTTGGCCTGCGGCAGATCAACTCCCCTCTTGACACCAGCGCCGCCTTGTGGCGTGCTCTGGCGAGTTGAAAGCGCAACTCCTGGTTCTTCTAAAGCTCGCTTTCTGCGCCTGGCTTTGCGCGGTGACGCCCGCGCTTTTTGGCGCGGTGCTCGCGCGGTGGGAAGCGGGCGAAACGCCCAAGGAGGCTGGCATCCTGCTGGAACGCGCCCCGGATTCCGACTGGCACATGGCCGGGGCTTGGGAGGTTGCCCGGCTCAAGCCCAGCGCCGACTATTATGAGCGGGCGGCGTATCACTTCACCGTCACTGCGCCAGCGAGCAGCAAAGTGTGGCTGGTGATAGAATACCTGGACCACGGCTATGGGCTGATCACGGTCTCGCCTGGCGTGGCCCAAACGAAGCAGTGGGGCGTCGCGCGGGTGGACAGCCAGGGGCTTCGCCGGGCGGTCTTGGAATCTGACCCTCCTCTGACGCCCAAGCGCCTCCGCGTGCAAGGGCTGGATTATCTGCGCGCCGTGCGATTGACCGACGACCAGGCTCGAACCGGCGCCGCTGGTCGACCACGGTGAAACTGACCCTCTCTTCGGAGCGCGTGACGACCGCCGCGGGCGATGGGGCCGTGGCGAAGGCTGTGGCCGGCTTGCGCAACCACCTGCCGCTGGTCCGGGCGGTCGGTTTCAACGGGGTCGAGTCGTAAGTGCGCTGGGGTTGGGTCGAGAAGCATCCCGGCGTCTATGACTGAAGCTGTACGACGCCGTCCTCGAGGAAATCGAGAAGCACGGGCTGCAATGGTTTCCCCTGCTCCTGGCCGGCTCGGGTTACGCCTTGCCACCTGGTTCATGATTCCACCAACAACGTCGGCTTCAAATGTCTCGAACACGGCATCGTCCACGATACTCAGTCAATCTTCTTTCCAGGCCAGGCCGGATACGCGAGCCGGTTCATCGCCGAATTCGGGAGACACTATGGCGGCTCCAAGGCGCTGCTGGGCATCCGGCTGGGACCCAGCGGCGATTATGGCGAAGCGCAATATCCGGCC
>CAVVMM010000006.1:0-153664 GCA_963749355.1 uncultured Acidimicrobiaceae bacterium
CGCTCGAGCGTGGTGGTGCTGCCCGTCCCGGGAACGCTGATGTAAGAGACGATGGACTGGGGTTCGCCGGTCGTGTAGTTAAGGTCATTCTCTAGTCCGAGAACGAGCGTGCCGGTTCCGTTGCTGCACGTGGGGCTGAGAGTGCCTGAAGAGTCCGTCGTGATGTTGTAGGCACCCTGGATGTCGTTGGCGTAGTCGGAAGCCACAACTTGAGCGTCTTCAGTGTCCGAGAGACGGTTCGCAACACTCGACTGCAACGAGAGAACTGACAATATTCCCAAAGAGAGAGCACCGACGATTATGGGGAGAACGACAAGCACGATGAGCAGTTCCACGAGCGTGAATCCCTCGTCGTCGGCGCGACGGTGGCGCCAGCAGTCCGCCCTATGGCATGGCTTTTCGAGGCCGAGCGGCTCCCAGAGATCCCGGCCGCGGAGCCTGTTGTTCATCCAACCTTGACCTGGTTGTAGATGCCGTACATCGCCGAGATGAGGGCGACCGCGACGAAGCCCACGACCACGCCCATCATGATGATGATGGCCGGCTCGAACAGGGCCGTCGCCCGTTCCAGTTTCGTCTCGAGTTCGCGGTTGTAGTAGGCGGCCGCCACTTCGAGCTGCTGGTCGAGGGTTCCGGTCTCTTCACCGACGCGGAACATCTGGCGCGCGGCAGCCGGAAACAGTTCGGTCAAGTTGATGGGACCAGAGAGTCCCTGACCCTGCATCATCGCTTCGCGCACACCTTCGAGCGCCTTGCGGTAGACCGCGTTGTTTGCGGACTCCGCCGTGACGGCCATCGAGCGCGGCAGGTCGACGCCGGCGCGCAGCATCGAAGCGAGGACTCGGCACGTGCGCTCGATGATCGCGGTCTCCGTGAGGTCACCGAGCACCGGGACCTTGAGGATCCACTTGTCGAGTTGCTCCTTGCCCTTCTCCGAGCGCCGCATGGCGATGAAACCGCCCACGACGAGAATGATGAATGCGGCAATGAAGTACCAGTTGTGGCCGATCAATGATGTGACGTCGAGCAGCATTCTTGTGACCAGAGGCAAGTTTCGCGTTGAGGCTCTTAAAGAACGTCTCGAAGCGCGGGAGCACAAAGACCGCGAGGACAACAACGACGACGACCGACATGCAGGCGACGACTGAAGGGTAGATGAGCGCGGCGGTGACCTTCGCGCGAGCCTTCTGGTCACGATCGATATAGTCGGCCAGCTGGTTGAGGACGATGTCCAGGTTGCCGGTCAACTCTGCCGATTCGAGGATGCCGACGTAGAAGTTGGGGAACGCCTCGGGGTGCGTCGCCGCAGCCGCGGCGAACGTGTCGCCGCTGCGCAGGCTGTCGATCATCTCGCCAAGGACGTTCTTCAACATCTTGTTCTGCGTCTCTTCGGTGATGACCTCGAGCGCCTCCATGATCGGGATGCCGGCCTTCATGAAGACGGCCAACTGGCGGGTGAAGTTGGTGAGGTCCTTGCGAGGAACCTTCTTCTGGGTGATCTCAAAGTTGAGGACGCTCTTCTTCGCCGAGACCTCGAGCGGCTGAAGGCCCTTCGCGAGAAGGGCGACGTGCGCTGCACCGGTGGAGGTGGCTGACTCTACCCCGTTGACGGTCTTGCCGGACTCGTCGAGCGCCTTGAACTGGTATTGGTTGAGGGATTTGTCGCGGCTCATAACGTGTACATGCTCCGTATCACTTCGGCGATCGAAGTGACATCCTGGGCGACCAGGTTTATCGCTTCTTGCCTCAGCGAACTCATCCCTTGCTTGACCGCCATATTACGCAATTCCTCTTGCGTTGCCCAACCGACTATCAACCGGCGGATTTCGGGGGTCATTTGGAGGAGCTCGTAGACCCCAATTCGGTCCTTATACCCAGTATTTGCACAGTAATTGCAGCCGGCCCCCTGGAAGAAGGCCCGCTTGGGCGGCCCGCCGGCCTCCTCGTAGAACAGCATCTCCTCGTCGGTCGGGGTGTAGGTCGTCTTACAGGACGGGCAGATCCGGCGAAGCAGGCGCTGGCCCACCACGGCCAAGACGGACGACGCGATGAGGAACGACTCGATGCCCATGTCGAGGAACCGGTGCAGCGCCGACACTGAGTCGGTGGCGTGCAGCGACGAGATGACGAAGTGTCCCGTGAGGGCCGACTGCACGGCGACCCGCGTCGTTTCGACGTCGCGGATCTCGCCCACCAGGATTACGTCGGGGTCATTGGCGCAGGATTGAGCGCAGTCCTGAGGCAAAAGTGAGGCCCGCTTGATCGTTTGTTTGGATTTGGTTGATAGATGGAAAGACGTACTCGACCGGGTCCTCAATCGTCATGACGTTGAGCGTTGGGTTGGCGACCTCGCTCAAGGTCGCGTAGAGCGTCGTCGTCTTGCCGCTACCCGTCGGCCCCGCGCAGAGCACCATGCCGAAGGGCGATCGCACGATCTTCGAGTACGCGCCGTGGGTCGCTACAGTCATGCCAAGGTCGTTGAGGCGAAGGACCGACCTCGTCTTGTCGAGAATGCGCATCACGCAGCTCTCGCCCATGATGGTGGCGACGGTCGCCACGCGCACGTCGACTTCTTTGCCGTCGATCACCATAGTGAGTTGGCCGTCCTGCGGGCGGCGCCGTTCGACGATGTTCATATTCGCCATAACCTTGATTCGACTCACCAGGCCCGGGCCGATGGTCGAAGGCAGCTGGATGACCTCTTTCAGGGCGCCGTCGATGCGAAAGCGCACGCGCACAATGTTCTCGCTCGGTTCTATGTGCACGTCCGAAGCCCGGTCGCGCATCGCCTGCGTGAGAATCCGGTCGACCACTTGGACAACCGGCGCGTCGTCGGCGACGATCTCGGGTTCCGCCGGCGCTTCGTAGCCCCGCCGCCGCGAACCCTCTACCGACTCGAAGACTTGGACGAGTTTGTGGACGCTCCCGAGGGCGTGATAGTTGGAGTCGATCGCCCAACGGATGTCGCCGATGGGTGCGATGAGAAGTTGCACCTTCTTGCCGCTCACCTGGGCGAGTCGGGCGCGCACTTCGTCACTCGGCTCGGCCACCGCGATAAAGAGCGTGTCGTCTTTCAGACGAACGGGAAAAGCCATGTTGTCACGGGCGACTTCCTCGCTGATCAGATCGAGGACGGTGGGTGCTATGACGTCGCGGCGAAGGTTCGCGACTTCAAAGCCGAAGTAGGCCGCGAGTGCTTGCGCGAGGGACTGCTCGCTCAGGGCGCCGATGCTGACGAGCACCTCGCCCAGACGTCCCCCGGCGTCGCGCTGCATCTCGAGTGCTTCATCGAGTTGGGCCTGCGTGATGAGACTCGAGCTCACGAGTTGCTCACCCAAGCGCACCTGCTTGAGGTCGCTTTGGCCCTCTCGTGCGACGCCGTTGCCGCCGGTGTCGGACTTCAGCGAGCCGCAGCTTCGCGGACTCACTTGAGGCTTGAGCGTCCTGTTGAGCGCCGTCACCCTTCTGATGGCCGACCACCGCGGTCGCCAGGTTCCCCTGATCGCCCTCGGCTCCTAGAGTCGCTCTCGTCTCGGTTTTTCTTCTTGAATGCCACAACCACCCCGCGCTGTCCCTAGGGAATAAGTCCCATTGCGTAATCTATCTTTGATATCGAGAAAATTATTTTTGAATCACAAGATTGAATTGGCCGCGAGAGCAAATATTCATCAACAAGCTTTTCGCCCCAATCGACGTACGCCGCGGCCACCGCTCGATTGCCCATCCCCTTTGATTACTTTAGCGCGCGAATGCGCGTTTTAGGGAATACATATAACTTGTGCGACGTGAGTCGCGTGCGACTTTCTGGAGAGTCGATGCCCTGAAAGTTGCGTCGCCATGCCGGTGACTCGGCGCGCGATGACGGTGTACACCGTCATCGTGCGGCCGACACAGTGATTGCGCATGCAGGTCACTCACCGCCATGGAACCACGGGCGAGACGGCCTGTTAGCTCTGGCCGCGGATTGTTCGCAATGGAAGGAGAGGTCAGGAGGGAGAGGCCCTCGTCGGAGAAGACCGATCGTAGATCAGTTTGCGTGAAGCGGCAACGAGTGCATATCGCATGAACCGTCAGCGACCATGTGGCGAACTGAGGCGCCGGATTGGATCTGTCGCGCCGTCGGGGAGCCGCTTGCGGTCGGTACGATTGCGGCCGAGCGATGATGCCCGCCCGTAAAACCGCCGGTTCACTCCGGCTAATGGCCTCTACCAGGTCAACAACTAGCTGGTAGGGCCGGTTCGCCGCACCCCTGCCTGGACAGGAGGAGTCGGTGAACGTCTACTACGTACTCGCGATCTGGATCGCCTGGCGCTTTTCGCGTCGCTGATCAGCATTCGAATCGGCGTCTCGGTGGCGCTGGTGGAGATACTCGTCGGCGCGGTTGCCGGCAACATCCCCGGCCTCGAGGAGCACGTCCAGCAGACCGACTACACCACGCTGCTCGCCGGCGTGGGGTCGATCCTCCTGACCTTTCTCGCCGGTGCCGAGATCGATCCGGTGTCGCTGCGCAAGCACTGGCGAGCGAGCCTCTCCCTCGGCGTGGTCTCCTTCGCCCTGCCCCTCATCGGTGCGTTCTGCTACGCCCGCTTCGTACTCGACTGGAATCTCCACGCGTCCGAGATCGCGGGGATCGCGTTATCAACGACGTCGGTCGCCGTCGTCTACGCCGTCATGATCGAGACCGGACTCAACCGAGAGGAGATCGGCAAGCTCATCCTGGCCGCGTGCTTCGTCACCGACCTCGGCACGGTGCTCGCCCTCGGTGGGCTCTTCGCGAACTACGGCTGGCTGCTGCTGGTGTTCGTCCTCGTGACGGCGGGCGCGATGTTCGTGCTTCCCGCGAGCGCTGCGCTGGACGGTGGCGAATCTGGGCCACCGGGTGAGCGAGCCCGAGATCAAGCTGATCTTGGTCGTCCTGCTCGCCCTCGGAGGACTCGCGACGGCGGCCGGCAGCGAGGCGGTGCTGCCGGCCTATATCGCCGGGCTCGTCGTGGCGGGTGTCTTCATGCACGACCGCGTGATCCTCGAGCGGATGCGCGCGATCGCCTTCACGTTCCTCACCCCGTTCTTCTTCCTGCGCGCTGGAACGCTCATCTCCGCTTCGGCGCTCGTCGCGGGGGTGGGGGTGATCGGGGCACTCTTTGCCGTGAAGATGGCGACCAAGTTCATCGGTGTCTGGCCGACGGCCACGTACTTCCGCCTGCCCAAGCGCGAACGGACCTACACAACGCTCCTGATGGCGACGGGTCTCACGTTCGGCTCGATCGCCGCCCTGTACGGGCTCACCAACCACCTCATCACCGAGGCCCAGTACACCGAGCTGGTGACCGTCGTCATCCTGTCGGCCTTCGTGCCGACCTTGATCGCCCAGCTGTTCTTCCGGCCGACGGTTGGGATCACGGTCGACGAGGAGGAGGCGCTCGGCGAAGAGGACGCGTCAATAGTTCACCGGCACCGCGGTTTCGGCGAGACCGCCGAGACGTCGTGACAATACTTATAGGGGATGTCGTGCGCGGCGTTTGGCCGGGACTATGATCCCGCGGGGCTGATCGAGGCCAGATTCGACGTGGCGGGTTCGAGCTTACCGGCCGGGCCCTGCCCGAAGACTCGCAGGATGTTGTTGGTGATCCTTGTGAGGGGTCCCGCGTTGCAGGACGCGCCCGGCGCACAGGAGCGCAGGTCGCCGATCCAGATGTTGTTGCCGGTGTCGATCACTCCCGCCTGGCTCTGCGGGTTGGTGAAATAGACCATGTCGGAGTAGGAGACCCCGCCCCAGATGCCGCCACTGACCGTGCCGTCGGTGGCGGGGATTGGCGAGTGCGCCAGGATTTCGATGTCCGGTGGCGTCGCCGCCGAGGGGATCACGTGGTCGAAGTCCGAGCCGATGACCCCGGGCAGCGACGAGCCGGTGGCCAGTCCCGTGCCCTGGAAGACCCACGAGGAGGCATCGTCGATGACCATCGGCGCGAAGGCGCCCGGGGAGAGGTAGCCGCTGTACTCCTCGCCGATTTGGCCGACGGGCGACCAGCCCGACGGGGGATCCTCCCAGGTGTTGCCCGTCACCTGCATCGGACTGCCGACGCCGTTCAAGGGATCCTCGGCCGAGTTGCGGTAGTCGACCTCCTCGCGGAAAGGCCCGAGGGGCGAGGGCTCGAGGCGCACGTGGCGCACCATCGCCGCGGCGCCGAAGTAGACGACGTTCAACCCGTGGGCCGCGGCCGTCTGAACGCCGAGCCGCTCCTGGTACGACCAGGACTCGTCGTGGTCGAGCGAGAGCAGCACCTTGTGGTGCAGCAGCAAGTTCGGGTACTGAGTCAGCGTGGCGTCGCTGATGTAGGTGACGTCGAGGCCCTCGCGCTCCATAAGGCGCACGAGGGGGTACTCGTTCGGCAGGAAGTCCGAGGATCCGTCGCCCGTGTCGTAGGGCCGGTCGAAGGAGACGACGCGAGCCCGGTTGCACGGCGGGTAGGCGACGTCATCGAGGATGCACGGGCCCACTCCGGCGTAGTAGGAGTCGCCGCCGTAGGTGTTCCAGCCCTGCTCGACGAAGGATCGGTTCATGATGACGTAGGCCGCCGTGCTCGCGGGGTCCCACACCGTGAGCAGCACGTAACTGGCCGCCCTCGGTCCGGCGACGAGCTTGATGAGATAGTCACCGGGGTAGAAGGCCGACGTGATCGCCATGACGAGCGACTCGCTCCAGTTGGCGCAGCTCACCATGTTGGTCGTTGGTGCAACCGTGCACGCGGGCTGGACGACGCCTCGCTCGACCGGCGAGGCCCAGACCTCGTGGGCACCGAGGCCCTGGTAGTAGCCCATGCGGTAGGCGATCACCCGAAAGCTCGGCGCTGACGAGTCCACGTAGAGCCCGACGTCCTGGCCCTGCTTCGCGTACACGAGGTTGGCGAAGCCCTGGACGACGGTCGACGAAACGCCCGCGCCGATCTTCCAGCTCGTCGTGCCCGGTAGGCGGTTCTGGGCGATCACGGCGGCCGACGTGATGCCGTTGGGCCCGAGCGCGACGGACGGCACCGCAGTCGTCGTGGTCGTCGAGGACGTCGTCAGCGTCGTGGTCGTGGAGGACGTTGTCGTGGTGCTCGACGCGAAGGCAACGCTCGGCGCGGCTAGCGCCGCGCCGAGCGCGAGAGCAACGAGGAGCGTGCGCCGTCGTCGACGTGGCGCGACCAATCCTCGGTAGTTGTGCACGATGACCTCTCGGTGTCCCGCCAGCGAGTGTAGTTATTTCGTCCCTCTCGGTGGTTTCGTGCGAGGCGTTCTTCTGGCGACTGGTGTCGAGGCGTCAATTCGCGCGTCGGTCGTTATTAGAACTTCCTAAGTGTTGCGATCCACACCGACGACTGCGTCGAATCCTTCGGAATTATGGGGGCTAGCTCGCCAATGGTCGATCGGGGCGGGCCCCGCGACTTAGCCGCGGACGGATGACCGTAATTAGGCTGGAGGGAGTCGCTCATGACACTGGTCGCTGAAACCCTCGGCGGGCACTATCGCCTTGTTCGATTGATCGGGCGGGGCGGGATGTCCGATGTCTACGAGGCACGTGACGTGCGCACCGACGTCGCTGTCGCCGTGAAGGTCGTCCGCTTCAGCGACCCCGAAGTCGTCCAGCGTCTCGCACACGAAGCCCGCGCCCTCGAGACCTTCGAGCACCCCGGTCTGGTGCGGCTCTTCGACACGGGTCTCGCCGGCGATCAGGCGTACATCGTGATGGAGTACGTGGAAGGAATTACGCTCGCCGAGTCCTTGCGCGACGGGCCCCTCAGCCCCGCCGAGACGGCGGCGCTGGGCGCCGAGCTGGCGGACGCACTGGCCTACGTGCACGAGCGAGGCGTGGTGCACCGCGACGTCAAGCCGTCCAACATCCTTCGAACCCCGGCGGGCGGGACCAAGCTCGGCGACTTCGGCATCGCCCAACTCCGCGACGCCGCGACCCTGACGATCACCGGAACGATGCTTGGCACCGTCTCCTACATGGCGCCCGAGCAGCTCGAGGACAATCAGGTTGGCCCGAGCGCCGATCTCTGGTCGCTCGGGATCGTGCTGCTCGAATGTCTCACCGGTCGGCGGGCGTACGAGGGAACGCCGAGCGAGATCGTGGCGCGTCGACTGGTCGCGCCCGTGCCTCTGCCCGCCGATCTGCCGGTTCCCTGGAAGCTGGTCCTGGCCGGCATGCTCGACCATCGGCCCAGCGAGCGCCTGAGCGGTCATGAAGCGGCTGCGTTGCTCGCGACCTCGGCCTTCAAGGCGCCGTGGCGGCCCCCCGGCGACGAGGCGGGCGAGGGCCGCGAGGGCGTCGCGACCTACGACCTCACGGCGCTCGCTCCAGGGGGCGGCGAAGCGGCGTCGGCGAAGACCAATATCGCTCACGACGATCGCACGCGAATCCTGCAACCCAAGGCGCCGCGGCCGAAGGGGGCGCGGGCGCGGCGGCGCGCACGGGCTCTTCCCCTTCGGGCCCTCGTTATCGGCGTCGTGGCGTTTGGACTCGTTGGCGTCGCATTGGGTCTGTGGCTCGCTCCCGCAAACAAGAACGGCACGACCACCACGTTGCCGGCCGCGTCGACCGCCCTGTCTAACTTGGTGAGCGACATGGCCCACGCGCAACTGGCCGGTCGGATGGACAGTTCAACCGAGCAGGCGATCGCGACCGACGCCGAGCAAGCGGTGGCGCACGAGAAGGCCGGAAACCCCAGCCAGGCGGGGAACAACCTCGCCAACGCCGAACAGGCGATTGTCAGCGGACTGCAGGGCGGCACGATGACCCAGGGCGAAGGAGTGCAGCTGCTCCACGACGTGGCCGTGCTGTCGGCGGCGCTCAAGGTGACTATCCCACCGACCACGACGACCACCTCGACCACAACGACGACCACGACCACGACCACCACGACCTTGCCCAACCCGGGTGGACCGGGTAACGGCAACGGCGGTGGACCGGGCAACGGCAACGGGAATGGTTTCTAGGGTGCCGACAACATCGCTACCGCGACCCGAGCGCCGTTGGCGCCTCGTGATGACGGTTGTGACGGGGACTGATTGGCGGGCGAAGATCATGCTCTCGCCGCAGCGCTTACTGCGGCGGTCCGGCGATGAGGTTCAGGGTGAGGCTCTGCTGGACGCCGCTCTGGGTGCGGTACTCGATCGTTGCCGAGTCGCCCGGCTTGAGCGAAAGTTCTAGGGCGCTCAGCTCCGACACGCTCGACACGTCCTGACCATCGAAGGCGGTGATGATGTCACCCACGGCGAGGGCCGACTTCGAGACCGGGCTGTTCGGGACAAAGCCCTGCACCGCGACGCCGTTCGTCGTGGTGGGAGTGGCGTTAAAGCCCGAGGATATGGCGTTGGTCGGCACGGCCTCGATGCCCAGAATCGCGGTCGGGCCGACGTGGATCGACGCCGTCGAGATGCCCGTCTCGATCGACTTGGCGATGTCGAGGGCCGTTGTGATCGGCACCGCGTAGGCCTGGGTGGGCGACGTGCCGTAAGGGCTGAAGTAGAAGCCGCCCGCGCCGGCGCCGGCCGCGGTGTCGATGCCGATCACTTTGCCGCTCGTCGTCACCAACGGGCCGCCGGAGTCGCCGGCCTGGATTGGCGCGTTCGTCTCGATCATTCCGCTCAGCTGCTCCGAGCCCGAGGGGTTCACCTCGCTGCTGGCGGTGAGCGACTGATCGGTCGCCACGATCGTGCCCGCCGCGTAGCTCGGCGCGCCGCCGACCCCGCCGGCGTTGCCGACCCCGACGATCTGCTCATTGACCTTCACTGAACTCGAATTGCCGATGCTGACGGTCGTTAGGCCTGAGGCGCCCTCAAGCTTGAGCAGGGCCACGTCCTTCGTGACGTCGTAGCCGACCACCTTCACTTGGTAGGTCTTGTTGTTGGCGACGTCGCGAGCGGTGATCGTGGTCGCGCCCTCGATGACGTGGTTGTTGGTGAGCACCAGGCCGTTGGCAGAGATGACGATCCCGGTGCCGGCGCCCGAGGCGCCCTGGTAGGAGACGCCGGAGTTGATATCGACGAGCCCCGGGGCGACGGACTTGGCGATCTTGGCCGCGGCCGCGTCGGTGGCGGATGAGCGCGGCGACGTGGGCGGGGAGGTGTAGCCGGGGACGGTTGGGAGGCTGGGGGAGTTGCCAAAGTTAAAGGACGGGAAGTTCGTGCGGGCAAACGGCGAGCCTGGCGCCGGGGGAGTGAAGACGTAGTGCCCGAAGGCGAATCCAGCGCCCGCAATCACGATCACGACGACCAGCGTCGCCAGCGCGGCCAGGTACCCCATTCGAAAGGCCCGACGATGCTCTGGTCGATCGGGGAGCGCAGTGGTCTCCGGTTCCTTTGTCTCCTCGTGTTCCAAATCCATGACAACTCCTTGGTGGCCTATTCGACGACGAGACCATGATGGCGGTCGATCCTGAAGAGGTCTTCCAGAGTCGCTAAGAAGCAAATAAAAAAATTGCGGCAGTGCCCGGCGAAGCTATGCCAGTGTTCCCGCCTCAGGTACCGCTCAGTCGGGCTCGCTCTGGGTTCCCTGGCCAAGCATCAAGTCGGTTTGGACGTCAACAACGCCGTTGAAAAACTGGTCGAGGGCTTTCGCGAACTCGGCGGACGAGGGGTCTGCTCTTGAGAACAACGTCATTGAGGAGCGGAATTTCATCGCGTCGGTGTGGCCCAGAATGTCGACGGCGCTTGGACCGATGTGAGAATTCATCGCCCAAGTGCATTCGCGAAGCCGCGGTCCCAGTACCGGATGAGCCAGGTAGGCGCGGGCTTCGTCGAGTGAGGTGATGGCGTACTCCCGCGAGATGACGCTGCGGCCGAGGCCGGCCAGCTGGGGAAAAATCCACCAGATCCAGTGCAAGTACTTCCGGCCTGCGCGCAACTCTCCGAGGGCGCGTTGGTAACTGTCAGCACGATCCTGCGCCTCGAGGAAGCGTCGAAGATTGAACGGGTCCGATAGGGGGGCGGGTGTAGCGGCACGGTCATCCATCGGGCGTCACGGTTGCGACCCTATCGAGTGGGCGCGAGTTGTCGCGAGGGAAGAAGTGGCAACACGAGACGCGCTCGCCGGCGCGGGTGCTAGCACGAGGTCATCTCGACGGGTGGCACTATCTGTTGCGGGCCGGGCGTCATGCATACTGAATGTCAACTTGGGGGAGGTCGATGCGCTCTGTCGGAGTCGTGTTTCGGGCCGAGTTTCTGCGGCGCTGGGGTTCCTGGCTCGCCCTTTCGCTCCTCGTGGCTCTCATCGGGGGGACCGTGCTCGCGGGGGTTTCCACAGCCCGGAGGACGTCGTCGGCCTTTGCCGGCTTCACCAAGCGCTACGGCTACGACGCAGAGCTCTTCTCCACCGCGGCGCTCCCCAAAGGCTTTTTCGATCTGCCGTACGTCGAGGAGGTGACCCGCGAGGTCTACTACGCCAACGGCAACGGCATCGCCGGGGGGCACTTTGTGCCAAACCAGTATCTCAACGTTGCGGGTCTGCCGACCTCTCACCAATCTGACACCATCAAGCTGCTCTCCGGTCGACTGCCCACTGGTCAAAGGGACGCGGTGATCGGCTTCTCGATGCAGCAGCAGTATGGCCTCAAGATCGGGTCGACCGTGACGGTGCCGTTTTACAAGAAGTCCGACTCGACAGCCTTGTTGACCTCCAACGCTTACGTGAAGCCCGACGGTCCTCGGGTCAGCTTCCGTGTGGTGGGCGTCGAGGTGAGTCAAACGGACTTTCCAACGGCCTCCCCGACCTACACGCTCATTACCAGCCCGGGGTTCGATCGTGGTCTGGGGCGCACAACGTACACGGCCGAATTCGATCAGGTGCGGTTGCGCGGGGGCCAGACAACCTGCCGGTGCTGCAGATCTACGTCAATCATCATCAGCCGTCCACGGGATTCCTCTACATGCAAGACGAAGATTCCAGCTCGGCGTCGATCGCGCAGTCGATCCAGCCCCAGGTCGACCGGGTGGTGGCTCTTTGCGCTCTTTGCGCTGCTGGCCGGCCTGGCGTTGGTGGGCCAGGCGCTGTCGCGCCAGAGTCTCGTCGAACGCGAGTCCTACCCGACGCTCGCCGCGCTCGGGCTCCGCCCACGTCAGCTCTTCGGACTGGGCATGGTCCGCGCCGCCGCCATCGGAGTCGCCGGCGCCCTAGGGGCGGTGGCGCTGGCCTTCGCCGCTTCGCCCCTCACCCCGATCGGAGAGGCCCGCGCCGCCGAGCCGACCCAGGGCTTCGCGTTCAACGTCGCCGTCTTCGGTTTCGGTATTCTCGCGATCGTGGCGGTGGTGTCGGCGCTGGCGCTGCTGCCGTCGTGGCGCGCGGCCCAGAGCTTCGGCGCGACGAACACACGCGACGAGCCCGTGAGTCGCTCCAACGCAGCGGTGGCCATGGTCGCGCGAACGGGGGCTCCGCCGAGCGTTCTTGTTGGCGTGCGCAACGCGCTCGAACGGGGGCGTGGCCGGTCCAGCGTCCCGGTCGCGACGGCGCTTGTCGGAGCCACCGTCGCTGTCATGGCGCTCGTCGCGACCACGGTCTTCGGCGCGAGTCTGAATCACCTTGTAAGGACCCCGCCGCTGTATGGGCAGAACTGGCAGCTCGACCTGGGCAGCATGACCACCCCCCAACTCGATCGGGCGCTGGCGACCCTGAAGCCGAACCGGCGAGTGACCAACATCACGTGGGGTTTCGCTGGAAAGTACGTGAGAGTCGGTTCAGTCGTGGTCGAAGGGGTCTTCGTTACCAGCGCCAAAGGACCCGATGGCGATCTCGCTCGTCAATGGCCACGAACCCAAGGGGACCGATCAGATGGTGCTCGGAGCCACGACGATGTCCCAGGCGCACCTGCACGTCGGATCGCGAGTCAGCGTGTCGCTCGTCAACAAGTCCGGCAAGGTGAGCGCGCGGACGTTGCAGGTTGTCGGCACGGCCACACTGCCGCCGTCCCTCAGCATCGGCGGCCTCGGGGTGGGGGCCGTGCTGCCCTTGGCTGCGGCCCTTGATATAGCTTGCACGGGCAACCCTCATCAGGCGAGCTGCCACCGGACGTTGCTGAAGTCGGTCTCGGGGTGGGGTGTGGCGGCCCGTCTCGCGCCGGGGTCCGGCGAGCGGGCTGCGCTGGCGCGGTTCGAGCGCCAGTTTTCTGCGAACCTGAACGAACTCAGCACCCCGGTCAATCTGGTCAACTTCGGAGAGGCGGTCGACTTTCCCCTCCTGCTCGGCGTCACGTTGGCCCTTTTCGGGGCGGCCACGCTCGCGCACCTGCTGTTCGTGAGCGTCGCACGGCGGCGGCGGCAGTTTGCTCTGCTGAAGGTCCTGGGATTCGTCCGCCGACAGGTGCTGGCGACGACGTGCTGGCAGGCTCTCACGGTCGTCGTCATCGGCCTCGTGATTGGCGTGCCCGTGGGAATCGCCGTGGGAGAGTCCGTGTGGCGGACCTTCGCCTCGCACCTGGGGGCGGTGCCGGTGGCGGTAGTGCCCGTCGAGTTGGTCGTGATCGTCGGCGCCGTCATCGTCGTGGGCGGTGTTGCGCTCGCGCTCATTCCGGCGCTGCTCGCGGTGCGCGTGCAGCCGGGAGAGGCGCTGCGTGAGGCCTAGTTGTCCCGAAGGGCGCACGGCGATCGACGCTTTCTCGAGGTGTCAAATGGCTCTCAGCGCAGCGCTCGGCCGTATCGAATCCGTCCCACGGTCGCGCGGTCGCCTACCCGGCGGCGCACTAGGCGAGTGAATCTTTCTCGGACATCAATCTGGTCCCTTGGTCTGGCCGACGCTCGAGCTCAACCAGCGCGTCGCCCTCGTGGCGCCAACCTACCGAGCCCCTTGGCGACCTCGTCACTCAGCGCGAAGCAGGGCTGCGGTTGACGTGCGGGCGGCGCTTCGTCCGGGCAATGCGGCGACGACGTTGGCGAACACCAGCGCGCCTGCGGCAACGAAGAGGATCGAGGGCACCGGCACGATTGGGTGAGGGACGGCGTAGATCTGGCGGGCGAAGAGCGTCCACAGCCACCGACCGGCAAGGATCCCTATCGGCAGGCCCACCACGATCCCGATTGCGGCGGCGACCGATGACTGCCACGCGACCGTCGCCGCCAGTTGGCGTTGGGTGAAGCCGAGCGCTTTCAGCAGGGCCAAGTCCCGTTGCCGACGCCGGACCGACGCCGTCAAGGTGAGGCCGAGGGCGACGATGGCCCCTGCGGCCAGCGCGGCGGCGAGCAGGGTGGGAGTGTCGCCCATCGTGTGGTAGTTGACGATCTCAGCTGGTCGTTGCACCCCAAGGACCGACACGGAATACGAATCGCCCTCTCCGTTGGGCAAGGCCGCGAAGGCCTGGTTGGCGACGTCGGCGACGTGCTGGAGATTGGCGAGGCCGGCCGAGGGTGACACCCCGCGCCGCAGGCGCACGAAGACGAGGCCCGGGCCGTTGAGGGTGGGATTGGGGCTGTTGGTTGCTTTCCGGAAGGCCGCGGGCTGGATTGCGTTAAGGGCCAGCGCCCCGGTTCCCATGGAAGTGTGATCGTCGACGATGCTCGAGTAGCCGACGGCGGGCAGGGTGGCGGTGCCCACGACAACGACCGGCGTCGGGGGGATATAGATGGGCGCGTCCTGGGGCGCCCCGAGGCTGACCTCGACCGTATCGCCGACGTGCTTGTGCAGCTGGGCCATCGTCGCCGCGCCCAAAACGATCTGGCCCTTGTTGTCCGCCCGGTGGCCCGTCAGGATCGGCGGCACGATTGCCGGGTGGTGCGAGGGGTGGTTGGCCTCGAACAGGAAGGGCACGTTCTGCCCGTCGATCTCGGCGACGGTGTAGTTGTACCCAGTCCAGGTGGCGACGTCGCGATCATGCTTCAGCAGCGAAATGGCCTGCGGGGGGACGGTGTTACTGGCGTCGAGCATGTAGCTCCAGTCCCATCCGTAGAGAGCTGGATGCGACACGAGGAACTGCAGGCCGCTGCCGAAGGTGAAGGTCGCCGCCGCAATCGCGACGGCGAGCACCGACCCCGAAATCGCCGAGCGCACTGGCACCGCGGTGCGGCCCCGACCTGGCTCGAGGGCGAAGCGAACGCCGACGACGGCTGACGGGGGCAGCCCCGCCGAAGCAAATGACGCCGCTACCCGAGACGTGCGCGACAAAGCCAGTCGTGCTCGCTGCGCCACACGATGCGGCGCTCCCCGGTACGCGAGGGCGATAGCCATCGTCCCGAGTCCCACCACGAGGACGACGAGCCCGATGCCGAGCACCGTCCAGTCGAAGGCAATGCTCACGTGGGGGTAGACGGGACGCACCGGCCCCAGCGGCGAGAACGGTGACAGGCCAACGCAGACCACTCCCGCCAGGATCGAACCGGCGACGACGGCACCGAGGATCCCGAGCAGGCTGTCGGCGGCGATGACTGCCGGCCCGGCGCCGAGAGCCCGCAGCACCGACGCCTCCTCGTCCGCGTCGCGTAGTCGGCGCGAGATCAACTGCAGACAAATGAGCAGCGCGGCCAACGCGGCCACCACACCAAATACACCCAGGGCGATGGCGACGGGCTTGACCGTCCGGTCCGCCTTGGCCTCCACGGGGGCGAGGGCGTGAAAGGCTAGGTCGGTGCCGGGCGGCGTGAGAGCATCGAGCTCTCGTTCAACGGCGCTCACGCCGCTGCTGCCGCGATCGAGCTGAAGCCCGTAGTAGATGGCTTGGTCCGTTCCTTTGTCGCCGTCGGCCAACACCGCCCTTCCTACTTGGGGGGTGAAGAATACGAAGGTGGGGTAGTGGTCGATGTCGTCTTGAACGACGGCGCTACTGAATTGGACGATGCCGACGAGCTTGGCGTTGACGCGCCGATGTGGCGGCACGCTCGGCGTCCCGAAGCCCGCCAGAGTTTCCTGCTTCAGGGTGTAGATGCCGTAGGGGATGGTCTGGCCGAGGTGGAAACCGAGCAGGCTGGCCGCCGTTGCCGTCATCATGATCTCGTTGGCCTTCTTCGGATCAGCCATGCGACCCTCGAGGACCGTAACTCGGTCCTGATCGAAGAACTCCCCGCTGACGCTGGCGACCTCAAAGATCAACGAGGTCGTGTCGATGTCGAGGCGGGGGGCGCCGTCCGCCAGCAACGGGGCGGCGAACAACGGGACGGCTGACTCCAAATGTTTGACGCCGGGCAGGTGGGCGATCCGTGACATGGCGGCCGCCGAATAGTTGACGTTGCCACCCCCTACGCTGGCGCCGCCGATGATCGTCACGGTCAGGTTGGACGGGTTGGTACTGGCCAGGTAGGTGGCAAAGGACGCCTGCGTGCGACGGGCGGCGGACAGGGCCCCCATGGCGAGCCCCCCCACGAGGCCAACCAAGAGAACCAGCGTTAGATAGCCGTTTCGCCGGCGGCCGAAGGTCGTCCGGAACCGGTACCAGGCGACCCGGAGTCCCTGACTGTTCACGGCGATGGACCACCAAGCATCCCCAGGCTCACCCCCACTCGATCCTGCGCCGAGCACTGCGCTCGCTCCGTACTTAGCAATCTGTCCGGCCCGCCAACGGAGTCCAAGGTGGTCAGCCCGTACATCGATCGTGGTGCCAGCATCCCATCGAACTTTCGCTCGTCGCATCTATCATCGGGCCGGATCCGCCGCGGATCTCCGGTTTGTCGCTACCGACACCGCATTTGCGTTGTGCACTCAGAAGGGAGCAAGGGTGAAAAGCAATCTCCAAAAATGGCAATGGTTCGCCACGAAAATTTCAATCCATCGTAAGGCGGCGAGGCGAGCGATACCGGCGCTCGCGGTCATCGCGGCCAGTGTCGTCCTGGCCAGCCCCGCCTCGGCCGGCGGCAATTCGATGACCGTCAGCGGACCAGCCACCAACACGATGGGCGTTAACTTCAACTACGTGATCTCGGGAGTCGCCAGCGGACCCGCCAACCACGTCGTGGCTTGGGAACAGTACAGCAAGCGGAGCGGTTGCGCACCGACGTTTGCCGGCGAGGCGGTGCGAGCCTTCCCTCCGTCGAGCATCTACGGGTTGACCGTGTGGACCAGCAAGGCGGTCTCAGGGACGTATTCGGTGACGGCGGCGTTCGGCGCCGACAACCTTGGCGTTCACGGCGTTTGCGCGTACCTCGTCAACTTCACCACTGGCCAGACTTACGCCCATGCTGGCGCCTTCTGGACCAACGTGAGTTAGCGAACGCACGTAGTCCAGGTCTGGTTGTCATCGAGTCATGGTCCAGTTTTTTTGGGTTCAGGCTAAGTGGAGCGGGCGACGAGATTCGAACTCGCGTTCTCAGCTTGGGAAGCTAGTGATCACCGCGCGAGTTCAATAATGTAGTCGCTGATTACGGGATGTATCTTCTGAGTCACTTATCGCGACTTGAGTTCACGGGCGTCAATTGGGCGTCAGAGCCTGAAGTCACTATGGAACCTCAGAAGAACGAGTTTGATGCAGCGCCCGATGGCCGGAATGCGCAAGAGACGCTTAAGGCATGTCTTGTCTCGGGATTTGTGAGGGTCCGCGCTTCCCACCATCAGTGTTGAGACACTTGGATTCGGTGACGGGATCGAGCCGGCGATGACCCTGAAGCACAGTCCGAACTACGACTCGGCGGTCGAGGAGTTCGTCTCGCACTTGTCGCGCAACGGACGCAGCAGCTACACGATCCGCACCTACCGGCTCGGGCTCGAGGACTTCACGTCCTGGGCGCGCGAGGCGGGTCGATCCCTCGAGGAGGTGCGTCGGCGCGACATCGAGGCCTACATCGACGCGTTCCGCCGAGGGCCCAAGCGCAACGCGACGGCGATCGATCCCACCCGTGCGGGACGGGTGAACCCGCTCACTCGCAAGCCCTACCCGGCGCTCGAGCGTCAGCCCCGGACGGTGAACCACCGCCTGAGCGTCCTCTCGTCGTTCTTCGCCTACTTGATCGCGCGCGACGAAGAGGCCGGTCCCTGGCACGGGCGCTCGAACCCGGTGCCCTCGCGACCGGGGCCAACCGCCGGGTCGCGCGGCATGCCGGGACGAGACCCCGTCCGGCGAGGTCCGCGAGCCGAGTTCCGCCAACGAACGCCCCGTCGCCTCGTGCGCACCATCGAGCCCGAGTTGGCCACGGACCTGATCGAGACGCTGACGTCCTTGCGCGACAAGGCGATCGTCACCTTGCTCTGGCGCAGCGGCCAGCGAGTCGGCGACTGGAGCGAGGAGCACGGTCGCCACGGCGTCCTCGGCATGGCGCTCGCGGACCTCGATCGCCGCTCGTCGACCATCGTGGTCCGGCTCAAGGGTGCCCGCGACGAGCACCGCGTCCCGGTGACGAACGACTTCTGGGAGCTCTTCGAGCGCTACCTCGCCGAGGAGCGTGGGCTCGACAACGCGGGCGGGCCGGCCTGGGTCGGGCTGCGCAAAGGGCGCGGACGACCGCTCGGCTACGTCGCCTTCGAGTCCTCGTTGCGCTACGCGTCGAAAAAGCTCGGCGCCAACGTCAACGCCCACATGTTCCGCCACACCCTGGCCCAGGCCCTCCTCGACACCGGCGGATTGAAGGTCGCTCAAGAGGTGCTCGGACACCGCCACCTCTCGACCACGGCCGACATCTACACCTACGTCGACCACCGGGCGATGCTCCAGGCCATGGCCGCGGCTCGCGATCTGTTCGCCCGGCCAAGCGCCGAACGCGGCGCGGACGCCGCGGTGGAAGCCGCGAGCGACAACTACGTCTTCCACTACGACCCCCTCACGATCGACGAACTCGACGAGGCCGCGTCCTGGAGGCGGCCGTGAACGTGGCGCTCTCCACACCGATCGCTGCGGCCCGGGCGCTGCGCTCGGCCGCCTTCGATCCCGAGGCGCTGCGTGACGCCCTCTTCGAGATCACCGACTACCAACTGCTGCCCTCGGACGATCGACGGCGAATGCGGGCGCGGGTCCGCCATCTCGTCGAGTGCCTCGAGGCCGAGGAGGGCTCGACGACGGCCGAGCGCTTCGCAGGCTTCGAGGCGAACACCTGGACGCGCTGGAGCGACGGCGCCGAGCGGTGGGGCGGCGACACCTGGACCTGGGGCGTGCGCGCCGCGATCGTCGGTCGAGCGATGGTCCCGAGCTGGCGACTTCTCTCGGCCCTGCGGGTGAACCAGTGGGTCGAGCGACTCCCGGCCGGCGATCCGCTCATCGAGGCTCGTGGCCGTCTCGTCATCGCCCTGAAGGCGCTCGAGTACGCGACGGTGCGCACTCGTGAGCGGGCGGTGGTGACCGGACTCAAGCTGCTGCTCGCCCACGACTACGACGAGCTCGACCAGATCACCGAGGAGGATCTGGTCTCGGTTCCGCCCCCGGCGAAGGGGTTGAACGGCCTCGACGCCGCTCTCTGCTCGCTCGGCGTCCTTGACCGCACCCCGCTGCAGGGCCCCGCGCGTCGGCTGCGCCAGCCCCGCTATTCGCCGGCCGAACTCGTCGAGCACTCCGACACTCCCGAGCGCTTTCGCGCGGTGACCGTCGCCTACCTCGAGACGTACTCGGTGCGCGTGAGCGACGTCTACGCGACGCTTCGTCACAAGCAGGCCGCGCTCGCCCACTTCTGGCGCTTCATCGACGAGCACTTTCCCGAGGTGCAGAGCCCGGCCGAGGTGCGCCCCGCCCACGCCAGGGCGTTCGTCCCCCACGCGATCGAGCGGGCCCGCGCCGTTCGGCGCCGGCCCGAGAACGACGAGCGCGACCGCACCACCGGTCACTCGTGGGCGATCGAGATCCGCTCGTTCTTCGCCGATCTCTGCACGTGGGCGACCGAGGAGGGTTCGCCGCTCGCGCCCTTCGCCCCGCCGGTCGTGCCGATGAGTCGCTACGACCTGCGCGACGTCGGTTTCGAGCAGGCGCGGCGGCGCTCCCAGGCGCGCGTCGCGGCCACCGTCGTCGACCTCTCCCGAGAGCTGCCCGGCATTCGCGCGATGGCGCTGCGAACCTGGAACGACGCCGAGCGCGCGGCGCTCGCTCAACCGACCGACGCGAAGCTGCGCGCCGTCGAAGTCGACGCGTTCTGGGACTGGGCGCTGCTCGAGCTGCTGATCCAGTCCGGGCTGCGCATCGAAGAGGCGTGCGAAGTCACCGCGCTCGACGTGCTGAAGCGCCGTCAGGGTGACGGGCGCGTCTACTACCTCTTGCACGTGAAGCCCTCGAAGTTCGACCGGGCGCGGGTGATCCCGATCGGCGACGGGCTCGGTCGAGTGATCGCCGAGATCACCCGACACGTGAAGCGCTTCTACGGGACCGAGCAGGTGCCGGTCTGCGACCGGCGCGACAACCTCGAGAAGCGCGGGGCTCCGAGAGCCCCCTATCTTCTCCAGGGCGTGAAGCACCCCGGCCCGATCGGCCAGACCACGATCCGGGGGCGACTCGCGCGCCTCTCCGCTCGCGCGGGCGCGCGCCGAGTCGACGGCGAGCCGCTCGTGCTGCACCCCCACGACTGCCGCAGGGCGTTCGCCTCCGAGCACCTCAACAACAACACACCGATCCACGTGATCCAGGCGCTGCTCGGCCACGCGAGCCTCGACACCGTCATGGTCTACGCCAAGCTCTATCCCGACCAGCTCGTCGAGGAGCACCGCAAGGCGATGCGCTCCGCCTACATCCAGTTCCACGGGCCGGACTCGACCCGCAACCCCACCCTCCAAGAGTGGGCCGCGTTCTCCGCGAACGCTAGTCTTCGCGACATGGGGACCCACCTCTGCGCCCTTCCGACCGGAGAGCACTGCCCGAAGGGACTCGTCTGCCTCGGTTGCACGCACGCCCAACCGAAGAAGAGCGCGGCACCGACCTTCCGCCTGATGCTCGCCAGCCACACCCGCGCACTCCTCTCGGCGAAGGATCGGGGCGAACCGCCGGGCCAGATCGCCGCGCGCGAACTCGAGGTCGATCGCCTTCGCTCCGCGCTGCAGCGCGCCGAAGAACTCGCCAGCGACGTCGCCGAAGCCATCGAAGCGTCCGCGGAGCTGGGCGCCACGCCGTGAGGAGGGCCCACCGGTGACCTCCGTCTGGGATTCCCGAGGTAATAAATCGAATATTGCGTGGGTACCGACGCGACGCCAAACGACGTGGGGCTCATTCGGCGCCATTGATTCGCCGTACTCAAATGTCGCACGTCCGTCGTTGGCCCAGGTCATCTCGAAAATTCCCGAAGCGCCTCTAATGCTCTTAATGCGAAGCCCCTTACGAAAGCCATGTTGTCGTTGCAGATCCTCAACGAATTGAGCGACGGCCACAAGGAAGAGCGATTGCTGCTCACGAGTGAGTGCATCGAAGTCCTTGCCAAAACGGGCCAGCCATGCGTATGTCGGCAACGTCGGCTACGACTTCTTTCGTTCCGCTGGCCTCGACCGCTCGCGCAGCGAGCCGATCAACTCCGCACCGGAAGTGAAGGTGCTGACTCGCCCGGCGGCCCGGTCGGCATCGGCCTCATGCTCGCCAGCCTGCCAGTTCTGCGACCAGAACCACGCCTGCGTGGCATCAATGAGCTTCTGGGGCCGCAGGAGGATTCCTTCCGCCGTAATCTCGGCTTCCAAGAGATCGCCTTCTTCCAAGTGCGCAGCGCGACGCACGTCGTCGGGAAGCGTTATCTGGCCCCTGGCGCGAACGGTCGTTCTAGACATGTTCAAAATACTATCATCTGATAGTGGGAGTTTCAGATTTTCTTACTTTAAGAGCTGTCGAACTAGCTTGGCCCGGACGCCGGTATCGCAGTTGCGCGTACCGGCTGAAGCCGCCACGCAAAAACTAGGGAGCGGGCGACGATAATCGAACTCGCCTTCTCGGCTTGGGAAGCATTTCTTGCTTAGCGAATGCCAAAACTGAAGGCGCTGATCAAGTGGCACGTCCGCACACATGATGAGCGGCGATTGATGAGACCGGGCACTCCGCGGGCGCCAGTGCGTGAGCGCTCGAGCTCGTGGGACGAACTCGGGATCCGTCACTCCGGGCTTTCCGGGGTCGACCCGCCGCTGAGCCGGCGGCGTCGCGCTCGACGGTGCCCGAGAATCAACTGATCTTGGCGCATTGCGGCATTTAGATGCTGACAATTTCGATGAGATTCTCGAGTCCGGCGAAGTCATCGGGATTACGCGTGTAAAGCGCGAGCCCATTGGCATGGGCCGTGGCTGCGATGAACAAGTCCGGGATTCGGGGTCGGTGAGAGCGACCAATGTCCGTAACGGCTACGACGACTTGACCATAGCTGCGAGCGGCACTGACGTCGAATGGGATCGGATCGAACGTTGCCTCGACTTGTTGGAGTCGAGATTGGCGACGGGCGCTTTCGGCGCTCGTCGATGCCAAAGCGGGGCCGGCAGTCAATTCGGCGAGCGTGATCGTACTGATCGCAGCTTCGTCCGGGAGCGCGGCGGCGACAGCCCGGTCGTCCCAGTCAATGACGACTGACGTATCGAGTAGTCCTGTAGACATCTACAGACTCTCGTCAATGACGCGATCGAGATCACAGCGAAACTGTTCGAGGTCGATGTGTGGCCCTTGCATCGCGATCGTCAGGAGATCGCTCTTTGGCACAAAGCTGCGGCGCGGAGTTCGGATTGGTACGAGTTCGGCCACCGGCACTCCGTTGCGGGTAACTACGAAAGTTTCTCCGGATACGACGGCATCAATAACGTGAGCGTTATCGTTTCGCAATTCTCGTTGGGGAATAGTCTTAGTCATGTCGGAATTGTAGCATAAGGTGCTACGGCAGGCTACAGTTGGCGCAGGTTGATCACAGCGGATGCCCTGCGGACTTCAATCTCAGCCGTGACTGCTGATGTCCTGGAGTGCAATAAAGTACGTCGTCGAAGTCGTGCCGGGTTCTCCATCGGTCGATCTGACTTTACGAGCAACGCGGGAGTGAAGTTTTACTCATCGGGCGCCTGACGTTGGGCACTTCAAGGGCACGATCTCGATGCGCAACGGCAAAATTCCAGGCGCAATTATCGCCGTTGAGGATTTTCGACGGTACGAGATCAGCGTCGTGAGCAGGAACGTTGATCGGCAAAGTGGAGCGGGCGACGAGAATCGAACTGGCGTTCTCAGCTTGGGAAGCATAAGACCTGTTAATCCGGGGGTGAAGTGATACTCCTAGTCAGGCGTTTGAAAATATGCGAATCTGCGTCGCATCTGAACTGACTGGGCGCTAGTTGGGCGCTTCAGGCGTTCTCACACCTCGGATCCAGTACATCGTCTGATTAACACGCGAAACGCCGAAGTGGCAGTCGGCGGGTTAATTCAGTTCGACCCATTAGGTGATGAAGCGGTGGATGGCCTCGTTGGCGTGGTCCTGAAAGGACGTGTTGGCCAAGTCGGGGAAAATGTCCGTTTGGTCAACCATGGGACCCTTCAACTTGCCGGCTGGGCTGGCGTAGAACACGCCACTCGACAGGGTCGGGTCGATGACGCCATCGACCAGTCGCTTTGCGCCCACGTCAAGCTCGTGGGATATACCGAGGTGAGGCATGACGTGCTTGGCCGCCATACGTAGTGGTAGCGCAAGGCCGTCGGGGGCTTGGGTGCCAGTGGTGTTCCCGGGGCTCACCGTAATAAATCGTCGGTCAGGGTATTGGCGGGCCAGGTGGGCCATCCAGAGCGCCCCGATGTACTTGACCTGTCCGAAGGCCAGGTTGGGTTCAAATTTTTGGCCGTCGAAGTAGCTGCCATCGATGACGGTAGCGAGTTCATCGGCAGAGGTTGAGACGAAGGACGGCTGCGGCATCTTTAATATTGCTGTGAAAAATCCAGACTTTGGAATTCCTCTGGCTGCTTCACTACCGACAAAGACCGCAACCTCGCCAAGCCGGTTCTCGTTGAGGAGCCCGTCAAGGAGAACGACGTGACCAAGAACGTTCGTTGCGAACAGGGTGGTGACGCCGTCAGCCGTCAAGTTCATCAGCTTCTTGTCGCCGATTACACCAGCGTTCATGACGATCGCGTCGATGGATCCATCGATGGCCGCAAGGCCGGCGCGGACCGAACTCAGATCGGCGACGTCCATGAGAATGATGTCAAAAATGCGTCGACCGGTCGCGGCTTCGAGTTCGGCCTTTGCCGCCGTCGCCCGATCTCGGTTTCTGCATGCAAGGTAGATCCGCGCAATCTCAGGACGGAACGCCAGTTGCCGGGCCACCTCCTTGCCGATCCCGGCGTTGGCGCCCGTGATGAGTACCGTCTTTCCTGCCGGTGTGCTCACTTTGATTCCTTTTCAACCTTCGTGGGCGTGGGGAGGCCGTCGAGCAAGCTGAACCGGGCATCCATCGCGACACTTCTGATCGCGATCAGCTGCTGATATTCCGGCGAGTTGTACCACTTGAGGGCCGTCTCACGGTCGGTAAAGCGCACGAGTGCTCCTGAAGTGAGCGAGCCATCGCTGTGCAGGACTTCCCAGTTACCGGCGGCGAGTACTTCACCTCCGTGCTCTTTGGCTGTCTGCCCAGCAATGGGGGCGTATTTCTCACGGTAAATTTCCGGGTCCTTGACTGTGAATTCGACAATTACGTATGCGCTCATGTTGATACTCCTTTGTAGTTAATTGATAAATGTGATCTGTGTTCTAGGTCTGCACTCTTAAACGACAACGCCGACAGGCGTTAGGTTGCTGAGCGGCCCCCGTCGACTGCAAGAGTGACGCCGTGGACGAAGCTGGCATCGTCACTGGCGAGGAAAACGATCGCCGCAGCAAGTTCCTCGGGCTGAGCGACGCGACCTGCCGGTGCTAATGCTGCGAGATGATTCACCATCTCCTCGGGGACACCTTCCATCATCGCGGTGCGCGTTGGTCCGGGGGCAACGGCATTCACCCGAACACCACTCGGGCCGTATTCGGCGGCCCAAGTCTTCGTCAACAGTTCGAGAGCCGCTCGGCTGGCGCCATACAGAGCCATGCCAGCCTGTCCAAAACTCGCGACCATCGTGGAGATGTTGACGATCGAACCCCATCCGCGTTCGGCCATGGCTGGCGCCAGTGACGAGACGAGGAAGAACGGAACCTTGACGTTCAGTGCAAAGGTCTCATCGAACTCTGCTTCGGTGGCTGCGCTACTTGGCCCGAGGAACGCGACGCCAGCGTTGTTGATGAGGATGTCGACGTGACCGTCGCCTGCCTCAGTGGCCCACTCGACCAGGTCCTGGGCCGATTTCAGGTCGCTCAATTTAGTGAGCCGGAACGTTGCACTGCCTCCATTGCTTTCGATCTCGGCGACCACGTCTTTGGCTCGTTGTTCGTTTCGTCCCACTACCAGTACGTGAGCGCCGCGGGCGGCCAAGGCGATGGCCGTAGCCCTGCCGATCCCGCTCGTCGAGCCGGTTACCAGAGCTGTCTTGCCCTTTAAGTCAGTCATTCGCTGCGTTGTCCTCTCTAATGAAACTGGGTTGTGCGACTCACTATTACACTGTCTGACTGGGTTGTCAAACTCAGAATCTTGTTAATATTGGTGCATGGACAACGAAACGAGTAACCGGCCGAGGCTCACACCCAAAGGAGCACGCACCCGGGCACGAATAGTGGAGGCGGCGGCTGCCCGGATCCATGAGCGCGGGGTGGCGGCGACCACCTTGGAAGATGTCAAGGTGGCGGCGGAAGTCAGTGGCTCTCAGATGTACCACTACTTTCCCGACAAGAACGAACTCGTGCAGGCGGTCATCGACTACCAAGCCGAAACCATCGTCCATCACCAGGGGCTCGTGCTCAGAAGCGCGAACGGAGTCGAAGCCTGGCGGAACATGGTGATCACGGCGGCGAAGCACACCAAAGCAAAGGGGGGCTGCCCACTTGGCTCGCTCGGTGGTCAACTCGCCGAGAGTGACCCCGAGGCCCGAACGCTCATCGCGGCAGGTTTCGATCAGTGGGCAGTAGCCATCGGCGATGGAATCAGATCCCTACATGCCGACGGGAAACTCCGGTCCGGCATCGACCCGGACGACCTCGCCACTACTCTGCTCGCCACGCTCCAAGGTGGACTTCTGCTCGCCCAGGTGCAACGGAGCACCCGCCCGTTCGAAACTGCGGTCAATACCGTCCTCGCGCTTGCCATCGGCAGATGAGCCCAAGCCGGGTTCGTTCAGAGTTACTGAGCCGGCAACAAGATCGTTGAGCGGGCGACGAGAATCGAACTCGCGTTCTCAGCTTGGGAAGCGGATCGCGCGCTGGCGGGTGTCCCAGGATATTTCCTCATCAACACCCCGTTTCCCGAGTCCTTCCGACCAAGTTTCTTGATGCGGGCGTTCCACGGGCGCTTAGCACAGGGCCCTTCACTCGGGATTGCATGACTGCGGATCACTTCAAGTGCGCCCTTCCAGCGTGCTATCCGATAAGATAGCACCATGACCACGGCGAGCTCCCTAATCCTCCAGGTTCGAAAAGCGCAAGGACTCAGTCTCCGCTCGCTCGCGGTGCGCGCTGGCACTTCGTCGGCGACACTTTCGAACTACGAGCTTGGCATCAAAGAACCTCGGCTGTCGACCCTGGAGCGAATCGTTGAGGCGAGCGGATCGAAACTCTCAGTTGAGGTCATCCTAGTCGCGACAAACGGGCGCCGGGAAGATGCGCGAGTGAGCGCGGCAGAGACATCGAGACGCGTTGCCAAGGCGTTACGCGACGACAGGGAGGGCGATGCCTTCCGGATGTGCCTCGAGTTGATCGACGATTTGATGGCGGTCACAGCCCTTCGCGTTGAGCAACTCACCGCGGATGCACCGTTGCTAACGGGTGCGTCCAACTACGACGCTCTGATCGCCGCCATCGTCGAGGACAGGTGCGTTGGCGCCGGCGCTCCGACGCCGCCGTGGGTCTACGAATCCACGCGAGCCGTTGGCGGGTGGCATCTGACCGATATTGCCTCACTTCGAGAGGACGCCAAGCGAGACACGCCGCCAATATTCCGGCGACACGGCGTCTTCATTCTTGAAGACGAATTGTCTCGGGCCTGATGCTCACTCGCGAAGAGGCCGAATCGGCACTCAATGAACTGGTGGCGGCGCTTGAGCTGCGCAGACACAAGTCGAGGATCTACATCGTTGGCGGGGCTGCGCTCATGCTCGGATTCGGGGCCCGCGACGCCACCAGGGACGTCGACGCCGTCGTCACACCTCGCGATGAGATCACGTCAGTCGTGGTCGAGATTGCCCGCCGCCGTGGCCTTACTGATGATTGGCTGAATTCGGCGGCGGCGATGTACGTGCCGTCGTGGCCGGACGATCCGAATCCTCGAGTCATCATTGCGACCGAGCGGGTGGAAATCTCAATCGCTTCGGCGGAGATGTTGTTGGCTATGAAGATTCACGCAAGTCGCGGTCGACAGGATATCGATGATCTGCGCTTCTTGCTCGCTGAAGTGGGGATCAGCAACTACGGAGACGCCGTCGCTCACTTCGAGTACTTCTACGGTGGCGAACCTCTCAAGGAGCGAGCTTCCAAGCTTCTCCATGCGATACTCGACGCGCCCGGGACTCGCTCCTAGCCCTAGTTGGAGCGGGCGACGAGAATCGGACTCGCGTTCTCAGCTTGGGAAGCAGATGCTGACGGAGACGCGACCTCTCAAAACTGCTGGTCATGAGCGAGTTATGTCACAGGATCTCGCGCGTTTGAGCCGAGCGGGCAATCAGCGGGCAACATCGCTACCCCCACCAATCGAGGAGGTTTCGTAGTACAATAACCGGGTGGAGGTTGAGCCATCCGCTCTGAGGCACGGAGTCGAAGAGCTGGACATCCGTCACGCGATACGGCACGCAGTGGTCGTCGAAGAGGTTGGCGAGGATCCGACTCGCTTTCTCATTCTCGGCGTCGACACTTCCGGCAGTTTCCTCGAGGTGGTCGTGCTGGATCGGTCAACCGGACCAGTGGTGATCCACGCGATGGCAATGAGAGCGGCCTATCGAAGGCTCCTGGAAGGGCGGAAGTGAGTGATATGGGAACGACGAACGACAAAAAGGGTCCAGCCACAAAGGACCTCAAGGACAACTCAGCCTTCGCCGAGGAGGCCGAGCGCGGTTATGACGTGGAGGAGATCCTCCAACGTCGCACTGGGCGTCCGACGCTTGGTGAGGGACCCTCGTCGGTCGAGTCGGTGCGATTGGAGCCAGAGCTCAAGAGAGAGATCATTTTGCGGGCCAGCGAGCGCGGTATCAGTGTGTCGGAAGCCATTCGCGAGGCGCTGCGAGAGTACGTCGCGGCTCACTGAGTGACGTGCCCCCCGAAATGGGGAACTCAGACGGGTGCGGGCCCAGACACTTCAGATGTGCCTATCACCTATCTCAGACGGTTCAGCTTCGGCGGCTGGTCGTCCTGAGGAAAGAGGATCCGACAGGCGTTGCCGAAGAGGTAGTCGGCGTACTCCTCGAGGTTCCATCCGGCACCGTCGACGAGTCTTTCGTACGGAAAAGGCAAGAACAGCACCTCGAGCTCATCGGCCAGCTTTCGTCGCGCGCGATCCGTGCGAATCGGGCCACGGTCGGCGACCATCGTGACGAGTCGAAGCGCATCAGCGTGCATCCGACTCGTGAACGCGTCGTAAGAAGCCCTGATCGCGGAGTCCATGCTGGCAGCGTGGTAGAAGATGAGCCAGAGCCGCGTGCTGCGTACGGCCGCGCGGGCCAGGAATCGGCATGTTCCCCGCACGAAGTCCACGGCGTCCGTCTGAAGGTTCGTGCGTTCGAAGACTTCGGGGCGATCAAAGATCGAGTCTTGTCCCTCACTCAGGGCGAACGCCTTTTCAAACGAGGAGAGTAAGAGGGCCGACTTGGGACCCTGAGCCCGGACCGTCTCGACGGAAACGCCGGCTTCAGCAGCAATATCTGCGAGGGTCGTGCCCACGTAACCGGCGGCAGAAAAACACCCGATAGCGGCGTCGAGAATCCGTTGGCGCGTTTGGGCGGCTTGGGCGGCCCGAAGAGGCGAGGCGTATTTACGAGCCAGTTCTTGTGGCTCGCTCCGGCTTGACTTTACCATGTTAACCACTATAGCATAGTGGTGAATACTGCAACATAGTAGTGAAATGAGGGACAAGTGGCGAAGTACCTTCTCGCGAGTAGCCCGATCGGCGGTCACGTCGGACCCGTTCGAGCGGTGGGCGAAGAGCTCGTACGCCGGGGGCACCGTGTCACGATGATCACCGGTTCACGCTTCCGCGATGACATCGAGAGCGCTGGTTTGACGTTCGTGCCGTGGCCGGCGCACGCCGACTACGACGATCGTTACCTGAACCGCTCATTTCCGCGTCGTCGTGGGCGCAAAGGTATTCGGGCCGTGCGTTTTGACATTTTGGAGCTGTTCGCTCGACCGATGACCAGTCAGTTCGACGCCATCCGGGCTGAACTGGCCGCGGGGTCGACGGACGGGGTCGTCGTCGATCTGACCGTCGGCGGCGCGCTCGTCGCGCTCTTGTCGGAGATTGACACTCCAGCAGTCCACGTTCTTGGGTGTACGCCGCTGTCGGCAGTGAGCCGGGATACGTACCCCTTTGGACTGGGACGCGAACCGCCCACGTCGTTTGGAGGTGCGCTGCTCGCTCGAGGTTCGACGCGTTTCGTTCGCTCCGTCGTGCTTCGCGCGGCGCGTAGAGAGATCAACTCGCAACTTCGAACACTGGGACTCGCTGACTCGCCGGTCTTCTTTCTCGAATGGTTCCAGTTGGCTGACCACTTTTGGCAGCTCTGTGGGCCTGGCTTTGAATACCCGCGCCGCGACGTACCCGCGAACGTCAGTTTCGCGGGGCCGGTGCTGCCGCATCTAAAGGGAGATCTCCCGGATTGGTGGAGCGACCTTGATGGATCGCAACCCGTCGTGCTCGTTACGCAAGGCACCGTCGATAACGACGACTTCTCGAAGCTCATCGGGCCGACGCTCAGTGCTCTTGCCGGGGAGAACCTGCTCGTCGTCGTGACCACCGGCGGCCCGCCGGCGTCAGCGATTCCCGTCTCGTTGCCGGCCAACGCGCGTGTCGCGCCATTCATCCCCTACGATCAACTCCTTCCACGAGTTGACGTGATGATCACCAACGGAGGATACGGCGGCGTGCAGTTCGCCATCGCCAACCGCGTGCCGTCAATTGTGGCCGGCGAGGGCGAAGACAAGCCCGAGGTCGCGGCGCGGGTCGCCTGGAGTGGCGCCGGCGTGAATCTAGAGACGGGGCGACCCACTTCGAGGATGATCGCGACCGCCGTGCAGAGGGTGCTGGGCAACGCCGCGCTACGGGCATCGGTGGACAGACTCGCTAGTGAGGCGACGCGCCTCAACGCGCTGGGCACCATCGCCGACAGCCTCGAGGGGGTCACGACGACGGCGCCACCAACGCGTTGGCGAACAACAAGGAGAGAACAGTGAGCAAGGAACAGGTAATTGTTGCGTCGGTCGATCTTTCGCAGCCGCAAGAGAGGGTTTGGGAGTACCTCTGCGACACCACCCGCTACTCGGAGTGGGTCGAGAGCACGCTCAAGATGGTTCGCGTGGATGGACCGGCGCGCTTGGGCGCCACCTATCAAGAGCGCACCCGTATCTCGGGTCCGTGGAAGAGCACGACTACATGGCGTGTTACGGAGTTCGACCCGCCGCACCGTCAGGTGCACGAGGGCGTCGGTGTGGCGACGGCGAAGGACATGTCACTAGAGCTGACGCTTAACCCCGACGGCGACGGAACCCAACTAACCATGACGATCCGCTACACGCCAAGGTTTGGACCGATCGGCGTCGCGATTGATCACGCCGTCGAAGGAAGTGTGCAACGCGCCCAGCAACGCTCCGCACTCGCCTTCCGTGCCCTCGTCGCCCGTGAGACCGCTGATTGACGCACGCCAAACCTACGGCAATCCGGCGCTCGAGACAATTGACGACTCGTCGCGCTGAAGGCGCGATCTAGTCGAGGCGGCGAGAACACGTGGAGCGGGCGACGAGAATCGAACTCGCGTTCTCAGCTTGGGAAGCTGATGTTCTGCCGCTGAACTACGCCCGCGCGGGACTTATCGTACCGCGCTCGAGGAGTGGCTCGAATTGCTGGCTCGACGCGTGACTACTGTCGTCTCGGCGACCGCGATCAGCTCTTCGGCTCTTCCTTGGTTGGTGCCGGCTCGCTCGGCGGCGCACTTGATCGTATTGGGCGCCCGACGCCTGCGGCCAGCATCGCCGAGTTTGGAATCTTGAGGACCTCGTCTTCGGTGCGCACCGTGACGTAGGTCAGGCCAATGCCGAGCACCTTGACGTCGAAGACGCCGCCGAGGGCGCCCGAGCGGATGCGTATGTCGTCGCCGACGACAAACGGCCGAGCAAACAGCATCACGATTGCGGCAAAGATGTTGCTGAGACTCTGCTGGCCCGCGATGCCGAGAATGATGCCGGCGAGACCGGCGCCGATAAGGAGATGGCTCAGCGAGACCCCGAGCACGGCGAAGAGGGCGAAGAGGAGGACGAGGTAACCGACGCCACTCGAGACCAGGCGCAAGATGGCGCCAGTGCCTTCGGTCGTTCGACGAGTCAGCGATCGACCGGCCGCTCGCGACAGATGCCGAATGGCGTAGGCGCCGGCGATGATGAGCGCTATCGCAGCCGACCAGCCGATCACCTTGGCGTGCGTCGACGAGTTCATGATCTTGCCGTACGCCCGAGCGACGCCGACGACGCTGAACGTGACGGCGGCGGCGATGACGCCTTTGGTCCACTCGCGCTTGAGACTCTGCGCCGATTCGTCACCGTGGGTTCGCGCCATCGATGACTACTGTATAGACCATCGTCAATTCCTCGGTGAGAGCTCGACTGGCCGGTACGAAGCAGCGCTTCAATTTCGCCGCAGTCCGTCGGGCATTGGACTCTCTTGGCATCGTGCGCGTCGACGGAAAATCACCTCGAGTGGCTCTAGAGTGAACGAGACCGCCTACTCACGGAACGGCTGATGACGACGTACCTGAACGATGTGATCCGCACCGAAGACCTCACCAAGGTCTATCCGGGTATGGACGTACCAGCGGTCGATCGACTGAACCTCGACGTTCACCAGGGCGAGATCTTCGGACTGCTCGGACCCAACGGCGCCGGCAAGACGACGACGGCCGGCATGCTCACGACTCGCGTCGTGCCCACCTCGGGCCACGGGTACGTCGCCGGGGTTGACATCCACAAGCACCCGTCGCTCGTCAAGCAGGTCTCGGGCATCGTCTCCCAGCAGAACACGCTCGACCGCCAGCTCACCGTGTGGGAGAACCTGTACTTTCACGGACGGCTCTTTGGCATCAACGCGAAGGAGTCGCGTCGACGCGCCGACGAACTGCTCGGCGAGTTCAGCCTCTCGCGGTGGGCGAAGGCCTCGGTCTACGCGCTCTCGGGTGGCATGGCCCAGCGACTGATGGTGGCCCGCGCGATCTTCCATAACCCCGCGGTGCTCTTCATGGACGAACCGACCGCCGGTCTCGATCCCCAGAGCCGTCTCGCGCTCTGGGACATGCTGGTGTCGCTCAACCAATCGGGCCAGACCGTCGTCTTGACAACCCACTACATGGAAGAGGCCGACCAGCTCTGTGCCCGGGTGGCGATCATGGACCACGGAAGGATCCTCGCCCTCGACACGCCGGCCAACCTGAAGAAGAGCACGGGCGCCGACACGATCGTCACCCTCAAGGTGTCAAGCGGCGGCGAGAAGCTCGCCGAGACCCTCAAGCAAGAGTTCGCCGGTGTCGTCGCGACTCGCGTTGTCGACAGCGTCGTGTCGGTGCACGTGCGGGCCGTCGAGCGACTGGTGCCTCGGGTGGTGGCCCTCGCCGAAGGGGCCAACGTTCAGATCCAGGACCTCGAGGTGGCCGAGCCCACCCTCGAGACGGTGTTCATCAATCTGACGGGAACGGAGCTGCGCGAGGTATGACCACAACCACCGCCATGATCGAAGTGCATCCGACGCGATCGGTGTTCGACACGAGTCGCACGGCTCTCGGAGCGCTGATGTTGCGGGACCTCGTCGTGCTGAGAAAGACGTTTCGTGAGTTCGTCCTGCGAACGCTCATTCAGCCGTTCCTGCTCTGCTTCGTCTTTCTGTTTGTGTTTCCGAAGATCGGCCAAGCGGTCGGCGGCAGCCACGGCGGGGGTGCCTCGGCCTTCGCGACAGTGCTCGTCCCGGGCGTCGTCGGCATAACGATCATGTTCCAGGGTGTGCAGTCGATCGCGCTGACGATGGCCCAGGAGTTCGGCTTCACTCGGGAGATCGAGGACCGGGTTCAGGCTCCCTGTCCGATCTGGCTGGTCGCGATCTCCAAGGTCCTCTCGGGAACCGTTCAAGGGCTCATCGCCGCGCCATCGTCTTTCCGATCGCCTCGGTCGTGCACGCGGCGGGCGTGAAGGCCGACGTCTCGCTGCACTGGCTCATCATTCTCACCCTCGTGCCCCTCGCCTGCGTCACGATGGCCGGCCTCGGCCTCGTGCTCGGGACTTCGTTTGAGGCGAGGAACATCGGCCTGATGTTCGGCTTCATCATTCTGCCGATCACGTTCCTCGGCGGGACGTACTACCCCTGGACGCACCTGGCGCCCGTGAAGATCGGCGGCTTCCACTGGCTGCAGACGCTCGTCTTGATCAACCCGCTCGTCTACGTCAATGAAGGCATGCGCGCGGCCTTCACCAACGCGCCCCACATGCACCTCTACGTGATCTATCCGGTGATGCTCGGCTTCGCGACGCTCTTCTTGTCCCTCGGCCTGCACAACTTCCGTGGCAAGGTGCTCTCGTAGCTCGATCCGGGCGTCCTTTCCCCGGGGCAAATCGTCCAAACGAGTATCGTGACTCACTAATGGTGCTCTCGGATCGGTCCATCAAAGAGGCGATCGAGACCGGTCGGATCGTCATCGAGCCCCTCGGCGAAGACTGCGTCCAGCCCTCGTCGGTCGACCTGCACATCGACCAGTACTTCCGGGTCTTTCGCAATCACTCCCAGCGCGTGATCGACGTGCGCGAGGCCCAGGAAGACCTCACGGAGCTGATCGACGTCGGGCCCGAGACGCCGATGATCCTGCACCCGGGTGAGTTCATGCTGGGCTCGACGATCGAACGGGTCGCGCTCCCCGACGACATCGTCGGACGCCTCGACGGCAAGAGCTCGCTCGGGCGACTCGGTCTGGTCATCCACTCGACGGCTGGCTTCGTCGACGCCGGCTGGGACGGCCATCTCACCCTCGAGCTCTCCAACGTCGCCAACCTGCCGATCACGCTCTACGCGGGCATGAAGATCGGCCAGATCAGCTTCTTCCAGATGACGACGCCGGCCGACCGCCCCTACGGCTCGCGGAACTCGGCTCGAAGTACCGGGGCCAGCGCGGACCGACGCCGAGCCGGTACTCCGAGAACTTCAAGAAGACGTCGTGAGCCGCGCGGGGACCATGCGGTGCTAGCGCGGATCATCATCGGGCTGGCGATCACGGTGGTCTGCTACGCCGTCGCCGGGCAACGCTTCTACTGGCTCTCGCGGCTGATTCGGGCCGGCCAGCCAGCGCCGCGTCGCTGGCACGGCTTCGCCAAGGTCGCCGACGCCGAGGTCGTGGAGGTGGCCGGTCAGCGAAAGCTGCTCAAGTGGACCGTGCCGGGGCTGGCGCACTTCTTCACGATGTGGGGCTTCGCCGTCCTGCTCTTCACGATCGTCGAGGCGTACGGCGCTCTCTTCCAGCGTGGTTTTCACATCCCCCTGATCGGCCAGAGCAACTGGCTGGCCTTCGTCGAGGACTTCTTCGCCACGGCGGTGCTGGTCGCGCTCGTCGTCTTTTCGGTCATCCGCGATCATGAACGCGCCGTCGAGGAAGGAGCGCGAGAGCCGCTTCTTCGGCAGTCACACGCGCGCCGCGTGGATGGTGCTCGTGATGATCGCGCTCGTCATCGTGACGCTGCTGCTCTACCGGGCGGCCCAGATCAACACCGGACACTTTCCCTACGGCCAGTCCAAGTGGGCCTTCGCGAGCCACGTCGTCGCCACGTGGCTGCGACCGCTCGGAGTCGGCGTGAACAGCGTGCTCGAGGCGGTGTTTCTCTTGGCCAATGTGGCCGTCATCTCGAGCTTCCTCGTCTTCGTCTCCTACTCCAAGCACCTGCATATCTTCTTTGCACCGATCAACATCGCCTTCTCGCGTCGACCCCGTGCGCTCGGCGGTCTTGACAAGACCCCCGACATGGACATGGAGCACGTCACGGAGGACACGGTCTTTGGCGCCGGCCACGTCGAGGACTTCACGTGGAAGCAGATGCTCGACTTCGCGACCTGCACCGAGTGCGGGCGGTGCCAGAGCGTCTGTCCCGCCTGGACGACGGGCAAGCCCCTCAGCCCGAAGCTCCTGGTCATGGGCCTTCGCGACAACATGTTCGCCTCGGCCGACCGGCTGCTCAGCCACGAGAGCGACAGCGACGTCGCCACGCTCGTGCCCTCGACGATCGACCCCGACGTGCTCTGGTCGTGCACCACGTGCGGCAGCTGCGTCGAGCAGTGCCCGGTCGACATCGAGCACGTCGACGCCATCATGGACATGCGTCGCTACGAAGTGCTGATGGAGTCGAGGTTCCCGAGCGAAGCCGGGCTCTTGCTGCGCAACTTGGAAAACCAGGGCGACCCGTGGGGACTCGGATCGTCGAAGCGCACCGAGTGGCTCGCCGCGCTCGACTTCGAGGTGCCGGTCGTCGAGGGAACGATCCCCGACGACGTCGAGTACCTCTACTGGGTGGGCTGTGCCGGCTCGCTCGACGAGCGCGGCCGCAAGCAGGTCGAGGCCGTCGCGCGCACGCTGCACCGCGCGGGCGTCAGCTTCGCCGTGCTCGGACCTCGCGAGTCCTGCACCGGCGATCCCGCGCGGCGCCTGGGCAACGAGTACCTCTTCCAGGAGATGGCCAAGGCCAACATCGCCACGCTCGACGACGTCGGCGCGAAGAAGATCGTTGCGAGCTGCCCGCACTGCTTCAACACACTAAAGAACGAGTATCCCGATCTCGGGGGCAACTACGAAGTGATCCACCACGCCCAGCTGCTGAGCCACCTCGTCGAAACGGGCCGCCTGGTCCCGGGCAGCTCGTACCAGGGGACGGTCACCTATCACGACCCGTGCTACCTAGGTCGCCACAACCGGGTCTTCGACGAACCACGCGACGTCCTCGGCGCGATACCGGGCGTCGAGAAGGTCGAGATGCCACGATGCCGCGAGCGGGGCTTCTGCTGCGGGGCCGGTGGCGCGCGCATGTGGATGGAAGAGACGATCGGCAAGCGCGTCAACGTGGACCGCACCGAGGAGGCCCTCGCCACCGGCGCCGACGTCATCTCGACAGCCTGCCCCTACTGCATGATCATGCTCGATGACGCGGTAAAGGCGAGCGGACGGGACGACGTCTCAGTCCTCGACATCTCCCAGGTCGTCGAGCGCTCGCTGCGCTAGGCGACCTCAATATTCACGCGCCCGTAACACGTTCCTAACGACTTCGAAATTCTCCGTTGGCACACTGAGTCCAACCTTCGAGGCCAACGACGCCCTCTCAAGCGAAAGCGAGTGGACGTGCTCGACGCAGCCTCCAACATTCCCTACCCCAGTTGGCTGAATCCCGCGGACAACACGTGGCAGATCGTCGCGGCGACCCTCGTCGGATTGATGAGCCTGCCCGGCATTGCCGTGCTCTACGGGGGGCTCGTTCGAAAGAAGTGGATCGTCAACACGATGATGATGACCTTCTCCGCCTTCTCGCTGACGCTGCTCGTGTGGATGCTCTGGGGCTACAACATGGCCTTCGGGCCGCTGGCGCACTTCGGCCCGACGGGCTCGTTCTGGAGCGGCTTCGTCGGCCACTTCACCCCCCTCGCGACCGCGAGCTCCGAGCAGGGCCAGGCCGTCTCGGGCGCCAACACGCTCATCCCCTTTCACTTCTCAACGGCGACCCTCGCTTACTTCCAGTTCGTCTTCGCCGCCATCACGCCGATCCTCTTCCTCGGCGCGCTCGTCGGGCGCATCAAGTTCAAGGCCTGGCTGCTCATCGTGCCGCTTTGGATCACGCTCGTCTACTGCGTGAACGCGGCCCTGCTCTGGGGCGGCGGCTTCTTCGCCCAGAAGGGGGCGGTCGACTACTCGGGCGGCTACGTCATCCACCTTTCGGCGGGGGTCGCGGCGTTCGTCGGCGCGTGGATCGTCGGGCCGCGCCGCTGGCAGGACCGGGAGAACGCCTTTCCGAGCAACCTGATGATGGTCGCTGTAGGGGCGGGCATCCTCTGGCTCGGTTGGAACGGCTTCAACGGAGGCGACCCGTTCTACGCGGGCGCCGACATGGCCTCGGCCGTGCTCAATACCAACGTCGCCACCGCGGCCGGACTGCTCACGTGGATGTTCTGGGACATGTTCCTCTCCCGGCAGAAGAAGCCGACATTTCTTGGCGCCATCAACGGCATGATCTGCGGGCTCGTGGCCATCACCCCGAGCGCCGGCTGGGTGAATGGAGTCGGCGCCATCCTCGTCGGTCTGATTGCCTCGACGGTCGTCTGGTTCGCCTGGACGTACCTCTCGCGGTGCCGTCCGTTCTCCAAGGTCGACGACGCGCTCGGCGTCGTCTACACCCACGGGTTCGCCGGTCTTACTGGCGGACTCTTGGTGGGGCTCCTCGCCGACCCGGCGATGACCGAGTACGGCGTGAAGGGCGCCCACTACAAAGGGATCGGTGCGTTCTTCGTGCGCGGCTGGTTCTTCGGCCACTCGCTGCACCAGCTCTGGGAGCAGTTTCTCGCCGCAGCCTGGATCATCTGCTGGACGGCCGTTGGCACCTTCTTAATCTTCCACTTCGTTAAGTTCGTCCTCGGGGGACTGCGCGAGTCCGAAGAGACGCTTCGCGAGGGCGACATCGCAATCCACGAGGAGGAGGCCTTCCCCGAGCCGACCTTCGGCGAGCCCGTCCTCACGCCCAGCCACACCCACCCCGACAACGTCTAAGGAGATCCATGAAGCTAGTTACCGCCGTTGTCAAGCCGTTCAAGCTCGACGAAGTGAAGGTCGCCGTGAAGGCCGTTGGCGTCACGGGCCTCACCGTCGGCCAGGTGCGGGGCTTCGGCCACACCGGGGGCCACATCGAGATCTACCGGGGCAAGGAGTACGAGTTCGACTTCGTCGACAAGATCCAGATCGAGGTCATCGTCACCGACGAGATGGTCGAAGAGGTCATCGACGCGATCGTCGCGGCCGCGCGCACCGACACCGTCGGTGACGGGATCGCCTGGGTGACCGACGTCGAGCACGTGATTCGCATCCGCACCAACGAGCGAGGGCCGAAGGCGCTCTAGTCAGCCCGCCTGGTGGGCGACGGCTTCGGCGGCGAGCTTCGCGGCCTCGGGATCGCCGAGGTAGCGCGCCGCGAGCACGTTCAGCTCGTGGTCGAGCGTCATGCGATACGGGATGCCCGTGGGGATCTCGACCCCGGGGATCTCCTCGTCGCTGATGTTCTCCAGGACCATGCGCAGCGCCCGTATCGAGTTGCCGTGGGCGACGATGATGACGGCCCCGCCGCGCACGCCCTCGCTCTTTAAGTCCTCGCCGATGACGTCGCGGAAGCAGGGCGTCACGCGCGCCACCACGTCCTTCAGGCATTCAGTGCGCGGGATGAGGTCCTTCGCCACGTCGCGGTAGCGCGGGTCCTCGAGGCTGCTGCGTGGATCACCGAGGGGCAGTGGCGGCGGCGGCACGTCGAATGAGCGTCGCCAGATCTGCACCTGCTCGAGTCCGAACTCCTCGGCCGTCTGCATCTTGTCCTTGCCGGTGAGGTCGCCGTAGTGGCGTTCGTTGAGACGCCAGCTTCGCCGAACGGGCAGCCAGGAGCGTCCCGCCACGTGCAGGGCGATGTCGGCCGTGCGGATGGCCCGGGTGAGGACCGACGTGTGCAGGACGCGCAGGTCGAGGTCGGCTTCGCCGGCGAGGAGCTCGCCGGCCGAGTTGGCCTCGGCCTCGCCGTCGGGGGAGAGGTCAATGTCCTGCCAGCCGGTGAAGAGGTTGAGGTCGTTCCACACCGAGCGTCCGTGGCGCAACAGGATGAGTTCGGGCACGTTGCGAGCGTAGTCCGGTGCGAAATTCCTGGAATCGGCGGGTTCCCGTCCGTTTTCGGGCCCGTCCATCTCTTAGTTAATATTTATGTTGTAATTTTTCTTGACAAGTGGGGGCTCAACTTTGTAAGATATCTACAGTGGTTTCTGATCGTCCGGACGGACCGGCGGCTCAGAGGACTGTATAAGGAGATTTTCATGGCAAAGGCAGTCGGCATCGACCTCGGCACGACGAACTCGGTGGTCAGCGTCCTCGAGGCGGGCGAACCCGTCGTCATCCCCAACGCCGAAGGTAGTCGCACGACCCCGTCGGTCGTCGGTTTCTCCAAGACCGGCGAAGTGCTGGTGGGCGAGGTCGCGAAGCGCCAGGCGATCACCAACCCCGACCGCACCGTGCGCTCGGTAAAGCGCCACATGGGCGAGAACTGGTCGATCGACATCGACGGCACGAAGTACACCGCCCAGGAGATTTCCGCGCGCATCCTGCAAAAGCTCAAGCGCGACGCCGAGGCCTACCTCGGCGACACCGTGACTCAGGCCGTCATCACCGTGCCGGCCTACTTCAACGACGCCCAGCGCACCGCCACCAAAGAGGCCGGCCAGATCGCCGGGCTCGAGGTGCTGCGCATCGTCAACGAGCCGACGGCCGCCGCCCTCGCCTACGGACTCGACAAGGGTCCCCAGGAGCAGACGGTGCTCGTTTTCGACCTGGGCGGCGGAACGTTCGACGTCTCGGTGCTGGAAATAGCGGAAGGCGTCTTCGAGGTGAAGTCCACCCACGGTGACACGCACCTCGGTGGCGACGACTGGGACGACGCCGTGATGGCTTGGCTCGTCAAGACCTTCAAGGACACCGAGGGCGTCGACCTCTCCAACGACAAGATGGCCGTCCAGCGCCTGAAGGAGGCCGCGGAGAAGGCGAAGATCGAGCTCTCGGCCGTGCAGGAGACGACCGTCAACCTGCCCGTTCATCACGGCGACGGCCGACGGCCCGAAGCACCTCGACATCAAGCTCACCCGGGCCAAGTTCAACGAGCTGACTTCCTACCTCGTCGATCGCTGCCGCGGGCCCTTCGACCAGGCCATCAAGGACGCCGGGCTGACCCTCGACAAGATCGACCACGTCATCCTGGTCGGCGGCTCGACGCGCATGCCCGCCGTGCAGGAACTCGTCGTGAAGGTCACCGGCAAAGAGCCCAACAAGAGCGTGAACCCCGACGAGGTCGTGGCCGTCGGCGCGGCCGTCCAGGCCGGCGTCTTGAAGGGCGACGTGAAGGATATCTTGCTGCTCGACGTGACGCCGCTCTCGCTCGGCATCGAGACCAAGGGTGGCGTCATGACCAGAGATCATCGAGCGCAACACGACGATTCCAACGAAGAAGTCCCAGACCTTCACCACGGCCGACGACAACCAGCCCTCGGTCGAGGTGCACGTCCTCCAGGGCGAGCGCGAGATGGCGTCCTACAACCAGACACTCGGCAAGTTCCAGCTGGTGGGCATCCCGCCGGCCCCGCGAGGCATCCCCCAGATCGAGGTGACCTTTGACATCGACGCGAACGGCATCGTGCACGTCTCGGCGAAGGACCAGGCGACCGGGGCGACGCAGTCGATGACCATCACGGGCGGCTCAGCGCTCAGCAAGGACGAGATCGACCGAATGGTCCGCGACGCCGAGGCCCACGCCGAGGACGACCGCAAGCGCCGCGAAGAGGCCGAGATCCGCAACAACGCCGACGGCCTGGTGTACCAGACCGACAAGCTCCTAAAGGACCAGGCCGAGTCGCTCCAGGGCACCGAGCGCGCCGACGTCGAGAGCGCGCTGGCCGCTCTCAAAGAGGCCCTCAACGGCACCAACGTCGAGGCCATCAAGTCGGCGACCGACAAGCTGCTCTCGGTGAGCCAGAGCTTCAGCCAGCGGCTCTACGAGGAGGCGGCAAAGTCCAACGCGAGCGAACCCGCGGCCCCGGCCGGCGACGATGAGGACATCGTCGACGCCGAGATCGTCGACGAAGCGTGAGCGACGAGGTCGAGCTGGGCGAGTCGGCGGCACCGGGCGAGCCGGACCGAGCCATCGATACGACCGAGCTCGACGAGATGAGTAACGGAGCCACCGAGGCCTTCGACGACCGCAACGAGGTCGAGCGCCAGCGCGACGAGTACCTGGACACCCTGCAGCGTCTGCAGGCGGAGTTCGAGAACTACCGCAAGCGCGTCGCGCGCTCGGCCAACGACGCGGCGGTTCGCGCCTCCGGCGACATCGTCGCGAAGCTCTTGCCGGTGCTCGACGCCTTCGACTACGCCCAGGCCCACTTCGCCGATGCCCAGAGCCACGAGGCCGAGGCGCTGAGCCAAGCGCGCGCGCTGATGCTCGATGCGCTGAAGAGGGAGGGCCTCGAGCGCATCGACGAGATCGGCGTTCCCTTCGATCCGAAGGTCCACGACGCCGTCGCCCACGCCGAGGATGAGGCGGGGGAGGGACCGGTCGTCGAAGAGGTGCTGCGCGCGGGGTACAGCTGGCAGGGCAGCGTGATGCGCCCGGCCATGGTCAAAGTCAGGGGATAACCCGTGGCCGAACGCGAGTGGTTCGACAAGGACTACTACCAGGTGCTCGGTCTCACCCAGAGCGCGACCGCCAAGGAGATCACCCGCGCCTACCGCAAGCTCGCCAAGCAGCTCCACCCCGACACCCACCCCGGCTCGGAGGAGAAGTTCAAGGAGGTCTCTGGCGCCTACGACGTGCTCGGCGACGAGCTAAAGCGCAAGGAGTACGACGAGATCCGCCGACTCGGACCAGCGGCGGCCGGACTGGGCGGACCGGGCAGCGGCGGCTTCAACTTCCAGACGGGCGATTTCACCGACTTGGGCGACCTTTTCGGCGGGCTCTTCGGGGGCGCCCGGCGCCAGCGCGCCCAGCGCGGCGCCGACCTGGAGACGGCGCTGCACCTCGGATTTCGAGACGCCGTGATGGGGGTCACCACGACGGTGAGCCTGCCGAGCAACGAGGCCTGCCACACCTGCAAGGGCACCGGCGGCGCGCCGGGCAGCGAGTTCGTGCCCTGCGAGCGCTGCCACGGGCGAGGCGTCATCAACGACGATCAAGGTCCCTTCGCAATGTCGAGCATCTGCCCGGTCTGCCAGGGTCGGGGTGGGCGATTCGCCGAGCCCTGTCCGACTTGTCACGGCACCGGCCGCGAGCCCTCGGCCCGCCGCGTGAACGTGCGCATCCCGCCGGGCGTCGTCGACTCCCAGCGCATTCGACTCAAGGGCAAGGGCAACCCGGGTACCAACGGGGGCCAGGCGGGCGACCTCTTCGTCGACGTGCACGTCGCCACCGATCCGCGCTTTGAGCGCCGCGGTAGGAACGTGACGACAAACGTGAAGGTGCCCCTCACCCAGGCGATCCTCGGCACGACCGTCGAGGTGCCCACCCTCGACGAAACCATCACCTTGAAGGTGCCGGCCGGCACCCAGCCGGGCACGACCATGCGCGTGAAGGGCCGCGGCGTGCCGGCGAACGGCAAGCACGCGAGCGGCGACCTGCTCGTCACCGTGAACGTCGCGCTGCCAAAGAAGTTGACCAGGCAGCAGCGGGCCCTCGTCGAGCAACTCTCGACCTCGCTCAACGAGGCCGCGCCCGAGGAGGTCGCCAGTGACTGAGCGCCAGCCACGCCACGCCGTCTACGTAATCTCGGTCTTCGCCGAGCTCGCGGGCGTGCACCCCCAGACGCTGCGCAACTACGAGCGAAGCGGACTGCTGAGTCCCGAGCGCACCAGCGGCGGTTCGCGCCGCTTTTCTGACGAGGACCTCGAGGCCCTTCGGCGCATTCAAGATCTTACGAACGACGGCGTGAACCTCGAAGGGGTGAAGCGCATCATGGCCCTCGAGGTCGAGCTCGAGAACTTGCGCGAGCGCTTGAGCGCCCTCGCCGACGAGGCGCGCGCCAATGTGGAAGAGACCCATCGCCAGTACCGACGCGATCTCGTGCCGGTGCAGAACTCGCTCGTCGTCGTCGAGGCGAAGCGCCGCGGCCGAGGAGGTGCCTGATGGCCTTGGACCCGGCGCGCTGGACGGTGAAGACCCGCGAGGCGTTCCAGGCCGCCACGACCCAGGCCGCCGCGGCCGGCAGCCCCTACGTCACCCCGGCGCACCTCCTGCTCGCCTTGCTCAACCAGTCAGACGGCATCGCCCGGCCGCTGCTCGTGGCGGCCGGGCTCGACCCCGTCGCGATCAGCGCCACCCTTAACGAGAGGGTCGCGAAGGAACCCCGCACGGTCGGCGGTTCGCAGCCCGGCCTGTCACCCGAGGTCCGCCACGGCCTCGAGCAGGCCGACGAGTTGCGCCAGGAGCTCGGCGATGAGTACCTCTCGGTCGACCACATCCTCGTCACCTTTGCGAGCGAGCTCGGCACGTCGCGCGACGCGCTGCTCCAGGCGCTGCGGGGCATACGCGGTTCCGCGCGCATCACCTCGGAGAACCCCGAGGAGACGTTCCAGTCGCTCGAGAAGTACGGACGCGACCTCACGGCGCTCGCCCGCTCGGGCAAGCTCGACCCGGTCATCGGGCGCGACGACGAGATTCGCCGCGTCATCCAGGTGCTGTCGCGCCGCACGAAGAACAACCCGGTCCTGATCGGCGAGCCCGGCGTGGGCAAAACGGCCATCGTGGAGGGCTTGGCCCTGCGCATCGTCGAGGGCGACGTGCCCGAGTCGCTGCGCGACCGGCGCCTGATCGCGCTCGACCTCGGATCGATGATCGCCGGGGCGAAGTACCGCGGCGAGTTCGAGGAGCGCCTGAAGGCCGTCTTAAAGGAGATCCAAGAGGCCGAGGGCGAGGTCATCACCTTCGTCGACGAGCTGCACACCATCGTGGGCGCGGGGGCCAGCGAGGGCGCCATGGACGCGAGCAACATGATCAAGCCGCTGCTCGCCCGCGGCGAGCTGCGCCTCATCGGAGCGACGACGCTCGACGAGTATCGCCAGTACGTCGAGAAGGACGCGGCCCTCGAGCGCCGGTTCCAGCAGGTCTTCGTCGGCGAGCCCTCCGTCGAGGACACCATCGCGATACTGCGCGGACTAAAGGAGCGCTACGAGGTCCATCACGGCGTGCGCATCCAGGACGCGGCCCTCGTCGCCGCCGCGACGCTGTCGCAGCGCTACGTGGCCAACCGGTTCCTGCCCGACAAGGCGATCGACCTGATGGACGAGGCGGCCTCGAAGCTGCGCATCGAGATCGACTCCATGCCGACCGAGCTCGACGTCGTGATCCGCCGGCTGCGTCAGCTCGACATTGAGCGCATGGCCCTGGAGAACGAGACCGACGAGGGTTCCAAGGAGCGCCGCGCCCGCCTCGAAGAGGAGTACGCGCAGCTCAAGGAGCAGTCCGACGAGCTCGCCGCCAGGTGGCAGGCCGAGAAGCAGGCCATCACCAAGATCCAGACGGCCAAGCAGGAGTACGAGGACCGCCGCGCCGAGAGCGAGCGGCTCGAGCGCCAGGGCGACCTCGCCGGCGCCGCGGCGCTGCGCTACGGCACGATCCCCGAGCTCGAGCGCACGATCGACCAGGCGACCGCAGAGCTCGAAGAGCTGCAGGCCCACGGCGCGTTCCTTAAAGAAGAGGTCGACGCTGAGGACATCGCCGAGGTCGTCAGCCGCTGGACAGGCGTGCCGGTCGCGAAACTGATGGAAGGCGAGCTCGACAAGTTGGTGCGCATGGAAGAGCTGCTGCACACGCGCGTCGTCGGCCAGGACGAGGCCGTCACCGCGGTCGCCAACGCGATCCGGCGCTCGCGCGCCGGGCTCTCCGATCCCCACCGCCCGATCGGCTCGTTCCTCTTCCTCGGACCGACCGGCGTGGGCAAGACCGAGCTCGCCCGGGCGCTGGCCGAGTACCTCTTCGACGACGAGCACGCGATGGTGCGCATCGACATGAGCGAGTACATGGAGAAGTTCGCCGTCAGCCGGCTGGTCGGCGCGCCGCCCGGCTACGTCGGCTACGAAGAGGGCGGTCAGCTGACCGAGGCCATCCGACGCCGGCCCTACGCGGTCGTCCTGTTCGACGAGATCGAAAAGGCGCACGCCGACGTCTTCAACCTCCTGCTCCAGGTGCTCGACGACGGTCGCCTCACCGACGGCCAGGGCCGCACCGTTGACTTCACCAACGTCGTCCTCATCATGACGAGCAACCTCCAGGGCGACCCGCAGGACTTCTTCCGCCCCGAGTTCATCAACCGCGTGGACGACATCATCCGCTTCCGCTCGCTGGACGAGGCCGACCTCGCCGTCATCGTCGGGATCCAGCTCGGACGGCTGCGCCAGCGTCTCGCCGCACGGCGACTCGTGCTCAACGTGACGAGCGAAGCGATGCGGCTGCTGGCCAGGGAGGGGTTCGACCCCGACTACGGCGCGCGACCCTTGAAGCGCGTCATCCAGCGCCGGCTCGAGGACCCCATCGCGCTCGCGGTCTTGGAGGGCGCCTACAGGGACGGCGACACGATCACGGTCGACGTCGCCGACGGATCGATCGACTTTCGCTAGACGGGACGGAAATTTCCCTAAGGTAGGATTTCGTAGCAACGAGGCCGTCCAAGGAGTCGCGTGCCCGCAACCGTGGTAGTCGGAACCCAGTGGGGTGACGAGGGCAAGGGCAAACTGACCGACCTTTTGGCCCGCGACATGGACGTCGTCGTGCGCTACCAGGGCGGCCACAACGCGGGACACCGCATCGTGGTGAACGGCGACGCACTCGCCTTGCAGCTCGTGCCTTCGGGCATCCTTTACCCGCACATCACGCCCGTCATCGGCAACGGGGTCGTGGTCGACCCGGCCGTGCTGCTCGACGAGATCGACCGTCTGCATGCCAAGGGCATTGACGTGTCGCGCCTCGTGGTCTCGGGCAACGCTCACCTGATCATGCCCTATCACCAAGAGCTCGACCGCCTGACTGAGCGCTTCCTCGGCAAGAACGCCCTCGGCACCACGAAGCGCGGCATCGGCCCGGCCTACGCCGACAAGTCGGCCCGCGTTGGACTGCGAGTGCAGGACCTGCTCGACCCCAAGATCTTTCGAGAGAAGCTCGACGTCGTGCTGCACGAGAAGAACGCAATCCTCACCAAGATCTACAATCGTCCCGCCCTCAGCGCGAAGGACATCGCCGCGCGCTACCTCGACGAGATGGCCCCGCGCGTGGCGCCGATGATCGGCGACACGGTGGGCCTCGTGCACGACGCGATGGACTTCGGGCACCGGATCCTCCTAGAGGGCGCCCAGGCCACTTTCCTCGATCTCGACCACGGCACCTACCCCTTCGTCACGTCCTCAAACCCGGTCGCCGGCGGGGCCTGCACCGGGTCGGGTCTCGGCCCGCGCGACATCACCGACGTGGTGGGCATCGCCAAGGCCTACGTGACGCGCGTCGGGGCGGGTCCCTTTCCAACCGAGCTCGACGGCGAGTTGGGCGACCTGCTCGTCGAACGGGGCCACGAGTTCGGCACGAACACGGGCCGGCGCCGTCGCGTCGGCTGGTTCGACGCCGTGATGATCCGCCAGGCGGCCCGGCTCAACTCCCTGACGGCGATCGCGCTCACCAAGCTCGACGTGCTCGACGCGCTCGACGAGATAAAGGTCTGCGTCGCCTACGAGGCCCACGGCGTGCGCTACAACTTCCCGCCGTATCACCAGTCGGTCTTTCACGAGGCGACCCCGATCTACGAGACGCTGCCCGGATGGAAGTGCGACCTCTCTGCGGTCACGCGTTACGAGGAGCTGCCGAGCGCCGCGCAGAGCTACGTGAGGTTCGTCCAAGAGGTGACCGGCGTCTCGATCTCCGTCGTGGGCGTCGGTCCGGGCCGCGAGCAGTTCGTCCGGCCCTCGTGAGCCGCGTCGTCGTCGTCGGTGCGGGCGCGCGCGAGCACGCCCTCGCGAACGCCCTGGCCAGTAGCGCCGAGGTCGTCGTCACCCCGGGCAACGCGGGCATCGCCGCGCAGGGGATTGCCTGCGTCGTGACCCCGGCTATCGACCTCCGGGCCGACCTTTTCGTGGTCGGCCCCGAGCGGCCCCTCGTCGAGGGTCTGGCCGACCAGCTGCGCACTCAGGGCAAGGCGGTCGTCGGACCGGGCGCTGACGGGGCACGCCTCGAGGGATCCAAGGCCTACCTCAAGGAGTTCCTCGCCGCGGCCGGCGTGCCGACGGCCGCCTACGGCGTCTTCAGCGACCAGCAGTCAGCCGAGTCGTACCTCGCGACGATGCGCCCGCCCTACGTCGTAAAGACCGATGGCCTCGCTGGCGGCAAGGGTGTCCTCGTCACCGACGACTTCGACGCGGCGTGCCGCGACGTCGCGGAGAAGCTGAGCGGTGCCGCCTTCGGCGAGGCCGGTCGCACCGTTGTCATCGAGGAGGGTCTCACCGGCGAGGAGTGCTCTTTCCACGTGCTCGTCGACGGGACGAATTATGTTGCGCTCGCCCCAGCCAAGGACTTCAAGCGCGTCGGGGACGGCGACGAGGGCGTCAACACCGGCGGCATGGGCGCCTTCGCCCCGATGTTCAGTACGTCGAGCCACGAGGCTTCCGAGATCGAACGCACCGTCATCGTCCCCACGTTGGCCGAGCTGGCGCGGCGCGGGATCAACTACCGCGGTGTGCTCTACGCCGGGCTCATGATGACCGACGCCGGTCCAAAGCTGCTCGAGTACAACGTGCGCTTCGGCGACCCCGAGACCGAGGTGCTCGTGCCCCTCTACGGCGAGGAGCTGTTCGATCTCCTGCTGAACACCGCCGAGGGACGGCTCGACGGGGCGAGCGCCAGCGAATCCGGCGCCGCCGTCACCGTCGTGCTGGCCGCCGAGGGCTACCCTCAGAGTCCGCGCAAGGGCGACGTCATCGGCGGTCTCGGGCCCGATGGACAGCTGGCAACGCAGATGGAGAGTGTCATCGTCTTTCACGCCGGCACGCTGCGCAACGAGGCGGGCGAGTTCATCACCCGCGATGGTCGCGTGCTGGCGGTGACGGGACTCGGGTCTACCGTCGACGAAGCCCGACGGCGCGCCTACGAGGGGGCGGGACAGATCAACTTCAGGGGAAGCGTGCGGCGAAGCGACATCGCGCGCGGCGCAGGCGTGTCGTGATTCCCCGGTACGCACCGGGCGACGTCGCGGCGCTCTTCAGCGACGAGCGCCGCTTTGACACGATGCTCGAGGTCGAGCTCCTCGCCGCGGAAGCGCTCGGCGAGCTCGGGGTCATCCCGCCAGCGGACCTGGCCGCCCTGCGCGCGCGTCGACCCACCGTCGACGCGGCCTTTGTTGACGCGGTGAACGAGCGCGAGCTCGTGACCCACCACGACACCGCGGCCTTCGTCGATGTTGTCCAGGAGAGGATCGGGTCGCCCGAAGGCGCGTGGGTGCACTACGGGCTGACCTCGTCCGACGTTGTGGACACGGCACTCTGCCACACGTTGGCGGCGGCGATGGACCTCGTGATTGACGACGCCACGAAGCTGCGCGACGCTCTCACGCGCCGGGCCGTTTCGAGCGTGGACGCGCCGATCGTCGGTCGCACGCACGGCGTGCATGCCGAGCCGACGACTTACGGGGCGAAGTTCGCGCTCTTCGCCCTGCAGGTCCAGCGCGACATCGAGCGGGGCGAGCACGCGCGTCGTGGCATCGCGGTAGGCAAGGTGAGCGGGGCGGTCGGCACGTACTCCAACATCGACCCCGAAGTCGAGGCCTATGTCTGCCAGCGCCTGGGGCTCGTGCCCGTGCCGGCGACCCAGGTCATCGCGCGCGACCGCCACGCTGAAGTGCTCTACGCCTGTGCGGCGATCGGCACCACGATCGAGCAGTTCGCCCTCGAGGTGCGCCTCCTCGCCCGAACGGAGGTCGGAGAGGTGGAAGAGCCGTTCGCGCCAGGCCAAAGGGATCTTCGACGATGCCCCACAAGCGCAACCCCGTGGTGGCCGAGCGTCTCTGTGGCCTCGCGCGCGTCTCGCGTGGCTACCTCCAGGCGGGTCTCGAGGACGTGGCCCTCTGGCACGAGCGCGACATCTCGCACTCCAGCGTCGAGCGCGTCGTGCTGCCCGACGCTTTGATGCTCACCGTCTACATGCTTCGCCAGGCGACATGGCTGGCGGACGGGTTGGTCCTGCACGAAGAGCGCGCCCTCGCCAATCTGACCGAGGGCTCGCTCGGGCTCGTCTTCTCCCAGTCCGTGCTGCTCGCCCTGATCGAGTCGGGGATGGGGCGCGACGCAGGCGTACCGCATCGTCCAGCGCGACTCTCGCCGCACGGTTGAAGAAGGGCGGGCCTTTCGCGACGTGATTGAGAGCGACGACGAGGTGGCCTTGAGCGCGGCGGCGATCGATCGGGCCTTCGACCTCGACCGGCTGCTGGCCCAGCGCCGGCGCGTCCTCGACGCGCTTACCTGGCGATCATGAGCGACCTCGGACTGCGCCACCTCTACACGGGAAAGGTCCGCGACCTCTACGAGGTCGACGACGAACGACTCCTGATGGTCGCCTCGGATCGCCTGAGTGCCTTCGACGTCGTCATGACCGAGCCGATCCCCGAGAAGGGTCGAGTGCTTACCGCCCTGACTGACTACTGGACCCGCGAGTTTCAGTCGCAGTTTCCTAGCGCCCTCCTGACTTGCGATCCGGCCGAGATCGACAAGGCGGTGCCGGGCTTCGCCAACGAGTTGTCCCTGCATGGTCGCACAATGCTCGCTCGTCGAGCCGAGATGCTGCCCCTTGAGTGCATCGTGCGCGGACGCCTCGCGGGCCAGGCCTTTGACGAGTACGTGGCGCGCGGCACGGTGCATGGCATGGCCGTAACCGAAGGGATGCGCCTCACCGACCCGTTCCCGGAGCCGATGTTCACCCCTTCGACGAAGGAAACATCCGGCCACGACCTCAACATCGACCTCGACGCGGCGGCCGCGATCGTCGGACGGGCACGTCTCGACGAGGCTCAAGATCTCTGCCTCGGCCTCTTCGTTCGCGCGGCGGCACAGTGCGCCGACGCGGGACTGGTGCTCGCCGACACGAAGTTCGAGCTCGGCCTGGTCGAGGGAGAGCTCGTCGTCTGCGACGAGGTGCTGACGCCCGACTCGTCGAGGATCTGGCCCGCCGACCAGGTGCGCTCGGGCGAGACGCCGCCGTCGTTCGACAAGCAGCCGTTTCGCGACTGGCTCAACGAGCAGTCCTGGGATCACGCGCCCCCGCCCCCGCACGTGCCAGTTGAAATCGTGTCGATCACCTCGGCGCGCTACGTCGCCGCGTACGAGCGAGTGACCGGACGGTCGCTGGCCGATTGGTATGGTCGAGGCAGATGAACTATTCCGTCGTGGTGGACGTCACGCTGCGTGAGGGTATCGCCGATCCCGAGGGTGCCACCATCGAACGGGCCCTGCCGGCGCTCGGCTTCAGTGGCGTCAGTGAGGTCAAGGCCGGCAAGATGTTTCGCCTGACGATCGAGGCCGAGAGCGAGGGCGAGGCGAGGGAGAAGGCCGGCGCATTGGCCGAGCGGCTCCTCTCCAATCCGGTCATTGAAGACGCCCACGTTCGCGTTGCGGAGGTTGCTCGATGAAGCGCGTGGGGGTCGTCGTCTTTCCCGGATCTAACTGCGAGCACGACGCCGTCGCGGCGCTAAGTAGCGTGGGCGCCGCCGCCGAGCTCGTCTGGCACACGGTGAAGAGTCTCGCGGGATTCGACGCGATCGTCCTGCCGGGGGGTTTCGCGCACGGGGATTACCTGCGTCCGGGGGCGCTCGCGCGATTCTCACCGGTGATGGAGGCGGTGAGCCGATTCGCGAACGAGGGCGGACCGGTGCTCGGCATCTGCAACGGCTTCCAGGTGCTCGCCGAGGCCGGTCTCTTGCCGGGCGCGCTGCAGAAGAACGTCGGGCTGACGTTCCTCTGCCAGCCGACAACGCTCATCGTGACCTCGACCAATTCGGCCCTCACCTCTGGCGCCACGATCGGCCAAGAGCTGGTGATCCCGATCAACCACTTCTCGGGCGCGTACACCTGCGACGACGCGACCTTCGAGCGGATCAACGAGCGCGGCCAGGTGGTGCTGCGCTACAGGGACAACCCGAACGGATCGCGGGGCGACATTGCGGGTCTCGCCAACGAGCGCGGCAACGTGGTCGGTCTCATGCCGCACCCCGAGCGAGCGATGTCGACGCTTACGGGCAGCGCCGATGGCCGCGTGCTTCTCGAGAGCTTCGTCATGGCCAGCGTCGCGGCGAGAGGATGACCAATCCCCGCCGGTAGTTTGTTGAGGTGAGCGCGAGCCCCGAGAGCCTCCACCGCGCTCTCGGGCTGAGCGACGACGAGTACGGGGCGATCACCTCGATCCTCGGACGAGAGCCCAACCACCTCGAACTCGCCCTCTACGGCGTCATGTGGTCCGAGCACTGCTCGTATAAGTCCTCGCGCCTGCACCTGCGGCGCCTGCCGAGCGAGGGCGCCCACGTCTTGGTCGGGCCGGGCGAGAACGCCGGGGTGATCGACGCCGGCGACGGGATCGCCGTGGCGATACGCATCGAGAGCCACAACCACCCTTCGGCGATCGAGCCCTACCAGGGAGCGGCGACCGGCGTCGGGGGCATCCTGCGCGACGTCTTCACGATGGGCGCGCGCCCGCTCGCGGTGATGGACCCGCTCTTCTTCGGCGATCTCACCGACGCGCGCCAGCGCTGGCTGGTCGAAGGCGTCGTCGCGGGCATTTCCGGTTACGGCAACTCGGTGGGCGTGCCGACCGTCGGCGGCGAGCTGACCTTCGACCAGTGCTACAACGCGAACCCCCTGGTGAACGTGCTCTGCGTGGGGGCCCTGCCCAAAGAGCGCCTGGTGCTCGGCGCGGCGTCGGGCGTCGGCAACCTCGCCGTCCTGCTCGGTTCGCGCACCGGGCGCGACGGGATCGGCGGCGTGTCGGTCCTCGCCTCGGCGGGCTTCTCGGGCGAGTACGCGCTCAGCGATGACGCCAAGCGCCCGAGCGTGCAGGTCGGCGACCCCTACGAGGAGAAACGGCTCATCGAGGCTTGCCTCGAGCTGCTCGACCGTGGGCTGGTCGTGGGCATCCAGGACCTCGGGGGAGCGGGTCTCGCGTGCGCGACGAGCGAGACGGCGGCGCGCGGTGGTGTCGGCATGGACGTCGACGTCGCGGCCGTGCCCCTGCGCGAGCGGGGAATGCTGCCCTTCGAGGTCATGACCTCGGAGAGCCAGGAGCGGATGCTCGCCATCATCACGCCGGCCAACCTCGACGCCGTGGTGGAGGTCTGCGCGAAGTGGGAGGTCCGCGCGACGGTCGTCGGCCGGGTGGTCGAGCCGGTGCGACGTGCTGACGGGCGCCTCGGCGGGATGCTGCGCATTCGAGACGGCTTCGACGGTGAGGTGCTCGCCGAGGTGCCCGCTTCGTCACTCGCCGACGAAGCGCCCCTCTACGACCGACCACGGTGCCGGCCCGCGTCCCTCGATGCGGTCCTCGCCGATGACCCGACGATGGATGAGCCAGTCGGCTCGCCCGAGGCGGACTTGCTCGATCTGTTGATCGACCCGGCCTGGGTGCATCGCCAGTACGACTCAATGCTGTTCTTGAACACTGTCGTCGGGCCGGGACGCGACGCGGCGCTGCTGCGACTCGCCGGTCCGGGTCTTCCCTCGTCGACGCGGGGTATAGCGATTACGACGGACTCGAACCCACGCTGGTGCGCGCTCGAGCCCCGCCTCGGGACCACGCTCACGCTCTATGAGGCGCTCGCGAACCTCGCCTGCGTCGGCGCCACTGCGAAGGCCGTTGTCAACTGTCTCAACTTTGGCAACCCCGAGCACCCCGAAGTCATGTGGCAGCTGAGCGAGGCCATCGACGGCCTGGCTGAAGCGTGTCGCGCGACCGACTTGCCGGTCATCGGGGGCAACGTGTCGCTCTATAACGAGAGCGGGGGTAGTGACATCGACCCGACGCCTGTCCTTGGGGTACTTGGCGTCGTCGACAAGCTCGTGGCGCCGCCGCCGGGATGGCGCTGGCGCGCGGGGGACGCGTTGATGCTTGTGGGTGCGCGTCGCGCTGTGGGCGAGCTGGCCTTTCCCCTCGCCGGTTCGAAGTGGGCCACCCGGCGGGGTCGCCGAGGCGGACGAATCGCGAACGTCGACCACGCGGCAGCGGCGGTGACCGTCGGGTTCGTCGCCGGCGAAGTCGCCTCGATATGCGCTGGCGCGACGAGTGACGTGACGGCCGTCCACGATGTCAGCGGCGGGGGCATCGCGTGCGCGTTGGCCGAGATCGCCGCTGTCGCCGACGTCGGCGCCGAAATCGACGAGCTCGAATGTCACGCCGAGCTTTTCAGCGAGTTCCCCGGCCGTTTCGTGGTGGCGACCAACGACGCGGCGGCGTTCTCAATGCGTGCGACGGCGGCTGGCGTGGCCCACCTTCAAATCGGCACATGCGGGGGGAGTCGGCTACGGATCGGGGCGTCGATCGATGTCTCCGTTGACGAGGTTGGCCGTCGTAGGTCCGATGCGCTAGCCAACGCCCTCGCCGGGTCGACCTAGCGAGCGGCCTTCAGCTCGTCAAGGATCTCGTCGGGCACGCGCAGGTCCCCCGTGCGTCCGACGCCGAGCTTCACCTCGTCTTTGTAGCTGCCGTGGTAGTCCGACCCGCCGGTCGGGATCATCCCCGCGTCACGGGTCAGCTTCACCACGAGCGAACGAGTGGGGGCGTTGGTCCCGCCGTAGTAGGCCTCGACACCGAGGAATCCGCGTTCGCGCAACGAGGCAAAGACCTTCGGCATGGTCGACTCGATCCCGGCGTTCGTGCACTCCTCGATGTAGTTCACGAGCGGGTGCGCGATGGAAAAGACAGTGTGCGATCCCTCTGCGGCGCCGACGAACTGCTCGATGGGCATGCTCGTCTTGGGAATGTAGGCCCGTCCGTCGCGTCCGAGCCAGTCGACAAAAATGCGGTTCCAGCTGGCGTCGGTGCGCGGTCCGACGATCTCGGGGTGGAGCTCGAACATCGCGCGCGCGAAGTGCGGGCGACCGACGGACTCCACACCGCCGGACAGCTCGCCCAGGTACTCGAGCGTGATTCGATCAAAGCCCCGCTCGTTCAGCAGCGCCACGAGCTCGTGGTTGCGCACGTCGCGGTCGTGGCGCAGCTCGGCCAGTTGCTGCTGCAGCGGGTGGGTCGGGTCGAGGGGCAAAAAGTAGGCCAGCACGTGGACATTGCGCGGGACCGTGCGGCCATTGCGCACGACCGGGAACGCGTTGTCACGCAGTGACACCTCGACGCCGGGCACCAGTTCGATGCCGAAATGACTGGTCGCGCGGGCCATCTCGTCGTGGCTGCTAGTGGTGTCGTGGTCGGTCAGCGAGATGGCCCGGATACCCAGCCGATGCGACTTTTCGGCTAGCTCGTAGGGCGTGTCCGAGCCGTCGGAAAACGTCGAGTGTGTGTGCAAATCCAGCACGGCTGTAGCGTACTCAAGTGTTCCGCGCCCCCGAGTGCCTGTGCGAGACTGGGGCCGTGCTCGCCAGCCCCGGAACGCCCATCACGCGTCTCGCATGAGAGAGGCTTGCGGCGTCGTAGGGATCGTGGCTCCGGGCCGCGACGTCGCGCCGCTCTGCTACGACGCGCTCTACGCGCTGCAACACCGCGGCCAGGAGTCGGCCGGCATGGCGACGTTCCAGAACGAGCAGATCACCGTAGTGAAGGACAACGGACTGGTGAGCCACGTCTTTACCGAGAACACGCTGCGAGCGCTCGGCGGCTCGCTCGTCATTGGCCACACGCGCTACTCGACGTCGGGCTCGGCGAACTGGACCGCCGCCCAGCCGGTGTACCGCTCAGCTGGCTCATCGGGCTTTGCCCTCGCGCACAACGGGAATCTGACGAATACGACCGCTCTGGCCCGCGACGCGGGCATCGAGTTCACGTCGATGCTCTCGGACTCCGACCTCGTCGCCGAGCTGCTCGCGCGTGACGTCGAGGCGGGCACGTCGCTCGCCGAAGCGCTTGGCAAGGTTCTCTCGCGCGTTGAGGGCGCCTATTCGATGGTCGTGCTTGAGGCGCACCGCGTCCACGCGGTGCGTGACCCTTACGGCTTTCGCCCGCTCTGCCTCGGACGGCTCGGCACGGCGGACGCGCCCGAGGGCTGGGTCGTCGCCTCGGAGTCGCCGGCCCTCGACGTCGTGGGCGCGACCTTCGTGCGCGAGATCGCACCCGGGGAGCTCGTCTCGATCACGAAGGAGGGCCTCAGCTCGACCCAACTCCTCGAACCGGCCTCGGGCACCTCGAAGCTCTGCATCTTTGAGTTCGTGTACTTCGCCCGGCCCGACGCCTACCTCATGGGCCACCAGGTGCACTCGACGCGCCGGCGCATGGGCGAGCTACTCGCCGGTCAGTCGAGGGTCGAGGCCGACCTCGTGATGGGCGTGCCCGACTCGGGCGTGCCCGCCGCCGAGGGCTACGCCAAGGCCTCGGGCATCCCCTTTGGCTACGGGCTCGTGAAGAACCGCTACATCGGGCGCACCTTCATCGCGCCGGACCAGCGAGCGCGCACGGCCGGCGTGAAGCGCAAGCTCAATCCGCTGCGCGAGAACATCGAGGGCCAGCGCCTCATCGTGGTGGATGACTCGATCGTGCGTGGCACGACCACCCAGGCGCTCGTCGGAATGCTGCGCGACGCCGGCGCGAGGGAGGTGCACCTGCGCATCTCGTCACCGCCCTTCACCTGGCCCTGCTACTACGGCATCGACACGCCCAACCGCGACGAGCTGCTGGCGGCGAACCACTCGGTCGCCGAGATGAACGAATTCATCGGCTCGGACTCGCTCGAGTTCATCACCCTGGCCAACCTGCGCGCGGCCATCCAGCTGGCCGGCGAGTGCTGCGACGCCTGCCTCACCGGTTCGTACCCCGCGCCGATACCAGTGTCGATCGGTACTCGCCGGCAGCCGCTGGTGAGCCGACTCCTCGAGGTCGTCGGCGCGAGGACCTACGCCGACGCGGGAGTCTCGATCGACGCCGGCGAAGAGGTCGTGCGACGAATCTCCCTGGCGGCGAGTAGTACGAGTCGCCCCGAGGTGCTGGGAACGCTCGGCGGCTTCGCCGGACTGTTCGCGCTCGACGCTGCGAAGTATGAAGAGCCCATACTCGTCGCCACGACCGACGGCGTCGGCACGAAGCTCGAAGTGGCGCGGCTCCTCGGGCGATTTGACACCGTGGGCGTCGACCTCGTGGCGATGCTCGTTGACGACCTCGTGTGCGCAGGCGCCGAGCCCCTCTTCGTGCTCGACTACGTGGCGACGGGCGCGGTACGACCAGACGAGCTCGAGGTGCTGATCGCGGGGATCGCCGAGGGCTGTCGCCAAGCACACGTGACGCTGCTCGGGGGCGAGACCGCCGAGCACAGCGGCGTGATGGCACCGGGCGGCCTTGACCTGGCGGGCTTTGCGCTTGGGGTGGTGGAGCGAAAGGAGATGCTCTCACCGGAACGCGTGCGCGAAGGCGACGCGCTCGTGGGCTTTCACTCGCCGGGGCTTCGCTCCAACGGCTACTCGCTGGCTCGCCGAGTGCTCGGTCACCGACGAAGCGTCACTTTCGCGCGCCGGCGTTTGAGGGCGCGGCGACGACGCTCGGCGAAGAACTGCTCCTGCCTTCGCTCATCTACGCCCCGTGCGTTCTGGCGCTGCGGCGCGAGCTCGGCGCCGGCGTGCACGCGGTCGCCCACATCACGGGCGGGGGCATCGTGGGCAACGTCGCAAGAATCTTGTGTCCGACGGTGGACGCGGTGATCGACATGGAGCGCTTCGCGACGCCCGAGATCTTCTACGAGATCCAACGACGCGGTCCCGTCGCCGCCGATGAGATGGTGAGGGTCTTTAACTGCGGGCTGGGCATGGTGGTCGCGGTCGACGCGAATGCCGCCGAGGCGGCGGTGACGCTCGCGCGCGCGAGCGGGATCGCAGCGTCGGTCGTGGGCGAGGTGCGCGCTGGTTCGGGTCAGGTGGTCATATCGTGAGCGACGCACGCGAGCGGGTTCGCGAGCACCTCCTCGCTCACTCGATTCGTCGGGGCCAGTTCGTCCTCAAGTCCGGACGCCCCTCGACGTGGTTCATCGACTCCAAGCAGACGATCCTGGCGCCCGAGGTGATGGAGGACGTCGCGACGCTCGTCCTCGAGCGGATCCCCGAAGACGCGACGGCCATCGGCGGGCTGACGATGGGCGCCGACGGGGTCAGCTTCGTCACCGCCGGCGTCGCGGCGACACGGGGGAGAGCGCTGCGCGCCTTCAGCGTGCGCAAGGAAGTGAAGGACCATGGTGCGGGAGGGCGCATCGCCGGCGTGCTGGAGGCGGGCGACCGCGTCGTGATCACCGAAGACACGGTCACGCGCGGTACGAGTCTGCTCGAGGCGGCGCACGTCGTCCGGGCCGCCGGCGCCGAGGTCGTACTCATCCTCGCCTTAGTCGACCGCGGCGGCACGGCTGCGGCTATGGCGGCGAAAGGAGGGCATCGCCTTCACGGCGATCTTCGGCGCGCCCGACCTCGGCTTCACCGACGAGGGCGCCTAGCCGGCGAGGACTCGCAGGACCCGCTCGCGCCACGCGCGGAGCGCCGGGTAGTGCTCTTCCGGCGTGTGACCGAAGCGCAGCACCAACGCGTCGAGGGCGGGCGCGACGCTGATCGACTGGCCCTCGTAGCCGTTCGCCCAGTACGTGCCGTAGGGATCGCCGCTCACCCACCAATGCCAGGAGTAGAACGAGCCGGTCTCCTGGTCGACGCTGAGCGGCACTTGGGCCGTCGCGGCCCACGATCGCGAGATGAGCTGGCGTCCGGACCAGTTGCCGCCGCGCAGGTAGAGGAGGCCGAACTTCGCGAAATCGAGTGCGGTGGCGTGCACGTAGCTCGAAGCGACGAAGACCCCGGCGTCGTCGAAGGTCGTGCTCGCGCTCGTCATGCCGAGCGGGTCAAAGAGGCGCTCGTCGAGGTAGGCGCGGTAGGCCTCGCCGTAGCCGACCTGGTCGGCGACGATGCGGCTCAGCAGGTTGGTCGTGCCGCTCGAGTAGTTGAAGAAGGAACCCGGCGGGTGGGCCAGGGGGCGACGGGCGGTGTAGGCGGCCATGTCGGCCTTTCCGTCGCCGAAGAGCATTGCCATGACGTCGCTCGACTCGTTGAACTCGTAGACCTCATTGAAGTCGAGGCCGTCGCGCTGGGCCAACAGGTCGCGCAATCGAATCTGGTGGCGAGGATCGTCCCCGTCGCCCCACTCGCGCACCGGCGCGAACTCGTCGGGATCGAGGCGGCCCTCATCAACGAGGGTGCCGATGATCATGTGCAGGATGGACTTGGCCATCGACCACGAGAGCAGCGGGCTCTCGGCCGTGATCGGCTCGGGCGGCCGGTCGAAGTGCTGGCGCCAGCCCCCGTAGCGTTCGACGAGCACCCGTCCGCCTTGGACGACGACCACCGCGTTGGTGACGGCGAGATCGTCGCGCGTAAACACTTCGTCGACGACCGCGTCCAGCTCCCATTGGCGGTGGTGCAGGCCCCGCGGCCACCGGTCCGTCGGCCACTCGACTTCGCGCTCCTGGTCGGTGAAGGCGGGCGAGATGAAGGGAATTTCGTCGATCATGGCCCGCTCATTGTCCCACGTGACGTCGCTCGTTCGCGTCACAGCCACTCGGTACGTTGCTCTCGTGGAGTCGAGCGAAGTCACGGTCCGGTACGTATATCGATCAGCGTCAAATCGGTCGCGGCTGAGGCGGCCGTCGAGCCTCTATCTTGTCGAGCGTCTCGCGGAGTCCAACGTCGTGGCGCGCATCGGCTTGCTGTCGAGCGAGAGTCCGCGTGACCTTCGGGCCGAGTGGCGCATTGTCGGAGCGTGGTCGGCGAGTCCGAGTCGGCGCTACTCGATGGCCAAGGTGGCGCCAGCTGGTGGCCGATGCGATCACGCCTCCATTGAATTGGTGGTCGGGACCGGCATCGATCCGGTGACCTCACGCTTTTCAGGCGCGCGCTCTACCAACTGAGCTACCCGACCTCCTCGCCACCCAGTGGGTGTCGAGCGGACCTGACGGGATTTGAACCCGCGACCTCCGCCTTGACAGGGCGGCGTGCACTCCGAGCTGCACCACAGGTCCTCGGTGTTCCCAAGGTCGAGACCCCGAGACGCGAAAGGTCAGTCTATCCGTTGTTCCTCTCGCCTCCCGGGGCCATGGCGGCCAGATCGCCGTGAGTGGACTCCTCTCAGCGCGACCAAAAGGCAACTTCGATTGGGGATCGAATTCGATCTCGGGGTGCGTAAGGGTTTACCCCAATACCGCTCGACGACGTGTGTTCTTAGCATGAGTGCAGCATCACCACACCACTTGACGGGAGACCTCGGAATGACCGGAGCAGTCCTCGACGAAGTCACCGAGAGCGGGCCCAACGGCGCCGCGTGGGCGGTTGAGACCCACGGACTAACGAAGCGATTTGGCCAGAACGTGGCCGTTGACAGCGTGGACCTGCGCGTTCCCCGAGGTAGCGCCTTCGGGTATCTCGGCCCCAACGGTGCTGGCAAGACGACGCTCATTCGCGTGTTGCTCGGACTCACCCGAGCCGACGGCGGCACGATGTCGATGCTCGGCTACGAAGTCCCGCGCCATCGCGACCAAGCCCTCGTGCGCGTGGGTGCCATCGTGGACGAGGCCCGGTTCCACGGCCATCTCACGGGGCGACAGAACCTTGAAATTCTCGCGGCCGCTCGGGAACCAGCGGCGCGTACCCGCGTCGATCCGGCGCTTGACCGAGTGGGCCTCACCCAGCGCAAGAACGATCGCGTTTCGAAGTACTCGATGGGCATGCGCCAGCGCCTCGGCGTGGCGGCGTGCCTCCTCAGCGACCCCCAGCTGCTGATCCTCGACGAACCGATGAACGGCCTCGACCCGGCGGGTATGCACGACATGCGAGAGATGATCCGGTCCTTCGTCGCCGAGGGCCGAACCGTGGTCCTCTCCTCGCACCTCCTCGACGAGGTGGAGCGCACCTGCGACGCCGTCGCCATTGTCGACCGCGGCCACGTGATTCGCCAGGGACCCATCACCGAACTTCTCTCCGGCGCCGACGTGGAGGTTCAGATCGAGTGCTCCGCACCCGACACCGCCCGCCAACTTCTCGCGGCAACGAATCTCGCGGGGCGGGTCGAAGTCCAGCCGGAAGGACTAGTGATCTCCCTTGCCGCGGGTTCGGATCGCTCGGTCGTCGCTGAGATCAACCGCGTCCTCGTCGACGGGGGAGTGTCGGTCTACCGGCTGCAGGTCAATCAAGCCTCCCTCGAATCCTGGTTCCTCGAAGTGACTACGCGACTGGGGGATCCCCAGTGACCACGTCCACCGACCTCGCCATCACCCCCGCGACGCATGACCGCCGGGGCTCTTGGTTGCCCAACGGCGCGATGATCATGACCCGCTTCATGGAGTTGCGCAAGCGTCGTGGTCTCATGATCGCGCTTATCGCGGTCAACATCGGGGTACCCGCGATCTTTCTCATCGTTCGCCTCGTCGCCCACGCCGTCGCGCCGCACTCCTACGGACCGGCCGGCGGCTACAGCATCTTCGAGGGGCTGATCGCCGGCCTCATGTACATCTTCGGATTCATCGTCGCGGCCACCCTCGGCTGCACCGCGGGCGCCGTCGACCTGACCGAGGGCATGTTCCGACACCTCGTCGTCACCGGACGCTCCCGGCTCGCCCTCTACTTCGCGCGCGTTCCCGCGGGACTGATGATCATCGTGCCCGTCGTCGCGGCGGGCATCATCGTCGTCTGCTCGGTGTGCGTCGCGGCCGCGCCGACGAAACTGAGCTTCGATGGGATCAACAACATGCCGGTCGGCCTAAGCCGCCAGGCATTCGTCACGTGGGCCGAGGACCACCCCAAGGCCGCTATTTGTTACATGAACTACAACTTCAATGGGCCGAATCCCCCTCCGGTCCAGTGCGGGCCGAACAACCAGGTCGTGGCAGTGAAGAACCAAGGCGGCAAGGGTTCCATCACCTCGATCACCGCAAAGCCCGCGACCAAGCCCGAGATGCGCGCATTTGCGATCAAGGTCGCCGAGCAGAACTACGCGAGCTACACCACTACATTCCTTTCACCGCCGCTCAAGCTGATGATCGAGACCGGCCTCTGGGTCGAGTTGTGGGCGATCGTCGGCTTCTTGATCGGCCTCGGCCTCTCGTCGCTGATGGGACAGCGCACCGTGCCGGTCGTGCTGCTGATCGTCTACGAGATAGTCCTGACGCCGCTGTTCTCAAGAGTCGCGATACCCCACCTGATCAATGCTCAGCGTGGCCTGGTCGGCCTGGCCATGGCGCACATAGAACCGGCCGGACTGCCAGTGGTCCTCGGGCTCGGTGGGGTGGCACGCGGTGGGGGCGGGGTCCAACTCCTCCCCGAGTCGACCGCGGTCGCGATCCTTGTCATCATCGCCTGGATCGTCGTGTGGACGGCCCTGGGCGCGTGGCGGATGGCGACGCGCGACGCCTAGCGCCGCCACTGATTCACGCAGCTCATTCACCTGAATCGGTGTACGCAATTTGGCCAGCGTAAGAAGGTGCCGCTTCACGCGAACGACTGCCCTTGGTCACAGCGCTGTCGTGAACTGTTCACCATGGCGTCGCTTCAGTTCTCGGACCGTGCCACTTAGTCTGTTTTGGTAGCCAACCTCAACGGTGACGATGCCAGCCAGAGCCTGCTGCGTCGAGGACGCCAGCTGGAGTTCGCGACCCTCGCCTGGAATGTCGTGGGCGTGGTCGTGCTCGCGATCACCGCCATCGAGGCCAGGTCGGTGGCTTTGGGTGGCTTTGGCTTGGACAGCCTGATCGAGATCGGCGCCTCCACCGTCGTGCTGTGGGAACTCGCGGACGTGGCCCAAACGCGCCGACGCCGAGCGATTCGAATGATCGGCTCAGCCTTCGTGGCTCTGGCGGCCTATTTGGCGGTGCAGAGCACGGTTATCCTCGCCCTCGGGGTGCGCCCGCATCACAGCCCTTTCGGAATGGTGTGGACCGGGTTCACCGCCGTGGCCATGTTTGCTCTCGCCGCGGGCAAGGCGAAAACCGGTGCCGCGCTGAACAACCCGGTGTTGAAGGCTGAAGGACGCGTCACGTTGGTCGACGGCATCCTCGCGACAGCGGTGCTCGCCGGTCTAGCGCTGAATGCGTTCGTAGGCTGGTGGTGGGCGGATCCTGGGGCTGGCTACGTCCTTCTCTTCTACGCGATCCGCGAAGCCCGCGCCTGCTTTCACGACTGACCTGACCAAACAGCGGTGCAATTCGCCTCGTGCGTTACCGACCGCGCACCTTGGACACATTGAAGCCGTCGATCGAGGGGTCGATCGAGAAATGCGAGCACCGGGCCTTTTGGCCGAGCCGGCACTCCACGGAGCCAGCTGGCTTATGAGGTGGTGTAGAGGGGTATCCCGGTCCCGGCCCGAATGGGTTCCACGTGCATCGACGACTCGTTCGAGCAGACCTCGAGAGGGAAGCTCTCGACCTCGTCCCTCTCGCCCGGTGACGTTGGCAGGATCTGGCCCGGAGGCACGACGCGTAGCCCCGCGGCTCGCACGCCGTGCGTCCCGCAGAGCGCCCCCGTGTCGACCACACCCAGGATCGCGTGGGCCGTCTGGTCTGGTGCGAGGGTCACCGTTGTGGTCGTGCCCGCGTGCGACGCGGGTTTGCCGACCAGCGCGCCCGCTGACGTGACGCCCCAGACGCGCGCGAAGCCGCGAAGCGTGCAGGTCGAGTGACCAACGTTGCTGAACTCGAGGACGTAGTAGAACGTGCCGGCGGTGCCGCTGGCCACGTAGGGCGCCCAGACGTAAGTGTTCGCCGCCGTACAGGCCGGCGTCACGGCTAGGGCCGGAGTGCTGCCAATTCCCATTGAGGCAACCGAGAACGTCGCGCCGAGGATGGCCGAGGCCGCCAGGAGCCGCGTGGCCCTGCGACGCCCGAAGGATTGCAGCGCATTAATCATTGTGACGACCGCCTGTTGGACTCAATGCTGGCTCGGGATCTCCTCGCCACAGGTCCCATTCTCGTTACGCGCTTCAGCGCGTCAGTAGGGACCATCCGACCATCTTGGCGTCGGGAACGACGTTGCGGGCATCGCCGCCGGGGTCATTCCTCGCCGTGCAGAACGAGGCAGAAGGGGTGGCCCACGGGGTCCAGAAAGACCCGGAAGGTCTCCCCGGGCTGAAAGTCAGCCTTCGTGGCGCCGACCTCGATCGCGTGCGCTTCTCCCTCGTCGAGATCGGGGACGGAGAAGTCGAGATGCAGCTGTTGGGGCAGCGGTCCTTCGGGCCAAGTCGGCGCGACGTACGAGTCGACCTTCTGGAAGCCGATGGTTGGCTCACCATCGTTGAGCAGCTCGATCCACACGACGTCTTGTGGCGGGAAGTCGCCGAGCGGCTCGACCTCGAGTCCGGTCAGTCGCGAGTAGAACGCGGCGAGCGCGAGCGGGTCGGGACAGTCGATGGCGGCGATGCGGAACTTGGCGGTCATGGCCGAAAGTTAGCAAACGCCGGTGACAGGTCCAGATCGCTGTCGTCGGCGCACCGGTCGCCGGCGGCGAGCACGAAGCGATGATGATCGAGGAAGCTCGTGTCGTGCTCGGCGTATCGAGCCGAGGACTCAGCAACCAAGAAGAGTTGGCAAGAGATCGGTGATGTCGCCGCGCAGGCAGAGCGCACTCGGGTCGTAGTCGGTAGCGGCGTTATTTACGATCACCACCCGTGCGCCGTAGTCGAGGGCCGTCATGACCAGGCCGGCCACGGGGTACACCGAGAGCGTCGAGCCCACGCAGAGCATCACGTCGCACTGGCGCGCGGCCCGAGTAGCGCGGTGCATCTCCGCGGGGTCCGGGGCGTCGCCGAAACGAACGATCGTCGTGGCAAGGACGCCACCGCAGGGTCGGCCCTCCACCAACGCCCGACAACGTGGGTCGGACTCTCCCTCGGCGACTCGCGCGAGCACGGTTGTTGTCGCCTGACGAGCGTCGCAGTCGAGGCAGCGAACGTTGCGTACGTGGCCGTGGGCTTCCACGAGGCGCTCGGGCGTGGTGCCCGCTGCCAGGTGCAGGCCGTCGATGTTCTGGGTGACGAGCAGGCTGAGCCGTCCAGTGGCTTCGAAGCGCGCGAGGCAGTGGTGGGCGGCGTTGGGTTGTGGCGGGTTTTTGGCGCGCGAGAGCAAGCGACGCCAGGCCTGCTCGCGCACGCTCGAGTCGCGCGCGTAGACGTCCGCGAACGAATCGCGCTCGGCCGCCGGATTAACGGTCCACACTCCTTGGGGACCGCGATAGTCGGGGATGCCGCTGGCCGTGGAGACGCCGGCGCCCGTAAGGACGAGGACCGACGACGCGCCGGCGAGCACGGCGCTCGCACTCTCCAGGTCGCCAATGGGCACGCCAGTCATTCTGGTGCACGCCGACATCGTGCTGGGCGCTGCGAGTGGGGTAGCCAACGGCTCGGGCACCGATCGCCGACTAGGCGGACCTTCGCTCGGTGCTTCGCCGAAGCAGTTAGGCCGGTGGCTCGCCGGCGCGCATCACCGTCATCAGGGTCCCGTTTACTGGCTCGCTGAAGACGCAGATCGCGCTGCCGGGCACTGGCGCCTCCTCGACGACGATCGCGCCCCCGTGGCGCGGCACCGTCTCGTGGATCCGCTCGAGGGAGTCCACGACGTAGATGGGCCGCCAGTGCGGCGCTTCGTCGCCCGTGGGCTGTGAGAAGCTCGCGAACCACTGCTCGCCGTTCTGCAGTACCCGCATGTCACCCCCGGGGCTGTTGAGGTCGTGTCCCGTGACATTGGCGTAGAACGCGCCGGCCCGCTCGGGATCGCTCGACACGTGGTCGAACCAGCCGGGCGCGTTCGGCTCGTACTGCACCCCGAAGCCGGGGAAGGTGTTGGGCTGCCAAAACCCAAAGATCGCGCCGGCCGGGTCGGCCATGAGGGCCATCGCGCCAACGTCGCCGACGACCATCGGCCCCATGACGACGCCGGCCCCGAGTTCACTCGCGCGTCGCGCGGCGTCCTCGACGTTCGCGGTGGTGAAGTAGGTCACGAGCGCTCCGGACGCGCCCTCGCCGATCCCGAGTCCGAAGACCGGCTCACCGTTGCTACGAGCGATCGCGTAGTGGCCCATCTCCGGGCCGAATAGGTCCCACGTCCAGTCGAAGACCGCCGAGAGGAAGGCGCGCTTGTCGTGGTGCTGCTCTTCGGTGGCTACCGAGGTGTCGACCCAGTTGGGCATGCCCTCGTCGTGTCGTGTGAAGGTTGTCATGGGGTCATCATGGCAGAAACTTTGCCGCAGCGCACGGGGCGTGAGCCGGATGGGTGACCGGCCGTGGTGGGTAACATCGGCGGCAACCTAGGAGGGATCATGCCAACACGCAACGCACGCAGTACCTGGACCGGCGGGGTGCAGGACGGGACCGGTCGGGTCGAACTCGTGAGCAGCGGCGCCGGAAGTTTTGACGTCTCGTTCCCGCGTCGCATCGCCGACGACGCCGAAGGCGTCACGAGCCCCGAGGAGCTGATCGCCGCGGCGCACGCGGCTTGCTATTCAATGGCCCTAAGCGGTGGCATCGCACGAGCGGGCGGCACACCCGAGTCCCTCGTCGTCGACGCCGCGGTCACCCTCGGCCCCGACCCCGCGGGCGGTTTTCGCATTTCGGGCATCGCCCTCACCGTGCGGGGCAAGGCCGGCGGCCTCGACAACGACGGCTTCGTCAAGGCGGCCGAAGAGGCGAAGGCCGGCTGCCCGGTCAGCAAGGCCCTCACGGGCACAACCATCACGCTCGACGCGGCGCTGGCCTAGCCAGCGAGCGAGGGCGCTACTCGCCGCGAGTGAGCTTTTCGAGGGCCGGTAGCGCGGCTTCGATGCGGGAGCGCTCCTCGGGCGACAGCCCCGCCATCCGCTCGTCGAGCTCGTGGGCCCGCTCGTCCCAGAGGGCCGTCAACACGCTTTGTCCCTCATCACTCAGGTCCACGAGGCAGGCCCGCTTGTCCTCGGGGTCGTCCTCGCGTCCCACGAGTCCGAGGCCCTCGAGGCTCGCCACGACGCGGGTCGCGACCGAGGGATCCGTCGATTCGATCGCGGCGAGCGCGCTAATGCGCATCGGGCCGGACTCCTCGAGCGCCGCGAGCGCCGAGACCTGCGACGCCGTGAGCGTTGACCGGCTCTCGCGGCGAAGGGCGCGGGCCAGGCGTACCAGCACGAAGCGCAGGCGCGTGGCGGTGGGGCCGGTCGGCGCCGGCGCCTGCAGCGGGATCATCGAAGGCCGCCCGTCTCGACGGCGACCTCGCCCGGCACGGCGCCCGCGCTCTCGGCCATCTCGCCAACCAAGTCACGCAGCGGCTGGGCCTGGTGGACGAAGCGCTCGCCGCGCAGCGCTGAGAAGAGCGCGCCGATCAAGGCGATCAGGATGGCCATGGCAAAGACGATGATGAGGCCGTGGTGGAAGGGGCTCTCGAGCAGGCTGGGGAAGTAGTGCTTGCTCGTAAGCAGCGCCCATTGGGCGTTCGTTACGTGGGCGAGCGCCTGGCTCTTTAGCAGGTCCTTCAGGGGATTGAAGCCGAGGAAGGACGAGAAGAGGTTCCCCACCGCGGGTACGTGCGCCGCGAGGTTCGCTTGCGCGGTGCTGACACCGTGCTTGGTGAGTCCGTGGAACATGACCTTGGGCAGGCTGTTGGTGAGACCGATGATCATGAACGAGAAGAACACGCCGATCGAGAGAACCATGCCGGTGTTGAGGAAAGCGGCCTGGATGCCCGCGGCGCCGCCGCGCTGATCCGCCGGGACCGAGTTCATGACGGCCGCCTGGTTCGGCGCGGAGAACATGCCGCCGCCGACGCCGTTGGCGAAGATCAACAGGGCGAAGACCCAATAGGAGAAGTTCGTCGGCACGAAGAGCAGGCCGACGAAGCTGGCCGCAAAGAGAAAGAGCCCGCCAGTCGAGATGATCCTCGCTCCGTGGCGGTCCGAGACGTAGCCCGAGAGGGGACCGGCGAAGAGGAAGCCGGCCGTCAGGGGCAAGAGGAAGATGCCGGCCCATAGTGGCGTCTGGGAGTAGTTGTAGCCGTGCAGCGGCAGCCAGATTCCCTGCAGCCAGATGATGATCATGAACTGCAGGCCGCCTCTGGCGATGGCGGCCAGCAGTCCGGCCGCGGAGCCCATGGCGAAGGCGCGGATCCGAAAGAGGCGCAGATTGAACATTGGCGCGATCACCTTGGTCTCAATGACAAAGAACGCCGCGAGGAAGACGGCGCCGATGGCAAAGGCCGAGAGCACGAGCGGCGAGGTCCAGCCCATTGAGTGTGTGCCGTAGGGCTCGATACCGTAGACGATGCCGACGAGGATCGAGGTCAGGCCGACCGCGAAGGTGAGGTTGCCCCACCAGTCGATCCTCGCGGGCGAGCGCACGCCGCTCTCGCGCAAGCTCATCAGGCTCCACACGGTACCGATGACGCCGAAGGGGACCGACACCCAAAAGACCAGTCGCCAGTCGACGACCGAGAGCAGTCCGCCGGCGATGAGACCGATGAACGATCCGCCGATCGCGGCCACCTGGTTGACCCCGATCGCGAGCCCGCGCTGATCGCTCGGAAAGGCGTCGACAAGGATCGCCGCCGAGTTGGCGAACAGCATCGCGCCGCCCACGCCCTGGACGAGACGCCACAGCACGAGCCACAGCGCGCCCGTGCCCCCGTGATAGGGATCGAGCGCGAGCAGCACCGAGGCCACCGAGAAGACGGCGAAGCCCAGATTGAAGATACGGACGCGTCCGACGATGTCGCCGAGCCGGCCGAGGCTGATCACGAGCACCGCCGTTACGAGCAGGTAACCCATCATGAGCCAGAGCAGGTAGCCCACGTTGCTCGGCGAGAGTGGGTTGATGTGAATGCCCCGGAAGATCGCCGGGAGCGAGATCAGGATGATCGAGGAGTTGATCGTCGCCATGAACACGCCAAGGGTGGTGTTGGTCAGGGCGATCCACTTGTAGCGATCGCGGTGCAATTCCTTGACGGGGGTCATGAAAGTAGGGTCTTCTCCGGACGCGTTAGTTGATTGACTTCAAGCAAGTTTACCTGCTCGGTGGCCGTCTCCCGCACCGATTCGTCGCGGCGTCAGCTACCTGGTGGAATCCGAAAATCTGATCGGTGCCGAGCCGCTGAGGTTAGCGAAGGCTGATCGAACCGTCAGGGGCGAGACGCCAGTCTGGATTGTGGGCCACCTCCCAAGGGTGTCCGTCTGGGTCGACGAACACTCCCGAGTAGCCGCCCCAGAAAGTCGTGGCGGCTTCTCGCGAAATGGTCGCTCCCGCCGCCCGAGCCTCCTCGAGGACGTGATCTACGGCCTCTGGCGAAGCGACGTTGTGCGCGAGCGTCACGCCGCCCCAACCGCCGTCGTCGCGCACGGCGGAGTCGATGGCGAGAGACGACCGGTCCCAGAGAGCGACTATCATTCCGCCCGATTGGAAGAAGACGACGTCATCGCCCTCGGAGTCGCTCGACCAGCCAAGCTGTTCGTAGAACGCTCGAGATCTCGCCACGTCGCTTACGCCCAGCGTCACAAGTGAGAGTCGCTGTTCCATGCTCCCATTATGACCGTGGGTGTCACACCACCGTTTCGCTCGCACGCGGCCAAAGAGGCTTTGACGGTGTGCTGGCTCTTGGTTAGCCTCGCTTCGATGGCTGCAATGGACGGGACGATGCTGACTCCTTTGGGTCCGCGCTCTATTGTCGGCGGTGCTCGCGTGGTCACGCGCTAAATGGCCAGTTCTCACACGGCCACCGTCGACAAGTACCTCGAGGCGATCTACTACATTGCCGCTGAGGGCGAGGTTGTGCGGCCTAGCCGCTTGGCCTACTGGCTTTCGGTGAGCGCCCCCACGGTGAGTGAAGCACTGTCGAGGATGAAGCGCGATGGCTGGATCGAGATCGGATCCGACCGCAGCGTGGTGCTGAGCGCGAGCGGCGAGCGCACGGCAACCGGTCTCGTGCGCCGTCATCGGATCCTTGAGCGCTGGCTGACCGACGTGCTCGCCTTCGACTGGGCAACCGCCGACATCGAGGCTGATCGGATCTCCTCGGCGATCTCCGACGCGGTGGTTGACCAGATCGACGCCTCCATGGGCTCGCCGTCGACGTGCCCTCATGGCAACGTCATTCCCGGTCGTGCCGTTCCATACGGCGTGCTCGCGGCACTCGCCGACTTAGAGCCTGGGACCCCGGCGCGGGTTCGCCGGATCTCCGAGGTCGCAGAACACGAAGCACCGGCTCTCCTGGCGATGCTCGCCGAGCACGCGATCCACGAGGGTAGCGAGGTCACCGTCGTCGAATCCGACGTGGGCCACGCCGAGGTAGCCATCATGGTGGCCGGCGCGCCGCTGACGCTCTCGCTCGAGGCCGCCCGCCTGATCTGGGTCGAGCCGGCCTAGGCTTTCCACCGCAATGTCGCGCGACCATACTGATCTGATGGCCGACGAGTTCCCGAGTCCCACCGTTGCGCGGTCCTCACGCACCGAGGTGTTTCTCTCATACCTCGACTACTTCCGTTCGAGCATCGCGCGGCGGATCGAAAGTCTGGGGGAGGACGAGCTACGCCACAGCCGCCTCGCCTCCGGCTGGACAGCCCTCGAGCTCGCGAAGCATCTGCGCTACGTCGAGCTGCGGTGGCTCGAGTGGGGCTACTTGGGCGTCGACGTGGGCAATCCCTGGGGCGACCAGCGCGAGGGGCGCTGGTTCGTCGAGGATGCCGAGACCCGAGAAGAACTGTTGGAGGCACTTCTCGCTCAGGGCCTGACGAGTCGGCGCATCATCGAGAACAACGACCTTGACTCGACCGGTCGGCCGAGCGCGCGTTGGGACGGCGAGGCGCCACCGACCCTGGAACGCATCCTCTTTCATCTGCTGCAGGAGTACGCGCGACACCTCGGTCATCTCGACATCGTCGTCGAGCTATCGGGTGGCCCCGTCGGCGAATAGCGCCTTCATCGACGAAGCACCCCAGATCTAGTGTGCTCGGGGTGAAGCGCGCCACTTCGTTCGTCGTCGGAATGTTGATCGGCGCCCTGTGCTGGTTCACGCCACCGGCCGGTGGCGACCCGCTTGCCGTCTCGCCGGTGTCCAAGGTCTGGACCGAGCCGGCGGCGGGCTACGCGTTTCTCGACACCGCTATCGAGGGGGCGCGCCGTACGATCGACCTGTCCGTGTACGAGATGTCGGACTCGGTCACTGAAGATGACCTCGTCGCCCGGGCCCGCACGGGCCTCGACGTGCGGGTGCTCTTCAACAGCGCCTACGAGGGACGCAGGGAGAACGCCGCCGCGGCGTCGCGTTTGACGGCGGGTGGCGTGCGCGTATCGTGGGCGCCGGCGTCAACCATCTTTCACGCGAAGTACCTCGTCATCGACGACCGCGCCGCCTACATCGGTACGGGCAACCTCGTGGCCTACGACTACTCCTCGACGAGGGACTTCTGGGTCGAGGACACGGTGCCCGCGGATGTCGCGGCGATCTCGGCCACCTTCGGCGCCGACTTCGCGCACGCGAACGTGTCGCCGGTGAGCGCGGGCGGGCTCGTGTGGAGTCCCGATTCAGCGTCGGCTCTCGTTAGGCTCATCTCATCGGCGCGGCACACCCTGCTCGTCGAGAACGAGGAGATGGATAACTCGGCGATCGAGCAGGCCCTCATCGGAGCCGCCGAGCGCGGTGTAGCCGTCAAGGTCGTGATGACCCGTTCAGGAGAGTGGGCGAGCGCTCTCGCTCGGCTAGAGCGCTCGGGTGTCCGGGTGTCGACGACGAGCGATTCGTACGTCTACATCCACGCGAAGGTCATTTGCGCAGACTGCACGGCGACGTCGGGGACCGTCTTTGTCGGCAGCGAGAACTTTTCGACGTCGTCGCTCTTCTATAACCGTGAGCTGGGCGTGCTCACGTCCTCGCTGCCGGTGGTGCGCGCGGTCGAGACCGCCGTTGAGAGTGACGACGCCCACGGCGTTGCACCGTAGTCGTTCGGCGTGGAGTGGGCGAGGACTTCTCAAGGCGTAGCCTTGTGAGGACATGATCGCGAGCCGATGGGGCGTCACGCCACGCCAGAGCGTCGAGGACCTGTGTCGGCGGCTCGGCACGAAGAGCGTCGTCGCGCACTGCGTCGGCATCCTTGACCGCGGTGAGGTCGACGAAGAGACGCTGCTCGCCCTGGCCGGTCCGGCCGCCGAGCAGGTGCTGCAGGGCCGCGAGGGCGGATTAGAAGGGTACTGGCCACGGGTGTGGGCGATGCGCGGATTCCTCTACGCGTGGAACGAGACGGCGGTGCCGTCGGTGATCGCCGGCGCGGAGGACGCGCATTGGCGGGTGCGCGAGATGAGCGCCAAGGTGGTCGCCCGTCACCAGGTCGCGGACGCCGTCGACGCCATGGCGGCGCTGCTGAAGGACCCGGTGCCGAGGGTTCGAACGGCGGCGGATCGCGCGCTGGTGCGTCTCGCTGAGTACGGAATCTGACAACGCGACTGCTCCAGAAAGGACGTCAGAGAGCGAACGGCGCCCTCGCCCCGTGACAGGTGGATGGTAGACAGTGGCCCATGGGCACACGACTGCTAGGACTGAGGACCGTGATTTATCCCGCGCCGGACTTGGCTGCGGCCAAGGCGTGGTGGACGGGATATCTCGGAACGCCGCCGTATTTCGACGAGCCCTTCTACGTCGGCTTCAATCCCGGCGGCTACGAGCTCGGCTTGCTACCCGACGCCGACCCCTCGCAGGGCGCACTGACCTACTGGGGCGTCGAGGACGTCGCGAGTGCCGTAGAGGGGGCCCTTCAGGCCGGCGCCATCGTGCACAGCCCCGCGGGCGACGTCGGCGACGGCATCATCACGGCGACCGTGACAATTCCCTCCGGGTCGATCGTCGGCTTCATCTTCAATCCGCATTTCGCACCCTCCGACTGACGCCGAATCAAGTCCCCTGGTGGCGGCCTTGATCGATGGGCGAGCGACCGAGTTGGCGGGGTGGTCAAGATTCCCTCGGGCTCTCGTGAGCATTTCGGGCCGTGGCACGGTATTCGTTACTAGGACACCATCAGTGGCGGTGCGACTGCCAAAGGAGCCGACGAATGTCAAAGATAGGGATTGTGGAGAAGAGCAAACGTAACCGGTCGGGTCGGAGCGCACGCTGGGCCCTGGGGTCAATCATCGCGAGCGTGGTTCTTGTGGTACCGATGCTGGCCTCTGGCACGACATCCGTGCTCGTGAAGTCGGCACACGTGCCGGGGTTCGCGGGTGCGCTCGTAAGTCACTCGTCGAGGTCGCTCTACATTCTGAGCTCGGAGAAGGGTGCGAAACTGAAGTGCAACGGCGCCTGTCTGGAAACGTGGATACCCCTCGAAGTGAAGACTCCCGGCAAGACGAACGCCATCGGCGCTGGCGTGAAGGGGAAGATCGGCTACGTCACGCGAAGCAAGACGATGAAGCAAGTGACGTTCAACTCGTATCCCCTCTACACGTACCAGGGCGACTCGGGCGCGCTGCAGTCCAACGGTGAGGGCATCACTGCGGACGGCGGTACGTGGACGCTCGTGAAGGCGTCGGCCGCCAGCGCTGCCGCGACGGCCTACACGTCCAACACCACGACGACGACTTCGGGCGGCGGGTACGGTGGCTATTAGCAATGCCGCTTAGACGACGCGCGCCGGCCGCAGCCGATCCTTCGGCTGGTGCGCGGGATCGAGCTTCGCGGGCGGGCACGGACGACACGGTGCGCGCGCGGGTTGCGCGCCTGACGAGGCCGCGATCGAGTGGTGGCGCCGAACTCGAGGCCGCCGACGAGGCCGGTCTTCGCGACGCGTTCCTTACACACGGCGGCGAACTGTTCGGCTTCGCGCGGCGATCACTGAACTCGCCCGAGGCCGCCGAAGACGTTGTCCAGGAGACGTTTTCTCGAGCCTGGCGCTCTCGGTCGCGCTTCGATCCGACGATTGGCTCATTGAGGACGTGGCTCTTCGCGATCGAACGTCGCGTCATCCTCGACGTTGGCGCGCAGCGAACGAAGGGCCCGACGTACGGGCTCGACGTGGCGGACTCAGTGGCCGAGGACACCATCGAGCGGGCGATGCTCGGTTGGCAGGTGGAGTCGGCCCTCGGGCGGCTGAACCCCGAGCATCGCCTCGTCATCACCGAGCTCTACTTCAACGGCCGCAGCGGCCGTGAAGTCGCCGAACTGTTTGGGCTCCCTGAAGGAACCGTGCGGAGCAGGGCCTTCTACGCGCTGCGGATGCTCCGTCTGCTGCTCGAAGAGAGCGGGTGGGACCAGTGAGCGAGACGGCCTGCGAACGATGGCGCGAGGCGCTGGCGATGCACTTGATAGGTGCAATCCCGATGGATGAGAGGACCGGACTGCTCGCGCACCTGGATGGGTGTGGCGAATGCCGGGCCATTGCGGCGGAGATGACCGAGACCGTCGCACTCTTGCAGCTCGTGGATCCGGCGACGGTGGAGCCGACGGCCTCAGTGCCACCGGATCTGACCGCCGCTGTGCTCGATGGTCTGCGACACTCCGCCGTCGCCCACCGGAGGCAGCGACGCGTTCGAGCTTCGGCGCTCGGCCTTGTCGGCGCGGTCGCCGCGGCGGTGCTGCTCACCGTTGTCTTCTCGGGCAGCGCGGCGAAGGCACCCGTGGAGAGAACCGTCGTGCTTCACGGATCAGCGTCCGTCGAAGCTTCGGCGCAGTTGATCGCCCAGCCCTGGGGGACATCACTGCGACTGCGCGAGCGCGGTCTCGCGGGTGGCACCGTCTACACGGTGTCGATGGAGACCGCGGCCGGCAAGTGGTGGACCGCCGGCACCTACCGTGCGATCACCGGGCGCACTGTTGACGCCACGATGGCCTGTGCCGTCTCGATGCGACAGATAACGGGTGTCCGCGTGTTGAGTCCCTCGGGCGTCACGGTCCTGAGCGGCGGCGCCAGCGCACCACCCAGCTACGAGTAAGACAAGTTCGCCCTGTAGGCGGTGACGCTCGGTCGGCCCTTCGCCGGCCAAAAGTAGCCTGGCCGAGGATGAAGAGAATCGGTCTCATTGGCGGGATGTCCTGGGAATCGACCGCTTCGTACTACGCACTGCTTAATCGCCAGACGATCCAAGCGCTTGGACCGTGGCGCCAGCCCCGAGTGCTGATCGACTCCCTGGACTTCAGTGAGGTCGTGCACTACCAGCAGCTCGGCGACTGGGCGACGCTCGGCGCCATGCTGGCCGACTCGGCGCAACGACTGGAGACGGCCGGTGCGACCGTGCTCGCAATCTGCGCGAACACCATGCACCGCAACTACGACCAGGTGGCTGGCGCGGTCAACGTCCCGGTGGTCGATATTCGTGGCGCCCTGGCCGCCGAGGTCCGAGCGCTGGGCGCGTCATCGATGACGCTGCTTGCCACCCAGTACGTGATGGAGAGCGACTTCTACTCCTCGCCGTTGGAGCGCGCGGGGATCACCGTTGTGAAGCCACTCGGGCACGAGGTCGAGGCGCTGCAGTCGATGATCTTCGACGAGCTGACTCAAGGTGTCGTCAGCGAATCCTCGCGCGCCACGTTCGTGGAGATAGCCGAGCACGGCCGAGCGAGGGGCGGCGAGGTCGTTGGACTGTGCTGCACCGAGTTTGGGCTCTTCTTCGACGAAGCCACTGCCCCCTGGCCCTACGTCGACTCGACGGCGGCTCACGTGAAGGCGCTGGTCGAGCATTGAGGAGAACGGCGCCCCGTCCATGAACCGCCCCGGGCCTGGTGGAACTTTGATGACGGGCGCCATCGCCTTCCTTCTCCTCGCGGCCGCGCCCAGCGGACCTGCGGCACGCGCCAGCACGCCGCCCGGTCAGGTCATCACGGTAGAGGCGGCGACGTCCCTCTCGCGCACGGCCGTGCTGCGCACGTGGCAGCTGAAGAGTGATGGTCGCTACCAACAGGTCTTTCCCGCAGTCGTCGCATTCGTTGGGGTGAACGGCGTACGCCCGACGAGAGAGGGACTTGGCCGCACGCCAGTCGGAGTCTTTACCCTGACCCAGGGCTTCGGCAACGAGCCGAATCCCGGGACGAGGCTGCCGTACTTCGTGGCCGGGCCGGACGACTGGTGGGACGAGAATCCCGCAACGCCGAAGTACAACGAGCACGTGCGCAGCGCCGTCTCGCCTGGCGGCGACTCGGAGAACCTGTACGACTCGGGTTACGCCTACGCCCACGCCGTGGTCATCAACTACAACAGCGACCCCGTCGTGAAGGGAGCCGGCAGCGGCTTCTTCTTGCACGTAAGCGAAGGCATGCCGACGCAAGGCTGCGTCTCGATTCCCGTCAATCCACTGGTGCGGGTGATGCGCTGGCTCGATCCGTCGCGGCACCCCGTGATCAGCATCGGCGTGGGACCGGTCGCGCTCGCGCCCGTCGAACCAGCCAGCCCGTGACCAGCGAGAAGCTGGCGCGACCCCTCAGACAGGGACGCGCCAGGTCAGGCGTGTGCCGCCAAGGTCGACAGGCGTGATCTCGAACGTGCCGTGGAGCCTCTCGGCCCGGCTTCGCAGATTCGCTAGGCCCATCCCCTCACCCTTGAGGGGCAGCGCGAGCCCAACGCCGTTGTCGACGACCTCGAGGGTCACTTCGTCGGTGACGCGCAACGTGACTTCGTAGTGGGTCGCCTTGGCGTGCTTGCCGGCGTTAGTGAGCGCCTCGCGCAGCACCGCGAGCAGGTTGTCCGCGACGCGCTGGGACACGGTGTTGTCGATGGGACCAATGAAGGTGACCTGGGGCCGGGCCCCGAGCATCGGCGCGAGCTCGCTCGTCAACTCGAGCACCGATCGGCGAAGCCCCGCGGGGACCGTATCTTCGCCTAGCTCATAGATCGACGTGCGGATTTCGCTAATCGTGGCGTCGAGGTCGTCCACCGACTTGTTGATGCGAGTCATGACCTGGGCGAGGTCGCTCGAGCGCGTCGTCTCCTGGAGCGTCATGCCGACGGCGTACACCCGCTGGATCACGCGGTCGTGGAGGTCGCGCGCGATGCGGTCGCGGTCATCAAGCACGCTCAAGACGCGCACTCGCTCGTTCAGTCGGTAGTTCTCAATGGCGATGCCCGCCGCGAGGGCCAGCGCCTCAGCCATCGACTCGTCCTCCTCGCTGAATTCAGCGCCGCCCTTCTTCTCGGTCAAGTAGAGGTTCCCGTAGACCTCGCCACGCACGCGCACCGGCAGGCCGAGAAAGGACGTCATGGTCGGATGGTGGTCGGGGAAGCCGTAGCTGTCGGGATGAGTAGTCAGGTCGCGCAGGCGAAGTGGGCGGGGGTCGGTGACGAGCAGTCCCAGCACGCCCCGGCCCGTCGGGCGCGGCCCGATCGCAGCCTCCTCGCTCTTCGAGAGGCCGAAGGTGACGAACTGGCTCAGGCCGGTGCGGCTCTCGTTGAGCACGCCGAGGGCCCCGTAGCGCGCGGCGACAAGTGAGCACGCCTCCTCGACGATGTGGCGCAGCAGCGAGGCCAGATCGATCTCGGATTCGATCAAGAGGACCGCCTCGAGCAGGCGGCGCAACTTGACCGGGTCGTCGATCTTTCGGTAGGGCACGGAGTAGATGGTACCCAGCCCGTCGCTAGCCTCCGCCAGCCCCGGGGCGCCGTTCGCCACGTGGTCCAAGGACTGGCACAATGGAGGAAGTGACGATCCGCGTCTTTCTCCTCGACGACCACGAGATGGTGCGAGAAGGCGTGCGCAGCCTCCTCGAGAGCGACGAGGATATCGAGGTGGTGGGTGAGGCCTCCACCGCCGCCGAGGCCCTAACCCGGATTCCCCTCGCCAAGCCCAACGTCGCCATACTCGACGTGCGCCTCGACGACGGTAACGGTATCGAAGTCTGTCGCGAGGTGCGTTCGACCCACCCCGAGGTCACCTGTCTCATGCTCACGAGCTTCGCCGACGATGAGGCCCTCTACGCCAGCGTGATGGCCGGCGCCGCCGGCTACGTGCTGAAGCAGATACGAGCGCGCGATCTCATCGCCGACGTGAAGAAGGTGGCCGGCGGCGCCTCGCTCATGGACCCGAGGGCGGTGGCGCGGGTCGTCGAGCGCATTGCTCACCCGCCCAAGAAGTTCGCCGCGGCCGACCTGCTCTCGCCTCAGGAGAGCCGGCTGCTCGACCTCATCGCTGAGGGTTTGACCAATCGCCAAATCGCCGAGGCGATGTTCCTCTCAGAGAAGACGGTCAAGAACTACGTGACGGGTCTCTTGAGCAAGCTCAACATGAGCAACCGCACCGAGGCCGCCGTCTACGCCACCAAAATGAAGAGCACCGGCGAGGGACCTGACGCCCCCAAGCACTAGGCCCGGTGCTGGCGGGCCAGCGCGGTCAGGTTGATGCCGGCGCCGGCGAGAGCCTTTTCGAGGCGGCGGCGCTCTTCGCTCGGGTGAGTGAAGTTGGCCGCGCTGGCCTCGATGCCGTTCGCCTCGCAGAGCTTGATGAGCGCTCGGTCGTAGGAGACCTCGGCCGCGAGCGCCGAGTAGGCGTTCTCGTCGCGATGGGGGATCGCGATCAGCATCTCGTTGCGGCACTTCACGACATGGTCGATCAACACCGCCTCGTCGGGTGAGTCGACCCAGGCGTCGAGCGCGCTGTAGAGCAGCTCGGTGTACATCGAACTACCCCGTCCAGTGGTCTCGCCGTCCATGGGAGAATCACCCACTTCAGTCGTCGACGGCAGGGAATCGTGCGTCTTCATGGCTCACTTCGCCATCCCAGCCTTGAGAGCTCCGGTCTCGCGGACCCGCAGGGTCGCGCCGGGGAGTCCTGCCGGGACTTCGAACCTGGCCCCTGGCAAACGAGTGCGTTCATGGGTAGCCGCTTTCTCTCAATGGGCGTTGCGACTGGTTGAGCGGCGTGTCGGTCGCCGGCCCACTTCGCGCCGCGAGCGCATCGGTGGGTGAGAGAGGGTGAACTCCCCGGTGGACGGATTGAGTGTCACCGACAGCGGTCCCATGTCTCGGATTTGGTCTTTGGTGGGATCGGCCGGAGCGCTGGAGCGAGGATTCAGTCGTGTCATGGCAATAAGTATGGGACTCGCGGGTCACTTGGCGTTAGGGACCAAGGTCCCATCGGGTAGTGACGTTTTTCCCCATTTTCCCGGCGCCTTCGCCCGGCAGACTGGGCATCGAACCTCGTGAAGGAGAGCCCGAGCAGCGCAAGATGTTCGATGTTCTGGTCAGCGCGGTGGGGTTGCTCCTTGTCGTCATGCTGCTCGTCGCGGGGGCACTTCTTACGTGGGGCTACAACTTCACGAATTCGAACGTCCGCCACCAGCCCGCCGAGCAGGCGATCGTCTTTCCCACTGCAGCGGAGCTCGTCCTCGCTCACCCGGGCACCGAGATCACGCCAGGGATGTTGCCGTACTTAAAGCCCTACGCGGGCCAGCCGCTCACCACCGGCGCCGAGGCCGAGATCTACGCCGACCACTTCATCGCGGTGCACCTCTCGGAGATGGCCTATCACGGGATCTACGCAAAGGTGAGCGCCGCGGGGCTGGCCGACCCGTTCAACAAGACCCCTGGCGTCGTTGTGATCCTTCACCGCGTTCGACGATCTCTCGAACCAAGTCGGCGCTGATGCCGATGGCTGCTGCCGATCCGGCGCTGGCCGACGTGATCACCTGGGCGCGCGAATCTGCCATGCTTCCCGCCGCTGAGACACCAGGAGTACTTATTTTGCCGGGCGCGTCAACGACGGCGAATCCCGCCCTGTTGAGTTCGCAGCCCAGAGATGACATCAGTCCGTCAGCGCGAGGAATATTGCCGGGTCGGATGAACACGGCGCTCCGCGCAATTACTCGACCGTCAGTCATTGCGACACCTGAGGAGCTCAAGCCCTATGTACCAGACAGGCGAGCCTTATGAGAAGAAGATGACCATCTTCCCTAGCGGGTAGTGGGTAGTGTGCGCGGCAATACCGTTGCGCACGCTACAACAGCAATCAACAACACGTCAGGAGATGAATATGCGCCGCAAGACCCTCGATCTACTGCTCATCCGGATAGGGGTATTGCTCGTAGCCATGCTCGTGGTGGCCGGGACCGGGCTTGTCGTCGGATACAGCTTCACTGCCAATCAGGTTCGCTCACAGCTGATTGAGCAGAAGGTGTTCTTTCCCAAGGCGGGTCAGCAGGACTACCAGGACCTGGTAGCCGCGCACCTGACCCAGTACGCTGGCCAGCAGGTTCTCACCGGATCGCAGGCCCAGATATTTGCCATTGACATCATCGGTGTGGACACGAACGCGATAAGTGGGGGCAAGACCTACGCCCAACTCAGCGCCGCGTCGCTCAAGGACCCCTCGAACACCCAGCTGGCCTCAGAGGTGGAGCTCGTGTTCCGTGGTGACACCCTGCGCGGGCTGCTGCTTAACGCCTACGCCTTCGGGTTCATTGCGATTATCGCGTTGTGGGCGGCGATCGCCTCGTACGCGCTGGGAGCACTGATGCTGGTACTGGTGCTGCTAGGCATTCTCCATTACCGCCAGGCCGACCCCGACGTCATCGTCAAGGGGACAGTTGCCTAACCGAGCTGGCACGGCAGGGTCCGGGCGGCGCAGCGAACGCAGGCGTTCGCATCAGTCAACGGGCCTTGCGTTGGCATCATGACGAATTCAGGATTAGTCGGCTTCGCAGGCGTTTTAGGAATCGATGCGGGCAGTGTGCGGGGTGGCGTTCGGCTTCTGGCACGCCCGACGAACGGCTGAGGACGTGGAGCCGGTACTGCGCCTCGAGCGCTAGCGCGAAACCACTACGACCTGACCACAAGCCCGTGTGAGCCACGTTTCGTTACGGTCGACCGATGCGCCGCATACCTCTGGCATCATGGTGCCGTGTTGGCTCGGCAAGGAGCGTGCAATGGACAGTGACGCAACGAAGGCTCGGCCGTCGGTGTTCGAATACGCGGGGGGAAGTGACGCGTTCCTCGCCCTCGCCTACGCGCTTCACGAGCGCTGCCTTGAGGACCCGGTGCTGAACCACCCCTTCTCGCACCCCTCGCACCCCCGGCACCTTGAGCGGCTCGCGGGTTATCTGGGGGAGGTCTTTGGCGGACCGCGGACGTACTCGAAGTTCGACGGCGGCCACTCCGCGATGCTCGGCATCCACGCCGGCACCGGCGCCGACGAGGACATGGCTGCTCGCTTCGTCGTTTGCTTCGACCGGGCCGTCGACGACGCGAGGCTGCCAACTGACCGCGAGTTTCGTAAGGTCCTGCACGACTACATCTCGTGGGCCGCCGGTGAGGTGAATGCGATCTCGCCCCTCGGTTCAGTTGTGCCTGAGGACCTGGCGTTTCCCCACTGGTCCTGGGAGGGACTCGAAGGCTAAATCTCGACGACCGCCCGTCGTCATATATCGAATACCGGCAGAAGCCCGACGCAGGTCGTCTTGTCTGGCGACGCGTTGGTACCGTGGAGGCGTTCTTGGCCCAACGAGCAAACGGAGCCCCATGACCACCCCAACCCATCGATCGTCGGTCTTTGCCTTCGCCGACGAGATCGTCGAGCGTGACGCCGCCGCCGACCCGATCTTCGCGACGAACGCCGGCGTCAGGGGATTCGACGACCTGCTCGGCGACTTTTCGCGCGAGCGCACGCCCGTCGACATCGCGCTCGTGCGCGAGCATCTGAGGGGGCTCGAGACGCTGCGGGCCGAGGACGACATTGATCGCATAGCGATGGAGGTGATGCGAGAGCGGCTGGACTCGCGCCTCGGGCTCCTGGAGTCCGGTGAGTCTCGGCGAATCTTCTGCGTGCTGACGTCGCCCGTCTCAGAGATTCGCCAAGTCTTCGAGCTGATGGCGTCGGACTCGCCTGACGACCTGGCGGTGATCGCCGAGCGGCTCGGCCAAGTCCGCCCCGCGCTCGAAGGCTGGCGCGACGCTCTCGAGTACCTGGCAGGGGTGGGCGAGTTGCCCTCACGGCGCCACGTGGTGGGCGTCGCCGAGCAGGCCGCGACCCACGCCGCGGGATCCTATTCCGGCTTCGTACGTCGAGTCGCGCCCGGGCTGCCTGAGGACAGTGAGCTCTATCGCGCGGCGCTCGACGCCGAGGCGGCGTGCGCGGAGCTCTCCGGTTGGATGAATGAGTTCCTCGCGCCGCGCGCCGGCGAGCACGACGCCGTGGGGGTCGAGCGCTACCGCGTCTGGTCGAAGCACTGGACCGGCGCGACGCTCGACCTCGCCGAGCTCTACGCGTGGGGCTACGAGGACCTGCGTCGGATCAACGGCCGCATGTGGGAGATCGCTCGCGAGGTCGCGCCCGGTGCCACGAGCCTCGTCGAGGTGGCCGAGCTCCTCGACCAGGATCCGGCCCGCGAGATCGACGGCACCGACGAGCTCCTCCGGCGACTGATCGCCTTCACCCAGGACGCGGTCGAACGTCTCGACGGCGTGCAGTTCGACATCGACCCGCGCATTCGCTTCTGCGACGCCCGACTCGCGCCCGAGGGGACGGCCGCCGCGGCGTACTACATTCCGCCGAGCGAGGACCTCTCGCGCCCGGGCACGACGTGGTATCCGACGCTCGGGCAAACGAAGTTCTTCTGGTGGCGCGACGCCTCGACCTGGTATCACGAGGGCGTGCCGGGACATCACCTCCAGTGCGCGACCTCGCTCATCGAGGCCGACCGCCAGAGCCGCTTTCACCGCTTGGAGGCGTGGACGAGCGGCTACGGCGAAGGCTGGGCTCTCTACGCCGAGCGGCTGATGAACGAGCTCGGGTTCTTCGAGGACCTCGGCGACGAGATGGGATTCCTCTCTGGCCAGGCGCTGCGCGCCGCGCGCATCGTGGTCGACATCGGCCTGCACCTCGAGCTGCCCGCGCCCGAGGACCTCGGCGTGCTCGAGGGGCTCGGCGACTGCTCGGGCAAGGTCTGGACGGCGGAGATGGCGGTGGCGCTGCTCGAAGAGCGAGCCATCGAGAGCCACGAGCGCGCCGCCTCGGAGGTCGAGCGCTACCTCGGCCTGCCAGGCCAGGCGATCTCGTACAAGGTCGGCGAGCGGGTGTGGCTGCGCTCGCGCGAAGAGGCGCGCCAGCGTCTCGGCGGCGACTTCTCCCTGAAGCGTTTTCACGCCTACGCCCTGGCGCTTGGACCGATGGGGCTCGATCCCTTCGAGGAGGAGATGCGAAAGTGGGACGGCAGCTAGGCAGCGTCGCTATCCCGCGACGTCCCAGAGGTGGTGAACGACGTCGTGCAAGCTGTAGCGGCCGAGCGATTCGACGGTGAATCGACTGCCGTTCGAACGGTTTCCCGGTCGCGCCCACTGCGAGGGCGCCACCCAGTCGAAGCGGTCGGCGACCCGCGACGCGGCTGCCCGAAGCTCGCGGCTTACGTCGCCGGGATCCTGGAGGTCGTAGCTTTCCTCGATGGCCGTCGCGTCCTGGTCCCAATTTGCAAAGATCGGGTCCTCCTCGGCGAGCATCAACGAAAGGCGCTCGTCGAAGATCCGCAGGACGTCACGGACGTGACACCCGTACTCGAGCGTCGACCACTTGTCGTTACTAGGGCGTACCCTCACGTCGGATCGTCGTAGCACGCCCATCCACGCTTCGGCGTTCTCGTTGATGCGCGCGGCAATCGTGTTGGCGGGTACCGCGTCCGCGTGAAAGCCGCACTGGTAGCAAGGACGCTCGAGCACCCACGTCCAGTCCTTGGTGTCGGGCGAGATCGCCACCGCGTCACTCTAACGGCGGCGTCGGCGAGCGGAAGCCAGCGCCGTGGGTCCTGCCCACCTCGCCCCGGCGTCGCGCCGGGGCGAGGTGGGCCAGCTGGGGGATCTAGCTGGCGGCGATGCCTTCTGAAGCGACCGGGATGTTGAAGATGGTCTCTATCTGGGTGAGGGTGCCGCCAGCGCCTATGGCGTAGGCGTCAATGGTGCCCGCCCCGCCACTCTCGACGTAGAGAAAGCTGCCGTCGGGCGAGACGACCGAGTCAGTCGTGCCCGCGTGCGCGGTGGCCGCCGTCGCGTTCACCAGCTGCGGTGCGCCCGAGCCGTTCTCGTCGAAGGAACTGAGCGTGCCACTACCGGCGTTGGAGCCGTAGTAGTACCCGTTCGCCCCAGAGATCCAGCACAGCGCCTTGGCGCCGTCGGTCCCTGAATTGCCGAGGTTGGTGAGCGTCCCGTTGCTGTTGACGTGGTAGGTGCTCACCGAGCTGTTTGATGCTTCGGTCGCCACGACGTTGCCCGCGTTGTCAAAGACGAAGGCGAACGGCAGGGCGTTCACCGCCGCCGTGAAGACCGGCGACACGCCAAGGGCGCCGTTGAACCCGACGGAGAAGACGTCGTAGCCGCCGAATTCGTTCGGCGACAGCTTCGTCGTGATGATGATGAACTTGCCGTTTGGCGTGTAGGCGACTTCGCCGGCGCCGTGGTGGAACTCCGGCGGCGTGGCGTTGCTGAGCCCGAGGGAGCGGACCTGTCCGGGCAGCGGGAAGAGCCGGCCACCGAGGAGTGCAAATTCGGCCACCGATCCGGCGCCGCCCGCGTTTACCACGGCCACGAAACGGCCGTTCGAGGCCACCGAGACGGGGAAGAGTCCGCCGCTTGAGATCTGCTGGATGGGCGTCAATTGCGTGCCGTTTACGAAGAAGACGGTCACGGTGTCGCTGCCGGCGTTGACGGCGATCAGTTCCTGGTTGTTGTTGACCAACGTCAGTCCTCCCTGGCTCGCCAGCGGGTCCGCGACCGAGCTGCTACCGTTCGTCGCACTCGCCCCGAGGCCGCCCGTGGCGAAGCTGCCGTCGAAGGAGATCGTGCCGTCGCTGGCGCGGTGATAGCTCAAGATGGTGTTGCCACTGCTCGCGTCGGTCTCGACAAACAGGGCCTGGCGATGGGTTTGCGACCATATCGAGCTCGAGCCATCGGCACCAGCGACGGCGGTAAAGCCGAAACTGACGCCGAGCGCGATGACCGCGGCGCTGGCGGCACGGATCGTTGTTCGTAATTTCATCTCGTTCTCCTATGTTGGGGCGGGGTTGCCAGTGATCAGTCCGGGCATACTCGAACGCGTTACACGAACTTTTCGTGAGCGGAGCTTTTACCGGTATCGTGGCGAAATGGACGACGCCGAGTTGCTCGAGCGACTTCTCAAGGGCGACGAAAAGGCCTTCGTGGAGATAGTCCAGCGCTATCACGAGTCGCTCGTGCGCGTTGCGCGCTACTACGTCAGCACCGAAGCGAGCGCCGAGGACTGCGCCCAGGACACCTGGATCGCCGTGCTGCGCGGCGTCGAGCGCTTCGAGGGTCGCTCGTCCTTTAAGACGTGGCTCTTTCGCATCCTCGTGAACCGAGCCCGCACGACCGGCGTGAAGGAGCATCGGGTCGTGCCGATCGATCCGACATTGCCCGATCGCACCGTTAGCGCCAGTCGATTCAACCAGGGTGGGATGTGGCTGGAGCCGCCGACGCCCTTCACCGAGACGATCGAGAGCGGCATGGTCAACGAGCCGATCGTCCGACTGGTGCACGAGTCGATCGCTCGGTTGCCCGAGAGTGCTCGCGCGGTTGTAACACTGCGCGACGTGGAGGGACTATCCACTACGGAGGTGGCCGAGATGCTGGGCCTTTCCGAGGCGAACGTGCGAGTCATCTTGCACCGCGGCCGAGCCCGAATACGATCCGAAGTCGAGACAACGATGCAAGCTGGTAGATCATGAGACTGACGCCGAGTCGCCTCGTCTGCCAGCAGGCCGTCGAGCTGGTGAACGACTACCTGGACGGCTCTCTCTCGCGGCGGGACCGACGCCGACTGGAGAAGCATCTGGCTGGCTGCGATGCCTGCACCGCCTACCTCGAGCAGATGCGCGTGACGCTCGCGGCGAGCGGCACGGTATCGCCCGACGACTTGGCGCCTGAGGTGCTCGATGCGCTGACTGACCTCTTCCGAAGGTTTCACGAAGAGGAGTAGACGGCTCGCGACGCGGACGCTGGTCTAGTGGCGCGGGAGCGTGTAACGCGCAAAGAGGTGCACGCCAACAAAGATCCACAGCAGCACGAGGAGCACGCGGCCGGGCAGGCGCGAGGCGATCGTCGCCCCGAATTGACCCAGCGTCGAGGTCTTTGTCAGATGGAGTCGTGCGAGCAGTTCGAAGAGGAGCGCCAGGGCCAACAGCGCCAGCCAGCCGACGGTGCCGTACACGTCAGTCAGACCTCGCGTGGCGAACGCGAGCGAGTCGCCGCAACGGCCAGGCACCTGCCACCAGCCACAGCGCGTACAGCGCGCCGCGCCCCCAGTGTGCAACGAGGAGGTGATCCATCGCCGTGCTGAGCGTGGGCACGGACTTGGATCGTCCTCCGAGGGCGAGACCCACCGCTTCGAGCACCACCGTACCGGCGAGCACCGCCAGCCACGGTGCGACCCGCCCAATCGTCGGGTGACCCGCGGATTCGAGGTAGAGGCGATCGAGGTTTTGTTGGCGAGGAGAGAATGCGCCGAGGCGTGCGTAGAGGGTGAGCGCGGCGAACGAAGGTACGCCGACCAGCAGGTAGGCGGTGGCGGTGAAGGGGGCGACACCGGTGGCGATCCACGCGTAGGCGATGCCCACGATCCCTGCCGCCGCGGCCAGCTCGGCGCGGCGAGAGCGTGCGGCTGGGTGCCGACGCATCAGGCTGAGTTGCAGACTCGAGTGGCGCGTCCGTTTCCGAGTGAGAGTCGTAGTCCGCTCACGCCCTTGAATCCTAGGAAGCCTGGGAGCTGAGCTCCTTTAGAAACGACGGCGTGATCACCGTGGAATTCGCCGGCGCGTCGATAGCGAGAGAGTTGTGCGTGACGGTGGCGTCGAGGTTGACGCTCGCGTTGCCCTGGGTTCCGTTCGGCGCGGTGATCGTGATCGAGCCCCCCGTCGCGGTCGAGCCCGAGATGGCCACACTGATTCGGTACGTTCCGGGGACGGTGGGCGGGCTCGTCGGCAAGCCCAAGCTCGCCGCGCCGCCGAGACCGATCGAAGTACCGCTCAGGCTCGCGATCGCCGGATAGATGGCCGTTACGACGGACTGGAGGGTGCCGGTCTGGGCGAAGCCCCCGCTGGGCAGCGTCGTGTACGGCGTGTTCGAAATGAGCGACGACAGGTCGTCGAGTAATCCTTCGGCGACGGCCCGATCCTTCATGGAGGCGCCGATGGCTTGCGCGCTTGACGGCAGGTAGGTACTAATGAGGCTCTGCGGGAATTCGAACCAGCGCCCCCCGACGAGGAGCTGCAACGCTGCGACCTCGCTGGTCGAAAGATTTACCGAGGGCACAGTGGCGAGAACCGTGAGGTCCACTTCGGCGTAGACGTTCGAGTCGACGTCGCGCACATCGAGGAAGGGCTGGCCGCCCGCGTCGACCACGAGCTCGTAGTTGGCGTTGCCGCCCGACTGCGACAGGGCAGCACCTGTCGGGTTCGAGTAATTCATGTTCAGCGACAGATCGCTCAGGGCTTGCTCGGCTTGGGCAGTTCCCGCGCCCGAGACGCTGGCGGTGAGTTGAACCTGGAGGTCCGGCGATGCACCGAGGGACGTGATTGCTTGATTGAGGGTGGCCGTTGCGCCGCAGGCCGATAGTCCAAGCGCAGCGGCGAGCACCGCGACGATGACCATCTTTCGCATCTGGGCCTCCCTGCCGCCCTGGTACGCCGAGAGTCTTGGCGAGGAGTCGTCGTTGCTGGATCTCGAGGCGATTCCTGGCGAAACGCTACCACGGTGTCTCTTCGCTTCTTCGGGCGCGACGCCGTTCGATCCGGCCATTCGCACGCTGCGCGGGGAAGGGCGGCCGCAGCGAACCATTCAGCGCCGTGGCCCAAGCCTCGATCAACGGCTCCTCAAATCTTGCGTTTTGGCCAAGCGATGCCGTCGCGGCGTCGCCGGGCAACAATGTCGCGTCCGACGCGTCGAATCGCGAGCGTGTTTCTGCTCACCAGCGCTAGCGGGCAGTCCGATGTTCGAGTCGCCAAACTAAACGAAGGCCCGTCCAGGTATCGTCGATGGCGCAGACCTTGTTGTCGACCAGCCCCTTCGCCAGCGCGCATGCCCGAACGACGTGATCGGTGACGTCCGTGCCGACACCTGACGCACGCTTGGGCCCGGCGACCCAGAGCGAACCTGCCGGGAAGATCATCTGGCTGAGAGCGTCCATCTCTCGACCAACGCGCGCCGAGCGAACAAAGAACGCGACGACGACGTCGGCGCGTCCCCTCGCAGATCGTCTCACGGTGACGCTCGCCGGCCTTGCGACGTCGAACTCCGACGGGGCGTGAATCAGCGCGAGCGTCGAGCCCTCTCGTATGCCGAGCTTTTTGTCCAGTGGTGTTGTCGAGTATCCAGCGATTGGCTCAGTATGGCATCGGGGATCATCGCGACCGCACGGCGCCCGGGGCCGATCCGTCCTTAACCGCGCGAGACGAGCTGCGCCGCCCGTGGCTCTTCTAGTGTTGGTCGATGGTTGACCCGCATTCGAGCACGGCCGAGTTCGCGTTTCGCTCGGCGACCGACGTCGTCGCAGGCTTGGCATCGGGCGACGTAACGTCGGCCGGGTTGGTCGACGCCCTCGTCGAGCGCGCCGCGGCGCTCGACGCCCCCCACAGCGCCGTCGGCCTCAACTCCATCGCCGCCCTGAGCGAGGACGCGCGCGAGATCGCCGACGAACGTGACGACGAGCACCGACGCGGGGTTTCGCGCGGCCCCTTGCACGGCGTGCCGGTGCTGATAAAGGACAACATCGAAGCCCTCGGGCTGCCCGGCCTCGCTGGTTCGACGGCACTCGTCGGTCGGCCGAGTCGCGACGCCGAGCTCGTCACTCGATTGCGCGATGCCGGAGCGATCGTCCTTGGCAGCACCAACCTCAGCCAGTGGGCCAATATCCGCTCGCCGCGATCGACGAGCGGCTACTCGGCGAGCGCGGGACTCGTCGCCAACCCCTGGGCGCTTGATCGCTCCGCCGGTGGCTCCTCGTCGGGATCGGGGGCCGCCGTCGCGGCGGGGCTCGCGCCGATCGCCGTGGGCACCGAGACCGACGGCTCGATCGTCTGCCCGGCGTCGGTGAATGGCGTGGTGGGACTGAAGCCGACCGTGGGCACGGTGCCGACGACTTTCGTCGTGCCGATCAGCGCGAGCCAGGACAGCCCCGGGCCGATGGGTCGCAGCGTTGACGACGTCGCGCTGCTCTACGGCGTGCTCGCGGCCAGCGCACCGCCGGCATCGGAGCTCACGCCGACCTTCGCCGTCGCCTCGAACTGGCGCACCGGCCACCCCCAGACCGACCAACTTTTCGACGACGTCGTCGGACTGCTGCGCGAGGGCGGGCTCGCCATGACCGATCGCGAATTGGCTCAGCCCGGTGAACAGGAAGAGAAGGACGAGAGCGTCGTGCTCTTCGCCGAACTCTTGGATGACCTGAGCGACTATCTAGCTCAGCGACCGGGCGAGGGCGTGCGCTCGCTCGCTGACGTCATCGCCTACGAGGACGAGCACCGCGATAGTGAGCAGGTTTACTTCGGTCACGAGTTCTTCCTCCGGGCCGTCGAGACCGGGGGACGCAAGGGGGACCAGTACGCCGAGGCGCGCCCGCGCAACCTCGCCTGGGCCGTCGACACGTGTCTGACGCCTGGCCTGGACGGCGTCGACGTCGTAATCGCCCCCGCCTACGGCCCGAGCTGGAAGAGCGATCTCGTCGTGGGTGGGCACCCCGGACCCGCGAGCTGCGTGACGACGCCGGCGGCCATCGCGGGCTGGCCGATCATGTGCGTGCCGATGGGTCTCGTGGGTGGGCTGCCCGTGGGTCTCGCGATCGTCGGTCGGGCCCACAGCGAGTGGACCGTCATCACGGCAGCCCGTCAGGTCGAGCAGTTGCTTCGAGCTGAGAACCCTTGGCCGAGGCCGAACTGGACGACGCCGACGCGAGGGTGACCGCGGCGCGGCGCGACGCGGGTTGTACGCGGCGCTGCCTCAGGGAGTCCGGCGTTTTCGCAGGCGCCATGTCCATCCGAGGAGAGCCACGCCGCCCACGATGAGGATGGCGCCGAAGACGGCGTACAGGGGCCGGCCGCTCATGTACGAACCGTGCAAAGCGTTCGTTCCCTGGAATAGCCAGACGATGCCGACCAAGGACACCACAACGCCGATAATGGTCCGACTCCACACGACGGCCTCCGATCAGGACCAGGGAGCAATCGACTCTCACCAAAACTACTCACCCCCGGTACGGGGTAGTGGGCGACGTCGTAAATTGGCGCGAGGACTCGTCGGGGTGGACGAACACGTCAGTCGACCTACGTTGAGGCGCTCCGCGAGGGCACGGCGTAAGTTCGCCGGGGGAGGAGTTTTGTGGCGACATTCGATGACGTCGTGCGCCTCTGTGCGAGATTGCCCGAGGTGACCGAGTCGACTTCCTACGGCACGCCGTCGCTCAAGGTGCGTGGCAAGAGTTTCTGTCGACTATGGGGACCGCGGGATCGGTCCAAGGCCAACGTCGGCGACGCAGAGGTGCTTGTCGTCTTCAGCGAACTGGACGAGAAGGAGTTCCTCTTGGCGGAGAGCGACGGCTCCGTGTTCACCGCTCCCCACTACGACGGCCACGGAGCGCTGCTGATCCGTCTCGAAAACGTGGAGGAGGGACTGCTCGAGGCCCTGTTGCTCGAGAGCTACTTGCTTCGAGCTCCCAACGCGATTCGCCGTCAGTTCCCCGAGGGCAAGGCAGACTTCTAGGACTTCGTGCGCCAGGCCGTCGCTGACCTAGGTGGCCAGCAACTTCTCCCACGTCAACAGGGTGTCGTCGACGTTGAGGGGCCCGGTGCGAATCGTGATGGTCGCGTGGATCCGACGTGGTGCGAGTCCGGTGTCTGCGAAGCCGAGCGAACGGTACAGCGCCTGTGCTGCGGGGTTCGTAGCGCTCACCGAGAGACGAAGTCGGGTCGCCCCGCGTCGAACGGCCTCCGCTTCAACGGCCGCGACGAGCTGGGTGGCGACGCCTCGTTGTCGGTGCTCGGAGTGCACCTCGAGGTCCTGGAGGCTCGGCGGGTCATCGCGGGTGAGATAGGCGTGCCCGACGGGCGTGTTGCCGATCCACGCCACGAGGTAGTTGCCGTCACCCTGATTGAGCCGGGCTAGGCCGAGGTGCTCGATGGCAACGTCGACCTCGATGTCTCGGAGAGGGTGGATCTCAATCTCGCGCCGCACGTTGACCAGGATGTCACGACGTCGCGAGCGAACGCTCGACGCCGGAATCGCGTTGGCGGCAAAACCCGCGACGCTCGCTCAGTGCGGGCGTGGGGCGGGGAAGCGAATTGTCTTGGGCTCGGTGAAGGCCTCAAAGAGCGAGCGTCCGCCGACACGTCCCCGTCCACTCAGGCTCCCCGAGCGTCCCCCGAAGGGGAGATGGGACTCCCAGACGTTGGTGGAAGCATTGATATTGATCCAACCGGCGCGCGCGGCTTCGGCGAAGGCGAGACCGCGCTCGAGATCCCTGGTGAAGACGGCGGCCGTGAGTCCGAAGGGCGACGAATTCGTCAACTCCAGTGCCTCGGCGTCCGACCGGATTTCAAGGATCGGAACGACCGGCCCAAAGGTCTCCTCGTAGGCCACCTTCATATCGTTGGTCACGCCGAACAGCACTGTCGGTTCGACGAAGAGCGCGGTCGGGTGCCCCGGAGCTCGGCGACCGCCACAGGCGACAGAGGCCCCACGGGCCCGAGCGTCGCCGACGTGCTCGTCGAACTTCGCGGCGTTGGCTTCGTTATTGAGCGGACCCATGGTGGTCGCGGGATTGAGAGGGTCGCCCAGGCGCACTCGCTCGGCCGTCGCCGCCACCACGCGTTCGACGAACTCATCGTGCACCGAAGAATGGACGAGGAACCGCTCGCCCGCGGTGCAACTCTGGCCCGCGCAGAGGTACGCAGCCTCGAGCGCCGCTTCGGTTGCGACCTCGAGGTCGGCGTCCTCGAGCACGACCATCGGCCCGTTGCCCCCGAGCTCGAGCACCTGGGTCTTGCCGGCCGCGCGTTCGGCGACGCGCCGTCCAGTCGACACCGATCCCACGAAGCCAACGGCGTCCACCCCCGGATGCCCCACGAGGCCGTCGCCCACGACGGACCCGGGTCCCGGGAGGAAGTTGAAGACCCCGCCGGGCAGTCCGCTCTCGGCGATCACCTCGGCGAGCAGCGACGAGCACGCTGCCGTCGTCGACGCTGGGTTCCAGACCACCGTGTTCCCCGCGGCGAGCGCCGGCGCGAATACCTCGGCACCCATGGTGTAGGGCCAGTTCCACGGCGAAACGACGCCGACCACCCCGAGCGGAACGCGCAGCACCAGGACACGAGCGTCCGCCGAGGTCGATGGCGGCAGCGATCCCTCGTCTCGCTTGGCGTCCTCCCCAGCCATGTGGAAGTACTCGATCAGCTCATTGACTTCGTCGTACGCCTCGGTGACGAGTGGCTTGCCTTGATCCACGCTGAGCGCGCGGGCCAGTTCGTCACGACGCTCGCGAAGTGCCGCCGCAGTTGCGTCAAGGTGCGCCGCGCGCTCGAAAGCCGAGCTCGCCGCCCAAGCGGGTGCCGCACGTCGAGCTGCATCGACAGCGCGCTCCACGTCGCCGATGTCGCCGACGGCGACGGTGGCGATGTCGTCGCCGGTCGCGGGGTTCGTCGCCACCATCGCGCCGGCGCCGCCTGGGCACCACTGCCCATTCACGTAGAGCAAGAACTCGCGCACCACGCACCCCCTTCAGCCGGCGGATCAGCCCTGCTCAAGTTAAGCAGCGGTGCGCGCCGTGACGCAGTTGACGAGGGATCGGCGAACACTGGTTTAGGTCGACACTGGCGACAGGAGCGCCGCAGGACGCTAAGTCGTTGAAGGGATCGCTTGTTGGCTAACGCTGTTCAAGAGTTGGTCGATGGCCTCGGCGTCAAGTGGGCGGGCGAAGTAGAAGCCCTGGGCGGCGTCGGCGCTTTCCTCGATGAGTCGAAGGCGCTGCTCGTTGGTCTCGACACCTTCGGCGACCGTCGTAAGACCGAGGTCTTTGCCTAGCTGGACAAGGGTATGCACGAGCGTCGCCGCTTCGAGGCTATTCACCTCGCCCGAGACGAAGCTCCGGTCGATCTTGATGATATCGATGGGGAAACGGCGCACGTAGGCGAGCGAAGAGTAACCGGTGCCGAAGTCGTCGATTGCCAGACGCACGCCGAGAGCCTTTAGCAACTTGAGTCGCTCTGACGTCTCTTCGACGTCGACCATGAGGGTCGTCTCGGTGAGCTCGAGGATGAGCGCTGCGGGGTCGAAGTTGCTCGCCCGCAGTGCACTTTGCACGTCGTCGACGATCCGATCCCGTTCGAGCTGACGGGCCGAGATGTTAACCGACACGCTCAACTGTCGTCCCTCGTCGTGCCAGGCGGCCCCTCGACGGCAGGCTTCCTGTAGCACCCAAAGGCCGACGGGCACGATCAGGCCGCTCGTTTCGAGGGCAGGGATGAAGTGGTCGGGCTGGATGACGCCGCGCACCGGGTGGCGCCAGCGCAGCAGGGCTTCGACTCCAGTGATCACGGCGCTCTCGAGACTGACAATGGGTTGGTACTGGAGGAAGAACTCATCCTTTTCAAGCGCGCTATGGAGATCGACACTGAGCGTGCGACTGTCGACTATCGCCTCTTGCATCGAGGGCAGGAACATCACCGCGCGTTGCTTGCCAACGCCCTTTGCTCGGTACATCGCGATGTCAGCGTCGCGCAGGAGATCCTCGGGCGCGCTACGCATCCCTTCGGCGATGCCGATGCTCGCCGACACGTCAAGCGGAGTTTCGCTAGCGGGAATCACGAAGGGGACTGCCATCACGCCGAGGATCCGGTCGGCGAGCGCCTCGGCGCCGGGGGCGAGGGACGCGCCCTCGGCCAGTATTACGAACTCGTCACCACCGATTCTGCCGACCGTGTCGCCCTCGCGCAGCGTCTTGGCGAGCCGGTTGCCGACCTCGATCAAGAGCTGGTCGCCAGCCGGATGACCGAGCGTGTCATTGATGTCCTTGAAGTTGTCGAGATCCAAGAAGAGCAACGCCACCTCGGTGTGATCTCGCCGGGCCCGCGCGATCATCTGGTCGATGCGATCGAGGATCAGGGCTCGGTTCGGCAGGCCGGTGAGCCCGTCGTGCAGGGCCAGGTGCTCGAGCTCGCGGGTTCGGTCGTGCACCAGTGCGACGGCCCTCGAACGTCCAGTGCCGAGCAGGTAGATGAGCGCGCCGAGGAAGAGGCTCATCGCGACACCGATTAAGAGCAGCGCGAGCGCATTCGCGTTATCCTGCACGAGGCCCCGGTCAACCACCGCGAACGTCTTGACACGCCAGCCGTTGTGCAGGCTAGCGAACCGAGACTGCGCGCCCCTCGGCGCCGAGCCGGCGCTGAAGGTCGCCTTGGTCGAATCTTGCTGATACTGGAACTTGACGGCCGTGTGGGGATGACCCTTGAGTGCCGTCACTAGCAGCTCGTGGGGCACGAGGAGTGTCCCAGTCCAGCCGACGAAGTCAGCGCGGCGCTCGGGAATGGTCGCAGGAACTGCACCGGTGGAGTAGACGGGCGTTCCCACCACGAACTCCTCGGTCGCACCCGACCCGTAAGGGAAGTAGGCGCCACGACCGCTGTCGCGGGCCTTCAAGAAGAGCGGTCCCAAGGGCGTGTCGCAGAAGTCGAGGCCGGCCGGCTCATGCATGCCGCCGGGTCGGGTTATCTCGACCTTGGCCAAGCAGTAGTAGGCACGGTTACCCGATGGGGTGATCACGAAGTTTCCCTGGGGACCAAGCGTGCCAGTGGGATCTCTCGTCACCGTGGCTTCGAACGCACCGAGGCTCGATCGGGACACGATGACCACTTCGGCGATGCCCGTGAGTTCGGGGTAACGCTGGAAGGCGTGCGCCGCGGCCATCCACGACCGGAAGTCAGACTGGTTGGCGCTCGGGAAGCTGGCAAAGAAGGCGCCCGTGGCATCGACAAGGTCCTGCTCGTGTTGGATCGCCAGATTGAGCGTTGAGACGATATCGGCTGAGGAGGAATCCACGAGTTGACGTGACGTCTGGCCATCGTTGCGCGCGACCTCGCGCGCGCCGAGCACCGTAGCGAAGCAGCCCGAAGCGAAGAGCAGCAAGGCCAGCGCCAGCCAAAGTGGGCGACGTCGGCTCACGCTACCTCGCTCATGACGGAAACGGGTTCGTGGCGCGGGGCCGCGGGTCCCCGACTGCCCGGGGCGTCACTCGGGCCCTTGATTCCTCGGGGGCCATAGGAGCGGTCTGTGGCGCGCATGCTAGACAAAATGTCACCAAAATGTCGTCCCCAGACTCTCACCACGAAACGCGTTGGCGTTTTCCGTCTAAAAGCCTAGGTCGCGTGCCCAATTTTCCATGGCATTGTCGGCGGCGCATCAAGCGCCGGCCGACCCACCGACGACCTACATGGGCATCGCTTCGTAGATCTCAAGTGTGCCGCCGCTCGAGAGCAGCGGGCAGCTAGCAGCCAGCTTGGCGGCGGCGTCGATGCTCTCGGCCTCGACGATCGAGTAGCCCGTCAGCCCCGGTGACGCCGCACCGGGCGAGACTGAATCTGCATTACTCGGACTCTTCGAAGCCACTCGTGGCGAACGATCGCAGGTAGTCGATCGAGCTGTCCAAGGCGACTTCGAGGGGTCGCGTGCCTCGCTCGACCTTCGCCAGTAGGAGACCGCCCTGGAGGCTCGCGAGGACGCCGAGCGCCAAGACCTCGACGTCGGCGTCGCGTCGAAGAACCCCCGAGCGCACCATTCGGGCGAGCCCGACGGTGATTACACGACGCCACCTGTCAAAGGCTTCACCGAGCTCGTCGCGGGCCACCTCGTCGAAGTCGACGAGGTCGCTCGCGAGCGAGCCGAGCGGGCACCCGCCCCGGCACTCGACGGCGCCCTGCATGGCGAGGACCATGTTGCGCCACGCCTCGAGGTCCTCGAAGTTCTCGAGCATCTCCATGTGCGGCAGGTGGCGCGCGAGTACTCGATCGCGCTGGCATTCGATGACGGCGTGAACGAGGTCGCTCTTGTCATCGAAGTAGTGGTGCAGCTGGGACTTGCTCGTGCTCGTCGCTCGGAGCAGGTCGTCCAGGCTCACCCCGTCGAGACCGCGCTCGAAGATGAGGTCCGACGCCGCGGCGACGATTCGATCTCGCGTGCTGCGACCTTTGGAGGTCAGTGGCCTTGGCTTCGGCTGTTCGATGTCGGTCATCAAGCCAGTATTCCTCGGAAATGGACCTTATAGACCATTCTTTGGCGTTTCCGCGGGAGTACGGGTCCGGCCTGGGATGGCGAACCGCTCCCGTGGTCGCTTGTCTCACATTGGGCAAGGGACACAACGTCACGAAAACAGACGTACTGGACATGACAGTTCATTAAAGGAGCCCATACGGTGGACCCCGTAGTCCAGTCTCTTATGACAGCCCTCCCGTTGCCCCCGAAACTGCGCCGTCGCGCAGCCCGTCTAGCTCGCGCGAAAGCGGAGTCGCGACCATCGGCGAGCGACGGTCGATCGCTCGTGGCCGACGTCGGTGACGATCGCGGGCTGATGAGTTCGGCGAGCGGACTGACAACGAATACCGAGGGTCAGCGCTCGGGTGCGCGCGATGGGTAGGCGGCTACTCGGCGGCGGGCGAGGCGTAGGGATCGCAGAGCCGAGGCTCTCGTGGCGCGACGTATTTGATGCGCTGCCCGACGCGGCGGTCCTCGTTGACAGGGAAGGGCGAATCCACGACGTGAACCGACGCCTCGCGGCGCTGTCGGGCTACCGCCACGAGGACCTCGTTGGACGCAGCATTCAAGTTCTGGTCCCACCACGCCATCACGCGAAGCAGGAGGAATACCTCAACGACTATTTGCGGAACCCGAGGCTGGAGAGGATGGACGACCTGGATATTGCGCTTCTCTGTCGAGACGGCAGCGAGGTCGACATCGATGTCGCGCTCTCGCCTCTCGAAATGGACAGCGAGAGCTGGGTCGTCGCGGTGGTACGCGACCAACGCGTACGGCGGGCGGCCCTCGAAGCGAGGTTGGAAGCCGAGCGACGATTCCGCGTGGCTTTCGAGAACAACATGGCGCCGATGGTCCTCGCCGACGCCGAAGACCGAATGACTGCGGCCAATGAGGCCTTCTTCAACATGGTGGGCTTCACCGCTGACGAGCTCTACGGGAACGACACGCTGAACTTCACCCACCCCCACGACGTCGGAGTGACCGAAGCGACCCTTGAGAGGGCCAGGCGGGGCGAGACCCAGCCGATGCGCTATGTCAAGCGCTACCTGCGCAAGGACGGCCGCACCATCTTCTCCGAGGTCTCGCGCTCCACCGTGCTTGCCGAGGACGGCAACATCAGCTACTTCGTCTTTTCGGAGCGTGACATCACCGAGGAGCGGTTCTTGAACGAGCGACTCAGCCACCAGGCGCTCCACGATCCCCTGACCGGACTGGCCAATCGCGCGCTCTTCGAGGACCGCCTCGCGCAGGCGCAGGCTCGAACGCTTCGCCACGGGGGGCTGGGTGCCGTGTTGCTGCTCGACCTCGACGATTTCAAGGAGGTCAACGATACGCAGGGCCACTTGGTGGGCGACCAGCTGCTCGTCGAGATCGCGCGCCGCCTCGAGCAAGTGACACGCTCCATGGACACCCTGTGTCGCTTCGGGGGTGATGAGTTCCTGTACCTGGCCGAGGGACTGACGTCGCAGCAGGAGGCGGTCGAGATCACCCGCCGGCTGCTGGATGTGTTGCACGAACCCTTCGTCGTCGCGGGCAACTCGGTCGAACAGCGTGCCAGCGTCGGCGTCGTCGTGTGGGACGAGGCGCGGGCGCACTGCATGGAGCTCGTCCAGGACGCCGACGTCGCGCTCTTCGAGGCAAAGCGGCGCGGCAAGGGTCAGTTCGTGGTCTTCACCTCGGCGATGCACGAGCAGGTCGTCAGTCGTTACACGTTGCTGCACGACCTGCGCCACGCCCTCGCCGCCGGCGAGCTGACGATGCACTACCAGCCGATCGTCGCGCTGGCGAGCGGCGAAGTCGTGGGCTTCGAGGCGCTTATGCGCTGGCACCACCCTGAGCTCGGCTGGGTGTCGCCCGGTGAGTTCATCGCCCTCGCCGAGCAGAGCGAGCTCATCGTGGAGCTCGGCTCCTTCGCCCTCAAGGAAGCGGCGAGCGCCGTCGGCACTTGGGCGGTGGCGGGCGCCCAACGACCTTTCGTCGCGGTCAATCTCTCGCCGCGCCAGTTCCTCGACCCGGGGCTCGCGTCAACGATCAGCGACGTGCTGCGCGAATGCGGCCTTGCGCCCGACCGCCTCGTCGTCGAGATCACCGAAGGCGCTGCGCTGGCCGACATCGACGAGACGCTGCGGGTAATCGATCACCTGGGCCGCTTGGGAGTGGCCTTCGCGCTGGACGACTTCGGCACCGGCTACTCGTCGCTGGCGTACCTCACGGCGCTGAAGCCGCGCGTCGTCAAAATCGACCGGTCGTTCGTGATGCTCGCCGGACGAAGCGAGCGCGACGACGCCCTCCTTGAAGCGATCACCACGTTGGGCCACCGGCTCGGCAGCATCATGCTCGCCGAAGGCATCGAAACCCCCGCGCAATTGGCTCGCCTCCGGGACTTTGACTGCGACCTCGGCCAGGGCTTCTTCTTCGCCTCCGCGGTGCCATCGAATGAAGCGCGCGGCCTGCTCGAGCGCGGGTACGACGCGGCGAAGCGCGAATTACGAGACGTGGGCGACGTCGACTCGTAGACCGGGCTCGGCCAAGCGCACCGGTCCACCGAACATCCGGCTCGCGCGCTTGGCCGCATCCTGCGGGTCGACGTTCGGGCCGAAGTGGGTGAGCAGCAGGAGGTCGACTTCAGCTCGCTCCGCCATCGTTCCGGCGTCTTCGGGAGTGCAGTGCGGGTTCCACGCGCCCTCGGATCGAGATGGGATCCCGACCTCGCAGATGAACACCGTCGCGCCCAGGGCCAGTTCGACGAGTTCGTCGCAGGGTCCGCTGTCACCCGAGTACGCCAACGCGTGCTCGCCGACCGACGCGCGCAGCCCGAAGGCCGGAACGCCGTGGCGCACCGCGCGCGTCAGCAGCTCGAGGTCGCCGAAGTGGTGGCGGTCGCCGTCGTGGTGCTCGGTCACTTTGAAGACCGAGGCCATGTCGTGGACGTGCTCGCCTGCGATGAAGTGGCTGACCCGCGTGGTCCAGCCCGGCGGCCCGAAGACGGGCAAACGGGATGTTCGACTCATCTCACCGAACGCATAGGCGTAGTAGAGCGCGGGGAGGTCGCCGAAGTGGTCGTCGTGCGCGTGGCTAACCCACAGCGCGGTTAGAGCTTCCAGGCTCACGTGACGCTGCACTTCGGCGAGTGTCCCCGGCCCCGCGTCAATCCAGAGCTTCACGCCGTCGAACTCGAGCAAGTAGCCCGAGCAGGGCCGGTCGGGCTGGGGATACGGCGTGTTCGTGCCGAGCACCGTCACGACGAGTCCCGAGCTCGGTGGAAGTGCAGTCTGGGGGACGGTGCTCACGGGGCTTCGATGGATGCTCCGTCACGTGCGAGGCACGGGGCCTTCGCGCGATCGACACGGCGGAGGTCATCGTGCGAGGTCATCGGTCCATCATTGTCGAAGCGGTGCGGGTCCTTCGAGCGGTTGGCGGGACCGAAAAATGAGTGAGGTTTGCTAGACCTGTGGTGTGCAGATCCTTACGGCGGGCGTTTTTCGCCTGATCGCGCGCTGCACCTTAGTGTCGGGCCTCGTCATTGCGACGTTCGGGCTCGTCGACGCTCGAGGTGCCGGGGCGTCGTCAGGGACGCCGGTTGCGGTATCGCGGCTGGCCAGGTACGAAGTCGCGGTGTACAACGCGGTGGAAACCTTCGATATTCGGTCCAACGACTTGACCAACTCTTCCACTCTGGCCCAGGTCGAGGCCGTCGCCAAGCCACTCGGCTTGGTCATCCAAACCTTTCGGTCCGAACTGGTCGGCCAAGCGTGGCCAGCGACCGCGAGGTCCGACCTGAAATCAGTCGACCAGGCGTCGTCGCCCCTCACGTCCGACCTGCTGACGGGCAGCGCGATCACGAGCGCTCCGTCGATTTCGGCGTGGTTGTCAGAGACGGCCAGCGACCTACGCGCGTGGATCGCCGACGCAGACGTCGTGAACCACGTCCTTCGGATGCCAATGTTTCGCGATGCGTCCTACGTTGACGCCTGCAGCGCCAACGCCGAGATCGTGCTCATCGCGGTGAAGGCCTTCAGGGCCTCCAACCCGGGACTGGCTCCCACTCGGCCACGCTTGCTCGGCACCGCACACGGCGGGCCGTACCTCTCGAACTGGCCCGAGAACGCGCCCTACTACTCGATCAGCCTCAACGCCTCGGGCCAGGTGCTGATCTCGGCTCCAGCGAACGACCGGCCTTCGGTCTACAGCCCGACCGTCTGCTACGGCGCCTTCTCGTAGCGCATGCACGGCGCCCCAACAGCGCTACCACTTCCGATCGCGTTGCAGCCCTCGGTGCCTCGCGATGCCTTGCGCGGCCGAGTGCCTCGGACGCAGCCAGTTGCCGCGGGAATGAACCCTCTCAGAACCGGTGGTGCGCGCTCGTGAGATTGACGCGGTACGTATCGCCGCGGCTGGCCAGTGGCGTACCTTCGGCGGCGTAGTGCGCGAGTGCCCGTTCTTCGAGGCCGCGGGGCGGAAAGCCGCCGGCTCGAATCACCCGCCACCAGGGCACGTCCGGGCCGCAGTGCGCCATGATCCTTCCGACCGATCGGGCGCGCCGGGTCCCGAGCGCGGCCGCCACCCCCCCGTAGGTCGCGACTCGGCCGGGCGGGATGGTCCGGACGAGTTCTAGGACGTGCTCCTCAAAGTCCAGCTCGCCCAATTCGCCGTCAGTTCGTCGCGCGATCAATGTCGGAGGCCTCGTCACTTCGGTACGTTGGTGCCATGACCATATTGACAGTCTTTCGAAGCCGGCTGCGCGAAGGCGTCGAACGCGAGTACGAGCCCGTGGCAGTCGAGATGAGCACGATTGTCGCCTCGATGCGCGGCTTTATCGACCAGAAGTTCTACGCCGCCGAGGACGGCGAGCGGGTAACCATTGTGCGCTTCGCCGATGAGGCGAGCCACCGAGCCTGGGCGCGACACCCCAAGCACGTTAAGGCTCAACAGCGGGGCCGTGACGAGTTCTATTCGTGGTACGACATCTCAGTGTGCGAAGAGTCCTACGGCCGTACCTTCGTCGCGTCGTGAGCGCCTGGCGCAACCGCACACTCGAGTCATGCGAGGCGACGGCGCGTCGTTGCGATCCGGCACCTCGAATTTGCTTCAGGGTGTCGTAGCCTCCACGTGGTGGGTGAGACCATGCGCGGTGGTTCTACGGTGAGCTGTATCGCGTGATGGAACGAGCAAGGAAGTAGGGGTATGGAAACAGTCAACGAAGCTGTCGTGGCGGAACGCCTTCGCGGCCTGCCGGGACCGGACCCCCGCGTCGTCGTGTCGGGTAACTTCGCCACTCCCTGGGAGCTTGTACGGTTGCTGGACCAGAGTCTCGAGCGCTGCCGGGCCTTCGTCATGAATCCACAGCCCGGCTGGCCCTGTCGAGACGGCTTCATCACCGAGACGCCCTTCGTGGGCCCGGGCGCGCGGAACGATCCGTGGCTCGACTACCTGCCGATGCGTCTTTCCCTCGTGCCGAGGCTCTTCAGCGCGATGCGCCCACCCGACGCCGTCTTTCTTCATACGTCAACGCCTCGCGCCGGCAAGATCTCGTTGGGCGTGGAGATCAATATCTTGCCGGCGGCGATTGAGGAAGCGCGCCGCCGCGGAGGACTCGTAATCGCCCAGCTCAACTCCAATATGCCCTATACCCGCGGCGACGCGGAGATCGACGTGGATCAGGTTGACCTCGCCATTGAGGTCGATGGGCCGCTGGCCTCACCGACTCTTCGCCCGCCCGATGAGATCGAGTCGTCCATCGGTGAACTTGTGGCGTGGCTCGCGGGCGACGGCGGCACGCTCCAGGCGGGTATCGGTCAGCTACCCGATGCGGCGCTCAGCCACATGGGGGAGCGTCGTCAGATGGGCGTCTGGTCCGAGATGGTTAGCGACGGTGTGCTCGACTTGGAGCACGCCGGCGTGCTGGATCCCTCGCGCGACATCACGGCTTCGTTTCTCTTCGGCTCACCCGAGCTCTACGCGTGGGCCGACGCCAACCCCCGGCTCGTCATGCGCCGCACCGAGGTCGTGAATGACCCCGCCAGGATCGCCGGGCAGTCAGCGATGCTCTCCATCAATACGGCGATCGAAGTGGACCTCTATGCGCAAGCGAACGCCAGTTACGTGCGCGGAGCCATCTACTCCGGCTTCGGTGGCCAGCCCGACTTCGTCGTCGGTGCACTGCACTCCAGTGGAGGTCACGCCGTAATCTGCCTACGCTCGTGGCACGACAAGAGCGGAACCTCGACCATCGTGCCGAAGTTGAGCCAACCGGTGTGCTCGATCCAGCACTCCGTCGTTGTCACCGAACAGGGCATGGCGGCGATCTTCGGGCGCAGCCAACACGCTCAGGCGCGGCTGTTGATTGAAGAGACCGCGCATCCCAGCGCCCGCGCGTCGCTGTGGGAAGCGGCGGCGTCGCAGGGGCTGGTTCGCTCCGGTGGGCACGCCTGATCGCCCCGTTGGCGCTGGCTTCATCCCTTCTGCGCCTTTGTGCCGGAACATCGCACCATTGGTTGCGCGCGCTGCCAACCACCTAGGCGGAGGTGGGCGTCCTCGGCGAGGCTCTTTGGCCGCGTTCCCGTGCGCGATACGCGGCGGGCGGACGTCGGACTTCGGACTTCGGCCGTGATTGAGGGGCACATCTCTTGGGATGGCGCGCAACGATTTGAGGCGGCGACGCTCGTAGGCTGCCGTCATGAGAACGTCGCTGCGATGGATGGTGGCGGCCGCGGCTTCGATGATGGTGTTGCCGCTGACCCTTGCGGCAGCGCCAAGTCCTGCTGCCGCCACGGCGTCGTGTCACGCTCCGCGCATCGTCGGGCTCTCGGTCACGGCCGCCCGCGTCAGGGCGAGAGCGAGCGGCTGTCGCCTTCGGCTGACGGGGACATCGGTCAAGATGCCCACGATTCAGACGATCGGTTCACAAGGGGCTCGCCCCGGGCAGGTTACGAAGCTCTTGACGGCCAGCGTCAACCCGCTTTGTCCGAGCGCGGTCAATATTGGACCGCCGCCCGGTGAGCCGCTGCTGAGGCCAGGTCCGACGGAACTGGTGACCGGGCTCTTCATCGAAGGCGGGGCCTTGATCCTTCGCTCAGCGCCCAGCTGCAAGGTCCTGGTGGGCAAGTCGAGTGCCGGCACGATCACCGTCACCAACTCTGCCGGAACCGCCGTCGCCGACAATGCGGTCGTCACCGCCGGTCAGCTACTGGACGTCACGTTGAGTCCCGGTACCTACACCGTGACGGGCGTTTTTGCGAACGGGCCCGCGGCGCGCCCAATTACGGTGATGGTTCCTTCTGGGGAAGTGGTTCGCCAAGACCTGGTGCTCGACGTCCCCTGAGCCGCTGGATAGGACAAGGAGAACTCGTCGGGCCCTCATTGAACCTCAGGAATCGATGCCGGCGATGTTGAGGTACTTCACCTCGAGCCACTCATCGATGCCGTACTTTGATCCCTCGCGGCCGATTCCGGACTCCTTCACTCCTCCGAAGGGCGCGACCTCCGACGAAATGACGCCCGTGTTAATGCCGACGATGCCAACGTCAAGCGACTCGGCAACGCGCCAGACCCGACCGATGTCACGCGAATAAAAGTACGCCGACAGCCCGTAGGGGGTGTCGTTCGCCATGCGAACGGCGTCGGATTCATCGGTGAAACGGATGATCCCCGCGACCGGCCCGAACGTCTCTTCGCAGGACATCGTCGCTCCGGTCGTGACGCCCGAGATCACCGTCGGCTGGAAGAAGGTGCCGCCGAGGTCGTGCGGCTTCCCGCCGGTGACGATGGTGCCGCCTCGTTCAAGGGCGTCGCTGACGTGGCGGATGACCTTGTCGTAGCCTTGCTCGTCGATGAGGGGCCCCACGGCCACGCCGTCCTCGAAGCCCGATCCGACTTTCAGCCCAGCTGCGCGTTCAGCGAGGTCAGCGACGAAGCGGTCGTAGATCGATTCCTGGACGAAGATTCGATTCGCCGTGATGCAGGTTTGTCCGCTGTTGCGAAACTTGTTGATCACGACGCCGTCCAGCGCCGCGTCGTAGTCCGCGTCATCGAAGACGATGAACGGCGCGTTGCCGCCGAGCTCAAGCGAGATCTTCTTGATGCCCTCGGCGCACTGGGCCATGAGAATGCGACCGACGGCGGTCGAGCCCGTGAAACCGATCTTGCGAACCACGGGGTTGCCGGTGAGTTCCCGGCCGACGGCGGGGGCGTCCTCGCCCGAGGCGGTCACCAGATTGAGAACCCCCGGCGGCAGACCTGCTCGTTCAGCCAGCTCACACAGTGCCAGCGCGGAGAGCGGCGTCTGCTCGGCGGGCTTGCACACCATGGTGCAGCCGGCAGCCAGTGCCGGTGCGGCCTTGCGAGTGATCATTGCGGAGGGGAAGTTCCACGGGGTAATCCCGCCCGCCACGCCGATGGGCTGTTTCAGAACGACCAGCCGGCGATCTTGCGCGTACGTGGGAATCGTGTCGCCGTAGACGCGCTTGGCCTCCTCGGCGAACCACTCGAGAAAGGACGCGGCGTAGGCGATCTCCGCCCTCGATTCGGCCAGCGGCTTGCCTTGCTCGGCGGTGAGGATGACTGCGAGATCCTCCGTGTTTTCGAGCACCAGGTCGGCCCAGCGGCGAAGGACTCGCGCGCGATCCTTCGCTAGGCGCGCCCGCCACGCGCCAAGGGCGTCCTCAGCGCAGGCGATCGCGTCACGGATCTCGAGTGCCCCCATCGCGGGCACGTGGGCGAGCACCGCTGCGGTCGCGGGGTCGATCACGGGGAAGCGGGCGTCGGCGATGGCGCCTAGCCACTTCCCCCCGACGTACGCCTCGGTGCGCAGGAGTCCCGGATCGCGCAGTCGGGCCGGAAGGTCGATTGCCTCAAGCTTCGTCATGGCTCTCCTTGGTTGGGACGTGACACACCGGCGCCGCTCCCGCCTCCAACTAATCCGGCAGCCGCACCGACGGGGTCAGCTGACCGGGATCGACGCGAAGCTCGATCAGAGCCGGCCGGTTCGAAGAGCGAGCCCGCTCGAAGGCCGCGGCGAAGTCCTGGGTCTTCACGACGGTCTCGCCGTGCGCGCCGTAGGAGCGCGCCAGCGCGGCGAAGTCCGGCGTCACCAGATCGGTGGCGAAGGGGCGGCCGGGGTAGCGCCTCTCCTGATGCAGGCGGATCGTGCCGTACATCTGGTTGTTGACCACGATGACGATGACGTTGAGATGCTCTTGCACGGCTGTGGCGAGCTCCTGGCCCGTCATGAGGAAGCAGCCGTCGCCAGCGAAGGCGACGACGTCGCGCTCGGGGTAGCGCAGCTTGCCGGCGAGCGCCGCCGGCAGTCCGTAGCCCATGGAGCCGCCGGTGGGGGCGAGCTGGGTGCGGAACTGGTGAAAGGGGAAGTAGCGGTGTATCCACGTCGTGTAGTTGCCCGCCCCGTTCGTGACGATCGCGTCGTTGCTGAGTAGGTCGCGCAGCGCGGCCATCACGACCGCCAGATCAACGTAGTCGCGAACCGAACCCGTGTCGTCGAGAGCGCGCCAGTTCAGGTAGTCCTGGCGCGCCTTGTCGACCCAATCGGTCCAAGCGGTCGAAGGCACGGGCTCGAGCTGGGCGAGCGCCTCAACGAACTCGGGGATGCTGGCCGTCACGCCGAGTGTCGGCCGATAGACCCGGCCGATCTCCTCGGCGCCCTGGTGCACGTGAACGAGTGTCTGACGAGGCTTGGGCGCGGCGAGGCGCTGGTACGAGCCGGTCGTGATGTCCCCGAGGCGCGCACCGATAGCCATGACGAGATCGGCTTCGTCCAGTCTCGACGCGAGGGCTGGATTGATTCCCATGCCGACGTCGCCAACGTAGGTCGCTAAGTCGTTGTCGAAGGCGTCTTGGTAGCGAAAGATCGTGGCCACGGCCACGTGATTGCTCTCGGCGAAACGTGCCAGGGCCCTTGACGCCTCATCGGTCCATCCGGCGCCGCCAGCGAGAATGAGCGGACGCTCCGCGGCGGCGAGCAGCGTCCAGATGTGTTCGAAGATCGAAGCCGTCGGAACGTACTCGGCGCGCTCGAACGGCGCCAGCACAACCGACGATGTCTGGTCGCGCAGCACGTCCTCAGGTAGCCCGAGAACTACCGGTCCGGGTCGTCCGCCCGTTGCCGTGGCGAACGCTCGGCTGAGGAATTCGGGAATCCGATGAGCGTCTTGAACTTCAGCCGCCCACTTCGCGATCGGTCCGAATGTGCGAGGTATGTCGATCTCCTGGAATGCCTCGCGTTCACGGACCGAGCGCGAAACCTGGCCCACCAAGAGCAGCAGGGGTGTCGAGTCCTGCATCGCCATGTGCACTCCATTGGCCGCGTGCAGCGCCCCCGGCCCCCGGCTCACCAGGCAGACCCCCGGCCGCCCGGTCAACTTCCCCGTAGCGTCCGCCATGAACGCGGCGGCACCTTCGTGGCGAGCGGTCACGAATCGTATGGCGCTTGCGCGGTCGCGCAACGCATCGAGTACCGGGAGGTAGCTTCGCCAGGTACGCCAAAGACGGCACCGACCCCGAAGGACATCAGCTGGTCGACGAGCAGTTGGCCACCAGTGCTCGAGGGCAGCGGGACCGTTTCAGGGTCCGAAGACGTCACGGGGTGATCTCCTCATCGAGGTAGATGGAGTAGCGCTGATCCTTGGGCTTCAATCGGTCCTCTTCGCGCACGTAGGTGAGCGAGCTCCTGCCCTTGAACGCTACAGGCAGCACCATCACGCGCAGGAAGGCCGCTCCCGTGTCGGACGCGGCTTCGGCGTACACCGGCACCGGACCGGGCTCAAACCAGGAGTCGCCGGCGGTGTAATCGTGACTCTCACCGTTGGTCTGCACTCGCAGCGCACCTCGCAGCAAGCGGCGGATCCCGGGGCCGGCGTGCGTGTGCAGGTAGGCGACACCGCCCGGCGGGAAATCAACTTGATCGCAGCGGAGCAGGCACGTCGAGGTGGCGATCGTGATCTCGCGCGAGAGCAGCAGGTTGCCGTTCTTACCCGGGTGAAGTCCGCAGGACGACAGGGTCCACCAGTCGATCGATGCGGCGGCGCCACCGTCGATGAGATCCGACGGAGATCGCTGAACCCACGCTTCGGTTGTTTGGTGAGCGACGTCTTCCTCACCCTCACCGCGCGCGATGACTTTGCCGTCGTGCAGGAAGACGACCGACGTGCCGTAGTCGAACGTCATCTCGCTGCCGGGAAGTAGCTCCTCGGAGTGCAACGCCAGTTGCCACGTGGTGGGGCTGGCCGCAGACTCACCGGTTGTTGAGTCGCTCACGGCGTCACCTCGCTGCATTCTCCGATTGGCGAGAACGACGTCGGGACCAAGATCCGATTCTCTTGGTGAATAACGAGGGGGCGTATGGTTTCGACGTAGCTCTGCCACGTGGGATCTTCGAGGAGCTTGCTGCGTCGAGCCTGGCGATCGGCCATGTCCTCGTAGCCCCACATGTGCACGATCTGGTTGAGCGTGCCGATCTCCGTGGTGAAGTAGCCGATCAGGTTGCCGAGAATCGCGCGTTGCACGTCGAGGCCGACCTCCTCGTACGCCTTGAGGTAGGCGACCGTCTTACCGGGATGGAGGGTGTACGTCCGTTCTTCAACAATCATTGACGACCTTCCTTTCTGTTGCGCGGTGGCACACTCGTAGGCGGCCAAGTAGGATCGAACAACTTTCGCGGTGGCCCCGGCCTTCTGGAGGATCCCCTTGCAACTGCACCAGATCCGCTACTTCATGGCCATCTGCGAAGAGGGCAACATGTCGCGAGCGGCGGCGCGGCTCTTCGTGGCCCAGCCGTCGCTGAGTGAGCAGGTTAGAAAGCTCGAGCAGGAACTCGGGCTTCCCCTGTTCATTCGGCTGCCGCGCCGGCTCGTGCTGACACCCGCCGGTGAGGAATTTCGCATCCACGCCGCACGCATCCTCGACGAGGTGGATCTCGCGCGCGCACGCATTGACGAAGTTTCCGCGCAGAGCGGCCAGGAGATCCGCGTCGGAGTGCTGCCCACCCTCGGCAGCCGTCTGTTTCCCAAGGTGATCGCCGAGTTTCGGCGCACCAATCCCGGTGTGCGGCTCGAACTCCGCGAGGAGAACTCCTCGCTCAGCGTGAAGCACCTGCTCACCGAGCGCGAGCTCGATGTGGGTGTCATGAGGTTCGACGGGAAGCTCCCCTCGCACTTGGAGGCGAGTTTCTTCCTTCGCGAGCCGCTGGTCGCCCTGGTTCCGACTGACCACTTGCTCGCTCGCAGCGGCGAGATCAGCCTCGAGGAGCTCACCGAGGAGCCCTTCTTGACGCTGAAGGCCGGCTACGGCCTGCGCGAACTCGTTCTGAACGTGCTGAAGGAAGCCGGAGTTACGCCCAACATCACGGTGGAAGTGAGCCAGCTCGATTTCCTCATCGGCCTGGTCGAAGCGGGAATGGGACTTACCATGCTGCCCCAGCTCGCCGTGGCTCGCGAGCGCAAGGTTACGCAGCTGCAAATCAGCGACCGCCACGCGTTTCGAGAGCTTTACGTGATCTGGCGCAAGGACATTCCTCGCGAGAGCAGGACCCCGCTGCGCACGTTCATCGAACTCTTGAGGGCGAACGCTGGTCATTGAGGCGAAGTTTAAGTAGCGCAGTTCGTAGCAACTAGAGGGAACTTCCCTATCAGATCTCAAGGCGATACCTATGGTGCGACGCTCGCGCGGTGTGGTTGCGTCGCCTGCGCAACGATGCCCCTCCACCGCAGTGCGGCAGAGGGGCATCGTGTCACCGACTCTTGGAACGTCGAAAGGAACAGCGACGCTGGAGTATCGGGTCTAATCGTTCTTGCGGAGCGCCGCCTCCAGCTCGTCAACCTCGATCGACGTACCCGTCTGTCGCAGCAGCGGCGACTTACGTGTCTCCATGACCACGAGGGACACGACGACGAGCGCGCTGGTGGCGATGAAGACGTCAAGATAGACGCTGACCGGGAACCCGGCGTAGGGCACGAAGCTCTTGTAGAGGAGGTACCCGAGGGCGCCCACCGCGAAGAGCGACGCGATGAAGACCTGGAGCGCCTTCGAGTTCGCAGAACCGAAGCGCCGGCGCGCCACCATGACGATGACGGCAGCCGCTGTGATCAGGTACATGAAGATCGCTCCGTCCCCGGCAACCGTGCCGAAGTTTCCGAACGCGTTGACCATGTTCGCCTTCAAAGCGGCCACGATGATGATGCTGACCGCGCAGGTCACGTACACAAGCCACACGGCGGCCGAAGGCGTCCCGTGCTTGGGGTGCACCTTCGAGAGCCGGCGCGGCAAGAGCCCCTCATTGCTCAAAGTGAACAGAAGGCGCGAACCCACGTTGAAGTACGCGATGATCACCGCGATCATGGAGAGGATGATGCCGACGTCCACGACGTAGCCGTACCACGACACGTTCGAGACGTCAGCCGCCGAAGCGAGCAGGTTCGAGGTGGTCGTGAAGTTGAAGTGGTGGCCCTGGAAGGCGAGCACGAGCGTGTACGAGCAGATCGTGAAGAAGACCGCCGACAACGCCACACTGCCGATAAGGGCGATCGAGATCGTCCTCCGAGGGTGCACCGCTTCTTGACCGAGCACGCTCGACGACTCGAAGCCCGAGTAGCAGAACATGACGAGCGGGACGCCGAGGAGGATCGCGTGCCATGACCCGCCGTTGAAGTGGAGCTCGTGGCCGTTGAATATCGAGCCGTTGTGCGTCACCAGGATGATCAGCATGAGGATCAGGATGGCGAGCATCGAGAGCGCCTCGAAGATCAGCATTACCCGGGCGGAGAACTTCACGTTGTAGTAGGAGCAGTATCCGCCAAAGGAGATACCCACTAGGCCAATCACCAATGCCGTGAAGTCGTTATACGGGAGGCCGATGGCCGGTAGCGCCAGGAACCCACCTAGGAACTCCGCAATCTGATAGGTGACGGCGACCGCAGTCGCGATGTAACAGACGAAGGCCATCCATGCGACCACGTAACCGAAGCCCGGCCCGCCCGCACGGGCGGCCATGGTGTAGAGGCCCCCGGACGTCTTGAACCGGCTGGTGAGCTGGGTGAGGACGTAGGCAACGATGATCAGGACCACGCCGCCGACGACCCAGGTGACCCAGCTGGCCGGGCCCGTGAGCTCTATCACGAGCACGAGCGCTGCGCCCACCGAGGCGCTGGGGGCGATGCTGCCCACCGACTGTGCCAAGACTCCGAGCCCCGGCAGCGCCGAGTGGTGCAGCTTTTGCATCTCGGCAGCCCCCGTAAAGGCCGGCGTCGCGAGCAAGTCGCTATTCACCGCTCCCAGTTCTGGTGATTCAGTTGCCATCCTTCCCTCCCTCTCATCGTGTTCACGCCACTGTTCCGGTCGGTTTGAGCGAAGTCTAAGAAGGCGCATCTGTCGTGAATAGTGGGAACTTTCCTATGTGATCTCAAGGCGGTGCCTATGGGGCAAGCAGACGCCTTCAAGTCGAACCCGTGAGCGGTGGCCCACCTCGCGCACACTTCGAAACGCGTCGTCGGGCGCTGACGTGGCCAACTACGTCGTGTGCTTGGGCGGTTCAGCCTCCCCGGATGCAGCGCACCACGCTCGCAGGGCCGAAGGAGCGAGCCAACGGGGCGAGAAACGAATTTGGCTCGCCAGCCATGTCGGCTAGGGAGGTTTCAGGCCCTCGCTAGCTCGGCGACGACTTCATCGAAGGCCTTGCGGGTTCCGTCGACCATCTCGTCGATCTCGGACTCGGTCACGATGAGCGGTGGTGAGAACGCGATGGTGTCGCCCCACAGTGCTCGGTTGATGACGCCGTGCGCGAGGCTCGCTTTGAAGACGCGCGTTCCGAAGTGCGCGTCCGGATCGATGCGGGTCAGGGGTGATCGCTCCTTCACGAACTCGACGGCTCCGACCAGACCTCGCCCGCGGATCTCCGCCACCATGGGGTGGTCGCCGAAGGCGTCGTTAAGACGCTGCTGCAGATAGAGGCCCTGCGTGGCGGCTTGGTCGACCAGATTGTCGCGCTCGATGATGTTGATGTTGGTGAGCGCGGCGGCGGCCGCGAGCGGGTGCGCCGTGTAGGTGTAGCCGTGCCCGAACACGCCATACTTCTCGCTTCCTTGTTCGATGACCTGCCAGATGGGCTCTGAGATCAGGCAGGCCGAAAGCGGCACGTAGGCCGAAGTGATGCCCTTGGCCAACGTAATCAGATCCGGTTGCATGCCGTATGTCTGGGTGCCGAACCATTTGCCGGTCCGACCGAAACCGCACACCACCTCGTCGGCGATAAGGAGGATGTCGTAACGGTGCAGCACTTCGCTGATTGCATCGAAATACCCGTCGGGCGGCACGATCACCCCACCGACGGCCTGCATTGGCTCGGCGATGAACGCGGCGACCGTGTCGGGTCCCTCCGCGACGATGAGGTTTTCGAGCTCGCGAGCGAGTACCGCCGAGAACTCGGCGTCGGACATGCCCGTCTGAGCTTCCCAGAGGCGCAGCGGAGCACGTACGTGGCGGATCATCGGCAGTGGGACGTCGAAGCCGGAGTGGGCGAAGTCGAGACCGGTGAGTCCCGCCGTCATGACCGAGACGCCGTGGTAGCCGCGCTGGCGCGAGATGATCTTCTTCTTTTCGGGGCGGCCCAGAATGTTGTTGTAGTACCAAACCAGCTTGACCTGGGTGTCGTTGGCGTCGGAGCCGCTGCTGCCGAAGAAGACCTTCGACATCGGCACGGGCGAAAGCTCGACGATTCGCTGAGCCAGCAGTGTCGAGACGTCGTTGGCCATCGAGCTGAACGAGTGGTAGTAGGAAAGTCGCTCAACCTGCGCGCTTATTGCGGCAGCCATCTCGACGTTGCCGTAGCCGATGTTCACGCACCAGACCCCGGCCATCCCGTCCAGGTATCGGTTGCCCGCCGTGTCCGTCAGCCAGCAGCCCTTGCCCTGGGCCATCATCAGCGGACCCGTGGCCTCGTGCTCGCGCAGCGCCGTGAACGGGTGCAGGAGATACTTCACGTCAAGGTCGTCCAGCCTCGCCTTGTCTTGGATGTTGAACGTCTCACTGGATGTCATGTCTGCCTCTTCTCCGTTCGATGATCGGAGTCTAAGGATCTGATCGCCGTTGAAATAGAGGCGTATTCCCTATCGAATCTCAAGGCGCCACCTCTAGGTTCTCGGTTTCTCGCGAGCGACGGGCCAATCCGCGCCCTAAGTCGTTCGTGCTTCTGCTTCTCCACGCGGGGCGTCACCGACGTCGCTGCTCGATCGACCCCGTGCGCTGCCAGTAAGGGCCAGGATCCATCTTGATGTGAGCTGTCACGACCGGAGCCGCTACGCCTCTTAGCTGCGATAGGTGCCGCCTTGAGTTTCGATAGGGAAGAGGCGTCTTTTCCCCCATGAGGGACCTGCTTATACTTCGGCCCAACGGCGAGCTTCGCGGCATGTTGAGCGAAGGCGGACGTCGAGACGCTTCGCGAGGAGGTGGTGCGGTGGAAAAGGTGCCCGGCGTACCTCCAGCACCCGACCGCACTGCGTCGCGTTACGTGGATTCGCGAAAGAGGTGCGGGTCAGGCTCGGTCGAGACGCGGTGCGGCGCATGAGCGTCGCGCGCTACGTCGCGCCCGACACCCTGGAGGGCATCGTCGCCGAAATGCAGGAGCAAGAGGGAAGCTACGCCTTTATGGCCGGCGGCACGATTGTTCAGCCGCTCCTCGCCTCGGGCAGCTGGCTGCCGCGTACGGTCATCGGACTGTGGCGAGCACCGCTCGGCGCGATCGAGCGCGTGAACGGCGACGTCGCCCTGGGCGCCAACGCTCGATTGCGCGACGTGGCGCTCGAGGGCCTACCGGGTGGCCTCAGTGATGCGGCGCGCCAGGTGGGCGGCCCGGCCGTGCGAAATCGCGCGACGCTCGGGGGCAATATCGCCACGGGACGCGGCGATCTGATCGTGCCGCTCCTCGCCCTCGGCGCCCGGGTTACGTTGGCTTCGACGAAGGGCACGACCGACCTGTCGATCGACGACGTCGTCGACGGGGCGACCGGCGAGGTGTCCGCGCTGGCGCAGGGTGAGCTGCTCACCCGGGTCATGGTCCCGGCGAAGGCTGAGCGCGGCGTTTTCATGGCAGTCGGCCGAAAGGCCTACAACACCCCGTGCGTCGCGACAGTCGGCGTCGTCGCGAACTTCGAACCGGACAATCGCAACGTCGTCAAAGACGTGCGCGTCGCCGTTCACGGCCCCCAGCCTTGGCCCCAGCGCGCAGGGCCGGTTGAGCGGGCCCTCGCCGGCGCGAGAACTGAACGCCGCAGCAATCACCGACGCGGTGGCGGCGCTCGAAAGCGTCGGGGACGGCTTCAGTGACTCGGTGGCCAGCGCGGACTATCGATTGAAGATCAGCGGGGTCGTGCTTCGCCGGGCCCTCGAGAAGATAGCGGGAAGTAGCCGCCAATGACGAGGAGTGCCACCGTACGGTTCACGGTCAACGGAGAAGAGACCTCGATCATCGTCGATCCGCTGGCCAGCCTGCAGACGGTACTACGCGAAGAGCTCTTGCTGACGGGGACCAAGGCCGGCTGCCGCCAAGGCGGATGCGGAAGCTGCTCGGTTCTCGTGAACGGCGAGCTCGAGCTCTCCTGCCTTCTACCCATCGCGGAGGTCGAGGGGTGCTCGGTCGAGACCATAGAAGGGCTCAGCGCGGGCGAGAAGCTGCACCCAATCCAGACCGCCTTCGTTGAGAACTTCGCCCTGCAGTGCGGATTCTGCACGCCGGGAATGGTCATGGCGACAAAGGCCCTGCTGGGCGAGAACGCCACTCCGACCAAGGACGAAGTGATCGAAGCCCTGAGCGGCAACATCTGCCGGTGCACGGGTTATGAGCCGATCGTAAAGGCAGTTATGGACGCCGCCGACCGGCTCAAGGGGTCCGACGAGGTCAGCCTGGTGGGAGGCGAGTCGTGAGTGACGCTACCGTTCGGGTGCCCCAAGGCAACGGCCCCGTGGGGGCTTCGGTCGAGCAGGCCGACGCCCGTTCCCATGTCACCGGGCACACCATCTACGTCGACGACGTGCAGCTGCCGCGCCTGGCCCACATGGTGCTCGCGCGCAGCCCGTTCCCCCACGCGCTCATTCGCCGCATCGACCTGAGTGAGGCCGAGAAGGTACCGGGCTTCATCCGCGCGCTTACGGCGGCGGACGTGCCCAAGAACATCTACACCATCCTCGGCCTGATCGGATTCGGCCTCGACGAGGAGCGCGCCCTCGCCGATGAGCGCGTGCGCTACATCGGTGAGCCGATCGTTGCCGTGATCGCCGAGACGAGGGCGGGGGCGGCCGAAGCGGCCAAGCTCGTGCGCATTGACTACGAGGAACTGCCCGCCGTATTCGACGTCGAAGAGGCACTGGCGCCGGGCGCGCCGGCCGTCACCGAGTGGGGCATCAACGCCTTCGACTTCGATGGGCGCCCGTTCCGCCAAGTCCGATTCGGCGACGTCGACGCCGCGATGGCCAGTGCCGACCACATTGTGGAGGGCCGTTACCAGATGAGTCCGATCGAGCACGCGCCCGTCGAGACGACTGGTTGCGTCGCCCGCCCCGAGCCCGACGGGCGCTTCACGGTGTGGACGAACACCCAGGCGCTCAACATGTCACTGGACTTAACGGCCCACATCCTGCAGATCCCCACGCGCCGGCTCCGCTTCATCGGCGGGACCGTCGGCGGCGGCTTTGGCGGCAAGGTCGACGGTATGGTCGAGCCGCTGGCGACGCTCGGTGCCTGGAAGACCGGCCGGCCGGTGAAGTACGTCTACAGCCGCGAGGAGGAGATGGTCGTCTCCTCGACGCGCAATGGCGTGCGGATCTACATGACCGACGGCGTCACGAACGACGGCGTGATCGTCGCGCGGCGCGTGCGGTCCTACATCGACTGCGGCGCCTACAGCCGTCACACGCCGTACGCGGTCCAGAAGCACGCCGCCAACCTCGCGGGCCCGTACTTCATTCCCAACGCGTCCTTCGACATCTACTGCGTGTACACCAACCGTCAGCCCTCGAGCGCGATGCGGGGCTTCGGGGTCACCGAGGCCTCCTTCGCCATGGAGGTCCAGATGGACCGCATCGCCGAGCTGACCGGGCTGGACCCGTGGACGGTGCGCTTTCGCAACGCCTACCACGACGGCGACCTCCGACCCCACCGCAAGCCCGTGGAGGACGCCACGCTCATCGAAGCGATGCAGGCCGCGGCTCGGCTGGTGGGATACGAGTTGAGCCCCGAGCTGCTCGCTATGTCGTCCAAGCCGCGGGAGGTCTGAGATGGCCAAAGTCAAGGGTCGCGGCATGGCGGCGGTCAACTACCCAACCGGGATGAACCTGGGCGGTGATCCGACGATCGCCCTCATCCACGCCTCGACGTCGGGTGTCTTTAACATCAGCATCTCGAGCGTGGAGCTCGGCCAGGGACTGAAGACCGTGCTCGCTCAGATCGGCGCCGAGGCGCTTGGCGTTCCCCTCGAGACGGTCGTGCTGCACAACGACGACACCGACACCGGTCCCTACTGCACCGGCACGTTCGCCAGTCGCACGACCCATCGCGCGGGCAACGCAATCATCGCGGCCGCCGACGAGGCGCGCGAGGTCATGTTCGAAGAGGCGGCCGAGCTGCTCGAAGCGACACCAGCGGACCTCATGACCGACGGGGCCGGCAACATCCTGGTGCGGGGCGCGGCCGGGCGGTCGATCACCGTGGCCGAGGTCTGCTCGGCGGCGCACTTCGTTCACGGCCGGGCGATCGCGGGTCGCGGAATCTTCTTCAAGCCCAAGAGTCCGGTCGACCCTGACACGGGCGCCATGGACCCCGACTCGACCGAGGCTCACGCGTGCACGATCGCCGAGATCGAAGTGGACACCGAAACGGGAAACGTGCGGGTTCTGCGCCTGTCGAGCGCCTACGAGGTCGGCCGGGCCCTCAATCCCCGGCTCGTCCACGGCCAGATCGTCGGCGGCGCGTGGATGGGCGTCTCGCACACCCTCTACGAGACGACGGCTCCGTACTACCCGCTCGTCGAGCACGCGCCGACGAGCTTCAGCGAGTACCTCATGCCCGGACCCGCCGAGTGCCCGGTCATCGAGGCGGAGGTTCTGGGCATCGCGTCCTCGAACGGGCCCTACGGACAGAAGGGCGTCGGCGAGATGACCGCCAACTCCCCGATCCCCGCCATCGTGAACGCGCTCTACGACGCCATCGGCGTGCGGTTCTACGAACTGCCCGTCACGCCCGAAATGGTGCTGCGGGCGCTCGAGGAAAAGGCGAGCGCCGCGGAGCTGCCGGTGCCCGAGGTCGTGCACTAGCGAGAGTGCGACGTTGGCCACGTGGGTCACCGCATAGACCAAGAGTTGGTCGCCACCTAGGAAAGGATCAACACCATGCTCATCGGAGTCCCGAAGGAAGTGAAGGCGGACGAGTATCGGGTGGCCCTCACCCCGGCGGGTGTGCGCGAACTGGTCGTTCACGACCACGAGGTTCTGGTCGAGCACGACGCGGGCGTCGGCTCGTCGATCAGCGACGACGACTACGCGGCGACGGGAGCCAAGATCGTCGACAGCGCGGACGACGTGTGGGCGGCGAGCGACATGATCGTAAAGGTCAAGGAGCCCGTTGGCGAGGAGTACCAGCGCCTATCGGCTCGCCAGGACCAGATCCTCTTCACCTACCTGCACCTGGCCGCGTCGCGCAGCTGCACCGACGCGCTGCTGGCGTCGGGCAACGTGGCCATCGCCTACGAGACAGTGCGCCTGCACGACAACTCGCTGCCGCTGCTCGCGCCGATGAGCGAAGTTGCCGGACGGATGGCCCCGTTGATGGGTGCGCACCACTTGATGCGCGCGGGCGGCGGAAGGGGCACGTTGATCTGCGGCGTCCCCGGCGTCGAGCCGGCCAACGTGGTCGTGATCGGCGCGGGCGTATCGGGAACCGCGGCGGCCACCATCGCCGTCGGGATGCACGCGAACGTTCGATTACTCGACCGCAACCTCGAGCGCCTGAGCCAGCTCGACCACCACTTCTGCGGCAGAGTTTCGACCATCGCCTCGACCACCCACTCCATCGAGGAGGCGTGCCTCGACGCCGACATCGTCATCGGGGCGGTGCTCGTCGTGGGGGCTAAGGCCCCCAAACTCGTCAGCAACGAGCTCGTTGGCCGGATGCGCCGCGGATCGGTCCTCGTCGATATCGCGGTGGACCAGGGTGGTTGCTTTGAAGCGACGCGACCAACGACGCACTCCGACCCGGTCTTTGAAGTAAACGGCTCAATCTTTTACTGCGTGGCGAATATGCCCGGCGCCGTGCCAACGACGTCAACGCACGCGCTCGCCAACGCGACGCTGCCCTACGTCTTGGAGCTGGCGCGCCTGGGTTGGCGCGAGGCCTCACGCTTCGACGAGGCACTCGCTGAGGGGGTGAATGTCGTCGACGGCGCGCTCACCTACGGACCCGTCGGCGAGGCTCACGGTCTGCCGGTCACTGACCTGCGCGAGCTGCTCTAGGAATACCAGGCAATGGCCGCCAGTGACGCCAGTGAGAGGATAAGGACGTGACTACCGAGAGCGCGCTCGCGCACCCCAATTACGTCGCGGGGGAGTGGCTCGCCGGCGGCGGGGTGACCATCGACCGGAATCCGTCGGACCTCACCGACGTCGTCGGGGAGTACGAGCGTGCCGACGCCGAGCAGGTGTCCGTCGCGGTCGCGGCGGCAAAGGCGGCATCCCCCTCGTGGAGCCAGTCACCGATCCAGGACCGTTCCGACATGCTCGACCGAATCGGCTCTGCCTTACTTGAGCGCGCCAAGGAGTTCGGTTCGATTCTTTCGCGGGAAGAGGGCAAGATTCTGCGCGACGGCGTGGGCGAGGTAGCGCGGGCGGGACGCATCTTCAAGTTCTTCGCCGGCGAGGCGCTGCGCACGGCTGGCCAGAAGCTGCCGTCGGTTCGTCCCGGCATCGAAGTCGAGATCTCGCGCGAGGCGCTGGGGGTGATCGGGATCATCACGCCGTGGAACTTCCCCTTCGCCATCCCCGCGTGGAAGATCGCGCCGGCCCTGGCCTACGGCAACACGGTCGTCTTCAAGCCGGCTGACCTGGTGCCGGGCTCGGCCTGGGAGCTCGCCCGGCTCATCGCGAACTCGGGCATCGCGCCGGGCGTCTTCAACCTGGTCATGGGTCGCGGGTCGGTGGTCGGCGAAGCCATCGTCACGAATCCCGACGTCACCGCCGTCAGTTTCACGGGCTCGGTCGAGACCGGCCGTCACGTGGCGGCCGTGACCGCGGAGCGCTTGGCCAAGGTGCAGCTCGAGATGGGTGGCAAGAACCCCCTCGTCGTGCTGGACGACGCCGATCTCGACCTCGCCGTCGAGTGCGCGTATCAGGGTTCCTTTGAGCAGACCGGCCAGCGATGCACCGCGTCGTCGCGGCTGATCGTCACCTCGGGCATTCACGATCGCTTCGTCGCCGCGCTGATCGAGCGGCTCAAGGCGGTCAAGGTCGATCACGCGCTGGCGCCGGACACCGACATCGGGCCCGTCGTCGACGAGAGCCAGCTCGATCAGGATCTTCGCTATCTGGAGATCGGTGCGGGCGAGGGCGCCACGCTCGCCTACGGCGGGACCGTTCTGGAGCGGGGCACAAAGGGCTACTACCTTGAGCCGGCGGTCTTCGTCAACGCGACCAACCAGATGCGGATATCGCGCGAGGAGATCTTCGGGCCGGTCGCGTCGGTCATTCGGGCCGCTGACTACGACGAGGCTCTGGCCATGGCCAACGACACGCCCTTTGGATTGACGGCGGGCATCGTCACGGGGTCGCTCAAGTACGCGTCCCACTTCCGTCGTGCCAGCCAGGTGGGCATGGTGATGGTGAACCTCCCGACGGCTGGTGTCGACTATCACGTTCCCTTTGGCGGGCGGAAGGGGTCGAGCTTCGGTCCCCGAGAGCAGGGCAGCTTCGCCGCCGAGTTCTACACCACGGTGAAGACGTCCTACATACGACCGTGAGTTGGCCGGGTAGCCCGTCGCGGGTCACAATGGATGAGGGGTATCCGTCATGAGGAAGATTCTCGACGACGTCAATGGTTGGAAGGCGGCGGGGCGCACCATAGCGCTGGCCCGGGTCGTCGAGCTTCAGGGATCGGGTCCACGCGACCCGGGCGCCACGATGGCGATCAACGATTTCGGTGAGGTCGCGGGTTCAGTTTCGGGGGGATGCGTCGAGAGCGCCGTGGTGACGACAGCCCTTGAAGTGCTGGCGTCGGGCGTGCCGCAACTGTGCACATTCAGCTACTCCGACGATGACGCCTTCGCGGTGGGCCTCACCTGCGGGGGAACGGTCCGGGTCTTTATCGAGGCTCTGAACTGATGCCGAACGTCCGATGAGGGCGAGCATCTTCGACGTTGTCCGCAAGTCCCTGGAGGAAAAGGAGCCCATTGCCGTCGCCACGGTGATCAGCGTGGAGGAAGAGAGCGTGCTCGGCGAGGGAGAGGAACCCGCTGCCAGCTCTCGCGTCGCCGCGGCCACCGTGCCCGGGGCGGCGCTAGCGGTGCGCCCGGGCAAACCCGCGGTGGGTTCGCTGGGCGACGACGACCTCGATCGCGTCGTCGCGCGGGACGCGCTCGGAGCCCTGGGGGCGGGGCGGAATTCTGCTGCGCCACTACGGGCCCAACGGTCAGGCGCAGCAAGTTGTGCTCACCGTCTTCATCGAATCGTTCGCGCCACCTCGGCGGATGATCATCGTCGGCGCCACCGACTTCTCCGCGGCGCTGGTGCGAGTTGCCAAGGTCCTCGGGTATTGGGTCAGCGTCTGCGACGCCCGCCCGGTCTTCGGGACCCAGTCGCGCTTCCCCGATGCCGACGAGGTGGTCGCCGAGTGGCCCCATCGCTACCTAGCGTCAGTTGCGGAAGAACTCAAATCGCGTGACGCAGTCTGCGTGCTCAGCCACGACAAGAAGTTTGACGTGCCGGCCATCGTGGAGGCTCTTGGCACTTCGGTCGGGTATATCGGTGTCATGGGCTCGCGGGGAACCATCGAGGAGCGTTTCGAGCAGCTGCGCGCTGAAGGAATCGACGAGGGAAGCCTCGCGCGTTTGATGGCTCCCATCGGCCTGGACATTGGAGCGCGAACCCCCGAGGAAACGGCGGTGGCGATCATGGCTGAAGTGGTCGCCCACGCGGCGGACCTTCCGGTGCGCTCGCTCCGCGATCAATCGGGGCCAATTCACCGCCCAATCCCGTGACTGCGGCAGTGCTGCTGTGTGCGGGTGGGGCGACGCGTTTCGCCGGCGCCCAGCACAAGCTGCTGGTTCCCTTCAGGGGACGGCCCTTGGTCACGTGGTCGCTGCAGAACGTCCTCGTCGCCGGATTCGGCGACGTGATCGTGGTTGTGGGTGCCGTGGATCTCGGGGTCTTGGCGGAGGGGACCATACGAGTACACAATCCCGATTGGGCTAGCGGCCAGGCGACCTCGCTGCAAGTGGGTGTGCGAGAAGCCGCAGCTCGCGGTCACGACTCCGTCGTCGTCGGGCTCGGCGACCAGCCCTTCGTGCCAGCGAACTGTTGGCGCGCGGTGGCCGACAGCTCCAGCCCCATTGCGGTGGCCGTGTTCGGGGGGCGACGGATGCCCCCGGTTCGCCTCGCTCGCGAAGTGTGGGACCTCCTTCCGACTGAAGGCGACGTAGGCGCTCGAGACCTGATCGCCGCCCGTCCTGACATCGTGCAGGAGGTTCGCTGCGAGGGGGAGCCCGTTGACATCGACACCGCAGAAGACGCCGCGCGGTGGGGCTGAACGGGCAGTCCCAAGATCCGGCTGCCCGCCGGATCAATCAAAGTTTCCCCTTCTATGTCGCCACTTCTACGTCTGCGAAGGCCGGGTCTTTGGTCGACTACGGCCGAGCGCCCGCGGCGAGCGCCTCACTCCAGGTGTAGTAGAGAGCGGGCACGACGCTGGACACCTGGACGAAGAGTTCGGTGAACGAGCTGTAGCCGTCACCCGCTCCGTTAGGCACGAAGCCGGCGCCCATGACCATCGAGCACGACGTCAGATAGCACGGCATGCGCGACGCGTTCGCGAGAATATTGTCCCGATGACCCCAACACCCTGGCGCGCGCGGCCCCGTGCACGCGTAATTGAAGGTCCGCTGGCCGTCCCAGCCGTCGGTGTACATCCACTCGTAGTTCGCGTCCAAGGCGTTGACGCCGGCCGCGTAGTTCGCACTCCAAGCATCGGTTGCGCCGGCGACGCCGCCGCTCGTCGGCAAGAGCGGGTCAGTGTTCCGTCTCGCCGCAAGCTGAGCGAATGCATTGGCCCTCGCCGATACGCCGATGACCGGCGCCTCGCCGCGACTCACGCGCTCTATGTCGACGAGGACCATGAGCTGCTCGGGCACACTAAGAGCAGAGAAATTGGAAGGCAAGACGATCGAGGGAAGACCTTCGGCGTGTTGAGCGCGATCCGTTGCGGCCAGCGCGGCTGTTGAGCACTGCGGAACGCGACCTCGTGCGACGAAGGATCCCGCGGCTCCCCACATCCAGCAAACAGGAAGAGTCGACCCTTCGGCGTAGGTCTGGTCGTTAGCCGGAGTAAAGGTGTACGCCGGAACGGCCCACAGGTCGGATGCCGGATTCTTCGGCGGCACGATGCCCGCGGCACCAGCGACAGCGCCCGCGAGCGACGAGAGTGTCACGAGCGAGCCAATGATCGAAGTGGTTACTCTTGCCTGGCCCAAGAGATGCCGGCGTAAGTCGCTGCGGCTCTTGACGCCCGCGACCCGACGACGCTGTTGGAGGACGTTCGAGCGGAGCGGGCGCACGAGACTCAATTCCAAACGCGGGGACGCAATAAGACGCTGCTGGTCGCACCGCTCTTCTCGATCGAGAACTCCATGAAGTTGTCGTGCCTGATCACATCTCTTCCTTCAAATGCCAAAGCACGGGTGGCGGCATCGAACAGCTTTGGCGCCGGCTCACCGGCGATCTAAGACTTTGAACTGAGTCTGCCACCTAGTACCGACGCCGTAGCGAGGCGTCGCGCAAGGTAATTCGAGCCCCGTGAAAAACAACGGTCTTTCAGCGTTCGTGAACGCCGGTGGCAGTTGGTCGCGCGCACCGGAGACGATTCTCTGCGGCACGGCTTCCATTTCCTGCCCAACGCGCAAGTTCTGCGCTGCGGTGCGCGATGATGTTGCTGCGACCTATCGGCCCCGGGCGCAACCTAGGCAGCCGCGTCGATGGACGAGGTTGATGATGAAGTCCGCGTACGGATCTGCCCTTTAGCTAAGTCGCAGCGGTCTTGGTTCTAGGGTCCCTTAGCGAGTCCCTGCTTCGCCGGCAACGATCCGACGGTCAGGATCCGTGCGACCTGGTTGAGCTGCTCGGGTACGACATGCCACCAAGTCCAGTGGCCTCGCTTCTCGCCTTCAATCAATCCGGCCTGGGAAAGAATCCGGGTGTGGTGCGAAATAGTCGGCTGGCTCTTGACCAGCGGTCCCTCCAGGGCGCAGCTACAGACTTCGTCCTGGGAAGCGATCAACGAGAGCATGCGCAGTCGTACCGGGTCGCTCAAGGCCGCGAGAATGCGGGCCGTTGCAACGGCTTCCTCCTCGGATAGCTGACTCTCGCTTAGTGGGCTGCAGCAACGAACAGTGGACTCCGCCACGGGGATCCTGTCGCGCTGCGCCATGGAAGCGATTATAACATTGACAGACGTCGATGTAACGGCTACTCTTTGTATTGATCAACGTCAATGTAAGAGAGGACATCATGTCAAGGATCCAGCTGGCGCTCAATGTGTCAGACCTCGATGAGGCCATCGAGTTCTACGCCAAGTTCTTTAAGTCAGAACCCGCGAAGGTTCGTCCGGGCTACGCCAACTTCGCCATCGACGAGCCGCCGCTGAAGCTCGTACTCATCGAAGGCGTGGGACAGCCCGGTTCGATCAATCACCTGGGAGTCGAGGTCTTCTCCGCCGGCGAAGTCAACGAGGCGACAAACTACTTCGCGGAGATTGGTCTTGCTGCGAGAGTCGAATCAGAGACCACGTGCTGCTACGCGGTGCAGGACAAAGTATGGGTTGGGGGTCCCGATCACGCGCAGTGGGAGGTCTACACGGTCCTCGCTGACGCCGCCATCGCCAATGGCATGGAAGGGGACAGCACGTGCTGCTCGTCGGAACCAGCGCCCACGTCTGAGGCTTCCGTTTCCACGAGCAGTTGCTGCTAAGCATTGTCCCTTCGGGATAGGGCGACTTCCGATCCCACAATCCCTTGGCGGCGCCATCCCCTTTCGATGGAGCCGATCCTCGATCAGGCGTTGGCGATCGCCCAGCGTCCGTCGATTGTTGAAATCGGCGATACTGGGCTCGTGGTCGAGCGAAACGTTCTCGGTGGGTCGTTGGAGCCCTGCGGCACTGACCCCGTTACGGGCTTCTACCGTGACGGCCGCTGCGCGTCGGGACCCGAAGACCTCGGAAGCCACACGATCTGCGCGGTCGTCACCACCGAGTTCCTCGAGCACCAGAGGACCATTGGCAATGATCTGACGACCCCGGTGCCTCAGTACCACTTCCCCGGACTGGTGCCCGGCGACCGGTGGTGTGTGACCGCCGCGAATTGGCTCCGCTCCCACTACGACGGGGCAGCGGCCTACGTGGTCCTCGCCTCGACGCACGAGCGCGCACTTGAGATCGTGCCTCTCGAGGCGCTTCGCGAGCACGCGGTGGACGTTCCGTCCGGGCCCGGCGACCTCCAAGCTTGACCAAGTCCGATCGTGCCGGACAACCCGCTTGGTGGCCAAGCACGGTGTTGTTCGGCGCTCGCGAGGCCTTGAAGCGCTACAAGCCGGGGCGGTCAAAACGAGATGGCGGCGCACCGTTGCGCCCGCGGGACTCTCGCGTGACATCCTCTGGCTTCACCCTCGCTAGTGCACCCGGGGTTTGTGGCCGAGAGATGAGTGGGTGGAAGGGACAGCGCAGGTGGTAGCACGACGTTGACGCGTGTAGGCAGCAGCATCGTCAGTATTCGCTGGAGAGGTCAGACTTAGGCCATCACGAGCTAATCGACGAGACTCTCGAAAGTACCTGGACCATGGGCGATGCACTTAGGGTCGGCGCGTACCGACTCAGGACCACCTTCGGACGTCGGTGGCACGGCTACCTGGCCATCACCCTCCTGGTAGGGCTTGTTGGTGGCCTGGCGATGGGATCGATTGCCGGCGCGCGGCGCACCCAGTCGTCGTTTCCGATCTTCCTGGCCGGTACCAATCCGTCAAACCTCAGCGTCGGTACCGCACTGTACGACCCGGCTCTCGGCTACAAGACCGGCTACGACGCCCGTCTCGTTCGCGTCATTCAACACCTGCCCTTCGTGAAGCGGGCCGAGAGCTACGCGGGGCTCGACACCTATCCCCTTGGCGCAAATGGCTTGCCAACTGTCGCGTCCGAAAGTGCCAACGTGATCGAGCTCGGCAGTGTTAATGGACTCTTTTTCAATCAGGACCGCGTCACGGTGGTTCGAGGTCGCATGGCGAATCCGAAGAAGGCAGGCGAGATCATGATGTCCCAGGTCGCGGCTCAAAAATTGGACCTGCGCCTGGGCCAGACCGTCACCTGGGGGTTCATTGCGAACCCCCAGTCACTTGGGACACCGAAACCGCACTTTCGCTTGAGCCTGACCCTCGTGGGAATCGTTGCACTCAACAGTGCCGTAGTCGAGGACGACGTCGACGCCGGGGGTCAGCAGCCGGTGATCTTCACGCCGGCGCTCACGTCTCGAATGATGGACTGTTGCACCGACTTCTCGTTCACTTTTCTTCAACTCGACGACGGTAGCGCCCACGTGCCGGCGGTGGAGCACGAAATACAGCGCGTCATTCCGCCGGTCCTTCCCCACGACTTCTACGACACGTCGATCGACGTGACCAAGGCCCAAATAGCGATCAAGCCGGAGACGATCGCTCTCGGCGTCTTTGGGGCCATCGCCGCGTTGGCCGCCCTTCTCATCGCGATGCAACTCATCGCTCGGCAGTTGAGTTCGTCGGCTGGAGAGGAGAGCATCATGCGGTCCGTTGGCGCCAATCCCTCAATGATCGTGAGTGACGCAGCGATCGGGGTTCTCGGCGCGGTGATTGTCGGCGTCGTCATTGCGGGGATCGTCGCGGTCGCCCTATCGCCGCTGACCCCGCTGGGTCCCGTGCGCCCGTTCTACCCGTACCGGGGCGTCGCCTTCGATTGGACGGTGCTCGGTCTCGGGATGCTTGCTCTTTTGGCCGTCCTCGGCGCCTTCACCGTCGCGTTCGCTGCCCGCTCGGCGCCACATCGAAGGCTGGGGCGCCCGCGACCCGCGCGGCGCGTCTCCAAGGTCGCCGACGCCGCATCCTCAGCCGGCCTTCCGGCATCGGCGGTGCTGGGCATCCGCTTTGCTCTCGAGCCCGGTGCCGACTCCGCCGCCACGCCGGTGCGGTCGACGATCTTTGGCACAACGATCGCCATGGTTGTGGTTATCGCGACGGTGATCTTTGGCTCCAGCATCGGTACGTTGGTTTCGCACCCCGCGCTGTACGGCTGGGACTGGACGTACGAGCTGGCCGGTGGAGGCGGCGCTGGGGACATTCCGGCGCATCGGGCGCAGGTCCTCCTCGCGCAGGATCCACAGGTGAGCGCGTGGTCGGGCTACTACTTTGGCAACCTGGAAATCGACGGTCGCACGGTGCCGGTGCTGGGCGGGACCGTGCGCGCGTCCGTCGCGCCGCCGATCCTGGTTGGTCACGGGTTGGACGGGTCCGACCAGATTGTGCTCGGTCCAGGAACCCTGGCCCAGCTCCACAAGACCGTCGGTGAATGGGTCACCGTGAGTTACGGAACAAGCAACGTGCAGAGACTTCGAATTGTCGGGACGGCGACGATGCCGGCCACGGGGGTTGGTGGCGTGACCGGCCACCCGTCCATGGGAATAGGGGCGCTCGTTCCCTACCGGATCTTCCCCGCCCCGGTGCGCAACCAGTTCGGGAACTCGCCTACGGGGCCGAACGCGATCTTCGTGCGGCTGCGATCCTCGGTGACGCCCGACGAGGCGCGTCCATCACTCGACCGCATCGCCAGGGCCTTGACCCTTCCCACCAACTACGGCGTGGCGCTCTTGGGCGTGCAACGACCGGCGCAGATCGTGAACTACCGTTCGGCATCCGGCACGGCCGCTCTTCTCAGTCTGGGCTTGGCGTTGGGCGCCATTAGCGCGCTTGGGCTTACCCTTTTTGCTTCGGTCCGTCGCCGACGACGCGACCTCGCCTTGTTAAAGGTCTTTGGATTCACGGGTCGTCAACTGGCCGTCGCGGTGGCCTGGCAGGCGAGCTGCGCCGTCGCGATCGGCGCCGTCATCGGGGTGCCACTGGGTGTCATCGCGGGGGACTCGCTTTGGGGTCTCTTTTCTCGGGCCATCTACGCAGTGCCGCGGGCGAGTGCCCCTGTGACAACGATCGTGTTCATCGCCCTTGGAGCTTTCGCACTGGCGAACATCGTGGCGGTGCTCCCGGGCCGTATCGCCAGGAACACCTCTACAGCCCTGCTACTGCGAAGTGAGTGACGGACGTCCCAATAGGTCTTGACGCTGCAGGGCGCGTGCCCCCCCACGCGAGCTAATTCTGCAAGTCGATGCCGCGCCCGATTTGAGGCCTTCTTGCCGCGCTGCCTGTGGCGGGGAGGATGACAAGGCCAAGTGAGCCAGGGAATCAAACCTCCGATCAGGAGATGTCTGGGGGAGGACTACCGCCAGACTGTTCGAGGAACCTTTTACTTGACTGACTGAGTCATTTAATATAGAAAGTGGGTGTGGCTCGATCCATTCCTCCCGGACGCTTGGCACTGATCATCGCCGTCGCGTCCGATTCCTTCGGTCGTCTCGGATACCGTCGAACCCGCATGGCTGACGTCGCGGCTGATGCTGGAATGTCAGCGGGGGCGATCTACACCTACGTTGAGAGCAAGGAAGCGCTCTTCCATCTCGTCGTGAGCGATGGGTTCGGGATGTTTGAGCCGACGCCGGACTTGCCCGTGCGCACATCTCCCTTCGAGGAGACGCTGCAACTCATTGGCGCCGGTCTGAAGGAACGGGGCGCCACGCCACTCTTGAAGTCGGCCCTTATGACCGATGCGCCCGACGATGTCAGAGGCGAGCTTGCCGCAATCGTCACCGAGCAGTACGACATGGTTGCCTCACTCTCACGAGTTCTGCCAGTGATTGAAAAGTGCGCCATCGATCTTCCCGAGCTCGATGAGCTGTATTTCGGTCGACGACGTCGTCGTCAAATAGACCTCCTGGTTCAATACGTGATGATCCGCACTCGAGGAGGCTTCTTTGTCGATTTCTCCGATGCCGCGACCACGGCGCAACTCATCACCGAGGGCGTTGCCTGGTCCGCCTGGAAGCGTCTCGAAGGTCACGACGCGAAGCGCTTTGATGACGCGGTGTGTCGCGCCACGATCGCACAGTTCGTCTGCCACGCGCTCATCGGATCGACGTCGTGAATGCTCCCCAGGCGGCTGAGACTCACCGCTCAACGACGGCGGTCGGCGAAAGAGTTTCATTACCAGCTACTCCGTTGCAGAGATTCGCCACGAAGCCGGTCGTCGTGGTGGCCGCCGGGCTCTTCGCACTGGAGATGGCGCTCGCCGGCCGGTAGGGTTTCCACCGCGACGAGCTCTACTTCTTGGACTGCGCTCGACACCTGCAACTCGCCTACGTCGACCAGCCGATTCTGACGCCGCTGCTGGTGCGAATATCGCTGTCGCTCTTCGGTGTCTCGCTGTACGCCATTCGATTTTGGTCGGCCCTCGCCGTGGCGGCGACCGTCGTAGTAAGCGCACTCCTCGCCCGGGAGTTCGGCGGTGGACGGCGAGCCCAATTCTTGGCGGCGGTGGCGGTGGCCACGATGCCGGTCTTGCTCGCGGCCGGTCACACGATGGGCACGACGCCTATCGACATATTGGCGTGGAGCGCCCTGGCTCTCGTCCTGGCGAGAATCGCGCGCACGGACAATCCGCGACTCTGGCTCGCGGCCGGCGTGATCCTGGGTCTGGGCTTGGCCAACAAGCACAGCATTGGCCTCCTAGCAGTCGCCGTGGTCGTCGGCGCTCTTCTGAGCGGCGGGTCGAAGCTCGTTCTCAATCGATGGTTCCTCCTTGGAGCTCTGATCGCGGCCGCATTTGCCGCGCCCGACCTCTGGTGGCAGGCGACGCACGGCTGGCCGACGATCGCCATGACGCGAAGCCTCAACCAGGAAAACGGCGGCTTGGGGAACATCGGCAACTGGTTGGTCGGCCAGTTGCTGATGACGAGCGTCGTCTTCATCTGGGTGTGGGTGCTCGGACTCCGGTTCCTCTGGCGCTCGGGCGGGCCCCTGTGGCGATCGTTGGTCTGGGCCTACGGCGTCCTCTTCGTCTTCTTCGCGCTCACGACGGGCGGAAAGATCTACTACCTCGGCGGAGCGTACGTCTACCTGCTCGCGGCGGGCTCGGTCGTCGTCGAACGGCGGTGGGGAAGCGACCTGCGGCGGGGGCGGCGCCTGTTCGCCTGGGCGGCTCTCACCACGGTCATCGCGCTACCGATGGTGCTGCCCGTGCTGCCCGCGTCGGACATCGGTTGGACCTACAAGGTCAACCAGGCCCTGGCCGAGGAAGTGGGCTGGCCCGAGTTGGTGCATTCGGTGAAGGACGTGTGGTACGCCCTGCCGCCGAGTGAACGTTCGCACGCGGTGATCTTGACCGCCGACTACGGCGAGGCGGGCGCGATCAACGAACTCGGACGAGGCTCGGGACTGCCCACAGCGGTCTGCGGGCAGAACAACGAGTGGTTCTGGGGCCCCGGGAACCCGACGGCCTCGACCGTCGTCGCCGTGGCGCCGGGTCCGGTCGACGTGACGAACTACGCGTCGTATCTCCGCCGATTCTTCCGGCGAGTTCGTGTCGTCGCGACGCTCACCGATCAGGCGGGACTCCACAACCAGGAGTGGCACGATCACGTCTACCTCTGCACCGGGCCCAAGAGGTCATGGGTAGACACGTGGCCGGAGCTTCGTCATTACGATTGACCAATCCCAGCCGCCACGCAGTGGTGCACCGCAGCAGTCTGCACCTTGGAGTTGGCTCGAAGGCTCGGTGCACATGGAGGTCATGTGAAGCGGCGCCCGCGACTGAGACCCTCGGCCGGGCCCGATCCTCTTGACAACGCAGGTGAGGTCAGAGCCGTCCGCTCTACAGGTCCAGGACGACGGGGAACTGGCGGTCGGCGGTCAGCCCTTCACGTACGACAGCTTCTCGGCAACCTTGCCATCGCGCACGCGAAAGACATCGACGCCGCGAACGTGTCCGTCGGACCACGAGTATCGCCACCGCTGGACGACTCGGTCATCGACCGCAAACGTCTCTTCCTCCTCGAACCGGGTGGCGGTGTCGTCGAATATGGGCAACCAGGCCCCGCGGATCGCGGCGCGGCCTACGTAACGTGCTCCGTCGGGGGCCGGGTTCGTGTTGTCGAATACGCAGTCCTCGCTGACGAGCTCGAGTGCGGCGTCCAGGTCGTGGTTCGCCCACGCCACGCCGAAAGCGGCTACGACGTCAAGCGCGTTGGCGCTCTCGCCGGCGTTGGTCACTTGGCGTAGTTGCTGGCGCCGTACCAGTCGACGAGGACGACCGGCTCGTCGCCGACGACCCACGCGTCGTGTCCACTCGGCAGGGAGGTCACGTCGCCGGGTCCGGCGGTGAATTCGGAGCCGTTGTCCATGCGGATCGCCAGCTGACCGCTCACGTGGTACTGGAAGTGCGGTGCCTGGCAACTCTCGGTCTTGGCAATGGGCTTTACGTCAGTAGACCATCGCCATCCGGGCTGCAGTACCAGCCGACCAATCTCGCCCCCGCCCACCTTCAAGAGCTCGACACGCCCATTGGGAAAATCGCGAATCTGGTCCGCCTTGTCAAAACTTCTGTGCTCGGTCTCTTTCACTGTTACCTCCCCTCGAGGATTCCTACTGGCCCGACAACGGGTGAACCTACCCACACCTAGGTGACAAGTCAATGGAAAAAGTCGAGAAAGTGCTTAGGCTCCAAGATTGCGTCGACGTCGGCTCGTCATCCGACGTCGACAGTGCGCCAGGGCGATCGCCCTAGAACGGGGAGGAGGAGGGAGCGGCATGGCCAGCCAACCGGATTGGGGTACATCTTTTGCCAAAGCATCCGCAAGTGCCATGAGCTTCTATGACGAGATCATGGTTCCGCGGTGGTTTGAACCATGGGCCCAGCTATTGCTCGACGAGCTGAGACCTGAAAGGGGACAGTCGGTCCTCGACGTCGCCTGTGGTCCTGGAACCGTGACTCGACTTGCCGCGCTGCGCGTCGGTCCAAAGGGCAACGTCACGGGGTGCGATCTGAGTCCGGCGATGCTCGACCTCGCACGCTCGAAGGCCTCTGTTGAGGCCAGCGCACCAATCGACTATCTGGAATGTCCGGCTGACGCGCTGAGCGTCGGCGATGACTCCTTCGACCTTGTTACTTGCCAGCAGGGCTTACAGTTCTTCCCCGACCGAAAGGCGGCATTGGCGGAGATGCGGCGGGTCTTGCGACCAGGCGGAAAGCTAGGCATTGCCGTTTGGTGCGCCCTTGAAGACTGTCCGCCGTTCCTCGCCCTCGCGAATGCATTGGAACGGGTTCTGGGCACTGAAGTTGCCGACGTTTACAAGGGCGGCCCCTGGGGATTGGCCGATTCGTCCTCGTTGATACGACTCGCTGACGGCGGTGGCTTCACGAATGTGGAAGTGCGCCGATACGAACTGCCGGTGGTCTTCGAAGGCGGTCCCGGTCAGCTCTTTTTGACGCTGCGCGCGACCGCGGTGGCGACGACCATCGCCCAGCTCTCTGAGGCGGACCAGTCGGCGCTGGCGACAGCGGTGGAAGAGGCTTCTCGCCCGATCACCGTCGAGGGAATCGTGCGCTCTCAAACGGCTGCGCACATCTTGACCGCAAGAGTCAATGACGGTTGAAGGTTCACCGGTAGTCGCTTCCACCTTCTAAAGGGCGCTATCCGTGAGGGCCCAACGTACGTCGGGGGCGCCAAGTGGGTGCCGGTGATGGGCGTTCTCAACTGATGTTTCCAACAGAGGACAGCACCTAGGTGGGTGGAACGGCCTTCATCTCGACGCATTCAAGTGCGACGCGCGGCGCCCGTCTCCTCTAAGTCGATGACGGGGAGGCGCCCAGAGCGATTCCGCGACTCGGGACGAGCGGACGACGCCGACCTCGAGGCGCTGCACAGCGGCGAGAAGCTCGGCCGTCCAGAGGATTCGCACCGCTTCGGCCAGATCTGACTCATTGGACCGAGCCAGCTGATTGCGCACGGCGCTGATCACCCCACCCTCGGTGCTTTCCTGTGGCGAAAGCTCCGGCGAAGTGTGCTGACCGTCGAAGCGTTCGGCGAATTCGTGGTACCACTGGACGATCGACTCGGACATCTCACCAAGGTGTTGGCGCGCAATAGTCCACTCTTCGTCGCGGCTCTGACCGAGATCCAATAGATCGACGATGGCGTCAGCGGAGAAGTGCACGATCCCCACACCCGTCACGAGGGAGGCGACATCAGAGAAAGGCGCAGGTTTCGCCCCTCGCTCGGCGAGGTACGAGCGAAAGGCGTCGTCTAGTCGACGAGACGCCGCCGCTGCGCGTTCGCTGTCGTCAGCGGGCTGCAACACGCGAGTGTGCGTCGGGGATCGCTCCTTGCCCGATGTCGCTTTCGCCAGGAATTCGACGCTCGCAACGTAGGCGTCGCGCATCGCGGCACCGAGCTCGGCGGCGGCGCCTCGTGGCCAGAACAAGAGAGCGACGCCCGCGCTGACGGCGGTCCCGATGGCGACGTCTTCAAGGCGCACGAGTCCCACGCGCCAACCGGCGGGCTCCAAGATATTGAAGAGGATCACGATGGTGAGCGTGAAGGCTGCCTGGCCGGCCGCAAAGGATATGGCAGTTGGCGCAAATCCGGCGACCAAGAGCGCGAGCGGAAGGAGAAGCCACAGCAGCGTCACGTTAGTGCCCACCAGTTCGACGATGACCGCCCCAAGGATGAAGCCGATGAGCGTGCCGACAACTGCCCGCAGAGCGTTCTGTCCGGTGTTGAGAGCGTTCGACCGCAGCACCGAGAGTGTGCCGAGTATCACCCAAAACGAGTGCTCGAAACTGATCTCCTCGGCGATCAACACCGCGAGGGCGAGGCCAACCGCGCCCCGCACGCTGTTGTGCAACCAGACCGAGTGGCGCTGGAGGTGCGAAGTGATCCTCGCTTTTGCACTCGTCCAGGCACTCGTGTCGCCTTGCTCATGCCCGAGGACTCGGTCTAAGAACCTCCTTCGCTCGGCCGTGATGGCGAGCTCGACGTCAGCGGCGATCCTCTCGGCGGCGTATCCCACTTCTCGAGAGCGGAAACTGAACTCGAGTGCCCTAAGAAAACGATCGATCGGGCCGTCGTTGGCGTGAGCGGACGACGGATCATCCGGGGGGCTGGGCGCCATCGAAAGGTGCTGTTCAAGGTGACGCTCCATCTCACCAATCGCGGCCGCGAGGGCGGTTCGAGCCCACGCGAGTGGCGCGACGGGCGCGGAGCGCATTTCTAGTAGCGTCGCCGACTCGGTGAGCACAACGGCTGAGGCGCTTTGCACCGCACGAGAGTATTCCCGCAGCGAGCTCGGCCGAGTGCCGGTGTCGAGCTCGAAGACCGCTCTGTTGAGCCACGAGATCTCGTCCACCAGTCGAACGACGGCGCGATCCGAGGCGTTGAGTCCCGTCGGTCGCCATGTCGTGGCGAGGAACTGACGCTGGAGGGTGTTCACCGGCTCGAGCTTGTCGGGCTCGATTGCTACGACGTCGCCAGGTGCTCGATCGTCCGCCGAGCGCTCGACCTCGCTCGTTAGCTGCGCCGCGAGCGCGCGGCACGCCGCAGCGGCGTTGGTGCGCAGTGGCGACCTCGGGGGCGCCGGCCAGAGGAAGCGCAGGGCGAGGAAACCCGCGCCGGCCGCAAGACCCCAACCGGCGAGGCGGTCGGGAATGGCTGAGAGCGGAGCCTGCGTCGCGGCGGGGAGAATGAAGGCGAGCAGGAGCGCGGTCGTTGCTCCGGCGAGCACCGCGCTTACCACGCCGAGGAAGATGACCGCGAAGGCGATGACCGCCATCAGCACTACCGCAGACCAGACGGTGCGAGACGCGAGGGTGCCGATGCAGATCAGCACGGCGCCCGCCACCGACACCGCGGCCTGAGCTTCGAGACGATTGCGCATCCGGCCGCTGAAGTCAACGAACATCAAGAGCGCGATCGAACCGAAGGCGCTGAAGATGGCCATGTTTGCGTTATGAAAGACCTTGACGTCGATTGCGAACAGACACGGCATGACAATCGCGGTGCGACCAGCTCGACGCAGCGCTGCGTACCCGCGGTCGTGTTGGTGTAGCCACTGGACGAATCTGGCGATCATGAGCCACCACGATACGGTCCCCTCGCCAGCACGATGAGCGCCGTGCTCGCTTTCTCGGTTTGTCCACCTCACGGCCGAAGAGCTGGAAAACGCGCGCGGATCAAACCCAGACCACATCCTGTCCAACGTGGTCCGATAACGGCATAAGTCATTTGGCACCCCAAAGCCGTTTGAGTTGGAACCGACTTGCGGAGTGGCTTACCGGAATGGACCAGCTACGAAAGCCGCTCGGAGACGCTTGGAAAAACTCCGAGAACTGACTGTAAGAGACGTCGCGAGACCTTCCCGTGGGAGGTTGGAACGCAGCTCATTGCACGGCAGTTAAGTAACCAGAAGGTTCACCGCGGTGTCCAAAATCTCCTGGCGGTACCGGAACACGATCGAGATATGACCCTCGTCGGCCTTCTCCACGAGCCGGGCGTTTCGAATCTTGCGGGCTAGCCACTGCCCGTGACCGAGCGGAACGTTACCGTCGAGTGCCCCTTGGAAGAGGACGACGGGAACTCCGATCTCCTCAACCTCGAATCCCCAAGGCGAAAGGTAGCTGCTGTAATCGTCGACGATGCAGCGAAGGCCGGTCTCGTACGTCCTGGCATTGGCTGCGATGAGTTCGTGGGCCTCCGGTGAAGCGAGGGCCTCCTCGTCAGGTCGGCACCAGATCGTCTCAGGGCCGTTGGGACCCAACATCTCTAGTAGCTCGTTGATGTCGCGACGCGCAGCCGCGTATTCGAGGATGTCGCCCGACTTCATACCGGCGTAGAAATCGAGATCGGGTTGATCAAATGGAGCGAGGCCGCCCAGAGTAACGACGCCCGAGCAGCGCTCATCCAGTCCCGTTGCCAATGCGGGCGGTCCACCACCCGACCATCCAATGGAGACGATGTTCGTCAGACTCAATTGGTCAAGGATCTGAGCAACATCACGGCCAGTATCGATTACAACTCGATTGTCAAGACCCGAGCTTCGTCCGTAACCGCTTCGATTGAACGAGACCGCCCGAACCCCTCGGTCTGCAAGGTCGCGTAGCCAACTGTTCCAGACGATGAGATCTGCCAAGGTGCCCTGATGAAAAATGATCGCCGAATTACCTTCAACACCATTTGACAGATACTCGACCGTTCGGCCGTCAGTAAGCGTCAGGAGGTCAGTTGCCATTCGGGTGAGGCTAACCCACGGGCTCAAGGCCAATTTGCATCCCCAACGAGCTTCGAGCCCGTGCCGCCTCTCTCAATAGGCGGTGGACTTCAATCTGCGCCCGACAAAGGCATCGATCAATCACCATCTCTCATCGAAGCTGTGTCGTAATTGGACGTCGTGAGCACTCCATGGGTGCTTGATCAGCGGGGTGGCGCGCTAATGGTTCGAATCACTGCGACTTAGCCGCGTAGAGAGGAGATCGGAGTTAGGGCCGGCCGAAACGTCCGAATTCGCAGAGTTTGGATCCCCCTCGGCAGACGCGAGCGGTGACCTGCGACACGTTCACACTGGCGGCGAGCTGGGGCAAAAGTGACCTTTGACCCCAAGGCCGTCTCGCAACCGATGGCTACGTTGAAATTCTAAGGGGTCCAAGGAGCGAATCCTGGAGCAGTTCTCACTTAGGCAAGCGCGTCGTGGCGCGGGGAGGTTCGCATGCAGGCACATCTGACGAGTAAGCCCGGTTTGGTGGCGCCAGCCCTCGTTGCCGCTCTTCTTGTCGCGGGCTTTGGCTGGGGTCAAACGGCGGCGGCGTCGCACGCGGTCTCGAAGAGCACGAGCAAAGTTGCCCTTAACGTCCCCGTCTCGGGCAGTGGCGGATTCAACTACACCCAGGGCAGCTATCTCGAAGGATTCGAATTCACCGCCCATCGTTCGATGACGGTCACCAAACTTGGCGCGTATGATTCCGGCCTCTCGAAACTACCTAACGGGACCACGAACTTTGAAACTGCCCCGGTCGCGTTGTACGACATCAGTACAAATACGCTCTTACGAAGTGTCAAGGTTAGGGCGTCTGATCCGGCGGTCGGTGTCTACCGGTACGCCGCGCTCTCCCGTCCCATCACCCTTAACACGACTTCAACTTACGCAGTCGTTTGGGTTTCGCTCTCGAATTACTACATCGCCTCACCCAAACTGGTCGCCTCGGACGTGAATTCCGCCATTCAGTACCTGGCGTTCGCGAGTTACGGCCCCGGCGGGCTCACGACGACGAGCACGATGGTAGAGCCCAACTGGTTTTTTACCAAAAGCGCCAACGGTCTGGCCGCCGTGAACTATGACCTGGGACCAAACTTCATGTTCAAGACGCCTCACTGACAGAGATCCGATAAACCCGGATCCGGTCCAAACCTTCAGGTCCGGACAACTGCAACTGACAAGACAACTGGGTCTCATTAGACCCGTCGCGTGCGCAACGATCAGGCCCGTTTCGGACGTACGTCGGCATTACGCGGGCCAGGGTCAGAACTTCGTGGAGGTCAGGTGGACACTCGCGGCCCCTCTCGCTGACTCAAAGCCTTTCGAAGTGACTAGCGCTATGGGCAAGGTTGTCCTGCACCCCCAACGGGACCCGAACCCGTGCCGCCACCTTGAAAGGGTGGAATCGACGCCGATTACCAGTGAGAAAGAATCCTGACCGCGACACTGTTCCGGTCAGCTCTCCGATGGAGAAACGCAATTCGGGCACTCCATGGGCATAAACCGTCAGCCCCAGAGAATGTTCGTCTGATCCCGCTCAACCTCTTCGAGAATTTTACCGATTGAACCCGGCGCTATGGGGTCGAAGTTGTGCCAGCGGCTGAGGCGCCGCAGCAGAGCCCTCGAGCCCTCCATGTCCGTGAAGAGGAAGGTCAGGGTTTCCGTCGCCAAAAGCGTAAGTCGTGGAACCGAGCTCGCGTCGAGCATTCTCGGCCGAGCACCGTGACCAAGAAGTCTCGATAAGGGTCCGTTCTAGGTCTGGCACCTGGCACCACCAAGGCGATTCGAACCCGCACTGCCGTCTTGAAAGGGTCGATGACCCGTCAACGTGTCGTCGATTAAACCCTCACTGGTACCGCGATCCTTTGCCCGACCCAGTCCTTGGAAGGATGTCGGGCGCTTCGCGGGCGCTTTCTGTCAAGCGGCGACGATCATCTTCAAGTGCGGCGGGCGAGTGGAGTTGGGCGAGTCAGGGAGCTGATCAGAATGGAAATGGTGGCGTCGGCCCAGAATCGCCCGTAGTCAAAAGGGCACCGCGTTCGTCCTGACCAAGCTGATCAAGAACCGACGATCCCCGAAGGCGCCGAGCACGTGGGCCGTTTCCTTCGGTGCCAACGTCGTGCCCCGTTGCCCGCACCTTCGGGTCGACGCCAAAGCGCCCCGCCCGAGGGACAGTATGGCCTCGCCCTGGTGCACCGAGGCACTGTCTGATACAACGCGCCCGGCCACTTGCTTGCCCAGGAGATCGAGCGGCGCCGTTCTTCGCGGTCGCTGACATCGAGGGATCCCCGACGAGGAGCGGCTCACGGGCCTGTATCGTCCGAAAGGACCTTCCAACCCTTGCCCGGGATCTTGGCGAGCGTCGCAAACGTGTACGCCGACCCGGTCACCGCGTAGGCCCTGTGTCGGACGTGGACCATCACCGCCGCCGTGGCCTGCTTCGGCACCACGCCCACGTAGCCGGCGCGGCCGCCGCCGAGGTTGCGACAGTAGTGCACCCCGACGCGCTCGAGGACCAGATTGAGGATCGACTCTCGGTTGCGATCGACGGTGATGGGCGTCAGGTGACGCGCGGCGTAGTACTTGACTAGTGCCGCCTTGACGGCCGGTGCGATTGGCTTGACTGGAAGCGTGGAGTAGTTCGGGCACGCGGGCAAAGTCTCGGCCCCCGTCCCGAGAGCTGGGAGCCCCACCGTCGCGAGTGACAGGGCGACCCCTGCCGCGAGCGTGACCGCGATGGCTCGCCAGCGGGTACGAATACCGCGAACCTTCACCACTGCCTCCTTTGGCGAGCCGCCGGCCCAGGACGATGGAGCCGAGGAGTTTTGATCGTACACATCACGTGACCGCACGCCCAGTGCCGAAGGTCCCAAGTCGTTCGGCACTGGGGCTTCGGTGTCGGCGAACTCGCGTCATCAAGACCCGGCCTAGGTCCTCGGCAATGGCCGCACACAGGTTGGCCACGACTCGGTGGCCTTCAGTATCTGGACGCCTCGATGGATCGAGCCCGGATTGCCACGAACACAACAGGGGCAAGTCGCGGTCACTGATGGTCACTTACGGCTACTTCGATCGATTCAAGATTCCTCGTGATCACTGGCAATCCGCCAAATAGCCTTTGACCTGCACCCCCAACGGGATTCGAACCCGTGCTGCCGCCTTGAAAGGTTGGATGACTCACGAACTCACCTGCAGTAAAGGTGCTGTTCAAATGCCTGTTCCAATGCTCGTAATTCGGCGATTGCGACGATTGGGCGCTCCCTGGGCATTAATCCAAAGGAGTCCGCGACTCGCGACACAAGTTCGGCTCAACCGTCAGTTGTTCAACCGTTCTTAAGGGGTAGCGCGTTCTTCGGATGGATTGACTGTGTCAATTCAGGTTTACTGTCGGGCTCCAGTCCGTAGGGCGGTGACAGAGATTCTTCCTGCTTGGAAAACGCCATTGGCAAGGATGTCTTCATCAAGATCAAGATGAAGTCGGGCCAATGTCTTCGCGTACGCGAGACTGCCCCGCAGATTATCCCGCGCGAAGTTCGTTGCCCGCTTTCCTATGGGTTTTCAGTTGCGCCGAAGAGACTTGTACCAAACCCTTGGACCGCGAATCGAGCCGCATCGTAAGGACCACCGACAAATCCCTTTGGGCGAGTGGTCGGGTCGTCTGATTGGGTGGAGCCACGAATCCCCTTTTTGTCTAAGGGCGCGCAGCGCGGTCTCGTTGCCAGCGCAGTGACATGAGAACCAGCTGCCGTGAGATCGCCAATGATGACGTCGTCGATCACATCCCAGCAGGTGGTGGAAGCACTTATCAACTGCCTATCAGCCGGGGCGATTCAGCGCGCTTGTTCGCCAGATCCTCAAGGAGATCGGCGGCTGCCTTTGCTGGACTAGTGTCCCCTATTTGCTCTTGCAGAGCCTTTGTCCGAGCTCGGAACGTTGGCTCGTTCAGTACCCGCACCACGGACTCAGCGATCGATTCCGCCGAGGGGCGATTGGTGCGAAGGTTAATTCCCACACCCGACCATCCAACATGGGTGGTCGCCTCCTTCTTGTCTTCGCTCATGCCCGCTACGACCATCGGAACCCCGTGGGCAATGGCCAATTGCACGGAACCAAAGCCGCCGTTCGAGACCATGAGTTCGACGTGCGGTAAGAGAGCACCGTAGGGGACAAACCGCTCGACGACCGCGTTGGCCGGCAGCTTTCCCAGGAGAGCAGGTTCCGCGCCCCCAGTCGTCGCGACGACGAAGAGATCCTTGTCGGCGAGGCCCGCCAGGCAAGGAGAAAGGAGATCCGCGGGGTTGGTAGCGATGGTCCCCTGGGTAACGAGGACCACGTGCTTCGACTCCGAAAGCCTTGGCCACCAGATCGGTGGTTCGAAATCCGTCGGCGGAGGTGGCGTGGGGGCGCCGACGAAATGGACCTCGGGGGGAAGATCCGACCGTGGGTACTCGAAGCCGGGGGAGAGAGCTGAATGTGCAGGTACGGCGAAGCGCCGAATTCTGGGAACCGTAGCTTGATGGGGGGAAGACCGAGCTCGGTGCGGACCTCTCGCGCCGCCTTCGTCACTGGGGCGAGCACCGTGGCCCGGCCGATTGCATTGAGAGACCGGTTGCGCAGGTGTCCGACGAAGCCGCTTTTTGGCGCCAACCCCATGCCGTAGGGGGCGCCGTCCCGGCTCGGGTAAATGAGGCACGTATCGCCGAGCGTGGCGTTTGGCGGTCCACCCATCTCGTGGAGCCACCCGCCACCAAGGAAGATGGTGTGGGAGACGAACACCTCGGCGGGTTCTTCGTTGAGAAGCGACTTCAAGATGGGTAGGTGTTCGCCGAGAGGCCGCACAAAGATCTCGACCAGGTCGAATAGTCGCTGCTTCTGACCTTTTAGCTCTACCCGCTTGGGGAAGGCGGCGTTCAAGTTCTCGTAGTCCCAGTCGAGCTTCTCCGGCATGGCGCAAAAACGCGCTCCGGACTTGGCGACGACCTCGGCGAAGCGACGTCCCGTGTACCAGCGCACCTCATGGCCACGGCCGGTGAGCTCTTCCACGACGGCAGCGGCCGGGGCGACGTGCCCAGGGCCTGGGTAGGTTGCAAACAGGAAACGCGACATGGGGCCTCCGTTGGGTATAGGGTATCTCTATTCAATAACATATAGATAGGATTAAGGCCGTGTCAAGGGCTAAGTACCGCTCCGAGCGCCGGCAGGAACAGGCGGCCGCCACCCGCCAGGCCATTATCGACGCTGCTCGGGACCTCTTCGTTGAGCGCGGCTATGCCCGCACCACCGTGGCTGACATCGCGGCGGCAGCGAACGTGGCGGTTCCCACCGTCTACGCGAGCGTTGGCCCCAAGCCCGCGATCCTGGGCGAATGGCGCAAGCAGATCCCCGTGCTGGCGGGCGTGCCAGAAGACACCCGGGCCGCGCTAGCACTTGCGAGAGATCCGGTCGAGGTGATTCGCGGATGCGTGGCGGTGATAAGACGACTGATGGAGACGTCCGGCGACCTCCTTTTCGCTATCGAGTCGGCGGCCCCCTTCGAACCGGTGGCCGCCGAGGCATGGGACGAAGGCTTGGTCCTCCATCGTCGTGGTTGGGGCCTGGCGGTGGAGCGATTGGAAGCGCTTGGTGCGCTAAAGCAGACGCTGCCCACAACCAAAGTCGCAGACGTCATGAGCCTCTTGTCACTGCCCGCCACGTGGCGCACGTTCGAGCACGATTACCGGTGGACGTACGACGAGATCGAGGCTTGGATCGTCGAGACGGCGATCGCGTTGATCACCGGTTCAGAATCCGCTCCTCGGGGAAGCCCTTCTCGAGTGAGCAAGAACGCCAGAAACGCCCGTACATGATGGTTGGCAATCGCCTGCTCAGGACATGGGCTCGATGCGAACTCGCGTGCGGCTCAAAGTCACGGCGCGATGATTTCGTGATTTCAGAGCACCCCCAAGAGCACCCCCAAGAGCACCCCCAACGGGATTCGAACCCGTGCCGCCACCTTGAAAGGGTGGATGTACTGACTGGAATCGGACTGCAAAAAGACTGGTCAATGGCGTATTCACAACATCAAAGATTCGCGATTTCAAGGTCCGGGCACGCCACGGGCATAAATCGTCGGGTGTCGGTCGACCATCCAACTCGTCAGTGACAATGTCTTACCTGGTCGATACTCGATTAAGCAGTGCCTCTTCGGGTACGCGATAGTCCCCTCCGGAAAGACCACAAGGAACCCTCGCCAACTCCACGGCGAGGTGCAATGGAGTCATTTCCGGATGATAGGCCCGGATGCGTGTCGCCATAGTGGCGAGTTCATTCAGTATTCCAACTACTCGGCGATTATTTGTCCTTGAAACGACAACGTCGTCCATCGCTAGGAGTTCTCCCTCGATGAATGACTCTGGGACGCCATGAGTGCGAAGTGTCACTGCCAGATCGTCAGGAAAACGATTCGCGAGCGAGGAGGCGGGTGCCAATGAGGCGAAGACTGGCAGAAAGGTCTCCTCATTGACGAAGAGTGCAACTTGAGGGCGCCAGAACAGCGGCTTAGCAAACCAGTTTCCGAGTCCGGTCGTTGCGTCTGGGGTGGAATCGATTATCGGCTCCTGCATTCGATCAAGCAGTTTCTTCGTGGCGTAAATCGAATACACGCGATTATCCTCTCACCGAGGCGGCGATGAACCCCCCGTCTCCCGGATCACTCTCTAGAGCTTGGCCGAGATGGATTCATCTACGTCGTCAATTAACCGGTAGGTCGTATTTCCCACCACTGCGTTGACCTGGAGTTGGCCGCCGAGTGCATGGATGTACCGCGCGATCGATGACAGCTGAAGATCTTCGCTTCGTTCAAGTTGCGACACGTTCGGTTGTGAGGTGCCCAGAAGTTCGGCGAGTTCGACCTGGCTCTTGCCAAGCTGTTCGCGCAGAATCGCTAGTCGCAAACGCAGTCGTTCTCGCGCCACCGCCTGCTCATCAACATTGAGGCGCTTTCGTACATCGCGCCACGGCGTTGTCTTTGGCATCAGATCAAACCTTCCTTTCGGATCTCGTCAAGATATTCGTCGTACAAATTGTCAGCTATTGGGATGTTCCGCTCATACCAGACAACCCAGTCATTCGTCTTGTCACCTCCGAGAAGCACAATCGCTGTGCGACGCGGGTCGAAACAGAACAGCGCTCGGAGGTTCCCGCCGAACGAGCGAAGTTCCTTCATGTTGTGGTGCCGCGAAGCCTTTACTGAATCAACTGCGGGTCGACCCAGGTTTGGCCCGAGTTGCTCCAGGAGGTCAATCGAACCGGCGATTGCCGTACGGTCATCTTGATTCAATGACAGGAGCCATTCGTTTGCTTGATCGGTGAGTTCGATCTCCCACACATTCATAGTATAAGTCATGACTTGTAAAAGTCAAGGCTTATGCCAGACATGACGCGGAATTTAGATATCGAACCCCCGAAAAAAGACACCACCCGAGGACGTTGGTGTCACGGCGTCGTCGGAGCCGGATGTTTTCTTGCCTTTTGGCACCTCGACCGCCTCATCCAGATGGTATTGGGCGCTCTACGGGCATATGACGGGCATGATCCGTCTCAAAGCTTGACATTCTCCGAAGCACCACGATATCAAAAACTGGACTTTACCAGGAATAATACGCACCCCCAACGGGATTCGAACCCGTGCCGCCACCTTGAAAGGTTGGAACTTGGTTCACTGAGGCGAAACGAGATCCCAGATCCGTTTCCTTGTCTTCGATGCGCCTCACGCTCGTCATTGATCTTGGGCGCTCCGCGCGCGCCTGACAGACCGTCCAACAGTGTGCGGCGAAGCGTCGGCATCGTGGAAGCAAAGGTTCTTCGGTCGGGTCGTCAATCTCGTGTGCGTACTCCTCCCGCGACAAAACGCGGATGTGCGAAGTGGTCCGGTACCTGGGGGTATACAAGCCGACTAAGGAACCGCGTAGGCCACGATCTTCGAGACCTTGTCCTGCTTCGGGGCCTTCGGGCCGCCTGCGGGAATGATCACGGTGTTGCCCGCAATCGCGATCGGCGAATTCGTGGTGTCCGGGAGCAACTGATTGAAGACGACGGCGCCGGTCTTGCGATTGAAGACGAGGAGCCTGCTTTGAAGTCGGTGCGAGTTGCCTGCAAGGGTGGTCGTGAAGACCAGATCATTCGACACAGTGGCGGCTCCGCAGGGTAGCCCCTGCACTTTCGTATCCCACTCGACCTTGCCCGTCGTGAGATTGAGGGCCTCGACGTCCCCGCTTCGCTTCCCGGCCTTGTTACCCAATGTTTGGTTCAAGGAGGTCGACGTGATGGAGATGTCGTTTGTGGCCACGTAGATGCTGTTGTCGGCAACGGCCATGTTGGTGAGAATCCCGCCGAGCGAACCGGGAAGGATCGTGTAGGGCGCGCTCAGCGTGAGCTCGTGGTGGAGCGCCAGAGTCGAGTCGTTGTCGTGCCCATTGTGCACGCCGACGGGCGTCTTCCAACGCAGCGTGCCTGTCGCAGCGTTCATCTCGTAGACGTAGCCCATCTTGCCGCCACCGATCACGACCGCGACACCATTGACACTCGCCGCGATCGGCGACGCCTGCATGTCGTAGTCCTTGAAGTCGTTGGGGACACCCTGGTAGTACCAGTTCAGTTTCCCGGTTGCGGCGTTCAGGTTGACGTCGCTGTCGGTGTAGAGCTGCTTCGACGGGTGGGCGATGGCATTGGCGGCAGTCTGGTAGGGATTGCCAATCCCGTAGGTCACCGAACCGTTGGTACCCACGAGGGGTGTCTCCCACGCGCCGCCCGAGCCGATCCCGACGGACTCAACACCCTTGTCGGCGTGGGTGAGCGTGTTGAAGCGCCAAAGTAGGTGGCCGTTCGACGCGCGGAGCGCCAGCAGCACGCCTCCACCGGGGCCGGTGCCGTACTGGCTCGCGAGAAAGAGCCTTCCGTTGGCTACCTGCGGCTGGATGCCGAAGGTGCCCTGGCCCTTTGTGAGCAAGTTCTTGTCTTTCCAGATCTCCTTGCCCGTGGTGGCGTCGAGCGCGAAGACTGCCGTGGGTGACGCGCCATAGACCGTGTCGCCAGCGACCGCTACTCCGTTTGGTCCCGGCCCACTCACTTCGCGCTTGTCTACGACGTATTCCCAGATGAGCTTGCCGGTGGCGAGCGAGAGCGCAATGACGTCGCACCGCAGGTCCTGCATGTAGACAACGCCGTTGGCCGCAATCGGATTAGCGGCCAACGTGCCGACGCCGTAATCACTCTTCGCCGCTGACCCCGTCAGCGTGTAGGACCAGATCTCCTTGAGTTTCGACACGTTGGAAAGAGAGATGGTCGATCCCTTGGCGACCCGCGTGTTCACCAAATTGCCATTGGAGTACGGCCACGATGCCTGTGCTCCAGGTGCCGCGCTGGCGGCGCACGTCAGCGCCGCACCCGTCGTCGCAATCAAGCTGCCGAGAGCAAGTTTGATCATGACGTGACGGATGGAACCGCTCGATCGGGGTTTCATTTCACTCCAATACTGCTCGATTAATCGTCGAGAAGGTGGACGCTGAACGTCGGGCCGGTTTTGGCTTGGAAATGCACGAATCACAAGGTCTTCATTCGGTGACCCCACAATGGCACCCCACAGGGTTGTAGTTCAAACTCCTGTTCTGGAGTGGTTGCGGTGGCTCGAACAACTGTCAGAGTTCTCGAAGTCAACGCCTCAGTGGTGATTTCCCGCGATTCGCGACATCAATCTCACAGCATTCGGCGCTTAGTGGAGATTCTGGTTGATTTAGATCGTTTATCTTCAAAGTCAGCTGACTTTTTAGTCGACGCGACCAGCGGCCAACACTTCAAGGTGCTTCAACTCGCAACGTCGGCAAAGACTAAGTTTCTGTGCGGCTTCGCGGTGGTCTGATTACTGCCAGTCCGGTTTAGGACCGACGAAGTTGGGGTCGCCGTCGATGCGCTGTCGCTCGAACTCCCGCACGTCATCAAACAACACGTTCCATCGATATTTGAAGTACAACTCACGACGGATCAGGTAAACCCGTGCGTCGTTGGTCATACATGCCTCTCGGCCGGATTCGATGAGGCTCTTAAGGTCCACCGATGCGAAGCGTCGAAAGTCCGCGTACCAGTCTGCGTCATTGACTTGGCTCGGCAGTGGTGGCATCCAGAAGGTGTTCGCGTGAGCGATCTTCACGACGAGATCTTCCTCGCGCCACCCCACGCGAACTACCGCGTGTTGGCGCGGACTCAGACTCGCGACGGCGTTGACGCGCGCTACCAGGACAGCGGTGTCACCAGTCGACTTGGCACCGAGCTCACACGATGGATGAAGGACGATGACGTGCTCCCAACGTTTTCCCTTCGTCGTCGCACACGCCGGGCTATCAGGAGTGACGAAGACGTCGCCGTAGCGCATTGGATACTTGTCTTCTGGCGCTGGGTCAACCCAGTAGCTGTCTGCGGACGGGTACCACGCGTGCGATGGAATGGGATTAACTGCCAACGCTGTTCAGTTCGTCATCCTCCAACTCCTCGAGCTCCTCGTCAGATTCCAAAAGGATCGCTCCCGGCGTCATTCGTGCCGTTGTCAAGCGAGATCCATCCTCACTCTTGTTCAGGTAAATGGGCGTGCGCACCTGGAACGCGTTCAGCGCCTGCCACGAGTCGTCCCCGATGGTTATGCCCACGCGTTCGAGGAAGTCGGATGGAATTGCAATTCCTTGCTGAATGGCAGCGACCATCATCGGGAGTGTGCGTTTGATTTCAGCCAGGTTCGCCTGATCCTTGATGAGCGACTGGAAAACTGTAGGGGCCAAAACGACGGCCTCGGTCTCGTCGCGGTACCTCGCCACGTCCACGACAGGGTGCTTGGCTAACAACTTCCTCAACTTGGAAGCGGTCGCCTGCGTCCGGAACTCCGCAGTACCCACTTGATAACTGTTGTACACCATGTCGCTCATTCTACTCACAGTGCCGAACAATTGCAACGAGGCACTTGACTCCTCACGCAATCTTGACAACTTCGAGAAACCACCTGGTCACCTGACCATTCCTCATTCACCCGGCAACGTAATTGGACGAAAGTGAGCTTAAAAACGTCCGTGTCAACCAGAATCTCCACTAAACGCCGAATCCTAATCTCACATCCCATTGGGGATTAGAACTGAGGCTCCATCTCAAATTGATACTTTTGGTCCTAGAACGAAATCTGGCCGCGAGGGAGTCTCAGCTGACCATCATTTCGTTTGACTGCCACCTTGGTGGGGCACTACAAAGTCCGCCAGTGCTGCTCTCTGTCACCGAGTGCCGCTGCTCCTATTTGGTTCAGCAGATGGCATCGGGTAAGCGGCAGCGAATAGCAACATCAGTTTTGGAAACGTGGAGGTGAATCGTCCCTTTCCCCACTCCAGGTCGGGTTCGTTGGCCATCGCCTGACTGAGCACTCCGATGATCAAGGTGGAGACGAGATAGACCGCTTCTTCTGAGTCGGCCCCGGGACCGAGGTCACCGGCGGCGACCGCTTCGGCTAATTTCGCGCGCTGGAGTGCGACCATTTCGACGCTGGGAGCGAATGCTTCGGCGGAAGGCTCATAACTCGGAACGGGGCGCCAGAACATCAACTCCGCGATCGGTCGGTGGGCCAGTAACCACCGCCCGCTGGCCTCTAATCCCACTGTCAACCCGGCGAAACCTGGTTCGGCATCGGCCATAGCTCCGCGCATGACCTCAAGGTGCTCGACTTGACCTCGCCGAAAGAGCGCGTCGTATATGGCTATCAGCGAGGGGAAGTACTTGTAAATCGAGGGTGACTGCACGCCGAGACGGCGGGCCACCTCGGCCACGCTGAGACCGTTGACTCCTTCCTCGGCCATGATTTTCGTGGCGATGTCGAGAATTTCTTCAATGGTCTCTTGGCGGCGTAGCGTTCGCCGGTCGACCCTAGGGGACGAGAGAGTTTGCGTTGCGGACTCGTCGTTACTCATGTATTGAGCATAGCTTAATTTGTGCTTGACAGCTAAGGCTAATGCCTGTAGCTTAACGCAATAGCCGGACAGAAGGTAGGTATTGATGCCAAAGAACCAGAGGTGGTGGCTGACCCAGGACAGTGCAGAGCTCGTAATGAATGCCACCCCCGAAGACATCTATGAACTGGTGGCAAATCTGCCGCGCATGGGTGAGTGGAGCCCTGAGTGCCAGGGCGTCGAATGGGAGGTGGGTGTATCCGCTGCGGCCGAGGGTGCCCGCTTCGTGGGCCACAATCGAGGCGGACCGCGCAACCTCATGCGCTGGTCTCGACGCGGCCGCGTCCTTGTCGCTGACCCCGGACACCTGTTCGCCTTCGTCACTGAAGAGGGTGGGCAAGAGTCCACTGTGTGGCGATACCGTTTCGAGCCAGTTGACAACGGGACCCGAGTTATCGAGTCCTATGAGGTGAAGAGGATCCCCGCCTGGGCTCGTGTCATCGACATTCCGACCAATCGGCATCGAGAACTAATGGAGGGCATGCGAAACACGCTGGATCGGCTCAAGATCGCGGCTGAGGCCGACACTGTGACGACACACTCGACCAGCAAAGAGAGCGAGTGATGAGTGTCAATCACGGCGGGGCTATTCGACCGATTGCGTTGCAGCCAGGTGAGGGCGAAGCGCTTTGGTTTATGGGCATGCTCGCTACAGTCAAAGCGTCGATAGAGGGGACCGACGGCGTGGTCGCCGTTATCGAGCACACGGGACCCCAACACTCGGGTTCGCCGCTTCATCTTCATCACAATGAAGATGAATGGTTCTACGTGCTTGAGGGCGAACTGACGATTTGGGTCGATGGAGAGTCGATCACCGCGCCGGCAGGAGCTTTTGCCTTCGCTCCCAAGAATTTGCCGCACACGTTCATAGTCTCCTCAACCGAAGGAGCTCGCTTCTTACGAGTTACCGAACCGGCTGGATTCGAGAGTTTCATGCGCCTCGGTGCTGAGCCCGCTAAGCTCTCACTCTGCCGCCACCCCCCATCGCACCCCCCGACGTGGAACGATTGACCGCGTTGGCGGCGGAGTACGGCATTGACATCCTCGGCCCGCCCGGGATCCCCACATGAAAAAGTTCATGCCACCCAAACGGCGCTTCATCAGGTATGACCTAGCACCGCCAACGGTCGCACCCCCAACGGTCGCACCCCCAACGGTCGCACCCCCAACGGGATTCGAACCCGTGCCGTCACCTTGAAAGGGTGGACTGGATCGAGTTCGTCCCGATCATGAAAGTACTGATCAAAGGAACATTCCGACCACGTGGGCGGTCGCAAACGCGGAATTGGGCATCGAGTGGGCATTAACGCCTTACACGATCGATGGATGCCTTGCCTCTCGTGGTTTCCTGAATGATCGTGGCAACGTTGGATAGCCCTAGGCAACAATCGAACCTGCAACAAGTGATTCAGCGACACCGCACTAAAGGCGGCGGCGCGAGTCGTCGGCCGGGTGCATAATGAGTCGGTGCGTTCGACTCGACTGGTCGGAGTGCCCATCGTTCTTGCTGGTTTCGGTGGCCTCATAGAGGTCGCATCGGTCGCCAATGACGCGTCAGCGACACCGGACCCGGCGGGTCAACTCGACGCGGTCTCGTGCACGGGTCTGTCGTACTGCTTGGCCGTGGGTACCGCGGTGCCGCGGTGGAATGGCCAACGTTGGACTGTCGTGGCGAAACCGCGCCTCTTGGGCACCTCGAGGTAGTTCATGAACTCAGTATCGTGCCCGCAGGTCGACAACTGTGTGGTCGTGGGAACCTTTGAATCGCGCACGACTAGAAGGACCTTGGCCGACCAATGGAACGGCCACCGGTGGACGACCCTTGGCGTGGGATCCACGACGAACGCCGAATTGGACTCGGTGTCGTGTCCCACCATTTCGTGGTGCATTGCCGGAGGTGGGACCTATAGTGGCGGCGTCGGTGGCCACAGCAAGGCGGTCGCCGGAACATGGCAAGGCACCGACGGTGCCAACTGGACGCTGACGCCACTTCCTCCCGCCACCGGATCTTCAGCGACGGCGTTGGGTGCACCTACGTGTGCGAGCACAACCGTGTGCGCGGCCCGGTCATCCGGCGTCGATTTTTGGAATGGCCAGTCATGGTCGATGGTTCCAACCGGGTCGTACGACATCGGTGACGCATCGTGCCAGCCCGGCGACGTCGCCTCCCAATGCCAGTTCCTTGGGCTGTACGCCAGCGCAGGCAAGTACTACTCCGACACGGTCCAGTACAACGGCTCGAGTTGGCAGCTGGTCGGTGCCGCCAGTGGCTCTACAGCACTGGCAGCGGGCAATCCCGGCGCGTACTCCTGCGCGCCCGCCACATCATGCTTCGCCGTGGGCCAGCAATCCTCGCGTTCGAGAGGTGGACCGGTGACGTTCACCGAATATTGGAACGGCGAGAACTGGGACACTGTCGCCAGTCCCAGTCCGAACCCCGCGCCCCGCCGATCGCATTACGACGCCTTCTTCGCGGTGTCCTGCGTCAGCGCCGATAATTGCACCGCCGTGGGCCGGGCCAACGACGATCTTCTCGCCGAACATTGGAACGGTACTCAATGGCAAGTCGGACGTTTCAGCTGAGGCAACGAATATGTGCCTTCCGGCGACCACCACCAACGCAGACGAATGTGATTCACGTCGTTGAGGTCGGTATCTCCATGATCGTCAGTTGAAAGGTGCCACACTGCTCGTACGTGATCTGCAGGGAGACTGACGCTTTCGTAGATGACGTGAACTTTCCAGTGAGCGTCGCCCACACCCTGGTGCCGGTGTTGCCCACTCCGTTCCAGACACTCGCGGGGCCGCTGTAGGAGAATGCGCCACTGGTAGAGATCGGTAGGGCCTTCGTGATCTCCACGTAATAGACGAAGCCGGCGCGTCGCTCCGAGGCACGCCTCAGTAACTTGGAACTCCTGCACCGTATGACTCGACTCAATGAAACAGCCACCAATCGGGCCTTCCGGAGTTCCACACCTGCCCCAGTACGTGCTGGGCACAATGGTCGTGGTCGTCGTCGGTTTGATGCCACGAAGCGCCCATAGACCGAAGTCCGCGTAATTGACCAGACCGCCGTCGGCGACCTTCACGATAAAGGGGCCGAGCTTGCTCACAGCAGTGGGGGTGCCAGAGATGAGCCCACTAGAGGACAGGGCGTAACCCCGGGGGAGCGCCCCCTTTCTCAGCGACCAGACGTACGTCCCGGGCGCGTCGCCCGCGGTGAACTGGAACGAGTAGGGACTTCCAACCGCCGCGTTCGGAGGAGAAGAACTCGTCGAAGGTGTCGTAATAATCAAGCTCGGTGACGCACTCGTCCCGACCGACTGGACGGTCCAGTTGTACTTGTAGTAGCCGAAGATCGAGGACCAATGCCCGTTGACTACTTTGATCGTTTTGGGGGTCGGAGCATTCTCACTGACTATGGTCACCTGGTAATTTCCCGTTTTCGGATGTCCCGAAACCTCTTCAATGACCGCGGTATGGCCAGTGGGCTCGGCCTTGGTCTCGGGTCCCAGACTGAGCACGCTGCCGGACATCGGAGGGATGGCGTTCGCGGGGGGGTACTCCGATGTTTCCATTCCCAAACCCGACCGGCGCGTTGAACCAGGTGTGGAGGAAATTGACGACGTTCGCGCCGGCTCCGCCGGCTAGGTATTGACCCGTCACGTTGTAGAGCGTGTTGAATCCGTAGGCGACGTATTCAAATCGCAGGCTGAGCTCGACGCACTGGAATGAGCCGTTGGGATCGCCTCCTGAGCCGTTGTCATCGAACGGCGTGCTTTCGTTGGTGTACGGCGATCCGTTGCCGCATTCGTAGATGTTGGTCTTCACACTGTTGATCACGAGTTGGGGTCCGGTTGCGGCACCGTATTTCGCGCAATAGTTTTTACCCGTGTAGGGGGGATTGGAGAAACCCGCAGCGCGCGCCGATCCGCTCAGAGCAAAGGGGAAACTCACCAACGCGATCAGCGCGATCACAGCCAGTCCGAGCCGGGAAGCGAACTCTCGATACCGACGGAGTTGTTTGGGTGGATTCGTCATCAGATCTCCTCTCGGGCTCGTCGTTTATGTGCGGATAAGCGCCTAGAACACCAAAGTCATTTCGCGTGCAACCCCTCTCGCAGGGAACCATACCTGGGTCATGACGAGTTTCACGGCGGGACTATTGGAGTCTTTCGATTGACTGACGCAACTCGCTCGGAGGAATAACCTCGTACCAACTGTTGGTGTCGGGCATTAACAACTCACGTCGCATTTGGGACGTATTCCTCCGCGTATGGACACATCGGGATATTGACGTCATATTGTCCACCACTCGGCGTGCTCACGTCGGCATCCGGCACGTAACTGCGGTTCACTTGGTAGTCCCATACAGTTGATCCACCCGCTCGCGTGCCCGAAGTCTGACAAACAATGTGGATGGCGTCCCCGTCACCCAATGTGCCGACCACGGCGTCAGACGTTGAGGGACCAGCACGCTCTTGGATCGTCGACGCTCCCATCGCCTTGAATGCCCACGACCTGGGATTGATGCACAGGGGTATCGGATAACTGAACGTGTCGAAATTTGGTGTCGTGGTGTACGAATCAGAGATCCATCCTCCATTACTCAATTGGTCCCACACCAAAGAGCCGTTGACATCCGCCCCCGCCTTTTGACACACGACGTCAATCGTGTTCCCCGTGGGAAGTACGGCCTGCACGGTCGACGACGTAGTAATCGACGAGTATTCGTTCACCGTCCCCGCGCCGACGACCTCATACTTGTATGCCGAGGTCGGCATCGAGACCGTCGACATCGACGCCGGGGGCGCAAACCACGCGAAGTTCGTATACAGGTAACCCGCCGACTGTTGGTTGATGTTCCAACTCGTCGCCGAGGACATCACAATCGTGTTCGTCCCAGCGCCGTTGTTGTTCTCGACCATCAGTTCAATGGTGTCGCCGCTCACGGATATCACAACACCCACATCCCCGTAGGTTCGCGCGTTGCTGCCAGCTTCGTTGTCTGATTCGTTGGGACCCACCATCTCACTCAGGATGTCTCCGTCCTGCGGCTTCGCGGATTTGTGCCCATCGACGTGGCGGCCCACCGGCACGTGAAGATAGGAGCCGATGTAGCTCGCGAAATTCTTGCCGGTCCCATTCCAATGGGTCGGCGAGTCATTGAGGACGTTGATGAGAATTCCCGAGACGTCGTAGAGATAGCGGACAGCAAGCTCGGTGCACTGAAATCCACCCTTGTCGTCGATTGGCCAGAACTCGGGGATCTTCGGCCCGCTGTCGCCGCCACTGCTGAGAGGCGTCGGCCCGCAGGCCCAGACGTTGTCGACGTGGGGCCCGAGGGCGTAGCCGCGGCCGGGATAGGCGTGAGCGCAGTATCCCTTGCCGGTTCCTCGTGAGAGCGACACCACGGTTGCATTTTCGACGTAGATGTCACCGACGTTGTCTGACTCGTTTCCGCCCACCAGCAAGCACGCGCCGACCTGCGGACAAGCCAGCGCCGGAAAGTTGGGACCCGAGACCTTCTGCATGGTCTGCCACGAACTGCCGACCGATGAGTCGAGAAGAGTGGCACCGTTGATCACATTGGCCTGCGACGACGAGGTCGACGGCGCGAACGTGCTCGACGTCGCCACGCACGGCCCGGCGCCAACCGGTCCGCATGAAAGGTCGTCAATGAACGGAGTCGATGAACCCGAGACCAGTTTCCAGGTCGACCCCCCGTCGTTTGTCTGATAGATGGCACCGCTGCAATGTGTTACGGGTCCACCACACTGATCGCCGCCGGCGACCGTTCCGTCGTTCGGACTTGTGAATTGGACCGCTGTTAGGAGGCTCCACGGAGCAACGTTGCCGCCGGTCGCGACGGGATCGAGCTGGGACCACGACTGTCCACTGTTGGAGGTATGCCACACCCCCCCTCCCACAACCCAACAGTCATCCAATGCGTCACAGCTGACCGAGACCAGATCGGCGCGGCCACCATTGACCTTTGGGACGGTGGCCGCTTTCCAGTTACCCGTTTCGTCTGTCACCCATAGGTCCGACTTCAATTTTCCGGTGCTGTCAAACGACGTCCCCACCGCCATGCAGGACGTCCCAAAACAACTCACCGCGTTGAGCGCTACTCCGGAACCCGAACCGCTTGCTCCTGGTTGGGACGGTTCGGACCACTTGGTTCCATCCTTTGTGCCGACCACGACGCCGGTGAGTTTGCCCTGACTGTACGAAACTCCCGTAGCCCAACACACGTCCGCGTCCTCACAGCTCACACCCGTGAGGTACCTGACCGAAGGAATTATCGTCTTGTTCCAAGTGCCGCCCGAATATCTCAGAACCAGTCCACTCTGATCGGTTCCGGTCGTCTGGCCCGCCGCGTAGCAAAGTACCGAAGAAAGACAATCGACGCCGTTGATGTAGCCGACGCCCGTCGGAATCGTCGTCGATCGGAACGACGCTTGGGTTAAAACGGCCCCGTCACCGTATACAGCCGGCGCAGACGCAACGCTCGCAAGACCCATCGCCACAGCGATGAGGAACACCGCACCGACGAGGTTGACTCGTACACTGCGGGGCCAATGATCGACCGAATCTCGATCCATCGCGACATGGTACCAACGTCCGCTCTTGGCTGCTGGATCGCGAGTGCCACTGCTTTGTCGACTCACGGCTCTTGATATCGCGATCTCGCGCTTTTCTGTGATTACGGAGTACAGCTAAAGGTCGAACTAATCGAAGAGAGCCTTCCAGTGGACTCCCTATGAAAGAAACGGTACGTTTCACCTAGGACGTCCAGACCCCGCATCCTTCTCGCCTGACAATTAGTCAGGTCGTTCAGAAGAGAGTGTGTTGTGGCATTACCAGGAATTGTCTTAGTGGCGACTCCGGTTCCGCTGAGCGCGATGACGTATTGGACGTTCACCATTGAAGTCAATGGATCCAGTCTCCCCTCGGCGGACCTAATCCTGATTATGGTCGGTGCGTGCGGCACAGTTATGTCGGCATTCGTCTTCAGTATGTCTCGTAGTTCCGAACTCACACATCACACTTTTGACAGTCGGGTTTCAGTCCTTCATGGTGGATTCCGCTCATGCCACCAAGAAACGATGCGACCGACGCAGAGGGTGCTGTCGTCCGCGACCACTCGTCCCCCGCTCCAATAAGAAGCCCGAGCGCGGGGGACGAGTGATCGTCACTTCCGACACTGCCGCCGTTGCAGGGCGTCTCACGTAGAGGAGACTTCCCAATAGTCCATTCATAATCCACGGGGTCATGATTCAGGTCTCACTGTCACCTACACGAGAAGAGATCCCACACGACGTACCGACCGTACTGATCTCGCTTTGATGTCCTTCGATCGTCATGGCAACAGCTCTTCCTTGGGGGTGGCACGGTACTCCTATGACGAGGCTAGAAGTCTTGGAAGGGAGGTCTAAGTGAGGGGCTTCTTCTTCCGGCTTATACCTCCACGGCCGAGCTTCGCCTTCGACATGTCGTCGGCTGAACGCGACACGATGCTCGAACACGTTGGCTATTGGTCGAAGCTTGCCGAAGAGGGTGTTGCACTGGTCTTCGGTCCGGTAGATGATCCAAGCGGCGGTTATGGTATCGGCGTCATACTCGCCGAGGATCTCACTTCCGCCGAAGTCTTACGCGACCACGACCCGGCGGTCAGATCACCGCACGGTTTTC
>CAVVMM010000007.1:0-347064 GCA_963749355.1 uncultured Acidimicrobiaceae bacterium
AACCGTGGCGACGAACATGGCCGGTCGAGGCGTCGACGTGATCCTCGGAGGGAACTACGAGGGACTCGCGAGGCGCGACGCGCTCGGCCAGGGCCTGGTGCCAGAGACCGAAGAGTACGACGCCGCATACCAGGCAGCTCAAAGGAAGTGGCAGCCCGTCACCGAGTCCGAAGGCGACGAGGTACGTGCAGCGGGCGGGCTCTACGTGCTCGGCACCGAGCGGCACGAGTCGCGGCGCATCGACAATCAGCTGCGCGGCCGCTCGGGCCGTCAGGGCGACCCCGGCGAGAGCCGGTTCTACCTCTCATTGGAAGACGACCTGCTGAGGGTCTTCGCGACCGGCGCCGTCTCGTGGGTGATGGACCGTGCGATGCCCGAGGACGAGGCTATCGAGGCGAAGATGGTCTCGCGGGCCATCGAGCGAGCGCAGAACACCGTCGAGGCGCGCAACTCCGAGATCCGCAAGGACGTCCTCAAGTACGACGAGGTGATGAACGAGCAGCGCAAGGTCATCTACAAGCGCCGCCAGCAGGTTCTCGACGGCGAGGACATCCACGACGCCACCATCGAGCTCATCGAGGAGCGCCTGACCGACGTCGTCGAGCAGCACCTCGGGAGCACGTTCGCTGAGGAGTGGGATCTCAACGCCCTGGTCCTCGACCTGCAGGGGTTCTATCCGACCCGGCAGAGCGTCGAGACGCTCGGCGCCTACGACGACATTGACGAAGTCGTTGGACTGGTCGTCGACGACGCGGTGGGACAGTACGAAAAGAAGTGCGAAGAGTTTCCCGGCGGCCTTGACACCGCGAAGGACATCGAGCGCGACGTCATGCTCCAGATCCTCGACCAGCGCTGGCGCGACCACCTCTCGGAGATGGACTACCTGCGCGACGGCATCTACCTGCGCCAGGTCGCCCAGCAGGACCCTCTGACGGCGTGGCAGAAGGAGGGGTACTTGATGTTCGAGCGCCTGCTCGATGCCGTGGACATCGACTACGTGCGCTACGTGACCCACGTCGAGGCGACGCCCGTCGAGCCAACCGACGAGGACGAGGGACTCGAGGGGGCTCTCACGAACGCCAACGCTGTCGCTCCGGGCGCGGCGGAACTGCCCGCGCACGCGGCGGCGCCCAAGCGCGCCGCGACCCAGCACGACAAGCTCGGTCGCAACGATCCGTGCTGGTGCGGCTCGAAGCGCAAGTTCAAGCAGTGCCATGGCCGACCCTAAGGCGGAGAACGCCCTCCGGAACGCCCTCGCCGCGATCGACGAGCTCGAAACCAGGTGGGAAGCGGCCCGCGACTACCTGAAGATCGACGCGAGCCGGGCCCGCCACGCGCTGCTCAGCGAACTCGCCGCCGACCCGAACCTTTGGGAGGATCAGGACCACGCGCGAGAGGTGACGACCGAGCTCGGCCGGCTGAGCAACGATCTGCAGTCCTTCGACGAGCTACGCCGCGCGCTGGACGACGCCGCCGTCCTGGCCGAATTCGCCGGCGAGTCGCTTGTACGCGATGAGATCGACCGCTCGCTCTTCGACGAGCTCGAGGTCGCGGTTGACACTCTCGGTCACGCCATCGCCGCGCTCGAGACCCAGAGTCTCTTCAGCGGACCGTACGACGAGAACGACGCGATCGTCGAGCTGCACGCCGGCGCCGGCGGCACCGACGCCCAGGACTGGACCGAGATGCTGTTGCGGATGTACTCGCGCTGGGCCGAGCGTCGAGGCTTCGCCGTCGAGATCGACGAGGCGACCGAGGGACAAGAGGCCGGGACTGTTCTCGGCGACCTTCATCGTGAAGGGTCGCTACGCCTACGGCTGGCTCTCGGCCGAGCGCGGTGTGCACCGACTGGTGCGCATCAGCCCCTTCGACTCCCAGGCGCGCCGTCAGACGAGCTTCGCCAGCCTCGACGTGACGCCGCTGCTCGGGGACGACGCCGCCGAGGTCGAGATCGACGAGAAGGACCTGCGCGTGGACACGTACCGCTCCTCGGGCGCCGGGGGACAGCACGTGAACAAGACCGACTCGGCGATCCGCATCACCCACCTGCCGAGCGGCATCGTCGTGAGTTGCCAGAACGAGCGCTCCCAGCACCAGAACCGCGCGCGCGCGATGCAGATCCTCGAAGCCAAGCTGGCCGAGCGCGCCCGCGCCCAGCGCCAGGCCGAGATGGACGCTCTGAGCGGGAATCGTGGCGACAACGCCTGGGGCTCGCAGATTCGCAGCTACGTCCAGGCGCCCTACCAGCTGGTGAAGGACCATCGCAGCGGACTACGAGACGGGCAACGTGGAAGCCGTGCTCGACGGCGACCTCGACGGGTTCATGGAGGCTGAGTTACGGCGCCTACGCGCGGCTTCATAAAGATTTCGATGCGCAACAAATGACTGACGTTTCTGTCTCGGGGCCGTGCGCGCGCCAAAGTAGAATGTGGATGCCGCTACGCGCGTCGCACCACTACCGAACTGCCGAACCCGAGGGGGTGATGCCGTGATCCGATTCGAGAATGTATCGAAGACCTACAAGAGCGGCCCGCCCGCTCTGAAGGACATCACGGTCGACATTGACAAGGGCGAGTTCGTGTTCCTCGTCGGCGCGTCGGGCTCGGGCAAGACCACCTTCCTTCGGCTCCTACTACGCGAGGAGCACCCCGACCAGGGGCGCATCCTCGAGGCCGGGCGCGACATCGGGGCGCTCCCCAAGTGGCGCGTGCCGTACCTGCGACGCAACATCGGCTGCGTCTTCCAGGATTTCCGTCTGCTGCCCAATAAGACGGTCTTCGAGAACGTGGCCTTCGCGCTCGAGGTCATTGGTCGGCCCCGGTCGACGGTCGAGTCCCAGGTGCCCCAGATCCTCGAACTGGTCGGACTCTCGGACAAGTCCAAGAGCCTGCCTCACGAGCTCGCCGGCGGCGAGCAGCAGCGCGTCGCCATCGCGCGCGCCTTCGTCAACCGCCCCTTGATCCTGCTCGCCGACGAGCCGACGGGCAACCTGGACCCGGCGAACAGCGAATCGATCATGGCCCTGCTCGAGCGGATCAACCGCACGGGCACGACCGTTGTCATGGCCACCCACGACAAGACCCTCGTCGACCGGATGCGCCGGCGGGTCATTGAGCTGGACCGGGGCGAGATGATCCGCGACCAGGTCCGTGGGGTTTACGGCATCGACGAGGGGATCGCCATCTGATGCGTGTGTACCTGCGCTACGCCCTCAAGGAGACGGTGAGCAACCTGTGGCGCAACCGGATGATGACAGTCGCGGCCGTTCTCACCGTCGCGGTCTCGCTGTCACTCGTGGGCTCGGCGCTGCTGCTCAAGCAGAGCGCCGCGCAGGCCTCGGTCGCCTGGCAGCAGGGCACGCGGGTCACGGTCTGGATGGAACCCAACGCCTCGACGAGCGAGATCACCGGCGTGAAGAGCCAGCTGGCCGACCTGCCCATCGTGAAGGACTGCGTCTTCTACACCCAGTCCCAGGACTACCAGCAGGCGAAGCTGCTCCTGACGCCTTCGGAGTTCGAGGTCCTCACAGTGTCGGCGATGCCCTCGTCGTTCCGCTGCGTGCCGACCGTGCCGTCGGACGCCTTCACCGTCGCGGGGATATTCAACAAGCAGCCGGGCGTTTACACCGTGACTGCGCCCGAGCAGCAGATCCGCGAAATGAACCGCGCAATCCGGATTCTGCAGATTGTCTTTCTTATCCTGGCGGCGGTGCTCTTGCTCTCGGCGACCGTGCTGATCCTGAACACCATTCGAATGGCCATCTTCGCTCGGCGCCGCGAGGTCTCGGTGATGAAGCTCGTCGGGGCGACCAACTGGTTCATTCGCGTCCCCTACATCACCGAGGGGTTCATTCAAGGCCTGCTGGGCTCGGCTGTTGCGATTCTCGCCGTGACCGCCCTGCACACCTGGTACCCGCTGCACAACGAGTTTGCGCTCAACACCTCGAAGCTGCTCGGCACCAATCTGGTGGTGCTGATCGTGGGCGTCGTCATCGGCTCGGTCGGCTCGGCGATCGCCATCCGGCGCTTCCTCGACGTCTAGCTACACCTCGTCCTTGGCCTCGTCGAAGTCGATGGCGAGCGAGTTCACGCAGTAGCGCAGGCCGGTCACTGTCGGCCCGTCGTCAAAGACATGGCCCACGTGGCCGCCGCACTTCGAGCAAAGGATCTCGGTGCGGGCTCGGAAGAGCGAGCGGTCGGTGCGTTCGATGATGGTGCCCGGTTCACACGCGTCGAAGCTCGGCCAACCGCAGCCCGAGTCGAACTTCTGATCGCTACGAAACAGCACCTGGCCGCAGCCGGCGCAGCTGAATGCGCCCTCGCTGTCGGCGTGGAGCAGCGAACCCGAGAACGGCGCTTCGATCGCGGCTCTACGCAGGACTGCGTAGCGGTCGGGGGAGAGCTCGGCTCGCCACTCGTCGTCGGACTTGTCGATCTCGAAGGCCACGACGGCAGTGTAACGAGCGAAGTGGACCCTAGAAGAAGTTGGGGCGCGGGGCCTCGGGCACGGCCCTCGGGAATTCCGGCTCGTTGGCCAAGAGGCGGGCGAAGGCCCCCGCCAAGCCCTCGGGGTCGAGGCCGAGTTCGGCTAAGAGATCGTCGGGGTGGTGGTGCTCGAGGTAGGCCCGCGGCGCGCCGAGGATGCGCGTGGTGGGATGGGGCCGCTCGAGCTCTTGGGCGCGCGAGCGCACGGCGGAGACCATCAGTGTTCCGGCCCCGCCGTGGCGCGTGCCGTCCTCGACGGTGATGATCCGCTCGTGGGTGAGGGCGTCGTCAATCATTTGCGGGTCCGGCGGCAGCACGCGCACGTCGTAGAGGGTGACGTGCTTCGCTTCAGGGCCGAGCAGCTCGAGGGCCTTGTAGGCGGCCGGGGCCATCTTGCCCAGCGCGAGCACGCACAGCGCGCCGTCGCCGCGCACGACCTCGCGCGCGTTGAGTCCTTCGCCCACGCGGCCGTCGAAGGGCTTGGGCAGGGTCTTCGGGTAGCGGATCGCCGTGGGCGAGGACATCGCGAGCGCGCTCTCGAGCATCACTGGGACCTCCTCGGCGCTGGAGGGGGCGAAGATGGTCATGTCGGGAATGGCGAGGCAGAGCGCGATGTCGAGCAGCCCGTGGTGGCTCGGCCCGTCGTCGCCGGTGATGCCGGCCCGGTCGAGGACGAAGACGACCGGCAAGTTCAAGAGTCCGACGTCGAGGTGGGCCTGGTCGAAGGCCCGCGAAAAGAACGTGGCGTACAGGCACACGACCGGCTTCAGCCCGCCCATCGCCATGCCGGCCGCCGCGGTGACCGCGTGCTGCTCGGCGATGCCGACGTCGAAGAAGCGATCGGGGAAGCGGGCCTGGAACTTCAAGAGCCCGGTTGGCCCGGCCATGGCCGCCGTGAGCGCGACGATGCGTTCGTCGACGCTCGCCATCTCGACGAGGGCGTCGGAGAAGGCCTGGGCGAAGGACGTCGCGTTCACTTCGGCGGCGTTGAGAGCCGGCGGCAGCTTGTAGTCGTGCATCTTCAAATCGTCGCTCACCGCCGGGGCGTAGCCCCGGCCCTTCTGGGTGAGCACGTGCACGACGATGGGGCCGTCCCACTCGGCGGCGCTTCGGAAGGCGTTCTCCATGGCCTCGATGTTGTGGCCGTCGATCGGGCCCACGTAGCGCACCCCGAGGTTCTCGAAGAAGGTGTGGGGTGTCACCATCTCGCGAGCCACGGACGTGACACCGTGCAAGCCGATGTAGGCGGCCTGGCCGACGCGCGGCACGCGCGGCAGCAGGTGGCGCACGCGCTCGCGCACCGTAAGGTAGGTGCGGTTCAGACGCAGTGTCGTGAGCGACTCGGAGAGCTTCGAGATGGTCGGCGCGTAGCTGCGGCCGTTGTCGTTGAGGACGATGACGACGCGCTGATTCGAATGGCCCAAGTTGTTGAGCGCCTCGTAGGCCATCCCGCCGGTGAGTGAGCCGTCGCCCACCACGGCCACGACGTGTCGTCTACCACCGTGGCCGATCAGCTCCTTGCGCTGCTCGAGCGCCACCGAAAGCCCGTGGGCGTAGGAGAGGGCCGTCGAGGCGTGGCTCGACTCGATCCAGTCGTGCTGGCTCTCCGAGCGGTTGGGGTAGCCCGAGAGGCCTCCGCGCTGGCGCAACTTGGTAAAGCCGTAGCGCCGACCGGTGATCAGCTTGTGGACGTAAGCCTGGTGGCCGGTGTCCCAGAGCAGGATGTCCCTGGGCGACTCAAAGACCCGGTGCAGGGCCAAGGTGACTTCCACGACCCCGAGGTTGCTGCCCAGATGGCCGCCGGTCTTAGTGACGTTGGAGATGATGAAATTGCGAATCTCTTGGCTGAGCTTTTTGAGTTCGTCGTAGGAAAGAGGTTGGAGGTCGGCGGGCGTTTCTATCGAGGGGAGAATCACAGTGTCCAGCCTACCGACAAGGAACTTGCCCCCTCTGGCCGCACGGGGCGCCCGGTAGCCTGAACTTCATGGTCGCGCCACTGGTCGAGGGAGACGTCCTGCAGCGCACGATCGACCTGGCGCTTGCGCGGGGCGGGGATTTCGCCGAGGTCTTCGTGGAGGATCGTGCCATCTCGTCGGCGGCGCTCGATCAGCGCCGCGTCGAGGAGCTGAGCTCGGGCCGTGATCGCGGCGCCGGAATCCGTGTTGTGGTTGGCGAAACGACCGGCTTCGCCCACACCTCGGACCTGAGCGAAACGGGTCTGCTCGCCGCTGCACGAGCGGCCGCGGCCATAGCCCACGAGGGCGGCGGCGGGGTCAAGGAGGTCTCGCTCGAGACGCTGCGCAGCCATCCGTCGCCGGCCAAGATCGATCCCGGTCGGGTGGACAAGGCGAAGAAGATCGAGCTGCTGCTGCGCGCCGACGACGTCGCGCGCGCCGAAGGCGCCTCGATCACCCAGGTGCAGGTCTCCCTCGGTGACTCGACGCGACGGTTCGTTGTCGCCAACTCCGAGGGCGTCTTCGCCGCCGACGACCAGGTTCGCACGCGCTTTAACGTGAGTTGCGTCGCGACGGGCGACACCGGAATGCAAACCGGCTACCGGCCCGTCGCGGCGACGCGCGGCTTCGAGCTCCTGACACCCGACGTGATCGACGAGGCCGCGCGCGCGGCGGCCCAGCAGGCGATTACCAAGCTCGCGGCACGCGCGGCGCCCTCGGGCGACCTGCCGGTCGTGCTCGCGAGCGGCTCGGGCGGGATCCTCTTTCACGAGGCCTGCGGGCACGGCCTCGAAGCCGACGCCATTTTGAAGCGGGCCTCGGTCTACGCCGGGCAGGTCGGACGTCAGGTGGCGAGCACTCTCGTCACGCTGGTCGACGACGGCACCGTGACGGGGGAGTGGGGGTACCTCGCCGTCGACGACGAGGGCCATCCGAGCGCGCGCAACGTCCTCATCGAAGACGGCGTGTTGACCGACTACATGTGGGACTACCTGCGCGCGCGAAAGGAGCGTAGTGCGGTGTCGGCCAACGGACGGCGCCAGAGCTACCAGTACCTGCCGATGGTGCGTATGACCAACACATACCTGCTCGAGGGCGACGCCGACGCCGACGAGATCGTTGCCCAGACGCCCTACGGCGTCTACGTCGCCCAGCTCGGCGGCGGCCAGGTCAACACCGCGACGGGGGACTTCGTCTTCGGGATGAGCTCGGCCTTTTTGATCGAGAACGGTCGGATCACCGCGCCGCTGCGCGACTGCAACCTGATCGGCAACGGCCCGGAGATCTTGAAGCGGGTGGACGCGGTGGCGAAGGACTTCTCGATGACGCCGGGCACGTGCGGCAAGGACGGCCAACAGGTCCCGGTGGGCTGCGGACAGGCGACCATGCGCCTAACCTCGATCACGGTCGGTGGCGCGGCGGCGTGAGCGAACTACTGGAGCGGGCGGAAAGATTGCTCGAGGCGGCGGCGAGAGGCGAGGAGATCGAGGTCTACGTCGCGAGCGGTGTCGAGACCGAAGTGCGGGTTTACGAGGGGTCGGTCGAGAATCTCACGAGCGCCAGCTCGTCGGGAGTCGGGATCCGCGTGTTACTCGAGGGACCGAACGGAGCGCGGGTCGGCACGGCGTGGGCTGGATCGCTCGACGACGACGCGATCGATGATGCGCTAAGCGAAGCCCGCGACAACGCGCGCTTCGCCACGCCCGAAGAGTTGGTCGCCTTCGCGCGACCCGACGGTGTCGCCGCAACGGAGCTCGACCTACTCGACCGCTCGGTCCTCTCGACGCCGGTTGAGGAGAAGATCGCCATGGCGATCGAGCTCGAGCGTCGGGTCCGCAGTAGCGACGCGCGAATCCGTCAGGTCGACTCGGCGGACTACTCGGACTACGTCGCCGAGGCGGCCATCGCCTCCACTACCGGGGTGCGCGCCGCCTACGCAAGGTCTGGCGCGTACCTCTCGGTCGAGGCGATCGCGAACGATGGCCACGATGATCAGACCGGCTGGGGGCTGAGCGCGGGACGAGCGCCCGGGGACCTCGACGTTGACGAGGCCGCGCGCGACGCCGTCGGGCGCTCCACCGGGATGCTTGGCGCGGTGAAGCCCCCCTCGATGAGGTGCCCAGCGGTATTTGACCCGCGTGCGGCTGCGACGCTCCTCGCCATTGTGGGTGGTGCGCTGAGTGGCGACGCGGTCGTGCGCGGTCGCTCGTTCTTCGCCGACCGCGTCGGCGAAACGGTCGCGGCGCCCCTCTTCACACTGCTCGACGACCCGACTGATCCGCGACACTTCGCCGCGAGTTCGCACGATGGCGAGGGCCTGGCCTGTCGCCAGAACGTCCTCATTCGCGATGGGCGCCTCGAGGGATTCGTCTACGACACGTACTCGGCGCGCCGGGCCGGAACCGCCTCAACGGGCAGCGCGCTTCGCGGCGGCGTCGCGGGCTCGCCCTGGGCGGGCTGTCGCGCGCTGCAGTTGCTGCCCGGCGACCTCGACCAGGCGGCGATCCTGCGCGAGGTCGGCTTTGGCGTATACGTCGAGTCAATGATGGGGGTGCATTCGGGCGTGAATCCCGTCTCGGGCGACTTTTCGGTGGGGGTGACCGGCCACCTGATACGCGACGGCCAGTTCGCCGAGCCGGTGCGTGAGATCACCGTCGCCTCGACGCTGCAGCGCATGCTGCTCGATCTCGTCTTCGTGGGTAACGACGTGCGGTGGCTACCCGGCACCGCTGCCGGTCAGACACTCGCGATGGCCGAAGTCGCTGTCTCGGGCGCCTAGTCCGCGGCCGTCGACGTGCTTGGCGTGGCGCTGGCGGAGCTCGTGGTCGAGGCCGGCTCCTTGGTCGCGGTGGACTCCGAGGCCGTCGTCGAGGTGGTCTTTTCCTTGGACGCGGGTCGGCTGTCGTTCTTGTAGAAGCCGCTGCCCTTAAAGACGATGCCGACCGCCGAGTAGAGCTTTCGCAGCTCGCCGCCGCACCGCGGACATACCGTGAGGGCGGGGTCGGAGAACTTCTGGACGGCCTCTACGGGCTCGTGGCAGTCCTGGCACTCGTATTCGTAAGTGGGCATGCGCAACTCCAAAGCGATGACGCAACTAACGAAGTGTACCGGGCCAGGGACGATACCAGTACGTGGCGTAGCATGGCGCGGTGGACGACTTCCACCAACTCCGACGCGGCGGCCCCGTGGGCGCGGCCTTTCCACGCGACGTTGGTGCCAGCGAGGTCACTGCGCGCCGGGCCCTCGCTCGATGCCGGGTGACCATGCTTCCCGCCACGACGGCCGCCGTCGCGGCGAATGCGCTCAACAAGGGTGACGTTCTCGCGACGGCCCGCGTCGCGGGCATTCAAGCGGCGAAGCGGGCCTCGACACTGCTGCCGATGGCCCACCCCGTCCTCGTCGGCAACGTCTACCTGAACTTCGTGATCGCCGACGCCCACATCGACGTCGAGGCCGAGGTCGACACCGTCGACCGCACGGGGGTGGAGATGGAGGCGCTGGCTGCGGTGACCGTGGCCGCGCTCACCATCTACGACATGTGCAAATCAAATGACCGCACGATGACCATCGAGCACGTGGCCCTTTGGGAGAAGTCGGGCGGACGCTCGGGCACGTGGCGCCGCGAGGAGCTTCCGGGCGCCGAGGCGAGCGAGGCCTAGTCTCGCCGTCGGCCTCTGCGGGGGCTGACCGCTACCCTCGTGTCAAGGAAACGGGAGGGTGATGAGCACCATCAGGGCGGGCATTGAACAGAGCCGCGAGCGGCTCGTCGCCCTCGTGCTGCTGCTCCAGCGGGCCTGGCAGTACGGCGCTTTGACCCAGGAAGAGATACTGCGCGAGCTGAAGATCGACGAGTACCCGGTCTCGGCCAAGGGGCCGCGCAAGATCCGCGCCTACGAAGGTTCGGAGAGCACCGTGCGCCAGAAGTTCGAGCGCGACAAGGCCCGGATTCGCGAGCTCGGCTTCGACATCGAGACGGTGACCAACGACGACGGCTCGGTCGGCTACAAAATCGACCCGACGAGCGGGTACGCCCCGCCGATCTACTTCAGCGCGGCCGAGGAGCGGGTCGTGAAGCTGGCGCTCGCCTTCTGCGGCTTCGGCCGGTCCGGGGCGTTCAGTGTCTTCAACGACGTCCCCGCGAGCGACGGCGGATTGGAGGCCTCGAACTACTACACGCCAGTGCTGCGGGCGCTCAACCTGCACCGCGCGCTCGCCTTCGACTACCTCTCGGCGGCGAACAAGCCGCGCCTGGTCGAGCCCCTCGTGGTGGACGTTTTTAGCGGCGCGAGCTATCTCGTGGCGCGCGTGCGCGACACCAGCGAGATCAAGGGCTACCGCTTCTCGCGCATGACGTCGATGCCAACGGTGCTGCCCGACCCCTTCGAGGTCGACGAGGAGACCCTGGCGATCGCGCGCGCGTGGCGACCCGAGTATGCCCGGTCGCCGCGACCGATCGACGTCGTCGTGTCGACGAACGAGGACTACGCCGACCTCTTGACCCGCCAGTATCCCAACGCGATCGCCGCCCGCAAGAGCAACGGCAAGGTCGAGGTGGGCCTCACGTTCGAGAGCCCGCGAGCCGCGCTGCGCTTCGTGCTCGACGGCGCCGACCGCTTGCGGCTCCAGTCGCCCAAGTCATTGAAGAACGAGCTAGCCGCGTGGCTGGAGCACGTCAATCGTGGCGCGGCTCCCGACGTCACGACGCTCTCGTTCGAGGTGTCGCCCACCAACGACGTGCTCGGCCAGACCCTGCAGCTGCTCCACGCGGTCTACGTGAGCGAAGAAGGGTTGCGGGTGAGCGAGCTGGCCAAGCGGTTCTCGCTCACCGCCGACCACGTGCGGCTGATCATGGATCGCCTCGTCTCGCTAGAGCCGATGGCCGAGACGACGGATGGCACCAGCCGGTTCCCGGCCCACGTCATCAAGGAGTGCGATGACTGGGACGACGAAGCGAACGACGACTCCACCTATCGGGCCGACTTCTCTGATCTGCCCGAGGGCGCCGAGGACCCGTCGCCGCTCATGTGGCGGGACCTGTTCGAACTCAATATTGCGCTACGCGAGGCTTCACGGATCTACCAGGACCCCGCGATCCTTTCGGCCATCGAGAAGATCGAGCGGGCCACCAGCGCGCCGGTGCAGGTCGAGATGGCCTCGAACGAGGCTCTTTTGGCCCAAGTCGAGAGCGCCATCGAGGACCACGCCCAGATCAAGATCGAGTATCTCTCGGGCGTGAGCGACGAGGCCCACGCGCGCGCCATCGAGCCGCGCGAGATGAAGGTCCTCAACGGCCACACCTACGTGCGCGCGTACTGCACCACCCGCGACGGCTGGCGGACCTTTCGCGTGGACCGGATCAACGCGGTGCTCGCCACGTCGCCGGCCCTGGCGGGTCGCCCGCCGGACGAGGTGACCAACTGGCTGACCCGCGTCGGCGAAGAGGGCGAGGAGGTGGTGGTTGCGGTCGAGGCCGCCAATCGGTGGCTGTTCGAGCCTCTGCCCGGTGCCCGGTGGCTGGTGCTGCCCGACGGGCGTCACGCGGTCAAGTTTCGTCTCGCCGACGAGCACTTCATCGACTACCTGATGCTGCGCGCCGGCGAGGGCGCCGTCGTGGCGACACCAAAGTACGCCAAGGCCGGCCACGAGCTGGCTCGGAGGATCGCCGCGCAGCTCTAGGGGACCGTTGGGCCCTCCGAAGGAGGTGCCGGTGATCCGTCTCCTGCCGCGGCGTTCCAACGACGTCACGTACTTCACCAACGACCGGGCCCTCGAGCTCGACGGACTGCGTCCGGACGGGCCGGGCTGGTGGTGGCGTGGGGGCGGCGATGCGCGAGAGCCGGGCGACGTCGCCCGCGTGCTGGCTACCAGCGAGCGTTCTAGCGTGCACGGCTACGACGTCGTGGTAGCGGCGCCGAGGCCGATCTCGATTCTGCTCGCCGTTGATCCCCAACATGCGCACGGTGTGGTCGAAGCACATCGCGCTTCGGTCGCGGCGGCGTTGAGCTACCTCGAGGAGCGAGCGCTCATCGTGCGCGAGCGGCGCGGCGGCGTCGAGCACCACGAGCCCGCGCGCTGGTCGAGCGTTGTGAGCTTCACGCACGGACTGAACCGTCACGGCGAGCCGCACCTGCACGATCACGTGCTCGTCGGGGCGAGGCCCGGGGGCGAGCGCAACGTTCTCGACTCGCGCGCGCTCTACGCCCACGCCGCGGCCGCTGACGCCCTCTATCGGGCGTCTCTGCGACACGAGCTCGCCGAGCGCACGCCCTGGCGCGCGTGGCGATCTTTCGAGGGCGTCGAACGGGTAGTCGAGCTCGATGAAGGGTATCGAGCGCTATGGGCGGGGCATCACCGCGAGCGCGGAGCCAAGCTTGCCTGGTCACGCGAGGAGACGATCGATTCGTGGGCCCGCGACGCCAATCGCTACGAGTCCCTCGGTGTCGTGCGCGCACCTGAGCGCGATCTTTCCGTGCTCGACGAGCACCGCTTCGCCGGCGCCCTCGAAGGTCACGTCGACGTCGCGCGGCGCCATGTCGTCAGAGCCTGGGCCGACGCGGCCCGCTTCGGTCAGGACTCGAGCGAACTCACGCGTTCCGTCGACGCGCTCTACCCGTTGCTCGCGGGTCAGGGGGGCGTCTACGAGCGCACGATCGCGGTGCGCGACGCGCGCATGATCAACACCGTTCGGCAGATCGGCCCACGACCCCTTGAGCGAAGTCAGTTCGATGATTGGCGCGTGCGATCGCGCGAACTGACGCGTTCACGCGAACGATCGAGGTAGGCCCGGAAGCGCTCGTCGCGGTGGGCGGGTGTCAGTTCGACCCACCGGAGGCGGTTGTTCGCGTCGAGTCCCAAGGCGTGGCCCGGGCGCCCCTGCGCCAGCTCGCTCATGGTAACGCGGTCACGCTCGACCCAGGACGTCGAGTGCCCGAGTGCCCGTCCCCGCGCGTCTCGCTGCACGCTCGGGGATGGTGATAGTTCGCGTCCCGCGAGGTGGCGCAGCAGTTCGAGCGTGGTGCGGTCGGCGATGCCGGGCAGGACCAAGGTTGTTGGAAAGAGCGACAGGAAGCCTTCGGCCGAAGTGCCCCAACGGCTGCGGGCCTGGCTGAGATCTTGCAGGCAGGCCAGGGTGAGGACACCCTGGCCTCCGCCCTCAGAGACAATGCCCGCGAGACGAGGCAACGGCGCCACGTTGGCCAGTTCGTCAAGGGCGAGCAGCAGTCGAGCCCCGTCGCGGTGGCGGTCATAGGTGGCGTGCACCAACTCCTCGATGAAGCCGACAACGAGGGGAATGGTGACCGCCTGGTGGCGACTGGGGGCGACCACGTGCAGCTGATGGGGGCCGCGCAGGAACTCGTCGACGTCAAGGGGAGCCTCTCGGGACGCTGCGCGGGCCGCCTCGGTGCGCACGCCGGCGAAGAGTCCCGCGGTGGTCGACCAGATGCTTGATCGCTCGCGTTCTTCGGTTGCCAAGACCCCGCGCAGCAGCGTGACGGCCGGGTGGTGCTCGCCGTGACGTTCATTTAAGTCATGCAGGAGGTCGTCGCATCGGCGCTCGTCAATGCGCGAGGCGAGTTGACCCAATGACTCGTTGCGAAGCGCGCTCGCGTGCAGCATTGGCGCCACCAGTGCACCAGCTCGTTCGCTCCAGTGATCGTCGCTGCGTTCGCTGCGACCCCATCGTGCGACGTCAAGAAGGCTCCGTGAGGCCAATACTGCTCCATCCCACCTTAAAGATTGTCTTAGAGGTGAATAGCCCACGCGATGCACTCCTGGTGGTGCGACGACCGTTCCCGATGGATCAAAGAGAAGTGTCGCGCCGTCGTGACGAGTTTGCGCCATCAATGCAACGATGTCGCTCTTCGTCGAAGTGACGACGCATGCGTCGTTTGTCATCAGGAGATTCGGCACGATGATTGATGTGGTCTTACCGCTACGTGTTGGTCCAAGCACGAGTGTTGAACGTTCGCGACCACTCATTGCATCGCCACGCGCACCCCGTCCTAAGTAGATGCCGTCGTCGAATCTCATCTCGCACCATCGGTCGGAATAATTGTCGAAATGCTTGACATTGGTGTGAATAACGACTGAACTTTTAGTTGTCCTTCTGCGGAGGAGGTTCACGCAGTTCGCGACGTTCAATGCATCGTTGCGAACAGCGCTCATTCGCGCAAGGACCGTGCACTGCGGGTAGTTGCCGCACAGCCGTGAGGCTGGGCGGCTCATGGCCGAGTACACGCGATATCAATGCGGTACCTGAATAGAGTTCACCCTCGTGGTGCCTCGGGGTCCCAAGTTGATTCAACGTTGAGTCCCAAGGAGGGAAAGTGGCACCAGCCGCGAAGAAGAAGGCTGTAGCCAAGAAGGCTCCAGCTAAGAAGGCCCCTGCGAAGAAGGCCGCGAAGAAGCGTCCAGCTGCGAAGAAGGCCGCAAAGAAGCGTCCAGCTGCGAAGAAGGCCGCAAAGAAGCGTCCAGCTGCGAAGAAGGCCGCGAAGAAGCGTCCGGCAGCGAAGAAGGCCGCGAAGAAGCGTCCAGCTGCGAAGAAGGCCGCGAAGAAGCGTCCAGCTGCGAAGAAGGCCGCTGCCAAGAAGATGTAGGCAGTTCTCTTCGGAGAGCTTTTACTCGAGGGGGCCCGTGTGGCCCCCTCGAGTGCCGTCTAACGGTCTTCCAGGTCGCTCGGCTCATCGACGTCGAAGCGCCACGGGCTGTCCAGGATGACTCGACAGGCGACCTTCAGTCGCTCGGACTCGGCGACGTGGCGACGCAGCGACTCCGGGCCGTATGCGAAGTGAAAGTCGAGACCGGTTGGCAATACAAGGACGTTGGTGCCTTCACCGTGCCGGTCAGCGAAGAGCGTGATGCCTGACAGCGCGTCGAAGACGCCAAGTCCCTCGGGGTGCGAGAGGTCGCCGTGCGCGACGATGATGCGCTCAAAGCGATCGTGGAGCGCCTGATACGCGCTTTGGACTGCCTCGTTGAGGCTCGCGGCCCGCGTTTCTCTGACCTCGGCGCCCAGCGCCCTGGCGAACGCCGAAACTCCCGGGTCTTCGCTGAGGACGATGACGTGACGCGGGGCGCCGCTCGCAATGACACCGCGCGCGAGCTCTTCGGCGATCGCCGCCGTGTTCAGGCCCCCACCCTTGCGAAGGCGCCCCTTGGCCAGTTCGAAGCGCTTCAGGGGAACCACCACCGCCTCGACCATGACGATGAATGATACGGCCCAGCGACGTAAGTACCCTTGGGAACGTGAGCGCCCCGGCTGCCGACCTCCTCGAATTCGAGCGGGGACTGATCGAGCGTGGCGAGACGGTTGTCGGCCTGGACGAAGTCGGCCGCGGCGCCCTCGCGGGTCCCCTGACAGTGGGCGCCGTCGTCATACGCACCGTGACCGCAGCACCCGAGGGTCTGAACGACTCCAAGCTGCTTTCGCGTCAACGTCGCGAGTCGCTCGTCGGGCCGCTCGAGCAGTGGGCGTATGCTTGGTCGCTCGGCTCGACGACCGCGGCCGAGATCGACCGGTGGGGACTACGGCTCGCCTTGGCGGTCGCCGCGACGCGCGCCCTCGAGGGGCTGGCCGTGATGCCCACTCACGCCCTCATCGACGGACCGTTCAATCTGCTCTCCAGTCCCTTGAGTGGTCCCTTCGGCGTCACGCCGCCACTTCGCTTTGCGGCGTTGCCCATGACGACCATCGTGGGAGGCGACCAGCGGTGCGCGACGATTGCCGCCGCTTCGGTATTGGCGAAGGTGCACCGCGACCGATTCATGGTCAGTTTGCACGAAGGGCATCGCGAGTACTGCTGGGCGTCCAACAAGGGCTACGCGGTGCCCGAGCACCTCGACGCGATACGGCGCTGCGGTGCCAGCTCCCATCATCGACAGACTTGGCACCTACCCGAAATCGAGTCGACCTCGCTCAGTGCCTGAGGGCCATGGCGCTGGTGCGGCCCCGCTGGGCCGCCTAGCGGCGTCTAGGATTGGGCAGTTATGCCCTCGCTCCTCTCGGTCGATAACCTGAAGGTCCAGTTCGCAACTCGCAACTCGTTCGCCACCGCCGTAGACGAATTCTCCCTCACCATCGACGCGGGCGAGTGCGTGGGCCTGGTGGGCGAGTCGGGCTGCGGCAAGACGACGACGGGGCTCGCGATCATGCGGCTGCTGCCCAACAACGGTCGCATCGCCGCGGGCTCGATCTACCTCGAGGGGAGCGATCTGGCCACGCTGAGCGAGAAAGAGATGATGGCTCACCGTGGCCAGTCCATCGCGCTCATCCCCCAAGACCCGCTGAGCTCGCTCAACCCGACGACGAAGATCGGCCGCCAGATCGGCGAGGGCCTCGTTATCCACGAAGGGGCCAGCAAGGAGCAGGCTCGCCAGCGCGCCCTCGAGGTGCTCGAGATGGTGGAGATGCCCCGCCCCGCGGAGCGCCTGGACCAGTACCCCTTCCAGTTGTCCGGCGGGCTCCGCCAGCGCGTCATCATCGCCATGGGCCTCGTCTGTCGCCCGAAGCTGCTCATCGCCGACGAGCCCACCACGGCCCTCGACGTGACGATCCAGGCCCAGATCCTGGACCTCATCGACAACCTCCGCTCCGAGCTCAACATGGGCATGCTGCTCATCACCCACGACATGGGCGTCATCGCCGGGCGCGCCGATCGCGTGGTCGTCATGTACGGGGGCAAGAAGGCCGAGGAGGGCGAGACCCACGAGGTCTTCAACTCCATGCGCCACCCGTACTCCCAGGCGCTCCTCGCCTCGATGCCCAATCTCGAGAACACCTCGAAGCACGAACTGGCCTCGATCGCGGGCCTGCCGCCGGACCTAACCAAGGAGATCATCGGCTGTCGGTTCGCGCCGCGCTGCGCCTACGCGACCGATCAGTGCCGCGAAGTGGAGCCGAACCTCACCGGTGACGAACGGCCACGTCTTCGCCTGCTATCACCCCGTGAGCGGCCCCCGGCCGGTGGTCGTGCGCCGCGACCGGGCCGGCCGCCGAGGCCGCCGAGGCTCGACCGGAGATCCTGCGGGTCGACGATGTGGTGAAGGAGTTCGCAATCAAGGGGGGCCTGATCCGCCACAAGGTTGGCGCGATCCACGCGGTCTCCAACGTCAGCTTCGCGATCAACGCGGGCGAGACGTTCGGTCTGGTGGGCGAGTCGGGCTGCGGCAAGACGACCATCGGGCGAATGGTGGTGGGCCTTGAGTCGCTGACGAGCGGTGAGATCTACTTCGACGGCGAGCTGGTCTCGTCGAGGCGGCACAAGCCAACCAAGTCCCAGCGACGCGACCGCCAGATGATGTTCCAGGACCCCTACGCGTCGCTCAATCCGCGCATGAAGGTCTCCCAGATCTTGGCCGAGCCCCTGCGCATCCAGCACGAGGGCAATCGCGCGCAGCAGACCCAGCGGGTCGAGGAGCCTGCTCCTGTCGGTGGGCCTCGAGCCTCTCGCGGCCGACCGCTATCCCCACGAGTTCTCCGGCGGCCAGCGCCAGCGCATCGGCCTGGCCCGTGCTCTGGCTCTCAACCCCCGGCTCATCGTCGCCGACGAGCCGGTATCGGCGCTCGACGTCTCGATCCAGGCCCAGATCCTGAACCTCATGAAGGACCTCCAGCGCCAGCACGACCTGACCTACGTCTTCGTCAGCCACGACCTCGCGGTCGTCTACTACATGGCCGACTCCATCGGCGTCATGTACCTCGGCAAGATCGTCGAGATCGGCGACGCGGAATCGGTCTTTCGCACGCCGGCGCACCCCTACACCCAGGGCCTGCTCGACGCCGTGCCGGTTCCCGATCCCGACCTGGCGCGCGCGCGGCGCGGAAGCCAGGTGCGCGGGGAACTCCCGTCGCCGGTCAACCCGCCGTCGGGCTGTCGCTTCCGTACGCGCTGTCCGCGCGCGCAGACCATCTGCGCCGCCGAGGAGCCACCGTTCCAGCCCTTCGGCGCGACGCAGCAGGCGGCCTGTCACTTCCCGCTGCGCACGCCGGTAAGTCTTACTTTCAAGCCCTGAGTCGCCGCACCGGCGACGGGCGAGTATCTGATCAGCTGGCTCGTCCGCCGCCACAGCACCCGGCGGGCATCTTGTCGCAGCGCGGCGGTGGGTGGGCGAGTGGCTGGGCGACTCAGCGCTCGATGAGCCGAACCTCGAAGGCGTCGCGCAGGGCGTCGCCAATGTAGTTGATCGAGACGACGACGAGGATGAAGATGGCGGCGAGCGGGTAAACCTCCCACCAGTAGCCGTTGGCGATCTGTTCGGCCCCGTTCTGGAGCAACGTGCCCCAGTCGGTCTGCGGCGGCTGGATACCGAGTCCCAAGAAACCGAGGGCCGAGAGGAACAAGATGGCGTCGGCGACGGAGAACGTGGCGACGGTCACGATGTTGCTGATCGAGTTGGGAAAGACGTGCCGGCGAATGATGTGCATCTTGCTGGCCCCCATGGCCGTGGCCGCCTGGGTGTACTCCAGGCGTCTGATGAGCAGCGCGTCACCGCGGATAATACGGGCGTTGCCCCACCATCCAGTCAGTCCGATCAGGAGGATGAGGAACGTCGTCGTCCGCGAGAACAGGGTGATCATGGTGATCAACAAGAAGATGTAGGGAATTGAGAGGACGGCGTCCAAGAAGCGCATCATGACGGTGTCGGTGAAGCCGCCGATGAAACCGGCGATCATGCCGTAGATGGTGCCGACCACGATGGTGATGAAGCCCGCCAGGAAGCCCAGGGTCAGTGAGTACTCGCCACCGAAGGCGATGCGGCCAAGGACGTCGAAGCCGCCACTGTCGGTGCCGAGGAAGTACTTGCCGGAAGGGCGCGCATCGAAGGGATTGTTGAGGGCCAGGTTCTGGCTGGTCTGGTTCGTGGGGTGGAGGTGGGGCCACAGGAAGCAGAACGCCGTGATAAGTACGATGTAGACGACCGAAGCGATGGCCAGCTTGTTGTGCATGAAGATCCGGGCCCGCTGGCGCCACATCGGAACGATGACGTCGGACTGATCGCTCGACGAGGGCGTCAGGGGCGCTTCGAGGAGCGCGGTGGCACCCCGACCGTGCAGCTCGTTCGCCGTGGTCGTCGCCGACGCGAGGTCCGGGGTGAGCTTCTCGGTGGTCACTCCGCTCCTTGGATGCGGATCCGCGGGTTTACGACGCCGAGCATGATGTCGGCCAGGAGGTTACCCAAGAGCGTGAAGATGGACACCAGCAGCGTGATGCCGAGCACCACCGGCACGTCGAGGCTGAGGGCGGCGCCGACCGTTTCGATTCCGAGGCCCGAGTAGTTGAAGACGCTCTCAATGATTAACGCTCCGCCGAAGAGAGCGGGGATCGACAGGCCCAAGATCGTGATGATCGGTCCCAGCGCGTTACGAAAGGCGTGGCGGAACAGCACGCGCCGTTTCGAACAGCCCTTGGCCCGAGCGGTGCGCACGTAGTCCTGGACCAGCACCTCGAGCACCGTGCCGCGCATGAACCGGCTGATGCTCGCGACGCCGAGGAGAGTCAGGCACCCGACCGGCAGGATGAATCCGATCGGGTTGGTGAAGATCGCCCACGGGGCGACGCCCGACGGCGGCGACGCGGGCAGGTGCATAATGCCGAAGCTGAAGAACTGCAGGGCCAACAGGCAGAGCAGGAAGGAGGGGATGGCGTAGAGGACGAAGGCGCTGCCCGTCGCCGCGTAGTCGAAGACCGTGTTGCGTCGCGACGCCTGGAATATTCCGAGCGGAACCCCGATCAGCGTCGTAAAGAACAGTGCGGAGGTGGCGAGCCAAATGGTGCGCGGGACGTAGATCGAGATGATGTTCCACACCGAGAGGTTCTGCTTGTACGAATACCCGAGATTGAAGTGTCCGAACACTTGGACCACGTAGTTCCAGAGTCTCACCAAATAGGGGTGGTCCATCCCGTTGGCCCGGCCCCAGGCGGCGACGGTCACCGGGTTGGCGTGCGTGGACAGAACCACGTACGCGGGCGCGAGGATGCCGTGAGGCTCGAAGTACGGGAGCGTGAAGGTGATCACCAGGACAATGAACAGGACGATGACGGACTGACCCAGACGCCGAACTACGTAGGCGAACATGGAGCGATGTTAGCAGTCGTCTCCTGAATTCTCTGGCCGGGATGGCCAGTACGACAGCGAAACCGGGCTCCTTTCGGAGCCCGGTTTCGCTGTTCAATGTTGAACTGCCGAGGTACTAACCCTTGAAGTAAAAGTACTCCGGCATGATGTTCTGCAGCGGTTGCGGCGTGTTGACGATGCTCTGGCCGATGTTGTCAGCCAATTCACCCGGGTCGAAGGCGTTCGGCTGGAACAGCTCGACGGCCTGCTGCTCGAAGTACTTGGCGTACTCGGTTAGGTTGGTCGTGCCGAAAGTCGTCGCCTTGATGAGCGAAGTCATCGTCGGGTTGTTGTACGCGCCGATGTTGAAGCTGGCACCCGGGACGAAGCCCCATTCACCCGACGGGTAGTAGTCGGGAGCGTACAGCCAGCCCGCACCCCAGTCACAGACGCTCCAGGCGGAGGACTTGGAGGAGCAGTCGGCGATGACGTTGTTAAAGGGCTCGGTCACTTGGACGGTCTTGATACCCAATGAGCTCCACGCCGACAGCATCGTCTCAACGGTTTCGGTGAAGCTGGGCTCGCCAGAACCGTAGAGGAAGTGAATCGACAGCTGGTTGCCCTTGGAGATTCCCTTGCCGCAGTCCGTGGATCCGGTCCCCGGCTTCTCACACAGGAGCTTGCCGTGGAGCTTCTTCCAGCCGTGGGCCTTGAGAATGCTCGCGGCCTTGCTCAGGCTGTACGGGTACAGGTACGGCGGAGGCGTACCGATGGACGCCGACGCGCTCGCCGGGAGCGGGTTATCCGAGATCAGGCCGTAGCCCTTGTCGACCTTCTCGATGATGCCCACCTCGTTCACTCCGAACTGCAGCGCCTGACGGATGTAGGTCTGGTTCAGGTACTTCGCTTCGGGGTTCTTCGGGTTGTAGTTGTACTGGGCGTAGTCGATGCCCCAGCTGGCGCCGTTGGTCATCTTGTACGTGTTCGCGATGGCGGACCAGTTCGGACCGAGCTTGCCCGGAGCCGGAGCCGGCGTAGACAGCATCGTGGTGTCGGCGTAGCCGAGCTGGATGGTGCCTGCACGCAGAGCGTCCATCTCCGCTGTCGCGGCCGTGAACGCCACGAACTTGACCGTGGCCACCTGGGACTTCTGGGGGCCCGCGTACGTCGCGTTCGGAACCATGGTCGCGTTGCCCAGACTGTCGAACGCGGTCAACTCGTACGGGCCGTCGGTGCCGGCCTGCCAGAAGGAACCGGCGTACGTGGAGACGTCGCCGGCCTCAGCGTCCAGGTACTTGAGCACCGCGTTGCAGGCCGTGTCAGTGGCCGCCGCGCCGTAAGTGCCGGTCGCGCAAGAACCGGGCGTGCTGGCCGCGGTGACGTCCCACGCGTCGGGGAAGGGTGTGATCTCGGACAGGTAGTTGTAAGTGATCCAGCCCGGGTTCACCGACGTCTTGAAGTTGATGACAACGGAGTTGGACGTCGTGGTCACCGAGGACACCTGGTCCGGAATGCCGTAGCCCTGGTTGTAGCCGCAGTAGGACGTCGGGCTCGCGTGGTACAGGTTCAAGAAGAACAGGACCGACTGCGGGTTCACCTTCTGGCCGCTCTGGAAGACGTAGTTGCCCATGTTGAGCGTGACCGTCTTGTTGCCGTTGCTGAATACGGGCGCCGCGGCCAGCGAGAGGCCGTCAGGCGCCTCGGCGCCCTTTTGAGCCGTGTCAACTACGGTGGCGGAGTTGCCAAGACCGAACCAGTACAGCGGTCGGTACATTTCCTCTTCGAATTGGTTGATGTTGGACACCGAGAAGTACGTGCAACTCATGTACGGGAAGATGTAATTCGGTGCGGCGCCTGCGCCTTCTGCGATATTGAGCGTGCCACTTGGGGTCGCCGCGCCTCCGGTTCCGCCACCGAGGGTAAACACCCCTAGGGTAACGGCACTGGCCGCGGCGCCGAGTGTGACAAGTAGTCGTAACTTTCGTGTGAATCTCATTACTTCCTCCCCACGGAGTACCCCTGTGGACTCCGCTTAGATACACCTAGTGGTGACTAAACCGTCACCATAGCCCAACCTTCTGGTGAATTGGGGTGCAGGCAGGTTCGCTACGACTGAAGATTTCTTGTGTTCGCCAACCTGGCGGGTCGGAAAACCTGCCCATTTCGTGCGAAAAAACGCGCCCATCGCATGAATACGCTCTGGCCAACGAGCGGTCACGTGCTCGACCAGTATTCCGGCAGGAAGTTCTGAAGGGCGTTCGGTGTCCAGCCAATGGAGGACTTCAGAGTGCGGTTCGTCTCAGTGAGACTCTCCAAGTTGGGCATGTAGAGCACCGGGAGCTGGTCGGCCGCGTACTGCTCAAAGGCGCTAAGCGGCTGTTTGCCCGAGATCTCGGCCTTGATGAGCGCGTTCATGTGCGGGTCGTCGTAGCCACCCCAGTTCGACGTGGCGCCGGAGAGGAACATCTGCTCGCCCGAGGGGTAGTAGTTCGGCTCGTAGGTCCAGCTCTGGCCGGACCAGCAGACCGACCACTGGGTGCCGCTGCCGGCGGTGCACTCGGTCAGCAGTTCATTGAACGTGTTCGCCGTCGCCATGGCATCGATGCCGATGCTGGCCCAGTCAGCGACCATGACGTTAACTGTGCTGTCGACGGTGGGACTGCCTGAGGCGTACATGAAGGGGAAGCTCAGCTGCGCACCTTGGGCGATGTTGGCGCCGCAGTCGCCCGTGGCGGTGCCGGGAGTTGAGCAGGTCATGATCCCGTTGACCTCGCCCCAACCGTGCTCCATCAGCAGAGCCTTCGCCGACGTCAGGTTGAACGGGTAGGGGTTCGTCGGCGTCTTGCTCAGCGTCGGCGGCGCGGTCAGCGGCAACGGGCTGAAACCAACGACCCCGTAGTTGCCGTCCACGCTCCTCAAGACACCGATCTGGTCGAAGGACTCCTGGAGGGCCTGACGTATATATAGCTGGCTGAATTCAGCCTGGAGCGGATTGGACGCCGAATAGTTGATTTGAGCGAAGTCGAACGAGTACGGCGCGGCGACCGAGAGTCGGTACCTCGCGTTGAGCGCAGCGAGGTTGGCCCCGATCGCACCGGGCAGCGCGGCAGGACTGCTCAGGTCCGACGGATCCACGTAACCGACGTCCAGCTTGCCGGCCATGAGATCGCTCTCCTCAGCGGCCTCGGAGGTGTAGGCGAGCTCCTTGACGTACTTCACCTTGGGGTCCTGAGGACCCAAGTAGCTGGAGTTCGCCGCAAAGGTGGCGTCGCCGAAGTTGTCGAATGCAATGAGCCTCCAAGGCCCGTCGTCACCGGCCTGCCAGAAGGGCGACGTGAAGGTGTTCGTCATGGGGGCGAGCTTGTCCAGGTACGCCTCGACCGCCTTGCAGGACACGTCGGTCGACGCCGCGGCGAACGCGCCGGTCGCGCAGCGCCCGGCGACGTGCGGGGCTGTGACGTCCCAGCTGTTGGGCAACGGAGTGATCTCAGAGAGGTAGTTGTAGAGCAGCCAGTTGGGGTTGACGGAGGTCTTCAAGTGCAGGACGACGGTCAGGCCCGAGCCCGCCGCACTGGCGACTTGATCGGGTATCCCAACACCTGGTGTGTAGTCGGCGTAGCTCGTGGGATCAGCCTCGTAGAGGTTCAGGAAGAACATCACTGACGCCGCGTTGACGACCTGGCCGTCGGCGAAGCGCCAGCCCTTCAAATTGATCGTGACCGTTCGGTTACCGTCGCTCATCACTGGTGGGTAGGCAATTGAGAGCGAGGGCACGACGGCCGACGTCGCGCCGAGACCGAAGAAGTAGAGCGGCCGGTACATCAACTCCTGGAACTGGTTGATGTTCGATGCCGAAAAGTGCAAGTAGCCGGTGTACGGAAAAATCCAATCGGGGGCGGCGCCCGGCGCCTCGGCGTAGGTGATCGTGCCACCGGATGCGGCACTCGCCGTGGGAGCGACCACCCCGAGTGCGAGGAGCCCCGTGGCAGCGGCGAGGGCGACGGCGACTTTCAACCTGGGGTCAAACCTCATATCGAATTGCCCGCCCGTGACCGTCAAAATGGCTAAGAGATGTGCTGAACCACATCGAAGTGCTAGTCCACTGTACCGGAGGTTCATCGGAGGAAACTTTCACGTTGACGTTACGGCGACGACAAGAACGAGCCGTACCACCATCGATGACCGCGCCTTCTAGAGTTGGCGAGATCGCTGGCTCCATCAAGTGACGCTAAGGGCCTGCCGGAGCATCGTCGACAAGTCAGGACACAGAAATTCGAATCCTGTCGAAGCGAGTTCACGCGGCAGGACCCGCTGACTCGCCAGCACCAGCTCGTCGGCCATCTCGCGACCGAGAGCCAGCTCGAGGGGTCGCCTGGGGATCGAAAGCACTGCGGGTCGGTGAAGACGGCGTGCGAGAGAATCGGTGAAGACCCGATTCGTGACCGGTTCGGGCGCGACCAGGTTGACGGGCCCCGAGATCGAGTGGTCGATGGTCCAAAGGATGGCGCGAATCTCATCGACGAGGGCGATGGGACTCAACCACTGATGCCCGGAGCCGAAGCGGCCGCCGAGTCCTAGACGAAAGAGGGGGAGCTGCTTTTTTAGCGCGCCGCCCACGGCGCTCATTACGATGCCGCTTCTTATGTGGGCCACCGTCGAACCGCGCGACGCAAGAGGTCGTATGGCGTCTTCCCACGAGAAACAAACATCCGAGAGAAATCCGACGCCGCGTTGCGACGTTTCATCAAGAATCTCGTCGCCGCGGTCGCCGTACCAACCAATGGCCGAAGCGCTGACGACCACGGCGGCGCCACTGGGCAGGTCGCTGAGAGCGCGCACGAGTAGCGACGTCGAGTCGAGTCGGCTTCCAAGGATCGCCGCCTTGCGCGCCGGCGTCCAACGGTGATCGCCGATGCCGGTTCCGGCGAGATGCACCACCGCGTCAAAGCCGCCCGCGAGACGAAGGTCCCCCTCGTCCACAACGCCGCGTTCGGGATCCCACCTCACCACCAAGCCGCTCACGCCGTTCGTCGTGGGGCGCAGGAAGCGCACGACCGTGTCGCCGCGCTCTTCGAATGCCGCGATGAGCGCGCGGCCGATGAAGCCCGACGCGCCCGTTACGCCGACGCGCACGTCGCGGCGAATCGCTGCGTGATGAGGTCGGCGAGTTCTTCGGCGTTCTTTAGATGGGCCGAGTGCACGGCTTTGGGGATCTCGACAGTGTTGATGGCGGGGCTCACCTGGACGAGCATGGCGCTGAGTGCGCGGTAGTACTCGAGCGAGGCCGCGTCGCCGTCGCGGCAGGCGTAAGTCGCTGGCACTCGCAGACTGGCGAGATCGAAAGGTGCGGATGACCGTCGTACGGTAGCGAGATCAACGAGCAGAGCCGGGCCGTCGAGTCGACGCGACTCGCGCTGGGGCTCGCTCAGTCGCTCCCGGGCCCCGTTGAACATGACACGACGAAAAAACCGCTCAGCTTCGGCGCGCGGGTCGTCGGTGAGCGATCGGCGAAAGCGCGGGCGGGAGAGAACCCAGGGCAGCGGGGCCTCATAGTTTACGACGAAACTCATCAGCCTCGGGTCACGCAATGCCGCTGCAAAGGCGATCACGCCGCCAAAGCTGTGGCCGAAGAGGATGACGGGCTGGCGGGGGGCTTCGCGCTCGACCAGCGCGGAGAGGTCGTCAACGTGATGGTCGAAGTCCACCGGCTGGAGGACACGCGAGCCTTGGTAGCCCCGCCGGTCGTAGGTCACGACGTCGAAACGCACGAGCCGTCGAGCCAGTCGGGCGAACGAGCTGCCTCGATCGAGCGCGCCGTGCACGCAGATCACGCAGGCCCGCGAATCGTTCGCGCGGCGAACGGCTACGGCGAGGCCCGGCACAGGCGAGTCAGCGACAAAGTGCAGTCGCGGCGACGTCGTTGCGGAGGCGGGCACGAAGGCAACTTACAGGGGCGATCAGCCTCGTCGGCTCATCGAACGGCGCACGACGAGCCCTAGGCTGGAGAGGTGCCGACGCCCCCTCAGTCATCGCCCCCGCGACCCGGGCGCGGCTCGTTTGGGCCCAACGCGTGGCTCGTCGACGACCTCTACGACCGCTATTTGGCGGACCCGGCGCTGGTAGCCGAGAGCTGGCGAGAGTTCTTCGCCGACTACCAGCGCTCGACATTGCCCGCGGTGGCGGTGCGCGCGCCCGCCTCTCGCGCGTCGACTGAGCCGGACGTCACCGTCGATGAGCAGGCGACGCCGCTGCGCGGCGCCGCCGCACGGATCGTCGCCAACATGGAGGCCAGCCTCGCCGTTCCCACTGCGACAAGTGTGCGCACCGTCGCGGCGCGTCTCTTGGAGATCAACCGCGCCGCGCTGAACGAGTCGCTCGCGCGTTCGAGCGGGGCCAAAGTCTCCTTCACCCACTTGATCTCCTTTGCCATCGTTCAGGGCCTCATGGAGTTCCCTGTGCTCAATTCGACCTTCGTGGCGGCGGCCCACGAGAGGGCAACGCCCGGGGTGCGCCACCACGAGCACGTCGGGCTCGGGCTGGCGGTCGACGTTCTAAAGAGGGACGGCTCGCGCAACCTCCTTGTGCCGGTCATTCGCGACGCCGACACGATGGATTTCCGAACATTTCTCTTGGCCTACGAGGATCTAGTGAGAAAGGTGCACGCCGGCTCGTACGGGGCGGACGACCTCGCGGGGGCCACGGTATCGATCACCAATCCGGGCACGCTCGGCACGGTCCAGTCGGTGCCCCGCCTGATGCCCGGTCAGGGGGCTATCTTCGGGGTCGGGGTTCTCATGTGGCCCGCCGGCTTCGAGGCCGCCGATCCGAGGGTCCTCGCCGAGCTCGGCGTCGGCAAGATTCTGACTCTCACATCGACCTACGACCACCGGATCATCCAGGGTGCCGAGTCGGGACTGTTCTTGAAGTACGTCGCGGAGTGTCTGACGGGCGCGCACGAGTTCTACGACAAGATCTTCAGCTCGCTCGGCGTCGCCTACGAGCCGGCGCGTTGGGCGAACGATTCGAATCCGACGACCAACGAGTCCGAGGCCGAGCGGATCCTTAAGCAGGTTCGCGTGCAAGCCCTGATCAACATGTACCGCGTGCGCGGGCACCTGAACGCTGATCTCGATCCCCTGAGCTTGGAGCCGCCGCCGCTGCACGCCGAACTCGACCTCGCCACCTACGGGCTCACGATCTGGGACCTGCAGCGCTCCTTCGTGGTGGACGACCTCGCCGGACTGCACGAGGCGACTCTGGAGCGGATTCTCGCCATACTGCGTGACGCCTACTGCCGCACGACCGGCATCGAGTACGGCCACGTCCTCGATCCGGTGCAGAAGCGCTGGATTCAAGAGCGGGTCGAGGGGGTGAGCGCCACGACGAGCCCCGATGAGCAGCGCCGGATCCTCTCAGCCCTGAGTGAGGCCGAAGTCTTCGAGCGCTTCTTGCACACCCGCTACGTCGGCCAGAAGCGTTTCGGCCTCGAGGGCGCCGAGTCGACGATCGTCGCCCTGCAGACCGTCCTCGACGAGGCGGCCGACCGGGGAATCAAGGAGGTCGTCATTGGCATGGCCCACCGCGGGCGGCTCAACGTGCTGGCCAACATCGTGGGCAAGTCCTACAGCGACATCTTCTCCGAGTTCGAGGGCAACCTCGACCCCGAGAGCGTCCAGGGCAGCGGCGACGTCAAGTACCACAAGGGCGCGCGCGGTGTCTTCAAGAATCCCCGCGGGGTCACCATCGAGGTGTCGATGGCCTCGAACCCGTCGCACCTGGAGGCGGTCAGCCCGGTCGTTGAAGGGATCGTGCGGGCCAAGCAGGACCTCGTGATCCGCCCGAGCGAGGGTACCGACGTCGATCGACCCTTTGAGGAGCACCCGTACCTTCCGGTCTTGATCCACGGCGACGCCGCGTTCTCGGGCCAGGGCGTCGTCGCCGAGACGCTCAACCTCTCCCAGCTCTCCGGCTTTCGCGTGGGGGGCACCGTCCACATTGTGGTGAACAACCAGGTCGGCTTCACGACCGCCCCCGAGTCGGCCCGCTCGAGCTTCTATCCGACCGACGTCGCCAAGATGATCCAGGCGCCGATCTTGCACGTGAACGGCGACGATCCCGAAGCTTGCGCCCGCGCGGCGCGACTGGCCTTTGACTACCGCGAAGCCTTCCAGCGCGACGTCGTGCTCGACATCGTCTGTTACCGCCGCTACGGGCACAACGAGGGCGACGACCCGAGCTACACCCAGCCCCAGATGTACAAGATCATCGACCAGATGCGCTCCGTGCGAAAGATCTACACCGAGACGCTGGTGCGCCGCGGCGACATCTCGATCGACGAGGCGGAGGCCACCCTCAACGAGTTCAACGCGCGCTTGCAAGGCGTGCTCGACGAGGTGCGCACCGTTCCGGTGCCCGAGCTAAAGACGGTGCCCGTCACCGAGACCCCCGAGGACCTACCGGCACCCGAGACCGGCGTCGACCACGCGACGTTGCTCGAGCTCGCGCACATCGCGGTCACCGCGCCGCCGGGCTTTACAGTGCACCCCAAGCTCGAGCGCCAGTTCGCCCAGCGCCTCGCCGTCCTCGAGGGCGGCGCGGTCGACTGGGCCTTCGCCGAGGCACTCGCGATCGGTTCGCTCGTAAAGGCCGGATCGAACGTACGCCTAACGGGTCAAGACACCCGTCGCGGCACGTTCTCGCACCGCCACGCGGACCTCATCGACTACGAAAACGGAGCGCAGTACGTGCCTCTAGCCAGCATGGGCGCGCCGGGGTTCTTCACAGTGCGCGATTCCTTCCTCTCAGAGTACGCCGCGCTGGGTTTCGAGTACGGCTACTCGGTCGAAGCGACCAACACACTCGTCGCCTGGGAGGCGCAGTTCGGCGACTTCGCCAACGGCGCCGAGATCATCATCGACAATTTCCTCGTCGCCGCGGAGGACAAGTGGGGCCAGCGCGCGTCGCTCGTGATGCTGCTGCCCCATGGCTATGAGGGCCAGGGCCCCGAGCACTCGAGCGGGCGCATCGAGCGGTTCCTCTCGCTCAGCGCACGCAACAACATCCGCGTCGTCCAGCCCACGACCGCGGCTCAGTACTTCCACCTTCTGCGCAGCCAGGTGCTGCGCGAGCGGCCGACCCCGCTCATCGTGTTCACTCCGAAGTCGATGCTGCGCGCCGCTCAGACGCGCTCGCCCCTCGCGGACTTCGAGCGCGGATCGTTCCAAACGGTGCTCGACGACGAGGTCGAGGACGTGGCACCAGTGACGCGCGTCGTCCTGGCGTCTGGCAAGATCGCACACGAGGCGCTCGCGCGACGCGATTCTCTAGGGGCGACCCACGTGGCGATCATCCGCGTCGAGCAGCTCTACCCTTGGCCCGTTGGCGAGATCGAGCGGCGGCTCGCGCGCTACCCGAACCTCGCCGAAGTGGTATGGCTCCAGGAGGAGCCCGAGAACATGGGCGCCTGGCCTTTCGTCCACCGTCAGACGCACGACCTTTTTTTGCAATTCCCGGTGAGCCACGTCGCCCGTGCGGAGTCCGCGAGCCCGGCGACCGGCAGCGCGCTCGTGCACGCGGCCGAGCAGGCTGACCTCATCGCCCGGGCCGTCGGATGAGTCCGGCCAAGAGCCCTCGGCTTCGGGTCGTGGTCGACGGCTCGAACCTCGCCACCGAGGGTCGCGTCGCGCCGAGCCTCTCCCAGCTTGACGAAGCGGTGGGCGCCTTTCGCGAAGAAAACCCGTCGGCCGAGATCATCGTGGTGGCTGACGCGTCCTTCGAGCATCGCGCCGCGGCCAACGAGCGGCACCGCTTCAACGACGCGGTACTGGCCGGCGAGATCGTCACCCCGCCGGCCGGGGCCGTCGGGCGAGGCGACGCGTTCATCTTGAAGATCGCTGACCGCATTGGCGGCGTGGTCTTGAGCAACGACTCCTTCCAGGAGTTCCAGGACGACTATCAATGGCTCTTCGAGGTCGGCCGACTCATCGGGGGCAAGCCCGTTCGCGGCGTCGGCTGGGTCTTCACGCCGAGGATCCCGGTGCGCAGCGTCCATGTCACGCGCGCCGCGAAGAAGCTCGCCGTCACGTTGCCGAGTGGGGAAAAGCCCACCATCGGCACGACTCTGACCCCGGTGAAGGCGACGAAGAAGGCGCCGCCGGCAAAGAAGGCCGAGGCCAAGCCCGAGAAGACGGCCGAGAAGCCCGTAAAAACCCCAACCAAGGCCGCGAAGAAGCCGGCGAAGTCGACATCAACGGTGAAGAAGGCTGCGGCGAAGAAGGCGCTAAAGAAGACTCCCGCGCCGAAGCCCGCGAAGAAGGTCGCGAAGGCGGCGGCCACGCCTTCTCCGGAACCAGCGATCGCACTTCGCCGGGGACGCCACCCGGTCAACTCCGAAGCCGGCTTTACGCTCTTTACCAGTACTTACCGGATCGGTGCGCGCGTGGCGGGCGAGGTGACGGCCTTCACGTCCCACGGGGCCGTGATCAAGGTGCAGCTCAAGGGAGGCGAGCAAGTGGAGTGCTACGCACCGACGACGTCGCTCGGCTCGCCACCGCCCGCTCGCGCGAGGGACGTCCTCAAGCGCGGCGACCAGCGCACGTTTCGACTTGTCACGGTGGACAGCGCCCGACGCATCGCGGAGCTGGCGCTGGCGTGAGCGAGCCCTCTCTCGACCCGGCTACGTACCTGCCCCACCGCGCGCCCTTCCTCTTCCTCGATCGCCTCGTCAGCATCGAGCCCGGTGTTCGTGCCGGCGCGCTGTGGACATTGCAGGGTGATGAGTGGTTCTTTCCCGGTCACTTTCCGGGCCGGCCGACGACGCCGGGCGTCTTACTGCTCGAGTCGATCGCCCAATGCGGGGCCGTCGTCGTGCTCTCGGACGGGCGCTTCGCCGGGCGTCTGCCTCTTTTCGGGGGTGTGGAGCGGGCCCGCTTTCGCCGCCAGGTCGTGCCGGGGGACACGGTGTTGGTCGAGTGCGAGCTGACCAAGCTCTCCTCGCGCGGCGGCAAGGGCTTTGGCAAGGCGAGTGTCGAGGGCCAGCTGGCCGCCGAGGCGGAGATTCTCTTCGTGCTGGCCGACCGCGCGTGAACGTCGCCACCTGGAACGTCAACTCGCTGACCGCACGCTGGCCTCGCGTGCGCGCGTGGCTCGAAGATAAGGCGCCCGACGTGTTGTTGATCCAAGAAACGAAGCAGACTGACTCGAAGTTCCCCTTCGACGAGCTCGAGGAGCTGGGCTACCAGGCCGCTCATTACGGCCAGGGCCAGTGGAACGGCGTGGCCATCCTCTCGCGGGTCGGCCTTGAGGACGTGACGCGCGGATTCGGCGACGACGACCCCGAGGCCAGGGTCATCGGAGGGCGTTGCAGCGGTGTGCAGTTCTACTCGTGCTACGTGCCGAACGGCCGCGCGCTCGACGATCCGCACTACCAGTACAAGCTGGCGTGGCTTGCGAAGCTCGGCCAACTGCTCGCCCAGCGCGACCGGTCGGTGCACGTCGTGGTGGGCGGCGACTTCAACGTCGCCCCGAGCGACCTCGATGTTTACGATCCGAGCGTCTACGTCGGACTGACCCACGTCAGCCAGCCCGAGCGCGACGCGCTGGGCGCTCTCGAGGCGACGGGACTCGTGGATCTCACGCGGCGCCTGCACCCCGAGGATCGGTACTACTCGTGGTGGGACTATCGCAACGGGGCCTTCCACCGCGGGTGGGGACTGAGGATCGACCTGCTCTTCGTCGACGAGGCGCTCGCCGAACTCGCCACGGCGAGCTACGTCGACCGCGACGCACGCAAGGGCGAGAAGCCCTCGGACCACGCGCCCGTCGTTGGGGAGTTCTCGATCTAGTTGAGGCCCGTGGGCAGCATCGCCTCGATGAAGCTCGGACCCGGCGTGTCGTAAGAGCGCTCGAGCGCTTGGACCAGCTCGTCGGCCGTCGTGACCCGCACGCTCGGCACGCCCTGGGCGCTCGCGAGCGCCGCCAGGCTCAGCGTGGGGTTGTCGAGGGCGAGGAGGCGCTCACTCGGCGCGCCCTCGGCGACGGGACCGACGCGCTGACGCTCCCACGTGAGTACCGCGTAGCTGCGGTTCGAGAGCGCGACCACTGTGACGTCCAGACTCTCGCGGGCCATGGTCCAGAGCGCCTGGAGGGTGTACATCATCGAGCCGTCGGACTCGAGGGCGAGGACCCGGCGCTTTGAGCCGATCGCCGCTCCAACGGCGACCGGCAGTCCGTAACCGATGGCGCCGCCGGTGAGCGTCATCCATCGGTGCTCGGGCGAGAACCGGGTCTCACCGAAGAGGTGCACGCCACTCGTGTTGGACTCGTCGGCGACAATGACCCCCTCGCGCAGTGTCGCGCCGACCGCCGCACACAGTGACCGGGGGGTGAGCTCACCGGTCGGGGCGCCGGGGGGCTCGCCCGTTTCGATTGACTCCGGCGGCGCCTTGAGGGCGTCGACCAGGGTCTGCAGCGCGCCTAGCGTGTCGCTGCCCGGAGAGGCCAGGGCGACGACCTCGCAGGATTCGGGAGCGAGACGACTGGGCACGTGGGGGTAGGCGAAGAAGCCCACTGGCGCCTTCGAGCCGACCAGAATCAGGGCCTCGGTGTCCTTCAGCTGGTCGACGGCGAACTCGCTCACGTAAATCACTCGCTCCGGGCTCGCCACCCCGGCGCCGCGGTCCATGATCGTCGCGAAGTTTTCCATCATGAGCCGCGAGGACGTCACCGATGCCACCCGCTGAGCGAGGCTCAGCTGGTCCTTCATAAGGGCGGTTCCGCCGAGCAAGAACGTGCAGCGCTTCGAACGCAACACGCTGAGCGTCCGGCCGAGAGCGTCGTCGTCAAAGGCCAGCGCTGAAGGGCGCCGCGCAAGCGGCCAGGCCATTGGTGCCGTGTCGATTTCGCCCCATGAGGCGTCGGCGGGCAGGGCGAGCGTCGCGACGCGCGCCGGCGGACCGAAGGCGGCCGTGATCGCGGCTGCGACCGAGGCCGCGACGTCGTTGGGTGAGGTCGGACGGCCGTACCAGCCCTCCAGGGCACCTGCGAGCATTTCGATGTTGCTCTGCAGGGGCGCGTCGACGACCGCGTGGTAGGTCGCGTGATCGCCGACGATGTTGAGCAGGGGCACCTGGGCCCGACGCGCGTTGTGCAGGTTCGCCCAGCCGTTGGCGAGCCCCGGCCCGAGGTGCAGCAGGGTCGCCGCGGGTGCACCGGTCACACGCGCGTAGCCGTCGGCCGCCCCCGTCGCCACTCCTTCGAAGAGGCAGAGGACGGCGCGCACGTCGGTGACGTCGTCGAGTGCACCGACGACGTGCATCTCCGACGTACCCGGATTGGCGAAGCAGGTCGTCACGCCGTTGGCGCTCAGGGTGGCCAGCAGGGCGTGCGCACCGTTCATGTCATCGCCCCTCTCGTCAACCCTTTCGATTCGCAGCGCACTATAACCCCGGCGTCCCCTCACGTAGCGGCGTCGTCGAGCTGCTCAAGACTCTTCTCGAGCGATGCTCGAATCTCGGCCAGGCGCGCTCGGCGGGCCTCGCCGCGTAGGGGCGCGTTCTTCGCCTCGAGCTGTGCGATGACCCCTTCTATTGGCGCGAGGTACCGCGACGGCGCCCGGTCGGGGTAGCGGGGATCGTTGCGGCCCCGGCTCCACGTGATGAGGAGGGTCTCCTCGGCTCGGCTGAGGGCCACGTAGGCGAGGCGCTGCTCTTCGGCCAGTTGGTCCGGCGAAGTGGCGTTGAAGTTGGGCAGCTGCCCCTCGGCCCAGCCAATCGCGGCCACGTGCTGGAACTCGAGGCCCTTCGCGCGGTGGATGGTCGAGAGCGCGACGGCGTCGCGTTCCGGCTCGACGAGCCGCCGCCCGGGCAACTCGGTTGATGCGAGGTCCGAGGCTGGCGAGTGCTCGGGCCCGCGGCGTTCGTTGGGGATGTCTGCCGCGTTGAGGAAGCCCGCGACGAGTTCAAGCTGGGCGTTCGTGCGCGCCAACACGGCCATCGATCGCCACGGACTTCCCGGCTGGTGGCGGGCGGCGAGCCATCTCGTCACGTGGTCGGCCTCTTCGTCGTCGGTGTTGTAGGCGCGCACCATTGGCACCTCGCCATCGTCCTTCGCTGGCACGATGCCGCGGGCTCCTGGCTCGAGCAGCGTGTTCGCCACGGCGATGATGTTGGCCGTCGAGCGGTGGTTGCGAGTGAGATCGAGCACTTGGGTGTCGGGCCACGTGGCCACGATGTCGTTCATCAGGGTGGGGTTGGCCCCGTTGAACCCGTAGATCGATTGATTGGGGTCGCCCACGCAGAAAAGGTCCGGGTCGTCGCCGGCGATCTGGCGCAGCAGCATGAACTGCAAGGGGTTCATGTCCTGGGCTTCGTCGACGTACAGCGAGCGGTGGTGGAAGCGGTACGCCGCGAGCACGTCGGGCTCGTCGCGCAGCACCGCTAATGCCTCGCTGAGCAGCAGGTCGAAGTCCATCACGCCGCGACTGCGACAGAGCCCGACGTAGCGGTCGAGCACTTCGGCCATCTGCGCCGGCGGCAGGGGAGCGTCGCGGCGGAGCCGTCGAGCGTGCTTCGCGTAGAGCGCGCCGGTATAGCCCTGGCTGAGCGCCCAGCCGATCTCCTGCTCGAGGCGCGGCAGCTGCCAGTCCTCGATCTTTTGCTCGCCGCTTTCTCGCAGCTGCGTGGCGAGGGCGCTCACCAGCTTCTTTCGAACCGGCTCCAGGACGAGAGGCCGCAGGTGATGGTCTTCTCGGTACTGGGTCACGAGGTTGAGTGCGGCCCGGTGGAAGGTGCCGGCTTGCACATCGCGTACGCCGGCCCGAAAGAGACGGCGGCGCAACTCGTCGCCGGCCTTGCGAGTGAAGGTCATGGCGAGGACGTGGTCCGGCGCGACCTCCCCGTCGGCAACGCGCCGTTGGACCCTCAGGGTGAGTACGTGCGTCTTGCCCGAGCCTGCGGTGGCGCGCACGAGATGCCGGCGCGCTGGTGACATCACGGCCTCGCGCTGTTCGGGGGTCAGCCCAATGAGCAACTCACTCGAGAAAGACGTCTCATCACTCATCGTGCTACGCACGTTATCGGTAGGTCGTGACGTGGTTTAGGGCCAACGAAGGGCCTCAGTAACCTAATGACGTGCTGCGTAGCTACGCCAACTCGACACTCTTTGGCGAGTCGTACGGGCAAGGGCCGGTGCGCGTCCTGTGGCTCCACGGCTGGGCTCGACGGGCCGAGGACTTTGGGAGCGCTGCGAACTTGCTCGCCGAAAGGGGCGTGGCGTCGGTCGCCCTCGACCTGCCGGGGTTTGGCGCGTCTCCGCTGCCCGCGCGCGCCGGGGGAGCCCGCTACTACGCCGACCTGCTTGCGCCGGCCGTGACTGAAATCACCGAGGGCCCCGTCGTCCTGGTCGGGCACTCGTTTGGCGGACGAGTGGCGGTCGTCCTCGCGAGCAAGCACCCGAAGCTCGTAGCGTCGATCGTGCTCTCGGGGGCTCCGTTGCTACGACGTGCGACGGGGCGGCGCGCCCCTCAGGCCTACCGCTGGTGGCGCTGGCTGCGGGCGCGAGGACTCGTGAGCGAGGCGCGCCTCGAGGCGGCCCGTCAGAAGTATGGCTCAAGTGACTACCGCCGAGCGAGCGGCGTGTTGCGCGACGTGCTGGTGGCGAGCGTGAATGAGAGCTACGAATCCGAACTGGCGAATGTGCGCGTTCCAGTCACCTTTGTGTGGGGCGAGGACGACAACGAAGTGCCGCCAGATATCGCCGAGCGCGCCCGCGCACTGGTGAGAGGCGAGTCGTCGCTGCGGATAATCCCCGGGATCGGTCATCTCGTGCCCCTCGAGGCGCCTGGCGAGCTCGTCGATGCCGTCGAATTGGTCTTGCGATCGTGAAGACCGCCGTCGATGTCGTCGCTGGAATCCTGCTCGCGTTGGCGTACCTTGCTCAGATGTCGCGCTGGCTGCGCGTGCTGCAGCGCGAGCACTACGACCCGCGCTCTCTCTTTCGATTCCTCGGGCGCTGGTCTTCGCCCCAGTACCCGAGCGCCAAGACCTATCAACGGGCTCGACCGCTTCGGCCCATCACGCTCAGTCACGTCCTCGTTGCAGTGATGATTGGCGCGATAATTCTGCGCGCCAATGTCGTGCTCGTGCTCGCATGCGTGCTCTACGGGCTCTTCTGCCCGCAGGGACTCTCGATCAGGGGACGGACGAGTCCGCTCGAGTGGACGAGACGGCTGCGACGCGTGGCGATCCTCGCGGGAGCCTTTTCGATCGCCATTGCCGCGGCGGCCGCCTTCACGAAGCAGCCCTACCTCGGTGCCGTGGCCATGGTGCTGGCCGTGCCGCCGGTGCTCGACCTCTCGACGCGGGTGCTGAAGCCAGTCGAGGAGCGAAAGGCCCAGGCGTTTGTCAACGAGGCGATCGCCCGGCTCGAGCAAGTGCGCCCGCGAGTCGTCGCGATCACCGGTTCTTACGGCAAGACCTCGACCAAGCACTACTTGGCGGCCCTGCTTTCGGCCGACTACGCCGTCGTCGCCTCACCGCGCAGCTTCAACAACCGCGCCGGCCTCTCGAGGTCGATCAACGAGAGCCTCGCGGACGGAACTCAAGTCTTCATCGCCGAGATGGGGACGTACGGCCGGGGCGAGATCGCCGCCATGACGTTTTGGTGCGCGCCGGAGATAGCCGTCGTCACGGCGATTGGCCCGGTGCACCTGGAGCGCATGAAGACCCTCGACGTCATCGAAGCGGCGAAGCGCGAGATCACTGTCCGGGCCTCCACCGTCGTGCTGAACGTCGACGACTCGCGACTGGCTCGCTGGCCCGACTCGCTGCACGCCGCGGGCAAGACGGTGGTGCGAGCCGGATCAACGAGCGACCAGGCCGACGTGCGCGTCGTCGCGGCGGCGCGCCGCTGGACGATTCTCGCCGACGGTGACGAGCTCGGTGCGCTCGACGAGATCGTTGGCGTCCAGCCGACCAACCTGGCCTGCGCCATTGGCTCGGCGCTCGCCCTCGGCGTGGCGAAGGAGTCCGTGCTCGAGCGCGTGCGGCGCGTCACGCCGGCGCCGCACCGGCTGAATGTCGTCACCTCGGACGCGGGCGTCGTCGTGATCGACGACTCCTACAACGCTAATCCGGCAAGCTCCCAGGTCGCCTTGAAAACGCTGTCCGCGCTCGAACTCTCGGGTCGACGGGTCGTCGTAACCCCGGGTCTCGTCGAGCTCGGCGACGAGCAGTTCGTCGAGAATCTGCTGCTCGGCCAGCGCGTGGCGGCGCTGCCGGCCGAGCTCGTCGCCGTGGGCCGCACGAACATCGTCGCCCTCGTGGCGGGCTACGTGGCACGACCGCGGCGCTTTGACCACCGCGACCAAGCGGTCGCGTGGGTGCGGGCGAACCTCGTGCCAGGTGACGGCGTCTTGTACCTAAACGACCTGCCCGACCACTACCCTTGAGGTCTTGGTGACGTCGGGGCGAGGTGATCGGTGACCAGCGCAGTGCTTTTCGGGGGTCCCTCGCCCGAGCACGACATCTCGATCCTGACTGGACTGCAGGCGCTGCACGAACTCGAGCGCCCCGGCAGTGATGTCGTGGGCATCTACTGGACCAAGACCGGCGCGTTCTACTCGGTCGCCTCCGCAGTGGAGGCTGAGGCATTCCTCGACGGCGTGCCCAAGGGCTCGAGCGAGCTGACGCTGCGCCTCGGCGACGCCGGTGGGTTCTACGCTGCCGGGCGCATGGCCCGCGAGCGACGGCTCGATCTCGACACCGTGCTGCTCGCGACCCACGGCGGGCCGGGCGAGGACGGCACCTTGCAGGGGGCGCTCGACCTCGCGGGGCTCGGTTACACCGGGCCCACCCTCGCCGGCGCGGCCCTCGGGATGGACAAATGGGCCTTCGGGTCCCTGATTGCCCAGGCCGGGCTGCCGACACTGCCCAGAGCCCTTCTCACCTCCGACTCGGCGGCGCTGCCCTTTCCCGGGCCGTACATCCTCAAGCCCCGCTTCGGGGGCTCGTCGATCGGCATCGAGGTGGTGGCTGACCTCACGACGGCGCGCGCCCGGCTCGTGTCCAACACCCACCTCGCAAGCGGCTGTGTCGTCGAGCCCTACCGCGACGACGTCACTGATGTGCAGATCGCGCTGCGCACCTTCCCGGCGCTCGACCTGTCGGCAATCGAGCGGCCGCTGCGGCGTACCGCGGCGGCCGAGATCCTCAACTACCGCGACAAGTACGTCGGGGGCGAAGGGATGGTCTCGGCGCCGCGCGAGCTGCCGGCAGTGCTGCCCCCAGGCCAGGGCGACGAGGTCGTGCGCTTGGCCAAGGAGGTCGCCGAGCTGGCCACCGTGCGCGGGGTCGCGCGCCTCGACTTTCTCGCGAACGACACTGAGCTCTACGTGAACGAGATCAACACGATTCCCGGCTCGCTCGCCAAGTACCTCTTCGTCGATCCGCCGCTCGCCTTCGCCGCGCTACTGAAAGACCTGCTGGCTGAGGCCCGCGAACGCCCAGCTCATCGCTACAGCGCCGCGGGAGCTGACGGAACGGTCCTGCGCTCCGCGGGCTCCATCGCCTCCAAACTCGCGTAGACGCGGGACACGGCCGAGCGCCTCAACGAGGGCGTCGCTGTAGGGGTCGATCAGCAGGCCCTGCTGAAGGGCCCAAAAGGCCAGCTCGTAGTTGTGCCGTTGAAGCGAAGCGTGGTGCAGCGCCAAGGCGGCCCACTCGCCGTCACGAGCGAGGCGCGCTCCGTGACCCTCGGCGAGGAACCACTCAAAGCCCCGGAGGGTGCTCGCCATTGGCTCGCCCTTGATCAAGAGCAGCGCCTGGTGGGCGAGGGGAGCGCCGTCGCTGACGGGGAGCTGGCGGGCCCGGGCAACGAGGGTGGCGAAGAGCTCGACGTCACTCGTGAGTCCGTGGGTGACGTAGAGGCCCGAGCCGGTGACCGGGTGCAATCGTGGCCCTCGCTGGTCGACGCCGAGGCTGCGCCGCAGCGCGCTGGCCGTGTTGGCGAGCGTGCGCTGCGAGGCGTCGACGTCGGCGCGCACCAGCACCCGAGTGCGCAGTCGCTCGCCCGTGACCGGTTCGTGGCGATGGAGCGCGAGGTACGCCGCCATCTCGATGCAGCGCCGTCTTAGTGTCGGCACGAAGGGCTCACTGAGACCGGCGACCTGGGGGTCGGCCCGCAAGAGCTCGACGCGCAGGTCACTCGAGTGCGGCGCGTCGACCGGGGCCACGCGCGCGTAATGCGACGGCGCCTCGCGGTCAACGTACGGCTGCAGTCCGATCGAGCAAGTTGCGAGCTCGTCGTCGAGTTCGTTCGCCACGCCGAGGTACACGACGATGCTCTGGTGGAGCGTCCTCGTCGCGAGGGCGCGCAGCAGTTCGGATTCGCTGCGCGCGAACAGCACCTTGCCCTCGTACAGGGCGACGACGTTCGCCGTGATCTCCTCGGCGCTCCACGACGGAAGGATCGGCAGGCGACCGCCCTCGCGAGCGAAGCCCACGAGCGTTCCTTCGGCGCTCGGACCGAGGAAACAGGCGACGATGCCCGAAGTCGGCGCACCGGCTGGCTGCAGGGGCTCGTTATCGCGAACCTCAATGACGCCGTCGAACGCGTCGCCCGCTCGTCGAGCCAGATGGGCGATGAGCTCGGGGTTCCTCGCGCGCAGCAGCTCGATCGACTCGTCGACGTCCAGATCCTCGGTGCCGGCACCTTGCTGGCGGAGCTGATCGTTTCGGCGCTTGGCCATGAGCGCGAGCGGCACGCCCGACAGTGGCGCCGCCGGGCTCGGTCGGCGCGACGGCACGTGGTTCGTCGAACTCGCGGAGCCGTGGGCGACGGCCATGGCCGCGGGTTCACGCAACGTCGCGCGTGACGTCGGCATCGCGAGGGCCAGCACCGCGACGACGAGTCCGGCGAGCCAAGCGCTGCCGCCATTGGTGACGCGCCGCCCACGTCGAAGCCGACCCACGTTGAGCACGACCTGGATGAGAAATCCGGCCCAAAAGAGAGCCAGCACGACGAGGAGAGTATGAATCAGCGCCCCGTCGACTCCCGTTGTGGACGTTCGCCACTTGGTGACGACGACGTAGGGCAGCAGTGCGAAGTACAGCACGAGCGCGCTGCCTTGGACGCGCGCCGCCAGGGACCGTTTCAGCCGACCGGGGTCACTTGCCACGTCAGGGTCGTTCCGGGAGTCGCGGGAGAGAGCGAGAGTTGACAGGTTTCGTGCGCGCCGACCGCGAACTCGCTCGTCACCGCGATCGCCGTCCCTTGACAGAGCAGCGTCGCGCGCAGCGGTTTGCTGGCGGCGAGCGCCCAGGTGCCGGGCCCCTCGAATGGGACCTCGGCGTCGTCGAAGGTCGGCTCGAGCTGACCGCTGAGCGCTCCGTTCGCGGCGGTCTCGGCGGACGCGCTCGCGATCGGCGCGTCGCTCGAAGTGGTCGAGCTCGAGGAGACGTCGTCGTTGCGCGCGTTCGTCTTCGCCCTCTCGCTCGGTGTCGTCGGGTCTCGGGACGTTGTCGTCGTCGTCGTGGTCGACGCCCGGTGCCGCGCGGCGTGGCGCGAGGGGGTCGTTGTGGAAGTCGTCGCCGTGGTCGCCGTCGACAGTGCCGGGTTGTGGCGGGCCGGAGTGGACGAGGCCGTCAAGGTGAACACCAGTACCAGGAGAAGCAGCGGACTCGACCAGATCACCCAGTGCGTGCTCTTGAGCGAGCGGAGCAACCTCATATCGACCCTCGAAGGGTAACGGTTCGTCTAGTGGCATTTCTCTTGGCATTCACAACCTTTAGAAACTTCTACAGCAAGAAGCGCACGGCGAAGTGCCGGAGCTCGGACTGCAACGAGACCGGCGCGCTATGGTCGTGCGCCGCGAGATCGCGTAGCGAGCGGCCCTCGAAGACACGTGCGTAGGTCAAGCGTGCGAGTCGGTCGTACTCGCCCCCTCGCAAGCTCTCGAGGCGGGTGAGCAGAGGCGACGCCTCTTCGGCCGATCGTTCGACGTGGTCGTAGTGCGACACGTGGCGCCGCGCCGCCTTCTCCTTTAGGAGCCACCGGCGAAGCCGGCCGCGTAGGGCCGAGAGTAGGTCCGGCGCGGCGTACTGGCGCGACTGGCCCGCCCAGTCGACGAGCAGTTCGCTCAGCAGCGAGATGGCGACGCCCAAGGTCTCGCCGGGCTCGTCGATGATGCCCTCGCCGAAGCGCAGCTGTCGACAGACGCTGACGACCCCGGGCAAGAGCGTCTGGAGCAACGCCCGATGGACGTCCGGGTCGCACGCCTCTTCGAGCAGCGCGCGCACGATCAAGGCGCGCTCGAGGACCTTGCGCCCGCCCCTCGTCTCGAGCAGCGCGACGACGTCGCAGAGATCCTCCTGGTCGACGAGTCGAAGGTCCGGGTGGCGCGCGTCGAGCTGTCGGGTGGCCGTGCGGGCGCTCGGGCTTCGCCCGAGGCGCTTCCACTCGAGTCGCATACTGGTCAGCAGATCGGTGTTGGTCATAGCCGCTAGTAGACGGGGGTGCGCGCACCGAACCGCTGCTCTCGCCGCGCCCCTCCGGGCACCATTTCTCACGCCCTAAGCGTCGACCAGCTCGCGCACAGCGCGGCGCACATAGGGGCGACGTAGGCTTGTCCGGTGGACATCGAAGGCTTCTACGAGCAGAACGAGGCCCGTCGCGAGAGCGCGGAGTTCGAGTTCGGCAGCGAGTGGTCCGACGCCTCGGACAACGAGTACGAGCTCTCCTGGGTCGAGGCAACGGGCGAGCTCTACCTGATGATCGAGCCCGACGCCGTCGTCACCGAGGATATGTTCGGGGACTTCCTGGTGTCCGACGAGCCGGTGGCCGACCTAACGGTGATGGTGATCGCCAGGGTGCCCACGCTGGCCGCGGTCGAGGACCTCCTCCAGGGCTGGGAGGAGGCCATGCCCGAGGAGAACTCCCTCGCCTGGCTCTACGAGCACCTGCCCGACGAGGCCTAGAGATACGGCGCCGAGGAGTCGGCGACCTTACAGAGACGCGTCAGGGAGGCCACGAGGTTGGCGATGGGCACGCGCTCGGCTTCGTTGATGGTTGTCATGAGCGGATTCCAACTGCCGTCGATGGAGGTCGCGGCGGCCGCGAACGGCGTCGCCTTCAGCAACTCGCTGAGCGCGTTGCTCTCCAGCTTACGGCGACGCGACGCACTGAGGCCCGACTGCTGGCTCTGCTTTTCGATAACGAGCGCTCGCTTCACGTCAACGCAGCTGTGGCGCACGTCGGCGACGGCCGAGCCCGAGCCACAGGAGGCGAGGAACACGCTCGCCAGGGTGAGTGCCGCCAGAACGCCGAAGTGTCGGCCTAGCCGAGCCACGAGTCGGCGGACTGAAGCAGGAAGTCACTCACGCTCCGTCCGCGCTCAAAGATGTCGCACAGCGGATCTTCGCCCTTGGCCACCTGGCTGAGCGAAATGGCCCGGCGCGCCACGATCGAGATGCGCCGTTCCGAGCCCTCCGTTGGTGAAGCGAAGGCGTCGGTCGCGGTCACCTCGAGGGGCATCTCAAGCCCGCCAATCGGGGCGAGGTCGATCGCCAGTCGTAGGAGATCTGGACCGTTGGGCATCGGCGGCAGACTCCAGGTGAGCACGAGCGGGAAGTGGAACTCGTCGGGGGGATCAACGTCGTCGGGCAGCCCGAGGACCGCGTCCTCGAACGCGAGGAGCGTTCTCGGGTCGACGTCGAGTTCGACGTGCAGGTCCACGGGTCCGCCGCAGCCGTCCTCGGGGTGTAGGTCGACCTCCCACGCTTGGCGCAGGGAATAGGTCTCGACGAAGTGTCGCTCGTCGTGCACGTGAAAACCGTGGGTCACCGCGTGGTCCTTGAGGTCGGCGACGAAACCTGCGACATCAATGGCGGCCATCACTTCTCAGGTTAGTCCCGAACCCCACTACCGTTACTGCGTGACCGAGACACTCTGGCGAACACTTCGTGACTGCGCGCACGAGATCGGCGAAGTCGTGAAGTCCGGAGGTCATGAAGGACTTTCGGGTGAACGCGCGACGCAGTATCACCTTGATGTCGCGGCTGACGAGATCGCGTTGCGTGTCTTGCGAGGTGGCGGACTGAAGGTGGTGAGTGAAGAGTCCGGCGTGTCGGGCAGCGGCGAGTACACCGTCGTCGTTGATCCGATCGATGGATCGACGAACTGCGATCGCGGCATTCCGTTTTTCTCGACGAGCCTCGCCGTGTTGCTCGAGACTGAACTCGTCGCTGCGCTCATCACCAACCACGCCACCGGCACGACCTACGAGGCTGAGCGCGGCGGTGGGGCCCGCCGCGACGGCGTCGGCATCGCCCCGAGCGACCAGCGCGAGATGGCCCAGGCCATCGTGGGCTTCTCGGGACTGCCGATACGACACCTCGGATGGTCGCAGTACCGGTCGCTCGGCGCGGCGAGCCTGGAGATCTGCCTCGTGGCCGACGGTTCGCTCGACGCCTTCAGCGTCGCGCGTCGCTACACATTGAATCCGTGGGACTACCTGGGCGGATTGCTGCTGATACAAGAGGCCGGGGCTGTCGCCGCCGACTACGACGGCGAAGAGCTCATCACCGCCGAACGGGTCAAGCGACGTCCCGTTTTCGCGGCGACTCCCGAGCTGCTAACAATCATGCGCGAAGCGGGAACGACCTAGGCTTGACTACTCCGGGCGCTTAGCTCAGATGGCTAGAGCAGCTGATTTACACTCAGCAGGTCGGGGGTTCGAGTCCCTCAGCGCCCACTCGAAATGCCAAGTATTTGATGTGAAAGTTCGGGACCTCTGTCTCACTTTGACTCCGGGACGTGTGTCTCACTTTCCGGCCCGGCTTCGGTTCATCTGTCCCGGTGGCTCCGGGACGTGTGTCTCACTGCTTCCACCTCTTTGAAACGCTGTCACTCGGGTTCTGGACATGCGTCCGGTGTTCGAGGAGGCGGCAATGTTGATCGAGTTATCGATGGTTGAGCAGCGCTATCTGGCGGTGCGCGAAGTGCTCGACTCTGGCGCGACAATCGTCCAGGTCGCCGCGCAATACGGTGTCGATCGACGGACGTTGCACCGATGGCTCACCCGCTACGCCAACGGTGGACTCGAAGCGCTGGCCGATCGTTCCTCTCGACCGGACACGAGTCCGACCCAGATGGATCCGAGAGTCGAGGCGCGCCTCGTGATGATGCGCCGTCAGCACCCGGGCTGGGGACCGAGAACACTGCGCACGAAGTTGGTGAACGAATTGGCCGCCCGCGCGCCGAGTCGCTCGGCGATCTATCGCGCACTGGTGCGTCACCAACTGATCGTGCCGGCGCCGCGGCGCCGTCGCGTCCAGGACTACAAGCGCTTCGAGCGCACCCGTTCGATGGAGATGTGGCAGATGGACGTGGTGGGACGGATCTATCTCACGGACGGCACGTCGATCAGCTGCGTGACCGGCATCGATGACCACAGTCGCTACTGCGTGAGTGCCCAACTGGTCGAGCGCGCCACCGCCCGTCCGGTCTGTGACGCTCCTCCTCGCCCTCCAGCGTTACGGCCCGCCGCAGGAGATCTTGACGGACAATGGTCGTGTCTTCACCGGCAAGCACTACACCCAGCCCGCCACGGTGCTCTTTGACCGGATCTGTCTCAACAACGGCATCAAGCACCGTCTCACCGCGCCCTACCATCCGACCACGACCGGCAAGGTTGAACGACTCCACCGCACGATGCGCGACGAGTTCTTTAGCGAGAACCTCTTTGACACCATCGAAGAGACCCAGGTGGCGCTTGACAAGTGGGTGGTCGAATACAACACCGAGCGCGAGCACCAGTCCCTGGGGGACACCGTGCCGCTGCGTCGATTCGAGCTCGCGCGTCGCGACGACGTCGACATCGTCGACGGCGATATCGAGACCGAACCGGTTATCGCGACGCGCAAGTCCCTCACCCGCGTCGTCGACGACAAGGGCCGGGTGACCGTGCTGAACTTTCGCTATCACGTCGGTCGCGTCTACAGCGGCGAACGGGTCCAGGTCTCGAGCGACGACGGACTGCTCTACGTGCACCACCGCGAAGTGTTGATCGCCACCCACGCGCGCCGCCACCTCGTGGACGACGACGTCGCCTTCCTGGCCCAACCGCGAGCCACGGCTCCCACCAAAGGCGACGAAGTGATCCGCAAGGTCGACCCGACGGGCTCGGTCAGTTTCGCCGGCTCGAACTACCGCGTGGGCAACGCCTACCGCGGACGGTTAGCCGGAGTGCGAATCGTGGGCGACACCGTGCAGGTCACCGTCGATGACGTGCTCGTTCGCACGCACCAATCGCGCCACGACAAGTCCAAAGAGTTCAGTGCGCTCGCTCAACCAAACGGAAGAAAAAGGAGGAAAGATGTCGCATAGGTCCCGGAGCCATAACGTGACACGGGTGGTGAGTCTTTACAGAACTTCTCCTGATCACTTCCTGATCATCGTTTTCACGTAATCTATCTTCAACGAAGCCACAAACTCGAGATTGCGCGTAACTGCTTGCAGTGCAGCGGGTCACCAATGATCCAACCCGACGCCGCGATCCAGGATTTCGTTGTCAGTACGACTATTCATCGCCCACGGAATACCTCAAGAAGATGAAACTTCATCAACTACTTCTGTAGTTAGTTGGAATGAATTGAACGGAGATCGAGCTGCAGTCAGCGCTCATTGACATTCTTCTAGTTCAAGCAAAGTTTCGAAAGCGGCGAATGCAAATTCACAATGGCAGATCTCGTAACCGTGAGCACTTTCATGAGCCTCAGCGTGACGGAGATTCCGCAAGGCGCTCAGGTATCCGACACCACCAACCTTTCAGCGCATCGTAACCTTCAAGTGAATCGGAAGGTTCGTGGAGGACTGGCCTAAGTCGACGCGAAAGGCACCGGGCACAATCGTGAATGACTTGTTCTGATAGATCTGGAATCCTGTTGAGGGAATGACCATCACGATCTGCTTCGAAGCCTTCGCCATGAGGTCGACCCTCTCAAAGCCGCGCAGTTGCTCGGGAGGTTCTCCAGTTGAACTTGGATACGCCACGTAAGCCTGGACGACGTCGGCCCCCGACCGTTTGCCGGAGTTGGTAACTTTAACGCGTACCGTTACCGCGGACGACGTCTTAGTCAGCGTGGCGTTGGAAAGCTTGAACGTCGTGTAACTCTGCCCATAGCCGAAGCCAAAGAGCGGCGCGACCTGATTCGCCTGGTACCACCGATAACCAACGTCGAGACCAGTGCCAAAGTTCACGGTGGATTTGAGACCGGGGAAAGATGAGTCGGCGGTGGACGGCATTGCCGAGGTGCTCGTGGGAAACGTGAGGGGCAACCTTCCGGAGGGATTGGCCGCGCCAGTGAGAATCCTCGCGACGGCCGCGCCGTCCTCTTGGCCCGGATACCACGCCTCGATGACGCCCGCAACCTTGGAGAGCCACGGCATCATGACCGCTCCGCCCGTATTGAGTACCACGATCGTGTGCGGATTCACCGCCGCCACTGCACCGATGAGCGCGTTGGCGTCACCGGGCAGGTTGAGGTTCGCAATGTCGACGCCTTCTGAGTCATAGTTGCCGGCAAAGACGATCGCCACCTTGGACTGGCGCGCCTCACGCACGGCCTGGTTGATGAGGGGTGTGACGTCCGCGAGGCTGAACGACGGTGCGGCGTGGTTCCTGATCTGAAACCACTCCGCGCTGAACGTGTACTTGTGGTCCGCCACGAACTTGGTGGTCGCGCTCAAGTCGGCGGGAGCGTGCAGGCCCGCCGAGGAGATGAACGGCTTCCCGTTGAGGTAGAGCCAGGTGTCACCATACTGCTGAAAGGTGATCTCGTACACACCAGTGGTCCTAGCCTTGATGACCAAACTCCACTTGTCCCATCCGTGACCGGTGCCCGGTTCGGTCGCCGTAGCGATCGCCGGAGTCACGCTCGGGTCCTTTTCGATTGCGATGTCGGCTTTTCCCGCTTCACCGATCGGCGCGATGGGCTTCACCAACTTGAGCGGTACCCCCTTGACGATGTCGACGTCGCTCAACTGGTCGAGGTCCAGCGTTGGCGGTCCTCCGGGCTCGTACGTGACCCTGGTTGTCCCCGCCATCATCGAACGAAGTGCGCTGAGTGGAGTGATGAGGTAGGGCGCAACCACCTTGGAGCTTCCGCCGCCGGTGACCTGCGGGGTCTGAGCGGCGTCGGTCCCAATCACCGCGAGCGACGCGACGTGCGTGCTGAGAGGAAGGATTGAACTCTCATTCTTCAACAGGACAATGCCCTGGACGGCGGCGGCGAGCGCGGTCGCGGCGTGTGCGGGCGTGGTGGCGACCGCGGTTAGCGAGCCGTGCAACGGGTGGGTAATGAGCCCGGCGTTGAACATCGGGACGAGCACCGAGCGCACTGCCTGGTTCAGTTGTGCGATTGTGACAGAGCCTTGGTGCACGAGACGAACGAGCGTCGCGGCGGAACCCGGCTTCATGAGCGACATGCCCGCGCGAAACGCCTGGGCCATATTGGGCACCGCACCGAGGTCCGAGCGCACGAACCCGGTGAAGCCCCACGACTTGAGCGTCGCGTACATCAAGGGGTCGGAGCATGTGTTGAGACCATTCAACTCGCCGTAGGAGCACATAAGTGAGCCGACGCGGGACTGCTGCACCACCGCCTTGAAAGGCGCGTTATAAAGTTCGGCGAGCGCTCGAGTCGACACGATCTGGTTGAGTCGCAGTCGAGCAGTCTCTTGGGTGTACGCCGTGAAGTGCTTAGCCTCGGCGAGGTCCCCAGTTGACTGAATGCCCTTTACGTCGGCAACGCCCAACACACTCGTGAGGTACGGATCTTCACCGTAAGTCTCGAAGATCCGTCCGCCTTCTGGTACGCGCGCAAGGTTCAATTCGGGCCCCTGGACAACGGCGATACCCTTGGTGCGCGCTTCGATCGCCTCTTCCTCGCCGACGGCTCGTGCGATCGACGGATCGAAGCTCGCCGCGATGACGATTGCGGCGGGGTACTGCGTGACGCCCGTCAGACCATTGGCGACGCCGTCGGGACCGTCAGTCAGTGTGATCGGAGGGAGGCATAGCGACGGAACACCGATATTGCTGTTCTCCAGAGGCGGGTACGTCGCCAGGATCACGAAGGACGCTTTCTGGGCGAGTGTCATATTGGCGATGACCTCGTTGGACAATGCCGTCGCACTCATCGAATGTTGCAAGGATTGCTCCAGCCACGGACACTGGCCCATTGTCGCTGAGGCCTCCCGGATGATAGGGGCTGGTGTCACACTCGCGCCGCTGGTGGTCGTGCCTGTTACCGCCGTCGTCACAAGCGTGGACAATCCCACGATGATGGCAGCCAAGCCGTTACGTGTTCGACGCGCGTGCCGTATGCCGATCATCGCGCGATATCTCTTGGCAAATTGGCCGATGCTGCGACAAAATGTGCCATCCCACTCTTTCATCGACGATCCGGTTCTAACTTACGAGGGACCGTTCTTCACGGGTAAGGGACCTAAGTCACTAGACGAGCATCGCCCAGTTTGGCGGGCCAAAAGCTGGTAAACGGTCGACTCCGAGCACCGCGATCGCGAGTATGACATGTTGAACCGACCTGGGTTTGACAGAGCCTCCGGGAGACCCAAGCCGATTCAGTGTAAGCCCTCTCAATTCCTTTAGCAACGCCGTTAGCAACGCCGACGATTACGTGCAGCGGCGCACGGGCATCTGCGAACTCAAACGTCAATGATTCAGTGCGCGTGCGAACACGAGTGGGCACCTGCGAATTGGTAAGGTCGGCATGGCATGCAAGGGGGCAGGGGTTCGAATCCCATTACCTCCGCTAGATCGGGTCGCGGCAGCACGACGGCTGGAACGTCGCAATATCGAAGATGAAACGAAAGCGTCGACTTGGGGCCATGCGCCACGTGGATCAGCTTGTTCGTCGAGCAATCAGATTGTAAATGTGCCAGTGCTTCTCCTGGCCACTCGCCGTAGGTTCGTCGTACTCTTCTTCTAACAGCTCGATTAACAAGAGGTCCGTCACCAACGCCTCGAGTTGTTGTTTCGTCGGAAAGGCCATTTCAGCTTCGCCTGCCCATCCGTCTCTTGGACCGAAGGTGTTCATCGCCAGAACGCCGCCAGGCGACAGCGATTCTGCGGCTCGGTGCACCACCGAATGAAGCGCGTCATCTGAAAGGAAGGACAACGCGAAGAGCGAAGCGACAAGCTCGTAGCTGCCAAATTCAAAGGTTTCGAGGGGCGAGTGAACGAAACGTATTGCTCCGCCGGAGCGCGATCTGACGAACGCCGCCGCCGCAGCGTCACCGTCAACTGCTGTGACGTGGAAGCCGCATTCTGACAGATACTCGGCGTCAGTACCGGCGCCGCAACCGAGGTCTACGGCCCGCCCCATTGGGGCCAATTCGACCGCACGAACGAGCAGGTCATGAGGGAGACGACTCTTCGTCAGCGCGAAGTAGTCGCTCCAATCCTCGGGCACCAGAGAAGAGTATCCTTGGCGGCGTCACGAGCGGCCAACTATCCGCTCACATCCGGGACGCGAAATCGCTGGCAATCGTCTTGCATTGATTCGTCTACACGAGACCTTCATATTGCGGCGATAAGTGGCGACAGGCTCCGCTGAGTTTTTCCCGTTGCGCAGCTGCAGAGTCCGATTCACATATCTCGTCATCGCCGACTTCTTCGCTGAATGATCAATACGGATACACCACTGGGCGGCGACGGCGTGAACGCGGAGCGCGGAATGGGACGTCCCGTTGCGCACTCGAACTCCTTGCGCCAACGACCCGCGCCGGGAGGCGTCCCCCAAACCCAACGATCGGCCACGTGCCAAGGTACGATCAAGTCCGCACGGATCAGTCGACTGCCCGGAGCGGTAAGACGTCGCAGCACGGCTACCGAAATGGCAAAGGGCGGGTTGGCGACCACTCGAAATGGTCGTCGCGGCAGTCGCAGGTCGGCACCGTCGGCTCGCACGACTGTTACGTGGTGGTGGCCAAACTCCCGTCTGAGACTTTCAGCTCTTACTGGGTGTAGCTCGAACGCAATGACTCGGGCACCCCGGTCAACCAGGGGGCGCGTTAGGGCACCGGAACCGGCGCCAATGTCAAGAACGAGTTCGCCAGAAGTGATACCGGCGTTTTCAACCAGTCGTTCGGCCCACTTACTATCGAGTTGGTGCCATCCCCATCGCGCCCGCTTCTCGGACACGGCAGACCATCGTGACCATTGTCATGCGACAACCATACGCGGATTCTTCACGGTTAGTGGCCCAACATTAACGATGGGCCAAGACCGAGACTCACGGGGGGCCAACCCGAGAAAGCTTGCTCGTCGCAGATTGCTGAGGTTGGTATCGTGAATGTTTTTGCGAAAGAGATTGCGTGAAGTTTCTCGAAGCGTTGGGACACGCGCTGGCGATAGCCGGTTCGATGACGTGGCAGATACTTTGGGCGCTGATCTTCGGCTTTCTCCTTGCGGCAATCATTCAGGCGGTCGTCAGGAGGGCGACAATTGTCAAACGACTCGGCGACGACGGCCCAAGAAGCTTGTTGACCGCGACACTCATGGGGATCGCATCTTCCTCGTGCTCGTACGCGGCGGTGGCGCTGGCCCGTTCCCTCTTTAAGAAGGGTGCCAGCTTCACCGCGGCCATCGTCTTCGAGATCGCCTCGACCAATCTGGTCGTCGAACTCGGCGTCATCCTGGCGGTGCTGATCGGCTGGCAATTCACCTTGGCCGAATTCGTCGGCGGACCGATCATGATCGTGCTCATCGCCGTCATCTTCAGACTCCTACTGCGTCAGCGCCTCATTGACGACGCCCGGGTTCAGGCCAACAAGAACCTCGCCGGATCGATGGAGGGCCACGCCGCGATGGACATGTCCATCGATGACGAAGGAAGCCTGTGGCACCGGTTGCGCTCAACAAAGGCGGCCACATCGATCTCGCACATCTTCGTGATGGAGTGGGCGGCCGTCATCCGTGACATTGCCGCCGGACTGATCATCGCCGGAGCGCTGGCCGCGTGGGTGCCTCACAGCTTTTGGGTGCACTTCTTCTTCGCGGGCCATCCCCTGCTCTCGAAGATATGGGGTCCGCTTGTCGGACCAGCCGTGAGCCTGCTCAGCTTCGTCTGCTCGATCGGCAACGTCCCTCTGGCGGGCGTGCTCTGGAACGGCGGCATCAGCTTTGGCGGCGTCGTCAGCTTCCTCTTTGCCGATCTCATCATTCTTCCGATACTTCTCATCTACAAGAAGTATTACGGCTACCGAATGACGCTTTTCATCCTCGGCAGCTTCTACATCACGATGGTCGTGGCTGGCTATCTCGTCGAGGCACTCTTCGGACTTCTTGGATTAGTCCCGACGTCGCGGCACGCCAGGGTCGGAGAGATCGTCATCCAGTGGAACTACACGACCATCCTCGACATCGTTGCTTTGGCCGTGGCGACGGCGCTAGTTTTCCGATTCGTGCGCACGGGCGGGATCAGCATGATGAAGATGATGGGAGGGAGGGCCGCCGATGACGAGCACGAGCATCACCATCACCAGCATTAGGCCCACATCTCAAAGCGCATTTGGCAACAGCGTTCGTGAGGCACTTCGTTGCGTCCGTCCTATTCAAGGCAACTTCGGGGGTTGCACACCTCACTACTCGGAAACTGTTGAGGTTGGGTCCTACGCAGACCCACCAGGCTGATCGATCGCCGTAGAAGAGATCCGGGACTCCACTTCGACGGCTGCGACCGGCCCCGTCGCCCCTCACCATCCGTTCTGAGGCTTGCGGCATCGCCCCTCATGGAGGAATGAGACATTGAACCGATCCCCTCAGACGCTGCAACGTTCTGGCCGACCCGTCAATAGCGACGAGCCCGCCTCAGGTGTCGCGGCGCTAGGGCCCTGGCACGGACCGTCGGCCCGGCCGGTAGGCACTTCTAGTTCTTAGGCCCGGCCAAGCAGGTAGCACCTCGGCCGGGCGGATCATCGCCAATCAGGCGCCAAGAACTGGCCTTTGGCGTTGCGGGCGACTCGCGCACCGCGTGAACAACGTCACGTTTATGCGCCAATTTTCTCGCGCAAAAGTTCGCGCGATGACGTAAGTTTGCCCGAGACTCTCTGGAGGAGGAGAAGATGAAAAAGCATATCGGAGCCTCGGTAGCGATGATGCTCGTTGTCGCGTTGCCAGCTTTAATGTTGACCGGTTTGGCACCTACTAGCGCGCTGAGCGCGAGCGCGCGACAGCAAGCCCAGACAGCCGCGGCACACAAAGCGTTCGTGAAGTTCATGTCCTCACACGCGCCAATGATGCGCGCGTCAGGGAAGGCCGCGACGCTGTCGGCAGGTCCCGGTGTCACCCAAATCGGTTCGCTCAACTGGTCTGGCTTCGTGGAGTCCCCGACCACGACCCCGACCGTGAACGCCGTGAGCGGCAGCTGGACAATCCCGCAGGTCAGCTGCATTTTTGGACAGTACCGCAATCAGGACTTGTTCCTTGCAGACTGGGTCGGCCTCGACGGCGCTTTTGACAGCACAGTAGAGCAGTTGGGCACGGCGATGCAGTGCTACGAGGGCGTCGAGTACTACTACGACTGGTACGAGATGTTCCCGGGCGGCACCGTTGAAGAGGGAACCACTGCTTGCATCAATAACAACGTGGACTGCCCGAATCCTGGCGACAGGATCCAGGCTTCGGTGACCTCGACGCTGTCTGGCGGCAACAACGACTACACGCTCGCCCTCACTGACTCCTCGAACCCGTCCGAGAGTTTCTCCGTGACGGCGGCGTGTCCTGCGACTACGTGCTTGAACTCAAGTGCCGAGTGGATTGTCGAACGACCTGCGTTCTCTACCCCAGCCGGTTTCCAGATTCTCCCGCAAGGAGACTACGGTCAGACGGCATTCTCGAACGCGACCGTGCCATCGGGCCACGGGACGCCACCGTCTTGGAACAACGGCAACGGCAATAACAACAACGGCAGCAGCAGCAACAACGGCAGCAGCAACAACAACGGCAGCAATGGCAATAACTCGCTCACGACCTATGACGTCGTCATGGTCGACGACTCGGATTCGTACATCCTGAGTTGCCCCGGTCAGTTTGGGCCGCCCGGCCAGTTGCTGGTGATCCCGGCGGCTGGTTCAACTGGGCCGAATCCGTGTCCGCCGGTGTCGCTCAACCACGGTTTCTTCTCGGACACGTGGGACGCAAGCTTTTGAGCAACGTGAAGTCTTCATAACTCCTTTGGGGACGGCGGCCGCGCCTTGGCGGCCGCCGTCCCCTACGAGCAAACTTCACCTCAGGCAACTCGCAGAAACTCGCAGTGTGACAACTCATTTCCCTAGGAGCGCACTTCTGTCAACGTCGCCGTTGAGCGCTCGACCAGCAAGAGAGCACCTTGCCCTTGAGCTAGAGCGATGCCCCGCTCCAGGAGTTCGATTCCATGTGCTGTATTGCCGCGGCGGAGTTCCTCGCCGGCGCGCAAACGCCAGAGTTCGGATCGGACCCATCGCTCGCCATCATCGAGACTCGCGTCGAGTAAGTCCAGCTCGAGCGGATCATTCGATCCGAGGCCAGCCGCGGAAGCAAGCATCACTCTGAAGGACGGGAGGAGGAAGCCTACGCCGTTACGGGTAAGCCACTCCGTGCCGAGATCGAACATCGCGCGACCGCGCGTCATGTCGCCTTCTCGCGCAGCCTCGATTCCCTGGAAGAGGTTGACTTCAGCCTGCCAGAGCGGGAGTTCATGTTCCGACGCGACCTCCTCCAGTGGTTGCTCACTAAGTGACAGCGCCGCGCTAACGCGCCGGCACCCGACGGACTAGGTGGACGACAGCAGGGCTGCAAGCCGACTGGAGAGGACGTCGTTACCACCGTCAACGGCGACGAGTTTGATTCGTGAATGTGCACCATGCTCGCACCGCACGGCGCTCGGTCGAACGCCGAAGGCATCAGCGAGCAGGGAGCACGCCTCAGCATTCGCCGCGCCGTCAATGGCCCGGGCTCGAACGCGGACCTGGAGCGCTCCGTCGTAACTGCCCCCAACCCCGGTCACCTTCGATCCCGGATGGACTCGCACGCTGAAGCGGATCAGCGTGACCTCCCTTGCGCGGACCTCAGAGCCTCGGCCCCTTCGTGGACCGCTGGATGCAAGTCGCGAAAGTAAGCGGAAGGCGTCACGCCCGTCTCCCGGCGAAAGGCAGCCACAAACGCGCTCGGGGAGCAATAGCCGACGTGCCGGGCGACGTTGCTCACCGACTGGCCCGACGCAAGAGACTCCAGCGCGATGCGGACCCGAAGCAGCGTTCGCCAGCGGCCAAACGGCAATCCCGTCTCGGCAATGAAAGCACGCGACAGCGTCCGATCGCTGGCACCAACGAGCTCACCCCACTGCGCCAGCGATTTCCCGTCGTCGGGTGACTCGCAGAGTCTCTCCGCCACATCCCTCGCCCTGTCCTCCGTTGGCATACGAACGTCGACCACGGTGAGGACCACGGGCTGGAGGAGGTCAGCGAGTAAAGCCTCCGCGTTGCGGCGTTGCGTCGAGCCGAGCGACGCGTCTTCCAAGTATGAGATGAGCTGAGCGAGCAGAGAACTGACGGCGACGGGCGTACAGTTTTCCCAATCGATCGGACAGCCTTCTGGCTTCACGTAGAGCGTCCGCATGGTGGTCGAGCTCGTCGACAGCGTCTCGTGCCGCACGCCGGCCGGGATCCACAGTGCCCGCGTTGGCGGCAGGATCCATTGGTTGCTCGCCGAACGAACTGTCAGGACACCGTTGGCCGCCCACGCGAGCTGATGGTCGGGATGCGTGTGCCAGTCGAACACTCGGCCAGCGGGCATCGGGAAAGTGACAACGAAGACCGAGACCGTTGGGTCGAGTGCACCGTCGGAACATTGTCCGTCGTGCGACATAGGTTGTCAGTTTACAGACTTGGCATCGGCGTCGGCGGTCCGTATGGTCGACCTCATGAATGAAGAACACGCGACCTTGTGCTCGAGTACCGAGTGGGCGAAGTACCTTCACGATGAGGTGCTGCCCGCCTTTACCGCGATCGTCGACGACAACGCTCACATGCTCGAAATTGGACCGGGTCCTGGTGCGGCGACGGAGTGGTTGCGAACACGAGTAAGGCAGCTGACGGTCCTCGAGATTGACGAAGATGCCGCCGAGCGGCTCAAATCGAGATTCGCCAGCGGCGGCGTCGAGGTGACGTTGGGCGACGCGACCAATCTGCCATTTCCCGACGAAAGCTTCGACGCCGTTGGCTCGTTCACGATGTTGCACCATGTGCCAACCCCATCACTGCAAAATCGCATCCTCGCCGAGGCGTTCAGGGTGCTCAGACCGGGAGGTCTGCTGATTGGATCAGACAGCTTGGCGAGCGACGACCTGCACCACTTCCACGTGGGCGACATCTACAACCCCGTCGACCCGGCCTCGCTGCTCACCCGACTACAGACGGTCGGTTTTGAACGGATCAACGTCGACGTGGCGGACGTGCTGCGCTTCATTGCGTACAAGACGCACGGCTCCGAGCCCTGCGCCCAATGACAGCGGTCCCCCAGCCAACTTCGCCACAAGAGAAAGGACACTTGACATGACCCTGCCGTACGAAGAGCCACTCACACCCCGCGCGCCAAGCGAAAGAGTTCTTCCCGAGCCACCGCGACGCGGCGAGCCCGGGGGCGATCCGTGCGGAATCTGCGCCGGTCACGCCACGTCGGCGGTGTGGTCGAACGCCCACTGGACCCTGCATCCCCCGGTCGGCGGGAGCCTGCCCGGTGCGGTGTGGCTCGCCAGTCGCGAACACGTCGACTCCTTCTCCGACCTCTCGCCAGAGGCCGCAAGCGACTTTGGCGGCGTCGCCGCGAAAGTTGAGCTCGGCATTCTGTCGCTCGGGGACGTGGCGAGAGTCCACCTCTACCGGTGGGGCGACGGCGGTGCCCACTTCCACGTCTGGTTCATTCCCCGCCCTCTCGGCATGCTCGAAGCCCGTGGCATGATGCTGCCCCTATGGGAAGACGTGCTGCCCAACGTGACCGACGACGAGCTCAGGGAGGCCGCGGTTCGCGTCGCCGCGACAATGGACGACGCCGACTAGAGCGAAACAACCATTTCGGCGGTGTCCGGCGTGTCGGTCGTCGCACGACAGCGACAGCAACCGCTGCGCTCACTTTCGCGATCCCGACACCAACTTCGTCGAGATCACGCCCGAGCGGTGCTAGGCACGCCTGTAACCGGCCATGCCCCACGAGCTCGGCACTGGGGCGGCTCTCTCACTAGTCTGAGCCCGTGAAGGTCCAATTCGAGGGCGAGATCTGGTACTGGCGCGGACCGTCGCCCTTTCACTTCGTCACCGTGCCCGGCGACGAGAGCGATGAGTTGCATGCGATTGCCGACGCCGTCACCTACGGCTGGGGAATGATTCCAGTCAGCGCCACGATCGGCAGCACCAGTTGGGCGACGGCACTCTGGCCGAAAGACGGTCGTTACCTCGTGCCCCTCAAGAACTCGGTGAGGAAGGCCGAAGGTCTTTCGATCGGCGACACCGTCGGCGTGCGTCTCATCGTCCAACTCTAGGAATCGCGCCTTCGAGGGAGGATCCCTCCTGACTCGACCGCGTCGGGAATCGGTGCCAATGGCGCCTTCAACGTTGGAAGGGGTCGCGGGGGCCCGGCAATCGCCCTTGCTTTCGATTCAAAATGGTGTTACTGATGTAATTAAGTAATCATTTACGGAGGTAGGCAATGGAGTCCAGGAAAACCGGTCGAGGGGCGTGGGCCAGCGCCCGAGACGAGCGACACGGCAGTCACCATCGCGATAGCGAAAAGATGGCAACAGAAGAGCTAGTCGGATGGCTCAAGGGCCGTCTGCCCGAAAATTGGTTTGTCGATGCGCCCACCGTCACTGTCGATCGCGACGAATTACTCATCGTGGGGCGGCTCTCCGCCCCCGAACTAGGCGCCGGCGACGACCCTGTCGCCGTCGCTGCTGCCGAGTCCGGCCGGATCACTCGATTTCGCGAAGAGAGCCGCGACCAACGCATGGCCATAGCCCGCGAAGGACAGCACCACTTCGGTCGAACCGTCAGCTGGGGCGCCGAGGTTGGCGGCACCAGTCAGGTCTTCACCAACCAGTCGGTGCCGGTCATGACCCGCCTTCGCCAGCCCGAGCGGACGGTCCTCGACACGCTCGTTGATAGCGGTGTCGCTCGGAGTCGATCCGACGCGTTGGTCTGGTGCGTCCGATTGGTGGCGGCGAACACCGACGAATGGCTATCGAAGTTGCGCGAAGCAATGGAGTCAGTGGAAACAGTCCGTCAACAGGGCCCGACGCTTTCGTAACACGCCGCCCTTAGGGGCCGCGCAGTTGAACTTCACGAGTTTCGTGACGCGATCCCGGACTTAGAGCCGACACCTCGCCGGCTCAACTTCGACCTCGCCTCGCGCCGCTCCCAGTGGCGGGAGTACGTTATGACCAGCCCGAGACAGCAAGTGGAGGATTCCATGGTCACCATCACCCGCCACCCCAGTGCCCGCACCGTCGCCCTCCTCGGGCGAAACGGCGTCGGCAAGACGTCGCTCCTGGAGGCCCTGGTCGTGGCGTCGGGTGGACTCGAGCGTCCGGGCCGGGTCGAGGATGGCAGCACGCTCTGCGGCAATGACCCCGAGGAGAAGAAACACCAGACCTCACTCGCCATCGCGATGGCGCCAGTGTGGGTCGGTGAGGACAAGCTGACGCTGCTCGACACGCCCGGCTTGATTGACTTTTACGGCGACGTCGAGCGGGCCCTCGACGTGGCCGACGTCGCGCTGCTCGTCGTGAGCGCCGTGGACGGCGTGCAGTCGGACACCATCGTGCTCTGGCAGCTGGCCCGCGACGCCGGCGTACCCGTCGTCGTTTTCATCAACGCCCTCGACGCCGAACGCGCCAAGTTCGAGGACACGTTGAGCGCCCTCGAGCATCTGATCGGCCCGACTCTCGCCCCCCTCGAGTTGCCCATCGGCGCCGGACCCGAGTTCACCGGGGTGGTCGACCTACTGGCCGACGAGGCGATCGTCTATGGACCCAGCGGCGTGCGCCGCGAGCCGGTCCCCGAAGGGCTGGCCGACCTCGAGCACCGCGTGCGCTCGAGCCTGCTCGAAGCGATCGTCGTGGGCGACGACGAAATGATGGAGCGTTACCTCGATGGCGACATGCCCAAACTGGAGGAGCTCGAGACGGTGCTGGGCAATCTCATGGGTGAAGGGCGCATCGTGCCCGTGACCCTCGGCTCGGCCGTTCGTGCCATTGGCATTGACCGTCTCATGACCCTGCTTGACGAGATCGCCGTGAGTCACCCCATTCCGGCCCTCGTCGACGGTGAAGTCGCACGCCTCGCGCGCGACCCCGGGGCCGACCTCGTGCTCCGGGCCTTCAAGGTGATCGTCGACCCCTACGTCGGGCGCATCGTCGTCTTCGAGGTGGTCTCGGGCACCATAAAGGCCGACGCCACGCTCTCCAACCTGCGAACGCGCTCCGACGAACGCCTCCACGGACTCAACTACCTGATGGGCTCGAAGCTCGTGCCGATCGAGCGGGCCGTCACCGGTGACGTGGTCGCTATCGCCAAGCTCAACAACGTCCAGGTCGGTGACTACCTCTCGAGCAAGCCCCGCAGCCTCGCGCCGCTGCCGACGGCGCCCGTGGCACCGGCCATGACCGTGGCCGTCGTGGGGGCGTCGAAGGACGACGAGAAGATCTCGAGCTCGCTGCACCGCTTGGCCGAGGAGGACCCAACGCTGCACGTGCGAAACGATCCGATCTCGAGGCGGCTCGTCATCGACGTCATGGGCGAGATGCACCTGCAGGTCACGCTCGAACGCTTGCGGCGCCGCTTCAACGTGGCGGTGACGACCGAGCCGCCGCCGGTGCAGCTCTTTGAGACGATCCTCGGGCCGTGCGACGTGGAGGGGCGCCTGAAGAAGCAGACGGGCGGACACGGCCAGTTCGCGGTGGTGAACGTTCGGGTCGATCCCCTCGATCCGACCCTGCCCTTCGAGTTCGTCGACCAGGTCGTCGGCGGCGCCGTCCCGCGTCAATACATCGACGCGGTGAAGCACGGCATCGAAAAGGCGATGGCTCATGGCGGGCCGGCGGGTTTTCCGGTCGTCGGGATCCGCGCGACGCTCTACGACGGCAAGAGTCACAGCGTCGACTCCTCAGAAGCCGCTTTCGAGATCGCCGGCTCGCTGGCGCTAAGAGCGGCCCTCGAAAAGAAGGGCACCGCCGTGATGGAGCGCATCATGGCCGTCGAGGCCGCCGTGCCGCCGGAGTTCATGGGCGACGTGATGACTGACCTCTCCGGGCGTCGGGGCCGAGTCCTGGGCACGACTCACGACGACGCCGGAGTCGCCGTTGTGCTAGCCCACGTCCCCGAGGCCGAGCTCGTTCGCTACGGCCTTGACCTGCGCGCGATGACCGGTGGTCGGGGAAGGGCGCGCATTGAGGCGCACCACCTCGCCGAGGCACCGAAGTCGACGTTACCCAAGTGAGCCGTTAGCTGTCGTCCCCTGTCAGTTCTCGCCGAACCCCTGAAGCGAGACGCCGTGCCCTTCTATTCATAGGGTCGCGGCAGTGGCAAGTGTCGACCTACTGCCGGTCGGCGAACTCCCACACGATTTCGAGCAGCGCGTTGGGCGCTTCGATCTGAGGTAGGTGGCCCGTTCGGTTGAGGAGCTGGAACTTCGCCGCCGGAATCGCCGCAGCAAACGCGCGCCCGTAGTCGACGTCGACGATCTGGTCGGCCTCGCCCCATAGCACGAGGGTCGGCACCTGGACCGCGCCGAGCCGTTCGAGCAGGGTCGAGTCGACCATGGCGGCGCCGCCCGCGTAGGCGGCGAGGGTCGCGAAGTTGGCCGCTGACGCAGCCCGCTGCTCACCGGTAAAGGTCGTGGGGTCGACGCGAAACTTTTCCGGCTCGTAGTAACTAAGACCCTGGATCTCCGGGAGCGATTTGCCCGAAACATCCGCCACGGGATGGCCCTCGACCGCGACGCCGACGCCGTCGACAATCACGACTCGACGTACCGAGTCCGGGCCGAGAATCGCCAGCTCCGCTGCGATCCACCCGCCTACCGAGTTGCCAACGACGGTGACGTCGCTCAACTTCAGCTCCTTGAGCAGCGCCGCGTAAAGCTTGGCGAGCCCTTTCACGTCGGACAGCGACGAGGGCCGCGGCGTACCGTTGAAGCCAGGATGGGTCGGCGAAAGTACGCGAGCCGGCCGAGCGGTAGTGACGAGTACCGCGAAGCCCGCCATCGAGATCGGCCCGGCCCCGCCGTGCAGCAGCAGAAAGGCGCGGCCCTCCCCTTGATCGCCGTAGGTAACCTCGACCGGCCCAACGCCCGCCACGTCCAGTTTGATGGTCGTGTTCATGCCGGCCGTTGCCAGGCGCCCTCTGACTTTGGTGGTGTTACGCGCTGGGGTCGGGAATCAGTCGGATGTAGGGCAGGGGCGACTTCCAACCTTCGGGGTACTTCGCCTTGGCGTCCTCTTCAGAAACGGAGGGCAGGATAACCACGTCCTCACCGTGGTGCCAGTTCACCGGCGTCGCCACCTTGTGCTGAGCCGTCAACTGGATCGAGTCGAGCAAGCGCAGGACCTCGTCAAAGTTGCGACCGGTGCTCATCGGGTACGTCAGGGACGCCTTGATCTTCTTGTCCGGGCCGATGACGAAGACCGAGCGAACCGTCGCGTTGTCGGCCGCCGTGCGTCCCTCCGACGTGGCCCCCGCGTCCTCGGGCAGCATGTCGTAGAGCTTGGCGATCGCCAGCTCCGGGTCGCCGATCATCGGGTAGTTCACGGCATGGCCCTGCGACTCCTCGATGTCCTTCTTCCACTTCTCGTGGCTCGATACCGGGTCGACGCTCAACCCGATGATCTTGGCGTTGCGGGCCTTGAACTCTGGCTCGAGCCCGGCCATGTACCCCAGTTCGGTCGTGCAGATCGGTGTGAAGTCCTTCGGGTGCGAGAACAGGATCGCCCAGCCGTCACCGATCCAGTCGTGGAAGTTGATGGGACCCTGGGTCGTCTCCGTCTCAAAGTTCGGAGCTTCCGAATTAATCCGTAGTGACATGTTATTCCTCTCATTGCTCACCTGGCCCCGCTAACCTAGCGCGCCGTGCCAACGACCGTGTCGTGGCTGCGCCAACGAATCGTCGCGTCGGACCACGGTGAAGACTGGGTGAACTCGCCGCTTCACGTCGATGACGAGATCAGTCGCGAATCACTCTCACGTGCGTATCGCTCTCATCACCAGCCGGGCTGAGGTCTAGGCCCAAGTCGAGCGCCGGTGCCGAATGAGTGAGCGCCCCGACTGCGATGAAGTCCACGCCGGTTTCGGCGATAACGCGCGCGTTAGCCAGGCTCACGCCTCCGCTCGCTTCGAGCCGCGTCCCGAGATAAGGCTTCGCCAGCTCGACGGCTGCTCGAATCTGCTCGACGGTCATATTGTCCAGGAGAATGAGCGAACTGCCCGCGGCGAGTGCTTCGGCCACCTGATCCAGCGTGTCGCACTCGACCTCGAGATCAATCTTTGGATCGGCCGCGCGGACCGCGGCCACCGCCGACGCAATTCCACCCGTCGCCACCACGTGGTTGTCCTTGATGAGCGCGGCGTCGCCGAGCCCCATGCGGTGATTGACGCCGCCGCCACAACGCACCGCATACTTTTCGAGCTGGCGCAGGCCCGGCGTCGTCTTGCGGGTGTCGCGCACCTGGCAGCCTGTTCCCTCGAGGGCCGCCACCCACCGCTGCGTCAACGACGCGATGCCCGACAGGTGGGTCATGAAGTTGAGCAGCGTGCGCTCGGCCACGAGCAACGGTCGAAGGGGCGCGTCAATCGCCATCACGACTTCGCCGGACCGCACAGCCTCCCCGTCGCCGCGCCGAACCCGCACGCCACTGAGCGGTATACCCACCGCGTCGAGCACTTCCAAGGCCACGGGAACCCCGCAGACGACCCCCGCCTGGCGGGCGACCACGTCGCCGTGGGCGACGTGGTTCTCGCCAACGGTGGCTTCGCTCGTGACGTCGGGGCCGAATCGCAGGTCCTCGTCCAGAGCGAGTGCCACTAAGTGTTCGCACTCGGAGGGGTCCAGTCCGGCCTCCTCGAGCGCCAGACGAGCGCCCTCGCTCACACCTCGGCCCAGGCTCTCGCGTCAGCGACCAGCTCGCCATCGAGCACCCGCATCGTAAGTTCACGGGCCCAATGTTCGCTCGGGAATGCAAAGTCGCTGCGACGGTGACAGCCGCGGCTCTCCTCTCGTAGCAACGCGGCGCTCGCCACCAGCAACGACACCGTGTGAAGGTTCGTGGCCTCGAGCAACGCGAGCGTCATCGGGGACGAATCGCCGCCAGGTGTAGCGGCGAGAAGGTCGAGCACCACTTCCAGGTCGTCGCGACTTCGCAGCACGCCCGCGTGCCTCGACATCGCATCGGCGAGCGCGGCGCGCGAGGCGGGATCGACGCCCAGGCCAGGGACCGGCGCGCTCGCCGGCAACGGTGAAGACCCCGCCGGGCATTGCTCGAGACTTCCGCCGAGCGAGAGCCCGAGGCGCCGCCCGAAGACGACCGCTTCGGTGAGCGAGTTCGAAGCCAGGCGGTTCGCGCCGTGGATGCCGGTGTTGGCGACTTCGCCAACGGCGTAAAGGCCCGGCACCGACGTCGCGCCGTCGAGATCGGTGCGCACACCGCCGCACGCGTAGTGGGCCCCTGGCGCGACGGGCACCGCTTCGGCGGCCGGATCGAAGCCGAGACCGCGACAGTTTTCAACGAAGGTCGGAAACCCGCTCGCTAGACGCGTTGGCCCAAGGTCACGCGCGTCGAGCCAGAGGTGCGTCGAGGGGCCATCGCCGGCGCTCATGCGACACGTCATGGCGTAGGCCACGACGTCGCGCGGGGCCAAGTCGGCCAAGGGGTGCACGCCGCGCATCACTGAATTGCCATGCGCGTCGACGATGACCGCGCCGGCCCCTCGCAGAGCTTCCGTGATCAGCGGGCTCTGGCCCAATGCGCCGGGCACATAGAACACGGTCGGATGAAATTGCACGAACTCGATGTTGGTCATCTCGGCGCCGGCCCGCGCGGCCATGGCCAGCCCGTCACCGGTCACCTCGCGCGGGTTCGTCGACGTCGGGTACGCCTGGCCAAAGCCACCGGTAGCGAGGACGACGGCGAGAGCGTGCACGACGCCAACCTTCAGGACTCCCTCATCATCGCGACCGCGCCGGCCAACGATGACGCCGACCACCCGACCTTCGTCGTCTCGCACCACGTCGATCGCCGCGGTGTTCTCCATGACCTTGACCGGCGAGGCGAGCACGGCCGCGCGCAGTGTCCGGTGGAGCTCCGCGCCAATCGCGTCGCCGCCGGCGTGCACGATCCGACGACGCGAGTGACCGCCCTCGAGACCGAGCTGGCCCGGGTCGAACCGGGCACCGAGCTCGCTGAGCAGTCGCACGGCCTTCGGCGAGGCCTCGACCAACGTGCGCACGGCTCTTTCGTCGGAGAGGCCAGCCCCGGCGACGAGTGTGTCGCGCAGGTGCAGGTCCGTCGAGTCCTCCGGGTCGGTGACGGCGGCCATTCCGCCCTGGGCGAAGGCCGTCGAGCCTCCTTCGAGGATGCCCTTGCTGATGACTGTCACGCGCCAACCGCACTTTGAAGCGGCCAAGGCCGCCGAGAGACCGGCGGCTCCGCTGCCGAGGATCACGACGTCGGTTTCGTCGCTCCACGAGTAGTCCGACGAGGGCAGGAAGCGCGGTGCCGAGAATCTCATTCGCCCGCCATCGTGGGCGTGCCGACGCTGATCATCGCGTCAACCGCGCGTCGGGCGCGCCGGGCAATCTCGGGCTCGACGCGCACCTCGGTCGTCCCGTCGCGTAGCGAGCGCAAGAGCACTTCGGGCGTCGTCATCTTCATATAGACGCACTCGGCTCTTTCGTTCACCGGCTGGAAGTCGACTCGGGGGTTGGCCCGTCGCAGCTGGTACAGCATGCCCGTCTCGGTCGCCACGAGCACGGCGCGCGCCTTGGTCGTCCTAGCTGCCTCGAGCATCCCCCCAGTCGAGAGCACGCGGGTCCGCTCACTTGGCAAGTCGCCGGTGCCGGTCAGCCAGAGCGCGGCGGTCGCGCAGCCGCACTCGGGGTGGATGAAGAGTTCGCTCTCGGGCGCATCGCTCGCCTTGCGTCGCAGCTCGTCGGGGCTGATCCCCGCGTGGACGTGACACTCGCCCATCCAGATGTGCATGTTCTGGCGCTTGGTCGCGCGCTGCACGTGGGCGCCGAGGAACTGGTCGGGTAGAAGAGGACTTCGCGGTCCTCGGGGATGCCCGCCACGATCTCCACCGCATTGGCCGACGTGCAGCAGAAGTCGGACTCGGCCTTCACCGCGGCACTCGTGTTGACGTAGGCCACGACCACCGCACCGGGGTGCTCGGCCTTCCAGCGCCGGAGCTGGACCTCGTCGATGCTGTCGGCAAGCGAGCACCCGGCGCGCGGCTCGGGAATCAGCACCGTGCGCTCGGGCGCGAGGATCTTGGCGGTCTCGGCCATGAAGTACACGCCGGCAAAGACGATCGTCGAAGCGTCGCTCGACGCGGCGAGGCGCGAGAGCGCGAGCGAGTCGCCGACGTGGTCGGCGACGTCTTGAATCTCGGGCAGCTGGTAGTTGTGGGCGAGGATCAGGGCGTCACGCGCTTGGGCCAGGTGCCGCACCTCGCTCGCCCAGTCGGGTGTCGCTACTTCCTGGAAGTCAATGGTGACGCTCGCCAAATCGACCTTCTTCGATGCCCGTACCGCCCGCCCGACCTTGGGCTCTCACCTGATCGGAGGCTTCGCCGTTTCCGAGGTTTTCGCCTGTTAAGCAAAAACCCATTCATCAGGGTACCATGAGTTGTGGCCGTTCGTCAAAAACCTGAGGGGACCAGTAGTTTCGAGCCCGCAGACGAGCGAGCGACGACCCACCAGAGCCGCTTTCGACACGAGGTGCTCGCCGTCGTCTTCCAGGTCAGAGGATCGGGGCTGCACGTCCTTCTCTGGCAGCGCGCACGCGAGCCCTTTAGTGGCTGCTGGTCCCTGCCCGGTGGGCCGGTGGGCGACGAGGAACTCCTCGGATCGTCGCTCGGTCGGCACCTCGCGACCAAGGTCGACCTCACCGACGTCGGAAATCTCGAGCAGCTCGAGACGCGTAGCGACATCGGCCGCGACCCGCGCGAGCGCACCATCGCTACGGCCTACGTGGCGCTCGTTTCGTCCAACGTCAACCCGTCAGTCCCCGACGACACCGCGTGGTGGCCGGTCGACGAGCTGCCCGACACGGCCTTTGACCACGCGTCGATCGTCAATTCGGGGCGCACTCGCCTACGGGCCAAGCTCACCTACACCAACGTCGCCTACGCGCTGGCGCCCGAGACGTTCACGATCGCCGAGCTCAAGGCGATCTACGTCGCCTGCCTCGGCCACGCCATCTCGACGACCAACTTCCAGCGAGTCCTGCTGCGGCGTAAGGTGATCGAAGCGACAAGCGAGGTCGCCGCTCCATCGCCATCGGGCGGCCGACCGGCGTCACTGTACCGATTCGCACGGCGCTCGCTCGTGGTGACCGACCCCTTCGCCGTCTTTCGCCCGCCCCTCTAAGGTCGTGCGCCGCCCGGGCGAGCTCGGGACATCGCCGGTTAGCGAGCCCTCCCCTGACGGCGCGACCAGCGCCTATCGCGCTCGTAGAGACTCGGGAACTGGCGGGCTCGCGCCCGATAGAGCGGCGCGACGTCGTCGCCGGGACGATAAGTGACTCCCCCGATCGGTGCCTCGACTTCGTCAAGGCGGCGCCGACCGAGCGCCACGGAAGCGAGCAGCGTCGCGCCACGCAGCTGAGCGAGGAGCGGCTCGGGGACCTGCTCGACTTCGCGACCCATTGTGTCCGCACAGATCTGACACCAAAGGGACGATTGAGCGCCACCACCGAGCGCGCGAATCGGCGAGAGCGACCTGTCGGTGAAGCGCTCGACGTAGCCGAGGAGCCACGCCGCGTTTGCGGCGACTCCCTCGAGGACCGCACGGATCACGTCGGCCGTCGTGGTCGTCACCGACAAGTTGGTAAAGCCCCCGCGAACCCGCCGTTGTCGACCGGGGAGCGCTCACCGGCCAGCCACGGGGTGAACATGGCGCCGTTCGCCCCGGGCGGCGACGTCGCGGCGAGCTCGGTCAGCTCGTCGAACTGAGACGCGAACCCGCACCGCCGAGTAGCGCGCGCAGCCAGTCGAGGGACTTGGCACCGGTCTCCTGGTTGTCGACGATGACGTAGGAGTCGTTGGTCAGGCCCGGTACCGACGCAATCGAGTGATTGATGTCGGTCTTCTTCCTCGGCACCGGACAGCTGATCCACGACGTCGTCGACAGCGCGAGGTGCGTCTCGTACGGCCGCGTCGCTCCCGTGCCCAGGGCGGCCGCGTGTAGGTCGGGCAGGCCGGTGATGACCGCCACGTCGCGGGAAGCCCGAGCGACGCAGGCGACGTCGGGTTTCACGGTGCCCACGATCGATCCGATCGGGCGAAGCGGCGGCAGGAGCTTCGCGTCGAGGTGCCGAGCATGTGCGACGCAGCTGCGAGTCGTACGCGAGCTTGTCGAGGTGGCGGTTGTCGGTGAGCCACGACGCTGCATCGAGGCGTGAGTCGCTGACGCCGTGCCCGGTGAAGCGCATCGTGAGGTAGTCGACCGGCTCGAGGAACCAACGCGTGCGGCGACGAGGTCGGGTTGTTCGTGCACGAGGAACAGGAGGTGGCCGACGGGGTCGGCCCCGAGGTGGATGGCGCGCCGCCGGCCTTGCGCGCACCCACTTGACGAGCGGCAGTCGGGCGGTACCCGTGGACACGCCCGCCGACGAGGCGGCGGGTGTGCGACGCCGCCTCTCGTGTCGAGCCACGTGATGCACGGGCCGGTCGGCGTCCCGTTGGCGTCGACGGGACCGTCGACGCCCACTGTCCCGTGACCGCGATGGCCGCGACAGCCGCGGCGACACGCCCGTCGCGGCGAGCAGGCGCTGGTCGGACGCGCAGATCGTGGTCCACCACGACTCGGCGTCCTGGGTCGCGGCGCCGTCGGCCGCCGAAGTACGGTCGCGACGTCGTGGAGCTCCCTCGCGACGAGGCGGCCGTCGAAGCTGACCAGTCCGACCTTAGGCCACCGGTGCCGAGGTCGATCGCGAGGCAAAGCGAGTCGGTTCGCCGCTCACGGCAGTGCGGCACGGACGTCTGGGAGTCCATCATGTCGGCCATGACGAGCCTGGATGAACTCGTCGGCCTCGTCGGTCAGCCCGCCCATGACGCCGCCGTAGATCGCGCCGGACTTCGCTGGGCTTCGCGCGGTGCGCGTCGCGTAGGCGACGGCGTCGGCGAGGTCGGCGGCCCACGCGCTCGACGACGCCGGGCTGGGTCTGGGGGCGCGTCACTGCCATGTGGAGCGCGTTCGGGTACTGCTGGCCGTTGAGTCGCCATCCCCGTCGTCCGGAGCAAGTCGTTCACGTGGTACACGTCGAACTCGTCGGAGGTGAAGGAGAAGAGGAAGCTGGCGTCGCCGAGGATCCGCAGCGCGTCGTGGCTGCGCACGGCATCCTGCATCGCGCGCCGAGGTCGAGAAGATCTCCTCGCGTAGCGGCGGTAGCCCGTCGCGCCCGAGGCTGCACCATCGCCGCCCACGTCGCCGCCAGCAGCCTCCGGACCGCGAGCCGTCCATGCCCGGCGAGCAGTACTTTCCGCCCGCTCCAGTCGGTCGGAAGAAGTACTGGCCGTTGCGCAGCGCCTGGTCTCGCGAAGCAGAGCACGCTCGTGCCCTTCAAGGCGTAGCCGTACTTGTGGGTGTCGGCCGAGATCGACGTCACGCCCGGCACGGAGAAGTCGAAGGGCGCGATGTCGTAGCCGAGTTCGCGGCCGAAGGGAAGCAGGAATCCCCCGAGGCAGCCGTCGACGTGCAGTCCGACGCCGCGCTCCAGTGCGAGCTCGCCGAGCTCGTCGATCGGATCGATGGTGCCGTAGCCGTAGTTGCAGGCCGAGCCGACGAGCGCGACGTGTCGTCGTCGATGTGGTCGGCCACCCACTCGACGTCGACCAGGGTCGTCGGTCGGGTCGACGGGAGCGACTCGCATCTCGACGCCGAAGAGGTGGCCGGCCTTGGCGAAGGCGGGGTGCGCCGTCTCGGGCTTGATCAGGTTGGGTCGCCCGGGCGCTCGGAGCGGCGTGCTCGCGGTACGCGAGGACGGCGTGGGCGATCGAGCTCGTCCCGCCCGTCGTGACGAGTCCCGCCGGCTGCGCGTCGTCGGACAGGCTGCCGCGCCGAGCAGGTCGAGCGTCATCGCGATGATCTCGGCCTCGAACTTGGTCGCGCTCGGGCACATGTCGCGCTGCAGCGCGTTGACGTGGGAGAAGTAGGCCGAAGGCCGCGTTCACGAAGTCGTAGTGCTCGTGGTCGCCGCAGTACATCGTGCCCGAGCACTGACCGGCCTCCCACTTGGGATTCTCCGCTGAGGACATGGTCGAGAGCATCGAGAGCACCGTGTCCTTGTCGAATCCATCCTCGGGCAGGGTCCGATTAACGCCGAACTGCTCCGCGTAGGGAAATTCGGCCATGGCGCTCTCCTGACGCTCCGTTCGACGCCCCGAACTTACTCGCCGCCATTTCGCCACTCGGCGTCACGATCATTGCTATAACTCGCCCGACGCGAGTGACTACTGCGCGGTCGTCGTTTGGTAGCGCTTGAGGGCGAGCGGCACGCAGACCGCGATGATGAGCAGGCACCAGAAGATCATCGACACCACGGGATGTTCGAGCTGCCACGAGCCCGTCGTGTTGGTGCCTTGGGCGACGTGTCGCACGGCGGCGACGAGCGACGACAGGGGGTCCCACTGGCCGATGACCCGGGGAACTTCCTTCATGCCCGCAATCGGCACGAAGGTGCCAGCGAGGAACGACAGTGGCAGGACGATGGCAAAGCCGACGCCCTGCATCGCGTCGGTGCTGCGCACGACCATGCCCATGAGCACCCCGAACCAGGTAAAGGCGGTGAGGCCGAGCAGGATCAGCCCGACCAGCTCAAGGCCGGTGCCCACATTCAGGTGCGGGCGCCAGCCGAGACCGAGCCCGATGCCGGCGACGATCGCCATTCCCAGTATCTGCTCAAGGATCTGGCCCACGACCTGAGCTGTAATGACCGACAACCGTGTGACGGGAAGCGACCGGAACCGGTCGACGACGCCGCTCGCGAAATCCGTTGCGGTCGCCACACCGGCGCCGATGACCCCGAAGGCCAGGCTCTGGCCGATCAGCCCGGGCAGGAGGTAGTTCTGGTAGGTAATGCCGGGAATGTGGATGGCCGAACCGAAGACGTAGAGGAACAAGAGGGTGAAGACGACTGGCTGGATGGTCACGTCGCTGAGCCGCGTGGGCACGCGCGGAATGGTCCGAAGACCCCTGGCCACGAGCAGCGTCGTCTCTCGCAGGTAGCGAGAGAAGGGAGACGGGCGAGCCGGCAAAGCCTCGTAGGCGGTCGTAGATCTGTCAGCTGTCATCGTGGTCATCGCAGTGACTCCTCAAGGTCCTCGGTGGATGGAACTACGTCGAGCGGCTGACCCGTCAGGGCGAGGAACGCGTCATCGAGCGTCGGGCGACGCAGGGCGATCTCGTCGACTTCAACGCGCAATTCCTTCACCGCGCGAGCGACGTTGGCGAGGTCCATCGCGTCGTCGGGCGCTGGAATCGAGATCATTCGCTGGCCGCGCGACACGGTGAGATCGAACCTCGACGAAAGGCCGCGCACTAAATGATCCAGGCCTTCCGCGTCGGCCGCGATCACGTCGACTCGCTGGTCACCGATGCGCGCCTTGAGCTCGTTGGGCGTCCCGGCCGCCGTGGCCCGTCCGTGATCGATCAGCACGATGTGATCAGCGAGCGCGTCGGCTTCTTCTAGGTACTGGGTCGTGAGAAAGATCGTGACGCCGCTCGCAACGAGCTCTCGCATCGTGGCCCAGACGACCTGGCGGCTGCGAGGGTCGAGGCCCGTCGTGGGTTCGTCAAGGATGAGAATCCTCGGCTGGACGACCAGACTCGCCGCGAGGTCGACGCGGCGACGCTGGCCGCCCGAGATCGACTTCACCAGCTTGCCCCGGAATTCGCCGATGTCAAAGCGCTCGATGAGGCGCTCGGCGATCTGCTCGGCCACCGGTCGGCGGTAGCCGCGCAGTCGCGCCATCAGCACGAGGTTCTCGCACGCCGTCAGGTTGTCCTCGAGCGCCGCGAACTGCCCAGTCAGCGAGAGGACGCTGCGCACGGCATCGCCTTCGGCGACGACGTCGTAGCCACAGACGGTTGCCGATCCTGCGCTCGGCTTGATCAGTGTGGCCAGCATGCGCACGATGGTGGTCTTGCCGGCGCCGTTAGGCCCGAGCAGCGAGACGATCGAGCCCGAGTTCACTTCGAGGTCGAACTGTTTGACCGCGGTGAACTCTCCGAAGCGCTTGGTGAGGCCTTCCGTGCGGACAACGACTTCATTGGTGGGCATTGGTCTCCCTTCGGAGAGAATCGTATAGTAACTAAAAAGATTTAGCAACTAGAAATTTGTCAATTTTCCCGCTACCATAGTGACGTGGACAGGTCGAGTGACGGTGATTGGTCGGAGTTAGCCGACTTTCGACGCGTCGTCCGCGAGCACCCGGGCGACGCCCATGAGCAAGATTTAGGGCTTCGCGAGCGCAAGAAGAGTCTCATGCGGGATCTGATCTCGGACACCGCCACGCTGATGTTCCTGGAGCGGGGGTTCGACGAGGTGCGCGTCAGCGAGATCGCAGCCGCCTGCGATGTTTCCGAAAAGACGATCTATAACTACTTTCCCACCAAGGAGTCCTTGGTCTTGGACCGTGAGGAGACTCTCGCCGAGGACATCCGCCGTGCGCTCGGTCCGGGAACGCCACAAGTGTCGCCCGTGGAGGCCGTGATCGAGATTCTGACCGACGAAATGAATCGTTTGGTCACCTATCTCAAGACCGCCAAGCACGTCAGCCTTCAACAGATCTCGCGTTTCAACGACCTCATCGAATCCACGCCGGCCCTGAAGGCGGCCCGAGCTGACTTGACCGACCGACTGGCCCAGGTGGCCGCGGAATCACTCGCCGCGCGCGTCGGCGTCGACCCGAGCGACCCCGAACCCCAGATCGCGGCCGACGCGCTCATGGGTCTCTGGCGGATCTACTTGCGCGCCTTCGTCAAGTGGTCGAGCGGCTCGCTCTCCCCCACCGAGGTGCGCGACGCCGTGCTGAGCGACGTCCGCCGGGCGGCCCGGCTCATCGATACCGGATTGTGGTCGTTCGCGACGGTGATGCAAGACAAGGGTCGCTCGCAGGTGAAGAGCGCTGCCAACGCGTCGAACGAGGCGCGAAAGCAGGTCGTCTTGGCGATGAAACAGGCTCGCGAAGCGTGGCGCGTGATAAAGGCCGAGGCCGAGACGAGAAAGCGCGACGACGTCGGCGCGCGCTCGCGAGGGCGCGATGTGGGTCGATCAACGCGCGCTGTCGTTCGCGAGCAAGCCCGCCGCGAAGCCGACGAGATCCGGCGCCAGGCACGGCGCGAGGTCGACGAGATCCGCCGAAAGGTACAGCGCCAGCGCGAAGAAGTCAAAGCCACCGTCAAGCGGGCCCAAAAGGCGCCGCGCTCGGGCTAGCGAGCCAGGACAACCTTCGTCAAGCCGGCATCGCGGCGCGCGCGACCTGGGCGACCGCTTCGGCCACCGCCTTCACGACCGCCGGATTGAAGACTGTCGGCACAATGTAGTCCGCCGTGAGCTCGTTATCCTTGACGACGCCAGCGATCGCCCGACCGGCCGCGATCTCGATCTCTTCGTTGATCTTCGTCGCGCCGACGTCCAAGAGGCCGCGGAAGATCCCCGGAAAGGCCAACACGTTGTTGATCTGATTGGGCTCGTCGCTGCGGCCCGTCGCAACGATCGCCGCGTACCTGCGCGCGAGCACCGGGTCGACCTCGGGGTCGGGATTGGCGAGGGCGAAAACGACTGAGTCCGAGGCCATGACCTTCAGGTCTTCCTCGGTGACGAGGTCCGGCCCCGAGACGCCGATGAACACGTCGGCGCCCATCATGGCGTCGACGAGACCGCCGGTCCTCTTCTCCTTGTTGGTGTGTTGGGCGAGCCAGCGTCGATGCACGTCGAGCCGCTCGTCGTTCTCGTCGATGATGCCGTGGCGATTCAGGCCAATGATGTCGCTGACCCCTTCGGCGAGCAGCAGCTTGCTGATCGCGACGCCGGCCGCGCCAACCCCGAGCACGACGACTCGAATCTCGCTCATCTCCTTCTTCACGACGCGCAGGGCATTGAGCAACGCCGCGTAGACGACAGTCGCCGTGCCGTGCTGGTCGTCGTGGAAGACCGGGATGTCAAGTAGCTCACGCAGGCGCGCCTCTACGTCGAAGCAGCGCGGCGCCGAGATGTCCTCGAGGTTGATTCCGCCGTAGACGGGGGCGAGGCACTGGACGATGCGGACAATCTCGTCGGTGTCCTGCGTGGCAAGACACACCGGCCAGGCGTCGACGTTGCCGAAACGTTTGAAGAGCAGCGCCTTGCCCTCCATCACCGGCAGCGCCGCTTCGGGTCCGATATTGCCGAGTCCCAGCACCGCCGAGCCGTCGGTCACCACGGCGACCGTGTTGCGCTTGATCGTGAGCTTTCTCGTCAGCGAGTGATCCTTCGCGATGGCGCTGCAGATGCGCGCCACGCCTGGGGTGTAGGCCATCGAAAGGTCGTCGCGCGTCTTGAGGGGAACCTTGGGCTCAGTGGAGATCGTGCCGCCAAGGTGCAGCAGGAATGTGCGGTCGCTGATGGCGTAGACGTGGGTGCCCTTTACCGACTCCACGGTTGAACCCAGGATCTCGGCGTGGTGCTCGTCCGTGGCGTTGCACGTGACGTCAATGACGAGGTGCCCGCCGATTGGCTCAACGACGTCGAGCGCCGTGACGAGACCGCCAGCGCTGCTTATTGCCGCAGCGATGTTCGGGATGTCCGCGGCGCTGTCGAGCGCCACGCGCATGGTTATTGAGTAGGAGGCGCTGGGGATTCCCATGACGTTGCCCGACCTTTCTGCGAATGGAACTGGTGACGGCGCCGACTTTGATACCGCGCCGCCGGCACCTCTGTTTCAGCCCATTCTTGACGATCGGCTCCCGCATCCTCACCGCAACAAGGCAAGCGAGCCATGCCAACACCCTCTACCACTCGTCAAATCGGCGCCAACTTCTACGTCGTCACTGTCGGTTCCAACGTAGCCCGTTAGCGAGCAGCACCGCTAGGGACCTTCGGCCCAAAGGCGTCGTCGCGCCCGCTCCGACCTTGTTGACCGTGAGCTTCGCCGGCGATCTCGGTAGCGTGGACCCCATGAGGCTCGACGTGTACCGGAGCTGCACTCGCCAGGAGAAGCGCGAAGTCCTCAACGCCTTCTGGCACTCGAACGTCCAGCCGTCGGCGCGCATCCACCGGGCCGCCTACCAGTACGGCCCCTACGCCATCATCTGCCTCGTCGCCCTCGTCGTCGAACTGGTCATCGTGATCACCGTCGCTGTCGGCCGGTCTGACGTGGTGGCTTCGCTCGCCTCGCTGCTCGAGGTATTCGTCGCGTGGTCGCTGTGGTGGGCCGTCGTGCGCAACCGCGCGATTCGGCGAGCTCGCTAGCCCCGCTGCTCCCCGATTGGCGGGGAGACCCCTCGTCGGTCCAACACCGCCTCGCGGTCACCAACGATGACTGGCGAATCAGTGGCTCTCGCGCACGACGAGCACCGGACAGTGCGAGTAGTGCACGCACTGGGTGGAGACCGAGCCCATGAGCAGGCCGATGAATCCTCCCACTCCCCTCGAGCCGACGACGAGCAGTGTCGCTTCCTTGCTCGCTTCGATGAGCACTTCGGACGGGTTGCCGGGCACGGCCAACCACTCGGCCTCAATCCCCTCGGTCGACGGCGCTTTGGCCATGATGCCCTGGAGGAACTCTCTGGCATCGTGCTCGACCGAGTCGTAGTAGTCCTTGCCCGTCGAACCCGTCACGCCCATGGCCATAACGGGGTAGGCGTAGGTGATGTGCAGTTCGGCCTTGCGCAGCTGGGCCTCCTCGATGGCGTACTCGAGGGCGTTTGTGGCCAGCGGCGATCCGTCGACGCCGACGACGATACGAGGACGTGGGGCGTCAGTCATGTGCGTATGCCTCCTTAGCGAGACGGTCTTTGGGTGGGAGCCGAGAGCAACCTAGTCCGCCGTTCCGGGGTTGGACACGTAGTCCTCGGTGACGAGCGTCGGCGTGTCCCTATTGAGGGTCTCGCCGCGAAAGAACGCCGGCCGAACCGCCTGCATCGTGAACATCAAGATGATCCCGATCAAAAGCGCGCCGACGTCGAGGGTGAAGGTCCCGCCGATCTCACGGTGGAAGACGTCCAGGTGCGTGTAGCTGTTTCCCGGCTGCCAGTAGTACCAGAAGGACCAACCGAGGATGAGCCAGAGCGCGACACCGCCGAAGAGTGGCGCGATGCCCTGGATGAAAAGGTTGTGCACGCTCTTGGTGAGTTCCTTGCGGTAGTACCACGCGCAAGAAAAGCCGGTCATGCCGTAGTAGAAAGCGATCATGACGCCCAGGGCGTCCACCGAGTCGGCAATCACGTGACCAGCCGAGATGAAGTTCAACGCCACGTACAGCGCCGTCGAGGCCACGCCAAACGAGACCGTCGCCACCGTTGGGGTGAGGAAGCGCTTGTGCATCCTCTTGAAAACGCTCGGCAGCGCCTTGTGCACCGACATCGAGAGGACGGTGCGGGCGGTGGGCAGGATTGTCGTCTGGGTCGAGGCCGCCGCCGAGGAGAGCACCATCAACAACAAGAGGTGGTCGAGTACCGACGCGAAGGTCGAATGGCCGAAGATGGCTGGACCGAGGATGGAGAGGACGTCATTCGTGTGGTTGGGATTGCCGAGGCCGATGCCAGAGGTGCCGATGCCCGCGAAGGACTGGGTCGCAAGGATGACGATGGCGTAGATCGCCAGCAAAATGAATGTCGAATAGATGCCGGCCTTGCCGGGCGTGACCTCGGCGTCGGCCGTCTCCTCGTTGAGATTGAGAGCGGTGTCCCAGCCCCAGTAAATGAAGAGCATGTCGGCGAGCCCAATGATGAAGTCGTTGATGTGCTTCACCTTGAAGGGATCGAACCACGTCCACGAGACGGGCAAGTGTCCTACCGGCGCCGTGCCGTTGCCGACCCGGATGAGGGCCCATATTGACATCACCGTCAGCATGGTGAGCTCGATCCCGAGCAGGGCCTTTTGGAAATTGGCCGAGATCTCGATCCCGACGTAGCAAATCCACGTCATGGCGACGATCCAGCCGATGCCAACAAGCAGCACCCAGACGCTGGAGGCGTCGTCACCGATGCCGTTCGCGTTAAATAGATCGAAGACGTACTGTCCGGCGATCTGCGAGAGGCTCGCCATCACGATGACGTCCGCGGCGAGCACTCCCCAGCCGCCCATCCAGCCGACGCGGGGCCTGAATGCCCTCGTCGCCCACGTGAAGGTCGCCCCGCAGTCGGGATCGGCCTTATTCATCTGGGCGAAGGCAACCGAGATGCACCACATCGGGATGAAGGCGAGGATGGTAACGATCGGGGCCTGCACGCCGATAGCGACGACGACGAAACCAAGCGTCGCGGCCATGCTGTACGCGGGAGCCGTCGAGGCCACGGCGATGACAACGCTCGAAATGAGGCCAAGCGCGCCGGTCTTTAATCCCTTCTGCTCGGACGGATGCGCCGGCTCTACGATCAGCGTCACGTTGGCCCCCCTAAGACGCGATCACGCGCTCGCGTCGCCGACTAACTGGAACAGATTTTTTCAAATGCTATTACATGGCGCCGCGCCAAAGCGTCCGATTAGACGTCAGCCACGCAGGGTAAGATTCGTAGCGAAATCCTCGCGACGACATCCCGGGGACTGCATCGCATGCACGGCGAACTCAACCTGAGGTCGTCGTCGTTGTGGCCGGTGGCGCCAGCGGCGTCACCACCACGGGATCGGCGTCGGGGTAGATCTCAACCCACGTGCGCCCCGGCTGCAGGTCAATGGGCCTTCCGGCGGCGTCGAAATACTTCGTGGGCGTGCCCGCGGCACCGGCGGACCAGGTCCCGACGATCATCTTGCCGTCGCGAAAGACGTAGGCCTTGCCCGAGCTGTCAAAGATGTGCGATTCGGCTTCGAGACCACCCTCTGAGTTCTCGAACCACGGGCCGTACGTGATGTTCACTTTCTGAACGATGACGTTCTGGGCTTGATTCTGCATGCCGTCGGCGAGCAGGTCGGGTTGCACGTCGGGCGCCGAAGTCGAGCCCACGTTGTAAAAGCGCAGCCAGGTTCCCGTGCTCTTATCCCAGCGCCAGTAGATATCGGACGTGCCGGACCAGTCGAGGTGGACCTGCGTGACCGATTCACCAGTGGGAACCACCGAAGAGAAGGAAAAAATACGGGCGGGGGGTGTGGTCAGCTGCTTCTCCTGCGCCCAGACCGCTTGGGTGGTCGTGTACGTGTCGTAGGGCGCGTAGCGCCCCGCGGGATGAATCGCCAGCTGGGGATTGCCGCCCAGGTCCACGTTCACCAGTGGGGACGCTTCGATCAGGTCCACTACTGGTGTGATGCCGCCCACGTGGACGAGGATGGGGCGGCCGAGCTGGGACAGCATCTGAATGTCGGTCCACCGCGCGGATCGAACGGGCCCAACCGTGCCCGGAGCGTTGCGACACTGAAAGACCGCAGCGTATCGAGTGATGGAGCCTTCGACCTGCTCCTCGAAGATGACGTCGGCGTAGTCAAGACCGCTTTGGGGGCGCGCCTCGGCCGGCGCCGGACCCAACGAGTAGTTGTCCACCTTGATGGCCAGGGCCGGTCGATCCGGCACGACGTTGCCGGGAGCAGCTGTGTCGGTCAGCGGACACAGCGCAACGGGCGCGGCACTGGTCGAGGTCGTCGCCGAGGAGTGGTGATGGTTCGAGGACCCGCACGCGGCGAGGAGCGCAGAACTCAACGCGAAAGCGCAGGTGATCGCCACCGGCCGCTGCCCTGGCCGCCGGCGAGTGGATCGGGGAACGCGCCGGAAAGCCACGTTACGAGGCTATCGAACGGTGGACAATTTCCTGGGACAGTTCCCGTCCACAGGAAGCGAAGGATTGGAGAGGGGCGCCGCTCTGTGATATGAGCATCGCCCAGCACGGAGAGCAAACAGGCTGACTACCGGGTACCCGGCCAATGCACGTCGAAGACGCCAATGACCGTTAACGCCGTCCTCTAGCGAAAACCCGGGTCGATCGAATCGAGGACGGCGGCCAGGCGAACGAGGGCCGCGCGCGTGCGCTCACCCCACCAGAAGAGATCCTTGCCGTCGAGGAACACGGTTGGCGCAACCGACTCAAGCTCGGCCAAATGGCGCCGGCCGAAGGGATAGGGCTCGCTGGGCGCGAGCACGACGTCGGGCCGCCGCTCGGCGGCGTCAGCCAGCGCAATCTCCGGGTAGGGTCCCTCGTCGTCGAAGACGGTAGCCATGCCGAGATGCGCCAGCAGCGACGCGCCGTAAGTCGGTGTGCCGAGAGCGAGGTACGGGCGTCGCCAGATCGGAACGAACGCTCGTAAGCGCGCCGGCGTCGCGGGGCCGATCTCGAGTGGCGTCCACGCCGCTTCGACCCTTGCGGCCAGCTCGGCCATCGCGGGGTTCACGTCGCTCAGTGAGCGCACGTGCAGCGCGAGCACGGACTGACCGCGACCGATCAGCGCGTCGTAGTCCTCTCGCCGGTTCTCCTCGGTGTCCATCACGACCACATCGGGCCGCAGGCTGACGACGCGCTCGAGATCGGGATTCTTCGTTCCTCCAACGCCCAAGAGGTCCGGTCGCTCGCAAAATCGCGTGCAGGCAACCGGCGTGCAATCCCACGACGACAGCGTCTCGGTGACCGACGGGACGAGGCTGACGATCCTCATCGCTCCGACCGCTATGGCAACGCCATCAACGAGGACCAGCGCGTCAGCGAATCCGTTCTAAAGGTTCTGCTCGAACTCCTGGAGCACCGCGACGCGATCCTCCTTGGTCGGCATGTCGAAGTAGGGGTTCCCCTTCGCCCAGTAGTAGGACATCGGGATCAGGCCGAGGGCCATCGCGCCCAGTCCCACCCAGAGCGACGCGTGGTTCAGGGCCGGGATCGACTTCACGAAGAGATACGCCATGAACGTCGCTCCGACGAAGGGCCAGAGGCCCATGAAGATGAAGTTCGAGACAGAAAGCAGAAGCTGCTTGCGATAGAGCACGACTATGGCCAAGCCGGCCAGGCAGTAGTAGATGCAGATCTGCAATCCGATGGCGTTGATGCCGTCAGAAAGGATCGAACTAATCGACCCGATGAACTGGCCCCCGATGAACAGCCCCAGCGAGATGACCGTCACGACAGCCGTGGCGATGATCGGCGTCTGGCGCTTCGCATTCACCGTGCCAAGACGCTTGGGCAGCGTGTTGTCGCGGCCCATGGAGAATAAGGTCCGGGTCACCTGGATGAGGGTGGTCTCGAGCGTGGCAACCGTGGAGAGCACCACGGCCAGCACGATGAACTTGCCTCCCGTGCCGTGCCAGACCTGCTGACCCAGCACGCTGAGTACGTCGGCCTCGTTGTGCGTGATCTGGCCGGACGTGAGCACCATGTTGGTCGCAATGGTGAAGACCTCGAAGAGGGCGAACACGATCAAGATGGCGATCATCGCGCCGAAACCTGGCGTCTTCTTAGCCGACTTGGTCTCCTCGTTCAGGTTCGCAGTCACGTCCCAGCCCCAGTAGTAGAAGGCCGCCACCAGCGCGCCGGCGGCGAATCCAGATTGGCCGTGAAAGACCGCCGGTGAGAACCAGTGCCACGAAAACGAGTGCACGTGCTGGCCGTGGAAGATCGCCAGCGCCGCGAAGAAGACCAGGAGTAATAGCTCGACGCTGGACATCACGATCTGTACGTTGACCGTGATGGTCACGCCCGCCGCCACGGCGGCAACCATCAGAAGGAAGAAGACGGCCCCGACCGTTGTCACCTCGGCGGTGTTGTTGGCGGCGCTCGCCGAGAAGAGCCCGAGGATGTTGGCCCCCGCGGGGACGGTCGCGATCACCATAAAGATGAGCGCGGAGACCACGAGGGCCCATCCCGAGAGGTAGCCGAGCACCGGGTGCAGCGCCCGACGAACCCAGGAATAGCTCGCGCCGGCGTTCGTCTCGACGCGTCCGAGGTAGTTGAAGGCGAAAACTATGCCGAACATCGCGATGCCGCAATAAAGCAGTGCCGCGGCACCGCCGAGGAGCACGGCGCCAAAGAGCACGGCGGTCGAGGCGGCGATCGAATACGCGGGCGCAACCCCGGCGATCCCCATGATGACCGAGTCGAAGAGGCCGAGGACTCCGGGGCGAAGCGCGTTCTCGGTCGAATCAGATGCAGGGACTTCCAGCGTTTCGGTCATGGCCTAGAATCCCCCTGGTAAGAGTCACCCGCGAAAACAAACGAGTAGGACAACGTAACACGGACGAAGTTCGCTGGTTGTGACCATCTTCTTCCAAGCGCAGCCTTCGATTGACGATGGCCCGGCCAGTATCGTTGAGGACGTGACCTCTGAACTCCGATCGTTCGTTCCAAGGTTCCTAGGCCGGTTCATGGGGCCCGTGGCCCCCCTCCTTCACGCGTAGTTCGGGACGAAATCTTGGCCCTCTTGCAACGGTTCGACGACGAAGCCACGCCGCCGATAACCCAAAGGGAAATCAAGCACCGTTGGATCGAGTTCCATCGCCAGATCCGCCTGACGTCGGGAACACGTCTGCAGCGCACCGCGGGGCGCATCCTCGGCGAGGACACCTGGCGCTACCGCTCGGCCCGATTCGTCTTTCGTCCGTCCCTGCACGCATGGAGGCGGCTTCGAAAGCGACAGCCCAAGAGGATCACCAGGATGGCGGCTTCGAAGACCGCGGAGATCTTTCCCGTCAACTACCGGCCTCGATCCATTGACTACGCCGCCGAATTGGCCTCGATCGACTTCGACACGGCCGACGTCTCGGTCGTCGTCTTCGACGAAGACGCGTCGCCGATCGAGCAAGTCTCAGGACTCGTCGACACGCTGAATGAGACGACGGCTACCTGGCTGTTCGTGACCGATGCGTCGACCAGCGCCGAGGCTCGCCGTCTCACCGTGGCTATCCTGCTCGCGCACGCGTCCCTCGAGGACGATGTCGTCTTCGCCGACGAAAACGGGATCAATGAGTTTGCCCCGATCTTGAAGAGCCCCTCGGTCGGCCCGCACACGCTGCTCAGCTATAACGTCGTTGGCCGGCCGGCCCTGCTGCGCGTGGAGACGCTCTTCAAGTGCGGCGGCTTCTCGCCCGGCGCCGGTTGGGCCTTCGAGCACGACGCATACCTGCGCCTGAGCGAGGCCGGGGCGCGATTCCGCCACGTTGCCCAGGTGCTGCCCGCCGGAAGGCCAGCGAGCTCCTTTGACGCCGCGAGACTCGACGAAGACACCTGCCGCGTAGTGCTCGCAGCGCTCTCTCGACGTGGGTGGTCGGGCAAGGTGGCGCCGGGGACCCTCCCGGGTCTCGTTCGCTGGTCGCCGGAGGTACCCCGGCCGGCGCCGACGATTGACATCATCATTCCCACGCGCGACCGCATCGATCTCGTGCGCCAGTGCATTACCTCGATCGAGGAGAAGACGACCTACCCCAACTACGACGTCATCATCCTCGACAACGATTCGGCCAAGCCGGAGTCGCTCGAGTACTTCGAATCCACCAAGTACGCTGTCGTCCCCTGCCCGGGACCCTTCAACTACGCCAAGATCGTCAACCGCGGGATCAACCACTCGAGTGCGGACTACGTCGTGACGCTGAACAACGACACCGTCGTCGTCACGCCAGACTGGCTTGAGCAGATGGTGGCGCTCGCCGCGCTGCCCGACGTCGGCATAGTTGGGGCCCGCCTGCTCGACCCCGACGGGAGCAGCGAGCACGAGAGCATCGTCATCGCGCCCTACCCCCAGCACCTACGGACCGACTCGAACTACCCGCACGTTGACTACCTCGCACTGTCGTTGCGCGATGTGGCGGCGGTAACGGGAGCTGTTCAGATGGTCGGGCGTGAGTTCTGGCAATCGCTCGGCGGAATGGACGAGCGACTACAGGTCGTCATGAACGACGTCGACATCTGCCTGCGCAGCCAGATGGAGGACCGCTACGTGGTCTATACCCCCGAGGTGAGGCTCCTCCATCACGTCGGCTCGTCGCGGGGTCGACTCGATCCGATCGAGGACCGCAACCGATTCATCCGTCGCTGGGACATCTTTGGCTCCTTTCGCGACCCGTACTTCCCCGAGTCGCTGCTGCTGTTGGGCGAGAAGATGTACTTTTTTCCGCGCCCACCTTCGGTCCCCTTCGCGTGAAGTGACCCTTGTAGCCTGATGTGGTGAATTTGACGGGAGACCGACTGATCACCTTCTACCGTCGGCTTCCACCATCGACCATTCCGATCGTTCTCATCGTCTTAGTCGTGCTCGCCGGCAACGTGATGTACGTCACGGGACTGGCCAACAACGATCCGATCTCCTGGACTGCTGGCATCTCCCATCACCTCTGTCGGGTGACCTGCGGACGACCGGCGATCGACCCGAACCTCGGGTTCATCACCCAGGCGCTCGGACATCAGGCCGCCATTGATCTGTTGCACGGCCACCTGCCCTGGTGGAACTACTACGAGGGCCTTGGTCAGCCGCTCGTGGGCGAGATGCAGTCGGCGGCCCTCTTTCCCCTGACGCTGCTTTTTGCGATGTCGTCGGGTCTGCTCTGGTTCCACGTCACCCTGGAAGTCATCGCCGGCGTGTCGACCTACTTCCTCGCTCGACGGCTCTCCCTGCCCATCTTCTTCGCCACGGTCGCCGGGATGCTCTTCGCGCTGAACGGGACGTACGCGTGGCTTGGCAACGCCGTGCTTAATCCGGTTGCCTTCCTGCCAATGTTGTTGCTCGGCGTCGAGATGATCTTCGACAGCGCTTCGAATCGGTCGCAGCGGGGCTGGTACGTCGCGGCGATCGCGCTCGCGCTGTCGATCTACGCCGGCTTTCCGGAGGTCGCCTACTTCGACGGGCTCTTTGGGGGTGCGTGGGCGATCGTTCGACTCTTCGGGATCCCGCGCCTGCAGCGCCCCCGCGCCCTGCGTCGTCTCGGCCTCGGCGGAGTCGTCGGTGTCGTGCTGGCCCTGCCGTCGCTCGTGCCATTTGCCGACTTTCTCAAGGTCTCTTTCATCGGCAGCCACACCGCCGCCGTGGACGGCGTGATCCGCCTGCCCTCTGAGTCCCTCGCCGCGCTCTTCGATCCCTACGTGTTCGGCACGATCTTCTCCAACACGCACGTGAACTCGTTCTGGGGCGAGACGGGCGGCTACTTCGGGGCGGGCATCTGCGTCCTGGCCCTCGTCGGACTGTTCGGCCAGCGCCTGCGTCGCGAGCGAATCTTTCTCGCCGCCTGGACGCTCGTCGGGCTGATGGGCGCCTTCAACTTCCTGCACGTTCGAGTGATCTGGAACCTCATCCCGCTCGTGAACACGTCGTCGTTCCCGCGCTACATCATGCCGAGCTGCGAGCTGGCCGTCGTGATTCTGGCGGCCTTCGGGCTCTACGACTTCACGGAGAGTACCCGCGCGAAGCGCCTCTTCACGACGACCACGGTCGCCATGGTGCTGGTGCTGCTCTGGTGCGCGAACGAGGCCCGTCCCTTCAATAAACACGTCATCCTGCACAGTGTCAAGGCCCGGGTCATCCTCTTTGGTCTCGCGCTGCTGCCCTTCATCGCCGTGTTCCTCTTGCTCGTGCTCGGGCGATTCTCGAAAGCCCGGGTCACGCCGCTGCTGATCGCGCTTGTCGTGGTCGGCGAGTCACTGCTGCTCTTCTTCGTGCCCACGGCCGAGTCCCCGAAGCAGATCACAGTCGACTACGCGCCGATTCAGTTCCTCCAGGCCAACCAGGGCGAGGAGCGCTTCGTGGACTTCGCGGTGCTGTACCCCAACTGGGGCACCGAGTTCGGGATCAACTCGCTGAGCTCGATCGACCTGCCCTACCCCGAGTCCCTCAAGAATTTCATCGAGGACCGGCTCTACCCCGGCCTCACCCCCGGTAACCAGTTCGTCGTGAAGGGCGGCATCATCGGCGTCGAGGCGCTCGAGGCCAAGGTAGCGGCGCACTTTTCGGCCTACGAAAACGCTTCAGTGAAGTACCTCGTCGTGCCGAGCTCCGTTGTGCTGATCCCCCAGCTCGTCAAGCTCGGCGTCACCCAGGTCTACCGCGACTCCCTGGCGACGATCTACCAAATGCCCGACCCGCGCGCGTTCTTCACGACGTCCACGCCCACGTGCAACGTTTCGAGCGCCAGCGACAACGTCGCCACGATCAACTGCCCCGTCGCCGGCGCGACGCTGCTGCGCACCGAGCTTTCCATGGCGGGCTGGACGGCCACGGTGAACGGAAAGGCGGCGCCGATCACGACCGTCGACGGCGTCTACCAGCAGGTGGCCCTGCCCCAAGGCACTTCGACCGTCATCTACCGCTTCTTCCCGCCCCACGAGCGCTACGCAATCTTGCTCGGTCTGCTTGGCGGACTCTTCCTCGTCGGATCGTGGCTGAACGAGCGCCTCGACTTCGTGCCCACAGGACGGCATCGACGGCGAGGGCAACCGCTCGAGTAGTCGCCTCGCGGGTCGCGGCCCCGGGGACGTCGAGTACGTTGAATTTCGTGAAAGCCCCAACCCTTCGTACCGCCCGGCTCCGGTCATGAGCCTCGTCGACGACATCGACCTCACCTTGTCGCTCTCCAAGGAGGAGTCCGACCGGCGCGTTCTCAAGGCCCAGCATCGCCTGACCCAGCTGCGGCTCTTCAGCGCGGGCCTGCTCGAGCCCAACGTCATCGGGCCGGGCCTGCTCGTGCTCTTCGAGGGCTTCGACGCCGCGGGCAAGGGCGGGGCGATTCGCCGGCTCACGGCCAGCATCGACCCCCGCCACGTGCGCGTCCAGCCCGTTGGCCCGCCCACCGAGGAGGAGTTGCGCCACCACTTCCTCTGGCGCTTCCAGGAGGTGCTGCCCGGCAAGGGCGAGATGACGGTCTTTGACCGCTCCTGGTACGGACGGCTGCTCGTCGAGCGGGTGGAGAAGGAGATCGACAAGGCAACGGCCGAGCAGTCGGCCAAGGAGATCGTCGAGTTCGAGCGGATGCTCACGAGCGACGACGTAACCATTGTGAAATTCTGGCTGCACATCTCGGACGAAGAGCAGTTGCGCCGCTACAACCAGCGCGCGAACGACCCCCTGAAGCGCTGGAAGCTCACCCCCGACGATTGGCGCAACCGCGAAAAGCGCGACGCGTATCTAAAGGCTCTCGACTTCATGGTCGAGGCGACCGACGAGAAGCGCGCGCGTTGGGACCTCATTGCGGCCGAGAGCAAGCACTACGCCCGCGTGGCGGTGCTCGAGACCCTCATCAAGCGCTGGGTGCGCGACTTGGAGCGCCACGGCCACGAAGTGCCCGCGCCCCACGAGGGCGACTTCCTCGGCTAGGTCGGCGCCACGCGACGAACTCTGAAACACTGAGACATGACCTCGCGCTACGGCATCACCATCCCCTTCGAGGGCGTCTCGCTGCTCGATCACCGCGACTGGTTCCACCGCCTGGCCGACCTCGGCTACACCGACGTCTGGTCCGCCGAAGTCGACGGCGCGGACGGCTTCACGCCGCTGACGCTGGCCGCGGTGACCGAAGCCCGGCTCAACCTGGGCGTCGCGGTCACGCCCGCCTTCACCCGGGGCCCGGGACTGCTCGCGATGACCGTGGCCGCCGTCGCCGAGATCGCCGCCGGTCGCTTCACGATGGGACTGGGCGCCTCGAGCGAACCAGTCGTCGAGCGCTGGAACGGCATCGCCTACGAGCGCCCCTACGCCCGGACCCGCGACGTGCTGCGCTTTCTACAGCGCGCGCTTCGCGGCGAGAAGATCGACGAGGTCTTCGAGACCTTCGAGGTGCACGGCTTCAAGCTGTCGCGCCCGGTGCTCGAACGACCGCCGATCCTCTTGGGCGCCCTGCGCCCGGGGATGCTACGCCTGGCTGGACGAGAGGCCGACGGGGCGATCCTCAACTGGCTCGCCGCGAGTGACGTCGCGCAGTGCCGCCGCGAGGTCGGGCCCGACAAGACGATTGCGGCGCGGCTCTTCGTCGTCCCGAGCGATGACGCCGACAGAGCGCGCTTCATCGCGCGCCGGATGATCTCGTCGTACCTGACCGTGTCGGCCTACGCCGAGTTCCACCGCTGGCTCGGGCGCGGCGACGCGCTCGCGCCCATGTGGGCGGCGTGGGCAAACGGGGACCGCAAGCTGGCCAACGAGGTCATCTCCGACGAGGTCGTCGACGAGCTCGTGATCCACGGGTCCTACGACGCCTGCCGCGACCACGTGGCGCGCTACATCGAGGCCGGCGTCGAGATCCCCACGCTCGCTGTCGTGCCCTTCGGCATCGACCTCAACGAGGCCGTCGCCGGGCTTGCGCCACGCTGAATCCAGCCACACCGCGCCACAAGTTGTCGAAACGGATTGCGCCAATCGCTGCGCCAAGCCGGAACGCCGGAGCGTTACCGGTGCAGTTGATCCGTGTGTGGGCTATCCACCAATTGCGCGGGATTCGCTGAAACCGGTCGAGGGCTGGCTGCTTACATCCGGTGCCGGTCCAACGGACTGCGCGTCTCCAGTAGTTCCGAAGCGCACCCTGCCGTCTGGACCGAGCACGAACCCCGGCAGGTCGAATCGCTCCGCGAGTAGTGAAGGGATCGCCTCGCGGGGCTCTTGCGTTTCAATCACCCCCTCAGGCGACGCCGCCATCAACTTGAGCCGGCCGGAAAAGTCCGAGAGGGTCTCGCGCCGACCGTCTGAGTGATTGAATGACGCGACCAACCCGGACACGAAGGGCGATGCTGGGTTCGTGCACATCCACCAGTTGCTGACCTCGATGTCGATCCGCGTGACAGGCTTGGGGAGGAATCCGTACAAGTCGGTCCAACCCTCCGGCGTCAACCATTGGAGAACGAGCTCCTCGCCGTCTTGCACAACTTGAAAGCTCCAGCCCGACTGCTCGTGCACCCCGACGGGCCGAACGGAATCGGATCCAGCAGCGACTGCGGTCCGAAACCAACGTCCGCGTGCCATTGGCGCCCGTCCTCGTCGGTCACCCGCAGGGCTAGGTGCCCATTTGGTCGAGTTTCGGGCGGGGCACCACCGAAACGGACGCGAGCGAGCATCGGCTCAACGCGCAGCCCAAGCTGTGCCAAAGCCGAAGCCAGAAGAAGATTGTGCTCGAAGCAGTAACCGCCGCGCCGGGCCGTCACCAGCTTGCGCTCGAGTGCGCCCTGTTCCAACGAGATGGGAATCCCGCGATGCGAGTCGAGGTTCTCGAAGGGGATGGTCGTGGCGTGAGCGCGGTGGATTGCGTGCCACGTACTTGTCGCTGTGCCGCTTATGCCAATTCGGCGAAGGTACGCGTCCATGTTCTGCACGGAACGGCAGCATACGACGAAGGCCAAGAAGAGATGCCGTCAAGGCAAAAGGTCGCCTCAGCGGCAAGCGCGAGGGGCAGCCCGGAAGCTGGGCTCGGCCATGATCGACCGCTCGGGCCGCCGCGTCCTTGCGGCCGGCCGAGGTTGCCAAAGAGCTGGCGCCCGACACCCGAGCGAGCCGGGGAGCGAGCATGGCAGGGGCACAGCGCGGTAGCGATGAGTTCAGTGGGCGGCTGCGCCAGTTCATTTCTAGCCCTCGTCTCACAACCTTCATGGGCTCGCGCCGCGCCAAGGCGTCACTTCATAAAGAGCCGGGGACGGCTCTCCCTACAATGGAGTAACTGGAGTCGTGTGGCTGAGAAGAAAAAGTCCCCGAAGAAGCTGAAGATAGGCGTCATCGACACGATGTTCGCCCGCTTCGACATGGGCGCGGCGGCGCGCGCCGAGCTCGAGGAGTGCCCCGGCTACGGTCAGAAGTTCGAAGTGATCTCGCAGACCGTGCCGGGCTTTAAAGACCTGGCGGTCGCGGCGAAGAACATGATCGAGCGCGACGGAGCCTCGATCGTGATCGTGTTGGGGATGCCCGGTCCGACACCGATCGACAAGCAGTGCGCGCACGAGGCCTCACTCGGCATCATGCAGGCCCAGCTCATGACCTCGACACCGATCCTCGAGGTCTTCGTCCACGAGGACGAGTCCGACGACCCGATGGTGCTCGCGACGTTGTTTCTCAATCGCTCGCGCAGCCACGCCCGCAACGCCTACTGGATGCTCTTCGAGCCCGAGCAGCTGCGCCAGCGCGCCGGCCAGGGTGTGCGCCAGGGCTTCACCGACGCCGGACCGCTCACTTCGACGTAGCCGACCGCGTCGTTCGAGTAAGTAGGCTCGCCACAGTTACGCCACGCCGCTAGGAGGTCGCCATGCCCGACGCCGTCATTGTCGCCACCGCGCGCACGCCCATTGGGCGGGCCTTCAAGGGCTCCCTCGTCGACCTGCGGCCCGACGACCTGACGGCGCTCATCGTGCGCACCCTGCTCGAGCAGGTCCCCGAGCTCGACCCCCACAGCGTCGAGGACCTGATGGTGGGGTGCGGCAGTCCGGCTGGCGAATCGGGCTTCAATCTCGCGCGCGTAGTCGCGGTGCTCTGCGGCCTCGAGGACGTGCCCGGCACGACGGTCAATCGCTACTGCTCGTCGTCGCTGCAGACGATTCGCATGGCCGCCCACGCGATCCGCGCCGGCGAGGGCGACGTGTTCATCGCGGCCGGCGTCGAGACGGTCTCGCGCTTTGGCAACGGCGCGAGCGACTCGCACGCGGCGATGAACCCGATCTTTCACGACGCCGTCGAGCGCACGAGGGAACGCGCCGAGAAGGTGACCGATCCCTGGGCGCCCCACCCGGGGCTGCCTGACGTCTACATCGCGATGGGCCAGACCGCAGAGAACGTGGCGGAGTTCGAGCACGTCGCGCGTCACGAGATGGACGAATTCGCCCTACGTAGCCAAGAACTCGCCGTCGCGCACCAGGAGAACGGCTTCTTCGAGCGCGAGATCACCCCAGTCACGCGGCCCGACGGCACGGTCGTCGAAAGGGACGACGGGCCCCGTCCGGGCACCACGCTCGAGAAGCTGGCGAGCCTCCAGCCCGTTTTCCGCCAGGGCGGCACCGTGACGGCCGGGAACTCCTGCCCGCTCAACGACGGCGCGGCGGGCGTGATCGTGATGAGCGACACGAAAGCCAATGAGCTCGGCGTGAAGCCCCTCGCGCGCATCGTCGCCAGCGCAGTGAGCGCTCTTAATCCCGAGATCATGGGCCTCGGTCCGATCGAGGCGTGCCGCCAGGTGCTGAGCCGAGCGAAGCTCACAATGAAGGATATCGACCTCGTCGAGATCAACGAGGCCTTCGCCGCCCAGGTGCTCCCGAGCGCCAAGCACCTCGGCATCCCGCTCGAGAAGCTCAACGTCCGTGGCGGCGCCATCGCCCTTGGCCACCCCTTCGGCATGACGGGCGCGCGCATCATGACGACGCTGCTCAACTCGCTCGAGGACGCTGACAAGCGTTACGGCCTCGAGACGATGTGTGTCGGTGGCGGCCAGGGCATGGCCATGATCGTCGAGCGACTGAACTAGGCCGTGGCGACGCCGGTCGAAGCACTCGACCTGCCGATGCTCGACACACCGGCCTTCGCCAACCCCGAGGACGAGGTCACCGCCCTCGCGCGCGCCGGAGAACGTGGCTGGCTCGCCCGGTTCGCCTTCGGCTACGTCGTGCTCGCGTACGACGACGTGACGGCTCTGCTGCGCGACCGCCACCTCCACCAGGCCTCGCACCTCGTCGCCGCACTCTTCAGCGGCGAGGGCACCGCCCTCGACGGGCTCAACCGCGAGGGCATCTTGAGCGCCGAGGGTGAACGCCACGCCCGCCTGCGCCGCCTGGTCGCCGCCCCCTTCACCCCCAGGGCGATCGACCGCCTTCGTCCCTTCATGCGCGAGTACGTGGACGAGCTGGCGCACGAGTTGAACGACGAGGGCGCGGCGAGCTTCGTCGTGGACGCGCCGTCGCTGCTCTCGCGCTACCCCATCGCCGTGATCTGCCACCACCTCAACGTCGAACGGGCCGACTGGGACCTCTTCTCGCGCTGGGCCGAGACCACGTTTCTCGTGTTCTCCTCTGAGGTGAAGGGCAACGAGGAGCGCATCGTCGCCGAGTCTCGGCAGTTCTCGCGCTACGTCACCGCACTCATCGACGAGCGGCGCGACCACCTCGGCGACGACCTCATCAGCCACCTCATCGAAGCCGAACAAGAGGGTGACCGGCTCTCCACCGTGGAGATGGTGAGCCTCGTCCAGGGCATCATCGCGGCCGGCACGGACACCACGCGCAACCAACTCGCCACCTCGCTCGCGCTGCTCTCGACACGGCCCGAACTATGGGACGCACTCGGCGGCGACGCCGGGCTCGCCGCGGGAGTCGTCGAGGAGTCGCTGCGCTACCTCAATCCGATCCGCTTCGTCATTCGACAGGTCCACGAGCCCTTCGAGTACCGCGGGGTTGGCTTCGAAAAGGGCACGCTCCTCGCCTTTAGCCTGGCCGGCGCCAACCGCGACGAGGGCCGATTCAACGATGGCGAGCGCTTCGACGCCCGCCGCGCCAGCGCCCGCGAGCACCTGACCTTCTCCTCGGGCATCCACCACTGTCTCGGCGCGGCACTCGCGCGCGCCGAACTCTACGAGGCGCTCGTGGCGCTGCGGGCCAACTGGGCGCGCATCGAGCCAGCGGGCCCGGTGATCTGGCGGGACTCGCGTCTGGCGGTCTGGGGCGCCCAGTCAGTGCCCCTGCTCGTGACGCCGTCCTAGCGGGTGGGACCGGTGAGGCGAGCCTGCGGGTCAGCGTTGAAGGCACGCTCTTCGTCGTCACTGACCGGGCGGGCCTCGTCGGGCAGCATCACCGGGATTGAGTCGCGCACCTCGTAGGCGACTCGACGGCGAGGGTTGAAGAGCACGTCCCGGCTGGGCACGTAGAGCAGCGCCCCGTGGTCGACCGGGTCTTCGAGCAGCTCGAGCAGGAACGAGTCGAGGGCCATCAGCCGTTCTCCTTGATGAGATTGAGTACCTCGCCGAGGTGGGTCCGCAGCGCGTCGTCGTCGTCGGCCTCGACGTTGAGGCGCAGCAGCGGCTCGGTGTTCGAGGGACGTAGGTTGAACCACCACGATCCGTAGTCGACGGTCAGCCCGTCGAGGCGATCGACGGCAACCCCTTCGGCGGCGAGTTGGCTCGCGACACGTTCGACGGTCGCCGCGGGACTGGTGACCTCGGTGTTGATCTCGCCCGAATCGGCGTAGCGCTGGAAGGGCTTGGCGAGCTGGGAGAGGTTCTCCGACGACCGGCTGAGGAGTTCCAGGACCACGAAGGCGGTGATGATCCCCGAATCGGCGCGGTAGTTATCGCGGTAGTAGTAGTGGCCCGAGTGCTCGCCCCCGAAGACCGCCCCGGTCTCGGCCATCGCCTGCTTGACGTAGCTGTGGCCCACGCGCGTGCGAACGCCCACCCCGCCCATTTCCGCGATCACCTCGGGCACTGTCTTCGAGCAGATCACGTTGTAGAGAATTGCCGCTCCCGGGTGGCGTTCGAGCATGGCCGAGGCCACCATCGCCGTCGTCGTCGAGCCGCTCAGCGGATTGGCCCGCTCGTCGATGAGAAAGACGCGGTCGGCGTCGCCGTCGAAGGCGAGCCCGACGTCGGCGCCCGAATCGAGGATGCGCCGACGCAGGTCCTTCAAGTTGTCCGGGTTGAGCGGGTCGGCCGGGTGGTTGGGGAACGTGCCGTCGAGCTCGGGGTAGAGGATCTCGACCTCGAAGGGCAAGCCGGCAAAGACGAGCGGCGCCACGAAGCCGCCCATGCCATTGGCCGTGTCGGCCACGATGCGCAGGGGCCGAAAGGCGTCGACGTCAACGAAGGCGTGCACGTGGGCCACCCACTCGTTCGTGAGGTCAAGGGTCGCGTAGCCCGCCGGCTCGATCGTGGCGGGCGCCTCGTAGAAGGCGTTGGTGAGCCGCTCAACTTCGGCGAGGCCCGACTCGAGCCCGACCGGCTTGGCGCCGGCGAGGCAGAGCTTGATCCCGTTGTAGCGCGACGGGTTGTGCGAAGCAGTGAACATCGCACCAGGCACGTCGAGAAAGCCCGAGGCGAAGTAGAGAAAGTCAGTGGAGGCGAGTCCGAGGTCGAGGACCTCGACGCCGCAGGCGCGCACGCCGCGGCCAAAGGCCTCGGCGAGCGAGACACCCGAGGCTCGCATGTCGCGTGCGAGGACGATTCGCGCCGACGCGGCGAAGGTGGCGAAGGCCGAGCCGACCGCCTCGGCAGTGCGCTCATCGAGCTGATCGGGGTAGGTTCCGCGCACGTCGTAAGCCTTGAAGATGGCGGAAGTGTCCACGATCGCTCAGCCTACCGTCGTAGGTTTCGCCGCCTTTTCAGCACGACGACGAACAAAGCCAGACCCGCGATCACCGTGACGTCGCTGACGACGCTGCCTAGCGTGATCGCCGGCGTCGAGCCGTAGGCGAGCGAAACGTCCTTTGCCGTAGGGACGACCACCATCAGGTTGGGGCTCACGCGGTAGGGACCGCTCGCGCCGGTGGCGTGCCAGCGCGGGTAGTAAGAGATCTTCACGAGCATCGGCACGCCGACGCGCGAGACGTGAAAGGCGATCGACTGCAGGCCGACGCGCACGTGGCTCACGACGACCGAGGGCAGTGGGGCGGACTTGGTCATCTTCGTAATGATCGATGCGCGCGGCCACGACGCAGGCCCGCTCATTGCGGCGTAGACGTGTTGGAGGTCCGGGTTGAGCCACCACGTCTCGTTCTGCTCGAGCCACTGGTACTGGCTCGCGATGCCCGCGACCACGTTCGGCGTGTAGCTGAGGGCCTGGACGATGGGGCTGTCCCTTACGAGGAAGATCCACCACTGCACCCCGGGGGCGGGCCAGTCCCGAGTCTTGGTGATGAGCTGGAGGTCGGGGTCGCTTCGGGCCTCGGCAAGGATTTCGGGCGAAAAGGCCACGAAGTACTTCACGCCGAGCATCTGCAGGTGGCCGACGCCGAGCGACACGTCGACGGGACCGTAGGACAGTCCCACCTGAGGGTCGCTCGGAGCGGCGCTCAGCTCAGACTGGTCGAGGTAGTGGTAGGGCGTCGTCGGTGAGGACTCCATGAGCAGCCCCTCCATCGAGCCGACGCAGTTGTTGGTCCAGTAGGGCAGGAGCATCAGCGCCTCGGGCGTGCCGAAGCGCTGCTCGGAGGCCGAGTACTCCCACATCGCGCGCCCGCAGCCGTAGCGCTTGGCGACGTCCCCCATCGTCTCCATCAGGTTGTGGTACTCGGGCCAGCCGGACTGGGCCTGGTAGCCCGAGTAGTTGGTCTCGGCCCAGACGCTCACCTGGTTGCCGCCCGTCGATAGGTGCAGCACGTTGGCGAGGGGCTTGATGAGCCCCGGCACCGTCGAGAGCAGACCGAGCAGGGCCACGGCGCAGGTCGCTTGTACCAGGCGGCGCGAGAAGTACCGCGGGTCATCGGCCTCGAGGCTCCGGGCCGCGTCGACGCTCTCGTGCGCCGACACGGGCTCGGGCTCGCGCTCGGGCTCAGGTTCTGCGCGGTCCCCTTCGACTGCGTCGGCCGGTTGTGCCGCGATCTCGGCGAAGTAGGCGGCCCAGCGGTAGCGCGCCGGCAGCCGAAACGCCCAGCGCCACGCGATGTACCCGACGAGCCAGCCGGCCGCAAGGTGGATCGAGATGTACCAGAACGGCATCAGCCGCTGGTCCCAGATCGCGCTCTGGGGATCGAGCGCGAAGGCCCAAAACGAAAGCACGGTGAGAGCGCCGAGCACCATGCCGAGACGATCGCGCGCGGCGAAGGCCACGACGATCGCCACGGCGCAGAGCACGATCACCCAGCGGTCCCCCGCCGCGCCCCCGGTCGCGTTGTACCAGCCGAGCAGGGAGAAGATGCCCCGCACGGTGTTGACACCCTCGTTCGTGTAGCCGAGCGAGTCGGTGAGCGACTGCGTCGTCGCGAAGGGCAGCAGCCACCACGCCGACAGCGCGAAGGAGAGCAGGCACGCGAGGACGGCGAAGCGAACGGGACGCGCGACGTCGCCCTTCACGTCCGCTGGTCGGTGCGTCGCGTCCGCGCGGGCTCCGGGCGTCGCTCGACGCTGGAACAACTCGAGGGCGACGAGGCCGAGCACCGCGGCGAAACTGAAGCGCACGATCATGAAGCACGACGCCACGAGCGCCGCGAAGTCCAGCGCCAGCAGCCAGTAGTCCCGACGGCGCGGCGCGCCTTGCATGAAGCGCCCGATCGTGAGCAGCGCCAGGGCGAGGGTCAGCAGCAGCGAGTAGACGCCCTGGCGCGTGGAGAAGGCGCCCGTGCTGTTGATCGAGAAGTTGGTGTCGAAGAAGAATGGCAGGAACGCGAGCACGGCCAGTCCCACGGCGACCGCGAAGCGATTCGGACGGCTGTCCCCGCCGGGCACCCGCGGTTGCTCGATGGGCTCGCCAATCCCCCGGCGGTGCAGCAGCTCAAAGACCACGAGCACGGCGATCGCCCCGAGGCTGAAGAGCCACGGCAGGACGTGGCTGGCGAGCGTGAGGCTGAGCCCGAGAGCCGCGACCCAGTAGCCGCGGCCGGTGCGCACGCCCCGGGCGACCAGACCAATCGTGAGCAGCGCCAGAGCGAGCGAGAGCGAGAACGAGTACTCGCCGGCCATCGTCGAGAAGAGGTTCCCGCCGTCGATCGTGAACGAGGCGTCGAAGAGGAACGGCAGCGTCGCGATGGCGAGCGCCGCGGGGATCGGCCGGGGCGCGCGAAAGAGCCTCGCCATCGCGTAGGCCGTGATCGGCATCAGGACCGAACCGACGATCGTGGCGAGCTTGATGGCGACAGCAAAGCCGATGACGTAGCTCGCAAGGGTCGCCAGCACGTCGGGCAGTACGAAATAGTAGGAGTAGGCGGGGATGCCAGCCAGCCAGCCGGGGTACCACGGCGTGAAGTCGAAGACGTTGCCGGTCGTCCTCAGGTACGCCGGCATCGCGAGGTGCGAGCCGGTGTCGCCGCCCGTGATGAGCGACGACGACACGAGTAACTGGGGGTGCAGCGACCAGATCGTGACGTAGATGACGGCCAAGACGATCGCGGCGTCGAGGAGCCGCAATGGAGTCCAGAACTCGCGCAGTCGACGCATCAGTGTCCCGCGCGCTGCGCGATCACCGCGACGAGCGCGACGGCGTTGAACGACGCATGCGTCAAGTAGCTCGGCACCAGGCGCTTCGTGCGATGGACGAGCAACGCGAGCACGACGCCGAGCGCCGCGAGTCCGGCGAACTGCACTGCTTCGCCGTGCGCCGCGGCGAAGAGGAGCGCGCTCACGACGATGCCGACGGTGAGCGCCGCGCCCTTGGTGAGTCCCGTCGCGCCCTCGGCGATCGCGCGAAAGATGACCCCGCGAAAGAGCCACTCTTCAAAGATCGGCGCGGCGAGCGTTGTCATAAGCGCAATCACCACGAACCCCGGGCCGTGAGCCGCTTGGAACAGGTGGTTCACCGGGTGGCTCAGGCTCTTGAAGTGAAACGGCGCGTAGGCCAGATCGATGGCGAACTGGCAGGCGACGCCAAGGGCCACGTACACGACGTCGCTCGGGCGGGGCCGCCACTGGTTGGCGAGCGCCGACAAGCGGCCGTCGTGGCGCGCGTAGTAGATGGCGCTCGAGAAGCCGATCCACAGTCCGATGAGTCCGAGCGCGTTGGCCCACCAGGGCGGGTTGGCCACACGCGAAAGCGCATTGACGCCTCCGGGATAGTGCGCGAGGCTCGCGCCGGCGATCTCTAAGAGCAGCGCGAGCAACTGGCCCGCTAAGAATCCGATAAAACTCGCCACCACGATCGCCACCGCGCGCGGACGATTCACCGCCGGGGAAACCGAGAGAGCACTCAAAGGCGTAACGCTTTCCACTCGAGGTTTTGCACAGGCCGAGCCGAGATGTTGCTGATCACCTCTAGATTAGATACGTGTCAGATGCACCAAATGATCAGAACGGCCTGAAGCGATTCCTCCCCGGAGGGGAGAAGCCGATGGCGCCCCAGGTGCGCCGGCGAATGATCACGATCGCCATCATCGCCTTCATCCTGGGCATCCTCGTCATCAACTCGCTCTTCTCCCACTCAAATGTGAAGACCGTCACGTACTCGAGCCTCATCCGTGACGCGCGCAGCCAGAAGGTGATTTCGGCCAGCATCAACAACTCCAACGGCGTGATCACGGGCCAGCTCAGCAATGGCACGAACTACACCTCGAACGGACCGGTCCCGGCCCTCGCCGAGGAAGTGAACACGCTGCGTACCGAAAACGTCATCGTGACCTTCGTGAATCCCTCGAGCCTCGCCGCCGAGCTGCTGCCCTATCTCATCTGGATCCTGATCTTCGCCGCCTTCATGTACTACGCGAGCCGCCAGGCCCGCGGGCAGATGAACGGCATGATGTCGGTCGGTCGGTCGAGGGCCAAGCAGTTCAGCGAAGACCACCCGAGGACGACGTTCGCCGACGTCGCGGGCTACCTCGGCGTGAAGCAGGAGATCAGTGAGGTCGTCGAGTTCCTGAAGAACCCCGCGCGCTACACGGCCATCGGCGCCACGATCCCGAAGGGGCTCTTGCTCGTCGGGACCGCCGGGCACCGGCAAGACCATGCTCGCGCGCGCCGTCGCCGGTGAGGCGGGCGTGCCCTTCTTCTCGGTCTCGGGATCGGACTTCATGGAGATGTTCGTCGGTGTCGGCGCGAGCCGAGTGCGCGACCTGTTCAACACCGCGCGCAAGCAGTCGCCGGCGATCGTCTTCGTCGACGAGATCGACTCCATCGGCCGAAAGCGTGGCGCGGGGCTCGGCGGCGGCCACGACGAGCGCGAGCAGACCTTGAATCAGATGCTTTCGGAGATGGACGGCTTCGAACCGACCGAGGGCGTCGTCGTGATCGCGGCCACGAACCGTCCCGACGTGCTGGACCCGGCGCTCCTGCGACCGGGCCGATTCGACCGCCAGATCGTGGTGCCCCTGCCCGACCTCGAAGAGCGCCTGCCCATCCTCCAAGTGCACGCCAAAGGTAAACCCCTCGACGCGTCGGTGGACCTCATGCTCGTCGCGCGCGGCACCCCGGGCATGAGCGGCGCCGACCTCGCCAACCTCGTCAACGAGGCGGCCCTGCACGCGGTGCGCCGCAACTCCAAGACGATCGACATGGACGACTTCGAGACCTCCCGCGACCGGGTCATCATGGGCCAGGAACGCGACACCATGGTCCTCCAGGACGACGAGCGCGAGCGCATCGCCTTTCACGAAAGCGGTCACGCCCTGCTCGCCTACGTGCTCGACAAGACCGACCCGCTGCACAAGATCACGATCATCCCGCGGGGCATGGCCCTCGGCGTGACGATGACGTTGCCCGAAGAGGACCGCCACATCATGTCCCGCCAGCACCTCGAGGACGCGCTGTGCATGCGCATGGGCGGGCGCGTCGCCGAGCTCTTGGTCTACGGCGACCTCTCCACGGGCGCCGCGGACGACCTGCAGCGCAACACCGAGCTGGCCCGGCGCATGGTGCGCGAGTGGGGCATGTCCAAGGAGATCGGTCCGATGGCGTGGGGCTCGAACAACCAGGTCTTCCTGGGCGAGGACCTCATGCATACCCGCGACTACTCGGACCACACCTCCAAGGTGATCGATGACGAGATCGAGCGGATTCTGCGCGAGCAGGAGTCACGCGCCATCGAGGTACTGACCCTGCACCGCCGCGGACTCGAGGCCCTGACGCGCGCCCTGATCGAGCACGAGACGGTCGACGGCGCTGAGGCGGCCCGGCTCATCGACGAGGCGAACGGCGAGCCGGTGCACCCCGCCGGCACGAAGACCGTGAGCGCCCTCAGCGGTGTCCCCAAGGCCAGCCCGACGCCCGAGCCGGCGACCGTCGCGCCCTCGGCGCCGACGCCGAGCGAAGAGCCGGTCCCGGCGACGGCCACGGCCAACTGGCAGCCGCCGACGCTACCGGCCATTTAGCGGCGCCACCACCTCGACGCCTTGCGGGGCGCTCGGCGAGACCAGCGACACGACCATCGTCGGCTTGGACGAGATCAGCAGGTAGGCGTCGGTCGGTGATCTCGAGAACGAAGGGATTTCGGCGAAGAGGCTCTCCGAGCTTCCTCCGGCGAGGGTGATGGGACCGGCCGCACCGGCGACCTTCGACGATGAGGGCACGAGCGAGCTGATCACCAGCGTGACGGCGTGCGCCGAGGTGTTGGTCACCGTCGCTGCGCCGAAGCCTCGGCCGGCGAAGTTGCCCACCAAGAAGACGTTGCCTGGCGCCACCGGTGAGGAGAGGGCGATCCACTGGCCCGCGCCCGTGGCGAGCGCCGTGACGACTGGTTCGCTCGAGCTGACGGTGAGCGACGCGAAGCCGGCCGCCGGGATGGCCGGATTCGGCGTGATGGTCACGAGACCCGTGCTCAGAGGTGGGACGGTCACGCTCTGAGGGCGAATGTGGTAGGGAGCGAGCGACACGGCCACGCTCACCTCGGCGGGCTCGACGTTGGGGTTGGCGATACGCAGCTGCGCCGTTGCATTCATGACCGTCGTCACGTCGGGGAACCAGGCGCTGGGCGAAGCTTCGGTCACGCCCTCGTTGAACGAGACTTCGCCAAGGGAGTCCTCCACGCCCACGACTTCGAGCGAGCCGCGCAGCACGTCGAGCGCGACGCCGACGTTCGCCGTGTTCACGATCTCGGTGCCGAGATCGAGCTCGCGCTGGGCGTGGGGGGGCACCGCGACGCCCTGGAAGGACTCGGGCGTGGCGATCCCCGCTGCGCTGAAGATCGACGCGTTGAAGACGGCCGATGTCGCCGTCGGGTTGTAGAGGCTGAGGGTCGCGCTCGAACCGACGATCGTGTTGAAGCCCGTGGCGTACCAGTGGGTTGCGCCAACGCTGGTACAGGGCACCACGGCGCCGTCGGGGGCGACGACCTCGCCGACCACCCCGCCGCCACTGATCTGCACCGCTACGCCAAAGTAATCGCCCGCAACCCCGTGGAGCAGGGCGCTCGGAGCGATCGACTCGGTCTCGTGGGCCGAAAGCTCGATCGCGCCGTTCCACTTGGTTCCCCGACTCGAGACGGCGCTCACGGCGAGCGCTCTCGGGGCGCCCGCCGTGTTATAGAAGGTGACTCTTCCAGGACGCAACGGGCTGTAGGGCAGTCCGGTGCAGTACAGCGCGGTCGATTCGGCATCGATCGACACCTCCAACCCGCTCGGCAGCGTCGAGGGGTTCTTCGGGTGGGTCAGCGTCACGGCGAGCCCCGCCGCGACCAGCACGACGAGGACCCCTAGCAGCAGAGGGACGCGTCTCACGGCTCGCCCCGCTGGCGCACCCGCGCGACCCGACGGCGGCCCGTGAACAGCCACTCGAGGCGGTGGATCCACCCAAAGCCGAGCCAGACGATTCCCCACATGCCCAGCGTGAAGAGGGCGACCAGCCCGTTGAAGGGGAACTGGTGCAGCACGATCGTGCCGGTCTCGGCATTGGTCGAGGACGCCACCTGATAGAAGGGCGTCCAGCTGGCGTAGGTGGTGCGCGTGGCCGGCACGCCGTTGACGTCCAGGGCAAAGGCGCCCGCGGGCGCGAGCCCCGCCACCACCGTCGAGCCCGGCGTCAGCGGACCAGACTCGGACGTCGTAGAGAAGATCGGCCGCAGCACCGACGAGCCGGGATTCGTCGCAGCGAAGATTCCGTGGTACAGCGAGTTGGAGAAGACCTCGACCGACGGCGTCTGCAGTTCGAGGGCGAGGTCGCTTTGGTTGTTGAGGGCGCTCAGCAGCTCGGCGGGCGCCGGGCGCAGCGGGCTGCTCTGCACGCCGGCGATCTCGGGCGCCGACGAGTTCATCACGACGATCGCCGAGATTCCCGCGGGGGCGAGGAGCTCGCCGAGGCGCACGGTGCGCCCGGCGAGGACGGTCTGAATCGCCTCCATGATCACGTCGCTCGTCCCCGAGTCCGGTGGGCTGAAGAGCGAGCCGCCCCCGGGCAGGCCGTCCGTCGACGTCGCCGCCTCGAGACCGGGCGCCACCGACCAGCCCGCAAGCGGCACGACCGAAGGATCGCCCAGCCACAGCACCCGGAATCCGCCGGCGCTGGTCGGCGAGAGGGAGCTGAGCGACTCGGCAACGCTCGTCGTCGGCAGGTCAAAGTGACCGCTCGCGAAGCTCGCGGCGAAGGGCAGTGCGGCCAGCAAGATCGTCACCACCGAAAGGCCAGCCGCAACCTGGCGCCAGCCGAAACCCGCATCGCGCAGGTCATGCTCGAGCGCGCCGACACCTAGACCGACGAGCGAAGCCAACGCGAGCGCGTAGAGCGCGAGCAGCACGTCGAGATCCGGCGCGAACGAGCCCAGCCAGTGGCGTGAAACGACAACCGTGAGCACGAGGCTGAGCGTGGCAATCGCCGCAAGCTTGGTCGCCACGCGCCGGCGTTCGCCCTTGCACAACAGCAGTGCGAAGAGCGCCGCCACGGGCAGCAGCCAGCCCCACCACGACGCGCCGAACGTTCCGTCGACGTCGCGCAACAGCAAGCTGAACGAGGGCACCGACCACGGTCCCCGGGTCAGTCCGAATATCCCGAATGCGCGCCGACCGGCGATGACGACGTCAATGCTCATCGGCAGCAGAAGGATCGCCACGTTGGCGAGTAGCGCGCCGAGGAAGCGAAACGTTCCACGAAACACGCTCCGCCTGTCGGGTTCGAAGAGCCGCGCCAACGACACGCCGACCACCACGAGGCCAGTGGCGACAAGCGCGGCCGGAGCCATCGCGGTCGCCAGGGCGAGCAGCATGTAGAGGACGATCCGCTGGCCCGCTTCGGTCGTTCGCCAGCCGCGATGGCCAAAGGGCACCGGTTCGCTGTAGGGACGGACGCGAAAGCCCGGCACGTCCATCACTTCGAAGACTCGGCGCACGATGAACGGCAAGAGCGCCACCACGACCAGTACGTCGATGCGACCCTGGCTGATCATGTTCATGCCGACCGGCATCGCCGCGTACGCGATAGCGCCCACAATGCGTGCGCGGTTCGACGCGCGATCCTTGAGCAGGCGACCCACGCCGACGGCGCCCATCGGCACGGCGAAGATAAGCGCCAGGCGCGGCAGGATGCCCATGCGGCCGAGTACGAACGTGCCGGCCAGGGCGATGACTCCGTAGCCGGGCATGCCCGGCGTGCCCGTGCCGACCCCGTTCGCGGACCACGACGCGAAGAAGTGGCGCCAGGTCGACCACCACGAGTCGAGGGGCGCGAGTCGCCCGATGAGGGGCAGGTGCGTCGCGACGAGGTTGCGTGAGCCGATGAGCCACAGCACGGCCACCACTGCGACGATCGTGGCCTGCGCGCGAAACGAGGTCAGGAACCGAGTCGGTCGCGTGCGCTGCGCGAGGTGGTCGCTGACGGCGATCTCGTCGAACTCCTCCTCCTCGGCGAAGGCCGCGGCGAAGCCGACACCCGCTTCTTCGGTGCCGTCGAAGGGCTCGGTCGTCGCCTCGGGCGGCAGGATGCCCCGCGCCTTGTCGAAGCCCTCTCGGGCCAGGGTTACCGCGAACTGCTTCAGCCGCGTCGCTCCCCCGACCTGCAGGCGGTGCAGCTCAGCGTCCGAAAGCACGCGCAGCCCAGCGAGCTCGCGGCGGCGTTCTCGCGCGCGGCGACGCTGGCGGAACAGCCAGCGCCACGAGGTTGCAATGGCCCCCGCCCGGTCGAGGTCTCCCCCGACGAGTGCGACGCCCACCTCGAGCACGTCGATGACGACGAGCGCCGCGAGGGTGACGAGGGTCGTACGCCTGGTCCAGCCGGTCGCGACGACCAGGAGCTGGTGGCGCCGTTGGAGGTCTTGGCGACTCGCTCGCACGCGTACCGATGGCCGTGACGTGTCGCTCACCGGTGGCGACCGTCTCGCGGTGGGCGACCTTGGCCAGTGGGGCGACGATGATCCGAGCCCCCGCGACCTGGGCTCGCCAGCAGAGATCGAGGTCTTCACCGAGCAGGGTGATGAGAGGATCGAAGCCGCGCAGCGTCGCGAAGAGGTCCGAGCGCACGAGCGTGACCCCGCCGGGCGCCACGAAGACGTCGCGCTCGAGGTCCTGCTGGCCGTGGTCGATCTCGCCGCTCACGACGCGTTCTCGGACGACGCCGAAGCGGTCACACGTCTGGCCCACGTGCAACAGGACCAGCGGGTCCTCGTAGGCGACGAACTTGGGCGTGACGATGCCGGCGTTGGCCCGGTAGGCCGCCTCGACCATTAGCTGCACCGCATCGGGTTCGAGGCGCACGTCGTCGTGGCAGAAGAGAAAGAAGGCCGAGCCCTCGACCATGAGAGCCGCTTCGTTACAAGCCGCACCGAAGCCATGGTTCTCCTCGATCAGGCGCACGAAGGCGTGCGGCGCCACGCCCGCGACCCGCTCAGCGACCTCGGGCGCGTCCCCGTTGGCGAGGACGAGGAGGCTGAGCTGCTCGTAGTTTTGGGCGGCCAAGGAAGCCGCGGCGGCCTCGAGTCCCGGTCCCGATCCAGTGGTAACGATGACGGCGACAACGGCCGGAGCACGAGAGTCCATCAGTGCTTCAAGGCTAGTTGGGCTCGACGAGCGGTTCGGGGCCCGAGCGACTCGCAGCGCCGAGCGCAACGCTCGCGTTAGGTCAAGTGACGTCGCTCGGTGATGTCGTTAACAATGTCCTCCAAGGAGACCGATAACGGAATGGTCGGCGACCAACCAGTCGCCGCGTGCAACTTGTCGTAGCTGCCTCGAAAGACCGGAACATCGTTCGGACGCAGTAGCGCGGGATCAACGACGAACTTCACGCGGGGCGCGATTCGCGCCGACAGTTGGGCCGCCACGTCAGCGAGCGAGACATCATGCCCGGAGGAAATGTTGTAGATCTCGCCCGCCACCCCGAGCAGGGCGAGCAGTCGATAGGCCCGTGCCACGTCGCGCACGTCGCTGAAGTCGCGGCGAGTCGACAGGTCGCCGACGGGGATCTCGTCGTCACCTCGCTCGCGCGCGTCCAGCAGCCGGCTCACCAGGGCCGGCACCACGAATTCGGTCGACTGTCCCGGACCGACGTGGTTGAAGGGACGAACGATCACGACTCGCTGGCCGCGGCTGCGAACGGCCTCGTGCGCGACGCGCTCGGCCTCTACCTTGCTCGCGGAGTAGGGGTTGGCGGGGGCGAGGCGGAACGTCTCGCGCAGCGGCAGGTCCGCTTCGTTGACGACGCCGTAGACCTCGGCTGAGCTGACGACCAGCGTCGTCGATGACGGCACCGCCTCGAAGGCCGCGTCGAGCACTCGTTCGGTGCCTACTACGTTCACCCTCGTGAACTCGTCGGCCCGTCGCCACGACTCGCCGACGTGCGACAGCGCCGCCAGATGGAAGGTGACGTCGGGTCGGAATGATGAAAACGCCTCGCGCATGCTGCGCTCGTCGGTGACGTCGCGCTCGCGATCGATCCCCTCGACCATGTCGCCGTTATCGCGCAGGTGCCTCGTCGAGATGTCGACCTACGAAGCCGTTCGATCCGGTCACCGACGCGCGCATTTCAGCCCTCCCTCGCTTGCCCGTAGGCCACAAGGTGCCGATCGAGACAGGCGTCCCAGGTAAAGCGCGTCGCGCGGCTGCGCGCCCGGCGTGACCAGGACGCTCGCACACCCTCGCCCGCGGCGAGCATCTCGAGCAGCGCTACGGCCAGCGCCTCGGGATCGCCGGCGGGCACCAGTCGCGCGCCGTCGCCGGCAACGTCAGCCATAACCGTGGCCTCACTCGTTACGACCTGCGCGCCGCAGGCCATCGCCTCGAGCACCGGCAGGCCAAAGCCTTCGCCGCGCGACGGGTAGGCCACCGCTCGGGCTCGACGATAAAGGACGGGCAGCAGCGCCTCGTCGACGTAGCCGAGACGACGGATTCGACCGCGATTCGGATGTTCGGCCAGTTCGGCCTCGACGGGACCGGCGAGCCAACCTAGCTGACCGGCCAGCCAGAGTTCGATCTCGTTGTCGCGCCGAGCGGTGACGTCGAAGGCTTGGAGCAGCACGTCGAGGCCCTTCCTCGGTTCGATCGTACCGACGAAGAGAATCGAAGCTCGAGTCCGGAGGCAGACCGTTCGCTTCGAGCACTTGGGCGTCGCCGGTTCCGACGGGCTGGAACTCTTCGAGGTCGACGCCGAGTGGGGCGACGACGATGGGTGCGTGCGATGGCAGGATCTCTTCGAGCAGCCGCGCGCTGAAATCGCTGACGCACACCAAGACTCTCGCGTGGGACGCAGCGTACTCGATCGCCCGGCGAAAGAACGCCACCTTCGATCGTTCGTGCCATTCGGGATTCGTAAAGAAGGTGAGGTCGTGGATCGTAACGACGGTCGGTGTCGATCCACGATGCGGCATCGAGTAGTGCGGCGAATGCCACACGTCGACGCTTCGGGCCGTGCGGCTCTTGCCCAGGGACCAGGCTTCGAAGACGAGTCGAGTGGCCCGCCCGTTAGGTACGAGGTTCGCAATCGTCGCGCTCGGCGACCGCTCGTGCCAGCGCGCGGCGTCCCCGGCGCGAGTGACGAGCGTGGTGTCGACGTCGCGACTGGGCAGGCGCGCAGCGAGCTCGGCAATGTAGCGGCCGGCGCCCGCGATCTCGCGCGGCACCGCCGAGACGTCGAGCGCGACTCTCACCGCCAGGCCGCCAGATGATCGAGCGCCACGTTGCGCCAGGTGAGCGAGGCGACGCTGCCCGCCGTCGGGACCGGGCCGGTTCGTCGTCATCGACGGCCAGCGCTCGCGCGAGTCCGTCGGCGATTGCCTCGACCGAGAGCGGATCGACGAGCACGACCTCAGTGTTCCCCGCGACGCTCGGCGTCGTTACGCTCGCCACGACTCGCGCACCCTCGTGGAGGGCCTCGACGGGCGGCAGTCCCCACCCCTCGGCCCTTGGGACGTACGCGACGACTGCCGCGTCGCGGTAGAGACCCTTCAACAGCGCCCGCGAGACGACGCCGAGCACGACCGCGTCAGCGACGCCGACCTCGCCCCAACCCGTCGGTCCCACAAGCACGAGCGGACCAAGCTCGGCGTGCTGCGATGCGGCCATCCGGTGCGCCGCAACGAGTCGTTCGAGGTTCTTTCTCGGTTCGCGAGTGCCGACGTACAACGTGAAGGGACCGCTGACGCCGCGCTCGGCCAGGGCCGCTCGGACCCGCTCTCGGTCGGTTGGCGCCGTCGTATCGTCGTCCGCGCCGAGGCGGACCTCGTGCAGGCGCGTTGCGTCGAAGCCCTCGTCGATGAGCCGTCGGACGAGGCCGGGCGCGAAGACGAGGACGCGCACGTCGTCGCGGCGCTTCAGCAGCTGGAGCCGACGCTCGTGAAAGTGAATGCCGCGCCTCGTGCTCGCGCTCGGTTCGTCACGCCAGAGCAGGTCGTAGAGCGCCACCGAGTGCACCGCGCTCGCCTTGCCGCCGCCAAAGGGTCCGGCGAGCGTCGTGGCGTGCACGACGTCGCTCTCGGGTGGCACCCCGAGCGGCCACCTCGACCAGAGCTGACTCAGCACTTCGATCGAGGCGGGCGCTGCCACGCGCTCGAGCGCGAGGTCGGTCGACGTCCTGGGCGGGCGCGCCACGCGGTGTGACGCCGACGAGGCGCAGCGACTCGTCGCTCAGTGACCGGAGCCCACCCACGAGGCCCCTGACGTAGGTGGCGATGCCCCCCGGCTGGGGTCGGTAGAACTGGTCGAGCGAGATCGTGACCGTGCGCGTCACGGGCCCCAGCCTCGCACGACCTCGCGATAGAGCGTGACGTAAGCCCGCGCCGCGGTCGCCGGCGCGAAGTCCTCGGCCCTCGAGCGCCCCGCGGCCACCATGATCGCCCTTCGCGCCGGATTCTCCCAGAGCTCTTCCAGCGTGGGCACAACCTCTTCGTCGCTCTCAGTCAAAGCCGCCGCGCCCGCCAAGAGCTCTCGGTTGATCGTTGTCGCCCGGGCGATGGTCGGCACGCCCGCGGCGAGCGCCGCGATCGCGAAGGACGGAAAGCGGGCGCCGTCAGAGATGTGGAGCACCACCCGTGCGCCGGCGAGGGCCTGGCGCGCCTCGCCGCGCGGGCGCAACCGCACCTCGACGCCGCGCGAGCGAATTCGCTGGCCGACCTTCGCGCTCGCGACGGCCTCAACGTGGGTGTCGTGACGCCGAGCGAACTCGACGAGCGCAGGCCCCAGCTCGAGAAACGGCTTCACAACGCCGGTGAGATTCACGACCAGCGCGTCACCGTCCACCGTCGGCTCGACCAGCGGCACGGCCGGTGGCACGACGACGACGCGGGTACGGTCGACGTCGAGCACGCGCTGAACCTCGTGACTGGCACTGCGCGTCGAGGCGACCAGAACGGCCCCTCGCAGCACGGCCCGGCGCAGCTGCGTAACGCGGTGATGTTCGCGCGACTCCCCTCGCAAGGGTCGAAGGTCGTCGACCGAGATGATGAGCGGCACCTTCGAAGGCGGCGTCGCCTGCCCGGCCACGTGGACCACGCTGACCTCGTCCAAGAATCGGTCGACGCAGGGACCAAGACTCCGCCGCCACAGCGGCGTCCACAGCGGGCGCAGCACAAGGCGCGCCTCGTCACTTGTGGCCGGCGCCGACTGGGAGCGGAACCGCACGAGCTCGCAGGCGCCCGTGGCGTCCAGAGCATTGGCGAGGTCGGTCATCGAGTTGCCCAGCGACTCAAGCGAGCCATCGAGATCGAGACCGACGCGCAGTGGGGCCGAACTCACCGCACGAGCACCAGCGCCCGTTGGGCACTGGTCCACTCGGGCCACAGCTTGACGGCCCACGCCCCAAAGGGCGTGGTGGTCGTTGCCACCAGCCCGAGACCCTCCTCAACGTTCAGCAAGATGAGCGAGCCGCTCTTGCCGAAGTGGCCGAAGCTCGTCGGCGGCCAATCGCCCATCCAGTGGTTCTTGTTCCCGCGTACCTCGGGCCCCATCCCCCACGGGCACGGCGTGAAGCGCCCGAACCCGGGCACAATGCCAGCGAGCTCAGGCAAGTAGGGCCGGGCGAGACGGTCTCTGGTCGATCGAGCGAGGCCGTCGGATCTCAGCCACGCCACGGCGAGCCTCGCCAGATCGTTCGTCGAGCCGTAAACCCCGGCGCTCGGACGCTCGAGCAGTTCGCTCGATGACATGCCGAGCGGCTTGAAGACGCGGTCGTCGAGCCAGCTTGCCGAGGAGCCCTCACCGACGATGGCGCGGACCGCGTAGTCGTAGCCGTAGTTGGAGTAGATGCGCCTCGTCGCGACCGGCACCATCGGGTCGCCCTGCTCGAGACCAAGGCCGCTTGAGTGCGAGAGGAGATTGGCGTAGTTCGCCCCCTGGGGTCCGACCACCTCGCCATCGTCGTGAAGGCCGCCGTCCATCTCGACCCCGAAGGCCAGCCCGACCACCATCTTTGAGATCGAGGCCCATCGCCGCACCTCATCGAGGTCGCCACGCTCTCGAACTCGCTCCACCGTTTCCCCGTGCAGCCGCAGGACGACGTAGGCCAGTGAGCCGGGCCAGGCGTCGTCGTCGGGGCCAGTCACAACTCCCGATGATATCGACGCGCCCCTAAGGTTTCGGAGGTGATCACGGTGCTCAGCGGAGGCGTCGGCGCGGCGCGGCTGCTGCGCGCGATGTGCGCCGTCACCGATCCCGCGAGTCTCGTCGCCGTGGTCAACGTGGGCGACGACCTCGTGCTACACGGGCTCACGATCTGCCCCGACCTTGACACGATCACCTATACGCTCGCCGAGCTGAACAACGTCGAGCTGGGCTGGGGGCTGCGCGGCGAGACGTGGCGGGTCATGCACGAGCTGGACGAACTCGGCGGCGAGTCGTGGTTTCGCCTCGGCGACCGCGATCTCGCGACGCACCTCTATCGAAGCCAGCGCTTGAGCGAAGGCGCCACGAAGACCGACGTGGCCAGCGAACTGGCCGCGCGTTTTGGCGTCAGTGTGACCTTGCTGCCGGTGACCAATGACCCCATCGCGACCGAGTTCGTCACCGAGCAGGGCCGCCTCTCCTTCCAGGAATACTTCGTGCGCCATCGCCACGACGTCGCCGTCAAGTCCGTCGAAGTTACGGGGATCACCCACGCCCGAGCGACCGACCAGGTCTTGCGCGCCCTGGCTGAGTCGACTCGGGTCGTCATCGCGCCCTCGAATCCGGTGATCTCGATCGACCCGATCCTCCAAGTTCCCGGCGTGCGCGAGTTGCTGAGCGGGCGCGGCGACGACGTCATCGCGGTCTCGCCGCTCATCCAAGGTGCGGCGCTAAAGGGCCCCGCCGACCGGTTGCTACGCGAGCTGGGCTACGGCCCGTCGACGCTCGGCGTGGTCGACTTCTACCGGGGACTTGTCGGCACGTGGATCATCGACGAGGCCGACGCGTCGCTCGCCGACGCGATCCGCGAACGCGGCCCGCGCGTTGTCGTGACCACGACGATCATGGCCGAGCCCGACAACGCCCGCCGGCTCGCCGAAGCGGTGCTGACGTGAGCGATCTGCACCTGCGCGCGTTGGCGACGAGCGCCCGAGTGCGACGCGGCGACGACCTGGTGACCCTGCTTCTCGACGCGCTCGCGAGTGCGCGCGAGCAGCTCGCCCACCACGACCTCGTCGTCGTCACGAGCAAGGTGGTCGCAAAGTCCGAGGGTCGGGTCGTCGCCTTTGACGGTAGCGACGAGGGCAAGGTGGCGCTCGTCGAAGAAGAGTCCGTGCGGGTCCTGCGGCGGCGGGGATCGCTGCGCATCACCGAGACCCGCCACGGCTTTGTCAACGCCAACGCCGGCGTGGACCTGTCCAACGCCGACGAGGGCACGGCGGTGCTGCTCCCTCTCGACCCCGATCGATCAGCGAGGCGACTACGCGCCGCGATCGCCCGGCGCACAGGCGTCGACGTGGCGTTGCTCATCACCGACACGTTCGGGCGCGCGTGGCGACAGGGCGTCACCGACGTGGCGATCGGCTCAGCGGGCTTGCGACCACTGCTGGATCTGCGCGGCACGTTCGACGCCAACGGCCGGCGTCTTGAGGCGACCGAGATCGCCGTAGCCGATGAGATCGCGGGCGCGGCCAACCTCGTCCTGCACAAGGCGGCGGGAACGCCCTTCGCGTTGGTGCGCGGACTCGACGAGTCGTTCTTCGGCCGAGGTTCGGTGATCGAGAACCTCGTGCGCGCGAAGAACGACGATCTCTTTCGCTAGTTAGACCCCGCCCAGGCGTACGTCGCCCGACAGGCGCGAGTCGACAGCGACGTGTTCCTTCGCGCCGACGACGCACGTCGGGCCCAGGATCGAACTCGTGCCGATGACGGCCTCGGGTCCGATGATCGAGGATCGGATCTCACAGCCGCTCTGTACGATCGCTCCGGGCAGCAACACCGAGTCCTCGAGCACGACGCCGGCCCCCACCACGCAGCCCCAATCGACGACCGAACTGACGAGTTTCGCCGAGGCGTCGATCGGTCGCCGACGCCGCACGCCACGAGCCGTCGACGATGCCCTCGAACTGGTGCTGGTTGTTGAGGCCCTTCAAGATGTCCACGTTCGCCTGCAGGTAGAGGTGCGGTGTCCCAGTGTCCAGCCAGTACGCGTCGTCGGCCATCGCGTAAAGTGCGTTCGCTGCAGCCATGGCGGGAAAGGTCTCGCGCTCGACGCTCACCGGGCCGCTCGACGCGATGCGCTCGAGGGCCCGGGGCTCGAAGACGTAGGTGCCGGCGTTTATGAGATTGGTCGGCGCTTCGCTGCGCGGCGGCTTCTCGACGAAAGCAAGGACCCGTCCCCCGTCGTCGGTCGGCACGACGCCAAAGTGCGAGGGGTCCTCGACGGGGTGCAGGGCAATCGTCGCCTCGCCGCCTTGGGAACGGTGAAAGTCAAGCAGTCGAGTGACGTTGAGATCAGTGACGACGTCGCCGTTCACGACGATGAACGTGTCGGCGACGTCGGCCGAGGCTGGCGGCGAAGCGAATCGCGCCGGCGGTGTCGAGCGGTTCGGACTCGACGGCGTAGGTCACGCTCACGCCGGCGATCAGGTTGGCGGGATACGCCTCGGTAAAGCGATCCGGCAGGTACCCGAGCGAGAGCACGGCGTCGGTGACGCCGTGCCGAGCGAGGGACTCGAGCACGCACTCGATCATCGGCACGCCGACGAGCGGCAGCATCTGCTTGGGCGTCTCGTAGGTCAGCGGGCGAAGTCGCGTACCCTTCCCTCCGACCAGGATGATCGCCAGCACCGTTAGCCCTTCGTCGTGGTAGTCGTATTCGCCTCGGGCGGCCTCGTCGTGGTCGTGCCCTTGGCCGTTGTGGTGGTCGTTGCCGCCGTGGTCGTCGTGGTCGTGCCCTTGGCCGTCGTGGTGGTCGTTGGCGCCGTGGTCGTCGTGGTTGGCGCAGTTGTCGTCGTAGTAGGCGTCGTCGCGGCTATGACCATGTCGTCAACCGTCGCCTTGGCCGGTGCGCTCGGTGTGACGCCGACCGGTTCAAAGGCGAGTGTGAGGCGCAGGTCCTTGACGAACTTGACCTTCGCGGGGTCCGTCGTGAGCGTGGGCGTCACCTGGCCGAGGGTCGACCAGTACGCGTACACGACGTGGCCGGTCTTACCCGGATACTTGGAGTCGGCCGGACAGACGTCGCCGTTCTTGTAGGTCGTCGCCGGATTGGCGACACCCGTGGGCTTGGGCACGGCGAGCTCGCTCGATGTGGCAACGAGGCCCGGGAACTCCGTGGCGAAGGTCTTCAGGGTCGCGTTGTTGCCGGCATCGGCCGAGGAGACCGGGTCGAGGCGCATAACGTTGTCCGGCCCAACGATGAAGCCGCCCTTGTAGGTCGGATCGGCCGTCAGATAGGGCAAGCTGCGCCCGCACGCCTGCACGGCCAGCGCGGCGTACTGAATGGATCCGACGACCGGCTGAACCACTTTGGTGTGGTGCTTTACCGGGTTTTGGTACTCGTAACGCGAATACACGACGAGCAGCAGGCCCAGCACGACGATGAGAACCAGTGCGCCGTAGAAGTTGCTGGGGTGGGTCCGCTTGTACGTCTTACCGCCGCCAGCGGCGCCAACCCTGCTGACCCACTTGCCCGAGGTGCTTTTAGCCACCCTTCAACGCTACTAAATATTGAGATGAGCACCGCTGCGTAGGGGCGAAGGGACTCGAACCCTCACTGGAGGCGGTTTAAGCGCCCTGCCTCTGCCAATTGGGCTACGCCCCCGCGCAGCTACGTCGCGTCGTAACGCTAACCCATTGTTACGATTTTCCGAAACAACCGGAATTCTTAACATCGCTAACTAGGCTTGAAGCATGTTTCGCGTGCGTCGTCGGAGCACGACTCGAACACTCGCACTTCTTGCTTCGACAGCGCTCATCGCCTCGTTGCAACTGGTGCCGACAACGGCCGGCGGGGACACGATCGCCCAGACAAGGAAGCAGATTGAGGACCTTTCGGCCGCGCTAGGTCGCCAGGAAGCGAGGAGCGAGACAACGGCGAATGAGTACGACGCCGATAAGGCGAACTTGGTCTCAATCAACGCCAACATTGTGAACCTCCAGTCCGAGGAGGCCACGAAGCGCGCCGCGATCGCCGTCACATCGAAGAAACTCGTGATCGACGTCGTGCGCGCGTTCGTCTTCGGGGCCGCCCAAGCGCAGATCATCTCGCTGTTCAACCAGAACGTCACCAGGAGCGACGCGAAGAACGTCTTTCAAGACGTCGTCATTGGCGACCTCAACCAGTTAAAGGCGAAGCTGCAGCGCGAGAAGACTTCTCTTCAGACAACTGTCGCGCGGGTCGCCGCGCAGCGCGCCAAAGCCGAGCGGGCTACCTACGAGATCAAGAGCCTTCTCGAAGCGAACATCCAGCTGCAGGATCAGACCCAGGCCACCCTCGCGACAGTGACCGCCCGACTGCGCAGTCAGATCATCGCCTACGAAGTCGACGCCGGTGCCGCGGCGGCGAGGGCCCACAACGCCCAGGGCGAGGAGCAGGCCATCGCGGCGGCGTCGGAAGTGGGCGGCCAGAATGCAGCCAACCAGGTGATCGAGGCCATCCAGCAGGCGACCGCCACACCCACCATCGCCGAGGTCGCCGGCACAGCCCAAGGCGAGGCCGCCGTGCGCTACGCCGAGTCCCAGATCGGCGTGCCCTACGTCTGGGGCGGCGAGACCCCCGGGGTGGGCTTTGACTGCTCCGGCCTGGTCCAGTGGGCCTGGGCCAGAGTCGGTATTTCGATTCCCCGGACCACCGAGGCGGAGTGGCCCGACATGCTCCACGTGACCCTGACCGACCTGCAACCGGGCGACCTGCTTTACTACTACAACCTCGACGGCGATAGCGAGGTCGACCACGTCGTGATGTACGTCGGTTCGGGACCTTGGGGCGTCGACACGACGATTGCCGCCGCACACACGGGCACGGACGTGGCGTTCGCCCCGCTGTTCACGGCCGGCCTCATCGGCGCCGCGCGCCCCTAAGACGCCACGGTGACCGTCGAGCTCTCCCTGGTGATTCCGGCCTACAACGAGGCCCCGCGCCTCGCCGCCGGCTACCAGCGCCTCGAGCCGTTCCTCGAGGAGTTCGGGGCCGCCAGGATCCAGGTCGTCGTGGTCGACGACGGCTCGAGCGACGGCACCTTGCACCGCGCCCACGAGGTCTACGGCCATCTCGAGCACGCGCTCTTCGTTCAGCAGCCCAAGAACCTGGGCAAGGGCGCAGCGCTGCGCCTGGGTGTCGCACTCGCCACGGGCGCCAACGTGATCACCGCTGACGCCGACATGGCCATCAACCCCACGCAGATTCCCCTCTTCGTCGCGGCGCTGCGTGACGCGGCGATCGTGCCCGGTTCGCGGGCGATCGCGGGCCACATCGTCTACAGCTCGCAGTTGCGCACCCTCACGGGCGCGGCCTTCAACCGGCTGGTCCGTCACTACGCCCACACCAATGTTCGTGACACCCAATGCGGGTGCAAGGGCTTCCAACTCGGCCCCGCCCGTCTGCTCGGCCTGCTCGGCCGCGTCGACGGATTCGCCTTTGACGTAGAGCTGCTCTACCTGGCTACGCAGCTGGACCTCAGCGTTCGCCCGATCCACGTGACCTGGCAGGACGTGGCCGGCTCGTCGGTTCGATTGGGTCACGACACGCGCAATATGGTCCGCGACATCCGGGGACTCTCGCGGACTCGCTACGAGAACCCCGTCGTCGAACTCTCCATCCGCGTATCGACCGACGACGTCATTCCGCTGGCTCGTGAAGCACGCCTGACTGGCCTCGTCCTCGCCTACGGGGAGCGCGACGCGCTGCTCGTTCTTCCGCGCGACGGCGCCCTCGGCGGGGCCAGCATCGCCACGGCGCTCGAGGGACCGCTGCGCACGGCTCGGCTCGAGGAGTTGCGCGGCCGGCGCTACGTGGCCGTCTAGTGGTGCCGGGGCAAGAGCCAGGCCGTGACGAGCTCGGGCGCGCGGTCACTCCACTCCTCGGCGGTGATGGCGTAGCGCGCGTGGTCCTCCCAGGCACCGTCGATCTCGAGGTAGCGCTCGGAGATCCCCTCGAAGCGCAGACCGAGCTTCTCCACGACGCGCCGTGAGGCGGCGTTGCGCGGGATGATGTTGACCTCGACTCGATGGAGCCGCAGCGTCTCAAAGGCGTACTGCAGCATCGTGATCACGGCTTCGGGCATGAGCCCGCGCCCGGCGAAGTTCTCGTCGATCCAGTAGCCGATGTAGGCGGACTGCAGCGGACCACGCTGGATCGACGACAGCGTTATCTCGCCGATGAATCGACCCTCCAAGAAGATGCCGAAGCCGAATCCCGTGCCGATCTGTCGTTCCCGCTCACGCATCGCGCAACGGCTCACGAAGCTGCGGTGGTCTTCGGCCAGGTGCGTGGCGTGCGCTGAGCGGGGCTCCCACTTGAGCAACCAATCGCGACAGCGTGTGCGCACCTCTAGCCAGGCCTCGTAATCCTGCTCGTTCAAGGTGCGCAGCACCACGCGCCGCCCGTGCAACGAGGTCGGCGTGTAAGGGGCGCTGCGGGTGGTCACCATGGGTTTCTCACTATTCCATCGTTACAGGTCATTGACCCCACCGCAACGAGGGTCCAGAAGGGTCGACGCGATGCCGTCGAGAATGTCGTTCTCCGAAGTGAGGAGCCGGTCCACCCCCAGGCGACCCATCACGGCGTCGAGCACGTAGAGCCCCGCGGGCAACACGTCCTCACGCCCGACGACCATCCCCGGGTGGCGGAGGCGCTGCTCGGGCGTCTCGTTGGCAAGCACGTCGCGCCAGTGCTGCACCGTCGCGCGTGCGAGCACCCGGTGGTGCACGACGTCGCGGTCGTAGATCGCCAGTTCGGCGTCGAGCTGGGCGAGCGTGGCGACCGTGCCGGCGAGTCCGACCAGGCGCACTCCGCCCACCACTCTCTTGAACGCGGGTACTGCCTGGAAGGCCCGTTCGAGTTCACCCTCGATCATGTCGCGTGCCGCCGCGTCGCGCTCGGGCGACACGACGCCCCGCCCGAGGGCCCGCTCGCAGACCCGCACGCACCCGATCTGCATCGAGCAGCTCGCCAGCTCGCCGTCCAGCTCGACAGCGAGCTCGGTCGATCCCCCGCCCACGTCAACAATCATCGTGGGCTGCGCCACGTCTTCGAGGCCAAGGCGCGCGCCGCGGTACGAAAGGGCCGCCTCTTCGTCGCCACGCAGTGTCCGCGCATCGAAACCCGAGATAGCGCGGGCTCGCGCCAGGAACACCGAGCCGTTGGTGGCGTCGCGCGCGGCCGACGTCGCAACGAGCAGGCCTCTCGTCGCACCGAGTTCGTCGCAGCGCTCGCGGTACTCCGAAAGCGCCGCGAACGTCCGTTCCATCGCCTCGGGGAGCAGCGATCCCCTGGCGTCGACGCCCTGGGCGAGCCGCGTGATGCGTATCTCGCGCGCCAGCGCGTGTCCCTCATCGTTCACGATGAGGGCACGGGTCGAATTGCTGCCGCAGTCGATGGCCGCGACGACTTCAGCCACGAACGCGCTCGACGCTGTAGGGCCTGATCTCGAGCTCGCCGGCGACCAGAGACCCGACGGGATCGTTCCAGCCGACCAAGTAGTTGGCCAGATGGGCGTGCAGGCACTTCACGCCGACCCGAGTGCCACCGACGCCCCCCTCGGCTTGGGCGAGGTCGGGGCGAAGCGTCGCCGCTTGTCGGCGGCTTGCGTACTCGGCGTGGGCGAGCCGGAGCTCGTTCGCGTCGACGAGGTCTTCGTAGCGGTGCACGCCCCGCGACTCGAGGCGACTAACTGCTTCACGCAACTCGGTATCGACGAGCCAGTAGAGAGTTGGCATAGGGGTGCCGTCGCGCAGGTGGGGTTCATTCTCGATCACCACGGGGGACCCGTCACTCCAACGAACCACGACCGCGAAGCGTCCAAGCGCTGGGCGTCCGAGCAGTGAGGCAACGAGGGACTGGTCCTCGACGCTCGCGTCGCGAAAGGTCAACGCCAGAACTCGAAGGTGCGCACCAGTCGTGAAAGGTAGTGGCCGAACGAGCCGTGGGTTGGCTTCGCCGCTGCGACAAGCGGCGCGCCCGAAGCCGGCGAGACGAGTGGCTGCAGCCCCGGGTCAGCCGAGTTCGCCGAGACCTCACCCGAGGCGTCGCCTGGCAGAACCTGGATCAGGCTCTGGCCGGGGCTAACGAGCTGGTACTGCTCGCGGGCGAGGGCCATCGCCGCCGCGTGAGTGTCGACCGACTGGGCTTGGATCTTTAGCGCCTGCTCCTGGCGCAGGACCGCTTGGATCTGGGCCGACGTCGCGTCGATCTGGGTCTGCTGGTGCCACAGCGCCTTTGCCGGGAACCAGCCCGCGAGCACGGCGATGGCCGTCGCGACGGCCAGGGGCACCATCCAGCGATGGCGGCTCTGCTCTGTGACGCTATGCGTTGTGGACACCTGACGCCCCCGACAATGACGATGCACCAAGAAAACGGGCCTGATCCCCGAGTTGCTCTTCGATCCTTAGCAACTGATTGTACTTCGCGACGCGGTCGGTACGTGCCGGCGCGCCGGATTTGATCTGCCCGGCATTGGTCGCCACGGCGAAGTCCGCGATCGTGACGTCCTCGGTTTCGCCCGAGCGGTGCGAGATGACGACGCTGTAGCGATTGAGGTTGGCCAACCGAACGGTGTCCAGGGTCTCGGTGAGCGTCCCGATCTGGTTCAGCTTGATCAGGATCGAGTTGGCCACCCCTCGCTCGATGCCCTTCGCGAGGAGCTTTTCGTTGGTCACGAAGTTATCGTCGCCAACCAGTTGGATCGTTTTGCCGAGCCGCGTAGTCAGCCGCGCCCAACCGTCCCAGTCCTCTTCGGCCATGCCGTCCTCGAGCGAGACGATCGGGTAACGGCCCACGAGATCCGCCCAGTAGTCGATGAGCTCGTCGCTCGAGAGCACCCGTCCTTCGCCGTCGAGGTGATAAGCACCGTCGCGGTACAACTCGCTGGCGGCGGGGTCCATGGCGACCGCCACGTCACTACCCGGCGTGCGCCCGGTCGCCTCGATCGCTTCGACGAGCACCTTGACGGCGGTCTCGTTATCGGGCAGGTCCGGCGCAAAGCCACCCTCGTCGCCGACGGCGGTGTGCAGTCCGCGCCGCTCAAGGATCGACTTAAGGGCGTGGTAGGTCTCAGAGCCCCAACGCAGCGCCTCGCCGAAGGACGCCGCGCCCACCGGCATCACCATGAACTCCTGGAAGTCGATTGTGTTCTTAGCGTGCACGCCGCCGTTGACGACGTTGAACATCGGCACCGGCAACACGTGGGCGTTCACGCCCCCCACGTACTGGTAGAACGGCAGGTCTCTCTCGAGCGCCGCGGCCCTCGCGTTCGCCAGGGACACCGCCAGAATCGCGTTCGCGCCTAGCCGTCCCTTGTTGTCCGTGCCATCCAAGTCGATCATCGCGAAGTCGATGGCGCGCTGGTCCTCGGCGTCGTAGCCCTCGAGGGCGTCGCTGATTTCGCCGTTGACGAAGTGAACGGCCGTCTCGACGCCCTTGCCGCCCCACTCGGGGCCCCCATCGCGTAGCTCGACGGCCTCGTGCATCCCGGTCGAGGCGCCCGAGGGAACTGCGGCCCGCCCGATGGCGCCCGATTCGAGGTGGACTTCGGCTTCGACGGTTGGGTGGCCTCGCGAGTCCAGAATCTGGCGACCCAGAACCACTTCAATCGCGCTCATGACGTCTCCTCAGTTCGAGTTCAACGTTACTCGCGGGCCCCCCGCTCTCTGTGCGCCTCGCCCTCGCGGATGGCGTCGCGCAGTTGCGCGGCGCGTCCGCGTAGTACGCCCTCGAGGTCGACCCCCGCGAAGTGCGCGGCCTCGACCAACGCGCTGAGTGCGTCACCCCACGCGCGCTCGGCGGCCGACGACGACCGCGCGTCACCAACGGCGGCCACGTTGAATTCGATCGCGCGAATCGCGTCGAGAGCACGTTCGCGCGAGATCTCGCCGGTCGGTGTTTCGCCGTCAACAAGCCCCGCTTTACTCAAGAGCTTGGTGTAGAGCGTTAATGCTGGCAGCTGCCAGGCAATGCCGTCGGTCACGCTGTCGCGTCCCTTTTCGTCGCGCTTCAGCTCCTCCCAGCGGCTCGCTACTTCGTTGGGACCCGAGACCGTGACATCGCCGAAGACGTGCGGGTGGCGCCCCACGAGCTTGTCGCGCAATGAGTCGGCAATCGTAGCCAGGTCGAAGTCGCCCGCCTCGTCGGCGAGCTCAGCGTGGAAGGCGATCTGATACAGGAGATCACCCAGCTCTTCTTCAACGTGACCTACGGCGGCTGCGTCATCGGCGCCTTCGGCCCGCGCCCGCACCAGGTCCTCCAGGGCGTCGATCGCCTCGTAGGCCTCCTCGAGGAGGTGGCGCGTCAGCGAGGCGTGGGTCTGCTCTTGGTCCCACGGGCACTCGGCGCGCAGCTCCCGGACAAAATCAACGAGATCGCCCATGGCCTGGCTCGCGTCGCGAAAGCTCTCGACCCAGAGGGATGTCAAATGATCGGCCCGATCGAACGAGAAGAGCGCCGCGGCACGCAACGTAGTCACGAACTCGTCGTCGAGTCCTAGGTGGTGCAGCACCGTGACCTCGCTCCCCGGCGGGAGTCGGTCGCTCACGCGCGCGAGCACCTCGGGCGAATAGGCCTGCAGGACGAGCAATGGCCCGGGCCCGCGCAGGTCGCCACGCGAAAGCGCGTCAACGACGCGCAATCCTTCGGCCATCGGGTCTCGCCCGAGCCTGGCGCACGCGAGGTCGATCACTGAAACCGCTGGCTCGGTGATGGTGGTTACGTCGACGCGGGCCCGCAGCAGCTCGACGGTCCGCTCGCCCACGACGGGCGATCCGGGCACCGCGTAGACGACCTCGCCCGACGGCGAACGCTGGGCGAGGGCCACGAGGTCGTCGACGATCGCTTCGTAGAGCTCGTCAAAGGAGTTGGCGCTGTCGTAGTACGCGTCGTAGCTCGTCGCGTCCGCGAACTCGGCGGCGCTCGGGTGCACCAGGGTGCGAAAGCGCACGACGGGCGACTCCGTGAGCGCCCGCCGCGTTGACATCGTCAGATGGTCCGTGGGACCGGGACCGAGTCCGACCACCCGTACGACGGGTCTCACCGATAGCGGGAGTCGGGAGTGGTGAGCTTCTTCGAGCCCGTCACGTCGGCCTTGGTCGGTTTGGTGAGGGCGGCGACCTCCGGCCCCGACGAGCTCGTCGGCCACCGGCCAAAGGCCGGGTCGACGTGCACCGCGGCCGCCTCGAGCACGCCGTTCTTCAGCTCCTTCGCTGAAACGGCGTTGAGGTTCTGCAGATCTTCGAGCACCGCGGGCTCGGCGCTCGCAAACGGCGTCACGGTTTTCTTCGTCACCGCGATGTAGAGCGCGTACTCGCTCCCGTTGTCGGTGACGTAGGCGGGCGTCGAGGGGAAGGTGTTAAGCGGCAGCGAGAAGTCGATGTCGCTCCGCACGGCCTCGTAGCTGGACTCGGCCGGCGAGAAGCAGCCCGCGGCCCCGCCCTTGGAGGCGTTCGCCTGGTCCTGTGAATAGAGCTTCGCGAGCTCGGCGACACTCATGCCCGCCGACTGATTCTTTGAAAAGGCGCTGACTTCGTTTGGCAGGACAATGGCGACCGAAACGCACAGCGTGTCGTAGTCGGCGACGTGGGAAGCGTAAAACTGCTGCATCGAGGTCGTCGTGAGAGGAATGCTCTTCTTTAGCTTCGTCACGAGGTAGAGCGAGGTTGCCTGGGTCTGGATCTCGGTGCGGCGCATCTCGACGGGCATCTCGGCGAGCGCCTGCTGCGCGGTGCCGGGACAGTTCAGCGAGTCGTTCTTGGCCTGTTGGGTCATCTCGAGCTCGAGCGAGGTCGTCGCCTTCGCCAGCTCGGCGGGGTCGGGGACGTACTTCAGCCGCTGCGTGACGTACTGGTCAATGGCGAGGCCCTCCACACGGAAGTTGGCCCACGCCGCCGCGCCGGCGGCGCCGATCGAGTCGCCGCCGGCTCCGGGCGCGTAGTTCTGCGGGTCGAGCGCGGTGATGAAGCAGTCCAGCGTCGGGTGAAGCGAGATGGCGGCCAGCTCAGCGCGGAACGTATTGGCCGAGACCGCCTCGTGGTTCACGCTGAGACCCGTTGAGGAGCTGCTCAGTCCGAAGGCCGCCGCCCCCACCAGCGAGACGACGAACAGGACGACCAGGCGACGCACTGCCCAATCCTACCGAGTCACTCCGGCGCGCCCGCCGGCGCGTGCACGTCACGTAGCAACGTCACGAGGGCCTTGGGCGTGACGCCGCTCGGTGAAAGCTCGACGCGCATCTCCTTGGTCGACTCGTTGTACGCGCTCGAACCGTGGGTCCGGCGTAGGCGGATCTGTTGGCTGACGCTGAGTGAGAGCGGGCCGAGCTTGACGACGGGTCGCGAGCGGATCCCCACGCGCGCCGGCGAGACGACCACCGACGTCACGGCGTACTCGAGGCACACGAGTCGCAGCTGGGCTAGCTCGAGTAGTCCGCTCGCCGGGCCGGGCAGCGCACCGTAGCGGTCGACCCACTCGTCGGCGAGGTCGCCGAGCTCCTCGAGGTTGGTGACGCCCGCGAGCCGTCGATAGGCCTCGAGCCGGGCGTCGTCGGCCTCGACGTAGTCCTTAGGCAAGTGGGCCTCGCCCGGGACTTCGAGGTTGACCGGCACCACCTCGGGCACGTGGAAGCCCTTCGCGTCAGCCACGGCCTCGGCGACCAGCTGCACGTAGAGGTCGTAGCCCACCGCCGCCACTGGCCCGGACTGGTCGTGGCCGAGCAGATTGCCCGCGCCGCGGATCTCGAGGTCGCGCATGGCGATCTTGAAACCGCTGCCGAGCGCGGTGTTGTCGCCGATGGTGCGCAGACGTTCGTAAGCGGTCTCCGAGAGCACCTGGTCAACGGGGTGAAACAGGTAGGCGTAGGCCCGCTGGCCACTTCGGCCAACCCGTCCGCGCAACTGGTGGAGCTGACCCAGGCCAAGGCGCTCGGCCCGGTCCACGATCAGCGTGTTCACCGAGGGCAGGTCGATGCCCGACTCAACGATCGTGGTACAGACGAGCACGTCGTAGCGACGCTCCCAGAAGTCGATCATGACGCGCTCGAGGGTGCCTTCGTCGAGCTGGCCGTGGGCGACCGCGATGCGCGCGTCGGGCACCAATTGGCCGAGGCGCCGCGCGACCTGGTCGATATCCGAGACGCGATTGTGCACGTAGAAGATCTGGCCCTCGCGCAGCAGCTCGCGGCGAACGGCCTCGACGATCGCGGGCTCGTCGAACTCGCCCACGTGCGTCAGTATGGGCCGCCGATCGGCCGGGGGCGTCGTGATCATCGACAGGTCGCGGATTCCAGTAAAGGCCATCTCCAAGGTGCGCGGAATCGGGCTCGCGCTGAGCGTCAACACGTCGACTCCGACCGAGCGCGCCTTGATCGACTCCTTGTGCTGCACCCCGAAGCGCTGCTCCTCGTCAACCACCAACAGCCCGAGCCGCTTGAAGGTGACGGTGTCGCTCAGCAGCCGGTGAGTCCCGATGACGACGTCGATGCCGCCGTCGGCGAGTCCCTCGAGTGTCGCCTTCGTTTCGAGCTCGTCGACGAATCGGCTTAGCAGCGCCACCTTCACCGGAAAACCGGCGTAGCGCTCGGTGAAGGTCGCGAAGTGCTGGCTCGCGAGGAGCGTGGTGGGCACGAGGATCGCAGCCTGGTAGTTGTCCTGCACGGCCTTGAAGACCGCGCGCAGCGCAATCTCGGTCTTGCCGAAGCCCACGTCGGCGCAGACGAGTCGGTCCATGGGGCGCGGTGACTCCATGTCGGCCTTCACGTCGAGGATCGACTGGGCTTGATCGGCGGTAAGTGTGTAGGGGAAGAGCTCTTCCATCTCGCGCTGCCACGCCGTGTCCGGCGCGAAGGCGTGACCGACGGCCACGCTTCGCAACCGGTACAGGTCGACCAGCTCTTGGGCGACCAGGAACGCGGCGGCGCGCGCTTTGGCTCGCGTGCGCTGCCACTCGGCGCCGCCGAGACGCGAAAGCGCCGGGGCGTCACCGCCGGTGTAGGGAGTGAGGGCATCCATCTGTTCGGTCGGCCAGTAGCTGCGGCCGTCCCTGAACTCCAGGATCAGGTAGTCGCGGGTCACCCCATTGATCGCCCGCGTCGTCGTGCCCGAAAAGCGCGCGACCCCGTGCTGGCGATGTACCACGAAGCTGCCGGCGGTGAGGTCGTCGAAGAAGCCGTCGACGTTGCGCGAACGCGGCCGCACCACGCGGCGCTGGGTTCGCCGACCGGTGAGGTCGCTTTCGCTCCAGACAACGAGCTCGGGGTCGTCGAGCGAGAAGCCCAACGACAGCGTGCTCTCGAGCACGCTGAGGCGCGTCTCGAGCACGCGAGCGGGATCGGTCGTCACCTCGAGACCCTCGGCGCGCAGCTGCTCGGCTACCCGATCGACTGCTCCCGGCGTAGCGGTCAGCACGACGCCGCGCCGGCTCTTGGACCAGGTGCGCACGTGAGCGGCGAGCCGCGCCGGATCGCCCTGGACGACGGGCGGCGTCGTGAGATGCCCCGAATCGGCGAGCGACGCGGCGCTCGTCTCGAGGGCGACGTCGACTCGACCCTCGAGCACCTCCGCGTAGGAGAGGTGCAGGAGCGGCACCTCGGCGCTCGCGCGCCAGGTGGCCGCGACAACGTCAGTCAGCTCACGCTCCTCGTCGAGCAGTTCGTCCAGGTGCGAACGGACCCGACGGGGCTCGACGACCACGAGCCGGGCGCCTGTGGCCTCATCGAGCAGCGTTCGCGCTTCGCTAACGAAGAGCCCCATCCACCCTTCCATGCCGTCGAAGAGCTGACCGCTCGCCAATCGGTCGAAGGTGGCCGAGGCCCAGGGCGCGTCTGTTGCGAGCTCTTCCGCGCGCCGACGGGTGACCTCGCTCGGCAGCCATTCTCGGGCCGGTGCGATCAGGGCTTCGGCGAGGTCGCCCGTCGAGCGCTGGGTCGCGATGTCAAAGATGGTCAGTCGTTCGATCTCGTCGCCGAAGAAGTCGAGCCGCAAGGGCTCGTTGCTCTGAGCCGGCCACACGTCGACGATGCCGCCGCGAACGGCGAACTCGGCCCGGTGCTCGACGAGGTGCTCGCGTCGATACCCGGTCGCGGCGAGCCCTTCGATGAGTGCGTCGCGACTGAACTCGTCGCCCTTCGCCACTTGAAGGGGCGCCGTCAACGGCTCGGGCGAGAGGAGTTGGGCGATCGAGCGGGCTGGGGCGACCACCACACGCGGGCCGCGTCCCTCGCGCAGGCGCCAGCGCAGCAGTGCCCGCATGGCCATCACCTGACTGTCGGGGCTGACGCGTTCGAGGGGGTGGGTGTCCCAGCCGGGCCAGAGCGCGACGTCGCCTTCGCCGAGCCACGCCAGTACGGCGCTGGTGACGTGCTCGGCGTCGTTCGACGTCGCGGTAATCGCGATCGTCAGCGGCGTGTCGAGCGCGAGAGCCGCGAGAGCGAGTGGCGTTGCGAAGTTCGAGGGCACGAACGCGCCCGACTCGACCGACGAGCGCATCGTCGGTGCGACGAGTTCCAGGATGCGACGCAGTCCGACCGGCTCGCTCACGATCCGTTGACGCGTCGCTGGGCCTCTTCGAAATCGAAGTCCAGGAGCAGTTCGATCGCCTCCGCCGCGCGCGCGACGTCGGCCGCGATGGCATCGCGTTGCCGGCCCGTCGGACGGTGCAGCACGTAGTCCGCGCCCTGCTCCTTGCTCGGCGGCTTGCCAATGCCGATGCGCAGTCGCCCGAACTCCTGGGTGCCGAGGGTTTGGGCGATCGAGCGCAGGCCATTGTGTCCGGCCAATCCTCCCCCTAGTCGCAGCTGCAGTCGTCCCGGCTCGAGGTCGAGCTCGTCGTGCACGACGATGAGCTCGGTCGGGTCCTCGATCGACGTGCGACGCATCAGCATGCGCAGGGCCGCACCCGAGTCGTTCATGAATGTCGTCGGTATCGCGAGCGTGATCGGGCCGCGCGGCGTCACCAACGTCACGCTGCGAGCCCGCTGGCGCCGTTCGAGGGTAAGTCGGCCTCCGCGGCGCGTGACGGCCAATCGCACCGCGTCGCCGCCCACGTTGTGGCGCGAGCCGTCGTACTCGGCGCCGGGGTTAGCGAGGCCGACAATCAGCAGCGCACTTTTCTGGCCGCGTCGATCGTGCTCTCGAGCGCGCCACGGCGCCACAGGACTACTCCGTGGGGACTTCGGCGATTTCGACGGTTTCGGCGGTCTCGGCGCCAGGCGTAGGGGCGACGCGTCCGGTGTGGGTCGCCACGACCGACAGCGTCGCGTCGCCGACGGCCTCCGCGCCCTCGGGCAACGCGAGGTCGCCGAGACGGATCGATGCGCCGGGTGTCAGGGCCGAGATGTCGACCTCGATGAAGTTCGGAATCTGGTCGGGTCGAGCTTGCACCTCGATGCTGAACATCACCTGGTCCACCTCCCAGTCGGCGTGGCGCACCTCGACCGCGTCACCAATGATGCGCAAGGGCACCTCGACGATGACGGCCCGGTTGAGGTCGACCACCTGAAAGTCGACGTGGGCAACCGTCCCGCGCACTGGGTGGCGCTGGATCTCGCGGGCCATGACGGTGTAGGACTTGCCGTCGGCCTCGAGCGTGATAAGCGAGTTAAGGCCCTGGTCACCCGAGACGGCGTGGCGGAACTCTTTGGCGTTCACACTCACGGGCAGCGCCGCGACGCCCTCTCCGTACACCACGGCGGGGATGTCTCCCGCGTGGCGCAGGCGGCGAGAATTCCTCGAACCACGCGCGCGACTCGTCGACGCGTGCAACGTGACCTGTGTCATGGTGACTCCTTCGGATGTCGGCTGTCCCAAGGACAACGAACCGGAGAACAAGTCTAACGTCTAGCGCCGTCGGTTCCGGCCGGCCGGGCGGAGCTCGTCCCTCGGGCCGAGCGAACCAACTACGAGGGCGGATTATCGCCCAAGAGCTGCCGACGCGCCCTATAGTCCTCGGCGTCGATATCGCCCTTGGCGAAGCGTTCGTTCAGAATGCGCATCGCGTCGAGCGTCCCCGTCGAATGCTCGGGGCCGTGTCCCGCGTAGCGATGCCAGAAGTGAGCCCGCCGGCGTGCGAGAATCGCCAGCGCCAAAAGCACGATCCCGACCAGAACGATCGTGAGGAAGACGCCGAGCAGGAATCCTCCCGGTCCAAAACCCACCTGTAAGACGCGACCCGGCCCCTGGAAGAAGGGGATCGGCGCCTGCCCCGGTCCCCGGAAGAAGGGGACCGGTAACTGCCCCGGTCCAACGTGGATGTGTATCAACTTGTCCTTCGCTTTCGATGTCCACACCATTTCTAGGCCACCGGACCGACGACATCAAGCGTCCTGGCTCGCAACGATCAACTTCTTAGAAAACTCTTCACGCCGGCACCGCGACGCGACTTCCGGCTTCGCTCAGAGCAGGTTTTCGCCGCCAAAGATGTCCGACACCGAGGTGTCGTCAAAGATGGCCGCGATCGCGTTGGCGATGATCGGCGCGACCGAAAGGATCTCCAACTTTTCGAAGCGCTTCTCGGGTCCAAGCGGCAGCGTGTCGGTCACGATGACCCGGCTGAGCGGTGCGTTAAAAAGGCGCTCGACCGCGGGCGGCGAGAAGACGGCGTGCGTGGCCATGACCCAAATCTCTTCGGCCCCGTGCGACTTGAGGAGGTCACAGGCCGCCACGATCGTGCCCGCCGTGTCGATCATGTCATCGATCAGCACGCAGTGTCGCCCGGCCACGTCGCCCACGATGTGGCGCGCCTCGGCGACGTTGTAGCGATTCTGGGGACGAGTCTTGTGTACCAGGGCCAGGTCACAGCCGAGGTGCTGGGCGTAGCGCTCGGCGACCTTCACGCGACCGGCGTCGGGGGCGACGACGACGAGTTCGTGGGGATTGGCGTGGGCCTTCAGGTACCCCTCGAGCACTGGCGCCGCGACCAGATGGTCGACCGGAATGTTAAAGAAGCCCTGAATCTGGCCGGAGTGGAAGTCGACCGACAGGACCCGGCTCGCCCCGGCCGTTTGGAGCATGTCGGCGATGAGCTTGGCCGTGATCGGTTCGCGGCCGGCCGTCTTGCGGTCCTGACGCGCGTAGCCGTAGTTCGGCACGACGGCGGTGATGCTCTTCGCCGAGGCCCGCTTCGCGGCGTCGATCATGATGAGCTGCTCCATCACTGAATCGTTCACCGGCGGAGCGTGCGTTTGCATAATGAACACGTGCGCGCCACGTATCGACTCGCCGATGCGGCAGTGGATCTCGCCATCAGCGAATTCACGCAGGTTCGCCTCGGTGAGCTCGACGCCGAGCTTCGCGGCGACATCGGCCGCGAGTTCCGGGTGGCGCCGTCCCGTCACAATGACGAGGCGGCGCTTGGCGAGGGACTCCACGGCGCCAGCGTACAGGTGAACGGATACCCCACGTGGGTGGTCAACCCTTCGAGCGCCCGGAGGTGCATCGGGCGAGCGAATCAGAGTCCGGTTCTCGACGCTCGGTGCGCAACAGTGCTGGCAGACGTCGACGAGTCAGTTGCTACCGTGTTGGTGTGTCCGACGCCGCATGGTCGTGATACCAGAGATTGGAGGGCGTCGAATGGCCCGCGTCAGTCGCGTCTCGCCGCACCAAGCCCGACCGTACGTCAGGCTCGTGTACTTCTTCGCTCGGCGCCAGCTCGGTGGACTCACGGGCCGCCGGACCGATCGGATGATCGAGCCCCTCGAGGTGTACGCCCACGTTCCACGACTTCTCATGGGCTACGGCCGGCTCGAGCAGGCGAGCGCCAAGTTGCACGGGGTCAGTAAGCGCCTGCAAGCCCTCGCGCTTCTGAAGGCGGCGACGATGACGCACTGCGAATACTGCATCGACATCGGCTCGCAAGTCGGACGCCGGTGGGGTCTCAGTAACGAAGAGCTCCTGGCGCTGCCATCGTACCGGTCGAGCGACCTCTTTAACGACGTCGAAAAGCTGGTGCTCGACTACGCAGTTGGAATGAGTAAGACGCCCGTAGGCGTCCCGGACTCGCTCGTAACGAGTTTGCGCGAACACTTCAACGAAGCCCAGCTCGTCGAGCTCACGCATCTCATTGCCCTCGAGAACCTGCGCGGGCGCTTCAACGGCGCGCTGGGCATCGGGTCCGCGGGTTTCAGCGACGGCATGGTGTGCGCCACACCCACCGAGACGGACGCGTAGAGAGTTTCGACCGGTCCTAGTCGGAACGGTGCGAGAAGGGAGCGACGATCTCCCCCGTGGCAACGTCAGCGCCGGGATTTAGTACGACGAAGGACGAGACGTGAGCGTCGGCGCCTATGCGTACGTTGGACGCCTCGACGGTGCCGACGTAGGCATTTTCCCCAACCTCGACGTCGTCGAGCACGGCGTTGGGCCCGATGCGCGCGCCGCGGGCAACGACGCAGCGACCCTTCAGGATCGTTCCCGGTAGCAGCGACACCTCGGCCGCCAGTTCGACGTCCGCGTCGATGTACGTCGCCGCGGGATTCCACAACGTCACGCCGCGCGCCAGCCACTGGTCGTTGATCCGCGCGCGCAGGACCCGTTCGGCGCGAGCTAACTGCAGCCGGTCATTGACCCCCGAGGCCTCGCTCGAATCGTCGAGCAATAGTGAGCCTGTGAGGTGACCCATCTCGTGCAGCACCGCGACGAGGTCGGTCAAGTAGTACTCCTGCTGGGTATTCTGTCGACCGACTCGGCGCAGGGCCGGCCCGAGCAGGCTCTGGCGAACAACCATGATCGACGTGTTGACTTCGTTGATCGCTCGCTCGTCGGGCGTGGCGTCGCGCTCTTCCACAATTCGCTCGAGGGTGCCGTCCTTGGCGTGGATCAGCCGGCCGTACCCGGTGGGATCATCCAGGCGCGCGCCGAGCACGGTAAGCGCAACGTTTCGCTCGCGGTGTACCGACAGCAGGTGCGCCACCGTCGAGTGGCGAAGCAGCGGCGTGTCGCCGGGCATGACCAGCACGTCGCCGTCGGTGTCACCGAGGGCGTCGCTCAAGGTGGACAGGGCCACCGCAACGGCGTGGCCGGTGCCTAGCTGCTCGCTCTGCTCGACGAACGTGAGGGGATGGTCCGAGCGCTGGCGCTCGCCGAGCTCTTTTTCTACCCAGGTCGCGTGGTGGCCCACCACAACCACGGTCGCGCGCACGTCCTCCTGCGCCGCTGCATCGAGCACGTAGAGGACCATGGCTCTTCCGCAGAGTTTGTGCAGCGTCTTGGGGCGTGACGAACGCATCCGCGTTCCTTCGCCAGCGGCGAGCACCACGACGCAAACCGGACGTCTCACGCCCTCATCTTTATCAGCCAGCCCCTACGATGCGTGTCATGGCCGGCGACACCTACGACGAATTCTCAATGTTCGGCGAGAACTTGAGCGAGTGGGACCTGCACATCGCGGTGCCCAACGTGCGCCGATTCTTCGTCGCGGTCGACGGACTGCGCCAGCTAAGTGGGCTGGCCTGGGGCGAGGGCGATCCCGAGATCGTGCTGGTCCACGGCGGCGCGCAGAACGCGCACACCTTTGACACAGTCGCCCTGGCGCTGCAGCGTCCCCTTATCGCTCTCGACCTGCCGGGTCACGGCCACTCGGACGGCTCGCCCTATCCGCCGTCGGCGATTACCGGCCACGCCCTCGACCTCGAGCGCGCGATTGACCAGCTCGTCACCGAAGCCGTGCCGCTCGTGGGCATGTCCCTCGGGGGACTCTGCTCGATCCTCGTCGCGTCACATCGTCCCGACCTCGTGCGCTCGCTCGTGCTCATCGACATCACGCCGGGCGTGAACGCGGAGAAGTCCCGGCACATAACTGACTTCGTCAACGGACCACAGAGCTTTGACAGCTTCGATGAACTGTTGGCGCGCACGATCGAACACAACCCCACGCGATCGGTCGCCTCACTGCGGCGCGGCGTCTTGCACAACGCCGTGCAGCGCCCCGACGGGACCTGGGTGTGGCGTCACCAGCAGCACGCTCCCTCAAGCCTCAGCGCGCCCGAGACCGGCGACTTGTGGGACGTCCTGGGTGCGCTCGCGATGCCAGTCACTTTGGTGCGCGGGATGGCGCTCGGCTCAGTCGTCGACGACGCTGACGAGGCCGAGCTCTTGCGCCGGCTACCCGAGGCGGCGGTGATCCACGTGGAGCACGCAGGCCACTCGATCCAAGGCGACCAGCCGGTCGAACTCGCGGCGATCCTCGAGCGAGTCTGCTTCTAGACACGATGGCTGGCGGGGGAGGGCTCGAACCTCCAACCTACGGATTCAAAGTCCGTCGTTCTGCCAATTGAACTACCCGCCACTACCGGTGATTGTGGCAATCTTCAGAGATTCTTAGAGTATGTCTGGAGATGCTTAATACCAACAAGCCACACTAGAGCCTGACACTTAATTCCACGAAAGTCGCCGTGACTACCGCTCCTACCGCCAACTCCTACGTGGCCATCGTCGACGACGACTTGGCTATTCGCGCGGCGCTGGGCCGCGCATTGCGCATGGAGAACTACGACGTGGAGCTCTTCGAGGACGGCGCGAGCGCGCTGCGATCCATCCAGCTGCGCGCGCCCGACGCGATCGTGCTCGACCTGCAGCTGCCCGACGTCGACGGACTCGAGGTCTGCCGGCGCATCCGGCGCTCGGGAGACACGACGCCGATCCTGATGCTGACCGCGCGAAACGCCGTGAACGACCGTGTGGAGGGCCTCGACGTCGGGGCCGATGACTATCTGGTCAAGCCGTTCGACCTGGCCGAGCTGCTCGCACGCCTGCGGGCCCTGCTTCGGCGCCACAACGTGGGCGAAGTGGACGGGACGGTCCTGCGCTTCGAGGACCTCACCCTCAATCCCCAGACCCGTGAGGTCTTTCGCGGGACTCGTCGCATAGAACTCACCAAGATCGAGTTCGACCTCCTCGAGCTCTTTCTGCACCATCCCCGCCAAGTCCTCACGCGCGACCAGATACTGGACCTCGTGTGGGGTTACAACTTTGACTCGGGGACCAACTCCCTCGCTGTCTACATCGGCTACCTGCGGCGCAAGCTCGAGGAGAGCAATGGCCCGCGGCTCATCCAGACGGTGCGCGGGGTGGGTTACGCGCTGCGCACGACGTGACGTTTCGCTTTCGCGTCATTGCCGCGACCGTGGGAGCGGCAGCGATCGCCGTGATTCTGGCGTGCTTCGCGTCGTACATCACGACGCGCACGGCCCTCCTCCACTCGGTGGACGAGTCACTCATCCAGGCCTCGCGCCAGGCACCGAGCATCCGCTACGACGACCGGGTCACCGGCTCGTACTCCGAGATCGTGCTGCCGAGCGGCTCGACACTGCCGACCTCGAACGTGCCCATCGACGCGACCATCACGAGCGTGGCTCGCGGCAAGAGTTCCCGGGTCATTCGCACCGTCGCCTTCGGCGGCCAGAGCTACCGCGAGCTGATCACGCCGCTACCGGCCGGCTCGGTCGTCTCGTGTCCGACCGGCGTCTGCGAGATCCAAACGACGTCGGCCCAGCTCTTCGTCGTCGACATCACGGGCCAGGTGAACGAGCTCAGCCAATTGGTCAAGACCCTCATGCTCGTCGCGGCCGGGGGTTTGCTCCTCGCAATGGGGCTGGGTCTGTTCCTCGCGCGTCAGGCGCTCCATCCGCTCGAGGAGGTGACCAACGAGATCGAGACCGTCGCCACGACCAACGACCTCCGGTATCGACTAGCCGAGGGCGACGAAGATGAGCTCGGGCGACTGCGGCGCGTGTTCAATCAGCTGTTGGGCTCGGTCGAGAGCAGCCAGGCCGTGCAACGCCAGCTCGTGCTCGACGCGAGCCACGAACTGCGCACGCCTCTCACCTCGCTGCGTACGAACGCCCAGGTGATCTCGCGCGCGGGCAACCTCAGCGGCGATGATTTGCACAAGATCACCGACGACATGGTTACCCAAGTCGATGAACTGGCCGGGCTCGTCACCGACCTCGGCGAGCTGGCCAGCGGCGAGCGCTTCGACGGCGACCTGGACACGCTGCGCCTTGACGACTGCGTGGACGAGTGCGTCGAAACTGCGCGCACCTACGCCCGGATCCGCGATATCACGATCGGCGTCGAGATCGAGCCCTCGCTGGTGCGGGGCCGACACGATCGGCTCAACCGCGCGATCTCCAACCTCTTGACCAACGCCGTCAAGTTCACGCCCGCGGGCGGGCGGATCGGCGTGAAGAGCGCGCACGGATCGATCACCGTGTCCGACAGCGGACCGGGCATCGACGAGGACGACCGCCAGTACGTGTTCGACCGATTCTGGCGTTCGCCGTCGGCGCGGGCCCTGCCCGGTTCGGGACTCGGTCTCTCGATCGTCGCGCAGGTGGTCGCCGAACTCCAAGGCACCGTCGCCGTCGACCAGGACCCGGTACTGGGCGGCGCGCGCTTCACGATCCACCTGCCCGAGGTCACCTCGCCGACGGTGACCGCGGGAGCGTGAACTCGAACTGGCTACGTCCCAGGCCCCGCGCCGTCGATCTGGTCAACGCGATTGCCCACCGGATCATTGAGGCGACGGCGTGGTGCCGGCACTGGAGCCATCGGGTCGCACGCGAAATCCTGCCTCGACGATGAGGACGGGATAGGCCAATCGCGCAGGCGGGAAGTCCTCGTTCACCCCGAGGTGCAACACCCTCACGCCGGTACCACCGGCCCGCGCGCGGCGAGCACGGGCGGCTTTTCGAGCCGCTCGAAGCCGAGCAGGGTCACGTAGAACTCATAGCAGCGCCTCGGCGCCCGAAGGGATCGCGAGCTGCACGTGAAGGCGTCGTCGCGCCACGTCCACCGGCGATGGAGCGAGGCCGGAAAAGTCGCTCAGAGGAAACCTAGTAGTGTTCTACGAGCCATGGGATCACTGATAAAGAAGCGTCGCAAGCGAATGCGCAAGAAGAAGCACAAAAAGATGCTCAAGCGCACCCGTTTCCAGCGGCGCGCCGCTGGCAAGTAGTTCCTTCTAGGAAGCCCGCGGCGTCGTGGTGGTCTGGCGAAATTGCACCAAACCTTCGGGACCGAGCACGTCCCACGTGGCGACACCCTCTTCCAAGTGGCCCTCCACGAAGAGCGTCGAACCAGATCCGGCGAGGTGCACCCGGTCCCCGAGGGTTGCGCTCAGCCAGTCCATGGTCTCGGCAAGGCGCGGTTCGACTCGGCGCGCCGCTGCCTCTAAGTGATTGCGCCCACTGGGCCGCTCGCCACTCGCGACGAGCTCGTCGTAGGCGAGGTAGCACTCTCGCGTGCTGACGCCAAAGCTCAGTAGCGCCAGGGTGACATTGCGCGCCTCGAAGGGAAGGGGTTCCACGACACTTCCCGCCCCTCCAACGAGCGCCCGCCCGCCCGCCTGACAGAACGGCACGTCCCCGCCTAGGGAAAGCGCCGCCTCGTTGCTGACTCCCCCGGCCCAGCGCAGGACGGCCGCCGCGTCGGCGCTGCCTCCGCCGAGGCCGCCGCCGGGAGGAATCGCCTTGTGCAGCGTGACGCCGGCCCGCCGTCCTACGAGCGCCAGCGCCCGAACAACGAGGTTGTTGTCGTCCAGCGAGACGCCCGAGTACGGGCCCTCGATGCGCAGGTAGTCGTCGCTTTCGTCTAGTTCGAGGCGGTCCGCGAATTCGAGGGTCACCATCTCCGAGCGCAGCTCGTGCAGGCCGTCAGCGCGCCGCCCGGTGATCTCGAGTGACCAGGTCAGCTTCGCTGGAGCGACGAGCGTGGTCACCGCGACGCCGCCAGCGACGCGAACTCCTCGAGGGTCAGCTCCTCGGGTCGGCGGGTCTCGTCAACGCCGGCGCGATCAAAGACCCCCTCGCTCGCCCAACCGGACAGCGAGCGGCGCAGCATCTTGCGACGCTGCCCAAAGGCGGTTCGAATGACCGCGAAGAGGGCCTCTTCGCTGACGACGTTGGGGTCGATGCGCACTCGCTCACGGCGGAGCACGGCCGACGAGCACCGAGTCGACGTTGGGGCGCGGGACAGAAGACGCTGGGCGGAACCTTGCCGACCACGCGGGCGTCGGCGAAGTACTGGACGCGCAGCGACGCCGCACCGTAGGCATCGTCCCCCGCGCGGGCGGCCAGTCGTTCGCCGACCTCCTTTTGGACCATGACGAGCATCCGAGTGACGAGCGGCTGGGTTTCGAACAGGTGCAGCACCACGGGCGTCGCCACGTTGTAGGGCAGGTTGGCCACCACGACGGTGGGGTGGCCGTGGAGGATCTCGGCGTAGTCGACCTCGAGGGCGTTGGCGTGGTGCACCGTCACGCCGTGGGGCTCGACGACCGAGCGAAGCGGCTCGATCAAGTGCCGGTCGATCTCGAGGGCCCGCACGCTGGCCCCGGTCTCGGCGAGGGCCAGCGTCAGCGAGCCCAGCCCCGCGCCGATCTCGAGTACCTGGTCACCCGCGTCCGACCTCGGCCAGCCGGGCGATGCGGCGCACGGTGTTGGGGTCGACAACGAAGTTCTGGCCGAGCGCCCTCGAGGGCGCGAGTCCGTAATCCTTCAGCAGCGCAACGAGTTCAGTCCGGGTGAGGGTCACCAAGAGACTCTGACATTGATCACACCCTTGGAGAGTGGCGCTAGCTCGCTGAACTGCGCCGCATCGAGGTCCACGACGTGGTCCGAGCCTTCGGCCTCGCGATCGGAGATGACGCAGGTAATCGACCGGCCCGTCGCCAGGTCGAGCACCGTGAGACGTGTGCCCTTGGGCAGGTACCACGTCGCACAGCGTCCCGAGACGTAGTTGTACCAGGTCGCGATGCCAATCTTGAAGTTCGTGCCGCTGGAGGCGGTCGTTATCTGCTGTACTGGCGTCGCCCGCTTGACGACCGGCCTCGGGCGCACGGTGCTGACTCGAACCCGGACCTCGCCGTGCCAGGCGATGCGGGTGCCCGGAGCGCGCGACTGGGCGAGCGCGAACGATCCACGAACCGTCCGAACTCCCTGGTCCGACCGTCTCAAAGTAGAGCTGGTCCCGGCGCATGACGGCATAGACCTGAGGCCTCGAAAGGCCCACCAGTCGCGGAACGCGCCGTGGCCCGCGGGGCAGCCGGGTCGTCACGCGAAGCGTCGCCTTGCCGTGCCAGGCGATCACCGCTCCGGGTCGGGGCGCCTGGGCCGCGACGATCCTCCAGGTCCCGTTCGTTGCTGCCGGGACCGATCGTCTCAAAGTAGAGGGCGTCGTCGTGCATGATCCGAAAGACCTGCGCTCGGCTGCGTCCAACGAGGTCGGGCATCCGCAGCGGGGCGTGCGCCGCGGCGCCAGCAATCCCGGGCACGAGAAGGACCAGAAGGGTGGCCGACGCGGCCAGCGTGGAACGAAGTAACCGCGGGCGTCTCGGCGCCCGTCGTCGTGTCGTACTTAGATATCCGTCCTCCGCCAGGACCGCGGGCTGTTCGGCGAACCCCGAGCCCTAACGCTACGAGCGGGGGGCTCACGGGGCAACTGAAGGCGCAAACCGTTGAAATCATTGAACTCTCAGGCGCCGTGCTCCGAAAGTTGGAAGAGTCGCGCCGAGTTGGCCTGACGTCGCCGTCTTTAGCGCGGCGAGGTCTTCACCGCGAAGTTCGGCGAGGAACTCGCCCACGACCGCGACGAAAGCCGGCTCGTTGAGCCGTCCGCGATACGGCACCGGCGCGAGGAAGGGACTGTCGGTCTCCACGTGGAGCCGTTCGAGGGGCACGAGTCTGGCCGCTTCGCGCAGCTGCGCCGCGTTCTTGAACGTGACGATGCCCGAGATCGAGATGTCGCACCCCGCGCGACAGGCAGCGCTCCGCGTCATCGGGCGTGCCCGTGAAGCAGTGAATCACCGTACGCTCCGGCACACCCTCGCTGCGCCAGGATCGTCGAGGAGGTCGTCGAAGGCGTCGCGGGCGTGGACCATGAGGGCCAGATCGAGTTCGTGGGCCAGAGCGACCTGGCTCGCGAAGGCTTCGCGCTGGCGCGAACGGGGCGAGTGCTCGTAGTAGTAGTCGAGTCCGCACTCGCCGATTGCCACCAGTCGCGGATGACCTGATCGCGCCAGGTCCGCGACCGGCTGCGAGGTCCGTCGCTGGCGTCGTGGGGGTGCAGGCCCACCGTGGCGAAGAGCTCGACTGGCGCGCGCGATCGCCGCGATCTCGAGCGCCTCGGCCGAGCTGGCGGCGTCGGTGCCGACAACGATGACCGGTCCACACGCCCGCGTCGCTCGCGCGCCGAAGGGTCGTCGCAACGTCTCGCGGCTCGTCGCCTGGCCGTTCGAGGAAGTCGCCCTGCAGGTGACAGTGCGCGTCGGTCCAAGCGCTCACTCGTCGCTCTCGATGCGCGGAAAGAGCGGCTCACCCTTTTCGACCGTCGCGCCCGCCGCGGTACTGACCCCAGGTCGCGCCGAGGCGGACAGCGGCGCGCGTCGCGGGCGATCCGGGCAGTCCGAGCCGCCGCCATATCTCATCGGCGACGCGGGGCATGGCCGGGGACACCAGCACGGCGACCAGCCGGATGGCTTCGAGCGCGTCACCCATCACCGCGTCGACGTCGGGACCAGGCTCCATCTTCCAGGGCGCGTGGAGCTCGAGGTACGCGTTGGTCGCCCCGATGAGCTCCCAGGTCGCCTCGAGCGCCCGCTGGGGCGCGAAGTGCGCCCACGCTTCGCTCGCGCCTTCGATCGCCGTCTTCGGCGCTGGCCCGCAGCGCCGAGTCGCCGCTGCGGGCGCGGCCCGATGCCGGCGCACTTCGAAGCCACGACGGCTGCCACGCGCGCGACGAGGTTGCCGAGGTTGTTCGCGAGGTCGGTGTTGTAGCGCGCGGCGATGCCCTCGAGGGAGAACTCGCCGTCGTTGCCGAGGGCCGTCTCGCGCAGCAGGTAGTAACGCAGCGGGTCGACGCCGAACTCCTCGGTGAGCGTCGATCGGCTCGATGTCGGAGATGCTGACGCCGCCCTCGGCGGCCATGGTCTTGCCGAGCTTCTCTCCGCCGATCAACAGCCAGCCGTGGACGTGGACGTGGTGGACTGGCTCGAGACCGGCCGCCATGCACATGGCCGGCCACCACACGCAGTGAAAGCGGACGATCTCCTTGCCGATCAGGTGGTGCGAGTGGGGCCACCAGTAGCTCGACCTCGTCGCTCGTCGCGCCCGTAGCCGATCGCCGTCAGGTAGTTGATCAGGGCGTCGTACCAGACGTAGAAGACGTGTCGCTCGTCCCAGGGCACTGGCACGCCCCAGGTGATCGAGGTGCGCGTGATCGAGATGTCGCGCAGGCCGCCCTTGATGAAGGAGTAGGCCTCGTTGCGCTTGGTCTCGGGCGTGACGAACCCGGGGTGGGCGTCGTAGTACTCGAGCAGCCGGTCCTCGAAGGCGCTGAGGCGAAAGAACCAGTTCTCCTCCTCCATCTCGGTGAGGGGACTGTGGTGGATCGGGCAGTTGCCGTTGTCGCTCGCTTCGAGCGTGTAGTAGTCCTCGCAGCTCACGCAGTAGAGGCCCTTGTAGACGTCCTTGTAGATGTAGCCGTTCTCGTAGATGACCGAGAGGAACTGCTGGACCGTCGTCGTAGTGGCGGGGCTCGGTCGTGCGGATGAAGTCGTCGTAGCTGATGTCAAGCACTCCCCAGGCGTCGCGGAAGCGCTCGGAGGTCTGGTCGGTCCACTCCTTTGGCGAGAAACCGTTCTTCTCGGCCGCGGCCGCCATCTTCTGGCCGTGCTCGTCGGTGCCGGTGAGGAACTTGACCTCGTCGCCGAGCAGCCGGTGCCAGCGCGCGAGGGCGTCGGCGTTGACCGTGGTGTAGGCCGAGCCCGACGTGAGGGGCGTCATTCACGTAGTAGATGGGTGTGGTCATGTAGAAGCGGCCCATGGGTAGAGGCTAGATACTAGGGCGACTTCACCCTCTCGAAGCTCAAGGGCCAGCCGGTAGACGTCACGATGCGCCGACGCCCAAGCGTCGCGGCGACGTAGTCGACCGCGTCGCGAGTCGACGCGCCGCTTCGCGAACTGCTCGCGCAGCGCCGCGCGTCACCGCGCGACGATCGATCTCGGCCAGCGGACTGCCTCCTTCGAGCACGACCACGATTTCGCCAAGGACGTCGCGATCGCCAAGTGCCGCCGCCACTTCTTGCAGCGAGCCCCGAATGACCTCCTCGTGGACCTTCGTGAGCTCGCGCGCGACTGCCACTCGTCGCGTCCGGGTAGCGCCCGGCGAGCTCGCCAAGAACGGCGCTTCACGCGCTGGGGCGACTCGTAGAACACGATCGTGCGCTCCTCGTACGACCACTGCGTCGTAGCGCTGTGCCCGGTCACCGAGCCTTGCGGGGTAGGAATCCCTCCATGACGAAGCGCTCGCGTCGACAGTCCGCTGATCGAGAGGGCCGCGATCACGGCCGAGGGCCCCGGCGCCGTCGTGACGTCGAGTCCGGCTGCGACGACCGCCGCCACGACGCGGCTTCCTGGGTCCGAGATACCCGGTGTGCCCGCGTCGCTGATCAGCACGACGAGGTCGCCCGCCTGCACCCGACGAACGACCTCGTCGGCCTGGGCGAGCCTCGTTGTGCTCGTGCAGGGCCCGCAGACGACCCCGGGTCGGCGATGTCGTGTGCGCTGAAGAGCGTGCGCGAGCGGCGCGTGTCCTCGCAGTAGACGACGTCGGCGTCGTGCAGGAGATCGAGCGCCCGACGCGATAGGTCGCCGAGGTTCCCGAGCGGCGTCGCCACGAGTACCAGCTGACCAGCACCGCTGTCATCTCGTTCACGCTGATTCCTCGTTTGGCTCGCCTCGTGTCCCACCCAGTAACATTGTCACCTATGTCAAAGCGAACCGTGAAGCGCAAGCTGCGCGCCAAGAAGAAGGCCAACCACGGCAAGAAGCCGAACTGCGGGCGCGGCTAGGCCGCTAATCGAGTCGGCCGTCCCACGCGCAGCCCCGTTCGCCGAGCAGCGCCGCGAGCGGCGTCGGTCGGTCGCTCACGAGGCCGTCCACCCCGAGGTCCAGTAGCCGGGCCATCTCAGCCTCGTCGTTGATCGTCCACACGTGCACCGCGAGTTCCGCGCGGTGGGCCGCCTCGACGAAGCGCCTCGGTCACGACGTCGACGTCGCCGTAGCGGGCGGGCACCTGCAGGGCCACGACCGGTGGCACCACGGGCGCGACGTCGAGGTGCGAGAAGTAGAAGGCCGTCGCCTCTCCGGTCGCCGCCGACGTCGCCACCTCGGGGGTGACGGCGCGAAATCGCTGCCAGCGCCTCATCGTGGAATGACGCCACGATCACCGAATCGGTGATCTCAAGACGGCGAAGCTCTTCGCCCAGCAGCTGCTCGTAGGGCTCGACCTCGGGGCTCGTGCGCTTTGATGTCGAGGTTGAGGAGCACGCCAGGGAACGCCGTCGCCACCTCCTCGAGGGTCGCGACGGCGTAGCGGCGATCCGCGCGGCGCCAAGCCCCGGTCGGCGGTACTCCTCGATCCGCTGCCCGGGCGTTACGACGTCGCCCTCGATCCACCAGTAGGCGTTGTCCATCTCCGCGCAGCTCGGCCAGCGTCGAGTTGTCGCGATCTCGCCGTGGTGGTTCGTCGTGCGATCGACCGAGTCGTCGTGACAGACGACGACGCGACGGTCGAGCGTCGCGTGCACGTCGAGTTCGATAGCGCTCGCGCCCACCGCTAGCGCGTGGCTGATCGCGGCCAGCGTCGACGACGGACCCTCGAACGATCCGCCTTGGTGGGCGAAGGCGATAACTCGCCGCTCGGTCCAGCGGCTCACCTTGCGGGGAGTCCGTTCGGGTAGAGCTTCACTCGCATCCGATGCTCGAGGTAGAACGCGAGTCCGGGCACGAACCCGGCGAAGAGCATCAGCCCAAGGTAGCCCGCGTTGAGGCGAAACTTCATCACGAGGTTGAAGCACACGATCATGTAGATCGGGTAGAGGACCACGCCGTGGCCGATGCCGACGATCTTCACGAATACGTAGATGTGCTTCCAGAGCGTGAGATCCACGGTGTGCAAGAACAGGGTCACGAACAGCGTGAGCAGCGTCGTACCAGTGACGAAGGACATGATCCGGTACCGTCGGAACACGGTCTCCACTAGTGGCCCCAGAGGCGCTTCTTGGGCTCACCGGCCAGCGCTCGCGAGGTGGTCGTTGTAGGCCGCGAGCGTCGGATCCTCCTCGGGCGCGCCCGCGCGCGCCGCCTGGGCCTCGGCGCGCATCTTCTCCTCGTACTCCCTTCGAGAGCGCTCTTTACTGTTCGGTCACTTTGTCCATGTGCAGCATGTGCTACCAGCCGAGAATCGCCCATCACGCCAATGACGGGCCACTCGACCGAGTAGAGGTAGCTGAGCGAGTTGCCCTGGACCGCGCGCCCCGACCTGCCACCACGCCGCCAAGGCGCAGAGCGACGAGCCACAGGATGAGGGCGAGGTGCAAGCCGATTGCTCGACGCGAGAAATACTTGCGACGCACGGGACCATTCTAACGAGCCAGTCTCTCGTCAATTTCGTGGTCGTAGAGTGGTTCGGTGCCCCCGATGCAAAGCGTGCCGTTTTCGTGGCATCACCTGAATCAGTGGAGCATCGGGGTTCTGCCGGTCATCCTGATGCTGTGCGCTGGATTGATCTACTTCCAGTACGTGCGGCGCACGCCGGGTTGGCCCCGTGTGCGTTCAGTGTGCTTCGCGTTGGGTCTTCTCATCACGTTCATCGCCACGGAGACCTTCGTCGGCTACTACGACATGGAGTACTTCAGCGATCACATGGTCCAGCACCTGCTCTTGATCATGGTGGCGGCCCCGCTCTTCGCGCTCAGCGCGCCGCTCGACCTCGCCTACGACGCCGGGAGCGCAACGACTGCGCCGCTGGCTGGACAGCCGATTCATGACCTTCGTCACGCAGCCTCTCGTGGCCTTCGCCATGTACTTCGTCTTCATCCCCGTGACGCACCTGACCGGCCTGTTCAACCTCATGATGCACCACGAGTGGGTCCACCACCTCGAACAGGTCGGTTTCCTCGTGGTTGGATACCTCTTCTTTCGCGCGGCCTTCGGACTCGAGCGCGGCGTCACGCTCCACCCCGGGCTGCGTCTTGTCTACGTGATGGCGGCGGTACCGGTGGACACCTTCACCGGCCTGGTGCTGTCGATGTCGTCCCAGGTCCCCTACAGCCACTACCTGTCGATGGCCCCCGAGGGCTCGACCAGGGCGTCGGTCCTGCTCGACATCCACCTCGGCGGCGGCATCATGTGGATCGGGGGCGACGCACTGATGCTGCTCGCCTGCATTCCCATCGCCATCATGTGGGTCAGGTGGGAGACGATCCGAACGCGAGAGCTCGACGCCCAGCTCGACGCGCAGGGACTCTGAGTCAGAGCAGTCCCGCCGCGATGCCGAGCTCCTCGAGATCGGTCTCAGGCCGTGCGCCCAGGTGCGTGATGATCTCCCCGGCGCAGAGCGATCCCAGCTCGGCGGCCTCTACCGGGTCGGCGCCGAGCGCGAGGCCGTAGAGAAACCCCGAGGCGAACATGTCGCCCGCGCCGTTCTGGTCGACCACGTGCTCGACCTCGCTCGCCGGCACGCTGACGACGCCGGTGACCGTGCCGACGTCGGCGCCGAGCGGCCCGCGCGTGACGACGGCGAGCACGCCGATCTCGTCGAGGGCGGCGAAGGCCTGCTCGAGCGCTCGAGGCGAAAGAGCGAGAGGATCTCGGTCTCGTTGGCGAGCAGCACGTCGACGTCGCTCGTGACCAGGTCCAGGAAGTCGCGGCGGTGACGGCTCGACGCAGAACATGTCCGACAGCGACAGTGCGACCATGGAGTCGTAGTCGTGGGCGAAGTTGACGACCTTGCGGATCGACTCCTTGGCCGGCGGCAGGTCGAAGAGGTAGCCCTCGACGTAGGTGATCTCCGAGCGCGCGATGAGGTCTCGCTTGATGTCGCTCGACGTGCAGCTGGTTCGACGCGCCCAGGTACGTCGCCATCGTGCGCTGCGCGTCGTGGTGATGAAGACGTGGCAGCGCCCGGTGGCGCCTTCCCCGGGCAGCGCGACGGCCAGGTCGAGCTCGACGCCGAGGGCGCTCAGATCGTGGCGGAAGCGCTCGCCGAACTCGTCGTCGGCGACCTTGCCGATGTAGCCGCACGTCCCGCCGAGCGCCGCGACGCCGGCGATCGAGTTCGCAACTGAGCCGCCTGACATTTCGATGGTCGGACCCATGGCGTTGGTAGAAAGTCTCGAGCTGGGTCTCTTCGATGAGCGACATCGACGACTTGACGAGCCCCAGTTCGCGATAGATCTCGCGCTCGTCGCGGCTGATGATGTCGAGCATGGCGTTGCCGATACCGGTGACGGCGAGGCGATTGGGACCCGGTTTCATGCGCAACGAGACCGGCGTCGGCGGAACTGTCACTTAGCGAGCGTAGAAGATTTGGTCCTAAGGTAGCCACTGATGAAAACACCGGCCAATCCCTATCGTCTCGCCCGAAGTGTCGTTCCTTCGGCGTACCGCATCGCGCTGACCCCCGACTCGAATCCTTCACCTTCTCGGGCAGCGTCGAAATCGACGTGGACGATCATGGAGTCGGTGCGCGAGCTCACGCTCAACGCCGTCGAGCTCGAGCTCGGGCGCCGCCACGGTGAGCGACGAAGGCACCAGCTACCGCTCGCTCGAGCACCGTTTCGACGACACCTACGAGACGGTCACCTTCGTCTTCGACCGCGACCTGCCCCCCGGGCGGGCCGTAGTGGAGATCGACTTCGACGGCGTGTTGAACGACCGGTTGCACGGCTTCTACCGCTCGACCTACACCGACGACAGTGGCGTCGCCCACACCATCGCCACAACCCAGTTCGAGAACACCGACGCACGGCGGGCCTTCCCCTGCTGGGACGAGCCGGCCTTCAAGGCGACCTACGAAGTGACGCTCACCGTCCCGAGCGACGCAAGCGGCCTACTCGAACTCGCCCATCGCGTCGGAGGTGGAGCAGGGTAACGGCCAACGCACGATTCAGCTTCGCCCCGACCATGAAGATGTCGACGTACCTCGTCGCCTTCATCGTCGGGGCCTTCGAGGAGTCCCCGACCGTCGACGTGGACGGCGTGCCGCTTCGAGTGGTGGCCCCGATCGGCAAGGCCCACCTGAGCGAGCTGGCCCTCGAGGCCGGCGCCTTCGCGCTGCGCTTCTTCAGCGACTACTTCAACATCCCCTACCCCGGCGACAAGCTCGACCTCGTGGCGATCCCGGACTTCACCCAGGGCGCCATGGAGAACCTGGGCTGCATCACCTTCCGCCAGGTGGACCTTCTCCTGGACTCCGCCGAAGCGTCACTCGCCGAGAAGAAGCGCATCGCCGAGGTCGTCGCCCACGAGATCGCCCACATGTGGTTCGGCGATCTCGTGACCATGGAGTGGTGGGAAGGGATCTGGCTCAACGAGGCCTTCGCGACCTTCATGCAGGTCTCCTGCGCCGACGCCTTCCGTCCCCAGTGGAAGATGTGGGTCAACTTCGGCGTGCTGCGCGACCTCGCCCTTCAGATCGACGGCCTGCACTCCACGCGGCCGATCGAGTACGAAGTCGTCTCGCCCGATGACACGCGCGGCATGTTTGACCGGCTGACTTACGAGAAAGGCGGTTCGTCGCTGCGCATGCTCGAGCAGTACCTAGGCGCCGAGACCTTCCGCGACGGGATTCGCCACTACCTCACGAAGCACAGCTACGCCAATACCGTAACCACCGACCTCTGGGACGCCCTCGAGGAGGTCTCAAAGCAGCCCGCCCGCGACATCATGAACACTTGGATCCTCCAGGGCGGCCTGCCGCTCGTGACGTTCGCCAACGGCGAGCTGACCCAGCAGCCCTTTTCCTACGGCCCGGCCCGCGGCGAGAGCCACATCGGTTCGACGTGGATGATCCCAGTCCTCACTCGCTCGCTGAAGGGCGGCGAGGCGAGCCGGCACCTTCTGACCGGAGCTCCCGAGTCGGTAAGCGACCCGGCGCCCGTCGTCTTGAACGCAGGTGGCTCGGGCGTGTATCGCTCGCGCTACGGCCGGGCCGAGCTCGCCGCCGTCTCCGATCACCTCGACGAACTCGACGAACTGGAGCGCTCGATACTCGTCGCTGACGGCTGGGCGCTGCTGCTCGCCGGCAAGATCCCCTTCAGTGACTTCCTGTTGATCGCCAAGGGCCTCGGCGACTTGGACGAACCAACCACGTGGGGAACGATCTGGAGCGCCCTCGACTACGTCAGCCGAGCGCTCGCCGGTGAACAGCGCGACCATTTCGTCAACGACGTGCGGGACCTCTTCTACCCGCAGTTCACGCGTCTCGGCTGGGACCGCGTCGAGGGCGAGAACGAACTCGCGTCCCAGATGCGCGCGATCGTCTTGCGCGTCCTCGGGACCCTCGTGGGCGACGAGGCGATCCGCGCCGAAGCGGTTCGGCGCTTCGAGGCGAACCAGCTCGACGCCGACATCGCCGGCGCGACTCTCGCCATCGTCGCCTGCCAGGACCGGCCCGGCGATTACGAGAACTTTCTGGAGCGCTACCGCCACGCAACGACGCCCCAGGAGGAGATGCGAATCCTGCTCTCCGGGCTACCGCAGTTCCGAGAAGAGTGCGTTGCCCTTGACGCGGCGGAGAAGTGCTTCAGCGAGTTCCGCAGCCAGGACGCGTCGCCCGAGTTCGCTCTCTTGACTGCCAACGCCGTGACCGGACCGGCGGTCTGGCGCTACATGACCGGGCGCTGGGACGACGCGCTCTCGATGTTCCCCCTCAATACGCTGTACTACCTGACCCACGGGGTACCGACGTTCATCAAGGACGAGGCCTTCGCGGACACCGTGGAAAGGTTCCACACCGAGCATCCGATCGAGGGAATGCAGCGCATGGTCGAACAGGACCTCGAGCGCATGCGCGTGGGACTAACCTTCGCTGCGGCGATGCGCCAACAGTTCTAGCTCCGCGCCATGAACGTCGGGGTGTTCCTGGGCATCTTCGCCCTGATGTTCCTCCTCGAGCTGCCCGACAAGACAATGATCGCCACGATCGTCATGAGCACCCGGGCACGGCCCTCATCGATCGTGCTGGGCGCGTCGGCGGGGTTCGTGGCCCAGATGGGCCTGGCGGTCGGCGCGGGAGGCCTGCTGACCTTGCTGTCCAAGGACATCAGGGACATCGTCGTTGCGGCGCTCTTCCTCGCCGGCGCCGCCTACTTGCTCTTCAGGTCCGAGTCGAGAGAGGAGCGGGCTGGCGAGAAGGAGGCGCAGAGCGAGCGACCCTCGACACGACGGCGCGAGATCCTCACTGCCTTCACCGTGATCTTCATCGCGGAGTTCGGCGATCTCACCCAGATCCAGGCCGCCAACTTCACCGCCCGCACGCGCCAGCCCCTCGAGGTCTTTCTCGCCGGTTCGCTCGCGATGATCACGGTCTCCTTTATCGGCGCCTACGGCGGCCAGCTGCTCCAGCGCGTGCTGCCCCTTCAGTGGATTCGCCGGGGCGCGGGCCTGATCTTCGCGGCGCTCGGCGTCTACACGCTCGTTCAGCTGGCGACGTCGTGAGTCGACGAGACGAGCTGCTGACGCTCGCCGACCAAGCCAGAGGGTTCATGCCTCGGGCGGAAGGACTTGCGCTCTACGAGTGCGCGCTCGATCTCGGGCGCACCGCGCCCGAGGGGACGTGGCTCGAGGTGGGCGCGTGGTGCGGCAAGTCCGCGATCTACCTCGGTGCCGCGGCCGAGGCGACGCGAAGCGTCCTCTACTCCCTCGACCACCATCACGGCAGCGAGGAGAACCAGGAGGGCTGGGAGTACTTCGACTCGACCCTCGTTGATTCAGCCGACGGGCGACTCAACACGTTGCCCTTCTGGCAGCGCGCCGTCGCCGAAGCCCGCCTTGAGAACACCGTCATCGGGCTCGTCGGACCTTCAACGGTGGTCGCGTCCCACTTCTCCCAACCCCTCGACCTCGTCTTCATCGACGGGGGCCACGCGCGCGAGGCCGCGTGGGCCGACTACGAATGCTGGTCGCCCAAGGTCGCGAGCGGCGGGCGGCTGCTGATACACGACGTCTTCGCCGACCCGCGTGAGGGCGGACGCCCGCCCTACGAGATCTACCTCGCGGCCCTTAGCAGCGGTCACTTCGTCGAGCTCGCCAGCGAGGGGTCGCTGCGGGCCCTTCGGCGCCTCTAGTGCGCGAGGGGACAGCCCGGCTCGGCGAGGTCGAGCGGCGTCGCCAGCTCGCCGTGGCGAAAGATCCCGGCTGCCGCCGACGATGAGGTGAGCGCGTCGGCCGCGAGTAGCACCGCGGCCGCGGTGTAGGACGTCGTCTCGCGGTCGGGGAAGGTTATCCGTTCGGGGTAGGCAATCCCGGTCCAGTAGGCGCCGTCTTCACGTCGGTGAGGACTCGTGCAGGTGAAGAGGTCAAGCGCTCGGCTCGTTTGCCCAAGGGCGTCGAGGGTGAGGACGCATTCGGCCGTCTCGGCGGCCGTGACCCAGTCGTTCGTCGACACGCAACGTACCCCCAGCCCCTCCATCACGTGGCGCTCCCAGGCGTCCTCGACGCGGCGCTCACCCGCTTCGCCGCGCAGCGCGCCCGAGAAGATCGGGTAGTACCAGTCCATGGCGAACTCGTTCTTCGGCGCGAAGGCGCCGGGGTGATGGGCGACCGCGTGGCCGAGGCGCGCCGCCGCCAGCTCCCACTCGGGCTTCGCCCGATCGAGCCGCTCGGCCAGCATGACGCCACAGCACAGCGAGTGAAAGATCGACGATGAACCCGTGAGCAGCGCGTAGGACTCGGGCCGACCCTGGGCGTCGAGCGACCAGCGGATCGTGCCGTCAGCGAGTTGCCAGCGGAGCACGAACTCGAGGGCCCTTTCCACGACGTACCAGAGCTCCGCGGCGAAGTCGACGTCGCCAGTGGCGAGCACGTAGTGGTAGAGGCCGGCCGCGACGTACGCGCAGACGTTGGTGTCGAGGCGCGCGTCCTTCACCCGGTCGCCCCGGTAGTAGTTGAACCAGCTGCCATCGCCGAGTTGCGTCGCCTCGAGCCACCGGTAGGCGGCGCGCGCCTCGTCCCGGTAGCCGCTCACCGTGAGGGCCATGGCCACCTCCACGTGATTCCAGGGATCGCAGTGGCCACCCGCGAACCACGGGATCTGTCCGCTCGGCAGCTGGAGCGCCACCAGGTGGCGCGCCGTAAGGGCGAGGTCCTCGGCGCGCAGCACGCCGGGCACGCCGCCGAGGGCGCTGACGGTCGAGCTCATCGGGGCTTGAGCAGGTAGACGACGAGCGACTTTCCCATCACCGGCGAAAGCACGGCTTCGGCGTAGCGCGTGGCCCGGGGCTTCTTCACGATGTCCCACACGAGCAGCTGGTGGTAGCGCTTCACCAACGGGTGCTCGTCGTTGGCCGTGCCGACGAGGCACTTCAGCCACCAGTACGGGCTGTGCAAGGCGTGGGCGTAGTGATGGCCGGTCACGACGAGGCCGGATGCTCTCAGTCGCTCCTCGAGCACCGACCGGCGGTAGATGCGAATGTGACCGCCGGGCACGTTGTGGTACTCGTCCGAAAGCGCCCAGTTGACGAGTTCGGGCCCGAAGCGCGGCACCGTGACGGCCATCGTGCCGCCTGCGCGCAGCACCCGCGCGAGCTCCGCCATCGCCGCCACGTCGTCGGGCAGGTGCTCGAGCACCTCCGAGCAGATGACCCGGTCGAAGGTCTCGTCCTGAAACGGCAGGTGCAGCGCGTCGCCCTGAACGACGTTGGTGTGCAGCGAACCTTCGGCCAGTTCGCCCGCCGCCACCATGGCGCCAAACATCGAGGCGACGCCCTCGACCTCGTTGCGCCCGGCGTCCAGAGCGACGACGCTCGCCCCGCGACGCGCGGCCTCGAAGGCGTGCCGACCGAATCCGCAGCCGAGGTCCAGCACCTTGTCGCCGCTTAGAAGCCCTAGCTGCTCGTAGCGCGCGGTGAGCATCAGTCGAAGATCACCGAATCGGGCAGCGGCCGTTGGCCAAGAATGGCGTCGTAGCAAGCGGCTGTGCCGCGCGCGGTGACCTGCCACGTGAAGCGCTTCATGACTCGCTCCCGGCCCTTTGCGCCGAGGCGCTCGCGCAGCGCGGCGTCGTCGAGCAAGAGCCGAATCGCGCCGACCAGGGCTTCGGGGTCGTTCGGTTCGACGAGAAGGCCCGTCTCGCCACTCGTTCCCACCACTTCGGGCAGCGCTCCCCCGGTCGTCGCCACCACCGGCACACCGCAGGCCATCGCCTCGATCGCCGGGAGCGAGAACCCCTCGTAGAGGCTGGGCACGATCGCAACCTCGGCCTCGCCGTAGAGCCGGGCGAGTTCGTAGTCGCTCACGCCGGTGATCGTCGTGACGATGTCGGTGAGGCCCAAACGTTCGAGGGCGATCGCCACGCGGCCCTTCGCCTGGGGCTCGCCGATGACGACGAGATCGATGTCGCGCTCGACGCGCAACTTCGCCACCGCCTCGAGCAACGGCACCAGGCCCTTCATCGGCACGTCGCTGCTCGAGGTGACCATCAGGCGGCCCTTCTTCTTCACAACGTCGTCGTACGGCTGGAAGACCTCGTGGTCGACGCCCACCGGCACGACGGTGAGTCGATCGAGGACGACACCCATCTGTTCGTGGATGTCGCGCTTGGAGTTGTGCGACACCGTGAGCACCGCTGGCAGCTGGCGCACCACGCGCATCTGCATGCCGAGGAAGCTGAACCAGCGCCGCGTCGTGAAGCGCTGGAAGATCGTCTCGGCGTGGTCGAGGGCGATTGCGCGGTCGACGGTGATGGGGTGGTGGAGCGTCTCGAGCAGCGGCCACCCCTCGCGGTACAGCTGCAGAATGCCCGGGCCCAGGCACTGGTCGTCGTGGACAATGTCGAACTCGTCGCGCCGAGGCGAAAGCAGCTTCGTCACGCGCCTGGAGTAGGCCCGCGGCTCGCCAAAGCCACCGCCCAACGTCGCCGCGAACTCGACGACGTCGTCGAGCGAGGTGAACTCGAAGCGGGCGGGGATGCGAAAGGGGTCGGGGTCGCGGTAGAGGTCGAGGCCGGGCACCGCCGTGAAGCCCACTCCATTGTCGAGCTCGGGCCAGGGCGGGCCCGCAAAGACCTCGACGCTGTGGCCGAGAGCCACGAGCTCGCGGGTGAGGTGTCGGGTGTAGACCCCCTGGCCGCCACAGCGTGGGTTGCCCCGATAGACGAGAAAGGCGACGCGACACTTTCCCGCTTCGGCCGGCCGGGCCGGGAGGTGCTCGGGCACGACGAGCGAGCGGCTGCGCGCCCAGGAGGCCTTCGTTTGAGCGATGGTCTGGGCGATCGAGGGGGACACGTAACAACCTTCCTGGGCGGTCCACCATTCTCGCCCAACCGGGCGAGGGGCACAAATGTCGCAACGGGTTCTCCAAGGTCTTGAGTACGCTTCGGACTATGGACCTGACTTACCCACCCGAGGCCGAGACGTTCCGCAAGGAGATTCATGCCTGGCTCGAGGAGAACCTGCCCGCCGGCTGGTTCGAACCGGACTTTGCCATGAGCACGGAAGAGCGCCAGCGCTTCAACGAGACCTGGAACGCCAAGCTCTTCGCCGGGGGCTGGATCTGCGCCGGCTGGCCGGTCGAGTACGGGGGCAAGGGCCTCTCACTGATGGACCAGGTTGTCCTGGCCGAAGAGTTCGCCAAGGCCAACACCCCGCTGCGCGCGGACTTCTTCGGTGACACGCTGGTCGGCCCGACGATCCTGCAGTGGGGCACCGACGAGCAAAAGCGCGAGTTCATCCCCGGCATCTTGAAGGGCACCATCACCTGGTGCCAGGGATTCTCCGAGCCGAACTCGGGTTCAGACCTCGCGAGCCTGAAGACGACGGCCGTCCTTGACGGTGACGAGTGGGTCGTCAACGGCCAGAAGGTCTGGACTACCCAGGCCCAGTACGCCGACTACGTGTTCTTGCTCACGCGCACCGATCCGCTGGCGCCCCAGCACGCGGGGATCAGTTACCTGCTCGTGCCAATGCACCAGGACGGCGTCGACGTTCGCCCCATCACCCAGGTCGACGGCTCGGCGGAGTTCAACGAGGTCTTCTTCACGAACGCCCGCTGCCCCAAGAAAAACGTCGTCGGCGGCGTGAACAACGGCTGGAAGGTCGCCATGACGACCCTCGGCTTCGAGCGCGGCTCATCGGCGACCACGAGCTACCGCCGGTTTCTTAAGGAGTGGCAGTTCATCGTCGCCGAAACCCAGCGAGTCGGCAAGAGCGAGGACGCGCTCGTGCGCGACGCGCTGGTCAAGGCGTGGTCGAAGGTGAAGATCATGGAGATAAACGGCTACCGAACCTTGAGCGACGCACTCAACGGCACGCACCACGCCGCCCTGCTGGGAGCGTGCAACAAGATGTTCTGGTCCGAGGCCCACCGTGACTCGACGAACCTCGCCGTTGACATCCTCGGCATGCAGGGCCAGGTCCTCACCGGCGAGGGTCCGGTCGAGGGCGCCTCGGGCCGACCGCATCGCGGACGGAGCGACTATCCGGTCTCGGACCTGCAGGCGCAGTTCTTCTTCTCGAGGTCCGAGACGATCTGGGGCGGCACCGCCGAGATCCAGCGCAACATCGTGGGCGAGCGGGCCCTCGGGTTGCCCAAGGAGCCCAAGGTCCAACGCGCTTAGGCGCGCTGCAGAACTTTCGAGCCCCGAACGGCGTGTCGACGCTGTTGGATCAAGAGCCCCAACCCGGTCAGCAGCAGCACGCCCGCGCCCATGAGGATCCCCACTCGCGGGTTCGACCACGCCACGACCAGACCGACGAGCGGAGCGCCGATTGGCGTTGTGCCGAGGAAGGCGATGCTGTAGAGGCTCATGACGCGCCCGCGCATGTGCTCAGTCGAGTTGAGCTGCAGCAGCGAGTTCGCCGTCGCGATGACCGCAATTGAGCAAGCGCCGACCGGGACCATCGCGATCTCGGCCAGAGTCACCGTGGGCGCGAGGGCGGCCAAGGCCATGCACAGTCCAAAGCCCAGCATCAATACGGCGAGCATCCGGGGCGTCGGGCGGGACCGTCGCGCGACGACGAGCCCGCCGAGCACGGCGCCCAGACCCATCGCACCCATCAGCAGGCCGTAGTGAGTGGCCGTCGTGTCGTGGAAGGTCTTCGTCGCGAACAGCGGCAGCGTGACCGTGAAGTTGAAGGCGAAAGTGCCCACCATGGCGACGGCGATGATGACGTTGCGCAGCAGGGGCGTCGAGAAGGCGTAGCGCAGACCCAAGCGAAGCTGCCCCTTCTCGCGCTCGACGGTTCGCATGGGCAAGAAGGCATCGCCGTTCATCATCACCAGGGCGACGAGCACCGCGACGAAGGAGGCGGCGTTGAGGTAGAAGCACGCTGCCGTGCCGACGAGCGCGATGACCCCGGCGGCGATGCCCGGGCCGATCAAGCGCCCGGAGTTCATCAGCACGGAGTTCAGGCTGACGGCATTCGCAATGAGGTCGCGGCCGACCATCTGTTGGACGAAGGCTTGGCGTGCGGGCACGTCGAAGAGGTTCACGATCCCCAGCCCGAAGGCGACTGCGTAGACGCCGTAGACGTCCACGTGGTGCGTGCTCACGAGGATCGCGAGCAGCAGGGCCAGCAGGCCAGCCGATGACTGGGTGCAGTAGAGGATGCGGCGCTTCTCGTGGCGGTCCGCGACGAGCCCGCCGAAGGTCCCAAAGAGCAGCATCGGGACGTACTGCAGCGCCACCGCCACCCCGAGGTCGAGCGCGGAGCCGGTCATCTGCAGTACCAGCCAGCCCTGGGCCAGGGACTGCATCCACGTGCCGGACACCGAGATCAGCTGGCCGATGAAATAGAGGCGGAAGTTGCGCACCCGCAGAGCCGCGAAGGTGCGCGAGGGTCCGCGCGTCATTAGGCTCACTCATCCTCCAGCAGATCTTCGAGGAACGACGCCAGTTCCTCGGCCCGGCGACGGTCACTCGGCGAGAGAGCCAGCAGCTTGCGCTCGAGGAACTCGGTCTTGCGCTGGCGGATTGCGCCGAGCTCTTTGCGTCCGAGGGCCGTCAAGCCCACGCGTGTCGACCGACGATCAAGCGGGTCAGCGAGCGTCGTAATCAGTCCGGCCTTTTCCATGTCCTTCACGAGACGGGTCACCGACGGCGGCTGGATCTGTTCGGCGAGGGCGAGATCGCCGAGTGAGGGTCCATCGAGCTTTTCGATGGAAGCGAGCATCGACGCCTGGGCCGGCGAAATCCCGCCTAGCGAGCTGGAGCGCAACTTGCGGTTCATCCGAGTGATCGCCCGGCGGAGGCGGGCGGCGGTCTCGTTGGTCATCACATTCATTAGTTCACCTAACTAAATAATAACACCGCCTGGCGCTGGCGTGACCGGCACCCACGGGCCGTTACGCTCAACAGCAGGTTTTCGCACGCGCCGCCACGGAAGGATGGGTCATGTACCGCGTCCCCAACCAGCACGGCAAGCTCGCCGTCGTCACCGGATCGAACAGCGGCACGGGCAAAGAGGCCGCCCGGCGACTCGCCGGGGCCGGCGCGAGCGTGGTGCTGGCAGTGCGCTCGCTCGAGAAGGGCGAAGCCGCCCGCGCCGAAATCGCGACCGAGTACCCCGACGCGACGCTCGACGTCCGTCATCTCGACTTGGCCGACCTCTCATCCGTGAAGGAGTTCGCCGAAGCGCTCGTCGCTGACGAAACGCACCTTGACATCCTCATCAATAACGCCGGCGTGATGGCCCCGCGCCGGCGCATCGGCACGGTCGACGGCCTTGAGCTGCAGTTCGAGACGAATTTCCTCGGGCACTTCGCTCTCACCCTGCGGCTACTACCGCTGCTGCGCGCGGCGGCCGGGCCGGTCGTGACAACCATGAGCAGCAACACCGCCATGGTTGGACGCATTCGCTTCAAGGACCTCCAGTGGCAGCGTCGCTACAGCCCCTACTTGGCTTACGCCCAGTCCAAGCTCGCCGACCTCCTCTTCGCCCAGCAGCTGGCGCTTCTGTCGAGCGAGCGCAACTGGGACCTCATGAGCAACGCAGCCCACCCCGGCTTCACCCGCACCAACCTCTTTCACGCGGGAGCAAACCTGGGGCGAGAGCGGCCCCGCCGATCGCCCTTTCGCGAGTTCACGTTCCTCTTCTCCCAGGGGCCCGAGCGCGGCACCGAGCCCCTCCTCTACGCCGCAACAAGCCCCGACGCATTGAACGGGGCCTACTACGGACCCTCCGGTCCCTTCGCGCTGGTGGGATCGCCGACCCTCGTCAAGCCGCCGCGCAGCGCGCGACGGGCCAAGGCGACTCGGCTTTGGCAAGTGGCTGAAGAGTTGACCGGCCTCTCGCTTCCCCAGGAGTAGGCCGCCCTACTGGGGCCGGTAGCGCGGCACGTACGCGCCGGTGCCGAGCATTGACGACGCCTCGGGGTCGATCGATTCGTCGAGGCCGCCGATGACCTGGGTCACCCACGGCAGGCGGTCCTTCAGGATCCTCGTCACGCCGCCCTGCAAGGTGTCGGTCGAAATGGCGCAGCTCGAGCAAGCGCCACCGAGCTCGACCTCGACCACGCCGGTCTCGACGTCGCAGCGAACGAGCACGAGGTCCCCGCCGTCGGCCTGCACCGAGGGGCGCATCAGGTCGAGCAGCGCATTCAGCGCCGCGAGCCGACCGGCCCTCTCTTCATCGCTGAGTTCCACGACTCCAGTCTGCCGTGCTTCCGTCCTTCCGTGCCCGACGGGTCGCCCTCAGTACGATGGGGCCGTGCGCGAGCCCGAGTCCCCCGTCGATATCGACGAGATCGACCTCTCGGACACGGAGTTCTGGATGCGGCCCTACCACGAGCGCGACGCCGCATTCGTAGCACTTCGTCGCGAGCGGCCGATCTGCCACTTCGATGAGCCGAACCTCGACCGGTCAGAGGTCAAGCTTCCGAAGGGCAACGGCTACTACGCCCTAACGCGCTACGCCGACGTCGTCGAGGCGTCGCGCCACCCCGACGTCTTTCTGTCGGGGCACGGTGCGGTGACCATGTTCGACCTGCCCCCCGAGATGGCCGAGTACTTCTCTGGCATGATCTCCACCGACAACCCCCAGCACGCCCGGCTGCGGCGCATCGTCTCCAAGGCCTTTACCCCGCGTCACGTGCGCGAGGTCGAGGAGTCGATCGAGCGCATCGCTGACGAGACGATCAATCAGGCCCGAAGCAATGGCACCGGCGACTTCGTCGCGGACATCGCCGCGCCGTATCCGATCGAGATCATCTGCACGATGATGGGAGTGCCGAAGAGCGAATACGCGACCGTGCTGCGGTGCTCGAACGTGATCCTCTCCAACGGCGACACCGAGTTCGTCCCCGAGGGCACTGACCCGGTCGTAGCCCTGCTCGACGCCGGGGCGACACTGCTCGGCATCATGGAGGAGATCGGTAAGTTCCGGGTCGACCAGCCGATTGACGACATCACGAGCGCGCTGGTGAACGCCGAGATCGAGTCGGAGAAGCTCACTCAGCAGGAGCTGGCTTCGTTCTTCGTGCTGCTCGTGACCGCCGGCAACGAGACCGTGCGCACGGCGATCACCCACGCGCTACTCGCCTTCGGTGACTATCCGAACGAGAAAAAGCGCTTGGTCGAGGACTTCGGGACTCTCGTCGGCACCGCGACCGAGGAGATCGTGCGCTGGGCATCGCCCGTCACCTGGATGCGTCGCACGCTCGCCCGTGACTACACGCTTTCGGGTTTCGAGCTACGCGAAAGTGAGCACGTCCTGCTTTTTTACAACTCGGCCAATCGCGACGAGGATGTCTTCAGCGACCCCTTCGTCTTTGACGTGGGCCGCTCCCCCAACGACCACCTCGGCTTCGGCGCGCCCGGACCGCACTTCTGCCTCGGGGCGCACCTAGCGCGGCGCGAGATAGCGGTGATGTGGCGCGAGCTGCTCGCGCGCACCCCGAGCATCGAGGCCACCGGCCCACCCGCGCGACTCGCCTCAAGCTTCGTCAATGGCGTCAAGCATCTGGACTACCGCTTCTAGCCCTTTCGCGCCGCGACCGCCTCGTCGAACACTCGCAGGGCCCGCGGCCCCCACACGGTGCCCGGCCCCCCGTTCATCGAGATCGCCACGCCCGCCGCTTCGGCGACCTGCTGGCGCGTGACGCCCGCTCGCACGCAGCCGCGGGCGTGCGCGACGATGCAGCCGTCGCACTCGCGTGTAACGGCAATGACGAGGGCCAGCAGCTCCTTCACCCCGGTCGAGAGTTCGCCGTCGGCCATCGCCGCCGAGGACAGCGCGGTGTAGCTCTTCATCACCTCGGGGATCAACCCGTGCAAATCGAGCGAGGGCTGACGCAACTCGTCGCGTATCTCTTCCATATGATCCATGCGCACCTCCGTGGCGAAGCGTAGTGTCCGACCACCGATGGGTAGCGCGCCGATTCCCCTCGAGCATCGCCGGGTCCAGAGCGGGCGAAGGAAGACCGAGCAAGCGAGCTCGAAACCACACGCCCCTACTGGCCGCACGGGACGTCAATCGCGATCGGTCGAATCGTGGCTCCGCCTAGGGGCGGGGATCGATCGGCGTGAGCACGCCGACGCTGTCCTCGATCGCTTCGGCGGCGCTCAGGCAGAGGTCCTCTCGAAACAGGTCGCCGATCACCTGGACGCCGGTTGGAAAGCCCTCGGTCACACCCGTTGGCACGCAGGCCACGGGCAGACCCAGCAGATTCGCCGGGCAGCACGAAGCGAAAGAGCTCGATCACCTTGAGCGCGGACTCCTCGTCGTGATGTCGAAACCGAGCTCGAAGGGCGGCTGAGTCCAGGTCGGTCCAACGATCAAGGAGTAGGTGGTGAAGAACTCGCGCCAGGCCCGCGCCACGCGTGTAGCGGTTCTCGAACATCAGGGCCATCGACTCGGGCGTCGCCGGCGGGAACTCGACGGTCGTCAGATCCAGAAATCGCCGTCCGTCCTCGCCCATGAACGGCTCGAACTTGGGCCGACGACCTTGAGGCTGGTCATCATCAGTTCGGACCAGGTGACGTAGGCCTCGAAGAGCATCGGCGGCTCCGATCTCGTCGACCTCGTAGCCGGCCGCGTCGAGGGCCCGGCCCGCCACGCGCACCCCCTCGGCGACGCCGGGGTCGGTTTCGCCGCCGAAGGGCTCGGCCACCAGCGCGACGCGCCGAGACGCCGGAGGACCGTCAAGCGGCACGTCGACCGACTGCGGGTCGCGGTGGTGGGCCCCCATGACCACCTCAAGACCCCGTCGCACGTCGCCGACGTGGCGCGCGAGAACTCCTTGAGCGAGCATGATCTGGGCGTTGACCGCCATCTCGAACACGTCGCTCGGGTTGCCCTGGGCGACACGACCACGCGAGGGCTTGATGGAGGCGATGCCGCAGCAGTACGCCGGGTTGCGCAGCGAACCTCCGATGTCGTTGCCGAGGCCGATCGGGCTCATGCCCGTTGCGAGTGCGGCCGCCTCGCCGCCCGACGACCCCCCGACCGTGTAGCCACGCATCCAGGGTTGTGCGTAGCCCCAAAGAGCGAAGATTCGGTGTTGATGCGCAGGCCGAGGTCGGGCATGTTGGTACGCGCGAGCATGACAGCGCCGGCGCCGCGCATCTTTTCAACGGTCGGCGCGTCGGAGTTGGCCATGAAGTCCTTGAGCGGCGAGCGAGCCCTCGTTGGTGGCGTAGCCGGCGACGTCAAGGTTCGACTTCACGGTGAAGGGCACGCCGTGCAGTGCACCGAGCGGCGCCGCCGGCCCGCTGAGCGGCGTCGGCGGCGTCGGCTTCGGCGCAGGACTTCGTCGGGCCGCACCTCGACGACGGCGTTAACGAGACCGTTTACCTGCTCGATGCGTGCGAGATGGGCCTCGACGACCTCGCGCGAGGAGGCCTGACCGCTTCGAATGAGCTGCGCCAACGACGACGCCGACTCCCGCCACAGTTCACTGGCCATGACGAAACCTCCCGTCGACTCTGTTCGGTAGTCTGTCACGCCCGGCGTCGGGCGTACGGATCAGCCGAAGCGGCCGAGGGTGTAGTCCAGCGTGCGCGGGTCGTCGGGGTTGTTGAAGATCTTCTCGGTGGTGTCGAACTCGATCAGCTCGCCAGCGCGGTCCTCGCCCATGAGCAAGAACGCGCAGTCGTCGGAGATGCGGGCAGCCTGTTGCATGTTGTGGGTCACGATGATGACCGTCACGCGCTTCTTCAGCGTCTGTCATCAGCTCTTCGATGTGCAGGGTCGCGATGGGGTCGAGCGCCGACGTGGGTTCGTCCATCAGCAGGACCTCGGGGTCCATGGCCAGGGCGCGGGCGATGCAGAGACGCTGCTGCTCGCCCCCGGAGAGTTTCGACGCCGCCACCTTGAGCGCTCGTTGACACCGATTCCCACAGCGCCGCCGATCGCAGCGACGCCTCCGCCGCTTCGTCGAGCATCGCCTTCTTCTTCACGCCGTTGAAGCGCAGCCCGGAGACGGCGTTGTCGTAGATCGACATCGTGGGAAACGGGTTGGGACGCTGGAAGACCATGCCGACGCGGGTGCGCAGTTCGGTCACCGTCAGGTCGCCGCGGTAGATGTCGGTACCTTCGAGGAGGATCTGACCGCTCACCTTGGCGCCCGGCGTGAGGTCGTGCAGACGGTTGAGCGCGCGCAGCAGCGTCGTCTTGCCCGAACCCGACGGACCGATCAGACTGGTGACGCGATTCTTTGTCACGTCGAAGGTGCAGTCACGAACCGCGGTGCGACCGTGGAACGACACGGCGACGTCACGTCAGTTGCATCGCGGCGGCACCGCGCTCGCGGTGTCGACGGCGGTCTTTGTCTCGGATATCTCGACTCGTGCCTCTAATCTCCTGGTCCATTGGTTACCTAACCTGCTGCTTTCTCGATGCCCAGATCCGGGCGCTTAGACTCAAAACGAAGACGAACACGACCAGCACCAATGCGATACCCCAGACCTGCGGCGCGCTGGCTGGGCCATTCGGACTTGGCATTCTCATAGATCGCGAGTGGCATCGCCGACACCGGGTCCAACGGCTTCCACGAGTTAGTGTAGCCGCCGCCGATGACGAGAAGCACCGGGGCCGTTTCACCGACGGCGCGAGAGATCGCCAGAATTATCCCGGTCACGATGCCGGTGATCGCCGAGGGAAGCACGACGCGCAGCGAGACCTTGTGCGGTTTCGCCCCGAGGGCGAGGCCGGCCTCGCGCAGGGTGTGCGGGCACGTTGCGCACGGCGATCTCGGTGGAGATGATGATGACCGGCAGCATCAGCACGGCGAGGGCGAACGAGCCCGCGATCGACGAGAAGCCGACGTTCAGGTCGTGGACGATGAAGGAGAAGGCGAAGAGTCCCATGAGGATCGACGGGGCGCCGGCCATCGTCTGGGCGACCACGCGCAATCGATGACGCCAACTTCGACGCCGGTCTCGGCGAGGTAGACGCCGACGAGCACGCCCGACCGGAATGGCCAGAATCGATGCGTAGACCGTCAGCGCGATCGTGCCGACAATGGCGTTGGAGACGCCACCGGTGGCGTTCGGGCGAGAGCAGCGTCGGCGTCTCGGGCAGCTTCGTGAAAGAAGGTCAAGATTGATCTCGCGCGCGCCCTTGTCGATCAGCTGGATAGAGCAAGAAGAAGAGCGGCACGGCCGCGACGGCGAGAGCCACCCGCACAGCGCCACCATGATGCGCGAGCGCGCCACGCGCCGTGCGCGCAGGCCGGTCCGAGATCTCTCGGATCTCCTCTCGCAAGTCGTCGTGCCCGAGTCCGTGCGGCTGTTCGAGCTCGAGCGAGGTCGCTCATACTCGAGCCAGGAGCTTTCGCTGACGATTCACGAGCGATCGGCTGATGAGAGCCAGGCCCACGTTCAGGAGCATGAGTAGCACGCCAAGCGCCATCAGAGCCGAGATCTCGTTACCCTGGGACTCACCGAACTCCGTCGCGATCCACGCCGCGATCGACGTCCCGGGATAGAGGAGGTGGAACTGCACGTTAGCCACGCTGCCCGCGACCAGGGCCACGGCCACGGTCTCGCCGGTCGGCGCGCGCGAGCGCCAGGAACGTGGCGCCGAACAGGCCGATCTTGGCGGTCGGCAGGACGACTTCGCGGATCACCTGCCAGCGCGTAGCACCCAGCGAGAGGCTCGGCTTCGATGAGGTCCTGGGGGACGACGGCGATGACCTCGCGGCTGATGGCGACGAAGGTCGGCAGGATCATGATGCCGAGGACGATCGACGCCAAGAGCAGGGACGTGCCGAACTCCTGGCCGGAGTTGCCGAAGAGCTCTTTCGCGAAGGGCCAGCGGTTCAGCCAGGGATTGACGGTCACTTCCATCCACGGCGCTACCACCAGCAGGCCCCAAAGTCCGTAGACGACGCTCGGAATCGCGGCCAAGCAGCTCGACGAGCGTGGCGACCACGGTCCGCGAAGCCGCTGCGGGATGAAGAACACGATCGAGATCGACGTGCCGAGTCCGATGATCACGGCGATGACCAGGGCGATCAGCGACGTCTCGCAGCGTTCCGGTGATCATCGCGAGCCCGCCGAAGGGACCGGTCGGCGAGGTCCAACCCTTGCCCGTAAGCAACGTCGCAGCCATGATGCAGCCAGGTCGGCCACGAGCTCCAAAAGATCGTGCCGACGAAGCCGACGCTCACCGCCGCGAAAATGATCGCGGCGCCGAGCAGGACGTAGTGATACCAGGTACGCGAGATGGTGACGGAGATTCTCCCGCCACCATCTCGTCTTCGTAACTCGAGTAGCTGGCCGCTCGACTATCGGATCCATGCCCTCGCTACCTGCTCTAGGCTCTCGTGAGCACTTGGAGGAGCTACGAGGCTTGGTTCACGCAGACGGTGCCGTTCGGCGGTCACCTGCTGCAGCTGCGTCCGAGCGTACGCCGCGTACCGCTGCGGCAGGGGCACGTAGCCCTCGGCGGCAGCGTACGGCGTTCTGGCGCGTAGTGCGTCTCCCAGTCGATGTACTTCGTCACGGCTTCGCACGTCGCTTCGCTCGTCTCGGACTTCGGCACGATCGCCCAGCTGTACGTGGCAAAGGGCCAGACGTCGTTGCCGGGCTCGTCGGTGATCGCAAAGTTGTCAGGCGTCACGATGTTCCAGCGGCCGCTGCAGCCGCACCGATGTTCGTCAGACGAAGGCTCGAGCCACTGGCCGTTCTTGTCCTGCAGCTGAGCGACTTGAATCGAGTCGTTGCCGGGAATCAAGCACGTAGCTGTACTCGACGTAGCCGATTGCACCGAGCGTGTTCACGATGCCCTGGGCCATGCGCCGCGTTGTTCGCCACGCCGTCAATGTTGGTCGCCTTCCACGCTCCGCCGGAACCTTCCATTACGGATCCGCCGCTCGGCTTTATGCCCGAGTTACCGGCCTGGTAGAGCCAGTAGGTGAAGGCCTCTGTCGTTCCGGAGCTCGCCGCTCGGTAGAGCACCTTGATGGTGTCACGAGGCTCGCTGTTCGTACCGAGCGTTGGTCAGCGCCTTGCCGATGGCGGTGCTCGTTCCACCGTTGGTGGCAACGATCGTCGGGTTCGACCACTGGCGTGATCGTGCCGTTGTAGATCTCGGCGACTTCTGCGGCCGTTAGCTTCAGGTTGTCAAAGCCCGCCCCGAGGTTGTAGCCGATGACGCCTCCACCGAAGAGGTAAGGCACCTGCGACGTAGTTCGACTCAGTCGCGCCGCCGGAATGGTCCCGCGGCGGTAGAGGTCATCGGCACATCTGAGAAGCCGATACTGAGCGTTCCGTCGGTGATCCGGTGCGACCCGCGCCAGAACCGGCCGCCGGGTACGCGCTGAAGGTCACCTTGCCGCCAGCCGTGTACGCCGACGAGCCCGAAGTGGTCACGCCGACCAGAGGAGCGTCGAATGGAGAGCCGTTGATCGCCAGGCTCGCCGAAGCGAGGTACGACGTTGTCGATGTCACCGGACAGGTCCGAGCCCTGCAGGCCGAAGGCTTGGTTCGTGACCAGCCCGAGGGGCACGTCTTCGCGAAACGTCCGGAACGCAGCGAGGTCGTCGTCGAGTTCGTAGCACCTGACCTTCGGCACGGGCTTGGCCTTGTGATGAACGGCACCTGCGGGCAGCGTCGCGACGGCAAGGAGACCAGTCGCGGCCAGCGAAAATGCCGCGAGCAACCTGAGTGATTTCTTCATTCTGAACTTTCCTCCTGGATAAGGGATTTCTTAGTGACTCGACGATCCGAGACCCGAGCATTTCGCCGCCTTCAACCTAGGAACGGCAGGTAAACAGCGCGTGAAGTCGCGTCGCTGGCCAAGTGAAATGAAAGAGAACTCGAGCGATCTAGCTAAATTCTCTGTCTAATCGCAGCAACTGTCACGCCAGCCGCAACGAGCAACGAAAGTGCGCGTGCTCGGGGCTGAGCGCGAAGCCACAGTGCGGACACTCCTCGAACATGGCCCAGCGACTCGAGCAGACCTCACCGACTTCGGACAGTTCAGAGGGCGCGCGGGGATCGAGGGACATCCATCCATACTGCCCGCGCCAGAGGCGGAAAACGGTGATCACGAGGAAGAATTCGATACCGTCCGCGTCCACCCGCTATGGAGTGGCGCCGAGCTGACCCAGTCGGTAGTGCGTTCGACAGAGCACTTGGTAGTGCACCGCACCTTCGGCGACGTCGCCGGTGACGAACTGCGAGCCCTCGCGAGCCACGACCCCGTTGACGACGCGCGCGTTGCAGCGTCCCTTCTTCCCGCACCAGCACGACGAGGTCAGGGGCAGCTCGTGGGCCCAGTCAGCGATGGCGAACAGGCGCGCCGCGGCGGGAAAGATGTTGAGCAGAAAGTCCGCCGAGAGTCCGAAAACGTGCACGTCGACGCCGTGGTCGTCGACGAGCTCGGCCAACGCGTCAATCTGGGCGACGCTGGCGAACTGGGCCTCGTCGATCACCAGGATCTTGACGCCGTGGGCGAGGAGACGTTCGACGTCGCGCCCAATCTCGCGGCCCGGTTCGATCGCCTCGGCGGCCGCTTCGATCCCGATCCGACTCGTCACCATGCCGTCCTCGCTTCGATCGCCGAAGGTCCAGAGCGCAACGTCACTTCGCCCCTCGCGCAGCTGCCAGCACAAGCTGCAGGGCGAGGGTGGACTTGCCTGCCGCCATCGTGCCGTATGTAAAGGTGAGCTCGGCCATGGCGTCCTCTCTCGAACGCTCCACGATACCGCTGGTCACTTCGCGACTCGGTGCTTCACCTGCTCGAGAACGGCCCGTAGATTGGGTCCGTGGAACCCGCGATGCGCACTGTCGCTTTCGTGCGCAACGAGCGGCGAGCGATGCTCGATGACAGCTGGGATGACTTCGTCTCCACCATCGAGCTGGCGGAGGACGTGCCGGATTCGGCCCTGCGCGGGCTCGAGGCGTTCTCCCACGTGGAGATCGTCTACTTCGCTCACCTGGCGCAGGACGTGCCGCCGGGACCTTGGCACCGCCGTCCGCGCGGGAACGTCGCGTGGCCTGACGTCGGCATCTTCGCCCAGCGCAACAAGGATCGCCCCAATCGACTGATGCTCTCAATCGTCGCCCTTGAGGGCGTGAGCAAGCGCTCACTCGTCGTTCGCGGCCTCGACGCCATCAACGACACCCGAGTGCTAGACATCAAGCCGGTGTACTCGTGGAGCGGCCCGCGGGGGGCGCTACGCGTGGCCGAGTGGAGTGACGAGCTCGGCGTGAACTACTTCTAGACGGAACGTCGTGGTTGGAACCGCAAGTGGCAGCCTTCGTCGGGTGGAGCGATCACGTGACCGAGTCGCCGCACTGCGATCGATTGCCTTGGTCTCGCCGCCAATGCCTGGAAGCACGATCAAGTCGCCGAAGTCGACAAGCGCCGCCAGGTGACGAACCTAGACTGTTGATGGGTCCGGTGAAGGAGTTGTCGTGCGTATCGGTGTGCTGACGGCGGGGGGCGACGCCCCCGGATTGAACGCCGCAATTCGCGCCATTGGCGAGATGTCGCTGCGTGACGGTCACGAGGTAATCGGCATCGCCAACGGCTGGGCCGGCCTCGCGGGTGAGTTCCAGGGCAAGGACCTCACGTCAGCCGATCTGCGCGGCGTGATCGGCCAAGGCGGAACGCTCCTCGGCACTGCGCGCTACAACCTCGACAAGCCCGAAGGCGGGCGTGGTCTCGTGCTCGCTGCGATCGATGAGCACCTCGACGCGCTCATCGCGATCGGCGGCGACGGCACGCAGCGCATCTCTAGCTGGCTGGCCGAGCGAGGAGCTCCGGTGATCGGCGTGCCCAAGACCCTGGACAACGACATTCCCGGCACGGATTTCTGCATCGGATTTGATACGGCCATCAACTTCGTCGCTGAGTCCCTCGACCGTCTGCACACTACGGCCATCTCGCACCACCGCGTGATTGTCGTTGAGACGATGGGCCGCTCGACCGGCTGGGTGGCGTCGATGGGCGGGCTGGCCGGCGGCGCGGACTTGATTATGATCCCGGAGTTCCCGCTCACCATGAATGAGGTCATCGCCCACATCAACCGACGTCGCAGCGCGGGCCTCGTCTACTCGCTCGTCGTAGTGGCCGAGGGCATCAACCTCGCCACGCTCGGCGGCACTGAACCGAGCGAATTATTGAACGAAGGCGTGGGCGGCGTGCGCCACGCCACGCGCGGCGTCGGGCCCTTCGTCGCCGCCCGCATCGAAGAGCTGGGGGGCTTCGAGGTCCGCACAACGGTGCTCGGCCACCTCCAGCGCGGCGGCAGTCCATCGGCCCGTGACCGGATCTTCGCCACGCGCGTGGGCGCCGCCGCCTACGACGCGACCCTCGCCGGCAAGTTCGGCATGATCCCGGTCGTGCGCGAGGACAGCGTCGTGCTTGTTCCCATCTCGAGCGTGGCGATTGGAAAGCGCAAGGTGCCTCGCGAGATCTACGACCTCTGCACGACCTTCCATTAGCAATCGGACGGCGAAACCTTCGGGGCTTGCCCATCCATCGCGCACGTTCTTTCTGATCGACGGGTAGATTTGCGAGAACACCGAAGGGGCTTCGTGTCACTTCGTGGCCTTGACGTTGCGCGGGAGGACGATGGCCGACCAAGGACCGGGTCCGATTGCCCTCGTTGGTTCGGGCGAGTACCTGCCCCAAATGGCCGACCTGGAGGGTGGGCTCATCGAGGGACGGCCCCCGCGCTACGTCCAGCTCGCCACGGCCGCTGTCCAAGACGGCCCCTCCGTGGTCGAGCACTGGCACGATCTCGGTAGGGCCCAGGCCAAGCGACTCGGCGTCGAGCCGGTGATCGTGCCAGTGAACGACCGAGCCGACGCGGACAACGCTGAGTTCGCCAAGATCATTTCCGGCGCCGGGCTCATCTACCTATCCGGCGGGGATCCCCACTACCTGGTCGAGACGCTGCGCGACACACTCGTGTGGCGCACCATCAAGGCGACGTGGCGAGAAGGCGCCGCGCTCGCCGGCTGCAGCGCCGGGGCGATGGCGCTCGGCTCGTGGATCCCCTCGCTGCGCCACCCGCGAAAGGGCAGCTCCACCGGGCTCAGCCTGCTCAAGCACGTGGGCGTCCTCCCACACTTCGACGCCTTCGCCGCTCGAGTGCCCGATCTTCTGACGCGCTTCGTACTGCCCGACGAGGCGGCGATAACGGTCTTCGGTGTCGACGAGGAGACCGCTCTCGTCGGAGGTCCGACGCAGTGGGCGGTGCAAGGCCGTCAGAGCGTCTGGCGACTCACCACGAAGGGCCGCGTCGAACTGCCTCGCGGCACCCACGTGACGACGTTCGGCTGAGGGCTACTCGCTCGCCGTCTCGCGGGCGCGGACCTTATCGAGGTGGTAGCGAATCTGGATCGAGGCGGCCGCGCCTTCACCGACCGCCGAGGCCAACTGTTTGGTCGAGCCCCGTCGAACATCGCCCGCGACGAAGACACCGGGCTGCTTCGTTCGAAACTGCTCGTCGCTCGACGATGAAGCCACGCTCATCGAGTGACACGTCGTCCATGACAAACGCACTGTTGGGGTCGAGCCCGATGAAAACGAATGCACCGGAGGCTTCGTGCTGGCGCCGCTTACCCGAGGTTCGCTCCTCGAGCTCCACTCGTTCGAGCTTCCCGGTCGGTCCGCTGTCAAAGCTCACGACCTTGGTGTTGGTGAGGACCGACATCTTTGGGTGAGCGAGCACCTTGTCCTGAAGCAGACGGCTGCCGGCCAACTTCTCCGAGTACTCGACGACGGTGACGTGCTCGGCGAACTGAGTTAGAAAGAGGCCCTCCTCGAGACCGCTGTTGCCCCCACCGATAACGAGGACCTCCTTCGCGCCACGATAGAACGGACCGTCGCAGGTCGCACAGAAGTGAATGCCTGCGCCGATGAGGTCCGCCTCGCCCTCAGCCCCGGTGCGACGGTAGACCGATCCGGTCGCTAGCAGCACCGCCCGCGCCCGGTAGGTGTCGCCGACTGCCGTCATGACGTTCACCCAGTCGCCGTCGACCTCGAGGGCGACGACGGCGACGGCCGCGAGGATCTCAACGCCGTAGCGCTCAGCCTGGCGGCGCATGCGGTCGGCGAGCTCATGGCCCGCGACGCCGTCGGGAAAGCCGGGGTAGTTGTCGAGCCGCTCCGTGACGCCGGCCTGGCCCCCGGGTGCGGACTTCTCAACGATGAGCACGCTCTCGTTCTCTCGCGCGGCGTAGATGGCGGCCGTCAGCCCGGTCGGTCCGCCGCCCACGATGATGAGGTCGTAGGTGCTTGACGTTGCCGAGCGCGCGAGGCCAAGCTTCTCGGCGAGTTCGTCGTTGCCCGGTTCAATCAGATGCGAGCCGTCGGGAAAGATGATCGTTGGAATCGAGCGGCTACCGCCGTTGATGCGCTCGACGAGCTCGATCGCCTCGGGGTGCTGCTCCAAATCGATCCAGTGGTAGGCGACGCGCTGTTCGCCGAGAAACTGCTTCGCCCGACGACAGTCGGGGCACCAGCTCGCGCCAATCACCGTGATCATGTCGGGTGCAACGTCCATGCGACTCCCTACAACCGCGCACGAGGCGACGCGTCGATCACGTCAAAGACCCTGATGCCGTCGGTAGGTCAGCACGACGACGCCGAGGCTCGTCGTCGCAACGTCGTGCAGGTCCCACAGCGAAACGTCGAGTCCGCCGTCGAAGAGATGGTTGCCTGCCCCCACGACCACCGGGTGGATCCAGATCCGGTACTCATCAACGAGGTCGCTGCGCTGCAGGAATCGGGTCAGATCGCGGCTGCCCACCACCAGCAAGCCGTTGCCGGGTTGGGCCTTCAGTTCGTTCACGGATTCGATGACGTCGCCGCGCAGCAGCGTCGCGTTCCAGGTCGCCTTGCGCAGTGTCCTCGATACCACGAACTTCTCCATCGAGTTCATGCGCTCGGCCAGGCCGTAGTGATCCGACAGCGTCGGCCACACGTTCGCGAAGGCCTCGTAGGTCTTTCGCCCGAGCAACAGCGCGTCGACTTCGAGCGCCTGCGCGGTGATTAGCTTCATCTGGTCGTCGCCGATAAAGCGGCGTTGCCAGCCTCCGCGCGGGAACTCGCTCGCGTCGCCCGGGGCCTGCATCACGCCGTCGAGCGAAAGGAACTCTTGCACGATGACTGGTCTCATACGGACCTCCACTCTACGGAGTCCGTGGCCTCTCATGCCGAGGCCTAGCGTGTCGGCTATGCGCGGCGCCACGAGCGACGGATCGACCCTATCCGCAGCGTCGACTCGACGAGTGGTGGTGCGCGACGTCACCTGGGGTCAGATTGGCTTTCTCGGCTTCATCGCGGTCTGCGTCGCTCTGCACCCAGGACTCGTTCTCAAGGCCAACGAGGGCGGGATGAGTAACTATGGCGTGCACCTAAAGACGGCGATCCCCTTCACCCTGGCGCTGCTCTCGCCGGCCGCCCTCAGCTACCGGGCCGCGCGGGCGTTCCAGCCGGTGACGAGGACCGAGCGGCATTTCCGGACGCTGCTTCGCCTCTACAGCGGTCTGATCGCGCTCACCCTAGCGAGCACCTACGGCTACACGCTCGACCGTCCCCAGAAGATCATCCATATCGCTGTGGGCGTGGCAATCACGGTCTTCCAGTCGGTGGCGTCGATCTGGCTGTACGGCGTTCTTCGGCGCCTGCGCTGGGTGCTCGTCGTCCAGCTCGCCGGACTAGCGGTGGCGGCCCTCACCTTCTTTGGCGCGCTGCACCTGCTCTTTGTCACCCAGGTGGTCTCCGGCGGCGCGTACGCCGTGCTGCTCGTCGCGACGTGCCGCGAAATTGCCTAGCGAGGTCCTTGGCCCAGGCGGCGATTCGCTAGAGGATGGGGCTCGGCGAAGTCGTGCCGTCGCTGGGTCCAAGTCCGGCGCGGTGGCGCAACTCGGTCTCGAAGGCGTCGGGGTCGTCGGGCGTCACGAAGGGCCGGACCGACGTGCCCACGTCGACCACGAAACCAATTTTCTTCTTCGGGCGTGTCGTGTCAAGGTTCGCCCAGTACCCCATGTTCGCCGTGCCCCAGATGCGCCACTTGCCCCGCAGGCCCGTCAGTCCGACGCGCTGTAGCCCCCTAATGGAGCTGAAGGGAATGACCTTCGAGCCCCAGGGGAAGTAGTAGCCGTGGATGTGCAGGCCAGTGGCGTCGAGCTGCACCCGGCCGTCGTTGTACTCCTCGCTCACGATCGAATCATAGGTTTCCTTGAGGGAATGACGCGATACGCCTACCGCGCAGTCGACTCCGTGCTCTTTAGAGCGAGCCGATGACTTCGTTGGCGTAGGCCTCGATCGTCCCCTCCTCGTTGTCGTGCATCAAGTAGAGCGCGAACTGGTCCACGCCGAGCTCGCGCAGCTCGCCGAGGCGCTCGCGGTGGCGCTCGACGGGGCCGAGTACGCAGAACCGGTCGATGATCTCGTCGGGGACGAACTCAGTGTCGGGGTGACCGGCCTTGCCGTGGTGGCTGTAGTCGTAGCCCTTTCGTCCCTTGATGTAGTCGGTCAACGCCGCGGGAACGATGTTCGAGTCGCTGCCGTAGCGCTCGACGATGTCGGCCACGTGATTGCCCACCATGCCGCCGAACCAGCGGACTTGGTCACGCTGGTGGGCGAGGTCGTCGCCCACGTACGCCGGGGCCGCGACGCAGACCTGGTACCCCTCGACGGGCCGCCCGGCGGCGCGTCGCGCCTCGCGGGCCGTCGCGATGGCCCATTTGATAACAAAGGGGTCGGCCAGTTGGAGAATGAGTCCGTCAGCCTGGCGACCCGCGAGGTCGAGGGCCTTCGGGCCGTAGGCGGCCATCCAGACGTCGAGCTGGCCCTGCTCGACCCAGGGGATCTTTACCGGCCGGTCGTTGATGACCGTCTCTCGCCCCTCGACCAGTTCCTTTACGACGGTCATGCACGCCGAGAGCGTCGCCAACGAGGCCGGCGTGCCGCCAGTCACGCGCAGCGCCGAGTCCCCCGGCCGATGCCGCAGATGGTGCGCGGACCGAACATCTCGTTGAGCGTGGCGAACAGCGACGCGGTGACGGTCCAGTCCCGGGTGATCGGGTTCGTGACCATTGGACCGACCTTGATCCGCGTGGTGGCGCCGAGAATCTGGGAGTAGATGACGAAGGGCTCCTGCCAGAGCACCACCGAGTCGAAAGTCCAGAAGTGCGTGAAGCCGGCGTCCTCGGCGCGCTTGGCCAGCTCGATGACTCGCCGGGCCGGCGCGTTGGTCTGGGCTACGAGGCCGAAGTCCATCACGACCCGCCGAGGACATCGCGAGAGGTCCTAGGAGTCGCCGCGCGCTCGCTCTTCATCGCAGAAGGCCGTTCAGGCCGCGCTCGAGGAAGCGGCCCGACCCGGCCCGACCCACGTACGCCCCTTGCTCGATGATCACGACGCCGCGTGAGAGCACTGTCGTCACGCGCCCCTTGATCGACATGCCCTCGTAGGCCGAATAGTCGACGTTCATGTGGTGCGTCGAGGCCGAGAGGATCTGTGTGGCCTCGGGGTCGTAGATCACGAGATCGGCGTCGGCGCCGGGGGCGACCACGCCCTTCTTCGGGAAGAGTCCAAAGAGCCGAGCCGGCGTCGTCGAGGTCACCTCGACCCAGCGCGCCACGGAGATCTCCCCTTGGTCGACGCCCTGGAAGATGAGGTCCATCCGGTGCTCGACGCCCGGAATGCCGTTGGGGATCTTCGAGAAATCCCCGAACCCGAGCTCCTTTTGCTCCTTGAAGCAGAAGGGGCAGTGGTCGGTCGAGACGACGCTCAGGTCATCGGTGCGCAGCCCGCGCCAGAGGTCGGCGTGAGTGACTTCGGGACGCAGCGGTGGCGAGCAGACGAACTTCGCCCCTTCGAAGCCCTCGCGGGCGAGGTCCGCGTCCGAGAGGAAGAGGTACTGCGGGCAGGTCTCGGCGAACACATTGGCGCCGCGGTCACGCGCGCCCAGCACCTCGTTGAGGGCCTCGGGGGCCGAGAGGTGGACTATGTAGAGCGGCGAGCCCGCAGCTCTCGCCAGCTGGATCGCCCGGTGCGTCGCCTCGCCTTCGAAGAGGGCGGGACGCGTCAAGCCGTGGAACTTGGGGTCGCCCTCCCCGCGGGCGAGCGCCTGGGCGACGAGCACGTCGATGGCGATGCCGTTCTCGGCGTGCATCATGATGGTCGCGCCGTTGTTCGATGCCTGCTGCATGGCCTGGAGGATCTCCCCGTCGGTCGAGTAGAAGACCCCGGGGTAGGCCATGAAGAGCTTGAAGCTCGTCACGCCCTCGTCGACGACGAGGTCCATCTCCTTGAGCGACGACTCGTTCACGTCCGAGACGATCATGTGAAAGCCGTAGTCGATGGCGCAACGTCCGTCGGCCTTGGCGTGCCACGCGTCGAGGCCCTCGCGCAGGCTCCTGCCTTTGGACTGGATGGCGAAGTCGATGATGGTGGTCGTGCCCCCGAAGGCCGCCGCCCGGGTGCCCGTTTCGAAGGTGTCGACCGAGTGCGTGCCCCCAAAGGGCATCTCCATGTGGGTGTGGCCGTCGATGCCCCCGGGCACGACGTAGGCGCCGGTTGCGTCGATGACGCGCTCGGCTCCCACTCGCCACGACTCGGCGACCGGCGAGCCCGGCGCGGCCAGTCCGGCGATCGTCTCGCCCTCCACGAGCACGTCAGCCGGGATCGGGCCGCTCGCGTTGACGACGGTGCCCCCGGTGATCAAGATCGTCACGGTGTCGTACCTCCTCTTCGCCTAGCCCGCCCTAGGGGATGACCAGCTCTTCGTAGCTGTCGGGCCGGCGGTCACGGTAGAAGGCCCAGGTGTGGCGGACCTCGGTCAGCACGCTCATGTCGAGGTCGCGCACGATCACCTCGTCCTCGCTGTCCGAGGCGGCGTCGCCGATGAGCTGGCCCCGGGGGCTGACGAAGTACGACGATCCGTAGAAGTTGTTGTCCCCGAGCGGCTCCACGCCGACGCGGTTGATCGCCCCGACGAAGTACTCGTTGGCCACGGCGGCCGCGGGCTGCTCGAGGTTCCAGAGGTAGGCCGACAAGCCGCGACTGGTCGCCGAGGGGTTGAAGACGATCTTCGCCCCGGCGAGCCCGAGCGCGCGCCAGCCCTCGGGGAAGTGTCGGTCGTAGCAGATGTAGACGCCGATTGGGCCAACAGCAGTGTCAAAGACCGGGTAGCCGAGGTTGCCGGGACGAAAGTAGTACTTCTCCCAGAACCCCTGGACCTGGGGAATGTGGTGCTTTCGATACTTGCCGAGGTAGGTGCCGTCAGCGTCGATGACAAAAGCCGTGTTATAGAAGACTCCCTCCTGCTCGACCTCATAGATCGGCACGACGAGGACCATCTGGGTCTCGAGGGCGAGGTCTTGCATCAGCTCCACGGTCGGACCGGGAATGGTCTCGGTGTAGGCGAAGTACTGGGGGTCCTGGACCTGGCAGAAGTAGGGACCGTAGAAGAGCTCCTGGAAGCAGAGCACTTGGGCGCCCTCGTCGGCCGCACGGCGCGCCAGGGCGACGTTCGCCTGGATCATTGACTCCTTCTCCCCCGTCCACTTGGACTGCACGAGGGCCGCCCGGACGACGTCGCCTCCGGGTTCGTGTGATGGGCTCATGTTTCCCCTCTGCTCAATGTTCCCGGTGTAAAGCTTCGACACTGCACTATCACGCTTTACACCCGATGGCCAAACCTTTCAACGCGCGCCGCTCGTACGTGGTGACGGCACATCAAATGGGTGAGAGTCGGATATTAGACGGTCCGGCGCTCGGGGCTCGCTGGCCGAAGGGCTAGACCCTAAAGGCGATCGACGTAGCGATGGTCGGCGTGGCGAAGGGAGCCACCACGGTCGCGTGGTCACCGACGCCCAAGGTGCCACCGGAGCCACGGACTTGGGTGATCACCGTCAGCAATGTCGTCGAGAACGTAAGGCTCGCGCCGGCACTGTTGGTCAGCGAGATCGAACCATCCGTCGAGCTCGAAGCCGCGCTGTAGGCCGTGACCTTGCCCGTGAACGCGACGGGTGCAGCTGGAGTGAACGTGATCGACGTGGCCGCGCCCTTCGCCGCGGCGGCGGCTTGGACAGTGGCCTGGTCGCCAACCGTCAGCGTTTGACCGCTGCCGACCTTCTCGGTGATCGCCGTAGAGGACGTCGTCGAGAACGTGAGGCTGGCCCCCGCGTGGTTGGTCAGGGAGATCGATCCGTCCGTCGTACCCACGGCGGCGGTGTAAGCCGTGACCCGACCCGAGAACGAGATGGGCGGAGCCGGCGTAAAGGTGATCGATGTGGCCGCGGTCTTATCGGCGGCGTCGGCCCGAACCGTTGCCCAGTCAGCCACCGCGAGAGTCGCGCCAGTGCCACCGACCTCGGTGATCGTCGTAGAGAGCGTGGTCGAGTAGGTGAGCGTTGCCCCGTTGCGCTTGCGCAGCGTGATGGAGCCATTGGTCGAGCCCACCGGAGCTGTGTACGCGGTCACGTAGCCCGAGAACTCAACGCTGGGCGGCTCGGGCGTGAACTTGATCGTCGCGGCGGTCCCCGGCGAACCGCTCAGCGTGGTGATCGACGCGTGGTCGCCGACCGTGAGCGTGCCACCCGCGCCCCCGATTTCGGTGATCGTCGTCGTGAGCGTGGTCACGAAGGTGTCAGTCTTCGAGTCGCTCTTCTCGAGTGAGATCGAACCGTTGGCCGAACTCGTGGCCGCGGTGTAGGCCGTGACGTAGCCGGTGAACGTCACCGACGGAGGCAGGTTGAAGGTGATAGACGTGGCGACCGTCTTGGCCTCGGCAGCCGCTTCGATGACGGCGTGATCGCCCACCGCCAGGGTGTCGCCGCTGCCATCCACCTCGGTGATGACGGTGGTGGAGGTCACCGCGAAGGTGAGCGCGGCGCCCGGGTAGTTGGTCAAGCTGATGGAACCGTTGGTCGATCCGGCGGCCGGGGTGTAGGCAGTGACCTTGCCCTGGAACCTGATCGGCGGGGCCGCTCGGAACGTGATGGAGGTGGCGATGGTCGACGCCGATGCCGAAGCCTCGACCTTGACCCAGTCCCGGACGGCGATGGTGTCACCTGATCCATGCACCTCGGTGATCGTCGTTGACGACGTGGTGGCAAAGGTCAGGATCGCGCGACTGCGCCTGCGGACCGTGATCGAGCCGTTCGTCGAACCCGAGGCCGCCGTATACGCCGTGACCCGGCCGGAGAACGAGATCGGTCTGGCGGCCGCGAAGATGATCGTGACCGCGACTGTCGGAGCGATGCTGGTCGCGACGACACTGGCGTGATCACCGACCGCGAGCACCGCGCCCAATCCGCCCAACTGAGTGATCGTCGTTGCCGACGTCGTCGAGTAGGTCAACGTGGCGCCGTTGCGCTTGAGCAACGTGAGGGAACCATTGGTCGATCCCGACGCCGGGGTGTAGGCCGTGACTTCGCCCGCGAAGTGCACACTTCCGTCCTGATGCGACTGAAGGGTGTGGCTTGCCGTCGGTCGTCCTACGGCCGAAGCGAAGGCGCCGGTGGAGCCAATGGCAACGCCCGTGGCGAGAACCGTCGCGAGGACCGACCTCGCGAAAATCTTTGTGCGAAATATCTGCATGGCACTCCCATTCGACTGGAACGAATTGTTCTTCTCGATGCCGAGTTTGACAGGTGTGGTCAACGTTCGGCCCTCGGGCGTTCGCCGCAAAATGCCAAATTAATGCCTCGTCATCAGGGATGACGTAATTACGGTCGTTTAACTACTAAGGCAATTCCCATGGTGCGATATTCACGCGCCCAATGAATCGTGGCAACCACACAAATCGAATCGTCGCATCTAAGACTTTTCACAGTTCACTCAACAACGATTGGTTCAACACATGCGTTACCGGCGGTCACGATGTGCTAGCAACACGCCTTCACCTAGCTCAGCCGCCGCCACGTCATGTCCTGGGACACTCCAGACCGACCGCGCACCACCCTGCGCCATCGTGAACTGACGAACGACGTCCGCTCGGCGGCGACGTAGGTAGGGTCGACGCATGAGAGTAAGACGAACGCTCATCGCCACTGGATTCAAGACGCTGAACACGGTACATCGAGCCATCATGCGCGTGAGTGGCGGCCGCATCGGCGCGCGAGCCTTCGGCATGGCGGTGGTGGAACTGCACACGGTCGGACGTCGGTCGGGCCGTCGGTGCACCACGATCCTCACGGCACCGGTCATCGACGGTGATCGCGTAGTGCTGGTCGCCTCTAAAGGCGGGGACGACCGGGACCCCGACTGGTACCGCAACGCGATGGCCCACCCGGACGTGGAGCTCACCATCGGCGGAACGCGGCGCGCGATGCGCGTGCATCGCGCCAGTGACGAGGAGAGGGCCGAACTGTGGCCGCGGGTCATCGCCGCCTTTCACTCCTACGGAAACTACCAACGTCGGACGAGTCGCGTCATTCCGCTTCTGATCTGCGAACCGCCGGTCCAGTCCTGACGTATGGCCAACTGGCGGCGGTGCTCGGCGCTCAGCGGGCAGGCGCGGCGACTAGAGCGTCAGCAGCGACTCGCGTGGGTGCAGGTCACGGACGGCTTTCCAGTAACGGCTCCAGTGACGCGCGCAGTCGTCGGCTCGTTGGCGCTCCTCACCGCTCAGTGCGTCGGCGAGCTCGCGCAGCAGGAGATGGTCCTTGCCGATCCTGCGGACTTCGACCGCGACGATTACATGGTCGTGCTGGCGCCCGAGGAACTTCTGCATCGCGTCGACTCGTCGCGCCAACTCCTCAGCCGATCCTCCGAGGATGTACGAGTACGCCTGGGTCGAGTAGAGCATCCGCTTGCCGGTAATCCGCAACAGGTGCAAGTTCGCGTCCGTCGGAACGGCAATCGCCTTCTTCGCCATGTCTCGCAGGTCCTGCCACATCACTCCGACGGCGCGTTGGGCTACCGGACGCGCCATCGCGGGGGTCACGCTATCTGGCGGTAACGACGACCGAAACTCGTTGAGCGCGCGAAGGGCCTCCAGGTACTCCGGCGAGTTGAGCAGCGCGTCGGTGGTCTGTTGCTCGACGCGGCGCGTCGCCGCGACGACGTCAATCAATTTGCGACCCTCAGGGGTCGAGCGACGATCACCCAACGCTTTGGTCACCCGAAGCTCGAGAATCTCGGCGTCTCGGAGCCGACCGAAGGGCCGGCCAACCTCTCGCAGCTGACGAACCAGCGACTTCATATCGAGCGTGTCGTCGACCTCGGACATCGTCGCCAGCTGATACTGAACCCGGCGAAACGAGAGGCGGAGTTTGCGGATGGACTCGGGGTTGTCGGGCTCGCCGGCGAGGCGATTTTGGCGCACCACGGCGTCCGCAGTGCTGATCGTCTCTCGGGCCACGTTCAAGAGCCCGCGCACGAGCACGCGCGCGATGACCATCTCGTCACGGCTCTCGCTCACCTTCGTCACCTGCTCGACCCTCCAACCTGACCACGCCAACCTGGTGCCCCCGGCAGGATTCGAACCTGCGCTCACGGTTTAGGAAACCGATGCTCTATCCCCTGAGCTACGGGAGCTATGCCCCTTTGCTCCAATCTTGCTCCACTCTTTCGATAGGATCAGAAAATGGCATCGAGACGCTCTTATGGTACAGGCTCGCTCGTTGAGCGTCCACCTGGCAGTGGCAAGTGGATGTTCCGATACGTAGTAGGCATCGATCCCGTCACGGGGAAGCTCCGGCGTCGAACGGTCACGATTGCAGCAAGAAGCAAAACCGCAGCCCAGTCGCAAGCGCGAAAGATCATTGCCGAAGCTGACGAGGCGGCGTCGGGAACATCGGCGACGATGAACCAATTGCTGACGGAGTGGATGAAGTTCCAGACAAGTCGTGGACGCTCGCCAACCACGCTGAACGGCTATCGGAGCCTGATCGATCATCACATCCGTGACGCCCTGGGCAACGTGAAGATTAGCGATCTCACGGCGCATCGACTCGATTCCCTCTACGGCAAGTGCTCGCTTGATGGCAAGAGCCCGCGAACCATCAGAAACATCCACAATGTGGTCTCCGCCGCGCTCAATCAGGGAGTTCGATGGGGATGGCTCGACAAGCATCCGGCATTGCGCGCAACGCTTCCAGAGGCGAACGCATTGAAGATTGAGTCACCGTCGCCCGAGCAAACTCGACGACTGATCTCAATGTGTCAAGCGAAAGACGAACTCCTGGGTGCGTTCGTCTTCATTGCCGCCGTGACTGGCTGCCGCCGAGGGGAGGTCGCAGCCCTTCGATGGAGTTCGTTGCAGGACGATCTCTTGGTCATCAGCCAAAGTGCCTATGCCATTAAGGGTGACTCAGGCGTCAAGTCGACTAAGACCGGCAGAGAGCGAGTAGTCCACCTCGATCCAACGGTGCAGGAATGGTTTGGGCACTGGCACGAACGCTGCGAAAGGAACGCAAGGGACTGGGGCGTTGAGCTGAGTCAAGAATCGTTCGTGCTTTCGTCGCTACCAGACGGATCAAGATTCGTGAACCTCGATACGATGTCACGCGAAGTACGAAGAGTCGCCGACCGACTCGGGATGGAGTCAATTCACCTTCATTCGCTCCGGCACTTCGCCGCCACCGAACTACTTGCTGCGGGTATAACGGTGGTTGACGCAGCGGAGATGTTAGGTCACGCCGATCCGTCGTTGACCATGAGGGTATACGCACACGCGTCCACCGAACGACAGAAAATCGCTGCGGGCGTTCTCGCTAGAGTCTTGCAAGCGCCGCGGCAATAAAAGGCTACGTGAAGTTGTTGGGTTCAACGTATTGAGCCAAATCAACGACGCGAATTAACCACCGCGAGCCATGCTTCCTGCCGGGTATTTCGCCACTCTTGAGCCGTTCTCGCAGAGTGTACGCACTAATCCCGAGATACTCGGCGGCTTCTTCCGGAGAAATCAGTTGAGGCAGGGGCGTCGCTCCGACTGATAGTGACATGTCACTCACCTCCGAATCTTGACCGCGACCATGCGCTTTCGACGCGGGTCCACCCCAAAGCACCCCAGATCCATTTGACTATCTTCGCGAAGAGGTTTACTAGAGACCTCAACGCATCCAGGATGGCCATCGCTTCAGCCCGCGCTTTCGCCTGGGTGGGCATCACCGCTCTCAGCTTGATATCTCTTTGCGTTCGCTCGAGATTATTCGCGACATCGCACGACATCAGATGTTCCCGTTGACCTTCACGTATCACAACGGTCGCGGCCGGAAATCATTAGAAAAAGTCTGACTGAATCACCTCAGGGCAGTGAGTTGAGTCTTGGACCGACGCCTCTCCGACACGGACAATTTCCGACTCAACCTCACTGTGGTCTCTTTTACGGCGAGGCGTACGTCAATTCAGTAGATGCAGTTTGCAGGAGCATCACACATGATGTCAGTGTCCCTTTTGGGGTTGGGCCTGACTCAATGTGATACCGGCTTCGTGCCTCGATCCTGATCTGTCGACCCAACTCCTGGGGGATACGCACCAGCCGGTCGGACGGACGTGACCTTATAGGAGCCTTGTGAACACCGTGTGTGTCCTGTCCGCCGTCCCGACTGGTGGTGCTTCCATCACTAGAGAAGGAAGGCAACTCCATCATGGCAAACAACGAGCGCCCCGTCATCGGCGGGGTGGACACGCACCGCGACCTGCACGTCGCGGCGGTGATCGACGAGCGGGGCAAGATTCTCGACACGTCGTCGTTCGCGACGACGACCTCCGGCTACCGCCAGCTGTTGGCGTGGCTGCGCATCTTCGGCGAGCTCGCCAAGGTCGGCGTCGAGGGCACCGGCTCCTACGGCAAAGGTCTCTTCCGCTACCTCGCGAGCAAGGGCGTCGAGGTCGTCGAGGTGAACCGACCGAACCGCCAGCTACGCCGCCGGCGAGGCAAGTCCGACACCGTCGACGCCGAAGCGGCCGCCCGAGCAGCCTTGAACGGCGAGGCGACGGTCGTGCCGAAGACCCACGACGGCGTCGTCGAGTCCATCAGGGCCCTGCGCGTCGCCTTCACTTCGGCGCGCAACTCGAGAACCCGCGTCGCGCTGCAGATCAGGGACTTGATCGTCACCGCTCCCGCCCAGCTGAGGGCTGAGATTGAAGGGCTGAGCACGGCTCAGCGCGCGGCGCGCTGCGCCCGATTCCGACCGGGTGACCCGAGCGATCCCCGAGAGGCCACGAAGCTGGCGCTGCGCGTGTTGGCCCGCCGCTTCGAGGCGCTCACCGAAGAGATGGACGAGCTCGGGCGCGTCCTCGACGAGCTGACCTACACGGCCAACCCGGCGCTGCGCTCAGCCCGGGGCGTGGGCGCCGACGTGGCGGCGATTTTGTTAGTGACGGCCGGGGACAACCCCGAGCGACTGCGCAACGAGTCGGGTTCGCCGCCCTGTGCGGTGTCTCGCCCGTCCAGGCGTCATCGGGGCTAACGACTCGCCATCGACTCAACCGCTCGGGCAATCGACAGGCCAACAACGCGCTCTGGCGCATCGCGGTGGTGCGGGCCACTCACGACGAAGAGACGAAAGCCTACGTGGTTCGCCGGCTGGCCGAAGGCAAGACCAAACGAGAGATCATTCGCTGTCTCAAGCGTCACATCGCCAGAGAGATCTTCGTCCACCTCACCAACCCCGCGGTCGTTCCCGTTGGGATGGATCTGCGGGCCGAACGGAAAGCCGCCAAGATCAGCCTGACGACGGCCTCGAGCGAACTCGGGACCTACCCGCTTCGAATCTCTCGGCTAGAGCGAGGCATCGATCACGATCGGGAGTTTGCTGAGCAATACCTGGTATGGCTCGAGCAAAGAAGAGTTGCTTGACAAACATAGGAGCATCACAGGGAGCGCACCCACACGAAACTTTTCAGGTCCGGCCGCGCCAGACAGTTTCCTTCCAAATTAAGTGATCAGTTGCTCAATGTCCCAAAGCAAGTGAACAGGGTCGCCCGGCCACATCAGACCATTCCCTGGACCCTTGAAAAGCCGCGTGCCTTCCATGTCCTCTGTCACGACGAAGTCTCGCCAAACTGCCTCATTTCGTGGCTCCTTCTTCTTCTTATCGAACGTAAAACACCCATCGTGCGCAGCCGCATTACGGCAATGTCGTAGGAATTCCCATATCGGACTTGAAAAGTGGAACTCCTCGCTCATCTCGTACGCCGTTATCAACAGAGCAGCTCCAGCCGACCTCATCAACCAAGGAAGCACGTCGACGTGATGATCCCCGAACTCCTTTGCCACGTCGTCTGAATTGACGATTGTTCGTTCTTCGCGAAACGAGTATTTCAAGCCGAATGGAGTTGGCAGGCGCGTCGTCTCCCTATTTCGCGGGTGGGAGTAAAACTCTAGGATTTGATCACCGGTCAAGGGCGAGTCCGAAGGTATCTGCAGTGGTATCGGTGCGCCAAACTCCAACTTAGGAGCTGCAAGCGCAATCATGTACCTTGACAACAGTTCCAACGACCCGTGAATTGCGGCCAAGTAATTGATGATCAGAGGGTAGTAACGCTTGTCTTGATTAAAGCGCAGCGGCCCATCTGAACTGATGTTTGCCACGCTTCACATTAACCCGCCACCCCGATCCCTCGATACTCGCATCCCTTGCAAGTGCCCTTTTGCGGGTGCGGTAGTTACGGGGAGCCCACCCGCCCAATGATTTACTCCGCGCAAGCATTCCAAAAGTGCGGTAATTATCTGTTGCGGGGACTGACAAGAAGTGAACTCCAAACACCGGACGCGTATGGTTTGTCAATAGTAGAAAGTCACGGCCACTACGTCCAAATCTTCCGCACCTAGGGCACGGTCCATCGTCATCCTTGCGGTGCTCGCCGGACTTTCGTTCGCTTTACACGGTGGCGCCCCTCTTGGTGTCATTCTGCTTGTGGTAGCAGGTTGGCGAGGCTTCCGGCTTTACCAATGGCGTGAGCAATCGGCACAATCGGAGTTGGAGAACCGTGAACGCCGCAAGCAGGAGCAGGAGCGACGCGAGCAGCTCGCGATGAGTCGTGGTCCGCGCCCATCTCCCAACCTCATTCGCTCCTTCCGCGATGCTGAAGAAGCTGCGGCCCAATGGATGCGTTGGCTTGGATGGGGTGATGCTGCCTTAACTCCGCAGGGCAAAGATGGCGGTATCGACGTGATTGCGACTCATGCTGTCGCTCAGGTAAAGGCTCACGTCAACCAAATCACTCGACCCGACGTCCAACAGTTATTCGGTGTTGCCGCCAGCTTGCGCCGGACACCAGTCTTTTTCTCTGCAGGTGGCTACACGCCAGACGCTCGAAACTGGGCCGATTCTGTATCGATGGCACTCTTTCGTTTTGACCTACAAGGCGAACCTCAACCGATGAACGACGTGGCGCGAGACCTGTGGGAGCGAGGTGCCTTTCCACCCGAAGCTACCGGCCCTAACGGGACGCGCTCTGGCGACTAGAAGATTGGCGGCTTATCAGGCGCGGTTCTACCTTCAGTGACGCAAGAGCGCGTGTAGCGTGAAGCAAGCATGGCACGTGATCCAGTGAAGAGAATGCGACGTGACGCTCTGATTCCTAGGATTACTTGGTTTCTAGAACCCCGTGGGCTTACCGCAGATGCGACTTGGACAGGACCCTCTGGGCGACGGCGCGGAACTGTTCGCGCATTGGATAATGGCCTCTTTCTCGATTCGTCAGAACCCTTCTACAGCTCATTCGTTGGATGGGACTGCCTCATACTGACCTGGGCATCACCGACGAGCCACACGTTTGGCTTGGCAGGGTACGGAAATCCCAAGCTCAATCCCACCGATTCAATTTCGATGGAACTGACGACGGCATCCATCGAATATGATCTTCGCGGTCACGGCACGTTCGATCAGTGGTGGACTCTCTTCACCGTGGTCCATCCCATAAAGACCTGACGGCAAGCCTTCGGTCCGGCCCTTTGACCGAGAACGCAGAGCGAAATGGATTCGATCTCCTAACCCGCCTATCAAGCGCCGTACCATGCCGTTACTGTGCCCAAGCCCTAATACGCCAGTCGGATTGTTGACGTCGGCTCGTCGAATCGAGCATCACGCCCGCATGTCAGTGTCCTCAGCTGCGCGTTCTGTGGCAGTATGAGACCTCATGCCGCCAAGTCGTGATGTCGAAAGCTGGAGTCTTCCAGTTGCTGAAATGCAGGTGTCGCAATTGCGATTTGACTTTGGATTTGGGTTGTGCGCATCTGAAATCGGGCCCGATGACGATCGAAGAGTGCGCTCAATGAATCTATCCGTGCAATGCCCGTTCTCGCTCATCGACAAGAATGGTCTCCGCCAAGACTTTGACCCTCAAGATCCTTGGTCATCAATGGCATCACTCCTCGATCTTCGTCATACTGTTGTGACCGACGCCGTTGTTGACGAAGTTAGCAACATTGAATTGGCGTTCAGCAACGGGTCAAAGGTGATCCTCAGGCCCACGGGTTTGCGTGGATGGACTCTTCATGGACCCGACGGGCTCCTCTTGCACGGCAATGCCGGATATGATCCGCGACGACTCCCAAGTGACTACCCGACTTCGAACGAGGTCTCGACGACCTCCTCTCCCTCCTTCACCTCGGCGGATGTGACAGAAGTTTCGGAGGACCTAGGCAAGGACCCGGACTTGCCTTAACGGGCAAAATCTGAGGCCGCGAACCGGGCAATTTGGCGCTGGTCACCCTCTCCAGGGTTCGGTCCGCCAGTCGGATTGTTGACGTCGGTTCACCGATTCGAACCTGCACTCTTGATGCTCGAAAACTCCAAGTTCGCGGTGTCACAAGATCGCCCCGCCTCGTTGTTGAGGCGACGTCGCGAGGTCGGATAGGGCGTCACCCGGACGTTAAACATGTCCTAGATCCCCGACGAAAGCCGCAGGGGCTCACTCGCCGTCCGTTACCGGAGACCTTCGTTAGCGTCGTCACCCGAAACACGAGATTTACGTTCCCGCCGGACGGTAGGTCAGTCTGATCTGGTCGTGTGCCGCTCTCACTTGGTCCCTTAGCCGTTATCTGTCGCTTCTGCCCTCGCCCTTTTTCCAACCCCGCTCTACCTCTCGCCGCTTCCCCCCTCTCGCATCCCTATCTCTTTCCGGGTTCTCGTGCCGCTCTCCTCTCTTCGCCTATCTCCATTCGGTTTTTGTTGCTTCACACGTCTGGCACTTTCGGGGTTAACCGCCTAACAGCGACAGTTGGGGGCAATGGACGTGTCCACAACATGATGACCATTCGACGCCTCAGCGTCGGCGCCGGCTACAAGTACCTGCTCAAATCCATCGCCGTCAGTGACGGCGCCGCGGCTATCGACACGTCGGACCTGGTTCGCTACTACAGCGAGACCGGCACGCCGCCGGGCGTGTTTCTCGGCGCCGGCCTCGTCGGGACTCGACGGCGGTCGGGGTGTCGAGGTCGGCCAGGCGGTAACGGCGGAGAACCTCAAACGGATGCTCCAGGACTGCGCCGATCCGATCACCGGCGCGGTGCTCGGCCGGGCCCCGAGCGCGAAGGCCGTCGGCGGCTTTGACCTGACGTTCAGTCCCTCGAAGAGTGTCTCGACGGCCTGGGCGCTCGCCGACCGCAAAACCCGTGGCGTCATCTACCAGTGCCACCAGCGGGCCATCGCGGAAGTCCTCGCGTACGCCGAACGCGAGGTCTTTCACACTCGCTCGGGCCACCGGGGCTGCGTCGAGGAGGACATCGTGGGCGTCGTCGCGGCGAGCTTCACCCACTTCGACTCGCGCGACGGCGACCCCCAGCTGCACGACCACGTCGTGGTGCTGAACCGGGTCCAGGCGAAAAGTGACGGCGTCTGGCGCACGCTCGACAGTCGAGGGCTGTTCGCCTCCGCGGTGATGCTCTCCGAGATGCACCAGGGCGTGCTGTCCGATCTGCTCACCGCGGAACTCGGGTGGGACTGGGAACCTCACGATCGGCGCTCCAGCGAGGTCGCGAAGTGGGAAGTGGCCGGCGTGCCCGAGCGTCTCATGGACGAGTTCTCCAGGCGCACCGCCGACATCGTTGCCGCGAAGGATCGTCTCGTCGCGCAGTTTGAGGCCGATCACGGTCGCCCCCCGACCGACGTCGAAGTACTGAAACTGCGCCAAACGGCGACCCTCGCCACGCGTCACGCCAAGAAGGGTCGGAGCCTCGCAGAGCTGACCAAGGACTGGACCGCTCGGGCCCGGCCGTACCTCGACGATGAACCAACGGCGTGGGTCCACGAGCTCGGCGCCAGGAAGGTCGCCGCTTTCACCAGCGACCAGTTCGACGACGCGATCTTGCTCGACGTCGCGAACGCGGCCCTCGAGGTCGTGAGCACGAAACGCCCGACGTTCTCTCGCGCCAACGTCCAGGCCGAAGTGTTCCGTCAGTTACAGAGCGTTCGATTTGTCGAACCCGCGGAGCGGCTCTACACGGCCACCCGAACGACCGATATGGCCCTCGCTCAAGCGCTCCTTCTCTCGACGCCGAGCCTGCACCACACGCCGCGATTTCTGCTGCGTCGCGACGGCTCCTCGAAGTTCGAGGCAACCGGCCACTGGCGCTACACCACCAGAACCTTGCTCGACGCTGAAGCACGACTCATCGACGCCGGTGAGCGAAGGCACGCCCGCCGTCGTATCGCGCAGGACGGTCGCGGCGGTGATGAGACGACCCCTTCCCGGAAAGACCTTCGCCCTCTCAGCCGATCAAGCCAACTGCGTCACGCAGATCACGACGTCGGGCCGGGCCCTCGACGTCTTGGTCGGCGCGGCCGGCACGGGAAAGTCGACCGCGATGGCGGGCTTGCGCGCCGCCTGGGAACGTGAACACGGACCGGGCTCGGTCATTGGACTCGCGCCCTCGGCGGCCGCGGCCGAGGTCTTGGGCGACGAAATGGGTGTCGCCGCCGACAACCTCGCCAAGTGGCTCTACGAACACCGTCTACACGGCCAGCGAACTCGCGAACTACACCATCTGCGCCAACAAGGTCCGCCAAGGCTAGAGCTGCCGGACACGTACCGAGTCCCCGACTGCGCGCCCACATCGCCCGGCTCGAAGACGCTCTCACGCGCTGGAGTCTTCGCGCGGGTCAACTGGTGGTCGTCGACGAGGCCAGCCTCGCCTCCACCTTCGCGCTCGACGAGCTGACGTCGGCGGCGCTCGACGCCGGGGCCAAGGTCGTCCTCGCGGGTGACCCCGCGCAGCTCTCCAGCGTCGACGCCGGAGGGATGTTTCGCACCCTCGTACGCGAGCGAGGTGAGGACGCGCCGACGTTGGCCGACGTTCGCCGTTTCAAGGCCGCCTGGGAGAAGAGGGCCAGCCTCGGCGTGCGTCGCGGCGAGGTCGCGGTTCTCGCCACCTACGAAGCGCACGAGCGCATCGCGGAAGGCACGCGCGACGACGTGCTCGACGCGCTCTACGCGGCGTGGAAGAGCGACAGTGACCGCGGCCTGCACTCGTTGATGCTGGCCGGCGACTCGGCGACCGTCGACGAGCTCAACGCCCGCGCCCGCGCGGATCGGGTCAAGGATGGCGTTGTCGACGCCGGGATCGTGGTCGGAAACCTGACCGTCGGCGTGAACGACCTCGTCGTGACTCGTGAGAACGACCGTCGCCTGAGAACCAGCACGGGCTGGGTAAAGAACGGCGACGAGTGGAGCGTCTTGGCGACTCACGAGGACGGATCACTCACCGTCTCCCGGGTACGGGGACGCGAGTCGGTCGTCTTGCCGGCCCGCTACGTCGCCCAACACGTCGAGCTGGCCTACGCCTCGACGGTCCACCGCGCCCAGGGCCGCACCGTCGACACCGCGCACGCCTTCGTCAGTCCGACGAGCACTCGCGAAGTGCTGTACGTCGCCCTGACACGGGGATCCACCGCCAACCACCTGTACGTGGACACGCACTACGACCCCGATCCCGACACCGGCCACGACGAGCCGACCCAAACCCCCAACGCGATCGAGGTGCTCGCCGAGGTGCTGCGACGAGAGGGCGCCGACGTGTCCGCGACCGACATGATCCGCGCACTGCAGACCACGTCCATTGCGGCACTGGTGGCGGAGTACGAGCACGATCGTCACGATGGCTGACGGCGACCGTTGGGACAAGGTGCTTCGCGAGTCGGGACTCAGCGAGGTCGAGTTCGCGCAGGTAAAGACCTCCCCCGCCTACCCCACGTTGATCGCTCAGTTGCGAGACGCGGAGAGTCGCGGCTTCGACGTTGACACCGAGCTACCGAGTGCTGGTGCTCGGTGGCTCATTCGACGATGCCAATGACGTCGCCAGTGTCCTGCACTACCGAATCGATCGCTACGTGGCCAACGTGGGCTACCCCGCCCCACTCGGCGAGCGACTTCGTGGCCGGCATCTTTCCCCGACCGAGCGGGATCACCGACCCCGACGTTGTCTTCGCGCTTAATGATCGCGCGGACGCAATCGAGGAGCGAGCGCGCGAACTCGCCACCATCGCCATCGAGCGCGGCGATGCCTGGGTACAGGAATTCGGCGATCCTCCTGAGAACCTAGAACTCTACGAACAGTGGGTATTGGAGGTCGCCGCCGGCGCTGCGTACTTTGACCGCTGGTCGATTGACGAGCCGGACTCCATCTTCGACGACGCACTTGTCAGCCGCGATCAGGAGACGCAGCGTAGCCGTGTCTTCGGTGCCACTCAACGAGCCCGCGCCCTCACCGTCGTCGAGGACGCGCACACCGTGCCGACGTATGCACTGTCGGGCGCTGAAGTCTTAGAGCCGCCGAGCCAGGACTTTGGAATTGATCTGTAGCTCGAGTTCCATATTCTTCGGATCAGGACTAAGGAACTTGAATGTACAAACAGATGGGCATAGATGGCCAACGGACACTGCCAACGCGGGCGCATGGATCACCCGTTCGAAATTAGTTCTGGTAGGCGTCCGGGACGAGCAGTTCGTGAGCGTGCCCGAGAATCTTCACATTGGCAGCGATTTAGTTCAAAGGATAACCGAGGCGTTCGAGATCTTGCAGGATTCGATGTCCCGAACCCGCAGGCATGACCCTGGCTCTTCCGCTGTTCTTATCGAAGATAGTGATTCTAGTAGCGCCTAAGATTTTTTCTACCCGAATTGTTTCAATTGATTCTCGAGGAAGTACTTTGTCTGCCACCCACCACGACCAGTGCCAGGAGTGCACTCGCAAACCATCGTCATTTACCTCCAAGAGTCCAACCGGCCACGGCAGACTGCGCCAACTATCCGTAGACGCGGTCACATGATAATTACGGCTTGCCATTTGTCGATTATGCCACGGTTAGAACTCGCACTCAGGGGAACGATGCGACGAGACTCGATTCGAGGGCCATTGCTTGACGCGTTGGCGTGCGAAGGATCACCACGTCGGGCCGGAGTCGGAAATATGAAAGCTATAGGACCATTGCAGTGATGCGTTTTTCTGATTACCGCCGCCAAATCCGACTTGCGTGCCAAACGCAGACCATCCCGACTCACCAACGTTGCCGTAAATTTCAGCAACCGTTGGTCCGGCAACATCAAAAACTATTGGAGCGAAAACTTCGAAGGTGATGCTGTTGGCACTGACGAAGGTATTGAGTTGATTTCGTCCTGGGATACCAGGTTGGTCGATCCATCCGGCCTCTGCATCCAACAAGAATCCCGGGACACCAACGCCTATCTCCGGACCGAGAAAGATGCTCCCGTATCTCGTGACAGTGAATACGGCACCTCCAACTACTCCGAAGTCACCGCCTGAAGCTTCAATGGATACGTAGTCTGGTAGCCGAAATCTATTTGCGATGCTTGCAAGGACTCGGTAAGGCGAAGAGGTGGACTCACTATTTGGGCGATCCGCACATTCAAAGTCAGCAGCGGCTTCTATGCTTTCAGAGCTCTGCGCTGCCTCTATTCCGTTGATCAACTGCTGCGCCTTGCCCTTAATTGGGTCAAGAGCGAATGATTCGGCATCTTCTACGCCGTTTTCGACGCAGCCTCCCCACGTAAAGGGGTTGAAATTGCAGTTGTGTAATCCACTTGGATCATCCCCACTTACCGGGTCGTCCCCTGCATATTCGAATGCGTCATTGGTCACTTGAAAATCCGGATCCCGCGTCGTGAACTCGCCTATCTGCGCGTCGTAGAAGCGCGCCCGCATGTAGAGGAATCCAGTTGTTGCGTCGGAATACTGACCGGCGTAGCCGAAGGCCGACGTCGCCATGCCAAATGCCAAATTGCCGTAAGCGTCGTAGCCGTAGAAGCCCGTCTCGTCCCCGGCGGCGTTGGTCGTGAACCACGCGGAATCCGACGGGTCGAACGTCATGAACGTGGGAGTTGAGTTGCGCAGACCCACCTCCTCCACTGGCGTCGCGTTGGGACCGTAGACGTAGTCGTAGGCGCCGTCGGAGAGAACCAGCGCCAGCGAGCCATTCGTGTTCCACGTCAGCTGCGAGACCACGCTGGTCGCGGGCACTGGCGCGTAGAGCGCCGCGTAGCCCGAGCCGTCCCCGGTCGCGCAGAACGTCGAGGCCGGGCATGAGATGGCAGAAACGCTGCGCGCCGCGTCGACGTCGGTGGCGGTGCCCCACGAGGTGCCGTTGTAAGTGAGGGCGTTGCCGTCGGCGTCGACCGCCACGCAGAAGGTCGTCGAGGCGCACGAGAGGGCCTCGAGGGCGTTCGAGCCGTCGACGTCGGTCGGGGTCGCCCAGGTGCTGGCGTTGTAGGTCGTGGCGTAGCCCGAAGAGTCGACGGCGACGCAGAGCGTTGAGCTCGGACAGAGCACGGCCTTGATGGTGCGCGTCGAGTCGGCGTCGGTCGCCGTGGCCCAGCTGCCGGTGTAGGTGGCGGCGTAGCCCGAGGCGCCCGCCGCCACGCAGAAGGTCGAGCTCTCGCAGCTGATGGTGTCAATACTGCGCGTCGAGTCGATGTCAGAGGCCGTCGCCCAGCTGCCGGTGTACTTGGCGGCGTAGCCCGAGGTGTCAACGGCCTCACAGAAGGTGGCACTGGTGCAGGAGACCGCGTCCAGCGTCCTCGTCGAGTCGACGTCACTGGCCGTCGCCCACGAGGTGCCGTTGTAGGTGGTGGCGTAGCCCGAGGCCCCGACGGCCACGCAGAAGGTCGTGGCGGTGCAGGCAACCGCCTCGACGCTGCGCGTGGAGTCGATGTCGCTCGGCGTCGACCAGGTGGAGCCGTTGTAGGTGGTGGCGTAGCCCGAGGTGTCCACGGCGACGCAGAAGGTCGAGCTCGTGCACGAGACGGCGTCGAGCGTCCTCGTCGAGTCGGCGTCGGTGGGCGTTGACCAGGCGGTGCCGTTGTAGGTGGTGGCGTAGCCCGAGGCCCCGACGGCCACGCAGAAGGTCGAACTGACGCAGGTCTCGGCCTTGATGGCCCTCGTCGAGTCGACGTCGGTGGGCGCGTTCCAGACTTGCGTCGTCAACATATAGAGCGCCGCGTAGCCCGAGCCGTCCCCGGTCGCGCAGAACGTCGAGGCCGGGCATGAGATGGCAGAAACGCTGCGCGCCGCGTCGACGTCGGTGGCGGTGCCCCACGAGGTGCCGTTGTAAGTGAGGGCGTTGCCGTCGGCGTCGACCGCCACGCAGAAGGTCGTCGAGGCGCACGAGAGGGCCTCGAGGGCGTTCGAGCCGTCGACGTCGGTCGGGGTCGCCCAGGTGCTGGCGTTGTAGGTCGTGGCGTAGCCCGAAGAGTCGACGGCGACGCAGAGCGTTGAGCTCGGACAGAGCACGGCCTTGATGGTGCGCGTCGAGTCGGCGTCGGTCGCCGTGGCCCAGCTGCCGGTGTAGGTGGCGGCGTAGCCCGAGGCGCCCGCCGCCACGCAGAAGGTCGAGCTCTCGCAGCTGATGGTGTCAATACTGCGCGTCGAGTCGATGTCAGAGGCCGTCGCCCAGCTGCCGGTGTACTTGGCGGCGTAGCCCGAGGTGTCAACGGCCTCACAGAAGGTGGCACTGGTGCAGGAGACCGCGTCCAGCGTCCTCGTCGAGTCGACGTCACTGGCCGTCGCCCACGAGGTGCCGTTGTAGGTGGTGGCGTAGCCCGAGGCCCCGACGGCCACGCAGAAGGTCGTGGCGGTGCAGGCAACCGCCTCGACGCTGCGCGTGGAGTCGATGTCGCTCGGCGTCGACCAGGTGGAGCCGTTGTAGGTGGTGGCGTAGCCCGAGGTGTCCACGGCGACGCAGAAGGTCGAGCTCGTGCACGAGACGGCGTCGAGCGTCCTCGTCGAGTCGGCGTCGGTGGGCGTTGACCAGGCGGTGCCGTTGTAGGTGGTGGCGTAGCCCGAGGCCCCGACGGCCACGCAGAAGGTCGAACTGACGCAGGTCTCGGCCTTGATGGCCCTCGTCGAGTCGACGTCGGTGGGCGCGTTCCAGAGCACGCTGCCGCTAGCGGCCGGGGGCGTCGCCGACGCCTCCAGTCCGTCCCCGTTGTAGAGGTAGGTCGTCGTGCCCGAGGCCGTCGTAGCGCTCGCCATCTGGCCGGCCGCGTTGAAGGCGTAGGTCGTGGTCGCGGTCGAGACGTCCTTGATTTGATCGCCCAGCGTGTCGTAGGTGTAGGTCGACGAGGAGCCGTGCGAGCCCGAGATCGGCGACTGAGCAGTGTCTTCCCCAGCCGCGTCGAAGGTCTGGGTGTAGGTGTCGAAGTTGCCCGAGCTGTCGTGCGAGGAGATGGTCGTCGGGTCGCCCGAGGCGTCGTAGGCGAAGTTGTTCGCGTTCAACCCCTGGGTGGCGGTGCCCTCGTAGACGACCTGACTGGCGCCGTCGTCGGAGTAGTCGAACTGCAGCGACGTTTGGCCCGAGCAGGTGGCCGAGTAACTGTCGCCAACTTGGGTGAGCTCTCCATCGGCGTTGCGAGAGCCCGCAGTGCCCGAGAAGGACTGGGTGAGCGTCTCGGAGGAGCCGCAGCTCTGGTTGAGGGTCGACGTCGCGGCGGTGTTCTCATCGGCGTTGTCGTAGGTGAAGGCCGTCGAGCTCGTGCCGTTAGGGTGAGCGGTGCTGACGTCGTTGTCCTGGGCCGTCTCGTTGCCGTCGTAGTCGTGGGCGTAGGTGACCTCGTTGCCCAGCCAGTCGGTCGAGGAGACCATCGCGCCAGTGGCGTCGTAGGCGTAGGAGACGACCGGATCGGACGAGCCGGCGTAGGCGGGGTAGGTCAGCGTCGCGAGCACGCCGGTCGTGAAGTAGGTGTAGGAGGTCGTAGCGTTGGCGAGGCCTGAGCCGCTGGCCGCTACCAGGGCCTGGGAGGTGACGTCGCCCATCGCGTCGTAGCCGTAGGTCGTCGTGCCACTGGCGTCGGTCATGGTGTGCACCGTGCCGTCGACGTTGTAGGTGTAAGACGTCGTCGTGGGCGTGGCGTAGCCCGAGGCGACGCCCGAGTAGGTCGTGGACAGCAGGTCGCCCATCGCGTCGTAGGCCTTCGTCGCCGTGCTGGCGGGCGTCGTCGTCGTGTCGGGGGCGCCCCCGGGGAAGTAGGTGTAGTTCGTCACCTCGCCGCTCGGGTCGGCGCTCGTGTCGGGCGTCGTCGTCGAGTAGAGACTGTCACCGGTGCCACCGGTCGCGGGGGCCGCGTGCGCGCAGGCCCCCGCGCCGTTCTCGTCGTAGTAGCAGTTGGTCGTCACCTCGCTGCGCGGGTCGGTTGTCGTGAGCACGTTGCCCACCGCGTCGTAGGTGTAGGACGTGGTGTCCCCGAGCTGGTTGGTCGAAGAGAGAATGTTGCCCGCCGCGTCGTAGATCGTCGTGACGTAGTCCGGGTCCGAGCCGGTTGAGGGCGGCGTGGACGGCGCGGAGCTTGGGCAGAGATAGGGGTACGTGCCCGAGGGGTTCGCGGTGAGCCAGCTGGCCACGTTCACCGGGTCCGACGTGCAGTAGGTGCGCCCGTCACCGTTAACGGCGGTGATCGAAGTCTGGACGTCGGGGTTGGTCGTCTGGAGCAGGTTCCCGTTGGCGTTGTAGAAACTCGTCGTAACGTTGTTCGCCTGGGCGGACGTCGGCGTGCTCGAGTAGAGCGAGGTCGGACTCGGCGGCGCGGTGATCCAGGCGGCCTGCCAAGGCGGGCACTGGAAGGAACCCGACGCGTCGGCGTTGGCCGAGACGAAGCAGTAGACGTTCCCGTTCGGGTCGTAGCTCTCGAGCGTCGTCGCCGCGAGCGAGGTTCCCGGGTCGACGGTGGTCGAGATGACGCGGTTGTCGACGTCGTAGGTGTAGTCCGTCACGATACTGGGAGCCAAGGTCGCGTTGTCGGACTCGACGGTGGTGGAGAGCACGTTGCCGGCGTAATCGTAAGTCGTGAGTGTGATACCCCCCAGAGGGTTCGTGACTTGCACGACCTGGTCGTTCGCGTCGTGGGTGGTGATGGTCGCTCCGAGGTAGGAGTCGCTGCCGATGGTCGGGGGCGATGAGGGCGCCGTCGAGGGGCAGGTGACGCCCATGGCCGCTTCAGCGGGCACGACGGTGCAGAACGGCTCGCCGGCTTCGTCGTAGGCGGTGTAGGTGATGCCCCCCAGGGGGTTGGTCATCTGGACGACCTGACCATCGGCGTTGTAGGTCGTGATGGTCGCCCCGAGGTAGAGATCGCTGCCGGGCGTGGGCGGGGACGATGGTGCCGACGAGGGGCACGTGACGCCCTGGGCGGCTTCGTACGGCGCGACGCTGCAGTACTCGCGGCCGAACGCGTCGTAGGCGTAGAGGGTCGTCGCGGAGTAGCTGCCGAAGGTGACGACCTGCGAGGTCGACTTGGCCGGCCCCGTTGTAGGTGAAGGTGGTCACCGTCCCGTCGGGGTCGGTCTCGGAGGACGCGAGGCCCGGGTGGCCGGCGACGGCGTAGATGTAGGTCGTCGTGTCGCCGTCGGCGATGGTCGAGGTCAGCGTGTCGCCGGCCGAGTCGAAGGTGTACGGTCGTCGCGCCCGTGACGTGGGTGGCGCCGTAGGCGGGGCAGGTGACATCCGTTCTGGTAGTCGACGGGATCCACCGAGCAGTAGACGCAGGCCGTTGGGCACGCCCGAGACCCCCGAGGTGTAGTCGTAGGTGGTGGTGTTGCCGAGCGCGTCGGTCGTGGCGCGTCAGCTGGTCGGCGGAGTTGTAGAAGTCGATCGTCGCCCCGAGGTCGGGGTCGGTGGTCCCGGGCGACGGCGGCGAAGCGGGCGCCGACGAGGGGCAGTGCGCGCCGTTGGCGTAGTCGGCGGCGTCGACTGTGCACCAGGCCTGGTTGAAGGCGTTGTAGGCGTAGGCCGTGGTGTTGCCGACGGCGTCGGTCGAGGTCAGCACGTTGGCCGAGAGGTCGCCGTCCCGCCGGGCCTGTAGGTCTGGTAGGTCGTCGACGTGTTGTTGCCGTCGCCGTTCTTGACCGAGAGGGGCAGCAGGGAGACCGGGTCGCGGCCGAAGTACTCGTTGGGGGGGACGAAGTGTCGTAGCCGGTTGTCATTGCCACTAGTACGTTGCTCGAGTAGGTGTCGACCGTGATGTCCTCGGGCTCACCCGAACCCGTGCCGAGCGGGTAGTTGGTCACCGTCGTCGTGCCGCCGAGCAGGCTGGAGTTGGTCCCGGAGTAGGCGAAGGTGGTGACGTCGCCCGCCGGGTTCGTCTGTTGGGTCACCTGACCGTCGTGTTGTAGACGTTGGTCGATGCACCCGACGCCCCGGCGGCGTGTCGGTGAGGATGTCGTAGTCGAAGCTCGCCGTCGCGTTGGCCGAGTCGTAGGTGTAGGACTCGACGAGGTCGCCGGGGTCGGTGGCCGTGCACAGGTCAGCGGGCCCCGAGCTCCAGGTGGAACACCCCGTGCCCGAGTAGGCGAAGCTCGCTGCGAGCGTGCTGTTCGCGTCGAAGACCTCGGTCAGCTGGCCCGAGCTATTGGTGGCGAGCACCAGCTCGCGCCCCGAAGCGGAGCTCGTCCAGGCGACGCAGGTGTTCGACGAGGGACAGACCGTCTGCCCGCCACCGGGGCTGTAGCCCGACGAGGTCAGGGTGTCGCCCTCCTGGTCGGCGATCGAGGTGAGCGTCCCGCTGGAGGAGAAGGTGAAGGTCGTCGGCGCGCCGGTGTTGCGTATGTAGGTCCACGTACCCCCACCGTTCTGGTTCAGGGTGGCTTCCACGCGCGGCGCCATCGGACAGAAGTTGGTCGACCCGCTACACCAGGCGGGCGAGGTGCCCGAGACGTAGGGAGTGAAGGTCACTTGCGCGCCGTTCTCCTCGGTGACCGTCGCCACCTGGGTCGAGGAGTCGTAGGCGACGCTCATGCCCAGGTTGTCCGCCCAGCCGTAGCCGAGGGACGGCGCCGTGGAGTCGGCCGCGGCTTCGGCTTGCGCGTCCTGGGCGTCGTAGGTACGGAGTGAACGCGAGCAGCACCCCGGCCCCGGGCAACGACAGATCCGTGCTCGTCTGGTAGAGGTCGCCCGTAGCGGTGTTGACGGGATCGCCGACGGACTGGGTGGCGGGCACCTCGGCGCACTGGCAGGGCTCGGAGGGGCTGCCGCCACCGGAGGCGTCGGCGGTGGGGGTGGTGCCCTGGGGCTGGACGACACCCTCAGCATTGAACACATAAACAACGCCACCACTGGTTGTGCCGAACGGGGCGCCCACCATCGCGGTTGATCCCAATAATGCCACGGACCGCCCAAGTTGAGCATTCGGTTGCTCGCTAGAGACGGTTAGCTCAGCATTTTGAGTCCAATTGGCGCCGTTCTCGGCAAACACGTAAGCCGCGCCATAGACGCCGGGCGGATACACGTATTGTTCAATAGACCCTACGAGAGCGATCGTTCCCGAGAGCGCGACTGAGGTTCCGAACAATCCAGTGGCACTTCCGTTGGAAGGGGAAAGTTCAGCGCTCTGAGACCAGGCAGTCCCGTTAAACGTAAACACGTACGCCGCGCCTAATTCGCTTGAATGATAGGGAGCGCCCACAAGAATCATATTTCCGTTGAGCGCCACCGACTGACCAAAGTTATCGCCCTCCCCGCCATCGGATGAGTTGAGTTCTGCGCTCTGTGTCCAGCTCCCGCCGCTTAATGCAAAAACATATGCCGAACCTTGATAGGCATTGCCGTTGACGGTATGGCCGATTGCGCCGACGACGAGCGTTGTTGCGGACATCGCCATCGCCCAACCAAAGTAATTCGCAATTCCTCCATCAGAAGCAGAAAGGGTTTGGCTCTCGGTCCAAGTTGATCCGCTTTCGGTGTACACGTAGGCGACGCCCTGCGCGTCATTCGAGTAAGAAGGAGCACCCACTACAGCGGTGGTTCCCGAAATCGCAACCGAATACCCGACTCTGCTGTACGCCCCTCCCGGCGTCAGTTCCGCGCTCTGCGTCCAGCTTCCTCCGCTCAGGGTAAATATGTAGGCGGCCCCCTCTTGTACGTTTCCGCTGACTTCGTGAAAGGGTGCGCCCACGATGACTGTCGTTCGAGAGATTGCAACTGAAAAGCCGAATTCGTCGTTAGCCTCGCCATCCGAGGCCGAGAGTGTGGTGGTCTGGGACCACGACCCCCCACTTAAGGTGAAAATGTATACTTCACCTTGGTCGGCGTTTCCGTCCAACGTATGTTCGAAGTCACCAATTACCGCCGTGGTGCCGGACATCGCCAATGTAGTTCCAAAAGTTCCAGGCCCCGTGCCTGTGAGTTCTTGTACCTGAGTCCACGTCGGGTCAATCGTGATTGGATAGATCGCCCCAGCGTCATCAATTTTGATCGCGATGACATGTCCAGCCGATTGCGCCCGCATTCTTGCCCGTAAGACCTTCCCCTTCGAGTCCGTGGCACGAAGACCCGAATACGTGGCTTGGACTTCTCCAGAGTGGCCGCGCAGTTCGATCGAACCGCCGTTCGACGCCGCTATTACACCGGTAACTGGGACGTCGATCACCAGTGGACCGGTGCCAGTCACTGGTCTTTTTACCTGGAACGACTGCTCGATCCCGACTTCGGTCGGCTTGAAGGTCTCGGTGAAGGCTCCGCTGCCGTATGCGGCACCCAGGGTCTGATGTTCGATGTTGTCGGCGATTTGCTCGGTGTGAGATCCGCGACCGATGGAGACACGACCGACCATGAAGTTCAAACGTGATCCGGTAAACTGAGCGCCCTGCGCGGTGTAGGTGGCGCCCAGCTGATGGTGACCCTGATCGTCCAAGGTCGCCCGCCACCGCGGCGCGCAGCGACGCTGGTGCGTTGGCCGATGCGCTTTCACCCGCCGAAGTGGCTCGGACGTCGGCAGTATTGGTTGTCGTCTGATCGGTTCTCGTCTGATCGAACGCGATCGTCCCCATCGTCACGGCTACGCAGAGAATCCCCGCGGTCAACGTTCGGAGAAGACGGGATCCGTTGCTCTCCATTCTCTGGACCGGAAGCCTTCGGCCCGCGACTATCCCGTTCAGTCGGCGAAGGACCACGTCAGAAAGTTTCCGCACATGAGCGAACTTCTCTTGCAATAGTGGATGCCTGGCCGCGCCCCGCGGTGACAAGCTCGCTGAGCGAGGGGCGAACGCGAAGCCTGGCGAACTGAAGGGTCATCTAGCACCAAGACGAGACGAGTTGTCGAGCAAGAAGTGACTCTGGAATTTTGTCGTGGCGCCACTTCACATAGCAAAATGACGGCCCCGGAATTTGATGTCATGACTCCTCCAAATCTCCGGTCAGATTCAATCCAGTGGATTTCAACTGCGCGATGGGGCGAAACGTAGAACTCAAGACTCAAGAGTCAAGGCTGGACCCGTCAAATCTGCGACAACAACATTGAACCTTAAAGTCGCACTCGAATGACAGGCGAATCGTGTAAGACTCGCCGCTTACTTGTCACCATCGTGCCGCCGCAGAAACGAATCGTGTCAGCTATTCCGTCAGCAAGACCTTTGAATTGAGGTGAGTCGCGGCGAGTTACGGCAAGCCAATACGTTTGCGGCTATGAACTTGTCGGACTAATGCGTGCGAGCATGAAGGATTCGAGGGCGCGTGGCACATTGCGCAAGTCAACGAGCGAGTGAGCAGGGCCTCCGCTGCCTCACGGAAATTCAATGTCAACCGGCAACATGTGGAGATGCACAGTTGGATTCGAACACTCCGCAATCGCCTTCAATGGCGATTCTCCGAAGGCAATGAAAGGGGCGATCTGAAGTTAGGCAAACAAGTTTTGAAGCTCCTCAGCAAGTCGCCCTGGGTTTCCTGGAGGCAAGACGCAATCGGGCAAACATGAGCGAACGGGTTTGCAAATTTTTAAAGGCTCGAGTGACTTGCGCATGAAATGCCAACCTCGAGTACCTGGAGAGTCATGCTGCGCCCCGACCAGAAGCTTCGGGCCGCCCGTTTGATGGCGGGCCACCTTGAACAAGGGTCAAAATTGTCGTCGCTCATTGCTCCAATCTTGCTCCACTCTTCTTCAATACATTTGCGTCCCGTCAACTTTGGGGCCATCAGAATGCGCTCATTTCAAGTGCTTCCCATCCTCTACCACATCTATCTTCGGATTAGGAAACCGATGCTCTATCCCCTGAGCTACGGGAGCAACAATGGATTTTCAACCTGCATCGAGACGTCGCAACCGCGCCGACACAATCTCAGTACAGCTTTAGGGAAATAGTGCCTCGCTGTTCGCGATGCCTCACCACCATTCAAACACGTCGGCTTGGATCCGAGCGAACGTCGGGCTGTGGTGAGTTCTCGACGAGTCAGGACCTCGGTATCCGAAGCCACTGGGGCGCCGGACCGCAATACGACCTACGCGGTTGGCTGATGGCGGGGCGGTCGGGAATTCGGGCAAAATCGTGCGTCCAGGCGAGGGGGCAACGGTTCCGAGGCCATCCACGCTCAGGTGGGAATCGCAATGCTCGGCTCGCTCATCTGGACGCTTTCACAACTGCGCGGTGGCCGCCTTCTTCTAAGGCCCGCTGAGTCGAATCGCTAGAGGACATCAGGTGTTCGAATGCGCACGAACCCACGATTGCGCGCCCATCTGGAGGGCGTCCCACGGGCTCCCAAGTGGTGGCGTGTAGGAGAGGTCAAGTTCACTCATCGCCTCGACGGACATTTCGTTGAAGATTGCGGTGGCGGCGATGTCGATTCGCTTGGCGATCTCGGCGTGCCGGTGTCCAAAGAGCTGGACCCCGAGCAAACGTCCCGTCGCGCGGTCGCCGGTAAATCGCATCCTGATCCGGTGGCTGCCAGGGTAGTAGGCCTTGTGATCGTCCGCTTCAAACTCCGTCGTTACCGGATTGAACCCGGCGGCGAGCGCCTCGTGATCGCGCAGTCCTGTTCTGGACGCCACCATCTCGAAGATCTTGACCACCTGCGTTCCGAGACTTCCGGCGAATTCCCGGCTTCCACCCAGGGCATTTTCTCCTGCAATCCGACCTTGCTTGTGTGCGGTGGTACCAAGGGGCAGGTACGTGACTCCAATGAGGCGGTGGTGGGTCACGACGCAGTCGCCGGCGGCGAAGACTCCGTCGACGTTGGTCCGCATGCCGCGGTCGACGTTGATGGCACCGCCCACGCCCACTGTGACTCCGGCGGCGGCGGCGAGCTTCGTGTCGGGTCGAACGCCAACTACAACCAGCACGAGGTCGGAGTGCGTAGTCGAAACTGTGCCCAGCGAGTCTGTGGTCGTTACTTCGAGGCGGCCGGCGGCTCCACCGGGTGATCGCTGGATCCTGTTCACCGTAGTCCCGGTGGTCACGGCGACACCGCGAGCCACTAACTCGGCGTGCACCAACGCGCCGATGCTCGGGTCAACGGTTGGAAGCACCTCTGGCAGTTGTTCGAACTGCGTAACCGAAAGTCCCCTTGTGACGAGGCTTTCGGCCATTTCCAGCCCGATGTATCCGGCTCCCACGATTACTGCCGTGGCTGGTTCAAACCCTTCGAGCGTGCGCATTAGCGCGAGCGTGTCGCCCATGGAGTGCAAGAGGTGGACGCCGTCGTCTTGTCCTAGGGCGTCGGGTCCAGTAACACCCTCGATCGGTGGTCTCGCGGAGACGGCGCCGGTCCCAACGATCAGTTGGTCGAATGGGACAAGGTCTTCGCCGCCCGCTTCGTCCACGACGTGAAGTCGCCGATCCGACACGTCGATCTTGGTAGCGAGGGTGTTCAGCCGAACGTTCATTCCCGTTCCTCTTAAGTCGTCGAGTGTTCGGTGGGCCAGACTGCGCCAGTTCGACACCTCGCCAGAGATGTAGTAGGGGATGCCACATATTGAGTAGTTGGGAAACTCGTCCGCCACCACCACGGTGACCTCGGCGGACTGATCGAGTTCCCGTGCTCGAAGAGCGGCACTTATTCCGGCGTCGCTGCCCCCGACGGCTACTAAGTGCATGGATGGCTTCCTTTCACTTTGAACTGTGCTGCACCCAGATGCGGTGCAGTGTTCCGTCGCCGGCGAGTTGGGCTTAGAGGGGGCTCAGTTCGCCCATCAGCGACGCGACGCGAAAGTGGAGTTCGTCACGAATGAGGCGAACTTCGTCGATGCCCTTGCCCTCGGGGTCGGCGAGTTCCCACTCGACGTAGCGCTTGCCGGGATAGACCGGACACGCGTCACCGCAGCCCATCGCGACGATAACGTCCACCGCCCTCACCACCTCGTCGGTCCACGGCTTCGGGAACTCCTCACGAATATCGATCCCCACCTCGGCCATTGCTTCGACCGCCACGTGATTCAGTTCCGCGCTCGGCTCGGAACCGCCGGTATACACGTCGACCTTGTCGCCCGCGATCGAGCGAAGCCAGCCCGCGGCCATCTGCGACCGACCGGCGTTGTGGACGCAGAGAAACAGCACGCCTGGCTTACCCGGGGTGGCGCCTTGGAGGTGCGCCATCGCCCTGAGGCGCTCTCGGGCGAACCGCTCCGCGAAGATCGCGAGGAACGTCCGAACCTTGGCCCTGGCGAGTAGGCGGTCGAATGAGTCCATGAGGAAGCTCTCGACGGTCCCGTCATCGAAGACGCCGCGAAACTCGCGCTTAAGAACCTCGAGGGCTCGCCGAACGAGGAGTTTCTCGTCGGGCGGCAAGTCGTCGAAGTGGCGTATCTCGGGCATGATGTTCCTTTCCTAGGCCTTATCGGGTGAGCGAGCGGAGTCGCGGCGAGCTAACGCCGGGTCCGACTGGCTCTCGTCAAAGCCGTGCGGGAGAACGACACGAGAGGCGTCGGCACTCGTGACGCCGGGGTAGAGCGCCTTTATGATCACAAATGCCAGCGCACCACCGACAACCTCGGCGCCGATGTAGGCGGGCACCGATGACGGGGCAATCCCGGCAAAGGTGTTCGAGAACATCCGGCCGATGGCGATCGCCGGGTTGGCGAAGCTCGCCGAACTGGTGAAGAAGTACGCCGCGCCGATGTACGCGCCAACGGCGGCCGCAGCGCTGGATCCCCGTCCGGTTCGCGCGAGCGCGAAGATCACGAGGATCAGTCCCGTCGTAGCGACGACTTCCGACAACGCGTGCGCCGATGTCGCGCGATGGTCGGTGGCGATCGACACCGCCGCCTTCGAGAACATCAGGTTGGCGATGATCGCACCACTGGTGCATCCCGCCACCTGGGCCAGCAGGTACGAGGTGGCGTGGCGCCACGAGATGCCACCGAAGGCGGCGTCAACGAACGACACCACCGGGTTGAAGTGCGCGCCGGAGATCGGGCCGAATATCAAAATGATCACGAACAGCCCCGCCGCCGTGGCGGCGGCACTTTCAAAGAGCTCGAGTCCGAGGGCATGCGGCGATAAGGTTTGCGCCGCGATGCCGGACCCGATAACGACGGCCGCTAGGAGGCAACTTCCGAGATACTCGGCCAGGAGGCGACGCCAGAGCGCAGCTTCATGCATTCTGAACGCACTTGCGCGTGTTACGAGGGAACACCCTGATTCTCCTGGTATTGATAATGACCGATGCATCTAGTATGGTGAATGCATCGACGTATGTCAATAGATGGAGTGGGCTGATGGCGCGGCAGGGAACTGCGATTGAAGTGCGCGAAGGTGAGCTGTGTTGTGCCTCGGTGACCTCGGCGCCGCTGAACGCTGACGAGGCGCTCGAGTTGGCCACGGGATTTAGCGCTCTGGCGGACCCCGTTCGCCTCAGGGTGCTCAGCATCCTCGCTGCCTCGCCAAAGGGTGAGGTTTGCGTCTGCGACCTCGTGGGCCCGCTGGGCAAGAGTCAACCGACCATCTCGCACCACATGAAGATCTTGAGCGAGGCCGGATTCGTGCAGGGCGAACGACGGGGAAAATGGGTCTGGTACTCATTGAATCGCGGACGCCTCGCCTCGCTCAGCGCCGCCATCTGACCAGCGCCAACATCGAGTCGGCTAGAGATAAGGGAGTCGGAGGAATGGCAACGAACAAAGATTCAATTCGAGAGGCGGTTCGCGAGCGTTACGCGACCGCCGCGCTCGCTGTTGCGCAAACTGGGTGCTGCGCGGACGTCGAAGCGGGGCGAGGATTCGGCGCCGCGCTTTACGGGGACGAGGTGGGAGATCTTCCGGCCGACGCGGTTTCGGCATCGCTCGGATGCGGAAATCCGACTCTGTTGGCATCACTTGAACCGGGACAGGTGGTGCTCGACCTGGGTTCGGGTGGCGGCATCGACGTGCTCTTGTCGGCGCGCCGAGTTGGTCCAACCGGAATGGTTTACGGTCTCGACATGACGCCAGAAATGCTCGACCTCGCCCGACGAAATCAGGCTGAGGCGGGAGTTTCGAACGTCGAATTCCTCCTCGGGTCGATGGAAGCGATCCCCCTTCCGAACGATTCGGTCGACGTCATTATCTCGAATTGCGTGATTAATCTCGCTGCAGATAAGGACCTGGTCCTAAGAGAAGCGAACCGAGTTCTGCGTTCGGGCGGACTGTTCGCGGTGTCCGATGTGGTACTGCTTCGCCCCATCTCCTCGAGACTTCAGGGACTGATGGCGCTGTGGACTGGGTGCATTGCCGGCGCCCTTCTTGATGCGGATTACGTAGACAAGCTACGAGCCGCTGGTTTTCGAGACATCGAAGTCGTTCCGACGCTCGTACACGGTCGCGACACGGTTGAGAGATGGCTGGAAAGTGCACAGCTCCCCGACGACATTGACGCTGCCACTACTTTGGTGGAAATGGACGGTGCCGTGGCAAACGCCTTCGTTCGAGCTAAGAGCTGACAGTTTTCCATCGCTAACTCGAATCGCGTCTCGTCGTCAAATCGATCGATGAGTGACGGCTGCCAGCCCTTGGTTTCGTTCGCAGCCCTGCCCCTGAAAGACCTCGAAGGCCAGCACAACCTCGGCGCAACGTTGGTCAGGAGAGGTGGCGAGTGGCCGCGAACAATAAGTGCGCTCCGGTTACGTCGAAATGGGACGTCATCAGTAGTTTTCACCCGAGAAGCGAGATCGAGCACCAACCCGGCATGGGTCGTAGTTCGGCGAAGGAATCTACTGCACTGTCCCATGGCTAGGACCAAGGGACTCGCGCAGAACCACGCGAAAAACGACGTCAAGCCTGGGTCGCTGGCCTTCGGAAAGAAACTCACCGTCCAGAGGTAAGCCAACAGCGAACACGCCTCTGTTCTTTGTTCCTCCTTCTGGAGTCATGATCGCGGCGAAGCGAATTACGACACTCGGAACTGAGTTGGTCAATCGCGACTACACCTTTGCGCGAAAAGTCGTGGCTCGTGCCGCGAAGGAGTCGCCCCCGCCGCGCCGCGCCGATTTCCGCGGCGTGACCGGGAGCGCCACGAGCGAGGCCTCGTCAGTTGTAGATCCAGACCTTCGTGCCCAGTGGAAGGATGTTGTTCGCCCAGATCCAGTCGATCGCCTCATTGCTCACACGAACGCAGCCGTGCGACACTGGGATCGACGGCACGTAGGAGTCACCGTGGATGGCGAAGCCGGCGTCGAAGTACTTCGGACGCCAAAGCTCGCCGAGGGTGTCGACCACGATCCCGTCGACCTGCCGGTAGACGTGGAAGGTCCCGATCGGCGTTTCGGCGACCGCCGCTGTGCCCCCGTCGTAGTAGGTGTAACCGCCGCCCGTTGAGGTGTTGAGCGTTTCGAAGAGCCCGCCGTGACGAACGATCATAAGCAGGTCGTCGCCGAGGTCGATCTCGATGAGGTTGCCAGCCGCCGGACGGATGGTCGGACGCACCGCCCGGGCCAGCGCAGCGTAGGTCGCCGGCCCAACGACGCCGTCGCGCGGTAGATGCGCCGCCTTCTGCAGGGCGTAGACGGCCTGTTCCGTGCTGTCCGCAAAAATTCCGTTTATCGGGCCCAGCCAATAGCCGAGGGCCGCGAGCCGCCGCTGCACGACCCGTACGTAAGGTCCCTGATCGCCGGTCACGAGTTTGGGCTCGCGCGGCGGCTTGGGCTTCGGTTTGGGCTTCAACGTTGTCGTGGTTGTAGGCAACACCGTCGTCGTGGTCGTTCCGAGCGATGTCGTCGTCGTCGAGGTGCTGGTGGTCGATGAGGTGCTCGTCGTCGTGGTCTGGGCCGATGATGTTGAATGCCCGACGACAGCGATCCCGACCACGCCCGCGAGGAGAACCGCCACGGCCACTGGACCTCGACGGGTGATGTCTGAGAACGGCATCATTGCATCTTGGAACGGGTCTGCCCCCTCGTCAAGTCACGTTCAACCTCCTCGAGTCAGCGCCACCGATCTGATCGAGTGCCGATGCTCGCTGTGTGGGGCGCTTCGAGCGACGGGGCACGAAGGGTAACGCCGACATCGGCCGCCGACCCCGCAATGAGCGAGAGGCACCGCGACGCCGCGCCAAGGGACGGCGGCCCGCAAGGTCCGGGTGAAGCAACTCCCTCGGGGCAGAGCACTGCGCATCATCACCGCCATCAAGCTGGCGGCGCTAAACCACGGGCACCGCCGACTTCACCGCGTTTGCAACGAATCATTGCTCGCCGATGGAGCTGCTGAAGTCTCGGCGAGGCCTATCGGCGCGCCAAGTCACAGGCCTCACCGCGCCCTCTAGGTCGGCGCCGGATCAGCCGCGGTGCCAGCGACGGCCTCGGCCAGCCACCGCAGCAATGGCAGGTGCCAGCGTCAGCCAAAGTCCAATTGTTACGACCATTGAAGTGATGTAACCGAATGGGTGGATGCCCACGTTGTGCGCGACCACGTGGGCGAAGAGCATGAGCACCCACGAACTGACGAAGAACAGTGGGCCCGCACTCATCAACTTAACGAAACTTGTCAATCTCATCACCTCCTCTGAAGCTTGTTGGCGATGTCAAGTATCGCCGATTATTGCTCGAGTCGCACCAGAGATCGTCGGTGCGGTGAACAAGTCCAGGTGAGCGATCGCTCAGGTGCGCCGAAGATGAAGCGGTCAGCTCCATTTGGCGCCACGATCGCCGTCACGTCCTCACAGCCCGGTCGGATACGTCTCGGGAGGCTCGCCGGCGTCCCAGAGAACCGTCCGATCAAGAGGCCGTACCGCCGACGTTTCGTCGATGTGGAGGACAGCGTCAAATTGTGACGGCAGGTGAGCGTGGAACCAATGGCTGCTCCGTTCCGTTTCCGGTCGGTAGATCACGCCGATGGCTCGTTCGAGCCGTGTCGCTCTCAATGCCTCGGGGGCGGACACGCCGAGACGCACAAGGAAGTTTTCGACGCTCGACCGGTGGAATCGATCCTCGTAGCTTCCCACGAGGGCAGGCCGGACTCGCTTGCGTTCGACTGGTCCACCCCAGTTCGAAGCAGCGCTCACGTCACCGTGATGGGTTGTAAGCCCGATGAGAAAGCAGTCGTCGCCCCAACTGACGCGCGTGAGCTGGCCCACGTTGAGCTCGCCGGCGCGCCCGAGCTCGGTCGAGCGGGCGTCGCCCACGTGCGAATTGTGTTCCCACACCACGATCTTCGAGTGCCCGTTGACGCTGTCCAGGTGGCCGGCGAGGAAGTTCAATGTTTCAGCCATGTGCTCGTCTCGTAGGTTCCACGACGACACCTGGCCTTGGTACATGACTCGGTAGTACCGCTCGGCGTTGTGAACGAGCCGGGCGTTTTGCTCGGCGAAGAAGTATTCGTCCTCGGCGACCACGCCATCGCGGCTCAACAGCGACGCCGCCTGACGTCGAAGGTCGACGAGCTCGGCCACGACCTCCCTCTCGCACGAGGGATGCCACCCCATGGTGACAGCGTGCCCGTAGTTCGCGCCCTCGCCCCCAACGATGTCGAAGCAGGAGTAGCGATCCCTGGCCCGTTGCGCTGCCAGCGGATCCGCCGCTTCGAGGTAGTTGACCACTGCCTCCATGGACGCCCGCAGGGAGTAGAGGTCGAGACCATAAAACCGGGCCTTGTGGTGCTCGTCTAGGCATCCGTCGTTGTGACTCCTCAGCCAGGCGACAAAGTCGACGACGTCAGCGTTGCGCCACATCCAGCCGGGGAAGCGCTCGAAGTCGATGAGCGAGGATTCGGCGGTCTTGTCATCCGACTGGCCAAGCACGTAACGATTCACCCGATAGGCGTCGGGCCAGTCGGCCTCGACGGCGACCGCGACGAACCCCTTGCGCTCAATCAGGAGTTGGGTGATGCGGGCCCGCTCGGCGTAGAACTCGTGTGTGCCATGGCTGGCCTCACCGATCAGCACGAAGCGTCGATCGCCGATCCAGTCGAGCAACTGCTCGTAGTCGCTGTCTCGACCGAGCACGGGCAGAACCTCGCGCTCTGAGAGCAACGCCCCGGTGTTGGCAGTGGTCGTCACTCGGCCTCACTCTTCGGCTCGAACCGGCTCACGATTCGTTGGGACCTTGAGAATCCGTCGACCCTCTCCAGCGGGCGCTGTGAGCGGCGCTGCGCTCGACGGAGGTAGTCAATGACCTCCTCGTCCGAGGTCTGTTCGAATCGCTCGTACCACTGGCCGACCGAAAACCCACCCTCGACCTCGACGAGAGCGACGAACTCGTCGGCGAGGCGGGCAAAGGCTCGCGCCGCGTCCGCGCTCGCCACCGGCGTCGCGAAGATCAGTCGCGACGGTCGACGTCTGCGCACCACACGGCAGGCCGCTCGTCCCGTCGACCCGGTAGCCACGCCGTCGTCGACGATGATCGCCGTAACGCCCTCGATCGCGAGCGCCTCGCGACCTCCGCGATAGCGATCGAGCCGACGTTGCAACTCGGCTCGCTCCCGCGCGACGACCTGGTCGACCTGGGCCGTAGAGATGCCGAGTGACCTAACTAGACCGCGGTCAAGCTCGAGTTCCCCATCCTCACCGAGGGCGCCCATCGCGAGCTCCGGCTGCGAGGGCACGCCGATCTTTCGCACGACGAGCACGTCCAGGGGGGCGCCCAGAGCGATCGCCACTTCGTGGGCCACCACGACCCCGCCCCGAGCCAGCCCGAACACCACCGCATCACTGGCAATCTTGCAATGGGCCAACTTCTCGCCCAATTGCCGCCCGGCGTCAATGCGATCGACGAACTGCTCCACGACTCCGGCCTACCAGAAGCCCGCTCACCTGAGTCAGGGCCTTAGGTCACTTCCCCGGGTCGTGGCCCCTAGTCGTGCGCCGCGAGGAAAGCCTCCACCACCGCCCGGTAGCCCTCGGGCTCTTCAACGAAGGGCATGTGGCTGGAGTTCTCAAAGATCTCCCAGCGCACGTCAGCGATGCCGTCGGCGAAGGGCTGGACGGTCACCGGCGTCGCTTCATCAAATCGGCCCGAGATGAGCAGGGTCGGCGCGGTGATGGCGCCGAGTCGGTCGATGATGGTCCAGTCACGCAGCGAACCGATGCAGAAGAACTCGTTCGGGCCATTCATCGTGTGATAAACCGTCGGGTCCTCCGCCATGAGGGCTTCGGTGCGCACGAGGCCCGCCGGCTTGGGACGAACTCGACACACGTGGCGTTCGTAGTAGACGTCGGTCGCGGCCTTGTAGGCCGGGTCCTCAAAGGTTCCGTCGGCTTCGTGGCGGTCGAGGTTCGCCGCGACGTCCGCCGGCAACTGCGCCCTCAGGCGCTTCGCCTCGCTCGCCCAGAGGGCCATGGAGGCCGGCGAGTTGCTCAAGATGAGCGACCGCAGTCCTGGGGGCTGGCGCGTCGCGTGTTCCGCGGCGAGCATCCCACCCCAGGACTGGCCGAGTAGGTGATAGCGATCGCCAATGCCGAGGTGCGTGGAGCAGATTGTCGAGCTCGTCGAGAAAGAGGCCAACGGTCCAGAAGTCGGCCCGCTGATCGGGCAGGTGGGTGGATCGACCTCCGCCGATCTGGTCGTAGAGCACAATCGGGCGGCCCGTGTCGGCCATGGCCGCGAGCACTTCGAGGTAGTCGTGCGAGCAACCGGGTCCGCCGTGGGCGACCACGAGCGGCGTCGGTCCTGCCTCAAGTTCCCCGGTAGCGCGATACCAGGTCTGGTACTGGCCAAATGGCGCAGCGCCTTCACGAACGACAGGAGCACTCATTGGTTCAACCGTACGCCGCTAGTCGTTGGCGGTCGTGATCACCTCGGCTCGGTTCGCGGCGGCCGACGTCACCTCGCTCACCGAGACGTGCAGATCCGAGGTGATCGCCTTGAGGTACGCGTCGACTCTCGCCGCGCGTGAACGCGCGAGGCTCGCGTCAGCTCTCGCGTAGCCCACGATCCTGATGGACGCTCCGCCCAGCAGTCGGTCGGCGTAGGACGCGAGCTGACTCTTCGCCCTCGCGGACAGCGTGGCCTTGCCACCAGAGAACATCACAAAGAACGGCGCGGGAGCGGGCAGCGACACTTGCGGCGCCACGATGAGGGCCTCGGGAGCCGTTGCCGCGGCACCGCCGGGATTGGTCACCGTGAGGCTGTAGGCGCCCGTCGGGAGCGACGCGGGAATTGTGACACGCAAATCGATGGTCGTCGCACTGACGTAGGTCGTCGCGGTGATCTTGATCTGGGAGCTGTCGAAACCCGCCGAGAGGCCATCCTCGAAAGCCCGAGCCCGTGACCGCGAGCTCGAGAGCACCAGCCCCTTGGTCGATGAGCGGCGGCGACACCGATCCGACCGTCAAGGGGTTCGTTGCCTCGTTCACCAGAGCGAAGGACGCAACGAGTGCGGTCCCGTCCACGTAGGCCTCAATCACGTAGCCTCCCGCGATGCCATTCGCAACAACGTCGGGAGCGACGGCAACGCCCGAGGCGTTCGTCTCTACCAACACCGATGTGGTGCCGTTGGAGGAAAACACTCCACTCGCCCCGCTCAGTGGGGCGACGAAGCTCACCTCCGCGTCTGTGACCGGGCCGCCAGATGCGTCATCGACCGTGACCGAAAGATTTAGGGGGAAGGCCGTGTCGAGCGGCGTCGACTGGTAGGCGCCGTCATTGGCCGTGATCGTCGACGGCGCGCCTTCGTTCTCTAATGAGAATGACACACTCTGGCCGTTCGCCGCCGAAGAGGTCGCGTTCACCGAAACCGGCCCAGAAACGTCGTTGGCTGTCGCCGTCGAGGAAGCGTAGCCGTTGGTCGCCGTCACCGGCGAAAACGGAGAGAAAGTCACGGACGGACCGCCCCCGCCAGCGACACTGAACGATACGGTAAGGCCGCTCGCGGTGTCCGCGGTCGGCGACGCGCACGACGTCGTGCTCAGCTCGACTTCGAGGGGGATCGCGTAGGTCGACTCGGTGAGAGCCGTCTGACCAGTGCCCTCGATGTAGCAGAGGTAGTCGTTCGGGGACACGGCGCCAGCACTGCTCGACACACCGGCGACGAGTCCCGTCGACGCGACGAGCAGGGCGCCCAGCACGATCGTCTGGGGCGCACGGAGCCGGAGGGTCTGGCGCGTGCGGCTCACCGATTGATGAAGTGGGGATCGATAAGTCACGGGAAGTAGCTCCTGTTCACTGGTTTCGGCGTTCGGGTGGACGACTGCCGCGTAACATCATTCGCTCCTCAGCGCTTCGATGGGAGCGAGCCGAGCGGCGCGCGTTGCTGGATAGACGCCGAAGCCGAGTCCGATCGCGACAGCCACCCCGATCGAGCCCGCTATCGCCCACCACACGATGGCAATGGAGTTCGAGATGAAGTGCGGAAGTACCACGGCGCCAATCAGGCCAATGCCGGCTCCCATGAGGCCCCCCGTCAGCCCCAACACGGAGGCTTCGACGAGGAATTGGCGTCGGATGTCAGCCGGCGTTGCTCCGAGGGCTTTTCGCAGGCCAATCTCACGGATGCGCTCCGTGACCGACACCAACATGATGTTCATGATGCCGATGCCGCCCACCAAGAGAGAGATGGCCGCAATCCCGGCGAGCAGCACGGTCAAGGTCTTGTCCACCGAACTTGCCGTCGCCGCGATGGTTGACTGCGACGTAATTGTGAAGTCAGCGCCGGTCGGCGTCTTAATTTGGTGTAGTGAGAGCAGTTCGTCGTAGGCCTCGGTGTAGGCGGTTCCGAGCGTCGACTGCGAAGTGGCTTCGAGATAGATGTTTTGAACCGAGTCGGAACCGGTGAGCTGGCTCTGAGCCACCGTTATCGGCAACAGCACCATGTCGTCTTCGTTCGTGGACCCCGAACTTCCGGCGGATCTAAGTACCCCTACGACGGTGAGCGGGAGATTGCCGATGTCGATCGTTTGGCCTACGGGGTCAAAGCCGAGGCCGAGTTCTTGAGCCGTTGTCGCACCCAAGACTGCAACGTCAGACTGGTCCCTCACTTCGCTAGCAGTGAAGAATCTCCCGATCGACACCACGCGGTCTCGAACGGAGAGCCACGATGGCGTCGTGCCGACGATTTGGGTCGTCCAGTTTTTAGTGCCGGCAACGACCTCGTCGACCGTCGTGGCTGTCGGAGCCACCGCCTCAAGCGCTGGCGCGACAACGTGGGCACCAAGGGCTCGAGCGTCGGCGTAGGTCAGCGTCGTCGCAGATCCAAAACCACGCTGAATGCCGCCGGAAGAGCTGCTTCCGGGCGTCACGATGAGCAGGTTGGTTCCCAACGATGAGATGGCCGAGTTGACCGACGACGTCGCTCCCTCGCCGAGACCCACCGTCAGAATGACCGCAGCAATGCCGATCAGCATGCCGAGCACCGTGAGGGCCGAACGGAGTCGGTGGCTGACGATCGCCTCGACCGCCGAACGGAAGGTTTCAAGAAGATTCATTGCGACGCGATTTCGTCGGACTGGATGAGTCCGTCGCGTATTCGCACGACGCGTTCCGCGGTGCTCGCCGTTTCAATGTCGTGGGTGATCAAGATCACCGTGCGGCCAGCTTGGTGGAGTTCCGAAAGCAGGGCGAGCACCTCTTCCGCGGACGAAGAGTCAAGGTTGCCCGTTGGTTCGTCGGCCAGGATCAGGGTGGGCTCGGTCACGAGCGCCCGCGCGACGGCGACGCGCTGCTGCTGGCCACCCGACATTTCGCTGGGCCGGTGTTCGGTCCGATGCGAAAGACCCACTCGATCGAGCGAGGCCATCGCCAACTCTCGTCGCGTGCGCCGGTCGACACCCGCGTAGATGAGCGGGAGTTCGACATTTCGTGCGGCAGTGAGAGTTCCGAGCAGGTTGAACTGCTGGAAGACGAAACCGATTCGGCGATTGCGAACCTCCGCCAGTTCGAATTCGTCCATCTCGCTGACATCCATACCCGCGAGGCGGTATACGCCTGAGGTTGGCCGGTCCAAGCAGCCGAGAATATGCATCAGGGTCGATTTGCCCGAACCCGACGGCCCAATGATGGCGACGAACTCTCCTTCGTTGACTCGCAGCGAGACCCCCCGCAGCGCTTCAACCGTGATTGAGCCGGTTTGGTAGTCCTTGTGAATATTCTCCAATTCGACAATCGGGGCGACACCCGGCGATGCAGCATCGAAAGACGGCGCGGCGCCCTCGCGAGTTGGCTCGGCCACTTCCGGCAACCATGCGGTCACCCTCGATCACCACTGACTAACTGGACCACGCTGGTCTCCACTCAACCGAGGCCGCCGCCGCCGATGACGGTTCTGCTGAAGCCGCCACCACCACCTCCGCCGAAGCCCCCGCCGCCAAAGCCGCCAAAGCCGCCGGTCGAAGTAGTGGGAACGGTAGAGGTCACCTCAGCCAAGACGACTTCTTCGCCCGGCGTAAGTCCCGACTTGATCTGGGTCAACGTCGAACCGACCGCGCCGATGGTGACAGCCGTCGTCACCTCCTTGCCGTTCGAAAGGACATCGACGTAGCTGCTCGAACCGATGGTGTGAACCGCACTTGAGGGCACCGTCAGGACGTTCGCGACCGAGAGCGTCGTAACACTGACGTCGGCCGAGATTCCTTCGTAGAGTCCAGCAGTGGTGCCTTTGACACCGATGGTGATGGGAAACGTGGCCACGCCCGAACTCACCGTGGGGATCGTGCCCACCTGGGTCACGGTGCCGAGGCCCGCCGTCGTGTCACCCGACGCCGTGAACTCAACCCTTTGCCCGACCTTAAGCCCAGGCAACTGCGTGTCCGACGCCGTCGCTTGGATCTCGAAGGTCCCGGGGCTAACGAGCTCGACGTCGGGAGTCGACGAACCCGAGCCCGAGCCCCCCGTCGACGACGAGCTCGAAGAGGGTGAGCCCACGGTGGACGTCCCCGCGCTTACCGAGGCGTCGGGAACCAAGTTGACCTCCGTCACCGTCCCGCTAATCGGCGCGATGAGTTTTGCGTCCGTGAGGCTCCTCTCGGCCGCTTGAAGGTTGCTCTGTGCCGAGGCAACCATCGCCTCGTCCGAAGTCAACTCGTTCTGGTAGGACCCGTCGCTCGCCATTTGCAAGTTGGCCCTCGCGGTCGTCAACGCCGATTGTGCGCTCATGACGCTTACCTCGGCCTGGGACAAGCCCTGCGCATTTTTCTGCTCCGTCGACACGACGTTCTCTTCGTCCGTCTGCACCGAGTTCTGCGCGTTCGCATCCGCCGATTGATCCGTTTTCACCAGAGCCTGATCACTCGAAACAGTGCTCTGGTCTTGGGTGCACACCGACGCGGCCTGCGCATCCCCGTTACAGTCCGAAGACTCCTTGGCCTCTGCGGCGGTCAGCGCAGCCTGGTCGTCCTCCATCTGGGCGGCGGCGTTCGACATGTTCGTCTGCGCCGTTTGCAGAGCCTGTTGGCTCTGAATCAGACTTTCTTCGTTGGAGTCATTCGTCTCGGACAGCGAGTTCTCCGCGCTACTCATCGTCCGCTCATCATTGGTCACGGCCATCTCGTCCTGACTGACGAGCGAGCCGGTCGGCGTCTCGGCAGTCTCCAGGGCTATTTCGGCACTCCCGTAGGCAGCCTGGGCCTGGTCAACCTGAGCGACGAGGCTTGAAGTTTCGAGGGTCGCCAGAACCGTTCCTTCGCTGACCTTTTGGCCAACTTGCACTGACACGGCGGAGACCGTGCCCGACGCGCCAAAGTTGAGATCAGCTTGACTCACCGGCTCGATGGTGCCGGTGAGTGACACGGTTTGTGAGACCGTCCCAATCGTGGCGGGCTCCGTTTGGTACTGGATGCCCGACGAACTCGAAAGCAAGAGTCCAGTGGTGAGACCCGCCGCCGCCAGGACAACCACCGCGGCGATCGTCACGAATTTCCTTCGCCTGCCGCGTGGGAGACGCACTTGTGATCCTTCCATTCAGGGCCCAGTGAGCGAACGCTCCGTGCCGACTTCCGCCACACTGCCTGAATGCCCTCGGCGGCGCTCGGTCTGCACGCGATTACCTGGACTCAGAGTAAGTGGCGCCCCGGGCCGATTGAGTTAAATTAATTGATTTCTTAGCAACAACTTCATCTTGATCGTCGGCGGCGGCCCCCAACTCCCACCGGCCCCATTCGCCGCGATCACCTTCCCTCGTGACGGGGTCGGATCGCGTGGTCGGTCCTGACGACCACGCCGCGCCGAGGCTGACTGTTCGGATATCGACTTTCATCCCGTCTCGCCAACGTCGCGCACGACCTCGGCGCTGCTACCTCGCCGCGACTTCACGGAATTAATGAGCTCGCCAAGCGATGATCTCCCTCACGCCGATACGCTCGCGTCTTCTGCCCTTCCGACCAACTTCTTACGCGGGTCTTATTTCGCCTTAGGTCAGTTCTCGCCCGCCGGAGTCACAATGGACTGTTCCACCAGAAAGGACATCCGTTGACATCGCTCCGACGTAGCCTCCAAAGGGCTTTCCACAGCCCTGCGCGAGCGATCGGCGTGGTGGTGCTGCTCATCCTGGCATTGGCGCTCGCCGTCTCTTCCTTTGAAGCCCTCAGCGCCGCGAATACGAGGATTTCGGCCATCTCGGCCACGTCCAGTGGGAGGATCATCACCGTCTCCTCGGGTGCGGGCTTTGGCTCGAGCGCGAGCGCCACTCCCATCGCAGAGGTTCGCGTGAACGATGTACGCACGTTGCCCGACGTGGTGTCGGTCACGGCGACACTCACCGAGGAGCTGACGAATTCCGAAACGTCGCTGAAGGCGCCCACGCTCGCCGGGCGCGCGGGCGCCGGCGGCGCCGCTCACTCGAGCACCGGTACATCGACCACGAAGTTCGCGCTGCCGCTGAGCGTGACCGGTACCAACTCTCCTGGCGAGGGCGCCGTCGGCATTGCGAAAGAAAAGTTGACGTCGGGCACATTGTTCTCGGCCAACTCCACAAGAGACGTGGCTGTTGTTGGATCGACACTTGCGAGCGACAATCACCTGAGCGTCGGAACGACGTTTACGGCCTGGGGCCACACCATCACCGTGGTCGGTATCTACTCGACCGGCACCAGCTTTGCCGATACCAGTGTCTTGATGCCCCTTTCGACCGTGCAGACGCTGGCCTCGGCGGTGGGCGACGTTTCGAATCTGGTGGTGACCATAAACAACTCATCGAACGCTGCCACGGTGACGACGGCGATCGAGGCGACGGTCGGCAGCGGCGCCACCGTGACGTCCTCCGAAGCGACGCTGCAAGCTCGAATCGCTCCGCTCGATTCGGGAAGGTCAACCGCGACCTATCTCTTCATTGGCGGCGTCGTGCTGGCACTGGTCATCTTGTTGCTATCGGCACTCATGTTCGTGGCCCTGGACCGCCATGAAATCGCGGAACGTAAATCTCGCGGTGACTCGAATCGGTCGATTCGTGGTCAGTTCATCACGCAGACGGGCATATTTGCGGTCATCGGCACCGTTGTCGGCTTCGTCGTCGGTGTACTGGTGGCGAGCCCGATAACCTCGGCCCTCTTCAGCGCAGCAACGTCACCCTCCACCACATTTTTTGGCGCTGGACGGACTGGCGGCTTCGGTGGATTCGGCGGTGGCGGTGCCCCGAGTGGTGGCTTCAGCGGCGCCCCCAGTGGTGGCTTTAGCGGCGCACCCAGTGGTGGCTTCGGCGGTTCCGGCGGCTTCACGCCCGGTAGTGGCACCGGAGCGGCCCGATTCGGTGGCCTCCATGTCACCACCGCGGCAATCCACCCGTCGTTGGGAGTCAGCACGGTGCTGGTCGGCATCGTTCTGGGTCTCATCGTCGCGGCCATCGGTTCCCTGGTTGCTTCGAATGCCGTGTCCCGAGTTCATCCAGCGACCACCGGCGAGGGCGACGCCACCTGACAGCTCTTCAATCGCGCCGTTCGTCAGCTCGGCTCAATCGGTAGGCTGGGATCGACCGCCAAAATAACCCCGACGAACTCCCGGTGACGCCCGCGGATCGCAAGAGAGACCGTGCCCTTCAAGTAGCCTGAACGGTCCTATGGGTCTTGAAATCGGCATCGTTGGTCTGCCCAATGTCGGAAAGTCCACCCTCTTCAACGCGCTGACGAAGAACCACGTGGTGGCCGAGAATTACCCCTTCGCGACGATCGAGCCGAACGTCGGCGTCGTCGCGGTGCCGGACGAGCGCCTCGGTGTGCTCGCGGAGATGTTCCATTCCGAAAAGGTCATCGCCGCCACGGTCACCTTCGTCGACATCGCCGGCTTGGTGCGCGGCGCCTCGACCGGCGAGGGCCTGGGCAACCAGTTCCTCGGCGCCATCCGCGAGTGCGACGCCGTCTGTGAGGTGGTGCGGGTTTTCGCGGACGGCGACGTCATCCACGTCAACGGCCGTGTCGACCCCGCCGGCGACGTCGCGACGATCGAGACGGAACTGATCCTCGCCGACTTGCAGACCCTCGAGCGTGCGGCGACGCGCCTCGAGCGCGACGCCAAACGAGGCAGCGAGGCCGCCGCGCGGCTGGTCGAAGTGAGAAGGGCCGAGGTCGCCCTAAATGGGGGCCGCGTCATCTCGCAGCTTGGCCCGGAACTCGACCGCACGGCGCTGAGCGACCTGCATCTCCTGACCGACAAACCTTTTATCTACGCCTTCAACGTCGACGAGGCGACTCTCGGCGACGAGCGCCGCCGCCGCGAGCTCGAGGCGTCGGTCGCCCCCGCGCCGAGCGTCGTGCTCTCCGCGAAGTTGGAGGCCGAGCTGGCCGACCTCGACGACGACGATGCCGTCGAGCTGCTGCACTCCTACGGCCAGGCCGAGTCCGGGCTCACTCAGCTCTCGCGCGTCGGGTTTTCGACGCTCGGCCTACAGACCTTCTTGACGGCCGGACCTAAAGAAGCCCGCGCCTGGACTATCCACCAGGGCGAGACCGCGCCCGAGGCGGCCGGCGAGATTCACACTGATTTTCAAAAGCACTTCATCAAGGCCGAGATCGTCTCCTACGACGACCTGGTCGCCGCTGGCTCGATGGCCGCGGTGCGCGCGGCGGGCAAGGCCCGCGTCGAAGGCAAGGAATATGTCATGCGCGATGGCGACGTCGTGGAGTTTCGCGTCGGCGTCTGAGGTAGCATTTCGATGGGCGACTGCGACAGAGGTCGGCGCCTGGAAACTTCGGACTCTTAGGAGAACCATGACCTCTGGCACCATTGACTTCAAAGTTGCGGACCTCTCACTGGCCGATTTCGGCCGAGCCGAGGTCGCCCTCGCCGAGCACGAGATGCCCGGCCTCATGGCCATGCGCCGCGAATTCGCCGGGCGCCAGCCGCTCAAAGGATCGCGGATTGCGGGATCGCTCCATATGACGATCCAGACGGCGGTGCTGATCGAGACGCTCGTCGCCCTCGGCGCCGATGTGCGCTGGGCGAGCTGCAACATCTTCTCGACTCAGGATCACGCCGCCGCCGCAGTCGTCGTCGGGCCCACCGGCACCGTCGCTAACCCCAAGGGTGTGCCGGTCTTTGCCTGGAAGGGTGAGACGCTCGAGGAGTACTGGTGGTGCACTGAGCAGCTCCTGCGCTGGCCCGGCCACGCTGGTCCGACCATGATCCTCGACGACGGCGGGGACGCCACGCTGCTCGTACACAAGGGCGTCGAGTTCGAGCGAGCCGGCTTCGTCCCGGCGCCCGAGTCGGCCGACTCCGCGGAGTACCGAGTCATACTCGCCCTGCTCGATCGGATCGTTTCGAGCGGCGAACAGCTCTTCGAGCCGATGGCCCAAGGAATCCTGGGCGTCTCGGAGGAGACGACGACCGGCGTGCACCGGCTCTACGAGCGCGAGCGCGATGGCAGCCTGCTCTTCAGCGCCATCAACGTCAACGACGCGGTCACGAAGTCCAAGTTCGACAACAAGTACGGCATTCGCCACTCGCTGATCGACGGTCTCAATCGCGCGACGGACTTTCTCATCGGCGGGAAGGTGGCCGTCGTCTGCGGCTACGGTGACGTCGGCAAGGGATCGGCCGAGTCGTTGCGCGGCCAGGGCGCGCGGGTCATCATTACCGAGATCGATCCGATCTGCGCGCTGCAGGCGGCGATGGACGGCTTCGAGGTGACAACCCTCGACGAGGCCATTCCATTGGCCGACTTCGTCATCACGGCCACCGGCAATCGCGACATCGTCACCCTCGAGCACATCCAGGCGATGAAGCACCTGGCGGTGCTCGGCAACGTCGGCCACTTCGACAACGAGATCGACATGGCGGGACTGGCCGGCCTTGCGGGCGTTCGGCGAGAGACGATCAAGCCCCAGGTCGACAAGTGGATCCTGCCGAGCGGCAAGGCGATCCTCGTGCTCTCCGAGGGACGGTTGCTCAACCTCGGCAACGCGACCGGCCATCCGAGCTTCGTGATGAGCAACTCCTTCACGAACCAGGTAATGGCCCAGATCGAGCTCTTCACCAGCCACGATCGCTACGAGAAGAAGGTCTACGTCCTGCCGAAGCTCCTCGACGAGAAGGTCGCGCGTCTGCACCTCGAGGCGCTCGGCGTGAAGCTCACGACCCTCACCAAGCAGCAGGCCGACTACATCGGCGTCGCGGTCGAGGGACCCTTCAAGCCCGAGACGTACCGCTACTAGCTAGCGGTAGCCGGCGAAGAGGTCAGTGACCGACGCCCGAGAGGTTCATCGGGTTCGTCACGCGCACGAACCACTCGGTGCGCATCACCTGAGCGAACTCCTCGCGACTCATCTTCATCCAGAACGACTCGGCGATCTGCGAGTGGTGCGCGGCGAGCGCGTCGTACTTCGCGTCGGTCGCCGAGCTGACGTCGATCGCGGCGCCAATTTTCTCGTCCGGAGTGCCGATGTCGATCTCCTCCTCGGGCTCTTCGGGAGGTCGCACGATGCCCTTGGCGGCGTCGGCCTCGGCTCGCTCGCGCTCGGCTTGGGCCCAGCGCTCGCGCACTTCGCGCCATGACCGAGTTGGGGATGGCGTTGTAGTAGAGGGTGGGCTCGTAGCTGAGGAGATCGAGCGCGGCCACGGTGACCCGGTGGGCCTGGATGTGGTCGGGGTGGCCGTAGAAGCCGTGCTCGTTGTAGGTGACGATGACCTGAGGCCGCTCCTCTTCAATCAGGTCCGCGAGGCGCCGGGCGACGTCTTCGACCGGCGTCGCCCAGAAGGACTCGGGGTCGTCGTTCTGGGGCCAACCCATCATGCCCGAGTCGCGGTACCCGAAGCGCACGTTGCGCTCGATGCCGAGGATCTTTACCGCGTTGTCGAGCTCGACGGCCCGGATCTTGGCGACCTCGTCGCCGTCGTGGTGGTCGGCGTCGGGTTTCACCCCGCCGGGCGCGTCACCGAACTCGCCATTCGTGCAGGTGACGAGGACTGTGCGCACGCCCTCGTCGGCTAGCACCCGGTAGATCCCGCCCGTCGAACTGGCTTCGTCGTCAGGGTGCGCGTGCACGGCCAAGAAGGTCAGGTCCATGACAGTCCTCCAAAGAGATCGTTGGCGTCGGCGCTGGTGTCGCGTCGACTCCAGGCGCGCTGGAAGTACTCGGTACTGAAGAGTAGCGAGAAGAGGTCGTCGCTCATCTCGACGAGGTCCTCGTTGTCGGTCTGAGTGGCGTGGGCCGCCATCGCTTCGCGCGTCACCTTCAGGTAGCTGGCAACATCGAGCGTCGTCGAGACAAGCCCGTCGCTGACGTGGGTGCTCGCATCGAGCACCCAGGCTGGCATGGTGAGCCCCGAGGACTGAGCGCCCGCCACGAGCTCCGCCATCACGCCCTCGGGCACGACAGAGTAGTAGAGGCGCTCCACCGTCGCCGCGAGGGCCACCGCCCTACGAGTGACGGCGTTCGTCTGGATGTGGTCGGGGTGTCCGTAGAAGCCCTTCTCGTCGTAGGTGACGACGATCGCGGCGCGCTTCCTCGTCGAGGATCGACGAAATCGTCGCGGCGACCGCGTCGACGTTGGCGTTCATAAAGGCCCGGGAGTTGTCGTTGGTCGGCCAGCCCTGCATGCCCGAGTCGTCGTAACCGAGCGTCACCACCCTCGAGAATCCGAGCCGTGCCGCCGCTCGCTGCAGCTCACCGGCCCGAACGGCTCGAGTCTCGAGGTCGTCGTGCCCGGGAACGTCGCCCGATCGGCCAGCGGCGTCGATTCCGAGCTGACCAGACGTGCAGGTGATGAGCACGCAGCGATGTCCGAGCGCGCTGTAGTGCGCCGTCGCGCCGGCGCCGAAGAACGCCTCATCGTCGGGGTGCGCGTGAACGCACACCAGGGTGGGTCGAAATGCCATGACGAGAGACTAGGAGGTGACGAGTTGGACGATGCGCACGATCAAGAGAATGCCGGCGGTGAAGAGATAGCAGCTCTGCGAGCGCATCAGGATCTGCCGCGCCCGTGAACGTGGCAGCGGTTCAAGAAGAGTCAGCCGGGGCGTGCGCCAGTCCCGCTTGTCGATGTCATAGTGAAGCGGCGCTTCGACGCGCCTCAGTCCCATGGGCAATCCCACCGCCAGGCCGATCACACCGAGGGTCGCCAGCACGACAAGCAACGTGAGTACGTCGACCGATGAGAATAGCGTCGAGATCATCAACGCGAAAGAGAGCACGACGAGGGCGGTCACGATGATCACCGCAATGACGTTGAGCCATCGCGGGTTCTTCCAGGGGCCCATTAGTTCCCTGTCGTTGGCCAGCAGCAGGACGATGATGGTGGTGCTCGGCAGCATCAGCCCACAGAGGGCCTGGACGGCCAACGTGATGACGCCAAGCGGCGCCCCGGGAATCACCGCGACCGCGCCGGCGAAAATCAGGATTCCCGCAAAGCCGCCGTAGAAGGCTTTGGCCTCCGCGAGGCGCGCGTTGAGCCCCTGGTTCGTCGAAGAGAGGTCGCTCAGCGCGTACGAGCTGGCCAGCGTGACGACCGCCGCGCCAATAACCGAGGCATTTAAAAGGATGATCGCAAACAGTGCGCCGGCGCCATCGCCCACGTGGCGGCCCAGTCCCCTCGCGACACCCAGCGCATTCGTGTACGCGGTCGTTCCGCCGTGCCCCGCGAGTCCGGCGGCACACACCGCCACGAGTACCGAAGCCACGATGACGACGATGAAGGCGCCGACAATCGTGTCAACGCGCTCGTAATTGAGCCAGCGCGGGGTGATGCGCTTGTCGACAATGTTGGACTGCTGGAAGAACAGCTGCCATGGTGCGATTGTGGTGCCGATGATCGAGATGATCAGCAGCACCGAAGCCGACGAGGCGCCGCCGCGGATACTCGGGATGGCCGCCGAGTGGACCATGTGCGCCACCGACGGGTGGGCGACCAGGGCTAGCGGGATAATGACCAAGTTCATCCCCACGAAGAGCATCATGAACCGCTCCCAACGGCGAAACGAGCCTGACGCCGTCACGGCGAAGAGCAAGGCCACTGCGACCGGCACCGACGCGTAGGGCGTGACGCCGAAGTACTCCATCGAAAGCGAGATGCCAATGAACTCCGTGATGATGATAAGGAAGTTCAGGACGAGGATCGAAAGGACCGAGAGATTGCCCCAGTAACGTCCGAAGCGCTCGCGTATGAGCCGCCCTTGCCCGACGCCGGTCACCGCGCCGAGTCGGGCGACCATCTCCTGGACGATAACGAGCACCGGAATGATCAGGGGCAGCGTCCACAAAAGCGAGTAGCCGAAGTTCTGCCCGGCCTGGGCGTAGGTTGAAACGCCCCCAGCGTCGTTGTCGCCGATCATCACGATGAGCCCGGGGCCGATGATGGCGATCAGTGTGAGAAAGCGCGCGCGCAGGCCATGACGATTCCGCTCGTCATGGGAGCTAATGGTGCCGAAAGCACCCGCGATCTCGTGTTCCTTCTCTCTCGACCTTTCGCGCTGCACGTCCCACCTCCTTTCGTCTCGTCGTGGTCGTTGGGTGAAGCAACCGCGGCGAAACCAAAGGGGGCTAGGCGCTCTCCTTCAAGTCACAGCGAGGTTGTCTCAGTACGTTTAAAGCCTTGCAGCCGGTACTCGGGGGTTTCAGAAGGACCCCCTTAGAACGTGACGCCGAAGCACGAGCACGGCTACTCCTCCACCGCGCTCATGCCGAACTCGGCGCGCCAGCCCTGGGGTAAGAGCTCTTCGAGCAGGTCGTCGACGGTCACGACGCCGATCATCTTGGCGTGCTCGTCATCGAGCACCGGCAAGACGGTGAGGTTGAAGTCACTCATCTTCCTCGATACTCGCAGCACGTCCCAGTGTGGGTGCACGTGCTCGAGCGGCGTGCGCGCGACGGCCAGCGCGGATTCGGTCGGTCGGGCGCGCACCAGGGACGCGATCGACGCCGCGCCTACTGGCTGAGCGCTGTCGTCGACGATGAAGACCGCCTGGAGCGACTCCGCGGGCACGCGCGACGTTCGAATCGCCTCGAGTGCGTCGCCGACGGTCGCGTCAGGCGCAACGGAGATGAAGTCCGGGTTCATGAGCCCGCCCGCCGTATCGGCGTTGTACGAGAGCAGTTGGCGGATCTTCGCCTGTTGCTCGCTCGGCAGCGACTCGAGGATCGGGAGCCGTCGCTCCTGATCGATCTCCGTGATGAGGTCGGCCGCGTTGTCGGGCTCCATGCGCGAGAGCAGCCGCGCGGCCTCGGCGTCAGTGCGCGACTCGAGAAACTCAAGCTGGTGCTCGGTGTCGAGTTCTTCGAACACGTCGGCCTCAAGTTCGCGGTCGAGACCAACCGCCTCGATGATCTCTTCGCCTTCTTCGTGGCTGGACTGCTCGACGAGATCAGCCAGCTGGGCCGGGTGCAGCTTGGCGAGCTTTCGGTACGGGATGCGCAGGCGCGCCGTCGGCACGTGCGAAACGAACGGCTCGATGGAGGCAAAGTCGACGATCGAATCGGCCTGAACGTGCGCGCCAATCCGGCGGCCGAGTACCCGGCGGAAAAAGGAGCGTCGCCCGGGGTCGACGCCCACGACCTCCCACCGACCATCAACCTCGGCGAGCTCGATCTCGTTCGCGATGATGATGCGTCCCCGCACGACATTTATAAGATGTCGAGCGCGAAGGTCTTCGGCGAGCAACAACTCGCCGGGGCGGCGCTCGAAGCGACGCAGGTCCACCCGTCGGCCCTGAAAGGTCATGCTGCCCTGGGCGAGCCCGCCGATCTTGCGGACAGGTAGGAAGAGGTCGCGACCTTCGATGCGAATGACGGCACCGACGATCGGGGGATGGGCGTCGCTGCCGAGGCGCGCCACCAGGTCCTGGACGCGGCCGATCCGGTCGCCGTCCGAATCGTAGATGGGACGGTGCAGGAACGTGGAGAGGTGGAGAATCTCAGTCATGGGATGCCTTTACAACCCCTAAAGGCTACCGCTCCTTCAACCGCGACCCGGCGGGACGTGGGCGCAGCGGTCAGAAGCGACGCCGACCGTTCAGCTTGCGGAGCGGTACCCAGCGAGCGCATCGGCGACGAAGTCGACGTCGTCGTCGCTGACCCCGGCGTAGGTGACGAAGCGGACCCGGTGTGGAGCAATCGTCTGGCCGAGCACACCGAGCGCCGCGAGCTCGGCGACGAGTTGACGAGCCCGAGGGTGATCGAAGGAGACAATGTTGGTTCGACAAGTCGCGGGATCGTAGTTCGACCCGGGAAACGTCGCGGCGAAGAGTTCGGCCAGCTGGCGAGCTCGCGCGTGATCGTCCTTCAGCCGCTCGACCATCGTCTCGAGAGCGACCAGCCCGGCCGCCGCCAAGAATCCGGCTTGACGCATGGCGCCGCCCAGTCGCTTGCGCTCAATGCGGGCACGCTCGACGAGCGCCGACGGTCCCGCGAGCAACGAGCCCACCGGCGAGCAGAGCCCCTTCGAGAGACTCGCCATTACCGTCGTTGCGGTCGCGGCGAACTCAGCGGCGCTCGTGCCGGTAGCCACGACGGCGTTGAAGAGCCGCGCACCGTCAAGGTGGAGAGACCGCTCGCCAATGACCGACGCCAGACGCCTCAGGTCCTCGACCTCCCATGGCACGCCCCCCGAGGCCATGTGGGTGTTCTCGACCGCGACCATCGACACGTGCGGCTGGTGATCGCCTTCGGCGTCGATGACTTCTAGCACCTCATCGAGTTCAAGCACGCCCATAGAGTCGTCGACGGTGGCGAACTGGAATCCCGAATTGCGCGCCGCGGCGCCCAACTCGTAGCTCACCACGTGCTGGCGCCTCCCGGCGACAATGAGGTCCCCGGGTTCGGCCAACACTCGAAGGGCGATCTGATTGGCCATCACGCCTGAGACCAGGAAGATGGCCGCTTCCTTCTTGACCAAGCGCGCAAAGCGCTCTTCGAGCTCGTTGATCGTCGGATCCTCGCCGTAGCCGTCGTCGCCGACGACGGCGTTGGCCATGGCCTCGCGCATCGCGGTGGTGGGCTGAGTGAGCGTGTCGCTGCGCAAGTCGACAGTTCGATTCACAGTGGAAGACTAGCGATTCCCTAGAATGCTCCCATGAGCGACGACCTCACTAGTGTCCTATCCAACCGCCCCAACGTGAACATACTGCTCGGCGTCGAGGTCGTCTCCGCGACTCCGGACAAGGTTGTCCTGCGCCTCGAGATCGGACCCAAAGTCCATCAACCCTTCGGCATCCTGCACGGTGGCGTGTCGGCTCTGCTCGCCGAGAGCGCCGCGTCAGTGGGCGGCTTTCTCAGCGTTGCGCCCGAGGAGATCGTGGTTGGCACCGAGCTGAACTGCTCGCACCTACGCTCGATGGAGTCGGGCACCCTCACCGCGACGGCGACGCCGTTTCGCAAAGGGCGCAGCGTGCACGTCTGGGGCATCGAACTGAAGGACCAAGATGAGCGCCTCATCTGCGTCGCCCGGTGCACACTGCAGGTATTGCCGGCACCGGCGCCCTGAGAAAGCCATCATCTAGACTTCTCGGATAACTAGCCGGCGAAGGGTCTGACATGGGCGCTCGATTTACGGGATGGGGCATTGGCGTTCCCGATCGGATTGTCACCAACGAGGAACTCTCTCTCACCTTGGACACGTCGGACGAGTGGATCGTCGAGCGAACCGGCATCCGAGAGCGACGCATTGGCGGCACGGCGAAGAGCCTGGGCGTCATCGCCGGGCGCAACGCCCTGGAGGACGCCGGCGTCGAGCCCCAGGATGTTGACTTCCTGATTCTGGCGACGACGACGCCCGACCGCATCACGCCGGCGACGGCAACGCTGGTCGCCCACGAGCTCGGTCTCACCTGCCCCGCGATGGACCTGAACGCCGCGTGCAGCGGGTTCATGTACGCCGTACGCACGGCGTACGGCCTGCTCGAGACGGGCAATCAGCGCATCCTGGTCGTCGGCTCAGAGAACCTCTCGCGTTGGGTCGACTGGAGCGACCGCAACATGGCGGTGCTGCTGGCCGATGGCGCGGGCGCGACGGTGCTCGAGTACGACCCGACCGACAACGACTTGCTGTCGTTCTGCCTCGGCGCCGACGGCGCCGACGCGGACCTCCTTACCTGCGAGCACGAGGGCTTCTTCCAGATGGACGGCAAGGAGGTCTTTCGCCGGGCCGTGCGGGTGGTCGTGGACTCGGCACAGAAGGCCCTCGCCATGGCCGGCGTCACGTCGGACGAGTTGAGTCTCGTCATCCCCCATCAGGCCAACATCCGCATCATCCAGGCGGCCTGCCAGCGGCTCGACATCGGGATGGACCGGGCCGTCGTCGTGCTCGATCGCTACGGCAACACTTCGAGTTCGTCAATCCCGCTGGCCTTTGACGACGCGCGGAAGAACGACCGCGTCCACAAGGGCGACCTGGCTCTGCTCACCGGCTTCGGCGCCGGGATGACCTGGGCCTCGGCCGTCGTGCGGTGGTCGAAGTGAGCGGCCCCTCGCTCGTCATCCTCGCGGCCGGTCGCGCGCGACGCTACGGCGGACTGAAGCAGCTCGCCCCGGTCGGACTGCACGACGAGGGGGTCATCGACCTTCTGGCCTCGGACGCCTACGCGGCGGGCTTTGACGACATCGTGATCGTCATCAATCGCGAGACCGGTCCCGAGATTGAAGAGCACGTCGCCAAGTACTGGCCCAAGGGGCGCCGCGTCACCTTCACTCACCAGCTGGAGCTGCGCGGCACCGTTGACGCCGTGCTCTCGGCCGAGGCCAGCCTCGACCTTACGAGGCCCTTCGGCGTTTCCAACGCGGACGACCTCTACGGGCGCGAATCGTTCCGGCGCCTGGGGCACCACCTCGCGACGAGCTCCAACAACTGCCTCGTGGGCTTCCAGCTCGATCGAGCGTCGGTGAGCGACCTGCCGGTATCGCGGGGCACGTGCGTCGTGGTGAATGGACACCTGACTGAAATTGTCGAGCGCCGCAATGTATCGGCGACCCTTGAGGGCTTCGTCGCCAACGACGGGCTCGAACCGACCGCGCTGCACCCTCAGACGACGGTGTCAATGAACCTATGGGGCTTTCAGCCCTCGATACTTCCCTTGATGCACCGGGCGATCGACGAGCACGATTTCAGCCAGGACAAGGAGATTCAGCTCTCAACCTTCGTTGGCCAGATCTTGCACCACACGCCGCTGCGCTTCGATGTGATCGCCACCTCGGCGCGCTGCATCGGCGTCACCCACGCCGAGGACCTGCCCGTCGCGCAGATGCTCGTGCGTGATGAGATCGAGGCGGGCGATCGTCCCGAATTCGCATTCGTCAGTTGAGCTTCGGATTCTAGGGATCGCATCGGAGACCGGACTCGATCGCTCTGGTAGTCGATGGAGCAAACTCCGGCAACTGGCTGTGTGCGATTGAGTCAACTCATTTCGTTGGCACGGACCATTCCGCTGTGAACGACAAGCGAAGCGTAAAATAGTCCTCGGCTGATGTTTTCTCACACGGTCTAGGGAGCATTGTGTTCGCCGTCTGGCATTGGATCTTGCAAGTCACCGGAATAGACAACGAGGCCGGCAAGTGGTACGCGTTCTGGAGCGGATTCGGTGCCGACTTTGCAGAAGGCGCCATTTTCCTGAGCATTATCGGGCTCTATCGCCGTCACAAGTGCCAGACCTGCTGGCGACCGGCCCTCAAGGGTGGCCTCGGCCGTGTGGAAGGCACACACTACGAAACCTGCCACAAACACACGAACAAGGACGATCACGAGGCGCTGCGTAAGCAGCACGCGATTCGGCATCCGGCGATGCACGAGCACCTGAGCAAGGGAACCGCGTGATTGCCGCAACCTTCTTCGATCGTTGGATCTGGCCCGCTGGTGGTTCGGGGGGCATTCCCGGCGATGTGGTGGCAACCCTCATCTGGGTGGTCCTCGCGGCGATCGCCACCACAATCTTTTACCCCCCGCTGCGCAAGGCCATTGAGAAGTTCGTTAAGCGCCATGTCGAAGCCGGAACGGCCGAGCTTCACGCGAAACTCGACCACATAATCGAGCACCATCCGGACATACCGCCGTATGAGTCGAAGAAGCCACAGTGACCGAAAGAGGACGCGTCGACAGGTGAAAGACTCCGCCCTCGCCCCGGACGCTGCGACTCACCGTTTAGGGTTAGAGCGACTTCGCCGCCAGGGGTAGGCGAACCCGAGCAACGACCACTTCGGGCCGCTTGCTGAGAGCGGCGCTCAGCACGAGGTCGAGTTGATTGTGCAGGATCCGGTAGCGCCAGTGCGCTGGAACGATTACCGGGATCAACACGACGATCTGGCGATTCTCCTTCGCGCGCTCCTCGTCAATGAACGCGCAGATCGGATCGACCACCGAAGTGAACTCCGTGTGCAGGAGCTGCAAGGGGACGCCGGGGTTCCAGCGCGACCATTCCCGCTCGAGGTCGCCACTGGTCGCGCTGCCTTGATCGTGCTCGCCGGCAATGACCGAGACGGCGATCACGTTCTCACTCAACGACAGCGCCTCCCCGAGTGCGTACAGCGTGAGTTCGGAGACGTTGATCACCGGCACGATGACGAGTGTCTCCTTGCCCTGGGGCATCGGCGGGATGTCACCGACGTCCAAGATCGCGCCGACCCGGGCGTAGTAGGCGTGGATCCTCACGAAGAGTAAGACGAATCCCGGTACGGCCACCACGACAATCCACGCGCCCTGTTCGAACTTCGAAACGAGAAAGATCACGGTGGCGAGGGCGGTGATGATGGCGCCGGTTCCGTTGACGGCCGCGCGATAACGCCAGCGCGGCGGACGCGCGCGCCACCAGTGGACAACGAGCCCCGACTGCGAGAGCGTGAAGCCAGTGAAGACGCCGATGGCGAACAAGGGGATCAGCTGGTCGGTGTTGCCGCCGACCGCGATCAATAAGACGGCGGACATTGCCGAGAGAACCCATATGCCCTTGTCGAAAACCTGGCGGTCGCCTCGGAGCCCAAAGATGTGGGGCAGGAAGTCGTCGCGCGCCAGCAGACTAGCGAGAATCGGCATCCCGCCGAAGGAAGTGTTCGCGGCCAGAGCGAGAACGATGGTGATCGTCAGGGACACGATGTAGTAAGCCCAGTGACGCCCGACGGCCATGCCCATAATTTGGCTGAGGACAGTCTCACTCGAACGCGGACCGATGTGCCAGCGGTGAGCCAGAGTCGCTAGGCCAAGGAGCATCGCCCCGAGGATCACACCCAGCATCAGCTCCGTTCGCTTGGCGCGCTGCTGGCGAGGCACCTTGAACAACGGCACGCCATTGGCGATCGCCTCGACGCCGGTGAGCGCGCTGCACCCCGCCGAAAACGCCTTTAGAACGAGCAGCACTGACACCACTTCGAGGCCGTGCGCGGCGAGCAACGAGTGGCCCGGCTGAGGCTCGTGCAGGCCGAGCGGGTGAATGAGACCGACGACGATGATCGCCAAGAGCCCGATGATGAAGACAAACGTGGGCAGCAGAAACGCCCGGGCGCTGTCGCCGAGGCCCCGCAGGTTGAGCAAGGTGATGACCGCCAGGATGCCCAGGCAGATCGGCACGGTCGCCGAGCTGAGTCCGGGGAAGGCCGAGGTGAGGCTGGCCACGCCCGCCGCGATGGACACCGCGACCGTCAGCGTGTAGTCGACGATGAGCGACGCCCCCGCGACGAGGCTCGCCCGGGTGCCCAGGTTGGCCCGCGATACCGCATAGGCGCCGCCGCCCTCGGGGTAGGCGTCGATGACCTGGCGATAGGAGAAGACCAGGATGGCGAGCAGCGCGACGATAGCCAACGTGATCGGAAGAATGAGGTGCAGCGCGCCGGCACCGGCGACGGCCAGCACGACGATGATCGCTTCGGGGCCGTACGCCACCGAGGTCAGCGCGTCGAGCGAGAGCGCCGAGAGCCCCTCAAAGGGGTTGATCTGCTCTTTGGCTGCATCGCGGGAGCGGAGCGGCCGGCCGATGAGCACGGTCCAGAGGGACCGGCCCATGGACCGGTCCACCCCGGGTTGCGACGCCATCTCTAGATGGTACGTGAGCACTGCACGAAGGTCACCGAGGGTATCGGTGTCATCGTGGCAGTCGCTTCCGTCGCCTCCTACGGGCGTCACCGTTGGCTCAGCCCCGTTGCGCGCCACGTCGTCGTTCGATCACCGAATGGTGAGGCCGTGTCCAAAACGAAGTTCGCCGATGCTCTGCACGAAGTAAGGCCGCCATCCACGAGACGCTCTGCGCGCCCACGAAGCCTTAGGTCGATTGAGGCGTCGTCGAACCGGCGATGCAACGCTGGCGGGATCTTGATCCAGTTATCAGCGCCAGTCCCGAGAGGGCGTGGTCGCACCCAGTTCGAGCGCTGCGACGGACTCGGCCACGAGCGTGACGATGCCCTGGCCGCGCTCGAGCGATCCCCGTATCACGAGCGCCGGCGTGTGATCGGCCACGCTCGACCAGCGGGCCCACGCGCCCTTGGAGAAGATCACATTCACGTGACCGGTCTCGTCCTCGAGGTTCACGAAGACCGCGCCGTTGGCGGTCTCGGGGTGCTGGCGGTGTGTCACGACGCCGGCCACGCTGACGCGACTTCCCTCGACGGCGGCGAGCGCGCTCGCTCTTGTGATCCCCCGTTCGTTGAGCGACTCGCGCACGAGTGCCATTGCCGTCGCCTCGGTCGTCAGGCCCATCGACCACAGGTCGTCGGCGAGACGCTCCAGCTCGCTCGGTACGGGCAACGGCGGCGCCACCAGTCCCGTCACCACGCCGGGTAGACGGCCGGGCAAGGCCTGGGCGGCCGCTCCCGCCGACCAGGCCAGCGCGCGCCGACTCGCGCCAAAGCCGTCGAGGGCGCCCGCGGCGGCGAGCGCCTCGAGGTGGTGCTGCTGCACGCCGGCTCGGCGCACGAGGTCGGCGCTGTTGGCGAACGGTGCACCCGCCACCACGCCTTCGGCGAGCTCGGCACCGACCCCGCGCACGTCGCCGAGCCCGAGGCGCACCAGGGGCCGCTCGGGCGTGCCCTCGAGCGCGGCGCCCACGCGCGAGGCGTTCACGTCGGGGCGCAGCACCGTGACGCCATGGCGCTTCGCGTCGGCGACGAGGCTCTGCGGGGACCAGAAGCCCATCGGCTGGGCGTTGAGCAACGAGACGAGGAACGCGGCCGGGTAGTGCACCTTGATCCAGGCCGAGCAGTAGACGAGGTGGGCGAAGGAGACCGAGTGCGACTCGGGGAAGCCGAAGTTCGCGAAAGCCGCTAGTGCGTCGAAGAGCTGGTCGGCCGCGTCGCCGGTGATGCCATTCTGCGCCATCCCCGCGTAGAAGCGGCTTTTCAGCTTCATCATGCGAAGCTCCGAGCGCTTGGCGGCCATGGCCTGGCGCAGCTCGTCGGCCTCGGCGGGCGAGAAACCGGCCACGGCGACGGCGATCTCCATCAGCTGCTCTTGGAAGAGTGGCACGCCGAGCGTGCGGCTGAGAATCGGCTCGAGCCGGGGGTGCAGGTAGGTCACCGGCTCGTCGCCGCGGCGCCGGCGGATGTAGGGGTTCACCGCGTGGCCCTGGATGGGACCGGGGCGGATGAGGGCCACCTCGATGACGAGGTCGTAGAAGCAGCGCGGCTGCACGCGCGGCAACGTCGCCATCTGCGCGCGCGACTCCACCTGGAAGACCCCCACGGTGTCGGCCTCGCACAGCAGGTCGTAGACCGCCTCCTCCTGGGGCAGCGCGGCCAGGTCGAGGGCGACCCCGTGGAAGGCCTCGACCTCGTCGACCGCGTGGTGTAGCGCCTCGAGCATGCCCAGTCCCAGCAGGTCGAACTTCACCAGGCCGATCGCCGCGCAGTCGTCCTTGTCCCACTGCAGGACGCTGCGCCCGGGCATGCGCCCCCACTCCACCGGGCAGACCTCGAGCACGGGCCGGTCGCAGAGCACCATGCCCGCCGAGTGGATGCCGAGGTGGCGCGGCCGATCCAGCAGCTCGCTCGCCAGCGTCGTCACGAGCGCGGGCACTTCGGCGCCGGGGGTCATCGTCGAGCGATCGACGTGGTCGCGGATGTAGTTGGCCTCCTCCTCGCTGTGGCCGAGCGCCCTCGCCACGTCGCGCAACGCTGACTTCGACCGGTAGGTGATGACGGCGGCCACCTGGGCGGCGTGGTGGCGCCCGTAGTGCTCGAAGACGTACTGGATCACCTCCTCGCGCCGCCCCGACTCGATGTCGACGTCGATGTCGGGGGGGCCGTCGCGCGCCGGCGAGAGGAAGCGCTCGAAGAACAGGTTGAGCGCGACGGCGTCGGCGTTGGTGATGCCCAGCGAGTAGCACACCGCCGAGTTCGCCGCCGAGCCGCGCCCCTGGCAGTAGATGTTGTTCGCGCGGCAGAACTCGGTAATGTCCCAAACGGTGAGGAAGTAGCCGGCGAAGCCGAGGGTCCTGATGACGGCGAGTTCGTGGTCGATCTGGCGCCACGCGCCCGCCACGCGCTCGGCGTCGCGCGCTCCGTAGCGCTGCGTAGCGCCGCGCGCGACGATCGCCTCGAGGTAGGTCTGCTCGTCCTGGCCCGGGGGCGTGGCGAACGCGGGCAGGTTGGGCGCCACCAGTCGCAGGTCGAAGGCCAGCCCGCCCGCCAGCTCGCCGGCCCGGTCGACGACCCCGGGCCAGCGCGCGAAGCGCCGGCGCTGCTCGGTGTCGCTGCGCAGATGCGCCAGCGGCGACGCGCACAGCCAGCCCTCCATCTCCTCGAGGCTCTGGCGGGCGCGAATCGCCGAGAGCACGTTGGCCCGGGGAAAGTCGCGCGGTGTGGCGTAGTGCACGTTGTTCGTCGCCACGACGTCCACCCCGGCCGTGACGGCGAGCTCGGCCAGGACGTCGTTGCGCGCGATGTCGTCGGGCGCGCCGTGGTCCCAGAGCTCCACGGCCACGTTCTCGCGCCCGAAGCGCTCGACGAGCCGGGCGAGGGCGCGGCGCGCGGCGCGCGGCCCCTCGTCTAGCAGCGCCCTCGTGAGGGGCCCCTTACGGCACCCCGTCAGCACCAGCCACTCGCTGGCCGCCTCCGCCACCTGACCCAGCGTGAAGCGCGGCGCGCCCTTCTCGCCGCGCTCGAGGTGCGCGAGCGCGAGCATCCGCGAGAGCGCCGCGTAGCCCGCGGGCGAGCGCACCAAGAGCACGAGGTGCTCGCCCGAGGGGTCCGAGACGCCGACGCGGTCGTCGCTCGCTTCGAGGGTGACCTCGCTGCCGAAGACGCTCGCGAGCCCGAGTGCGCGCGCGGCCTCGGAAAAGCGCACCACACCGTAGAGCCCGTGGTGGTCGCAGAGCGCGAGGCCCGACAGCCCGAGGCGCGCCGCTTCGACGACCAGCTCCTCGGGATCGCTCGCGCCGTCTAGGAAGCTAAAGCCCGAGTGCGCGTGCAGTTCTGCGTAGGTCGCCATCAGTCATAGATTCCAACGAGCCACCACCGGCTCGACTCCGCCACCGCCAGCAGCGCCTCGCCGGTAGTCAGCACCAGCTGCAGGTGCGCGCGCCGGCGCCGGCGCGACCACCACCGCTCCACGAGGGGCCACGGCCCGGCGTACCAGACGATCTCGCGGCGAAGCGGCGACGAGAAGAGCACGTGCGCCGGCTCGCCGCTCAGCGCGCCGCGCGCACTGAGCATCACCGGGCGGTTCGCGTCGTCGCGCAGCTGCAGCGGCACCGGGTGGGCCAGCGTGGTCGCCGGCGAGGGCGCCGCGAGCTGGCCCGGCCACGGCGCGGCGTCGCGGACGTTGGCGACCGGCGAGCCCCAGGGCACGAGGGTCGCCCGATCCTCGGGACTGCGCCCCCCGCGCAGGCTCGCCACGGCGACGGCCTGGGGCCCGAGGCGCCGGCGCACGCGGTGCGCGGCCGCTTCGGCGCGGTCGTCCGCGGCCCCGCGCTGACCGAAGAAGCCCGACTGCTCCTCGAAGAGGCCGCTCTCGCCGCGTAGCCGCGCGAGGCGCTGCGCGAGGCGCACGTCGCGCTGGTCCTCGAGCTCGGCGAGTTCGCCGCGCGCCACGCGGTGGAGCATGAGCGCGTGCTTATTGAAGCGCTCGGCCACCCGCGCCGGCTCGAGGTCGGCGAAGGCGCCCAGCGTGTAGAGCCCCAATCGCTGGCAGGTGGTCGTGAGGTCCTTGCGCCCCAGTACGTCGAGGGGCTGCGCGCGGCGAAACGCGTCGCTCGCCCCGAGGGGCACGACGAGCTCTCGGTGAGCCGCGAGCTCCGCGCAGAACAGCCCCTCGGCGACTCCGAGCTTGGGCGACACGCCCACCACGTCCAGCACGACCTGGCGCACCGCGCGCAACACCGCGTCGTCGCCACCGAGAAATCGGCTCGGCGCGCGCAGCGGCAGCACGTAGAGACCGAGCCGCACCGCCTCGGTGAAGGGGCAGAGCGCGTCGAGCGCGTCGAAGAGCGCGAGCGTGTCGCGCAGCGTCGAGCCGTCGGGCTGTTCGAGCGAGAGCGGCTCGACCCAGATGGCGAGCAACTGCTCCACCTACGTCGCCTCGGCGCGTCCGCGGCGGTTGGGCACCACCACCACGCGCTCGACTCCCCGGACCGCCTCGCCCCGGCCGCTCACGAGCACGGTCAGGTAGCGCGCGTCGAGGCGCGTCGAGGCGACCCACTCAGCCCGCGTGACGCGAAAGGAGAGGTCGACCGGCAGCGGCCAGGCCGTGCGCGGTTCGCTGAGCGCAATCAGCACGGTGCCGCGCTCGCGCACTCGGTCCATCAGACGCCGCGCCGCGCCGAAGCCCGTGCGCGATGACGGACGCACGAGCACGAGGTCGACCCCGTCGAGCAGGTCGGCCGACGCCTCGGCCCAGGCTCCTCGCGGGCGAGGCACGAAGAGCACGCGACGCAGGTCGACGCCGAGCTCGGCGATCGCCACGATCCCAGGGTCGTCCACGCCCACGACAGCCACCCAGTGACCCTGCGCGCTGGCTTCGGCGACGAGACTAATTGCGAGACTCAACCCGCCCCAGCCCACCGGCGCCTCGACGGCGACCGTCGAACCGCGGCGAAGCCCCCCGCCCGGCACGAGCGCGCGCCACGGCTCGTCGAGGGGCAACGTGCGGCTCTTCGCCAGTGACACGGGTCGTAGACGGGCGAGGAGTTCGGGGGAAAGCGAAGGCCGCGGCGGTGAAAAAGCGAACATGTGTTCGTAAGAGTAGCCAATCGTCGTCACACGCGCCAGTGGCTCAAATTCCAGGCAAAATGGGTATATGTGTGGTCGCATCGCCCTCTTTAGCCCGCCCGCGCGGCTGGCCCGGTTCCTCGACGCGGCCCTCGCCGCGGGCATCGACCCCGAGGGCAAACCCAGTTGGAACGTCGGGCCCCAACGCACCCTCTTTGGCGTTGCCGAACACGATGCGACGCGCGTGCTCGACCGCTACCGCTGGGGGCTCGTGCCGAGCTGGGCGAAGGACCCCACCATCGGCAATCGACTCTTCAACGCCCGCGGCGAGACGGTCGCCGAGAAGCCCTCGTTCCGCAGCGCCTTCGCCAAGCGCCCCTGCGTGATTCCCGTCGACGGCTTCTACGAGTGGGACCATCGCCCCGGCCAGCACCGCCAACCGAACTACTTCACGCGAGGCGACGAAGAGCCCCTGCTCCTGGCCGGACTCTACGAGCAGTGGTGGAACCGCGACGACGCGGCGGCCGAGCCCCTCGCCACGTGCACGATCATCACGACGACGCCGAACGCCGACATGGACGAGATCCACGACCGCATGCCGGTCGTGCTGAGCATCGGGGATGTCGAGACGTGGCTCAACGTCGCCGACTACGGTCCCGACGAGCGACTCGCGCTGCTGCGCCCCGCCCCCAAGGGGACGCTCACGCACTACGGCGTCGGCATGGCGGTGGGTTCGGTGAAGAACGACGGCGCCGAACTCATCGATCCCGTCGAAGCCACCGGACTCTTTTAGTCGTTCGCACACTTTTGCCGTCGTCTTGTCACGCCTCGCCTGACCCGATGGCGCTGCGACGACGGCCGTATCGAATGGACGATGAAGCTGCGGCCGTTGCCATCGTTATCGAGCGAAACCGTAACGGCGGCGTCCTCGAATCGGTTGTTCCCCCGAGGGCAACCGACCAGCGATGCGCCGGTACTGGATCGACTAACTAGCACCCGAAAAGCCGAAAACCCCGAGTGACCAGTGAGCCGAAGCTCACCCGCCCCTCGGGGTTTCCGAGGCACACCAACGCCGCTCCGTGTCGGACAGAACACCGCTGATGGCAGGCACTTCACGTCATCGCCTGTTCCAAACAGCGGACCGAACTCCGCTGCCCGTCAGAAGGATTCCTGTCCTCTTGCGAGGCCCCTCATCCCCCTACTTCCTTCTCCCCTTGCGGTTTGAAGAATCGTTGGCAGGTACTACGTGAACTACGAGGGACACTCTGCCAGAGATTCTTTCGTTCACCAAGCCCACGAGGGGAAATCAAACACTTATGCCCAACATTGGATCACTTATCCACCACTTTCGTCATCAGGTGATCACATACCAACCGTTTAGTGGCACCTTTTCCACAGTGGTGCGGCGCCGCCACGTCACTCGCGGGCAGAGCCGAACTCGGTTTCCCTGGTCGCCGGCAATCCGCCTCGGGTGAACTACGAAGTTGTAATTTTCTCGAGCCAGCGTCCGTGCGGGTGGCACCAGCCCCACAGCTGCGGTGACGAATCGGGCCGAGTCACGACAATCTGGGACGCACCTTTAACGTGCGCGGCGCCGTCCAACTCGACACCGGGCCATTTGACCATCGTCGACTCCATCGAGATCCATGCGACGTTGCCCTCACGGCAAAGATCCGTCAGCGCATTGAAGTACTCGCGCTGCTCGTCGGGCGAAAAGTAGTAAGCCACCCAAGTGTTGAACACGACTGTCGTGACGCTCTCGTCGCACAGCGCCAGGGCGTCGGTCAGTCGTTCCGCGGCCGTGCCCCGCAGCACGGCCGCGGTCGGCCACGCGGGCCGAGCCGCCACAACGGCGTCGAATCGATCGTGACGGCGGCGCTCTTCGGGCCACAGGCAGGCCTTCAGCCAGAGCCGATCATCGATGTCACCGAGGTCGAGCGGCTGGGGATCGATGCCGATGCGCGCGGCAACTGCGGGCAGCGGCCGCTCGCGATCGACGGGCGTGAGATCCTGGCAAATAAGCGTGAGCGGAACCCCGTCGTCTTCTGCCCGCACCGGGAACTGGTCGAAGCAAAGGTTGATGCCGGCCGAACAGCCGACCTCGATGAGATTGATCACTGACGACTCCTTCACGAGATCGGCGACGACAGCCTGGAGGACCGCACTGCGACCGGGCTCGTTGGTCTGGGTCGAGCGCCACAGCTCGTCGCTCACGATCTCTTTCGTCTCGCGCACGACTTCGAGCACGCGCCGGGCCGCCTTCTCAGCGTCCCCGAGTTGACCGTGGCGCGCCTCTTCGTAGATGGGTCCAAGTATGGGATGACCACGTAGCGCGGCCAGGTGCAGCGCCGCGAGCACCAGCATCGGATTGCGCTGCTCGGCTCGCACACCGGCTAACAGCCGAAGAGCGAGGGGGTCCTCTTCGAGCTCGCCCAGTAGTGCTGAGTAGAAGGGCAGGCGCCCGTAGTCTTCGGGCGGCAGTGCGAAGTGATACCGCTTCCGCGCGTCGTGGAGGTCGAGCGTGTCCATGAAGGTCACGACAAGCCTAGAGAAGACGTGCACGTCGATGGACGCTCCGCCTAACGCTGACACGTCCGGTGGAAGCTTCTTAGCGGCTCTCGCTTCCCGGGTCGGGCTGCGTGTCGACGTCGCTCGCCTCTTGCGCGCGGCGCCGACGGCGCTGGTGCAAACGGCGCTGCGCCACGCGTACGGCCGCGACGGCGAGCACGAACACCGCGCCCAAGAGCGCGGCGGCGAGGAGCGCGACAGCGATCGGTAGATGTCCACTCGCTGAGAAGAACTCGACTCGGACGTCGCGAGTGTTTTGCGCGACAAAATCGATGAGCGCTACACCAAAGACGACGGCGATCAGCGTGGCTGCCCACGTGGTCCACGAGCGGGTCGCGCGCAGCGATTCGAGGTCCTGGCGCACCCGATGGTCGCGCTTCGACGTAGCACCGTCGCTGACGGTGGAGGGCTGTTCTACTTCGGGGCCGTCACCGGCTTCGCCCTCGGCGCCGCTCACGCGAAACTCGCGTCGATCGGGGCCGTGCACCAGGTGTCTTTGGTGGAGGTGATGGGATTCGAACCCACTGCCTCTACATTGCGAACGTAGCGCTCTACCAATTGAGCTACACCCCCGAAGAGGTGTCTAGTTTACCCGAAGGCGCGCTGGCGCTCAGGCTGCTGATACCACTGCTCGTCGGCGTCGGGCTCGTAAAACTCATCGAACTCGTCGTCGAAGGTCGTGTTGCGAATGCCCGCGTACAGCGGCTCGATGGTGGCCAGGGGCTGGCGGCGCGGGAGGCGCAGCGGCAGCGACTCTTCGCTGAGGTAGCCCTGGCTCACCGAGTACAGAGCCAGCGCGACGAACATGACAACCGCGAACCAGGCCAGCGCCGTCAGGTCAGTGACGATCGACGAGCCGATGAAAAATGCCATCACCGTCAGCGACAGCGCGCCGAGCACCAGTCCTGTGAACATCATCCGGCGCTGTGCCTCCATCGTGCGCAGACGGATCGGCGCCTCGTACCGGGTCGGTTCGATCGGCCCACTCGGGCGTGATGAGTACGCCTGGGCGTAGCGATTCGTGCGGGGTTCGGTGCGCTCGCCGTCGTACTCGTAGTTCTCGCTCCACTCGTCCCACGAAGCCCTCGACTCCAGCGAGCCGAAGGTGTCATCGGCGTGCACGACCGTCAGGCGAGGCCGTCGGCCTTGGGCTCCCGTCGACCCGGGCGAGTCAGGTTGTTCAAGACGGTGGGCGGGCTCGACCATGTAGTCCTGGCGACTCAGGGCCTCGTGTTCGGAGTGAAAGGACTGGATGGACCTCTCCGCTCCGTGGTCACGAAAACGACGCACCACGATCGGGGCCAGCAGCGCCACCCAGAACAGCGCGAGGACAATCAGTATCATCCGGTCGACTCCGAACCGCGTAGCACTGACATTGCGACAAATTTACCGTTGGAGCCGAAAATTTTGGTGGATAGTTAGGCGTCGTGCAGCCCGCACTCGTCTCGATCGAGACCGACCCAGCGTCCCGAGCGTCGGTCCCCGGGGACCAGGGGCTTCTCGGTCATCGCCGCGCAACCGATCGACGCGAACCCCTGGGCCCAGAGCGGGTGCTCTGGCAGGCCGTGGCGGCGCAGGTAGTACGCGACGTCGTCATCGCCCCACGTGGCCAGCGGATTTACTTTGACGAGCCCGAATCTCTCGTCCCAGAGCACGATCTTCATGCCGGCGCGCGAGGTCGCGTCAACGCGCTTCACCGCGGTGATCCAGGCCTTGCACTGGCTCAGCGCACGGGCGAGCGGCTCGACCTTTCGCAGTTCGCAGCAGTGCTCGCTGCCACAGGGCTGCGACGCCGCCTCGGGTCCGGGTTCGGTGCGCGTCAAGTTGAGCGACCACTCCTGGGCAATCTGGTTCACGAAGTTGATGGTCTCGGGGAAGTGCCCGCCAGTATCAAGGAAGATGATCTCGGTCAGCGGGCGCAGCTGGTGGACCATGTGCAAGAGCGCGACGTCCTCGAAGGAGCAAGCCATGGCCGCGTCGCTGTTGAAGCGCTCAAACGCCCACTCGAGTATCTCGAGCGGTGCGGCGCGCTCGAACCGATCATTGACGTCGTTGAGTTCGTCGAGCACTTCTGAGTTGGGCGTCGTTAGCCGCGTGGTGACTCTTCTCTTACTTTGCCTGGTGAATTACTAGAATACAGTCACCCGAACGAAGCCATGACGACGACCTTGCCCACCCCTCACGCCACTGACCATCTCGACGTACTCGAGTCCCACGCGCTCTTCATCTTGCGAGAGGTCGCCGCGGAGTGCGAACGGCCGGTACTGCTCTTCTCGGGCGGCAAGGACTCCACCGTGCTGCTACACCTGGCCGCCAAGGCCTTCGCGCCACAGGCGCTGCCTTTTCCCGTCCTGCACATCGACACCGGACAGAACTTCTCCGAAGTCCTCGACTTTCGCGACCGGACGGTCAAGGCGATCGGTGCGCGCCTCATCGTCGCAAAGGTTCAAGACACGATCGACCAGGGCCGTGTCGTCGATCCCGGCCCGCTCGGCTCGCGCAACCGGCTTCAGACCGTGACACTGCTCGACGCGATCAACGAGCACCGCTTCGACGCCGCCTTCGGTGGCGCACGACGCGATGAGGACAAGGCCCGCGCGAAGGAGCGCATTCTCAGTTTCCGCGACGCCTTCGGTCAGTGGGACCCGCGCCGGCAGCGTCCCGAGCTCTGGCAGCTCTACCAGGGCAAGGTCAACGTCGGCGAACACGTGCGGGCCTTTCCCCTCTCTGACTGGACCGAGCTTGACGTCTGGCAGTACATCGGTCGAGAGAAGATGGACCTGCCGTCGATCTACTTCGCCCATGAGCGCGACGTGGTGCTGCGCGACGGGATGTGGCTCGCGGTGAGCGAATTCGTCGAGCCCGCCTCACACGAAGTCGTGGTGCGCAAGACCATCCGCTTTCGCACGGTGGGCGACGCCAACTGCACTGGCGCGGTCCTTTCGCACGCCAGCACCATCGAGGCCATCATCGACGAGGTGGCGGTGGCCAATGTGTCCGAGCGCGGCGCCACACGAGGCGACGACAAGTTCTCCGAGACGGCGATGGAAGACCGCAAGCGCGAGGGTTACTTCTAAGTGGACCTCGCGACCAAAGACCTGCTTCGCCTCGCAACCATCGGGTCGGTTGACGACGGCAAGTCCACGCTCATTGGCCGGCTGCTCGTGGACACTCGTCAGCTCTTCGACGACCAGCTCGACGCGGTCGCCGCCGCGTCCGAGCGGCGCGGCTTCGGTGATCTCGACCTCAGCTTCGTGACCGACGGCCTGCGGGCCGAACGCGAGCAGGGCATCACGATCGACGTCGCCTATCGCTACGCGACGACACCGACGAGGAAGTTCATCATCGCGGACTGCCCCGGTCACGTGCAGTACACCGGCAACATGGCCACGGGGGCATCGACGGCCGACTTGGCGCTGGTCGTGCTCGACGTCGCGTCGAGACTCAAGGAACAGACGCGTCGCCACCTTTGCATCGCCGCGCTTCTCGGTGTGCGCTCGGTGATCGTGGCGGTGAACAAGATGGACACCGTCGGGTGGTCCGAGACCGCCTTCGATCGTGCGATCGACCAGATTGAGCTCCACTCGCGCGAGCTGGGTTTCACCTCGATGATCATGATCCCGGTGTCGGCGCTCTACGGCGACAACGTGGTCGAGGGCTCGCCCAACACTCCGTGGTACCACGGTCCAACGCTGCTCGAGGCGCTGGAGGCCTCCGAAGCTGGGTCGTGGGAGACAGCCCAAGGCGCCCGCCTCCCCATCCAGTGGGTGCTGCGCCAGCCCGGCGGCGGACGAACCTACGCCGGCATCGTAAGCGGCGAGGCGTTCCGCGTCGGCGACCGCGTCACACTCCTGCCGGCCAACGTCGAGACGACGATAACTGCGATCAACTTCGGGGGCGAGGCGCGCCTCGAAGCTGCCGTTGGGCTTGCGGCCGACCTCGACTTCGCCGACGAAACTGACGCGGGCCGCGGCGATCTCATCGCGACGGCTCCCCTGCCGACCATCACGCGGGACCTCCAGGCGACCGTCTGTTGGTTCGGCGAGCAACCGCTCAGCGTCAACGGTCGACGATTGCGCCTCAAGCACACCACCAGATCGACACCGGTGCGTGTGCGCGAGATAAAGGGAGTCATCGACATCGAGTCGCTCACCGTCGACCCCGCCGACTCACTGTCGACCAATGAGATCGGTCTGGTGTCCCTGCAGACCGCTGACCCGCTCGTCGTCGACGACTACCGCGAAGACCGCGTGACCGGAAGCTTCGTTCTGATCGACGAGGTGACCAACGCCACCGTCGCGGCCGGCATGGTCGGCCACGCGTCGTTCCTCTAATCGCCCTCGCCCCGTCGCGCCAGCGAGCGCTGGCACCGCGCAGAACAGCAACGGAACGTGACAACGCCGGCCGCCGCACCGCGGCTAAGCGGACGCGACGGCCGGCGAACCCACGCGGGGCCTCGTAGAGTCCTTAGGGACTGGGACGAAGACCCGCCCTCGCTCAGGCGCGCTTAACCGCGATGCGCCGAGCGGAGGCCTCGCTCGTCGTGCCGACGGGCAGTGGCACGAGGACGTCTAGTAGGCCGTCCTTGTAGGTGGCTGTGATCTTGGACTCGTCGACGCCCTTGGGCACGGGCACCGACCTCGTCAGCGAGCCGTAGCGGAACTCGCTGCGGTATTCGCGACGACCTTTGTGCTCGTGAGACTCGGACTTCTGGGCGGTGATCACGAGCTCATCGTTCACGATCTCCACCTCGACGTCCTTCTCGGGGTCGACGCCCGGCAGCTCCGCTCGCACCTTCAGCGCACCCTCCTCCTGGCAGACTTCGATCTTGAAGGGACGGCGCCAGTCACTGTCGTGGAAGAATTCGTCAAACCACGCTCGCGACGGCCAGGACAACCCATTCCACACCGGGAGGTCCAGCTCGTCCTTGGAACTCTTAGTTAACATCATCGCTACCTCATTTCCAGGGAGCCATCACCGACTCGCACCGAGAGGCAACGCTCCCCATCTCCACCGTAGAGAGCCGGCGCGCGACGTGCCAGTGGCGAAAGTCACTACTTTGGCGACGATCTCCGAACTCACCAGCTGGCTCGGCTCGCCTTGGCTCGCTGGCATCCCTCACGCATCAGTTGATGGCAATCGTTTCCAAGAAGACCGGCTGGTGTTAGGACTTCACACTCACCTACCAGCCCGTCGGGGAGCATCCTTCTTGGTCGGGGACCCAGCCGCGCGTCACCCGCATGCCGATAACAATCTGCTCGTTCTCGGTGGCCTCGCCAGCCAGGGGCGCGAAGCGTCGCCCCCCGTACTCGTACCAGGTGGTGTTCAAGATCCCGATGCCGGAGTAGCGCGGGCCGGTCATCGCCCAGTTGCCCCCGACCTCGCAGACGGCGACGCGCTGCCACTCGGCGCGAAGCCGGGCGACGGTGACGCCGCTCGCAACCGCGTCGGCGTAAACGGCATAATCCGAAAATGCGACCAAGGAGGGTCCGGGGCGCCCGACGAGGGGCGATGGCTTCGCCGGAGTCTCGGCGCCGGCCGGTGACGGGCTAGCGGCCAAGACCGCCAGCACGATGAAGAGCAGGGCCGACACGATTCGTCGCACGGCAGTCTCCTGATTCCTCGCGCCGCGCCGGGCGATCGTCGCTCTCGGCGTGAACCCGGGCGTCGCAAGGATCGCCGGGCGCGATTTGGTTGGTCACCGTTATCCACAGCTCTGTGGGGCGAGGGCAGTCGCTGCTGCCACCGGCCAGCCTACGGAGCAAATGCCGATCCGGAGCCCTTCAAACAGACGGAATTCAAGTATACATCGCTTCTGACCAGGGAATATCAATTCTGCCGCCAGCGCCACATGACGGCAAATTCTGCACGATAATCCCGCCACGGGTCGCGACCACCGGGTCAGACTTCGGGCCGTCCGACTCAGTCGAGAGCGACCGTCAGCTCCGGCTCCGTGCGTTCGCGCACCTCGTCGAGTGTGACTCCTGGCGCCAACTCGCGCAGGACGAGTCCACCGGGCGCAACGTCGATGACCGCCAAATCGGTGATGATGCGGTTCACGCAGGTCCGCCCCGTAAGGGGCAACGTGCACTCGCGCACAATCTTGACCTCGCCGTCCTTGGAGGTGTGCTCCATCATCACGATCACGCGCTGGGCTCCGTGCACCAGGTCCATCGCCCCGCCCATCCCCTTTACCATCCGGCCCGGGATCATCCAGTTCGCGAGGTCGCCGCGCTCGGACACCTGCATCGCGCCGAGCACCGCCACGTTGAGGTGACCGCCACGGATCATCGCGAAGGACGTCGCCGAATCGAAGAACGACGCGCCCGGCAGCACGGTGACCGTCTCCTTGCCGGCGTTGATGAGGTCGGGATCAACGTTGTCCTCGCTCGGGTACGGTCCCACGCCGAGAATCCCGTTCTCGGAGTGAAGCACCACGTGCACGTTCTCGGGGATGAAGTTCGGCACGAGCGTCGGCATGCCGATGCCGAGGTTGACGTACTGGCCGTGAGCCAGCTCCCTGGCGACCCGGGCCGCCAGCTCGTCGCGCGTGAGCGCCGTCACGTCGACACCGTGCGTCGCTCGATGCGCTTCTCGGCGTGCGGCGCGTGCACGACGCGCTGGACGAAGATGCCCGGCGTGTGCACGGTCATCGGATCGAGATCGCCCGGCTCGACCAGCACTTCGACCTCGGCAATCGTCACCCGCCCCGCCGCCGCACAGAGCGGATTGAAGTTTGCGGCGCTCTTTTCGTAGATGAGGTTTCCGTGGCGATCGCCGTAGCGCGCGTGCACCAGTGCGAAGTCGGTCCGCAGCCCCAGCTCGAGCACGTACTCCTGGCCCCCGAACTCGCGAACCTCCTTCGGCGGCGAGGCCACAGCCACGCCGCCGCGCCCGTCGTAGCGCCAGGGCAGTCCGCCGTCGGCCACCCCGGTACCGACTCCCGCCGGCGTATAGAAGGCGGGGATACCGGCGCCGCCGGCGCGCAGGCGCTCGGCGAGCGTACCCTGGGGAACCAGTTCCACCTCGAGCTCACCGCTAAGGAACTGACGCTCGAACTCCTTGTTCTCGCCGACGTAGGAACTCACGGTGCGCCTGATCCGCTTGGCTTCGAGCAGCACCCCCAGTCCCCAACCGTCGACACCGCAGTTGTTGCTCACCGTGGTGAGATCGGTGATCCCGCTCGCCAGCAGGGCCGCGATCAGCACCATTGGGATGCCCGATAGCCCAAAGCCCCCCACGGCGATCGACGCACCGCTCGTTACATCGCGCACCGCGTCGTCGGCGCTCGCTACGACCTTGTCCAGTTTCGCACTCGCCAAGCCGATCCACCTCGCTCGTTCGCTGCCGTAGTTCGCCCACCGGGCGGCGACCACCGACCAACGGTATCGCCCGGCGGCGGGCGCTTCGAGGGGGGTCAGTTCCGGCTCACCGCCTGGCCCCGTGATTTCAAAGAGCGCCACTGCACGTAGCGCGCGATGTCACTCGGCGACACGACGCCAACGAGGTGACCCCCCGCGTCGATCACGAACGCTCGGCCGTCCGGTGACGACTGCATACGCTGCAGCAGCGCCGTCACCGGTTCGTCCGGAGTGCCCGTTGGGACCTGAGCCAGCGGACAGGCGATGTCAATCAGTCGAGTCGTCGATCGCAAATCCGGCGCCACATGACGGATTCGCCCCATCGAGGTGAGACCCGCCAGTTCGCCGTTTGGCCCAACCAGCGGAAAGGTGCCGAAGTGGTGGTTGTGCATCTGGTTGTCCACCAGATCGGCCACCGTCATCGTCGAGGTAAACGTGACGGGATCCTTCGTCATGATGTCGCCCACGTTCACCTTGGCCAGCGCGGTGCGAAGGAATGACGAACTCTCTTCCGCCCGGGCCGCCGTCAGCACGAACCACCCCACGAAGACGAACCACAGCCCGACGATCCCGACCGCCAGGAACTCCAAGACGCCGAGCACGATCAACACGTAGCCGAACGCCTCACCGGCTCGCGAAGCCGTGGCCGTGGCCCGCGCCCGGTCGCCGGTGCGGCGCCACACGATTGCCCGCAGAACTCTCCCGCCGTCGAGCGGCGACGCCGGAATCAAGTTGAACCCGCCGAGTAAGAGATTCATCCACGCCAGCCAACCCAGCGCTGAGACCACGACGTCGTGAATGCCGCCGTGGTGAAGGAGGAGCACCGATAAGCCAAAGAGGCCGGCGAGGGCGCAGCTAGTGAGGGGGCCTACCACCGCGACACGAAACTCGACACCGGGCGAGAGAGCCTCGCTTTCGAGCTCGGAGACCCCGCCGAAGAGCCAAAAGGTGATGGCGCGCACGCCGATGCCGTTCCTTCTCGCGACCACGGCGTGAGAAATTTCGTGGAACATCAACGAGGCAAAGAACACGATCGTCGTTGCGATGCCGACAATCCAGTAGGTTGCGGTCGCGTCATGAGGATGGTAGGCGGGCAAGACGAGGTCCGAGATCTCCCACGCGAAGAGCACGAAGATCACCAGCATGGACCAGTTGATGCCTACCGGTATGCCGGCGATCTTGCCGAGTCGAATGTCTTGCTCCACAGCTACCTCACTTGCCGGTTTCGCTGTCGCGAATTGAAACAGCCCCTGGCTACATCATTGGGGGCGATGATGTCGATCCACTAGGGCAATAGGTCGTATCTCGCCAACCGGCCGCCACTGAGGTGCCCGGCCCGACCAGCGCCTATATGACGATCATGCTCAGCGGGGGGCGGGACGCTTCGGGGCCCGTCGACCGGCGCGACTTAGTCGAGCAGGTCAGCGTCGCCGCCGATCCACTCGCGCACCAGCGCCAGAATCTCGTTCGCGGTGAGCGACTCAACGTCGCTGTCGATAGCCCCCACGACCTTCGTCGCGATATCGGGGTGCTTGCGCTCCCAGTACTGCGTGAGGTGGAGCATCTCGTTGGCCTTGCCCTTGCCGTGTCCGACCAAGACGATGGCCGACGCCGGCTTGACGGCTTCGCTGATCGACTCGTAGAACACCGAGCTGGTGTGGTCCGTGTCGTGTCCGTGGTGGTGTTGCGCTTCTCGCACGTGATGGTGGCGAAGGGCCTCGTCGGGAGCGCGGATCGTCTCGGGCTTGGCGCCTCGCTCAACACCGGCCAGCCATACGCGCGCCTCGTCGCGCGTTATCTCCACCGCCACGAATCCTTCCAACTCACTCACGCGACCTCCTCCAACTTCCTGCGTCAGTTTTACCTCGGGCGCCGCCGTGCCCGCCGACGGGCCGCCACGAACGTCGCTCTAGGTTGGCCACCTAGAGTTCTTGCACCGCACGATGGAGAGTTTCGGTCACTTCCTCGTAGTCCATCCTTGGCCCGAAGGTGAGCGGTGCGCCGATTCGCACCGTGACGCGGCTGCGCTTTCTCGGCCACTTGGCGTGCAGCGGTACCGTGCCGAAGAGCCCGATCGTCTTCATCGGCACGACGGGTACTCCGAGGTTCACCGCGAGCAGACCGATCCCCGACCTGAACGGTTGGAGCTCGCCGCTGGCGCTGAGATGGCCCTCGGGCGCAATCAGTACGTTCCAACCCCGATCGACCATCTCGCCCACGTACTCGAGGCTCGGCAGGTACGGTTCGCTGCGGGCGAAACTGAAACCGGCAAAGCACAGCCGCACGATGAAGGCGAGAACCTTGTGGTCGTGCATCACGTCGGCGCCTGTTGCCACGGCCAGGCGGCCGCGAACCTCTCGCGGGAGGGACTGGTAGATGACCGGGCCATCGAAGTCGTCGCTGTGATTGAAGATGAAGAGGGCCGGCGACTCGAGTTGGGCCAATGACTCGATGCCCTCGACGTTGAGTGTCACCCAGTGGCGCACGAAAGGCTGAACAACCCAGTCACGCAGAGCGTTGCCGACCACCCGAACGCCGCGCCAGTACGTCCAGTTCGCCTGCGAAGCGGCAGTCTCGGTGGGGCTGCCCATTTCCGCCAGGGTCCGCAAGTCGCCGACCGTCGTCTCGGGGGTGACACGCTCGTCGGCGATCGAGATGCCGAGGCGCTCCTCGAGCGTGGCGACCACACCCAGGCGCAGTAACGAGTCCAGACCGAGGTCGCCGAGCCGATCAGCGTCTCCGACCGCAGCGGCGGGCTCGTCAAGTGCGAGTCGGATCGCGCGGACTACCGGGTCGTCGTTCGCTGCGGCCACGCCACGCGGAACCGGCGGCGCTGGGCCCGATGCATTGGCCCAGTCCTGGACCTGGCGACGATCGATCTTCAAGAGGCGCGTCCGGGGAAAGTCGGACTCGGGCCAGCGCCGCCAGCTGTCAACATGCTGGAACGAGGCCAGCTGGGCATTGATCGACGCGATGGCTTCCTCGACGATGTCATCAGTTTCCTTAGAGATCACGACGGCCACCACCGACTCGCTCGTGTCGCCCTTCACGCCGACAACGCAGACGAAGCCAAGCCGCGGGTCCTTCTCCGCGATGAGTTCGACGTCCTCGGGGAAGACCTTGAGGCCGCTACTGCGCACGATGGCGAACTTGATCCGACCCTCGATGTGCAGCCAGCTGCCCTCCAACCGGCCTACGTCGCCCGTACGAAACCACCCGTCGTCGGTGAAGGCCTCTCGAGTCGCCTCGGGGCTCTGCCAGTACTCGCCAAAGACGCTCGGGCCCTTGGCCTGGATCTCCCCGTCCGGGGCGATGCGCAGTTGCACATTGTCAAGCGCCCGGCCCGGCGAGTCGAGCCGCTCGCCCCCGAGCGGGTTGCAGGTCAGTATTGGTGAGGTCTCGGTGAGCCCGTAGCCCTGGAGGGTGCGCACACCCATCTTCTCCCAGCCCGCCGCTACGTCGATCGGGATCGGAGCGCCGCCGGTGATGAAGAGCGCCAGACGGCCCCCGAGGCGCGCGTGGACGCTGTGAAAGAGAACCCTGCGTAGCCCGAAGGGGAGGTACTCGGCGATGCGCATCGCCGTCTCGAGCGAGCGCGCCTTGCCCTCCTCCTTGGCTCCCTGCTCGATGCGCTCGAGCATGAGGGTGAGCAACTGCGGGATTGCCAGCATCGAAGTGATCTCGAAGTCCACCAGCGCCTCGCTGATCGCGAGCGGAGTGACGCGAGGCAAGTAGACGACGCTCGCCCCGTGCGAGAACAAGGCGAGGGTCGCCGTGAGCTCGTAGGTGTGCGACAGCGGCAGTACCGAGAGGAATCGCCAGCTATCGCGGACGTCGATCAAGTCGAGGATTCCGTCAATGTTCGAAAGAACGTTACGGTGCGTCAGCACGACTCCCTTGGGGTCAGCGGTGGTTCCAGAGGTGAACACGATGAGTGCCGGGGACAGGTCATCCAACGTGATCTGAGGCGCCGTCGCAGCGAAGGTCTCGGCGTAGGTCGCGATCTCCTCGATCACGCGGGTCGCAATGGATCCGGTGTCGACGTCGAGGTCCCTGCCGACAAAGATGACCGTCGGGTTGGTCTGCATAATCATGCGCTCCAGGGCCGCGGGCGTGCTTGTGGCGTCGACTGGCACGGCGACCGCCCCGAGGACGAGCGAACCGAGGAGCACCTGCACCCATTCGGGTGAGTTCGCACCCATGATCATCACCCGATCCCCGTGCGCCACGCCCGCCTCACGCAGGTAGTTCGCGGCCCGGTGGGCCGCCCGTTTTAGTTCCGCGTGTGTCAGACGCTCGACTTTGAGGAACCTGCGACTGATCGTGGCAACCCGGTCGCCCACGTCATCGAGGTCGGCCACGTACTCGCTAAACGTTCGAGGGATCATGGGTGCTTCGCCACCATCGCTTCCCCCTCGTCGTCGGGCCGCGCGAGTGCTTGTGCGTCCATCCGAATGGTAGGCCGCCTCCTCAACCAACGCGCCGAGCTCGTTGGAAGGCTTCCCACGAGAAGGCAAGAGCGCCGCTAGTGTTCGTCGATCACGAGCACCGCGGCGCCGCTGAAGCGTTCGTGGGCGAGGTCGGCCAGCGCCCGGTCGGCCTCGCTGAAGGCGTAGGGCTGCACGGTCGTCCTTATGCCGGCACGGCTCGCCGCGTCGAGGAACGCCCGTCCGTCCTCGCGGGTGTTGGCGGTGACGCTGCGCATCGTGCGCTCTTCGAAGAGGTGACGTTCGTAGTCGAGCGGAGGGATTTCGCTGAGATAGATTCCCGAGATCGCCAGAGTGCCGCCCCGGTCGAGGGCCTCGAGAACGGTGGGCACGATGTCGCCCACCGGGGCGAAGAGAATGGCGCCATCCAGCGAGCCGGGCGGCGCGTCGGGGGTATCGCCGGCACTCGTCGCGCCAAGTTCGAGGGCCAGCCGGCGCGCCTCCTTTGAGCGGGTCATGACGTGAACCTCAGCCCCTTCGGCGAGCGCGATCTGCGCGGTGAGGTGGGCTGACCCGCCAAAGCCGTACAGGCCGAGCCGTCCGCCTTTGGGCAACTCCACGCGCCGCAGCGCCCGATAGCCGATGATGCCTGCGCAAAGCAGCGGGGCCACTTCAAGATCGCTGAAGCCTTCGGGTAGTTCGTAGACGTAGTCCTCGTTCGCGACCACGAACTCGGCGTAGCCGCCGTCCACGTCCCACCCGGTGAAGGTGGGGTTGAGACAGAGGTTCTCGCGCTGAGCGAGGCAGAACCGGCAGACTCCGCAGGTCTTCGCGAGCCAGGCCGCTCCCAACCGGTCGCCGACGTGGAAGCGACGGCTCCCAGGTCCGAGAGCTTCAACGACGCCGACGATCTCGTGGCCCGGCACGACGAGAGCGCGCCGGGGCGCAAGGTCGCCCTCGGCGAGGTGCAGGTCGGTGCGACAGACCCCGCAGGCTCGAACCCGCAGGAGAAGCTGCCCCGGACCCGGCACGGGGACGTCGCGCTCGACGCTGACGAGCGGACCGTCGTCAACGGGCCCCGGTGTCCGCACCGCCCAGGCTCGCATGCTCGGGCTCATCTCGCGTCTCTCCTCATCCGAGCGACGTCTCGAACACTCGTACGAGGGTTCGAGACCAGCTGAAAGTGACCTTAGACCCTGATCTTTGGCCGTCGGGCGGCGTCATACTGCGCCTAGATGGCGCTTCGCCACCCAGGACATTGGAGGTGCCCATGACGGACCTACTGGAAAAAACATCGAGTGAAAAATTGAGCGAGTACGGCGACAATGTGAAGGTCTTTGTGGCGCCCGGGCTTGTCGACAGCATCGTGACGCTGAAGGGTCGCTACCAGAACTTCATCGGTGGTAAGTGGGTGGCTCCCGTGAAGGGCGAGTACATGGAAGACGTCTCGCCGGTCAACGGCAAGGTCTTCTGCGAGGTCGCTCGCTCGACCAAAGAGGACGTCGAGCTGGCCCTCGACGCCGCGCACCGGGCCCGCAAGGCGTGGGGCGAAACGTCGCTGCCCGACCGAGCGAAGGTGCTGAGCAAGATCGCCGACGTGATGGAGGCGAACCTCACGATGCTCGCCGTCGCTGAGAGCTGGGAGAACGGCAAGCCCGTTCGAGAGACCCTCGCCGCCGACCTGCCCCTGGCGATCGACCACTTCCGCTACTTCGCGGGAGCGACGCGCTCGCTCGAGGGTCGCACGACCGAGATCGACAAGGACACGGTTGCCTTTCACTTCCATGAGCCGCTCGGCGTCGTGGGACAGATCATCCCCTTCAACTTCCCGCTGCTCATGGCGGCCTGGAAGATCGCCCCGGCCCTCGCGGCGGGCAACTGCACGGTCGTCAAGCCGGCGTCGCCCACCCCGTGGTCGATCCTGAAGTTCGCCGAACTGCTCGAGGACATCGTGCCCGATGGCGTCATCAACATCGTCACGGGCCCCGGCGCCGAGATCGGCAAGGCGCTCGCTTCGAGCCCGCGCATTGCCAAGGTCGGCTTCACGGGCGAGACCACGACCGGACGGCTGATCATGCAGTACGCGGCGGAGAACCTCATTCCCTCGACCGTCGAGCTCGGCGGGAAGTCGCCGAACATCTTCTTCGCTGACGTGATGGCGGCCGACGACGAGTTCCTGGACAAGGCCGTGGAGGGCCTCGTGCTCTACGCCTTCAACAAGGGCGAGGTCTGCACCTGTCCTTCGAGGGCGCTGATCCACGAGTCGATCTACGACGCGTTCATGGACCGCTGTCTCAAGCGGATCAGGATGATCGTCCAGGGCAACCCCCTCGACACGACGACGATGATCGGACCCCAAGTCTCCATCCAGCAGCTGCAGAAGATCGAGTCCTACGTCGAGATCGGCAAGCAGGAGGGTGCGGAGTGCCTGATCGGCGGCCAGTCGGCGATCCTCGAGGGCGACCTCGCGGGCGGCTACTACTTCCAACCGACCGTGTTGAAGGGCGAGAACAAGATGCGGGTCTTCCAGGAGGAGATCTTCGGACCCGTTCTCGCGGTGACGACGTTCAAGGACGAGGCCCAGGCGCTCGAGATCGCCAACGACACCCTCTACGGGTTGGGCGCGGGCGTTTGGACGCGGGATGGCAACTTGGCCTACCGCATGGGACGTGGCATCCAGGCCGGTCGAGTGTGGACGAACTGCTACCACCTCTACCCCGCCGGCGCGGCCTTCGGCGGTTACAAGATCTCGGGCATCGGTCGTGAAACGCACCAGATGATGCTCGAGCACTACTCCCAGACCAAGAACCTGCTGGTGAGCTACAGCACCAAGCCGCTCGGGTTCTTCTAGAGAGTCGCGTGACGGGGCCCATCGAGACGGCCAGGGTTGGGGAAACACCCGCGGCCCTCGAAGCCATCGCTCAGCTTGTGAGCGATGGTGGGCCCGTCATGTTCTTTCAGTCCGGCGGGTGTTGCGACGGCAGCCTGCCGATGTGCTTTCGAGAAGGTGAGTTCATCATCGGCGACTACGACGTCCTACTCGGCACGGTCGGCGGCTTCCCCTTCTATATCGACCATCGTCAGTACGAGGCGTGGAAGCACACGCGGCTCATGCTCGACGTCGCCGAGGGCGAGCCCGAGGGGTTTTCGCTCTCGGCCGGACCCAACAAACACTTCATCACTCGGTCTGAGGTCTGCGCACCGAATCCAGCGGACTAGGACAACGACTCAGGCGTGGTCGTAATGGGCGAGCAAGGGCACGAGGTACTGAGCATTGGGGCTGCCCCAACCGGTGACCGGATCCCAGCCCCGACCTGCGCTATAGCCGGTGATCTTCTTGCTCGGGAAGCTCGCCGTGTTCGAGCCGGAGGTGACGTCATGAAACGCGCGGAGGTAGGACGCGCTGCGACCGATCTCGTAGATGGCGGGGTTCACGTCGCCGAGGTGGCGCCCGGCGTACTGGTCGGCCAGCGCGATGACTCCGGCCCAAATCGGTGCGCTCGTGCTCGTGCCGCCGCTGTTGCGGATCGCGTACTTTGTGCCACTACTGAAAACGAGAGCCATGGCGCTGTGAGGTGAAGCGTCGGCCCCGACGTCGGGCACGCCACGGGTAGCGCCGATGCCGGCGACGCCGTCTTGGTAGCTGGGCTTGGCAATGAGCCGGCTGAAGCCGCCCCCGGATCCCTGAAACTGGGTCCCCGCGCTGCCGTAGGGCAGGCCCCAGGCAATTTCGCTCACGTAAGCGCCTGTCGCGTGGTTGGCGGTAAGACTGGTGCCGCCGGCGGCGAGCACGAGAGGATCCGCGGCTGGCAGGTTGACCTCTTTCACCGGCGGAAAGCTGCCCCCGACCAGTCCCCTAATCACGTCGCACGGCTCGCCGACCGCGCCGACGTCGCCCGAAGCCGCAACGACCGTCACGTGATGCTGCGTGGCGAAATCGAGCGCCGAATTGAGCTTTTCGATTTGGCTAGCGCTGTCGCAGTGCTCCCCGCCCGTCTGCCCCGCGGCGCTGATCGAGATGACGCTTCCTTCAGTGCTGCCCATGCGTATCGCCGCGATCGCTGCGGCGACGGCGTCGCTCGCGCTATCGAGCGACGTGGACTTCACCAGCACGACGGTAATGGCGGCGCCGGGCGCCACGGCATGCACGACCTCGGCGTCGAGCACCTCTTCTCCGTTGGCGAGCCAGGGCTTGGCCACTTTGGTGAGGGTGTTCACGAATCGCAACGTCACGGCGGGCAAGCCAAACAAGGAGTCAAAACTCTTCATGTCCAGTCGCAGGTCGCTCACGGTGAGCGAGCCAAAGTAGGGCAGCTCCGGCAGGACAACGGTTTCGCCGCGACCGGTGATCCCTCGTTTGAGTAGCGGCTCGATACCGTACGCGATCTCAATCTGCTTCGGCGTGTAGCAGGTGGTCAGGGAGTTGCAGTCAGCCGTTGAGGCACGGAGGCCCGGTGGCGACCCCGACGACGCCGTCGCAACCCACAGAACACCGACGCCGCCGAAAACCAGCGAGGCAGCCACCACCAACCGACGACTGTGGCTCAGAATTGTTTCAACGGACTTCGCGATGCCTGGTAGTTGGAACTTGGACACGGCAACCCCCAGTTCGGCGAGAAATACGGCGCATCGCCGCATCAGCCGTACAGTACGGCCATGCGTGTCGTATCACCATGGGGGAATACCCCGACGACGCCGCCCAACGTCCATCTTCGCTAAGGGTTCTCCCTCATCCAAGATGGACCCACGCCCTTCGGCCCTCGTCGAACGTCGTTGCGGCGCTCCCTCTGCATTAATTCCACGGGGTGGCGCCAAAGGGACGCAACCGACTTTGGCGCGTTGCGGTCCATGCTCGAAATCGAGCGCCGCCTACCAAGGCTCCGCTAATCATCCACGGGGGCGACCACACCTGCACTATTGCCAACCGCCGACGCGGTTCGCAACTCTTACGCGCCAGTGCAACGTTAGGGGCGCCTTCAAGATTGGGCACAGCATCCCCAGTAACGGCGTGATGGTCTTCTGCAGATTGTTGTGGAGTCGTTCGAGAGGTTGGGCTCAGGCCGGGACGAGGGTCGTCCGGCGGGCCTCGGCGAGAGCCACGTGGCAGGCGGCGAGCTGGCTCGGCGCCACCTCGCCCAGCAGTGGCGTGACGGTCTTGCACTCCTCGATGGCGTAAGGGCAACGGGGCTGGAAGCGGCACCCGGGCTTCGGGTCCACAACCTTGGGGGGCTCGCCGGCGTCGGCCGTGGCCGATTCGTCGATGGACGTGCGGGGATCGGGTACCGCTGAGAGGAGGAGCTTGGTGTAGGGATGGCGGGGGTCGGCCAAGAGCTGCTCGGTCGGGCCGACCTCGACGACCTGGCCGGCATACAGGACAATAATCCGGTCGGCGATGTATCGGGCCGAGGCAAGGTCGTGGGTGATGTAGAGGATGGAGACACCCTCTCGCCGGCGCAGGTCGGCCATGAGGTTGAGGATGCCGACCCGGATGGAGACGTCGAGCATCGAGACCGGCTCGTCGGCGAGGATGAGCTTGGGGCGCAGCACGAGCGCCTGGGCGAAGCCGATCCGCTGGCGCTGGCCACCGCTCAGCTCGTAGGGATACTTGGCGAGCATTGTCTCCGCGGGCTCGAGGCCCACGGCTTCCATCACCCGGGTCGCCTCAGAACGCTGCGTCGAGGCATCGAGTTCCGGACGGTGCAGCTTGATGGCGCGCATAATCCCGTGCGAGACCCGGTACGACGGGTTGATGGCGCTGAACGGGTCCTGGAAGACCATCGGGACTTCGCCGCGATACGCCAACTTCGCCTTTCGCCCCTTGATGGCGTCGACCGGCCGGCCGTCGAAGCGAATGGCCCCCGAGGTCGGCCGGTAGACCAACGCGAGCAGCTGAGCGATGGTGCTCTTGCCGCTCCCGCTTTCGCCCACCAACGCGACGATCTCGCGCCGGCCAATCGTGAAGCTGACATCGTCTACGGCGTGGAGGAGTTGCTGGGACCAGAAGCCCCGCAGCCGGAAATTCCGACTGAGGTCGGACACGTCAAGGAGTGGAGACTCGGGTTCGGCGTCGCGGACCGGCTGGGGCGCCGACGGCGACGTGCCGACCGCCCGGGCTGGCGGCTCGGGCGCTGAAACGGCGAGCGTCGCGCTGTCGCCTCGCTCTAGCACGGTGCGGCCGGCGAGACTTCCCGTCTCGGAGTCCGCCTGCCGGTACAGCAGGCAGCGGACCTCGGACCCGCCCACCCGGTAGATCGGCGGCTCGACGACGCTGCACTCGGGCATCGCGTCGGCGCACCGAGGCTGGAATCGGCACCCGGGTGGCGGCGTGAGGAGATTCGGTGGCGCGCCCGCGATTCCGGTGAGAGCGACCTTCTCACCCCGGATCGAGGGGTACGCCTCGAGTAGGGCGCGGGCGTACGGGTGGCGCGGCGTTTCAAAGAGCGTTGCGGTATCGCCAAGCTCGGCGACCTGCCCGGCGTACATGACCATCAGGCGGTCCGAGAAGTGCCTCACGAGCGAGATGTCGTGGGTGACGAAGATCACGGCGAAGCCCAGTCGGTCCTGCAGCTCCTTGATTTCGCGCATGAGAGATCGCTGCCCTACGACATCGAGGGCGGAGGTCGGCTCGTCCATAATGACGAGGTCGGGCGTGAACAAGAGTGACATGGCGATCATGGCGCGTTGGCGCATGCCGCCCGAGAGCTGGTGGGGATAGCTGTCGAGGTGAATCGGGTCGATCGACACGAGTCGGAGCACCTCGGCCGACCGCTTGGCAATCTCCTCGTGCGACATCGCCGAATGCGCCTTGCAGGCGTCGCGCATCTGCTGACCCACGGTCATCACGGGGTTAAGGGCGTTCATCGCGTTCTGCATCACGACCGAGAGGTCGCGCCAGCGGATGTGACGGATCTCTTTGTCGCTCATCTGGGCCATCTCCTGACCGCGGAAGGTAACGCTCCCCCCGACAACAGCGGCGGGCGGGGAGAGGAGGCGGCTGATGGCGAACAAGAGGGTCGACTTACCGCAACCGGACTCACCAACGACGGCAAGGAACTCCCCGCGCAGGAGGTCGAGGTCGACATTGTCGACGGCAACGACCGGCCCGTCGTCGGTGGCGTAGGCGACCGAGAGATTGCGAACTTCGAGCAGATAGCTCGACGACGACGTGCCCCGACCATCGGCGTGGCGCGTGAGGTCAGACTCCCGAGTGTTCCCGGACGTGCTCGGTAAAGGACGCGCGACAGCGGGTTGCTCTAGGTGTACAGGAGCGACCGACTCCCGGTCCTGCGCGGGGCCGGGGCCGGAACGAACCTCGCGGGGGCGTGACACGCGACGCACGGGCCGCAGCGCGGGGTTGGAGATTTCGTCGAAGGCGAAGTTGATCAGTGCGAGCGACCCTCCGAAGAGGGCGATGCAGACGCCCGGCATGATCGCCCACAGGGCCAACCCTGACTGGAGAGCCGCCTGCTGATAAGCCCAGTAGAGCATCGTGCCCCAGCTCTGGGCATTGGGGTCGCCGAGTCCGATGAACTGGAGCCCGGCGGCGGTCAGAACGGCGAAGACGGCGTTGAGACAGAAGGCGGCCACGATGAGCGAGCTCATCGACGGAAGCATCTCGGCCGCGATGATGTAACTGGAGCGCTCGCCCCGGACCCCGGCCGCCTTGAGGAAGTCCCGGTTGCGCATCGAGAGCGCTTGCACGCGTAGCTGGCGGGCACTGTATGACCAGTTGAGGGCACCGAGGATGATGATGATGTCGAGAAGGCCGGCGCTGCGCAGGTAGGCGGCGATGACGATGAAGAGCGGAAAGATGGGGATGACGAGCAGGATGTCGGTGAGAGTCGAGAGGACGCCGTCGGTGACGCCCCCGATGTAGGCGGACGCCACCCCCACGAGCACGGCGATGAACGTTGCGATGGCGCCGGCCGCGAAGGCGATGATGAGGGACTGGCGTGCCCCCCAAATGAGTTGCGAGAAGATGTCCTGGCCGAAGGAGGTCGTGCCGAGCCAGTGGACCGCCGAGGGTGAGAGGTTCGGCATGAATCTCTCCGCGCTCGGACTGTAGGGAGCGATCTGACTGGGGAAGATGGCGAGCACGAGAAAGAACAACACCAAGACCGCGCCAATCCGCGCTTTGCGATTGTGGAGGAGGCCTTGCCAGAGGTTGCTACTGCGGCGGCGCTCGGCGAGCCCGTCGGAACGCTTGGCGTCACGCTTGTCCTGACCGGTGACGGCGGTGTCGTACCTCGACACTTCTGGTCGCAGGGAGTGGTCCGTGGAGTCTGGCGTTGACATGGCTGCTAGACGGACTCCCTCGTCCGTGGGTCGAGGATGGCGGTGAGCACGTCGCAGAGCAGCAGGCTGAACAACACGGCGAGCGTGATGAGCAGGAAGAGGGCCTGCATGAGCGGGTAGTCGAGGCCCTCCACCGCCCGCAGCAAGAGGCTCCCAAGACCGGGGTAGTTGAAGACGTACTCGACAAGGATCGCTCCCGACACCACGAAGCCGAGGGCCATTGCGAAGCCCGTCAGATTGGGGAGGATCGCGTTTCGTCCGGCGTAGGCCCACATGACCCTCCAGGGCTTGAGCCCTTTCGCCCGGGCCATGCGGACGTAATCCTCGGCGAGCACCGTGATCGTGTTGTTCCTCATAAAGAGGATCCACAAGCCGATTTGAGTAATGAGAATCGTCATGCCCGGAAGGATCGCGTGTTGCAGCACGTCGCCGATGAAGTTCAGGTTCCAGGCTGGGGTGGTTGTGAGGATGTTGTAGGCGTCTTCATAGGGCAGCCATCCGAGCGTGACGCTGAAGATGTAGACGAGCAGCAGGCCGACCCAGAAGTACGGGAGCGCGAACCCTATGACGGCCATCGGCGGCAGGACAGCGTCGAGCCAGGTGCCACGTCGCCAGGCGCTCACGAGCCCAATGAAGGTGCCGAGGACGAAGGCGAGGACCGTCGTCACACCCACCAGACCGAGGGTCCAGGGCAGGGCGCTCACGACCATGGTTCGTACGGGGGTGCCGAAGCTCGTCGTGATCGAGATGCCGAAGTTGAACGTCACGACTCCCTTCCAGTAGTCGGCGTACTGCGTGAACAGGCTCTGGTGGCCCACGCCTCCGAGGAGGGTCGTGAGGGCGTGGAGCGCAGAAGGCTGGAGATGGGGGTACTGAGCCAGGAGGGCCTCGGCCGGGTTGCCCGGCATGAGGCGCGGCAGCAGGAAGTTGAGAGTGACGGCGGCCCAAACCGTGAAGACGAAAAAGCCCAGCCTCCGTCCGATCGCTTTCACCCGGGCGTCCCTGCAGCTCGGGCCGAAGCCGGCACTTTACTTTTCGTACAGGTGCAAGAGCAAAACGCCCCAGTCGGGCACAGCGTACTGATTGGGCTGCGCGTACGGGTCGCTCGGGGTCACCCACCCCCCGATGTACTGGGTGTCGTACTGGTACCAGTCGACGGCCTCGGTGACCGGGATCACCGGCACGTCGTCGAGCACGACCTTCTGGAGCTCGTCGACGACCGTGTGCTGGACGGCGGCGCTCGTCGTCGAGGCGTACTGCGCGAAGAGGGCGTCGGTCGAGTGGTTGATGTAGCGCTCCCAGTCGTCGGCGGCCGACTTACCGATGGCTGCCGTGTTGGGCGAGTAGAGCAGTGCGCGCAGCTCGTAGTAGGGCGTCGGCCCACCTGAGTCCCAGCTGTAGGCGAGCTGGTAGCGACCCGTGTAGAGGTCGGATAGCCAGGTCGTGTTCGAGAGGTTGTCGGGGGTGATCGAGATGCCGACGGCCTTGAGGTCGGTCTCGATGACGTTCACGGCTGCCACCCAGTCGGAGAAGCCGCCGTTGTTGATGATGGTGAAGGAGAGCTGCTTGCCGCCCTTGGCGAAGATGCCGTTGCTGCCCTTCTTGTAGCCGGCGGCTTCCAAGATCGAGATCGCCTTGGCGGGGTCGTAGGCGTAGGCGTTGCCGTATTGGGCCGCCTGGGTCGTGTCGTACCAGCTCGAGAACGTCGGCTTCACGATGCTCGTCTGGTTCGACGCCGGCTCGTAACCTGACTCACCGATCTTGGACACTGCCGAGCGGTTGATGGCGTAGGCCATGGCTTGTCGCACCGCCAGATTGGAGAGGATCGGATTCGTGAGGTTGATGTAGATGTTGACGTTGTAGACCGGCTCGAACCAGATGTGGTAGTTCGGGTTCTTCGACAGGTAGTAGGACTGGATGTTCGGTACGTACTGCGAGCCCCACTGGTCGACGCCGCTCGCCAGGTCGGCGTTGGCCGCGTTATTCGAGAGGTACGAGGGGAAGTTCACCGTTTCAATCTTGGGAAGCCCTGGCTGCCAGTACGTGGGGTTCTTCTTGTACTGGATGTTGGCACCGTCGCACGAGTGCATGGTGTATGGCCCCGTGCCGATCGGCGCCGAGTCCAGATAAGTGACCGGGTCCTTGATAGTCGACCAGATGTGCTCGGGCACGATCGGCGTCTCGTCGGCAATGTAGTAGAAGTATGGCACCGCAGGCTTGCTGAACTGGAACACGACCTGGTTCGAACCCTTGGCGGACACGCTGCTCAGCACCGTCCAGTCCCCGTTGAGGTCAAGCGCGGAGTTCTTCTTCAGCAGGTTAAAGGAATAGATCACGTCCTTGGCACTGAAGGCGACACCGTCGGACCACTTAACGCCATTCCTGATAGTGAAGGTAAGCGTCCTGTCGTTGTTGGACCAGGCCCAGGCGGTCGCCAGCCACGGCGTCGTAGCCCCGTTCCTAAGCGAATCCATGTACACGAGCTCTTCGTAGACCACCCCAAAGGAGGCGAACTCATCGGCGCCGCTATACGGGTTGAACTGGCAGTTCCAGGCAACCCCGTACTCGTCCGAGATGTTCACCGTGCTGGCCGGAGGCTTACCCGACGAACCGAAAGCGGCGGTCGTGACGCCGACACTCAAGGCGGTCACCATGCCGATCACCATCAGCCGTCGTCCCCATGTCATCTTGATCATTGGTCTCTCCCTCTGGTTGCAGCTTGCGTTTCCGGCTCTTCGGTGCGAATGAATGCAATGACGCGATTTGGTCACGAACAGCCATCTAGGCGTATTTTGACGCTGCGCGAAGACGGCCAAACAGGGTCCAAAGTCACTTTAACTTCGCTTGAGGCCCTCGTGCGTCGCGAAACACGGCCAGCGGCTGCCGAAGACCGAGTCCTACGTCGAGACAGGAGAGTGAGGGGTCGCCGAGCGCCTAATCTCCGGTTCGCCGACCAGCCTCGCGGGTGAGTTCGCGGCGGCTACTTGCTCGAAGCGACGATGCTGAATGGCCGTAGCGACATGCAGGTCGTCCAGGAGGAGGCCCTCGAACCTGTCGCACCGTGGCTCAGAAAACCGGTGGGCGCAGACGAGCCGGCCAGCGGGCACATCTCGAATCGGCGCGCTGATAGGCGCGTCATCGCGCCGGCTCCGTCAAGATCGGGCCAGATGACGTCGGGTGCGCCGACTTCGCGGCGCTCAACCTCGACCGAGTGCAGAACAGCCGCGAGAAGGTCCGTCCACGCCCGGTCACAGCGAAAGCTGTCCCACGCCCCGGCGGCCACGTTCACTTCGACCCCTGGCAATCCCAAACTTTCAAACACCGCGGTCAGCGCCTCCGCTGAGAAACTCCGCACTCGGTCCGCGGCCTAGTCTGGAGCGGTTGCCTAGAACTCGCGCATCTGGCGAACCGCGAGTGTGGCGACCTCCATCATTCGGTGTCCAACGGCCGAAAGCGCACTCCCATTTCGGTGAGTCGCTCGAGGTGGGCCTCGAGGCGGGGTCGGAACTCTTCAAGGGTTGTTGCTGTGCCCCAGACCACTTCGGCGAATGCGGCGAGCCTCGGGAAAGCCATATAGTCGAGGCGGTCGCGCGAAGTGATGTATTCGGTCCATAGCTGAGCCTGGGCGCCGCGAATTCGAAACTCGAGATCCGGACGCAGACCCTCGGGCACAACAGAGAACCCGTAGACCTTCTCCCAGGGGGTGACGTGGGGTACCGCCGCTACGGCCACCGGCTCTCCCTCGTCGGAGCTGCTCAGCCAGTCGAGGTAGAGGTAGTCCATCTGCGCCCGGATCGTGTCGAACCCGTGCTCGACCGCCTCGATGGCTTTGGCGGCGCTGCGCCACGCCGCGATCACGGTGCCGGGCACGACGTCGCTGTCAAGGACATCGTCCCAAGCAATAACCTCGTGGCCGTGTTGCCGCAGCGCGGCGCTCACGCGCCGCGTGAAGAGGCCCTGTAGCTGGCGGGGGCTGCGGAAGCCGTGCGCAAGCATCACCGCGTGCGCGGCGTCGCTCGACTCCCATTCGGTCGTTGGACACTCGTCGCCTCCGATGTGCACGGGGCTGCCCGGAAAGAGACCCGCCACGTACAGGGTGACATCTTCGGCGAAGGCGAGGGCGCGCGGGCTGGGGTTGAGGACGTGCTCGGAGATGCCCCAGCGGGTCCACACCTCGACGGGCGCGTCGGAGTTACCGAGATCGGGGTAGGCGGCTATTGCCGCCTGGGCGTGGCCGGGCAGGTCGATTTCGGGCACCAGCTGGACGAAACGCCTCGCCGCGTGTTCGCGAATGACAGCGAGGTCGCTCGCGCTGTAGAAGCCGCCGTACGGCACGCCGTCGTCGATACCTTCACTTTCGTGGCCGATCGGCGACGATCGTCGAGCGGAGCCCACTTGAGTGAGCCGTGGCCATGAGGGAACTTCGACGCGCCAGCCCTGATCGTCGTTGAGGTGCAGGTGCAACCGATTGAACCGGTGCGCGGCGAGCTGGTCGATCAGCCGGCAGACCGTCGCCACGTCAAAAAAGTGTCGGGACACGTCGAGATGCACCCCGCGCCAGGCGAAAGTGGGCTCGTCCTGGACGACGACGCGAGGCATCTCAAAAGAGCGCAGCTCCCGGGGCGACTCAGCCCACATCGCTGCCGGTCCGAGTTGACGCAGCGACGTCAGCGCATAGGCCACCCCCGCGGGCGAGCTCGCCTCGACCCGCACGCACTCAGCGACGCTGATCTGATACGCCTCGGGTGCGAGTTCGGGTAGGCGGAGGATCTCGAGGTCGCACGAGCCATCGACAAGGGCCACATGCCAGCCAAGGCTCTGCTGCAGATCGAGCGCGAAGGATTCCAGAACACCCCGCCACTCGGATTCCACGCGCACGCGTAGCGGCGAGGACCACGTGAGCGCTCCGGAGAGGTACTCAAGGAACCGCGGACGCGGAACCAGCCCGGCCGTCACGTTGGCTGCACCGCGAAGCATGCGGCGTGGCGGGTCGGCGAAGACGTGGACGCGACCGCCTGGGCGAAGCCCAGGAGTTGACGCTGGCCCCCGGAGAACTCGTGGAGGTAGCGGCGGAGGACTTGCGCGCCGTGCGTCAGGCCCGCCCTCTCGAGAAGGGCCACCGCACGGTCGCCCACACCTCGAAAGAAATTTGCATTCGTCTCGTTGGGAGAGCCTCTCACAGATCGAATAACCGCACGGGATGGAGGTGCCCGCAAGGAGATCGCGTCGTGACCAGTCGCTCGCCGTCGTTAGGCGAGCAGCGTTACCTTCTTCAGCCCCGGAGCCGTGTCGATGGGACGCCCCCGCAGTTCGCCGATCCGAAGAGCGAGCACCTGGCCAACTATCACCTCAGCCAAGCCGGTGCACCAGTTGGGCGCCGCCTCGGTCAAGACGATCTCGGTATCGCCAGGAAAGCTCAATCGATCACTCGCGCGCAACACCACCACGCGCATGCCAAACGCACGACACCTCTCGATCAGTTTTGTGCCGACGTCGTCCGAGGTTTCGTCGGTGGCGACCAGCAGCAGCGTCGAGCCCTCCCCGTCCGCACCGATTGGGCCGTGCAGGTAGTCCGCGGTCGCGTAGGCCTCGCAACGTATCCCCGCAACTTCACGGATCTTGAGCGCGATCTCCGCGGCCACGGCCTGCCCCACGCCGCGCCCCACCACGGTCACGCCCTTTTCCGGGTTGAGCAGCGACGTCGGTAGCTCACTCGACAACGCCCACTCGGCGGTGCGGTCGACGAGGTCGGGCAGATCGTCGATGCCCTCCAGCGTTGATCCCTTCATCGCGCCGACCACCTGGGCCAGCGCCTGCCAGGTGGAGGAAAACGTCTTCGTCGAAGCAATCGCTCGTTCGGGTCCCGCCCCGAGCTCGATGATCTGAGAGCCCGTCGCCGCTAGCGGCGAAGTGACGTCGTTGGTCACCACTGCGCTTGGGCGGCCCTGGGCGAGCGCTTGCTCTATGACCTCAAGCAGTCCCGGCGTGCGACCGGACTGGGAGACAGCGATCACGCCCGCACCGCCAAGACCAATTGTCTGCCCGCTCTCGTAGAGGGAGGGCGTCGCGAGAGCCACGAGCAGGCCCAGCTCGTGGCCGGCGAAGTACTGAAAGAAGACCGCGGCATTGTCCGACGAGCCGCGGGCTGCGACCAGGGCGTAGGAGATGCCCTTGAATGACTCGGCGACGAGACGTGCCTGCTCGATCCCCGACGCGGCGCGTCGACGAAGGATGTCCCCCTGCGAGCGAATCTCTTGCTCAAAGGCAGTGGTCATGGATCCTCGCTTGTAGCCACGTCGCTCGCGCCCGGACGTAGCGTACCGGCCGCATCCTGGAAAGGTCGAATCTCAATGGTTGAACTGCTTTACGGCGCCGCGCGACGTTGCGTCGTTGTCATTTTCATGATTTACGAAATTCGATGGCGCCACGTGCGAAGTGTACTGACCGTTATCGAGCCGTCAGGCTCTCGAGGGTCGCGGGGCCGGCCCATAGAATCGACTTCGCCGTGGACCCAGCGACGCCACCATCCCCCAGCGCCATCACCGAAGTTTCATTTCGACCCGTCGCCTTTGCGAGCACCACCGGCATCTTCATTCTCATGGGGGCCGTCGCCTCGCTCTTCGGTCCGCTGCTCATCAGCTTCTCTCACCGGTTTCACGTATCGCTGCCAAGCGCTGGCGTTTCACTGAGTGTGTATTTCGTAGGGGCCACGCTCGGTGCCCTGCCCGCCTGGCAGGGCCTTCGCCGACTTCAAGGCCGTACCGTTCTCACCATTGCGCTGTCGATGATTGCCGTCGGCGCAGCGGGTGCGGCCCTCTTTCGACACTGGCCAATATTTCTTGCGAGCATCTTTTTGATCGGACTCGGCTTCGGCGCGCTCGACATCAGCCTCAACACCTTGCTCGCTCGCACGTCGGAAGTCGGCCGCGCGCGTCGACTGAGCGTTCCTAACGCCGGTTACGGAATCGGTGCGGTGGTTTGCCCTCTCGTCATCATCGCCCTCGCACCGCATAACTTCCCGGTTCTTCTTACCGGGATTTGCGGGCTCGCGTTGGTGCTGTCGACACTGACCCGTGGCGTGCACGCCCCGCCACAGGGCGTCGAACCATTGCAGGCTGAGATCTCTCAGATGAAGGAGCAGCGTCGGCCGATACTCGTCACCTTTGTCTGCGCTTACATCTTCTACGTCGCCGTTGAGACGATCTCTTCGGGTTGGATGGCGACCCAGTTGCACGGTGTTGGCTACACCGAGTCAATTGGCAGCCTGGTTACAGCCGGATTCTGGCTCGGTATCGCCGTCGGCCGGCTGCTTGGCGGGCCGCTCTACAACTGGCTCGCTGAGAAGAAGTTGGTCCTCGGCGGGCTAGCCCTCGCGACAGCGCTGTCGCTGGTCGCCCACGTCGATACTCTTGCGCCGTACGCCTACCCGTTGCTCGGGCTCATCGTGGCGTCGGTCTTTCCGATGGGGCTCTTCTGGTACACGAAGCTCTGTCCCCACGACAGCGACGGGCTCTCGCTGCTCATTATTTTCATGATGATCGGCGGCGTCGGGGGACCGGGCGCCGTGAGCCTTCTGGTGTCGCGCTTCGGTGTCCACGTTGTGCCCCTTGCACTGGCGGGATTCGCGGCCATCGATCTGGCAATCTTTCTCAGCGCACTTCGATTTCAGCCCATTAGCGTCTCCCACGACCGACGAGTCGCGGCCTTAGCCAGGGATGAAAGTGACCAGAAGCGGACCTAGTACTGCACCAGCATCGTCACCAGCGCCACGGCAATTATCACCAACAACGTGTCGACGCTTCGCAGCATCCGGCGGCCCATCTCGGGCGGCGCCACGCCATCGCGCACGATCGCTTCAGCCAGCAGCCGCTCCTGGGGCAAGGTTCGCGCCTCGAGGTGGCCGGCCGCGGCCAAGTAGCAGAGAATGCCGACGTCCACCCAGGGCCGCGCGAGTGACACCGAGCTGCCGCCACTCAGGGACATGATGAGGCCGGTCACTGGCAACACGTGCAGCAGCCGCGCGGCGAAATTCCGACGCCCGGGAAAGCGGGCAGCTTGCACCGCGGCGTTGGCGCCGCGTGCGACGGCGACCGCCGCATAGCGCATCGTGATGAAGACGATGAGCGTCGCGACGGCCGAGATGACGTGCACCACGAAAACGAGGTCGTAGAAGACCGACGTGGCGATCACGACTCTAAAAGCAATGTCTCGGCCGCGAGGTAAGGATCGGTAGTGCCCGCGAGGAGAGCATCAATCTGGTCGTCGTACGCGCGACCCCTGGCGACTTCGTTCACTCGAGCGCGCAGGATCTCCCCCACCACACGATCGAGGGCGAAGCGCATGCGCTGGCGTCGTGCCTCTAAGAGCGGCTCCTTGTCGAGATACCGGCGATGCGCGTCAATCGCGTGGAAAAGCTCCTCGGTTCCCTCGTCGTTGGTCGCGCACGTTTCGATGATCGTCGGCCGCCACGTTCGATCTTTGCCAAGAGAGAGCATCTGCTCGAGGTCGCGGCGGGTCTCCCTCACCCCTGTTCGGTCCGCCTTGTTGATGACGAAGAGGTCCGCGACCTCCAAGAGCCCGGCCTTACTCGCCTGCATCGAGTCGCCCCAGCCCGGCGCCGTCACCACGATCGTGGTGTCCGCAGCTGAGGCGATCTCAACCTCCATCTGGCCCACGCCCACGGTCTCGACGAAAAGAAAGGGAAACCCCGCAGCGCCGAGCACCCGGATCGCGTCGGGCACGGCCAGGGAGAGCCCACCAAGATGCCCGCGCGTGGCCATGGAGCGGATGAAGACGTGGTCGTTGGTCGCGTGATCCTGCATGCGGATGCGGTCGCCCAGTATCGCGCCACCGCTGTAGGGCGAGCTCGGATCCACGCAGAGCACGCCAACCTGGTCGAAGGTCTCCGCGTCGCCGACCTGGCGGCGCTGCAGCGCCAACGTGATCAGGCGATCGGTTAGCGTGGACTTTCCTCCGCCCGGGGGCCCGGTGAGGCCCACGACGTAGGGCGCCGGCGCCGCGTAAACGAGCGCGGCGGTCGCCAGCTGCTGGCTTCCGCCCGACTCCGCGTAGGTCAGCAGCCGCGCCAGCGCGCCGCGCGAACCCTCTCGCGCTTCAGCCAAAAGGACTTCGGGACCTCGCTCGATCACTTGAACCGTTCGATGCTCGCCCCGAGCGCGCTGAGCCGGCCCACGAAGTCGTCGTATCCCCGGTCCATGTGCTCAAGGCCCGTGACCGTCGTCTCGCCCTCCGCGACGAGCCCCGCGAGGATCAGCGCCGCCGCCGCCCGAATGTCGCTCGCGTTTACCGAAGTACCGACCAGGCGATCGACGCCGCGGATCATGGCGTGGTGTCCCTCGGTCGTGATGTTGGCTCCTAGGCGCACCAGCTGGTCCACGTAGCGGAAACGGCCCGTGAAGAGGTTTTCCGTGACGACCGAGACCCCGTCGGCCACGCTGAGCATGGCGGTGAGCAGGGGCTTGTAGTCGGTCGCGACGCCGGGGTACGGCAGCGTGGCGATGTCGACCGCGCGAAGGCGCCCTCGGGACTTTACGGCGACGCCGGGCCCGGCCTCGTCGACTTCCGCCCCCATCGACTCGAGCTTGCGCAGCAGCATCACCATGTGCTCGGGTCGCGCGTCAACGACGCGCACCTGCCCCCCGGTGATGAGCCCCGAAGCGAGATAGGTCGTCGACACGACCCGATCCGTCACCACCTCGTGGCGGGCCGGGCGCAGTTCGGCCACGCCGTCGATCGTGAGCAGTGACGTGCCCAGGCCCTCGACGCGCGCGCCCATAGCGATGAGCTGGCGGCCGAGATCTGCTACTTCGGGTTCTCGTGCAGCGTTGTCGATGATCGTGCGGCCTTCGGCGAGCACGGCGGCCATCAAGAGATTGTCGGTTGCGGTGTGGCTGGGATACTCGAGCGTGACGCGCGTGGCGTGCAGGCGAGGCGATGCGCACGTTGCGCGGATCGACGTGCGCTCGTTGTCGAACGTGGCACCCATCGCCGTGAGGCCCTCAGTGTGGAAGTTGATCGGTCGCTGCCCGAAGTCGTCGCCCCCGGGTAGGGCCATGTTGGCCTCGCCGCAGCGCGCGAGCAACGGACCAAGCACCACGATGGAGGCGCGCATCGCCTCGAAGAGGTGCGCTGGCGCCACGGGACGGAGGTCGTCGCACTCGGGCACCCGAATCAACAACTCGTGCTCGAGCGGCGCCGTGACCTCGCAGCCGAGGGCCTCCAAGAGCTCACCCATCCGCACCACGTCGGTGATGTGGGGCACGTTGGTGAGGTGGTGCTCACCCGTCGCGAGCAGGCAGGCGGCCATCTCCTTCAGCACGGCGTTCTTAGCCCCGTAAGCCCTGACTTCGCCCTCGAGCGCGCTGGCGGGCTTTACGACGAGTGACGTCACACACCAAGTATTGCCGGTCAGTTCCATCAGGCGAAACGCCCATGAACTCCCGAGGGGGCGCCGAGTACGCTGGCCCTGTGCTGCCGCCGCTCACGCCCGACCGCAACATTGCGCTCGAGCTGATCCGAGTCACCGAGGCCGCCGCCATCGCCGCGGCGCGCTGGGCGGGACGCGGCGACAAGAACGCCGCCGATCGCGCTGCCGTGGACGCCATGCGCTTTGTGTTGGGTGCGGTCGCGATGGACGGGGTCGTCGTCATTGGCGAGGGCGAGAAGGACGAGGCCCCAATGCTCTATAACGGCGAGCGAGTCGGCGACGGCCGCCCGCCCGAGGTCGACGTCGCCGTCGATCCGATCGACGGCACGAGGCTGACGGCCATGGGTCGCAACGGCGCCTTGGCGGTGATCGCGCTCTCCGAGCGCGGGACGATGTTCAACCCGGGGCCCTGCTACTACATGAAGAAGGTCGCGGTCGGACCGCGGGGGCGCGGCGCGGTCGACGTAAACGCCTCGGTGACCGACAACCTCACCGAGCTCTCGAAGCGCTTGAGCAAACCGGTCCAAGAGCTCGGCGTGGTGATCCTCGATCGGCCCCGGCACGACGATCTCGTGGCCGAGGTCAGAGAGGCCGGCGCGCGTGTGCTCTCCATCACCGACGGCGACGTCGCCGGCGCCATCGCGACCGGTTGGCCCGACTCGGGCGCCGACGTGCTCTTCGGCATCGGCGGCACGCCCGAGGGCGTCATCGCTGCGGCCGCGCTGAAGGGTCTCGGCGGTGAGATCCAAGGCGTGCTGCACGCCCAGGACGACACCGTGCGCAAAGAGGCCGAGGCCCTTGGCTACAACTTCACAAGAGTGCTCATGACCGACGACCTCGTGGCGAGCGACAACTGCTTCTTCTCGGCGACCGCGATCACCGACGGCGACTTCCTGCGCGGCGTGCGCTTCTACGATTTCGGTGCCACGACGCAGTCATTGGTCGTTCGATCGAAGTCCGGCACCGTGCGCACGATCGAAACGTTCCATCGTCACGACAAGCTCGAGGCCTTCACGACGGCCGGCTTCTAGGCTCCGAGAGAAACCACCATGCATCGCTCGGATGTTGCGCGAGCGATGCTCTCCGCCTAGCCTCCGGCTAAGAGTCCAGAGTGACCTTGGCGCGAAAGCGCGGACATGAGGAGGTGCCTGATGCGCGTGTCACACCTACTGGCGACGAAGGGCCACGACGTCGCGACAATCTCACAAGAGCGCACTGTCGCCGAAGCCGTCGCGCTGCTAAAGGAGCGCCGCATCGGCGCCGTGGTCGTGACCGGAAAGACCCCTCCTTTGGTCGGCATCCTTTCCGAGCGCGACGTCGTGCGAGCCCTGGCGACGCACGGCGAAGGCGCGCTGGTACTAAAGGTTGCCGATCTCATGAGCCGGGAGGTGTCGGTGTGCACCGCTGACAGCGAGCTCACGACCCTGATGGTCACGATGACCGAGCGTCGCTTTCGCCACGTGCCGGTCATTGACGGCGAAAGCCTGGTCGGCATCATCTCCATCGGCGACGTCGTGAAGGCCCGCCTCGAAGAACTCGAGCACGACAAGCGAGACCTGCTGGCGTACGTGTCGGGTCGCTAATACTCTTTCGCCGCCGCGCGCAGTCGCAGCTCCGCTCGCTCTAGCGCGGCGTGGGCGATGAATTCGGCGGCGCCGTCCTCGCCCTTGGCGGCGGCGAGTTTGGCTTCTGCGGCCTCCTTGGCGGCCTGGGCGCGCGCGACGTCGATCTCGCCCGCTCGCTCCACGACCCCGGCGAATACGGATGCGAGCGTCTCGCCCTCGGCGTCCCTTCCCACAAGGAAGCTGCCACCGTGCACGGCGAAGGCGATCTCGCCGTCTTCGCTCTCGACACGTACGACGCTCGAGACGAGCTCGGCGGCCATCGCCGTGTGCTGGTCGAGAATCGTGAAGTTGCCCTCGGTGGAGCGCGCCACGAGGGCCTTCGCCGGTCCGCGCCACAACGTGGCTTCCGGCGCGACGATCTCGACGGTGAGCGCCATCAGGCCTTGGCCAGCTCCGCGGCCTTGGCTTCGACGTCGGCGGCGCCACCGACGTTGAGGAAGGCTTGCTCCGGGAAGTGGTCGAGGTCGCCCTTGATGAGGCTCTCGAAGGACTCGACGGTCTCGGCAACGGGCACATTGATGCCGTCGATCCCGGTGAAGGCCTTCGCCACGTACATCGGCTGGGACAGGAAGCGCTGGATCTTCCTCGCGCGGGTGACGGTGATGCGGTCCTCCTCGGAGAGCTCGTCAAGCCCAAGGATCGCGATGATGTCCTGGAGCTCCTTGTTGCGCTGGAGGATTTGCTGGACCTGGCGCGCCACCGCGTAGTGGCGCTCGCCCACGATCTCGGGCGCCAGGATGTTCGACGTCGAGGCGAGCGGGTCGACGGCCGGGTAGATGCCCAGCGCGAAGATCTGTCGGCTGAGCTCGGTCGTCGCGTCGAGGTGCGTGAAGGTGGTAAAGGGAGCGGGGTCGGTGTAGTCGTCGGCCGGCACGTAGACCGCCTGCAACGAGGTGATCGAGTGGCCGCGCGTCGAAGTGATGCGCTCTTGCAGTTCGCCCATCTCGTCGGCCAGGGTCGGCTGGTAGCCAACCGCCGAGGGCATGCGCCCGAGCAGCGTCGAAACTTCCGAACCGGCCTGCACGAAGCGGAAGATGTTGTCGATGAAGAGCAACACGTCCTGGTTCTTGACGTCGCGGAAGTACTCGGCCATCGTGAGCGCGGCCAGACCCACGCGCAGGCGTACCCCCGGCGGCTCGTCCATCTGGCCATAGACCAGGGCCGTCTTCTCGATGACGCCGGACTCGCGCATGTCGAGCAAAAGGTCGGTGCCCTCGCGCGTGCGCTCGCCCACGCCCGCGAAGACCGACACCCCCTCGTGCAGCTCGGCCACGCGGCGGATCATCTCCATGATGAGGACCGTCTTGCCCACTCCGGCGCCACCGAAGAGGCCGATCTTGCCACCCTTCACGTAGGGCGCGAAAAGGTCGACGACCTTGATGCCGGTCTCGAACATGGTCTTGCTCGGCTCGAGCTGGTCGAAGGCCGGCGCGCTGCGGTGGATCTCCCAGTAGTCGTCGACCTGGCCGATGTCGTCTGTGTCGAGCGGTTCGCCGATCACGTTGAAGACGTGGCCGAGGACGGCGGTGCCGACGGGCACGGTGATCCCGCGTCCGCTCTGGCGCACGACCGCCCCCCGCACGAGGCCATCGGTGGGCTTCATGCACACGCAACGCACGCGGCCGTCGCCAATCTGCTGGGCGACCTCGGCGACGACCGTCAAGGTCTTGCCGTCGAGCACTATGTCCATCTCCACGGCGTGGTTGATCTCGGGCAGCGCGTGGGGGGGGAACTCCACGTCAACCACCGGTCCGGCAATCGCGACGACCCGGCCCGTCTCGAGCTTGGTCTGTTCTGCGGCGATGGTCATGTGCTTCTCACTTTCCTAGGCGGAGCGCTTCGGCTCCGCCCACGATTTCCATAATTTCGGTCGTTATCGAGTCCTGGCGCGCCCGGTTCATCACGCGCGTCAGGGTCTGGCCGAGCTCGTCGGCGTTCTCGGTCGCGGCGGCCATAGCGCGCTGCTGGCTCGTGTGGAACGAGGCCGCAGCCTCCAACAGCGCCGAGAAGATCTCGCTCTCGAGCAGGCGCGGGCCGAGCCGGTCGAGGAGCTTTCCGATCTCAGGTTCGAACTCGGTGTAGCCCCGCAAACCCGGCTCACCCTCGACGGGCAGCTCGGGCATCGAGAGAGGGAGCAGCTGACCCACGTCGACGACCTGCGAGCCGGCCGAGAGGTACCTCGTCGAGACGAGGAGGATCTGGTCGACCTCGCCGGTGAGAAAGGGCGGCGCCAGCGCCGAGGCGACGAGCTGGGCGTCGGCGAAGGCCGGCCGGTCGGCAAAGCCGACGAAGCTCGCCTCGACGCTGAGCCCGCGGAAGCGGTAGTAGGCGGCCGCCTTCTTGCCCACGCAGTAGAGGCGCACGCGAGTGCCCTCGCCCTCGAGCCGGGCGACGAGTCGTTCGCCGGCGCGCAGCGCGGAGCTGTTGTACGCGCCCGAGAGCCCCCGATCGCCGGTAATGACGAGCACGAGGGCGCCCTCGACGTGCTCGGGCAGCGCCAGCAACTTCGCGACGCCGCTGGGGTCGTTCAGCGCGGCTTCAACGAGGACGCGCTGTAGACCGGCGCGGTACGGGCGGTTCGCGCTGATGCGCGCGAGGCTGCGGGGAATCTGAGCGGCCGCAATGAGCTCCATCGCCTTGGTGATCTTGCGCGTTGACTTGACCGACCTGATGCGTCGGCGAAGGATCCGCTCCTGTCCGCCGGCCACGTCTTCTCTATCCCGCTGTCTAGTTGCTCGGCGCGAAGCTGTCCGCGAAGGACTTGATCGCGGCGTCCAGTTGGTCAGTGTCGGGCAAGGTGGAGGTGTCACGGATATGCGCGAGCAGGTCGGCGTGCTTGGCGCGCAGGTCGGTCAGAAGCTCGGCCTCGAAGCGGCGAACATCCTGGACGGGCACGGCATCGAGGTAGCCGTGGGTCCCCGCGTAGATCGCGACCACCTGCTCTTCGACGGGCACCGGCGCGTTGAGGCCCTGCTTTAGGAGCTCGGTCAAGCGGTAGCCGCGATCGAGTTGCTGCTGGGACGACTTATCCAGCTCGGAACCGAAGGTCGCGAACGCCTCGAGGTCGCGAAACTGGGCGAGGTCGATCTTGAGCGTGCCGGCAACCGATTTCATGGCCTTGATCTGAGCGTTGCCGCCAACCCGCGACACCGAGTTACCCACATCGATGGCGGGGCGCACGCCCGAGTAGAAGAGGTCGGTCTGGAGGAACACCTGGCCGTCGGTGATCGATATCACGTTGGTGGGAATGTAGGCCGAGATGTCGCCGGCCTTGGTCTCGATGATCGGCAGCGCCGTCAGCGAGCCGCCCCCCAGCTCGTCGCTCAACTTCGCGGCGCGCTCGAGCAGCCGGCTGTGCAGGTAGAAGACGTCGCCGGGGTAGGCCTCACGGCCCGGTGGACGTCGCAGCAGCAGCGAGATCTGCCGGTAGGCCTCGGCCTGCTTGGAGAGGTCGTCGTAGACGACAAGCGCGTGCTCGCCGTTCTCCATCCACTGCTGGCCGATCGCGCAGCCCGCGTAGGGCGCGAGAAACTTAAAGGGTGCCGGGTCGCCGGCGCCCGCGACGACGACGACGGTGTACTCGAAGGCGCCAAAGTCCTCGAGCACCTTGACCGTTTGGGCGACCGAGGAGTTCTTTTGGCCGACGGCTACATAAATGCACTTCACGCCCTGGCCCTTCTGGTTCAGGATCGTGTCGACGACGACCGTCGTCTTGCCCGTCTTGCGGTCGCCGATGATGAGCTCGCGCTGCCCTCGCCCGATGGGGGTCATGGCGTCGATGGCCTTGATGCCCGTCTGCAGCGGTTGCGAGACGGGCTGACGGCCCATGATGCTCGGCGCCTGGACCTCCATTCGACGGTACGTCGGATCAACGAGCGGGCCCCTGCCGTCGACCGGCTCGCCCAGCGCGTTCACCACCCGCCCGAGCAGGGCGTCGCCGACCGGCATCGACAGGATTCGCCCGGTGGAGCGCACAACTTGCTCTTCTTCGATGTTGTCAACCGATCCGAGCACCACGGCACCGATGGTCTCCTCGTCGAGGTTCATGGCGAGACCTACGGTGCCGTCTTCGAACTCGAGCAGCTCGTTGACCTTGGCGAGTGGCAGACCGGACACCCGGGCGATGCCGTCACCCACTTCGACCACCCGGCCGACCTGCTCGGCCCCGACGGCCGGGTTGAAGTCGGTCACGTGCTTGCGCAGTGCCTCCGTGATCTCACTCGCGCTTATGGTGAGCTCAGTCATCAAGGTTTCCTTTAGTTAGTCGTTTCAATTCGAGGCAAAGCCGCTGGCGCGGCCCGCCGTCAAGGTCTCGTGCAACGCACTGAGCCGTCCCCGGGTCGTGGCGTCGAGGCGCAGGTCACCGATCTCGACGAGCACCCCGCTCAGGAGATCGGGCTCGTCGGCCACCTGGAGGTCCACGCTGCGCCCAGTGAGGGCCGCGAGCGTGGTTATGAGTTCGCGCTCGCTCGTTTCGTCCAGTGCCCGGGCGCTGTGCACCCGGGCCACGCGCCAGTCGCGGGTCTGTGCGACGTAGTCGACCAGGTAGTCGAGAGTCCCCACGACGTCGCGGGGCCGCCCGCCCACGACGACGAAGCGCGCGAGATCGAGCGCGATCGGACTGACCTTGCCCGCGAGCAGCTGGTCGGTGACCCCGAGCCGCGACTCCAACGGCGCGTCACGATCGAGCAAGAGATGGCGCAGTTCCTCGTTTGCCTCGACCATGCGCGCCCATCGAAACAGGTCGTCCTCGATGGAAAAGAAGTTGTCGGTGTCGATCTCGTCGAGCACCGCGTCGGCGAATCCGTTCACGCGACGGCGCGCGTCGAGCAGCGCTCGATTCGGGTGGTGAAAGTCGCCGGTCGCGAGCAGCGTGCGTGCCGCGTGGGCGAGTTCGTCGAGCACGTGGGGCACCTCTTGGGCTGGCGCCGACGCAACCGCGTAGACACACAGCCGCTTCGCCGCGGGGCTCACTTTGTTGGCCAAGAGCTCGCCCACGACCTGGCCCCGGCTCACGTTGGCGATGGAGGTATCAGTGAGGACCGCGCTGAGTTCGCGCTGGGCCTGGACCGTCGCTTGAATGGCGTCGAGGTCACTGACGAGCGTGGCGAGACTCTCGTGGTCGAGCCGGCCGAGCACGGCAGCGGCGAATCCCTCGATCTTGGCCAGCATGGTCAGCGAGCCGATCCCTTCGCGGCTTCGGCATTGAGCGCCGCCACGGCCTCGCGCACGAGGTCGTCGTGGGTGCTCTGGTCCACCTCGCGAGCGACGATCTTCGTGACGAGGTCGAAGACGATCTCGCCGATGCGCGCCGCGGCGTCATCGATGGCCCGCTGGCGTGCCGCCAGCACTTCGCCCTCGGCGGTGACGAGAATACGGTCGTACTCCACTTGGGCCCGTCCGGCCGCTTCGGCCTTCAGCTGGTCGGAGGTCGCCTGGGCGCCCGCGACGATGACGCGGGCCTGCTCGCGGGCCTCGGCGAGGACCTTGGCCCGTACATCGTCGGCGGCGGCCGCTTCGGCACGCGCCGCGTCAGCGGCCTCGAGGGCGCTGCGGATCTTCGCCTGACGCGCTTCGAGCGCCCGATTGAGCGGCGGCAGGATGTACTTGGTCATGAAGAACAAGATGACCGCGACGACGAGCAGTTCCACGAAGAACGTGCCGTTGGGGAGCAGGAAGATTGATGTCGCCGTCATCTCGTGAGACCTTCTTTCTCGGCGCCCGAAGGTGACGGCCCGCGACGGGGCCGACCAGTCGGCACTAGTGCTTCTCGAAGACGTAGACGAAGACGACCATGAATAAGAGGTTGATGAAGTACATGGCCTCCACCAGTCCCACCGTCAGGAAGAAGTACTGACGGGCCTTGTTCTCGATCTCGGGCTGACGCGCGATCGCCGCGATGGTCTGGCTGCCGGCCAGGCCGTCGCCAACAGCCGCGCCGATGGCACCGCCGCCGAGGGCGAGCCCGCCGCCGACGAGGGCCCCCGCGATGCGTACCGCACTGGCGATGTCATCAGTGTTCGTTGCCATTATCTATTTCCTCCTGGGTTGGTTAGTGCGCGGTCTCGAGCGCTGGCTCGTGTCCCTCGCGGCTCGTAGCGAAGGCGAAGTACAAGACGGTCAGCAGCATGAAGATATAGGCCTGAATGAGCCCGATGAAGAGGTCGAAGGGCTTCCAGATGAGTTCGCCGAGCGGCGAAACGAAGATCGGCAGCAACGTCACCATGACGGCGACCATCAGCCCACCCGAGAAGAGATTGCCAAAGAGTCGGAACGTCAAGGTGATGGGCTTGGTGATCTCCTCGATGACGTTGATCGGCGTGAGGGCGAGGTACGGCTCGCGGTAGTGGCGAAAGTAGCCGCGAAAGCCGCGGGCGCGGAAGGACTCGACGTGCACCCACACGATGACAAAGAGCGCCATCGCGAGGGGTAGGTTCACGTCGCTCGTTGGTGCGGGCAAGATCTCCGAAGAGACCCCTGGGTGCAGCGACGAGGGGATGAAGCCGATCCAATTGGAGATCAGAATGAAGAGGAAGAGCGCAACGGCGATTGGTACGTAGCGTCGCCCTTTGGGCCCGATCGCCGAGTCGACGAGGTCGTCCACCTGCTCGACCAGGATTTCCCACACCAGCTGGAGCTTGCCCGGCACGCCGTCGGTCACCTTGGCGCGCATCCGAAAGCCGATGAAGAGCAAGACCGCCATCGCGAGCAGCGTCGAGGTGACAATGTCGGTGTCGATGGCCATGCCAAAGACGTGCACCTGGGGGTGAACGCCGACGCTGATATTCCCGGCCGCGACCAGGGTCTCCACTACACGCCTCCTTGGTGCGCCACCACGCGCAGCACGTTTAGGACAAAGACAAGCTGATAGAGCACAAGCCCTGCCACAATACCGATTCCCAGAGGGGCGTTCAGCCAGACGACGGCCAGAATGAAGACCGTCACCACGATCATTCGCGCGGCGGTCTTGCCACCGAGCTGGCGGCGCATTGCCTTCGCGCTCTGCTCGCCGCGCAGCTCGACGCGGGCCGCCTGGCGGTCAAGGAATCGCAGGTTCACGATCGCCAGCCCCACGCCGAGCACGACGCCGAGGGCGGCCAGCGGCGGTGCAATGAAGATTGCGACGACGAAGCCCACCACCCCCACCGCAATGGCCGACAACGTGGTACGGCGCAGAAGGCGTGGGAGGGTATCGGTGGGTAGGTTTTCTAACACGGACGGTCAATTTTAGAGGTAACGCCGGACGAGCTTTACCACACTCGCCACGGCCGCGACCGCCCCCAACACTATCCCGATCAGAAGACCCACCGGCGCGCTGTGAAAGACGTGGTCGAGGTAGAGACCGAGCAGCACGCCAACCGCGAGACAGCCCGCGATCGTCGTGCCCATCGTCGCGAACGCCGCAAGCCCCGGCAGGTCCTTCACGCTCGATTTCTCCTGGTCCGGCCGGTGCAAGGGGCGATCGTCCGACTCGTCGCTCATGTCACGACATCATTCTCTTCGTCGCTGTAGACCCATTCGCGCTGTCGACGCAGCCGCCACCTCACTGGACTGAACCACGTGAAGAGGGCAATCACCAGCACGGCGACGCCAAGAGGAATGAAGACGTTGGCCCGCGTGTCAAAGAGTGGCACGAGCACGAATCCGCAGAGCAACGCCGTCCAGCCCCACAAGATGATGACGGTGCGACGATGCCCGTGACCGAGGCGCATGAGCCGGTGGTGGATGTGGTTCTTGTCGGGGGTGTGGAAACCCTGGCCGGTCGCCGTTCGGCGCACGAAGGCCCACACTGCGTCGATAAGGGGCACGCCGAGGATGAAGACCGGAATGAGGAGGGGTGCAAAGAAGAAAAATGTCACGCCGCTCGCCGGTGGCGTCCGCCCACCGATGACCATCGTCGCGGCGCTCATCAGCACACCCAGCATCAACGAGCCGGCGTCACCCATGAACAGCTTCGCCGGGTAGAAGTTGTCACGGAGGAATCCGAGGCAGATGCCACAAGTCAGCGCGGCGATCAGCGGCCCAACGTTGGTCGTGGGCAGCAGCCCCAGGGTCTCGAGGCGCAGCCCATAGACGCAGAGCGTGCCCGAAGCGATGGCGACGATCCCGGCGGCGAGTCCGTCGAGACCGTCGATGAGATTCACCGCGTTGCACAGGGCGAAGACCCACAACGCAGTGATGAGCGGCAGGATCGAGGGGCCGAGCACGACGAAGCCCGCGAAGGGCAGCTTCAGCTGGTACATCGTGGCTCCGCTGAAGTAGAGAATGGAGGCCGCGAGGACCTGGCCCGCCACCTTGGCCGGGGCGCTCATCTCGCGAAAGTCGTCCACTAGCCCCACGACAAAGATCACGCCCGCCGCGAGCAGCACCCCAAGCATCTCGTGCGACGATGTGATCACCGAGCGCAGCGGGGAAAAGGCGAATGCGACGACGAGCGCCACGCAAAAGCCCACGAGCATCGCCCCACCGCCCCCGTAGGGCGTGACGCGCTGATGCACCTTGCGGTCGTCAGGCAGCGCGACGTAGCCCACCTGGAGCGAGATGGCCCGCGCGGGCCGGTCCGAGATCATCGTCACGACCGCTCCTACCAGTGCGACGACTGCGTAACCGGTGTAGCTGCCCACCGTTTACTTCACGAAGTTGGCGTACGGGTTGAACTTCGCACAGAGCGCGGCGACGTCGTTGCGAACCTCGACCAGGGCCAGCTCATCGTCGCGCTTGCGCAGGGCCCGCGCAATGAACGACGCGATCGTCTCGAACTCGCCCTCGCGCATGCCCGCGGTTGTCTCGGCGGCCGTACCGAGCCGCAAACCCGAGGTGATGAAAGCGCTGCGCGGATCATCCGGGATCGTGTTCCGATTGGTCGTAATGCCCGCCCGGTCGAGCGCCTCTTGAGCGACCTTGCCCGTCAGCTCGGCGTCGAAGTCGCGGAGATCAACGAGCACCATGTGGTTGTCCGTGCCGCCCGAGACCATGCGAAAGCCCTCGTTGGCCAGCGCGTCGCCAAAGGCCTTGCAGTTGGCAACAATCTGCTTGGTGTAGGTGGCGAAGCTTGGTTGGCTCGCTTCGTGAAACGCCACCGCCTTTGCGGCAATGACGTGCTCGAGCGGGCCGCCCTGCGAGCCTGGGAACACCGAGGAGTCGATCTTCTTGGCGAACTCCTCACGACACACGATGGCCCCGCCCCGAGGACCGCGCAGCGTCTTGTGCGTGGTGAAGGAGACGACGTCGGCGTAGGGCACGGGGTCCGGGTGTGAGCCTCCCGCGATGAGCCCCGCCACGTGGGCCGAGTCGAACATCAGCAACGCCCCCACCTCGTCGGCGATCGCGCGGAACGGTTCGGCGTCGATGCGCCGTGGGTACGCCGTCGCGCCGGCGACGATCAGCTTCGGACGGTGCTTGAGCGCGAGGTCGCGCACGTTGTCAAAGTCGATGACCTCGCCCGGGCGCGCGGGATCGTCCGAGCGCGGCGTCACGCCGTAGGAGACGAAGTGCCAGAACTTCGAAGTGATCGAGGCCGGCGAACCGTGGGTGAGGTGCCCGCCCTGGTCGAGACGCATGGCGAGGATCGTGTCGCCCTGGTCGAGCAGTGCTTCGTAGACCGCGAGGTTGGCGTTGGCGCCGCTGTGGGGCTGGACGTTGGCGTGCTCGGCGCCAAAGAGCGCCGTCAGCCGGTTTCGCGCGAGGTCCTCGACTTCGTCGACGATGTAGTTGCCTCCGTAGTAACGCCGTCCGGGGTAGCCCTCGGCGTACTTGTTGGTGAGGATCGAGCCCGTCGCGGCGAGCACCGCCGGCGAGGCGAAGTTCTCGCTCGCGATGAGCTGGATAGTCGTCGTCTGGCGGTCCCAGTCTCGGCGAAGTAGTGCGGCGATTTCCTCGTCGTTGATCCACGCGTCAAACGGAGATGAGCTCATGTTGCTAGTTCTCCCTCTTCGCCAGCTCGTCGTCGAGCTGGTGCAACTTCTCGATTCGACCGCCGTGACGCGCCTCGGGCGTGGCCCGCAGCCAAGCCTCGAGGGTCTCAACGGCCTCGACCGATCCCATGAGCCGCCCACCCAGGCACAAGACGTTCGCGTGATTGTGCTCTCTAGAGAGGTGACCCGTCGTGACGTCGTGCGCGACAGCAGCGCGAACACCGGGCACCTTGTTGGCCGCCATCGCGATTCCGATCCCCGAGCCGCAGCACGCCACCCCAAGGTCAACCTCGCCCGAGACGACGGCGCGCCCCACCGCGGCGCCGTAGTCGGGGTAGTCCACCGGTTCGCTCGCGCTGTTCGTTCCGAGGTCGATAACCTCGTAGCCCCAGGCCACGAGCGACGACGCCAACAACGTCTTGAGGTCGTAGCCAGCGTGATCCGAGCCGCAGGCGATTCTCATTGCTGCCACCTTACCGTTGGCCCTTAGCGACGGCCGTGTGGCGACGACAGCGAACGCCCCGCGATGGCCTCGTACGACGTCATTCGGCCCCGCGATCTCACTGGCGCCGTAACTAGGATTTGGCCATGAAGCAAGTCCTGCTCGCGCCGCCGCTTGCTTCATCCCTGGACACTGCTTCACCGCAGTTCCAAAAGAACCGCAGCGACATGCTCGAACAGCTGAGCGTCATCGACCAGCTGCTCGACCAAGCGGCGGCCGGCGGCGGGGAGCAGGCGATGGCGCGGATGCGCTCGCGGGGCAAGCTGCCGGTGCGCGAACGCATCGCCAACGTCCTCGACCCCGACTCACCCTTCCTCGAGATCTCCCCGCTCGCCGGCTACGACTCGGATTACACCATCGGCGGGGGCATGGTGGTGGGAGTTGGCGTCATTGCCGGCACGGAGTGCCTGATCATGGCGAACGACCCGTCGGTCCTCGGGGGCGCCCTGACCTTGTACTCGGCCAAGAAGTGGATGCGCGCGCTCGAGATCGCCCGCGACAATCAGATCCCCTACGTCAGCTTCGTCGAATCGGCCGGCGCCGACCTGCGAGTGGGACGCGGCGGCGGCGGTCGCATGGCGACGGCCCACTTCGCCGAGAGCGGTCGATTCTTCTACGACCTCATCGAGCTCTCCAAGATGCGCGTGCCGACGGTGTGCGTCGTCTTTGGCTCGTCAACCGCCGGCGGCGCGTACCAGCCCGGCCTCTCGGACTACAACATCCTCGTGAAGGACCAGTCGAAGATCTTTCTTGCCGGTCCGCCGCTGGTGAAGATGGCCACGGGCGAAGAGTCCGACGACGAGACGCTCGGCGGCGCGCTGATGCACGCCGAAGTCTCGGGACTGGGCGACTACTTCGCCCTCGACGAGATGGACGCCATTCGCATGTGTCGCGAGGTCGTCTCGCACCTCAATTGGCGAAAGCACGGCCCGGGGCCGTCGCTCGAGAGCGACGAGCCCCTCTTCGACCCCGAGGAGCTGCTCGGCGTCGTGAGCCGCGACCTTCGTCAGAGCGTCGACGTGCGCGACGTGCTGGCGCGCGTCGTCGACGGCTCGCGGTTCGAGGAGTTCAAGGCCCGTTACGGCACGACGCTGATCTGCGGCTGGGCGAGCATCCACGGCTACCCCGTCGGGATCCTCGGCAACAACGGTGTCATCCACCCGCCCGCGGCGGAGAAGGCTGGCCAGTTCATCCAGCTGTGCAACCAAATCGACCTTCCCCTGATCTTCATTCAGAACATCACGGGCTACATGGTCGGCCGAGAAGCCGAGGCCGAAGGGATCATCAAAAAGGGCTCGCAAATGCTCAACGCAGTTGCCAACTCCAACGTGCCTCACCTCACCTTGATCATCGGATCCTCCTACGGCGCGGGCACCTACGGGATGTCCGGTCGAGCCTTCAACAACCGCTTCACGTTCCTCTGGCCCACGGCCAAGATCGCGGTGATGGGGCCTAAGCAGATCGCTGGCGTCATGTCCCAGGTCCGTCGCGGCCAGGCCGAGCGCCAGGGACAGCCCTTCGATGAGGCCGAGGACGCCAAAGTCGTCGAGGCCGTTGAGGCGGCTCAGGAGAAGGGCTCGCTCGCCCTGGCGGCGACGGGCGCCGTCAGTGACGACGGGATCATCGACCCTCGCGACACGCGCACCGTGCTCGGGCTCTGCCTCTCGGTCGTGCGCAGCCGGCCCATCGAGGGCGCCACCAGCTACGGCGTCTTCCGGCTATGACCATCACGACCCTGCTTGTCGCGAACCGCGGCGAGATCGCTGGGCGAATCATGCGCAGCGCCCGGGCCTCGGGCGTGCGCAGCGTCGCCGTCTACGTCAGCGGCGACGCCGACGCACCCTACGTCGTCGAGGCCGACGTTGCTGTACTGCTCTCGACGTCGTACCTCGACGCTCGGGCGCTGCTCGCGATCGCCACGTCCTCGGGCGCCGACGCCGTCCACCCGGGCTACGGCTTCCTCGCCGAGAACGCCGATTTCGCCACCCGCGTCGAGGCCGCGGGCCTCACCTGGATCGGTCCTCCGCCGCGGGTCATCGCGGCGCTCGGCGACAAACTCGAGGCGAAACGACTGGCCAGCGCCGCCGGCATTGCGGTGCTGCCCTCGAGCGACGACCCCAAGGACGCGGCGTCGATCGGCTATCCGCTCATCGTCAAGGCCACCGCCGGCGGCGGCGGCAAGGGCATGCACGTCGTGACCGAGGCGTCCCAGATCGACGGCGCTCTGGCGACGGCCCGGCGCGAGGCACTGAGTAGCTTTGGCGACGACCGCGTCTTTCTCGAACGCTACGTGGCGCGGTCGCGTCACGTCGAAGTCCAGATCCTCGCCGATCGCCACGGCAACGTCGTGCACCTCGGTGAGCGCGACTGCTCGATCCAGCGCCGACACCAGAAGCTCATCGAGGAGTCGCCTTCGCCCGCCGTCGATGACGCGATGCGCCACGAGCTTGGATCGGCGGCCCTCCAGCTCGCGCGAGCGGTTGGCTACGAGTCCGCGGGCACCGTCGAGTTCCTCGTCGACGAGGCGACGCGGGACTTCTACTTCCTCGAGGTGAATACGCGACTCCAGGTGGAGCACCCCGTCACGGAAGAGGTGACCGGCATCGACCTGGTGCGCGAGCAGCTGCGCATCGCCGCGGGTGAGCCGCTCGGCTACGGCGGAGCTGACGTGCGCCTTTCCGGACACGCCATCGAGGCGCGTCTCTGCGCGGAGGATCCGGTGAATGGGTTTCTGCCCGCGACCGGTCGCCTCGCCGCGTTCGAGCCAGCGGACGAACCTGCGGTTCGCTGGGAAAGCGGTGTCGCACGGGGCTCGGTCGTGACCGCGGCCTTCGACCCGATGCTGGCAAAGTTCATCGCGCACGCCCCGACCCGAAGCGAGGCCGCGTCGGCGCTCGCGCTGGCCCTCGAGCGCCTGCACCTAGGCGGCGTCGTGACGAACCGGGACTTCCTCGCCGCGACGCTGAGGAGCGACGACTTCCTCGCCGGCGACACGACTACCGACTTCATCGACCGTCACGGAGAGCTTCGCGCACCTAGCCTCAGCGACGACGAGCTGAATTGGGCCGCGGTCGCGGGCGTGCTCTGGCTCCAGGGAGAGAGCCGAGCCAACGCCCCGGTCCTGGGTCAGGTTCCCAGTGGTTGGCGCAACGCCCGACTACCGCGTCAGCGAACTTCGCTGCGCCGCGGCGATCGCCACTTCGACGTCGAGTACACGCTGGGTCGCGACGGCGCGTTCGATCTCGGCGAAGGAGGCTCGGCACGCGTCCACCGGTCGAACGCCGTCGCGATCGACATCGAGATCAACGGGCTTCGTCGTAGGTCGAGGGTGACGAGATCACTTGAACACCTCTACGTGCAGGCACTGCGCGGCACGGTCGACTTCGTCGTGGTGCCTCGCTTCGAAGTCCACCACATTGAGGCGGAGGTGGGCGGACTCAACGCGCCAATGTCGGGACTCGTGCTCGACGTGCGCGTCGACATCGGCGAGGACGTCGTCGCGGGCCAGACGCTGGTTGTGATGGAAGCGATGAAGATGGAGCACGTCGTCAGCGCGCCGGCACACGGAAAAGTCCGCGAGATCCTGGTCCAAAAGGGCCAACAGGTCGAGAGCGGGACCGCGCTACTCACGCTCGATCCACACGGCCTAGTCGCGGATTGATGTCCTCGCCCATCCGAATCGCGAACTGCTCGGGCTTCTTCGGTGATCGCCTGTCGGCCGCCCGCGAGATGGTCGACGGCGGCCCGATCGACGTGCTGACTGGCGACTGGCTGGCCGAGCTGACCATGCTGATCCTCGCTCGGATCCGTCAGAAGAACGCCGGGGCCGGTTACGCGCGGACCTTCGTCACCCAGATGGAACAGGTCATGGGCACGTGCCTCGATCGGGGCATCAAAGTCGTCTCGAACGCCGGCGGTCTCGAGCCCGATCGCTGCGCGCAGGCGGTCGCCGAGGTCGCCGAGCGACTCGGGCTCGCTCCCACTATTGCCTGCGTCAGCGGCGATGACTTGCTGCCTCGCCTCGACGACCTGCGCGGAGCCGGCGTCGAACTCACGGATTTTGTGACGGGCGAACCCCTCGGCGCCGTGGCGCCGCTCACGGCCAATGCCTACCTCGGCTGCTTTGGCATAGCTGAGGCGCTGGCGAGAGGGGCCGACATCGTCATCACGGGTCGAGTGACCGACGCGTCCCTCGTCTGTGGTCCCGCGGCGTGGCGCCACGGATGGGGCCGCAACGACTTCGACGCTCTCGCCGGCGCCGTCGTCGCCGGTCACGTCGTCGAGTGTGGCGCCCAAGTGACTGGGGGCAACTACTCCTTCTTCGAGGAGGTAACGGGCGTGTCGCGGGTCGGCTTTCCGTGGGTCGAGGTCGCCGACGACGGTTCGTCAGTCGTTGGCAAACACGATGCCACGGGGGGCGAGGTTTCGGTGGGCACCGTCACGTCCCAGCTGCTCTACGAGATCGCGGGCCCCTCCTACCTCGGCCCTGACGTCACCGCGCGCTTCGACACGATCCGCCTCGAGCAGATCGGTAAGGACCGCGTTTCAATCAGCGGCGTGCGGGGCGAGCCTCCACCGGCCACGCTCAAGGTGGCGCTCAATGAATTGGCCGGTTACCGAAAGGACCTCGCCGTTGCGCTGACGGGACTCGACGTCGAAGCGAAGGCGCTCCTCGTCGAAGAGGCCTTCTGGCTCGCCTGCCCGCATAAGAAGAGCGACTTCGACAGCGTGACCTCAAAGCTGCTGCGCACCGACAAGCCGGACCCGCCAACCAATGAGGAGGCGGTGGCGACGTGGCGACTGACTCTTAAGGACCGCAGCGAGCAGAAGGTCGGCCGCGCCGTCGCCGACGCCGTCGTCGAGCTGGCCCTCGCCTCCGTGCCGGGTTTCTACACGCTGGGTTCGACCTTGTCCAGCGCCTCGCCCTACGGGGTCTACCGGCCCTATCTCGTGGCACGAGACGTCGTGCCTCAGCAGGTGACGATCCTCGGTGGCGAGTGCAGCGTGGTCGACTCGCTCGCTCCAACGCGAGATGCCGCCGTCGTCGTTGACGATTGGGCGCCGCGGCCCCCGCCGGCGGGTCCCACGACGTGGGCGCCCCTCGGTCGGGTCTTTGGTGCCCGGTCCGGCGACAAGGGCGGTGACGCGAATCTCGGTGTCTTCGCTCGAAGCGACGACGCCTTTGCCTGGCTCGACGACTACTTGAGCGTGGACGAACTGCGCTGGCTGCTGCCCGAGACTGCCGCCCTCGCCATCGACCGCTATCGGCTAGCTACGCTGCGCTCACTTAACTTCGTCATCCACGGTCTGCTCGACGAAGGCGTCGCCGCCTCGACCCGTCAGGACCCTCAGGCCAAGAGCCTTGGCGAGTGGTGGCGAAGTCGTTACGCCGAGATCCCAACTGCCCTCTTGGTGCCGTGACCGACGAACTCGACGAGCTTCGGGCCGATCTCCTGGACGAGCAGCGTTCGCTCGACAGCCTGTTGCAGGGCGTCGACATCGAGCAGTGGCGCGCAGCGACGCCCAGTTCGGGCTGGCGCGTCGCCGACCAGATCGGACACCTGGCGTACTTCGACCGACGCGCGGCAACGGCCATCCGCGATCCGGGGCGATTTCGCTCTGAGGTCGAGGATCTCGTCGCGGGCGCCGCGCGCGAGGGGCTCGACGAGTACACGCTTTCCCCTTTTCGAGCACTCGAGCCAGCCGCGCTGCTCGACGCGTGGCGCGAGGGCCGCGATGCGCTGAACGAGGCGGCCGCGACGCTGCGCGGTGGTCAGCGGGTTCCCTGGTACGGCCCGTCGATGAGCGCCTCGTCGTTTCTCGCGGCCCGGCTCATGGAGACGTGGGCCCACGGGACCGACGTCGCGAGCACCCTTGACGCAACGCTGCCCGCGACTGACCGCTTGCGCCACGTCGCTCGCCTTGGCTACAAGACGCGAGCCTGGTCCTACCAGGTGCGCAGCGAAACGCCACCCGCGGGCGAGGTTCGACTCGAGCTACTGGGTCCTGGCGGCGACCACTGGATATGGGGACCCGAAGAAGCTGCCGACACCGTTAAGGGGCCGGCCGAGGAGTTCTGCCTTGTCGTCACGCAGCGACGCCACGTCAAGGACACGTCACTGACGTCGGGCGAGCTCGGCTATCACTGGTTGGTGCGAGCCCAGGCGTTCGCCGGCGGCGCGAGCAACGGACCCCGACCGAGGAGCGGATGATGGAACTGATTACGGCTGAGACCTCCGACAGCGTGATGACGATCACCCTGCGCGATGAAGCGCGGCGCAACGCCCTAAGCGATCAGTTGGTGGCTGAGCTGATGAACGCCGTGGATCAAGCCGAGAGTGGCGATGACGTGCGCGTCGTCGTCGTGACCAACCAGGGATCGGTGTTCAGCGCCGGCGCGAACCTGGCCGAGCGCTTGATTGACCGTCCGCCGGTCAGCGGCGAGCGGCGCTACGAGCTCAACGAGCTCCTATGGCGGATTCGAAACTCGCCGAAGGTCTTCGTTGGGCGCATCGCGGGCCACTGCGTCGCCGGCGGCGTCGGGCTCGCCGCGGCGATGGACATCTCGGTGGCGATCGACTCGGCGACCTTCGGCTTCAGCGAAGTTCGCCTCGGCGTGGCGCCGGCCGTGATCTCGGTGGTCTGCCTGCCCAAGATGCGACTCGCCGACGCCCAGAGCGCCTTCCTGCGCGGCAATCGATTCAGCGCCGGCGAGGCCGCCCGGATGGGCCTGATTAACGAAGCGGTCGCCGCTGACCAGATCGATGCGGCGATTCACGCCGTTCTAAACGATCTTCTCGCTGGCGAGCCCCGCGCCCTGGCAGCCGCCAAGAGCCTCGCCGCCAACGTTCCCTCGATGTCCGAGGAAGAAGCCTTCGCCTGGACGGCGCAGCTCTCCTCAACGCTTTTCCAGGGTGACGGGGCCAAGGAAGGCATGGCGGCGTTCTTCGAAAAGCGACCAGCATCGTGGGTCACGACGGTGCCGCCTAGGAACGAGAGCTAGGTCCCTCCTTCGGTGGTGAGGCCAAGACCCGACCGAGTGCTTCGGCGCTGATTGACCCCTCGCGAAGCACGCGCCAGCTCGTTCCCGCGATCTCGATGACGGTCGAAACCGATCCCGTCCGCTCTCCACCGTCGAGCACTGCGTCGACGCCCCCACGGCCTTCGAAGGCGTCGATGACGTCGTCGGCGCTCTGACACGGTAGATCGCCGTGCTCGTTCGCGCTCGACACGGCAAGGGGGCCGCACGCGCGAAGCACCTCGAGCAGGAGCGCGTCGTCCGGCAGCCGAAAGCCCACGGTATCGAGGGAACTGCCGACGGCGTTCGCCAGCCCGCGGGGCGCGGGAACGACGATCGTGAGGGCCCCGGGCCAGAACGCGTCACTTAGCCGGCGAGCCAGCTCGGGCCATACCACGCCCAGAGAATCGACGACTTCGAGTGAGCCAACGAGGACCGGCACGGGCGCCGTGGAGGGACGGCGCTTGAGCGCGAAGAGCCGGGCGATCGCCGTTGGATGATTCAGCGATGCCGCGAGGCCGTAAACGGTGTCCGTCGGAATGGCGATGACGGCACCTTCGCGAAGCAGCCGTACCGCCTCGCTGGCGGAGACGACGGCGGTCACCGCCGGGCCACGAGAAAGCGCGGTAGGCCGGCCAGGTCGTTGGCGTCGTTGGCCGAAGCGAAGCCCACCGACGTGGCGAGCTCGAGGACCGCAGCACGGTGGGTGTCGCCGTGCTCGCAGACGAGAACTCCCTGGGGCGCCAACCACTCGATGGCTTGCGTGATGATGACCTCGAGGTCGCCAAAGCCGGCGACGCCCATCGCATCGGGAGCCACGAGCGCGCCCCGCGGCTCGTAGCGAAGCACGGGGTCGAGGCCGTCGAAGGCCGCTTCAGCAACGTAGGGCGGATTCGCCACGACGAGGTCAATGCGCCCGCGTAGTGAATCGTCTAACGCGTCGAACCACGACGACCGAACGAATGTCGCGACGATGCCATGCTTCTGCGCGTTGTGCTGGGCCAACGCGAGGGCCTCTGTCGACTCGTCGAGCGCGAGGAGCGTCGCGGCGACGCCTCGGCGTGCAAGCTCGTCGAGCAGCGCCAGACCGATTGCCCCCGACCCACAACCGAGGTCCACGATGGTGGGAGCGGGTTGGTTCGCGGCAATTACGCCCAGCGCAATCTCTACTAGTTCCTCGGTCTCGGAGCGGGGAATGAGCGCTCGGGCGTCGACGTCGAGTTCGAGGCCTCGAAAGGGCCAGTGGCCGATGACGTACTGCAGCGGCTCGCCGCGAAGACGTCGCGCCGCCGCCTCGCGAAGCACGTCGTCGGCGCCCGCCAGGCCGAACTCGTCGACGAGCCAACGGGCCTCGCGGGCGTCGAGGCCGGCCCCGACGAGCTCGGCCACCATCGCGGCGTTAGCGTCCGTCACTCTCACCGAGCTGGCGAGCGCGCTTGTCGGCCAGCAGCGCGTCGACGTAGGCGTCAAGGTCGCCGGCCAGCACAGTGTCGAGGGCGTAAGTGGTGAGGTTGATGCGGTGATCGGTGACCCGATTCTCCTTGAAGTTGTACGTGCGGATCTTCTCGCTGCGCCCGCCGCCACCAACTTGGGAGCGCTTGAGGTCGCCGAGTTCGTTGGCCCGGGCGTCCTGGGCGGCCTTTAGGAGCCGCGATCGCAGCACGATCAGCGCCTTGGCGCGATTCTGGATCTGGCTCTTCTCGTCCTGCATCGAGACCACGATGCCCGAGGGCAGGTGCGTGACTCTTACCGCCGAGTCCGTCGTGTTCACGCTTTGGCCCCCGGGACCCGACGAGCGGTAGACGTCGATCTTCAGGTCGTTGGGATTGATCTCCACGTCGACCTCTTCGGCCTCGGGCAGCACCGAGACGGTCGCCGAGGAGGTGTGCACGCGGCCCTTGGCCTCGGTGACCGGCACGCGCTGGACGCGGTGCACGCCGGCCTCGAATTCGAGGCGCGACCAGGCGTCGTCGCCCTTGACGAGGTAGATCGCCTCGTCGAGGCCGCCCTGCTCGGACTCGCGCTCTTCGATCACCTCGAGCTTCCAGCCGCGCAGCGTGGCGTAGCGGCGGTACATCTCGGCGAGGTCCTTCGCGAAGAGGTTGGCCTCCTCGCCCCCCTCGGCGCCGCGAATCTCCAGGATGACGTTGCGGCCCTCGTTGGGGTCGTGGGGCAAAAGCAGCGTCTCGAGCTCGAGCTCGACCTCGCCGACTCTCTCCTCGGCGGCGTTCACTTCTTCGCGCCAGGACTCCCGGTCGGCGCCGTCGGTGTCGTTGAACATCTCCTTGGCGGTCGCGAGGTCCTCGCGCGCGCCCTGTAGGGCGACCCAGGCGACATTGATCTCGCTCAGCTCCTTGTGGCGCCGCGAGAGGTCGCGCAGGCGTGCGAGGTCACGCGCGACATCGGGTTCGGAGAGCTGGGCTTCGACCGAGCGAAGCTCGGTCTCTAGAACGTCCAGCGTCTCGTCGAGAGAGCGCACGAAACTCGCTGAGCGCTCGAGGACCTAAGCCTTCGGAGCGCGGCCCTTCGTCTTCTGGGCGTAGCGGCGCTGGAAGCGCTCCACGCGGCCACCGGTGTCGACGAGCTTCTGCTTGCCGGTGAAGAACGGGTGGCACTCGTTGCACAGCTCGACGTGCAGGATGGCCTTGGTGGACGCGGTCTCAAAGGTGTTGCCGCACGAGCAGGTCACCGTCGACGGTCCGTACTGGGGGTGGATATCTGACTTCATGGTGCTCCTTGGGGCCAAGAAAGTGTAGCGGGAAATTAACTGGTGGGCGCGGGGCCACGGGCGATCTCGGCGAGGAACTCGTCGTTTGATTTCGTCGACTTGAGCTTGTCGATCAAGAGCTCGAGCCCGGCAGCGTCGCGGCCCTCGGCGGCCAGGCCGTTGAGGACTCGACGCAGCTTCCACACCTGGGGCAGCGCGTCGCGGCTAAAGAGCAGCTCCTCGTGGCGCGTGGAGGAGGCGTTCACGTCGATCGCCGGATAGAGACGACGCTCGGAGAGGCGCCGGTCCAGGCGCAGCTCCATATTGCCGGTGCCCTTGAACTCCTCGAAGATGACCTCGTCCATCTTCGAGCCAGTCTCGACGAGGGCACTCGCGAGGATAGTCAGCGACCCGCCCTCTTCGATGTTGCGCGCGGCGCCGAAGAACTTCTTGGGCGGGTACAGCGCACCCGAGTCCACCCCACCGGACATGATGCGGCCCGTCGCCGGGGCCGCAAGGTTGTAGGCGCGCGCGAGCCGGGTGATGCCGTCGAGGATGATCACCACGTCGCGGCCCTGCTCGACGAGGCGCTTGGCGCGTTCGATTGCGAGCTCGGCCACGTGGGTGTGCTCCTCGGCTGGGCGGTCGAAGGTCGACGAGACCACCTCGCCCTTGACACTGCGGCGAATGTCGGTGACCTCCTCGGGCCGCTCGTCGACGAGCAGCACGATCAGGTGCACCTCGGGGTTGTTCGTCTCGATGGACTGGGCGATCTGCTTCATGACAGTCGTCTTGCCCGCCTTGGGCGGCGAGACGATGAGCCCGCGCTGGCCCTTGCCGATCGGGGCGAGCAGGTCCACAATGCGCGGGGTGAGATCGACCTTGCCCTCGTTGGTCTCGAGGTTCAGCTTCTCATCGGGGAAGAGTGGCGTAAGGTCCTCAAAGCGCGGGCGCAGCCTCGCCACTTCGGGGTCGAGACCGGCGACGGTGTCCACGCGCAGCAGCGCCGGGTACTTTTCGTTCGACGCCGCGGGCCGGTAGCCGCCGACGATCGTGTCCCCCTTGCGCAAGTGGTAGCGGCGCACTTGGTTGATTGACACGTAGACGTCGTTGGGCGAGGAGTGGTAGCCCTTGGTGCGCAAGAAGCCGTAGCCGTCGTCGCGCAGGTCGAGCAGTCCCTCGACCTCGACCAGCTCACCGGCGTAGGGCTGGTCGGCGTTGGGCATGGAGTCGCCGCTGAAGCGCTCGCGGCCGTTGCGGTTGCGACGGTTCCGTCGACTGCGGCCTCCCGGCTCGTTCGTGAACTCGCGAGGCTGGCGCTCGGGACGGGTCTGAGTGAACTGGCGCGCGACGGGCCGCTCGGAGGGAGGGACCGCCTCGCTGACCGACTCGGCAACCGGGACACGTTCGCTCGGGGCCGCGGCGGCGAACTCGCCCAGCAGGTCCTCGAAGTCGTCCTCGGGGGTGGCGACGGTGCGCCGCGAGCGCACCGCTCGCGATGTGGCGCCGTTGGTGGTCTCGGGAACCTCCCCCATGATCGCCTCGATGAGGGCGGCCTTGGTGGCCCGGGTCGGGGCTTCGACGCCCTTGACTCGGGCAATGGTTTGGAGATCCTCGCGCGTTTTGGACTCGAGATCCGAACGGTCTGGAGAGGGCTTGATAGCCATGCATGATCCTTTCTCGCCGCCCATCACGATGCGCAAGGGCGGAGAAGAAAATCGGGAAAATGTCGTCTTAGAAGAGATTCCGTACGTCGGCAGAGCCGAACGGACGACGTAATTGAGTATAGCGCAAGCGCGGCGTGACGTGTGCGTGGGTTATTCGCGCGCGGACGTGGTCCCTACGAGCTTCGCCGGTGGAGCTGTGACAACCAGTAGTTCACCTCGCAGCCGTCGCAACGACGGACCGCACCGCAAGTGGTTCCGATGTCGCGTCGCCGCTCCCGGGATCGTCGAGTCGACGCGTCGCCCGGTCAGCCGCCAGCGACCGAGCCAGGTCGGCGACTTCTGCCGCGGCACCCCTGGCGTCGGGTTACACCTTCAGCAAATCGACAGCGTTGAACGTCGAAAGCAGCGTGACTTTGGCGGGAAGCAACGGCGATGGGCCGGTCGTGGCACCGCGATAATGCCTGTTGGCGAGATAGGCGCGCTGCTGTGGCACCGGGGTGGGATTCGGCCGCTCGCACGATGGTCCTCCCATTTGGGGATTGACCATTAATGTCAAGGAAGAGGGCAGGAAGCTGGGTCCAAGGATGCAGCACATGTCGGTGCCGCTGTGAATCTGAAGACGAACGCGTGGAGGTACGTGCTGATTGGGGGCGCGTGCCTCATCGTCGAGTACTTCGCCGCACCCAACATCACCAACCAGAACATCGTCTACTCCCTCCTCGGCAAGGTGGCGGTGGTGTCCATCCTCGTCGGTGTACGCCTGCAGCGGCCCCGTGACCGTGCCGGCTGGTACTTGCTGGCCATATCGATCGGCTGCTTCACCGTTGGTGACGACGTGTTCGACTACTACCAAGTCGTCGTGCACAACATCCCCTTTCCGTCGTACGCCGACGCGATCTATTTGATCGGCTACCTCTTCCTCTTCGCCGGGGTGCTGCGCCTTACCCGTAATCCCAACATCACGTCAAATCGAGAAGACAGATGCGACGCCGCCATCGTCGCGCTCGGGGCCATGGCCCTTTCGTGGCAGTTCCTAATGAACTCCTATGTTCACGACGTCACCCTGTCCACGTTTGGCATGCTGGTTAACGTCGCCTACCCCATGATGGACATTGCGCTGGTCTTCATCGTGTTTCGCGCGTTGTTCTTCCGAGGGGCAAGGTTCACCTTCCAGAAGCTCCTCGCCGCTTCCGTCGTGACTTTGTTCGTGGCCGACTTCATCTACGACCTACAACAGCTGCACAACAGCTACACCTCCGGCAATTTCGTGAACGCCATCTATCTCATTCAGTACCTCTTGATCGCGGCGACCGCGCTGCACCCATCCGTCGCCGCGGCGTCGCGCGAGGAATCGGCGCGCCCAGAGCGCGACGCCTTGTCGCTACAGCGCGGACGGATGCCGTTCGTCATCGTCGCCGGATTCGTTCCACCATTCATCCTGCTCGTCACCTCTGCCGCGGGCGTGAGCGTAAACGTCCTGGCCATTGCGACCCTCTGCGTCGTCGTTCTGCTCTTGATTGGTTTGCGTCTCGTCTGGTTGGTCGGGCGGATCACTTCCCAGTCAATTCAGCTGAGGGATAACGTTGACGAGTTGACGTCGCTCGAAGAGCGCTTCCGCCTCGCCTTCGAGGACAACATGGCGCCGATGCTCTTCACCGACCTCGACGACCGCGTGATCGCCGCCAACGACGCCTTCTGCGAGTTGATCGGCTATCGCCGCGATGAGGTGCTAGGGCGCGACTCGGTGCCCTTTACGTACCCGGACGACGTCGGGATCTCCGAGGAGTCGCACCGACGCATCTCGAGCGGCGAGCTAAGCCAGTCGCGCTACGTCAAGCGCTATGTCCGCAAGGATGGGCGCGTCATCGTTGTTGAAGTGCTCCGATCCCTGGCGCGCGATGCGCAGGGCCGCGGCCTCTACAACGTCATCTCCCAGCGCGACATCACCGACGAACGAAGCCTCGCGGCCGAGCTATCCCATCAGGCCCTTCACGACTCACTGACGGGCCTCGCGAATCGCGCCCTTTTCGTCGACCGGCTCGCGCAGGCCAACGCGCGAGTGGAACGCGAGGGTGGTATGTGCGCCGTTCTGCTACTGGACCTGGACGATTTCAAGGGGGTCAACGACTCGCTGGGCCACGTAGCCGGCGACCAGCTGCTGATCGCCGTCGCCCGTCGACTGGAGCGCGCGACCCGGGCGACCGACACGCTCTGCCGCTTCGGCGGGGACGAGTTTCTCTACCTGGCCGAGGGGCTCGCCTCGACGGAGGACGCCGAGCAAGCGGCCGCTCGCCTGCTGCGGGTGCTGGTCGCACCCTTCGCCGTGGGCGACACCCTCGTCGAGCAACACGCCAGCATCGGCGTCGTCGTCGCGAGCAGCGCGAGGGCGGATCTCGACGAGTTCATCCAGAGCGCCGACGTGGCGCTCTACGAGGCCAAGCGAAGGAGCAAAGGCCGCTACGCCCTCTTCACGCCGACGATGCACCAGCAGGCAGCGAGCCGCTTCTCCCTGGTGCAAGAGCTCCGCCAAGCGTTGCAGTCCGGCGAGATCTCCATGCACTATCAGCCAATCATCGACCTCGCTGGCGACACGATCGTGGGCTTCGAGGCCCTCATGCGCTGGCGCCACCCGAAGAAGGGCATGGTGCCGCCGGCGGTGTTCATTCCCATCGCCGAGCAGAGCAACCTGATATTGGAGCTCGGTAACTTCGCCCTGCGCGACGCGGTGTTCGCCTGCGCCTCGTGGCACCGGGCCGAAGACCCGTCCTCGCGGCCGTTCGTGACGGTGAATCTCTCCGCGAGACAGTTCCACGATCCCGCGCTGGTCTCGACCATCGAGAGGTTGCTCGCGCTGAGCGGCCTCGAAAGCGAGCGCCTCGTAGTCGAGATAACCGAGAGCGCCACCCTCGTCAACGTCACCGAGACCATGAGCGTCATTGAGCAGCTCGGTCGCCTCGGGATCGCCTTCGCTCTTGACGACTTCGGCACGGGGTTCTCGTCGCTCTCCTACCTCGCGCTGCTGCGGCCCAAGATCATCAAGATCGACCAGTCCTTCGTCAGCCCCAAGATCGACACCGACCACAACGACGCGCTACTCGAGGCCATCGTCTCACTCGGTCACCGCCTCGACATGACGATGCTCGCCGAAGGGCTCGAAACCCCGGCGCAGATCAAGCGGGTGCGCCGGATTGGCTGCGAACTGGGGCAGGGCTTCTTCTGGTCGGCCGCGGTGCCCGGCGACCGCGTGGCGACGCTGTTGCAACCGAGCCGGCACGAGTTCGATCAACGCGTCGGATTACTCGTCGACGACTAGCTCACGGCAGCTACCAAGACGAGGGTGGGGCCAGCACGTGGCGGGGCCGGCCCGTCGGTTCAGGCAAGCTTCGCGAGAAGAGCGCGCATGGTGGCGTCCACCACCTCGGGCGCGGCGCTCGACGAGACGGCCGTGTCAGGGTCCTTGAGCCCGTTGCCGGTCAGCACGCAGACAACGGTCGCGCCCAGGGGCACGCCGAACTTCAAGAGGCCCGCTACCGACGCGGCCGATGCCGGCTCGCAGAAGATCGATTCGTGGCGGGCGACGTAGTGGTAGGCGCCAAGGATGTCCTCATCGGTCACCGCTCGAATCTCGCCGAGGGATTCGTGAACGACTTCGAGCGCGGGCACCCAACTCGCCGGATTGCCGATGCGAATGGCCGTGGCGATGGTCTCCGGCTCGGCGACCGGATGGCCGAGCACGATCGGGGCGGCGCCGGCGGCCTGAAAGCCCCACATCTTGGGCAGAGAAGCGCAGCGCTTGGCCGCGTGGTATTGGGTGAAGCCGCGCCAGTAGGCGGTGATGTTACCGGCGTTGCCGACGGGGATCGAGAGGATGTCGGGCGCCTTGCCCAGGGCGTCGACAATCTCGAACGCGGCGGTCTTTTGACCCTCGATCCGGTCGGGGTTGATCGAGTTCACGATGGTAAAGGGCAGGTGCTGGGTGAGCTCGCGGGCCAAGTTGAGGGCTTGGTCGAAGTTGCCTCGGACCTGCAGGACCCTCGCGCCGTACATCATCGACTGGGCCAACTTGCCCAGCGCGATCTTGCCCTCGGGAACGAGAACGACGCAGTCCATATCGGCCTTGGCGGCGTAGGCCGCGGCGGCGGCCGACGTGTTGCCGGTCGAGCCACAGACGACGGCCTTCGCGCCTTCGGCCAGGGCCTTCGTGATGGCCATCGTCATGCCGCGATCCTTGAACGAACCCGATGGATTGAGCCCCTCGAACTTCAGCCAAACATCGGCGTCGAGCCGGTCCGACAGGCGATCGGCGTGCAGCAGCGGCGTGTTGCCCTCCTGCAGCGTGATCACGTCGCGAACGCCCGTGAGGTCGAACCAGTCGGCGTATTCGACGAGCAGGCCCTTCCAGCCCGTCACACGCCACCTCGATCGACAACCCGGATGCACGCCCCCACCGAATCCACCGAGGCGAGGGCCGCGAGCTCGCCAATGGTCGCGGTGACGTTGGCGCTGAGCGCATGGTGGGTGAGGAAGGAAAGCCGGGCCTCGTCGCCGAATCCCAGCTGCTCCATTGAGCGGATCGAAACCTGGTGACGTCCAAAGACGCTCGCCACCTCGGCCAAGACGCCCGGGCGGTCGAGCACGTCCACGCTGAGGTAGAAGACGCTCGAGAGGGCGCCCTCCGGCACGTAGTGCAGCGTCGTGTCGCCGCTGAAGGGAACGTCGTGGCGGCCGCTCACCTTGTTGCGCGCCGCCGCGAGTACGTCGCCGAGCACGGCCGTCGCCGTCGGGTCGCCGCCCGCCCCCTGGCCCAGCCACATCAGGGGCCCGCTCTTCACGCCCTCGACGAAGACCGCGTTCATCGCGCCGCTCACTGAGGCGAGCGGGTGGCTCGCGGGGATCATGGCGGGATGCACGCGACGCGAGACGCCCGCTTCGCCGACGCGCTCGGCCACGCCGAGCAGTTTGATCACGTAGCCCGATCGCTTCGCGAACTCGACGTCGACGGCGCGGATCCCGGTGATCCCCTCGCGGGCGATCTCCTCGCCGCTGAGCCGCGTGCCAAAGGCGAGCGTCGAGAGAATCTGCACCTTCGCCGCCGCGTCGTAGCCCTCGACGTCCGCGCTGGGGTCGGCTTCGGCGTAGCCGAGCGCTTGGGCCTCGGCGAGCGCGGTCGCGTAGTCGCTGCCCTCGCTGGTCATCATGGTCAAGATGTAGTTGGTCGTGCCGTTCACGATGCCCATCACCCGGTCGATGCGCTCGCCCGCGAGCGAGCTGCGCAGGGCCCGCAGGATCGGTATGGCGCCGCCAACGGCCGCCTCGTACAGCAGGTCGGCGCCGTGCTCGTGGGCCAGTTGCGCCAGCTCTGTACCGCTCTCGGCCATCAGCGCCTTGTTGGCGGTCACGACCGAGACGCCGCGCTTCAGAGCCGATTCGACGTAGGTGCGGGCGGGCTCGACACCCCCGGCGACTTCCACCAGGATGTCGAGATCGCTCGCGATGAGCTTCTCGACGTCGGTCGTTAGCAGCGCGGGGTCGACGCCCGCGCGAGCCCTCACGCCGTCGCGCACCGCCACCCCGACGAGTTCGAGAGGCGCGGTCGCCGCGTCCACCAGCGCCTCGTGGCGCGACGGATCGCTCAGCAGCGCGACGAGGGCGCCGCCGACGTAGCCCGCGCCGACGACGCCCACTCGCACGACCGGTCTGTCCACCAAATAAGGCTAACCCAGGCCCGGCTCGATCCCGAAGTCAAACCTCGAGTCGCGCGAGGTCGTCGAAGGTCTCGCGGCGCAGGACCTCACTGGCCACGCCATCGCGCACGAAGACCACGGCCGGTCGGGGCACGCGATTGTAGTTCGAGGCCATCGAATAGCCGTAGGCGCCCGTAACGGGCGTCGCGACGAGGCTGCCCACGCCCGTCGCGGCGGGCAAGCACGCCTCATCCACCAAGACGTCACCGCTCTCGCAGTGCTTGCCGACGAGTCGCACCAACTGGGGACGCTTCGCCAAGGGACGCTCGACGTCGAAGGCTTCGTAGCCCGATCCGTAAAGCACCGGTCGGGGATTGTCGCTCATCCCGCCGTCGACGGCCATGTACGTGCGTTGGGTGACTGGCTTTACGACGCCGACGCGGTAGATGGTCACGCCAGCCTGGGCCACGACGGAGCGGCCCGGCTCGGCGAGGATCTTCACCTCGGACGAGAGCCCCGCCACCAGCGCCGCGTCGCGCGTGGCTGCGGCCCACTCCTTGATCGACGGCGCCGATTCGCCCTCCACGTAGGCCACGCCTAGCCCGCCGCCGACGCACAACTCGTCGAAGTCGTCGTCTCGAATGAAGTCGGCGAGGATGGCCATCGTCTCGCGAAACGGCGCCACCTCGAAGATCTGCGAGCCGATGTGCGCGTGCACGCCGTGCAGCGTGAGTCCGGGCAGCGCCCGGAGCAGGTCAATGGCGTGCCGGGCCTCGCCCGTGGCGACCGAGAAGCCGAACTTGGTGTCCTCTTGACCAGTGCGGACGTACTCGTGGGTGTGCGCCTCCACGCCTGGCGCGACGCGCACTAGTGCGTTGAGCCTCGCCAACGGCCCGACTTGTTCGCGAAGCAAGTCGATCTCGTCGAAGTTGTCTACGACGAGCCGGTGCACGCCGGCCTCGATGGCGCGGCCAATCTCCTCGCGGGACTTGTTGTTACCGTGCATGATGATCCGCCTCGCCGGCACCCCTGAGCGCAGCACGAGATCGAGCTCGCCCCCGGTCGCTACGTCCACGCACAGCCCCTCCTCGAAGGCGAGGCGCGCCATCGCCCCGCAAAGGAAGGACTTCGAAGCAAAGGCGACCCCGTCGTCAAAGGCGGCGGCGGCCTCGCGGCACCGGGCGCGCAAGGTCTCCTCGTCGTAGACGAACAGGGGCGTACCGTACCTGATCGCCAGGTCAGCTAGCTCGAGTCCCCCTACCGTGACGCCCGTGTCGTGCAACGTCGCGGTGTCGGGAAAGAGCGACGTAGGGATGGGCTCGCTACTCATAGGAGAACACTAGAAGTTCCCGTTATCGCCCGGGGTTTGGAAAATCGAGGCCGGTAGGCTTGACTCGCCGCCCCCGTAGCTCAGCGGATAGAGCATTGGCCTCCGAAGCCATGCGCGCAGGTTCGACTCCTGTCGGGGGCACCAACGACGGTCACCAGAGACGCCGGCCACGAGCGGTCTCACCGCAGCGGGCGAGTCGCGAAACGCGTGATGTACCCCGAATAACTCGAAACCCAAACGTCGCCAGTCAGGGGATCGTAGGCGATGCCGATCGGGTTTGCCGGAACCGTGACGGTCTGAAGGACGGCGAGATTCGAGGCTCGCAGGGCGGTCATGGTGCCACTGCCGTAATTAACGACGTAGAGGGCCGTGCCGTCGCTCGAGATGACGAGGGATCTATCGAGCACCCCCGTGTGTTGTTCGGCAACGACTCTTTGTGTGGCGAGGTTCACCTTGACGACGTCCCCGGGGATATTGAGCGAGGCGTAGGCGAACTGCCCGTTGGGGCTCAGTACCACGCTTCGCGGATTCGATCCCACGTAGATCTGCCCGACCTCCTTCAGTTTCGCGAGGCTCACCCTCACCAGCACGTCGCCGCCCTGGATCGCCACGTAGGCGAAGCGCGACTGCGGGTCGACCGCTATCCCGCGGGGGATACCGGGCATGGGCAGGGTCGCCACGACGGCGTGCGACGCCACGCTGATCACCGACAGGGTCCACGAGCACCAGTTGGTCACAAGCACGTAGCGGTCATTTGGCGTCACGGCGACAAACTTGGGCACCAGGCCGACCCGGATCACCTGGTCAATGGCGAATGTCGCGACGTCGATGCGGAACACGTAGTCCGGAGTGTCGCCCGCGGCGACAGCGCTGCTCGGCGTACAACTGTCCTCACCTTCGGGTCCCTGGCCCGGTCCGAACATCGAGTAGTTCGACAAGTAGTAGTACTGGCCGCCCGGCGAGAAGGCGCCCTCGACCGGCGCGCCCTGGACGACGCCGCCGGAGAAGCCGAAGCGGCGGAGGTCGACGGTTGCGGGAACGGTCTTCACGAGCGCGCCGGACCTCGCGTTGAAGACCGACACAGTGCGTCGGTAAACCATGTTGTTGGCGAAGACGAGACCCTGGCCCGACGCGTCGACGGACTTCGGCGTGATGGCGTCTGAGTAGTACTGACCGATCTCGACGAGCCGTCGTTCGTCGGAGGGCACTGACGGCACGGTCGTAGTGGTCGTCGTTGTGGACGTGGGCACCGAGGTCGACGTTGACGTCGTTGAAGAGGTTGTGGTCGACGTCGACGTCGTGGACGAGATCGTGGTCGACGTTGAAGTCGTAGCGCTTGCAGGAGATCGTCCCGTCGCGCCGCCCGAAACGCTCAGACCCGCCGCGACGCTGACCGCGATGACGCCGCCAACGGCGAGCACGGCACGACGTTGACCGCGCGGCGCGGCGCGTTGGGCACGACTCATCGGTCAACCGTAACGCCCGACCCAACACCCTGCCGAGGGTCGTGCCGCGAAACCTACGGCGGCCGAGCTCCTTGGCCGTTCGTCAGCTTCTCCGCCTACGCTCACTTCGTCGCAGAGCTTTCTCGGGTTCGCGACCACTTCGAGCGGAGGGGAGACTGATGAATCGATCGTCGGCCAGGGCCACCACCGCGATCTTCGGAGCCTCCGACGGACTCGTCGCGACGATGGCCCTCATCCTCGCGACTATGCGGCACGGCCACACCGTCGTGGTCGCCGCGGTGCTCGGACTGCTCATCGCCGAGGGCTTCGGGATGGCGGCCAGCCAGTACCTGTCCGACCCGAGTCGCGACCTCGCCCTCGCCCTCATCATGGGCGCCGCGACGTCGCTGGCGATCATCGTGCCGGGGCTGCCGTGGCTGTTCACGAGAGGTGGTCCCGCGATCGCCGCGTCGTGTGTGATCGGCTTCGTGCTCGCCGGCGTGATCGCCTACCTGCGACCTGGCGGCTGGGAGGAGTGGGTCCAGACCTACGGCATACTCATTGCGGTTAGCGCGATCGCCACCGGGGCGGGCATCCTCACCTAGTCGTCGGCCACACGGCGCTCGCTAGGACATCCTCTTCACTTGCGCCGATGCACTTCGATGACGTCAACACCGCGTCGACGAAGATCAGATCATTGAATCTTGACTCGAGAGTGGCGGCGATGACTCATTCGTCTAGGGGACGATGATCATGCGCACCGTGTCGGTTATTGCGGTGCCCCCTGAAGATGACCCCGCCATCAGGACCAGCGGGTCGCCCGCCTTGGCCAAACCGCAGCCCTTGAGCTCGGCGATAGCGACCTCGCACAGCGAGTCGATGTCGTTGGCCGGCGAGACGAAGATCTCCTGGATACCCCACGAGCTACGCAGCTGGCGGGCGGTCGACTCGCTCGGGGTGATTGCGACAATGGGCATCGGCGGGCGGAAGCGGGAGATGGCGCGTGCCGTCATGCCCGAACGGGTGCATGCGACGATGGCGACGGCGTCCTCGTCCATCGCGGCGCGCCACGCGGCGCCGGTGATCGCGGCCGTGATGCGCGACGTGCGCGTGCTCGAGGCGGCCAGATGCTGCACGCCCAAACCGGCCCCCCACTCGGCGTAGGGGAACCACTCCTCGGCCCGTCGCACGATGCGATCCATCGTGATGACGGTGCCCACCGGATCGTCGCCAATCGCGGTCTCTCCGCTCAGCATCACCGCGCTCGCCCCGTCGAGGACCGCGTTGGCGACGTCGGTGACCTCGGCGCGCGTGGGCACCTGGGCGTGCGTCATCGACTCGAGCATCTGGGTCGCGACGACCACCGGTCGGGCGTAGCGGATGCCGAGCCGGACCATCTCCTTTTGTAGGTGAGGCACCTCCTCGATGGGCATTCGCACGCCGAGGTCGCCCCGCGCGACCATGATCGCGTCGGAGTGCTCGATGACCTCGAGAAGGTTCGCTACGCCCTCGCTCGTTTCGATTTTGGACATGATCATGACGTCAGGTCGGGCGAGCACTGTGCGCACCGACTCTACGTCGAAACCCGATCGCACGAATGAGACCGCGAGGATCTCGAAGTCCTCGCCGCGCAGCACCTCCAGGCGCTCGCGGTCGTCGTCGGTCGGCAGCCGGTCGTTCATGATCGATGAGGGCAGCGAAAGACCGGGCTTTCCCATCACGTTGCCCCCGGAGATAACGCGGGCCCCGCACGGCACCCCGATGCGAGTGACCTCCAGCGAGACGCCCCCGTCGCCGATGTGTACGCGATCGCCGAAAACGAGCTGGCCTAACACGTCCGCTCGTTCGACGGTGATCTGCTGGGCGTTAGAGGTTCCGCCGAAGCCCTCGACGAGCTCGATCTCCTCGCCGACGGTGAGAGTGACCGCGCTGGTGCCAAAGGACCCGGCCCGAATCTTGGGACCGGGAATGTCGACCATGATCGCGAGTTCCGGAGCGAGGACGCGCACGCGACGCAGCAGTTCGATCCCCGCCGCGATGCCCCCGTGCGCGAAGGAGATGCGAAAGACGTCGACGCCGGCTTCTACAAGCTCTTGGAGCCTCTCGTCCGAGCTCGACGCCGGACCAAGTGTCGCTACGATGCGCGTGCGTCGCACGGAATTCCCTTCGCTGCTCTCGCCAAGTCTACGAGATGGGCGTCGCGGGCAATCCTTGGTGACGCCCTGTCGACGGTCTTGCTAGCACGGCGTGACCGTGGCGGCTCTCGTCAGCGGCGCACCGGAATGACGACGTCGGCCCCGTCGACGTTGATGACGCGCAGGCTCATCTGGTAGCAGTCCTCGAGCTCGCGGCTGCGCACGACCTCGCCCGAGGGCCCGTCGAGCAGCAGACGGCCTTGGTCGATGAGGACCAGCCGGTCGGCAAACTGCCCAGCCAGCGTGAGGTCGTGCAGCGTGGCGATGACCGTCAGTCCCGAGGTGCGCACCTCGTATTGCAAGAGCTCGAGGGTAGTCATCTGATGGCGAAGGTCGAGCCCGGTGATTGGCTCGTCCAGCACCATCACCCTGGTGCCCTGGGCCAGCGCGCGAGCGAGCACCATCCGCTGGCGTTCGCCGCCCGAGAGTGTAATGACGTCGCGGCGCGCGAAGCGATCGAGCGCCAGGCGGGCGAGCACGTCCGCGACGGATTGGCGGTCGGCGGCGCTCGGCGGGCGCAGCAGCCCGTGGTAGGCCGTGCGCCCGAGCGCCACGTAGTCGTGCACGCTCATCCCCGCCGGCACGATGGGGTGCTGGGGCACGAAGGAGACCCGAAGCGCCCGGTCGCGCTCGCCCATTTCGCTCACGAGCTCGCCGGCGACCGCCACCGATCCATACGCGGCCCGACGCAGTCCGACGATGGTCTCAACGAGGGTGGTCTTGCCCGCCCCGTTTGGTCCGACGATTGTGCACCAGGTCCCGGCATCGACGTCGAGGCTGAACCCAGAGATCAGCGTGGCCGATCCCGCTCGCACGGTCAGCTCGCGGATCTCGACCGCCTTCATACGACCATCCGGCGCCGCAGGCTCAAAATGATGACAAAGACCGGCGCACCGACGGCGGCGGTCACCACGCCGAGGGGCAGCTCCGAGGGAGCCAGGACCGTCCTCGCGATGGTGTCGGCGAAGACGAGGAACGCCGCGCCGAAGGCGACCGATATCGGCAGGATCCTCCGGTAGGACGTGCCAACGAGGAGCCGCACGATGTGGGGCACGATGATGCCGACGAAGCCGATGAGCCCCACGGACGAAACGATGGCCGCCGTGCCGAGGGACGACGCCGCGATCACAATGAGCCGGACCCGGCGCACCGGCAATCCGAGCGTGCGGCTCTCGTCCTCGCCCACACTCATCACGTCAAGCGCCCGACCCGCCGCAACACAGATCACGACGCAAACCGCGACGTAGGGCAGGACGAGCGTCACTGAGCCCCAGCTGGCGTTGGCGAGCGAGCCGAGCAGCCAGATATAGACCCGGGCGATCGAGTCGGGCGAGGACTGCTGCAACAGGAACGTCTGGAAACTCGTGAGCAGCGCCGCTACCGCGACGCCGGCCAGGATCAGCGTTGAGGTCGTCGAACCCAGTCCCCGCCCGCCGACGACCCACGTCACGAGGACCGCGAGCGTCGCGCCACCGAAGGCGAGCAGCGGCGTCCAGTCGGGCGTGCTGACGCCGCTGCCCACGCCGACGATGGCGATGGTGGCTCCAAGCCCCGCCCCCGCCGCGACGCCGAGCAGGTACGGATCGGCCAGGGGGTTGCGAAAGACGCCCTGGTACGTGCCGCCCGCCACGGCGAGCATCGAGCCGGCCAGCAACCCGAGCACCATCCGCGGCGCGCGAATCGTCCAGATGACCGTCGACTGCAGGGGCGTCAACGTGCTGTGGCCGACGCCGAGGTGGGAGAAGATGTCGCCGACTACCCGCAGGGCGTCGATCGGCGTCGGACCGATGACAAGTCCGCAAACAACCGCCGCGACGAGCACGACGAGAGTCGCCGCGGCGACGATCGTCACCCGCCGCCCGGAAGGTGGGTCGGCGCTCAACCTACTTGTTCCAGACTGCCTTGTCCGCCAAGACACTCTTTACGCCGGCCGTAAGGTCGTTCATCAAGACGCTCAGTCGCGGACCCCAGCGCGAGGCGATGTCGTCATTGAGTCCCACCACGTGGCCGCGCGCGACGGCACTGATTGACGACCACCCGGGTCGCTTCGCGACGGCGGTGGCGTCCATGTGACAGCAGATCGTGTCAGCGAGGAAGATCAGCTTCGGGTTCGCGCTCACAATGTACTCAGAGCTCAGCTGCGGGTAGCCGGCGTCGGCCGAGGTGGACTTCGCGTCAGCGATGTTCATCACGCCGAGCGTCTTCAACATCGCCCCGACGAACGTGCCGCTCGCCAGCGAGTAGTACGTGGGGTCCAGCTCGTAGTAGGTGGAGATCACCCTCCCCGAGTGCCGGGGCACCGAGGCGATGTCCGCGGCCACGGCCGCCTTCAGTGAGGTGACGATCATCGAGGCCTTCTTCGCGTGTCCCGTGAGCTGGCCGAGCTGGGTGATCTGCTGATAGGCGCCCCCAAGGGTCACTGGTGGATCCTGGCTCAGCACCTTGATGCCGAGGCCGTCCAACTTCTGCTGGATGTCGTTGGCGTTGAACGAGATGATCACGAGGTCAGGCTTGGCGCTGGGGTGCGACTTCGTGACCTTGCAGATACCGATGATCGACTCCACGCTCGGTTCCAGCGCGTTGATCCGCTTGCTTGGAAGTCCGTGCATTGGGTAGTCCGAGTCGGTGTCAACGGCCTGGACCTGCTTGTCCGCGCCAATCGCGAAGAGCGTCTCGGTGGCGGTTGGCGAGAGCGACACGATGCACTGTGGCGTCGTGACCGCAGCCGCGGCGCCCGTTCCCACCAGGGGCAGCACGAGCAAGCCAATAGCCAGGGCGAGGGTTAGTCGTAGGGACTTGAACATGGATATCTCCTCTTCCGTCGAAGTGGTGTGGGCGACGGATGGATATCCGAACAACCGCTCCTTACCTCGAGAGCTGTCTTCACATCTCCCCGAGGCAGGCGACCTGGCTACACGGCCCAATGGGCCACTTACAGTTGCGGGACAGCGTTGGAATCGCACCAACTTCGCTGCCGCGAGGCAACCCCGACCTTACCTCACGTGGAGACGACGGCGCTTAGACGTTCGTCAGTTGGGGCGCCGAACTACCGCCTCGTCCGATGCTCCGAAGCTTGCGAGCAGCGCAGCGCGGATTGCCGGTCGGCTGCCGAAGGTTAGTAGAAGGGCGGCCTCGCGGATCGCCCGTTCAGCGAGGTCACCGCGCACGACCGAGGAACTTCCCCGTCCGACCGCGAGCGCGCTCGCGGCGCGCATCGCCAGTTCGCACGCTCTCGCGCGAGCTTGAGGCATCGCTTTAGGATCGGCCCCATTGAGGTGGTGGCGGCAGCGACGAAGCTCGTCGTCGAGCAAGGCCGAGCCGAGCAGCGAGCAGCATCGCCGAGCAACCCCTAGAGCAAGCGAGCCGTTCAATCGCAGGCCGGGCCCCGCCTCGCCATCAGGTTCGTAGGGGCCAACACCCAGTACCTGACTCTCGTCAACCGCGAGCGATTCAAAGGTGAGTCGCACGGTCGCGGTGGCGTTGAGAGCCGCGAGGCGCTGGCGCTCCACCACCAGGCCGGGCTGGTCCGTCGCGGCAAGCAGCAGGCTCACGACCGTGTCGTCAGGACCGCGCGCCGCTACGAACAGCTCATCGACGAGGCCCCAGCCGCTCACCCAGGGCGCGAAACCCTCGAGCGACCACCCGCTCGCCGCCGGAGTTGCGCGCAAGCGAACCGGCCCTGGCAGGGCACCACCGAGGACGACGCCGCCCTTGGTTGCGCCAGCGACGATGTCAGCGCGTTGGGCGCGCAGGTCGGTCGACGCGGTGTCGTCGAGTGCCGCGGCGAGCAGCCGAAAGTGCTGGATCCACACGAACGTGGTGGCGAGGCACGCGGCGGCGAGCTCTTCGACGACATCGCAGAGCTCCGAGAGTCCGAGGCTGAGGCCGCCTTCCTCTACGGGGGCGAACGCGCCGTATAGTCCAAGCTCGGCCAGCGCATTGAGGTGCGCCTTGGGCAACGAGTCCGCCTCGTCCACGCCAGGCGCGTCGAGAGCGAAGCGCTCGGCGAGCCCGCCCAGCTGCGCGGCGAAGTCATTCACGGAGCCGACCGTTCCCCCTTGGCCGTGACTCGCTAGGGGACGAGGACAATCTTGCCGTGGGTGTGTCTGCCCTCGAGCTCGCGATGGGCCGCCGCCGCCTCGGCCAGGGGATACGCCGCGGCCACGATGACCCGCAACGTACCCGCTTCAGCTCGGCGAACGAGCTCGAGGCGCGCCGCCGATCGAATTTCGGTTCCCGGATCACCGCCTATGCCCAGAACCTTGAAGCCGAGTTGAGCGGACTTGCCCGAACCGACGATGCTGACCAAGCGACTGTGATCCTCGACCAGCGCCACCGAGGCGTCACCCGCTTCATCGGTGCCAACCAGGTCAATGGCGGCATCCACCCCGCGAGGTGCGAGTGCGCGAATCCGCTCGAGCAGGCCTTTGCCGTACAGCACCGGTTCGGCGCCGAGGCTTGCCAGCAGGTCGTGCTGGGAAGCACCGGCCGTGGCGATCACTCGGGCGCCCGACGCGACCGCGAGTTGCACCGCCATGAGTCCGACACCGCCGGCGGCTCCGTGGAGAATCACCGTGTCGCCGGTGCCAACCCCCGCGGCAGTCAGCGCGTGGATCGCGGTCGCACCCGTGAGCATGAGGCCGCTCGCTGCCTCGAAGGACAGCGTTGAGGGCTTGGCCACCACGCTCGAGGCCGGCGCGAGGATGGCACCGGCGTAGGCGCCTGAACCTGGGTACACGATGACCTCATCGCCCGGGCGAATCGGTCCACTCGGACCCGCGAGTTCGCCGCCAACGGCGCGCACGATGCCCGCAGCTTCGAAGCCCAGGCGCATTGGCAGCTTCGAAGGATCAGCGCCGATGCGTCCGCTGTAAAGCATGTAGTCGACCGGATTCGTGCCGACCGCTGCTACGTCGATGAGTACCTCACTGGGACCGGGGTCGGCGAGCGGCACGTCGACGAGCGAAAGGACCTCGGGCCCTCCATAGGCAGTGGCGACAACGGCTGAAGTTTGCATAACGCGGACGCTATAGGTCGGGTACCAACGTCAAAGCAGCTGGCGCAACCCAGCTTGATTAATCGCTCGGCGCAGCCGCGAAGTCGACGGCACTGGTCTCCACGGTTCCGGCGGTGCGCCCCGGGGCAGTCTGGTACTTCCAGTAGAGGTTGGTGTGGGCAATGACCGCTTCGGGCGGTGGAGCACCCCATTCGGTGCTGTCGTCGGTCGTGTGGGCGTCGCTCACGAGCGTCGCGTCGTAGCCGCGCACGAACGCGCCGTGGAGCGTCGAACGGATGCAGGCGTCCGTTTGGGCGCCTGTCACTATCAGTCGCCCAACCTCGAGGTCGGCGAAGACGGTTTCGAGGTTGGTGGCCTCGAAAGAGTCGCCGTAATTCTTCTCGACGAGTGGCTCGGCGTCATCGGGCACCAGTTCCGGCACGATTCGCCACTCGTCGCTACCCTTCACCAACCCCTCGTCTGAGTGCTGAACCCAGACAACGGGGACGTGCTCACGCCGTGCTCGCTCGACAAGGCTCGCGATATTGGCGACGACAGTGTTGCGCTCGTAGGCGCCCTTCACCACCCCGTTTTGCACGTCGACGACCATAAGTGCCGTATTCGGTCGGTTCTTGAGTGTCGTCACGACTTCTCCCCTCGTTGTGCGAAGACGATTCTCATCGTACGTGGGCCGGACGGTTTCGATCCAAGGCTTTGTGAACGTGACGCGCCTAGGGACGATCCCACCAAATAGTGGCCAGCGAGCGCGCCGTGGGCGCCGGGTGCTCGCGAAAGAAGTCGCGCACTTCGTCCTCGCGGTTCGCCGGCAAGCACAGTCGGATTCGGGCAAACTTTGCGGCCTCGTCGAGCGACGATTCGCTCCACGTCGTGCCCTCGAACCGCTCCTCTCGCGCAAAACCCCATCTCGTCAAGCACCGTCATCAACTCGTCGGACGTGGGTCCGCTCGGGCGCTCGAGACCCCAGAAGTGCCGCCAGGCCTCGTTGAGCGATATCAGTGGATGACGAGTGGTCATCTCGACGACGACGCGACTGCGTGCGTGCCCGTCGAGCGCTTCGAGGAACGGCACCACGTCGCTCACGTTGTAGACCACGTGGTGCGCGACGACGACGTCGGCCGCTTTGGTGCGCGGCGCGACCTCGGGCCAGGACCCCTCGATCGTCTCCACTGGAATGCCCCGAGATTGAGCGTTCGCAGCAAACATCTCAAGCATCTCTCGCTCACGGTCGACGCCGATGACCCGACGGACTTCGGGCACGAGGGCGAACGCGGCCGCGCCTCCCCCGCAGCCAACGTCCAAGACGCTTCCCTCCTCGCGGAGGGCCTCGCGCGCCCGCTCCATGGACGGCGTGGTGACGACGACTACGGGAACCTGGAAGAGGGCGGGAGGAAACACCCACGGCGACTGCTCGGCTTGGGCCATGATCGCCTCGGGTATCGCGAGCGCTTCGAGGGCTTGACGCCAGCGCTCACTGGCGCTCACGCAACTCGCCCCGACTCAAGAGCCCGAATGATGGAGCGGCCGAGGCCGTTGGCTGCGCCGGTCAAAATAGCCACGTTGCCCTAGACACTAATTTGCCCTCCGACGCCGGACACCAGATCGCTGTTCGGCCCCTCGATACGAGCCCGGAACAACAATTCGAAGCGCGGCCGACATTTTAGAGAATTCCTCAATGGCAGCCAGCGAGTCGTGTATATTCTCCTTCCAAGTTGAGCGGGGGTCGCTTGTCGCAACGGGTCCGACGGGACCAAAACATGGGGAGGCCGGATGAGCGATAGCTCTAGAACGCTGTCGGCAGACGAGAAGCGGCTTGCCGCCCTCGGCTACAAGCAGGAGCTCAACCGGGGTTGGAGCGGGTTCTCCAACTTCGCGATTTCGCTCACGATCATCTGCATCCTCAGCGGCTGCTTCACGACCTTTGGACAGGCGTGGAACGACGGCGGCCCCATCGCGATCTCGATCGGCTGGCCGGTGATCAGCATCCTGGTCCTCCTCGTCGGGCTTTCGATGGCCGAGCTCGCTTCGAAGTACCCGACCGCGGGCGGCATCTACTACTGGGCGTACAGCCTTGGCGGCGTCCGCTGGGCGTGGTTCACGGGTTGGTTTAACCTGCTCGGCCTCGTGGCAATCACCGCCGCAGTCGATTACGGGGCCGCGTCGTTCCTGAATTCGGTGCTCGCCCTGTACGGGCTCCACTTCATCATTAATTTCACGACGACGAATCCCTCGACGATTCTGCACAATACGTTCATCCTGTTCTTTCTCATCCTCGCCCTCCACAGCCTCATCAACGTCTTCTCCTCGCATCTGGTGGCGCTGCTGAACCGGATTGCGGCCTGGTGGATGCTCGCCGGAGTGGCCGTGATCGTGGTTGTGATGGCCTTCGGACCCTCAACGCACCAGAGCTTCTCCTGGGTGTTCTCACATCGGATCAACAACAGTGGATTCTCTGGCCACCTCTACTGGTTCATGATCTTGCCGCTCGGCTTTCTGCTCACGATGTACACCTTCACCGGCTACGACGCTTCAGCGCACTTGTCTGAGGAGACTCACGACGCCGAGCGCGCCGCCCCGAATGGTCTCTGGAAGTCGATCGCCTACTCGGCGGTCGCCGGCTGGGCAGTGCTGCTCGCGATCACGTTCGCGGCAACCCACATCGCCGCGATCAACGCGGGCGGCGGCGGCGCGGTTCCGATCATCGAGACGGCGCTCAGCACCGGCCTCGCGAAGCTTGTCCTCGACATCTCCACTATCGGACAGCTGTTCTGCGGGATGGGCTGCGTTGCGGCCGCCTCGCGCATGGTGTTCGCGTTCTCGCGCGATGGCGCCGTGCCGGGCCATTCGCTGTGGCGGCGACTGAACAACCACAGAACGCCGACTTGGGCGGTGTTCTTCGTGGTCGTCTTCGCCCTAGTGATAACGATCCCGGCACTCTTCGGCAACAAGGCGGGACTCCCGGTGGCATTCTTCGCGGTCACGTCGATCACGACGATCGGGTTGTACATCGCCTACATCCTGCCGGTCTTTCTCCGCTTGCGGATGGGGAATAAGTTCGAGCCGGGCGTGTGGAACCTTGGCAAGCACTACCGATGGATCAACGCCATCGCAATCGTCTGGGTCGCTCTTTGCGTGATCATCTTCTGCCTGCCGACGTCACCCGCGGCGGTGCCGTGGGAAAGTGGCTTCAGCTGGGATGACTTCAATTACGCGCCACTCGTCACCATCGCTCTGGCGCTCGGGGTCGGCGTCGCCTGGGTGGCCGGCGCCAACCGAACGTTCAAGGGCCCGGTGAGGACGATCGACGATCCCGACGTCGGCACTCCGGAGGATCCGGCGCTGATGCCAGCGGATTGAGTTCTAAAGCGATTCGGACAGTCATGATGAAATGCAATTGAGAGGAATCTCAGGCGCACGCGTGTCACCGTCGCGCGTCGACTGTTCCGCAAGCTGTTCTCTTCGATCGCGGAGGCGCTCACCGAAGTGGCGCGAACCGAGTCACTGATTCGGCTCCGGCCGACCACATTCGTTAGGGTGAGTCACTAACCCGACCATCCGCGTTCGACCCAGGGAGACGTTGACGTCGACGGCTACCATTGCCTCCATCGCTCGATCAAGGGGATGGGTATGAGTACTTCGACGCCGGGCCGGCTGTCGCGCGACGAGCTGAACGCGCTGATCACAAGCGGCGAGATCGACACCGTCATCCTGGCCATCACCGACATGCAGGGCCGGCTTCAGGGCAAGCGCCTCGACGCTCGATTCTTTCTCGACGAACTGAGCGAAGGGGTCGTCGAGGGTTGCAGCTACCTACTCGCCTCGGACGTGGACATGAATACGGTGAGCGGATTTGCCCTGACCTCGTGGGATCGCGGCTACGGCGACTTGGCCTTCGCCGCCGACTTCTCAACGATCCGCTGGGTCCCGTGGCACGAGAAGACCGCAATCGTCTTTGCGGACGTCGAGACGGTCGAGGGCACGCCCGTGCTGGTCTCGCCCCGCCAGATCCTCCGACGTCAGGTCGATCGGCTGGCCGAGCGCGGCTGGATCGGCCTTACCGGGACCGAGCTCGAGTTCATTGTCTTCGAGGACTCCTATGAGGAGGCCTGGCTCACGGGGTACCGACACCTGTCCCCAGCCAACCTCTACAACGTGGACTACTCCCTGCTCGGCACGGCTCGTGTCGAGCCCCTGCTCGGCCGAGTGCGCCGCTCCATGCGCGACGCGGGCATGGTTGTCGAGTCGTTGAAGGGCGAGTGCAACTACGGCCAGCACGAGATCGCCTTCAAGTACGCCGAGCTCGTCGACAAGTGCGACGAGCACAGCCTCTTCAAGCTGGGCACCAAGGAGATCGCCGCGCAGGAGGGCTGCAGTATCACCTTCATGGCTAAGTTCAACGAGCGCGAAGGCAACTCCTGCCACATCCACCTCTCGCTGCGCGAAACTGACGGCACACCGGTATTTGCCGGGGAGGGCCCTGACGGATTCTCCAAGACGTTCGAGCACTTCCTCGCGGGGCAAATCGCGTACGGGCGCGAGCTCTCACTCTTCCTCGCGCCCAACATCAACAGTTACAAGCGATTCGTCGAGGGATCGTTCGCTCCTACAGCGATGCTGTGGGGACTGGACAATCGAACTTGCGCCTTTCGCGTCGTGGGTCACGGCCCTTCGCTTCGGGTCGAGTGCCGCATCCCCGGCGGCGACGTGAACCCGTACCTCGCACTGGCCGCGCTCGTGGCCGCCGGACTGCGCGGCGTTGACGAATCCTTGCCGCTGCCTGAGGCCTTCGCGGGCAACGCCTACCTCGCCGACGCGCCGCGCGTGCCGACCTCACTGCACCAGGCGCTCGCCTTCTTCGACGGGAGCGCCGTGGCGCGCGCGGCCTTCTCAGACGAAGTTGTCGACCATTACGCCCACGCGGCGAGAATCGAGGTCGATGCCTTCGACGCGGCTGTCACGGACTGGGAGCGCTACCGCGGATTCGAACGACTGTGAGCACCGAGCTCGGCATCGTCAATCCCGCGACCGAAGAGCAAATCGCCACGGTCGCCGTGCACGACTTCGAAGAGACGGGCCGCGCTATCGAGCTCGCCGCCACGGTCCTGCCCGCCTGGAAACGCGTCACGCCGGCCGACCGCTCTCGGCTGCTGCGCCGCTTCGCCGACGTCGTCGATGCGCACATCGAAGAGCTCGCCCAGCTAGAGATCGCTAACTCCGGGCACACGATCTCGAACGCGCGCTGGGAGGCCGGCAACGTCCGTGACGTTCTGCTCTACTACTCCGGCGCACCCGAACGACACGCCGGGCGCCAGATCCCCGTGGCGGGCGGCGTCGATATCACGTTCTACGAGCCGCTCGGGGTGGTGGGAATCATCGTGCCGTGGAACTTCCCGATGCCCATCGCGGGCTGGGGACTCGCCCCCGCGCTCGCCGCGGGCAACACCGTCGTCCTGAAGCCCGCCACCTTGACGCCCCTGACGGCCCTGCGTCTGGGTGAGTTGGCCCTCGACGCCGGCCTACCCGAAGGTGTCTTCCAGGTCGTCACCGGCGACGGCGCCATGGTCGGCAATCGCTTCGTCACCCACCCCGCAGTGCGCAAGGTCTGTTTCACGGGATCCAACGCCGTCGGCCGGATCATCATGCAGGGCTGCGCCGAGCAGATCAAGCGCGTCACACTCGAGCTCGGCGGCAAGAGCGCCAACATCGTCTTCGCCGACGCCGACCTGGTGAGGGCCGCCGCGAACGCCCCTTACGCGGTCTTTGACAACGCCGGTCAGGACTGCTGTGCGCGTTCGCGCCTGCTCGTCGAGGCATCGGCCTACGACCGATTCATGGAGTACTTCGAGCCGGCCGTGAAGGGCGTCAAAGTCCTCGATCCGACCTCGGAGTCCAGTGAGATGGGACCCCTCATCACCGCCGCGCAGCGCGACTCCGTGCGCTCGTATGTCGAGGAGTCCGAGGTGGCCTTTACCGGCAGCGCGCCCGAGGGCCCGGGCTACTGGATGGCCCCCACCGTGCTCGAGACGCCGGACACCCAGAGCCGGGCCTTTCGTGAGGAGATCTTCGGGCCGGTCGTCTCGGTGGTGCGCTTTCGCGACGAGGCCGAGGCGATCGCCATCGCCAACGAGAGCCCCTACGGGCTCTCCGGGTCGATCTGGAGCCGCGACGTCGCCCGAGCGCTGCGCGTGGCGCGCGGGGTCGAGACGGGCACCCTGTCGGTGAACTCGAACTCGTCGGTGCGCTACTCGACGCCCTTTGGCGGCTTCAAGCAGTCGGGCTTGGGTCGAGAACTCGGTCCCGACGCTCTACTCGGCTTTAGCGAGGAAAAGAATGTGTTCATCGCAACGGAGGAAAGCTAATGGGACGACTCGACAATAAGGTCGCGATCATCACCGGCGCCGCGAGCGGCATCGGACGAGCGACCGCGCGGCGCTTCAGCGCCGAAGGCGCGAAGGTGGTCGTGGCCGACCTCACCGAAAAGGAAGGCGCGGAGGTCGCCACCGAAATCGGCGGCACGTTCATCCGGGTCAACGTGGCCGACGAGGCGAGCGTGCAGGCCCTTTTTGCGGGCACCGTCGCCGCGTACGGCGGCCTCGACATCCTCTTCAACAACGCCGGGATCTCGCCGCCGGACGACGACTCGATTCTCACGACCGAGCTCGACGCCTGGCGCCGCGTCCAGGACGTCAACCTCACGTCGGTCTACCTCTGCTGCAAGTACGGGATCCCGCTCTTGCTCGAGCGCGGCGGCGGGTCGATCATCAACACCGCCTCCTTCGTTGCGGTCTTGGGATCGGCGACGTCGCAGATCTCCTACACCGCGTCCAAGGGCGGCGTGCTATCGCTGTCGCGCGAGCTGGGCGTTCAGTTCGCTCGCCAGGGCATCCGGGTCAACGCCCTCTGTCCCGGCCCGGTCAATACGCCGCTCTTGCGCGAGCTCTTCGCGAAGGATCCCGAGCGGGCCGCCCGGCGCCTCGTGCACGTGCCGGCCGGCCGATTCGCCGAGCCCGAGGAGATCGCCAGCGCCGTGCTCTTTCTCGCGAGCGATGACGCTTCGTTCGTGAACGCCTCGACCTTTCTCGTCGACGGCGGCATTCACGCCGCGTACGTCACGCCGCTCTAGGCTCTGACCTTCGCCATCGAGGGTACAAAGTACTCGCTGAGGTACTTCTCGCCCTCGTCGCAGAGGATGGTCACGACGCAAGCCGACTCGCCGAGCTCGCGGCGCAGGCGACGCGCCGCGATCACGTTGGCCCCCGAGCTCGGCCCGACGAGCAGCCCGTGATCGCAGGCCAGCGAGCGCATCTCCTTCACGGCGTCGTCGCTGTGCACCGAAACGACTCGGTCGACGATTGACGAGTGGCGCTGATAGATCGTGGGCACGAAGCCGTCGGAGATCCCCTCGATCCGGTGGAGCCCGGTGTCGCCGCACTGGATGGTGCACGACTCACTGGGCTCGAGCGCAACGATGAGCACCTTGGGATTCACCTCGCGCAGCGCCTGGCCGACGCCGACCAGTGTGCCGCCGGTGCCCACCCCCATCACAAAGGCGTCGGGCACCGTCCCCTCGGGAAGCTGGTCAAGGATCTCCGGTCCGAGCCACGTGCGGTTCTCCTCGACGTTCCACTCGGATTCGAACTGGTGCGGCGCGAAATAGCCAGGAAGGTCGCCCAGCCGACTCGCTTCGTCGAGCGCCTCGTTCACGTGAAACGTGCCGACCGTGAGGATGTCAGCGCCGAAGGCGCTCGAGATCGCCGTGCGCTCAGGACTGAGTCCTTCGGGCATGACCACGAGCATCTTGTAGCCAAGGACTGCGGCGACCATGCTCATCGCGTTTCCCGTATTGCCGCTCGAGGCCTCGACGATCGTGTCGCCGGGCTTTAACAGACCCTCGCGCTCGGCCCGCTCGATGATGTAGCGAGCCATGCGAGCCTTGATCGATCCCGAAGGGTTCAGATACTCGAGCTTTACGTAAACCCCGTCGACCGAGATGAGCGGAGTGGATCCGATCGCATCGAGCACCGTTGCTCCGGGGAGGTACCGAGACGCCATCGTGGCCCCCTCTCATCCGAAATCTCCCCATCTCACACTAGGCCGACGCGCCAGCACCGACGAGGCGACGGCGAGCGAGGGGGCACGATGAGCTGCGAAGGAGCGGCGACACGTGGTTAGCCGACGGTCATCCCCCCATCGACGGCGAAGTCGGCGCCCGTGATCGCCGAAGACGCCGGCGAGCACAGCCACGCGATCGCCGACGCGATCTCGTGGGGTTCGAGGAGCCGGCCGATCGGCTGCTGCTCGGCGAAGGACTCAGCACTCGCGAGGTCGTAGACCCGGGCCGACGCCTCGAGCATCGCCGAGCGCGTCGATCCGGGGCTTACGGCGTTGGCCGTGACCCCGTACGGCGCCAGATCCATCGCCACCGCACGAATCAAGCCCACCACCGCGTGCTTCGCGGCGGTGTAGGGGGCGAGGTGAAAGAAACCGGTGCGTCCGGCCGCAGAGGCGATGGCGACGATGCGCGAATTCGCGTCGCTTCCGTTGGCGATCAGCACGGGCGTTGCGGCTTCGATGAGCCGACGTGTGCCGAGCACGTTGACCGACCAGACGGCGTCCCAGGCCGGGTCGCCGATCTCCCAGAACGGTCCGCCCACCCCGAGCACGCCCGCGCAGGCCACCACTGCGTCGAGTCGTCCAAAGTGGCGCGTGGCCGTTTCGACGGCGAGCTGCATGTCCGTCGCGCTGCGCACGTCGCCAACCAGGCCAAGGACCGCTTCGCCGTGGCGGCTCACGACGGCGTCGAGGTCGCCGGGCGTGGCCAGCGCGTACGGCACGTCGGCGATGTCGCGACAGCGGTCAACCGCGACGATGTGGTAGCCGTCGTTCACCAGCGCGTCGACGGTCGCCGCTCCTATGCCCCGGGCGGCGCCCGTGACGACCGCCACGCGGCTCATCCGCCGAGCCTTCGAAAGAAGTCGGACGGCGCGACCACGTCGGTTCGGTCCAGCTCGCCAATGCTGGCCCTGCCAAGACCGAGCAGCGCCGAGTCGATGCCTCCGCGCAGCACGTCCAGCACGTTCTCGACACCGGCTTGACCCGCGGCGCCGAGTCCCCACAAGTAGGCCCGACCGATCATGACGGCCCGCGCGCCGAGCGCCACGGCCTTCACGACGTCGCCGCCCCGGCGCACCCCGCCATCCAGCAGCACTTCGATCTCGTCGCCCACGGCGTCGACGATAAACGGCAGGGCGCGCAGCGGCGCTGGCGTGCCGTCCAGGTTGTTGCCGCCGTGGTTGGACACCGACAGGGCGCTGGCCCCGGTGTCGACGATGCGCTTGGCGTCGTCGACGCGGCTGACGCCCTTCACCATAAAGGGCCCTTCCCACTGCGATCGCAGCCACGCCAGGTCGTGCCAGCTCGGCAGTGGGCTTTGCATCCACTCGAAGTACGCCTCGAAGAACGTCGGAGCCGGCTCGCCCGGCGAGGCCACGTTGGGCGTGAGGAGGGTGGGCAGGTGACCCGACTTGACGTAGGACCACAGCCACGCGGGACGCGCGAGGGCCTCGGGCAGGTACTTGGCGATGGCGCGCCAATCGAGCCGCTCGGGGATCCAGGGACTGCCCCAGTCGCGCCCGTTGGCGAAGGACCAGTCGAGGGTGAGGATGATTCCTTTGGCACCAGCGCGCTTTGCCCGGTCGAGCCGTTGGAGCATCGCGTCGCGCCCGCCCGCCCAGTAGAGCTGAAAGAGGACCTGGTCGCTAACGGCGCACACATCCTCGATGGACCGACTGGCGAAAGAACTCAGCCCCATCGCCAACCCGCGGTTCGCCGCCGCACGAGCGACCGCCACTTCGCCGTCGGGGTGGACCATCTGCACGCCGGTCGGCGACAAGATGACCGGCATTGAAATCGACTGGCCCATCACCGTGGTCGCCATCGAGCGCTCGTTGGCCAGTCCGGCGACGTGGGGCGCGAAGCCGAGCTCGTCGAAGGAGGCGGCGTTGTCGTTCATCGAGAGTCCCTTTTCGGAACCGCCGAGCAGCGCGCCGTAGACCGATTTCGGGAGGCGTCGCTGCGCGCGGCGCTGCGCCACCGCTACGGACTCGAACCACGAACTACTCATCTATCTCCCGTTGCCGCCCACCGCGAGACTACCGGAGGCGCAATCGGTTACCTCTCGCTACGAAGCATGGCTCGTAACGGTGAGCCTTCGCGAGTGGTCGGGTGAGGGATGGGGACGAATGGCCACGCGCTGCTGCTCGAGCGCTCGCTCCCCGTGTCCGAAGACGCACTCGGGATCGGGATCGGAGAGCTCGAGACCGGTGAAGAACTTCGCGGCCATGCAGCCCCCACGACACGCGTCGTACGCGCCGCACGAGGCGCACGCGCCCGGGTTGCCCGGCGAGCGCAGCGACGAGAACAATTCGCTATCGCGCCACACGGTCCCGAAACCGGCGTCGCGCACGTTACCCGCGCGAAACTCGTCGTGGATCACGAACGGGCACGCGTACACGTCGCCCACCGGATCGATGAGGCACACAATCCGGCCCGCGCCGCAGAGGTTGAGACCCTCCAGCGGAGCACCGAGCGCCGAGAGGTGAAAGAAGGAGTCGCCGGTCAGCACGTTCGGCCGCTCGACGAGCCAGTGGTACAGGCGGCGGTTCTGCGCGATCGTCGGGTGGAGTTCGCGCCATACCACGGCGCCGCGGCCCGAAGGACGCAAGCGCGTGAGGCGAAGCTCGGCCCCGTAGCCGCTCGCGAGCGCCTCGAGTTCGTCGAGTTGCTCGACGCTGTCGCGCGTCATCACGACCGAGATCTTGAAGGCTCCAAAGTTCGCCTCGCGTAGGCGATCCATGGCGCGTCGCGCCGCCGCGTAACTCCCCTCGCCACGCACCTTGTCGCTCGTCGCGGCGTCGGCGCCGTCGATCGAAACTTGCACGTCGAGGTAATCGAGGTCAGCCAAGCGCCTGGCGGCGGCGGGATCGATCCGGGTCCCGTTGGTCGAGAACTTCACGCCCACACGCTGGGTCACGGCGTGCTCGACGATCTCGAAGAAGTCGCGCCGAATCATCGGCTCGCCGCCGCCGACGTTCACGTAGAAGATCTGCATCGCGGCGATCTCGTCGATCAGTCCCTTCGCTTCTATGGTGGTGAGCTCTCGCGGATCGCGCCGCCCCGACGAAGAGAGACAGTGCGTGCAGGCGAGATTGCAGGCGTAGGTCAGCTCCCAGGTGAGGCAGATCGGGGCGGCGAGACCATGCTCAAAGCGGGTGCGCAGCGTCGACTCAGCGCCCACTGAGCAGCCCCGATCGCGCCAGTGAGGCGAGTGCCATGGCGTAACGCCCTTGTTGGTCGTTCGGAACCATCGTCGCCAGGGCCAACCGCGCGCTGTCGAACTCACCGAGGCGTTTGACCAGCTCGACGAGTTCGCGGGACTTCAAGAAGACGAGACGGCGGTTGACGTGGTGGTACGCGAGTGCGCCGAAGGCCTCCTGACGCAGCGATACTTGGTCGCTCAATTGCCAGTACAGCGACGCGTCGAAGGCGTCGATTCGCGTCAGTGGCACGACTTAGTAGACCCCGCAGAGTCCGTCGATGGAGACCTCCTCGACAAGTACCTCTTCCCACTCGGGCTGGTCATCATCAGACTCTTCGATGGTTGGCGCCTCGGGTATCACGATTCCTCCTTCAACGCTCTAATTCTGCCTCGTCAGGGAGGAGACATTGAGCCGTCGTGAGAGACTCCTCACGTGAGCCTCGCGGTGCCGCCGGCCCCCTCGCCGATGGAGTCGCCGCTGCCTGTCGGCACGAGAGTCAAGTTAGATGAGCGAGCCACGCTCATGGACCGTGATCTACTTTGCGGCGGAAGTCCGTGGCGTCTTCTGCGCCTGTCGAATCGGTCACGAACGACGATCGAGCGCTGGCGCGAGGGCGGGGAGGTGCGCTCGGGGGAAGAACGTTTGGCGCGGACCCTCGTCCAATACGGATTCTTGCATGCGCAATTTGACATCGACCTCGACATCGACGAGATCGAGGTCGTCATTCCCCACTACGACCAGGTCGACGCCCTGGCCCGACTCTTGAGTCAGCTGGACGGCTTTCACGTGACGGTCGTCGACGACGGGTCCCAGGCGCGTGACGCGGTCGCGAGACTGGTGAGCAGCGTCGGCGCGAAGCTGCTTTGCGTAGACAAGAACGCGGGGCCAGCTCGAGCGCGCAACGTTGGGGCCGCAACTTCTACGAGGCGATTCGTGTGGTTCATCGACGCTGACGTTTCGCTCTTCGACACCCGAGACGTCGCCCAGCGTCTTCGGGCCGCCTTCGAGGATGACCTGGTAGCGGCAGTCTCTCCCCGGATTCGTGGTGTCGGGGGACCGTCGCGACGAGACCGTTTTGAGATCGACTTCAGCCCCCTCGACATGGGAGCACGGAGCGCAATCGTGGTGCCCGGGTGTCCCGTTGGCTACGTACCGGCCGCCAACCTTCTGGTGCGCCGCGCCGCCTTTGGCGACGGCTTTGACGAGGCACTGCGCGTTGGTGAGGACGTCGACTTTGTGTGGCGACTCTTCGATCGAGGATGGCAGATCCGTTACGACGCCACCGCTTTCGTGGGGCACCCGGCCCGTTCGACGTGGCCGTCGTGGTGGCGGCAGCGCCAGGCGTACGGGGCGTCGAGCGCAAAGCTGGCCCGACGTCACGGCGCGCGACTCGCGCCCCTTCGCATTGACACCTGGACTCTCATCGCCTGGCTCACGGCGCTCGCGGGGCAACCGGCCGTTAGCGTCAGGGTGGTGCTCGGCGCGCGCAACTTCGCCCGCGACCGCTTCTTTTCGTCCGAAGACGATCCCTCGCGGGTGGCTGACGCGGTCGTGACGCGCAACATGCTTCGTGCTGGTGGTCCGCTAGCGCGGGCGATTGTGCGGACTTTCGGAGTCGCCGTGTTGATGACCAGTCTGAATCCGCGTCTTCGCTGGCGCGCGTTCAGCGTCTTCGCTCTCGGCACGGCCTGGCGTTGGCGACATCAACGAATCCGCCCGGGGGAACTTGCGCTAGGCATGGCCGACGACCTCGCGTACGGAGTGGGCGTCATCGAGGGTGCGTGGCGAGCCAAGGCCCTGCGGACACTGACGCCTGAAATCACGAAGTCCGTGATGGGCGTCCGCGATATGTTGGGCTCCGCCCGGTCGCGCCAAGTCGCGAGATCGCCGCGCGGAACTGGTCGTTTCGCGCGTCGGTCTTGACATCGAACCTCGCGGACCCAAACGTCTCGAAGGCGTACTCGAGATGGAGCAGTTTGGCTTCGGTGTTGACGCCAGTGCGTTGCGATGCCGCGAGCCATGTCCCGCCAGTCTCGGCGGCGAAGGATGGCTGATGCGGCGCGACCCGGCGAATGGTCATGTACCGGGTAGCGCGCGATCGATCTGCATGAAGGGCACGACCTCGTCGGCCCCCTACCGACCGAGCAGATCCATGGCGCGGGCCGTCATCTCCGACGTCGTGGTCGGCACCTGAGTGAGCCCGTAGGACGAGCGGTCCTCGTTTGCGGCTTCAACCAGTGCGCTCACGCAGTCGAGCCGCACTTGCAATAGACGGACGAAGGTACCGCTGAGGGTAGGTATGGGATACGCCGCGTCGCAATCTTCTCATTCGTTCATGGCCCGTCGACCATCCCTCACGCCCCTCGTGCGACCGGCCGGCGGCGGGAGCTAGTCGACTCAGTCGCGGTAGTAGCAGTACATCTTCTCGGGATCGATCCGGTAGTAGGTCGGCGTCTCCTCGACGAAGTCGGCGAAGCCCGGCCCGAAGAGCGGGACGAAGGTGGCGAGCAGCGACTCCTTAAAGCCCGCCATCGCCGGCAGGTGATGGTCGACAACGGTGGCGATCCCGTGGACGGTAACGGCAAACTCGGGCCGCGGCACGAAGGTCCCGCTCACCCTGGGGTCGCGCTCGATGTGGCGCCGTCGGACGGCTTCCTCGCCGGTCGAGAAGTAGAAACGCCCTCGATAGAAGATGGCGTCGACCGGCGAAACCAGGGGCCTGCCGGAAGCGGACACTGTAGCGAGCGAGAGCAGGCAGTAGCCATCCAGCTGAGCCGCGAGTGCACGAGCGTCGAGGCGCCGATCGGGGCCGATGATGTCAAGTAGATGACGGCCCGCGTGCGCGTAGGTGGCGTCCAGCAGGCTCTGCATCTCTACGAGGTCATCATCCGTCTCTTGCATGACAACTCCACTTCGCTACTCGAACGCGACCCGGTCTCGCTCGCTAGAAGCGCACCACGCCTCGAACGTTTTCGCCCGAAGCAAGGTCGTCGTACCCCTGTTGGATCTCGTCGAGCGCGTATTCGCGCGTGATCAGCTCATCGATGAAGAGCTTGCCCTCGTGGTGGAGGCGCAGGAGACGAGGGATCTGCACGCGGGGGCTCTCCGAGCCGAAGACGGTACCGCGGATCTCCTGGTTGTACATCGACAGGCCGAAGATGTCCAAGTTGAGCGTGACGTGGCCGAAGGGGGCCAGCGTCGTCACCACGACGACGCCGCCCTTGGCTGTGATCGAACGGGCCTGCTCGATCAGCTCGGGCTGCTCCCCGTCGAACGAGTCGACCGTGATGATCACCACGTCACAGTTCTTGCCCATCGTGAGCTCGGGCAGGATGTTAAAGGCGGCGTCGAGCGCCGAGGCGCATCCGTGGGTGGCGCCGATCTTGAGGGCGCGCTCGACCTTCGATGGATTCGTGTCGATGGCGATCACCGCTCGGGCCCCGGCGTGCACCGCGCCCTGGATGGCGCCCGAGCCGACGCCCCCGCAGCCGATTACGGCGACCGTGTCGCCCGGCTTGGTTCCGCCGCGCGAGGCGGCAGATCCGAAGCCGGTCGAAATCCCGCAAGAGATCAGGGCAGCGGCTCGCAGGTCGTACCAGGGCTCAATGCGAATCAGCGAGGCCTCGTGCACGACGATGTACTGGGAGAATGTACCGAGCTGGCACATCCGATTCAGGTCGAGGTCGCCAAGGTGGTGACGCCACGTGTGATCGGCGATCATCGGTCCCACGAGCGTGTGGGCACCCAGATCGCACAGATATTGACGGCCCGATGCGCAGTACTGGCACCGCCCGCACGACGGGATGAAGGAAGCGGCGACGTGATCGCCGGACTGAAACCCCGTGACGTCCTCGCCAGCCGATTCGACGATCCCGGATCCCTCGTGGCCGCCGATCGCCGGGTACGCCGAGGGGCGCCCGCTGATCATTTCGAGGATCGTCCCATCGGGCAGCATCGAGCCGCTGCGCAGGTGTTCATCCGATTGGCAGAGTCCGGCAAAGGCCATCTTCACTCTCACCTCATGGGCGTGGGGCGCGTCGATCTCAATGGTCTCGGTGTGCCACGGACCACGCTGCTCACTTACGATCGAGGCGTCGACCTTCATGCAATCTCCCAAGTCCGGGCGGCACTGCGCCGCCGAAGGTAACTCTAGTTATGGGCCACCGTCGCGCTACATCCGGGCGGGTGCGTCGATGCCCAAGACTGCGAGCCCGAGGCGCAGCGACCTCGCCGTGAGGTCACAGAGTGCCAGGCGCTCGTCGCGCAGTGCGCCCTCGGATGAAAGCACGGGACACGCGTCGTAGAACGACGTGAAGCGCTGGGCGAGGTCGAAGAGATAGGTGCACAGGCGATGGGGCTGCAACGTCGCGAGCGCCATGGCGAAGGCTTCGGGCAGACCCAGCAGCCCCAACGCCAGGTCTCGCTCGGCCCTGGCGTCCAGCGCGAAAGAAGCGACCGCTGGATCGAAGCCCTCGCCCGCGCGGCGAAAGATCGACTGCACGCGCGCGTGCGCGTACTGGAGGTACGGCCCGGTGTCCCCTTCGAAGGCGACCATCCGGTCGAGGTCGAAGACGTAGTCGTGCTGGCGCTCGGTTGAGAGGTCGGCGTATTTGATCGCCGCCCGGGCGATCTGCTCAGCCAAGTGGTACCTCTGGTCACCTTCGAGGTTGGTGCCACGCTCGTCAAGGATCACGAAGGCCCGCTCGACCGCCTCGTCGATCAGGCGCACGAGCTTCACGGTCTCACCGCCGCGCGACTTGAACATCTTGTGGTCCCGACCGAGCACGTTGCCAAAGACGATCTGCTCGCAGCGCACACGCTCGGGCAGCCAGCCGGCCAGTCGCGCCACCGCGAAAACCATCTCCAGGTGCTGGACCTGGGGAGCGCCCACGACGTAGAGCAGCTCGTCGGCGCCCAGCACGTCGACGCGATCGCGCACGGCTGCCAAGTCGGTGGCGGCGTAGCCGTAGCCCTCGTCGCGCTTTTGGATGATAAGGGGCAGCGGCGCGCCTTCACGGTTCTGAAAGCCGCTCGGAAAGACGCACAGGGCTCCTTCGCTCTCGACGAGCAGCCCCGCCGTCCCGAGGTCTCGCACGACGTCCTCGAGCCGGTCGTTGTAGTACGACTCGCCGACGACATCGCCGGGCGCGAGCGTCACGTCGAGCTTCTGGTAGATCTCGCCGAAATACTCGATCGACTGGTTCACCAGCACGTGCCAGAGCCGCAGCGTCTCGGGGTCGCCGCCCTGCAGGGCTACGACACGGGCCCGGCTGCGCCCCTTGAAGGCGTCGTCGTGGTCGAACTTGACGCGCGCGGCGCGGTAGAACGCATCGAGGTCGGCGATCGAGAGGGCCGTCGCCTCGGGTTCGCCGAGGTCGATGAGGTGCTCGATGAGCATCCCAAAGGGCGTGCCCCAGTCGCCGACGTGGTTGCGCGCGACCACGTCGTCGCCAGCGAAGCGGTACATCCTTGCGAGCGCGTCGCCGATGATCGTCGAGCGCAGGTGGCCGACGTGCATCTCCTTGGCGAGGTTCGGCGATGAGTAATCGATGATGACGCGCCGGGGACTGTCGGTCACGGGTATCCCGAGACGTGGGTCGAGGGCCAGGTCGTGGAGCTGGGTACTAAGGAACGGCGAGCTGAGCGTGAGGTTTAAGAAGCCAGGCCCGGCGATCTCAACACTGGCCACGTCATCAAAGTCGCCGGCACCGGCGATCTCCTCGGCGACGTCGCGCGGCGCTCGGCCGAGCCGCTTGGCGAGCGCCATCACGCCATTTGCCTGGTAGTCCCCGCGCTCGGACGAGCGCAGCACCGGGTCGGCGCCTTCCTCGACCGCGTCGAAGGCTCGCTGGAGATGGTGGCGCAGGGTTTCGTAGGTCGACGTCACGCAGACAGTCTCGCACTTGACACCACGCACCGACGAGTGGCCGAAACGTCACGTCGGAAACGCGGCAGAATGAGGACATGACCACATCGCTGAACTCCTTTGACACGAAGAGCGTGCTTGACTTCGACGGTCGTTCGCTCACCTACTACTCATTGCGCGCCGAGAGTCTCCATCCCTTTGGCGTGGACCGCCTGCCCTACTCGATCAAGGTGCTCTTGGAAAACCTGCTGCGTCAGGAAGACGGCGTCAAAGTGACCCACAGCGACATCGAAGCGCTGGCGAGTTGGGGCGAGCGGCCATCGAGCCACGGCGAGGCCGGCGACGAGGCCCGAGAGATCGCGTTCACCCCGGCACGGGTGCTAATGCAGGACTTGACCGGCGTACCGGCTGTCGTGGACCTCGCGGCAATGCGCGACGCCATCGTCGCGCTCGGCAGCGAGGCCAAGAAGATCAACCCCCTGGTGCCCGTCGAGCTCGTGATCGATCACTCGGTCATCGTGGACCGCAACGGTACCGCCGACAGTTACGACGAAAACGTAGCGATCGAGTACGAGCGCAACGTCGAGCGTTACACGTTCTTGAAGTGGGCCCAGGACTCCTTCGAGCAGTTCCGCGTCGTACCCCCGGGCATGGGCATCTGCCACCAGGTCAATCTCGAGAACCTCTCCAGGGTCGTCATCGAACTCGAGGGAACGGCCTTTATCGACACGCTGGTGGGCACCGACTCGCACACCACCATGGTCAACGGGCTCGGCGTCCTCGGCTGGGGCGTGGGCGGCATCGAGGCCGAGGCGAGCATGCTCGGACAGCCAGCGTCGATGCTGATCCCGCCGGTCGTGGGACTGCGAATCGTCGGAGCGACTCGCGAAGGCGTCACCGCGACCGACGTCGTGTTGACGATCACCCAGCTGATGCGCCAGCACGGCGTCGTGGGCAAGTTCGTCGAAGCTTACGGACCGGGCGTGCAGTCGCTCTCAATCGAAACCCGCGCCACGATCGGCAACATGTCACCCGAGTATGGCGCCACGTGCACCCTCTTTCCGATCGACCAGGTGACGCTCGACTACCTCGCCTTTACCGGGCGTCCGGCGTCGCAGATCGCCCTCGTCGAGGCCTACGCGAAGGCCCAGGGCGTGTGGCACCACGAGCACGCGCCCGAACCGATCTACTCGGAGTACGTCGAACTGGACCTCGCGACGGTCGAGCCAAGCCTGGCCGGGCCAAAGCGCCCTCAGGACCGCGTCTCGCTCTCGGGAGCGCGCGGGGCCTTCCTCAACGCCCTCGGCCGTGCGCCGATCGAGGTGCAGGGAGTCGAAGCGGCCGAGCACTTGCGCGACGGCGCCGTTGTGATCGCCGCGATCACGTCGTGCACGAACACCTCCAACCCCTCGGTCCTCGTTGCGGCCGGACTCGTCGCCAAGGCCGCCGTCGAGCGGGGCCTCAGCGTCAAGCCCTGGGTGAAGACCTCGCTTGCGCCGGGCAGTCGGGTCGTCACCGACTACCTCGATCGGGCCCAGCTCACCGAGCCGCTCGACGACCTCGGCTTCTACCTCGCGGGCTACGGCTGCACGACCTGCATCGGCAACTCCGGACCCTTGCTCGAGGGCGTCTCGGACGCCGTCAACGAGCACGACCTCTCGGTCGTGTCGGTGCTCTCGGGCAACCGGAACTTTGAGGGCCGGATCCACCCTGACGTCAAGCAGAACTTCCTCGCGAGCCCGCCGCTCGTCGTGGCCTACGCGCTGGCGGGCACGATCGACATCGACCTCAGCGCCGAGCCGCTCGGCGTCGATCGCGATGGCCAGCCGGTTCTCCTGGCCGACCTCTGGCCGAGCGACGCCAAGGTCGCCGAAGCCGTGCGCGCTTCGATCACCCCCGAGATGTTCAAGACCCGCTACGCCAGCGTCTTTGGCGGCGACGAGCGCTGGAAGGCGGTGCCCACGACGAGCGAGGTCACCTACAATTGGGACCCCGCTTCGACCTACGTGAAGCTGCCCCCCTACTTCGACGGGCTCGAGACCGAGCCCGCTCCAGTGCAGGACGTCTTTCACGCGAGGGTACTGGCTCTCCTCGGTGACTCGGTGACGACCGACCACATCTCCCCGGCCGGCACGATCCGGGCCAACAGCCCGGCCGGGCGCTACCTCATCGACGGCGGCGTCAAGCCGGAGGACTTCAACAGCTACGGCACCCGGCGCGGTAATCACGAGGTCATGGTGCGCGGCACGTTCGCCAACGTCCGCCTGCGCAACCTGATGGCGCCGGGCACCGAGGGCGGCGTGACGATCAAGCTGCCCGAGGGCGCGCCGATGTCGATCTTTGACGCGGCCATGGCCTACGCCGATGAGGGCACGCCGCTCATCGTGCTGGCCGGCAAGGAGTACGGCAGCGGCTCGAGCCGCGACTGGGCGGCGAAGGGCACCAAGTTGCTCGGCGTACGCGCGGTGCTCGTGGAGAGCTTCGAGCGGATTCACCGCTCGAACCTGGTGGGCATGGGCGTCTTGCCGCTGCAGTTCCTCGACGGCGAGAGCGCCGCGAGCCACGAACTGCTGGGCACCGAGATCTACTCGATCACCGGCCTCGCGCCGCTCAATCACGGCGAGGTGGTGCCACGGGTGAACGTGAACGTCACGCGCGAGAACGGTGAGGTGTCCGACATCGCCGTGCGACTGCGAATCGACACGCCCACCGAGGCCGAGTACTACCGCCACGGCGGCGTGCTCAACTACGTATTGCGACAGCTCGCCTCGGCCTAGTCACTGCTTCGTAGCGGCCCGCACAGCGTCGTCGACGCTCGGGAAGGTTACGAGCTTGCGCACGGCCTTGTCCGAGGACCTGGCGAGCGCCGCCGTGACTTTCTCGTTGGCGCGCGCCAGCGCGACCGAGACCCCGTCCTCGTTGAGGTCGTCGACCACCTGGGCGAGGATCGTCAGACCCGTGTAGTCGATCTCGTCCATCGCCTCTGCCACGAGGACGACGTGCTTGGTGTGGGGACGCTTCACCATCAGCTGGTGCAACTCGCGGCGAAAGACGCCGGCGTTGGCAAAGAACAGGTCGTTGCCGAAGAGCACGACCAGCACGTGGTCGACCGGCTGCACGTCGTGGTCACCCATCGGATACCAACTGGTCGTTCCCTCGTGGCGACCGAGCTCGAGCATCTGGGGGCGAGCTGCCCGCCAGGTCTGATCGAGGATCGCCAGGCCCACGGCAATGGCCAGACCCTGTTCGACGCCGATCAAGATCACGCCGAGCGCGGAAATCATTGCGAAGAGGAACTCCACCCGGCTGACGTGCCAGATCTTGGCCAGCTGGCCGACCTTGACGAGTCGCAGCGCAATGAAGAACAGCACGCCCGCGAGCGCCGCCAGAGGGATCGTGTGAGCGAAGTGGGCCAGCGGCGAGAGGCAGATCGCGAGGACCGCCGCAGTGAGGCCCACCAACTTCGTGCGCCCGCCGGCGAGGCGCGCGACCGTCGACCTTCCCGGTGAGGCATTTACCGGGAAGGCACCCACAAGTCCGGCCGCCACGTTTGCCAATCCGACGCCCGCGAAGTCACGGCTGATTTCCGAGGCGACGCCCAGATCGTCCGAGGTTGACCGCGAAGTTGCCGCCGTTTGGCTCAGAATGACGATCACCAGGGTTACCGATGTGGTCAAGACGACCCCCCACTGGCTCGACGCCAGCCAGTGCAGGTGCCAGGTGGGCAACTGGGTGCGCACGGCGCCGAGCTCCTTCGCACCGTGACTGCCCAGCGAGAACGCCCCGGTAAGAATCGTCGCCACGACGATCGCTAGGAGCGCCCAGGGCAGGCGCGCATTGATCCGCTCGCCGGCCATCAAGACAACGAGCGTGCCCAGCGCGAGCCCCACCGACCAGGGTCGCGCGTCGCCGAGGACGTGCGAGAGGGAGCTGAGGCGCTGGATCACCGAGGTCCCGCCCGAGGTAACGCCCAGCGCGCTCGGCAGCTGGTGGACGATGATGATGATTCCGATGCCGCCGAGGAAGCCCGTGACGATGGGCACCGAGAGGAAGTCGGCGATCCAGCCGAGTCGCAGCAGCCCCACCGCAAGCACTACGAGACCGGTCACCACCGCGGTCATCGCAATGAGTTCGAAGTAGAGCGTCGTTGACACGGGCGCTAGGCGCACCAGCACGACGGCGAAGAGGGGCGCGATCGTCGAGTCCGCGCCGACTGACATCACTGGGTTCGAGCCGACAAAGACGAAGACCAGCGTCGCGGTGATGAAAGCGATCAGCGCAACAAACGCGGGAACGCCAGCCAGGCGCGACGTAGCGATTTGCTCAGGAATGGCGATCGCGAGCAGCGTGAGCCCGGCGAGGACCTGGCCCGAGAAGTTCTCGCGCGTGACACCGACGAACGTGTCGCCGAGTCCCCCTGCTGCTCGGCGCAGCGCGATGGGCGTTCGAGGCTTCTCCGCCTTCGCGGATGATTTAGCCATGGCCCTACGCTACGACGGGCGCTGGTTCGACGTCAGTTCGTCGCGACGACCCGAAAGCCCTCCGCGAGCTTCTTCTTCTTCATCCCCGCACGCTTCGCTGTCGCCCTCGACCACGAGCGCAGGCTCTTCTTTAGACCCCGGCGCGCGCCAACCTGGCTGACGTGGCGACTGAGCGCCTTGTACTTCTGGTCGAAGGTCTTCGTGATGTCGACGACCATGGTTGGGTTGACGCCCCCAAGCCAGACTTCGTCGACGGTGTGAGGCTCGAAGCCCTCGCGCACGAGCTCGGGGAAAGCGTGGGGATTGCGGGCGTCGGGATAGACCGCGCGCAGCGTCGCCTCGCCGGTCGCCATGTGGTCGGGGTGGCTCGAGAAGATCCGCTCGTAGTTGCGCTCCGGGCTCTGGGTGATGACGAGGTCGGGCTTATGAGCCCGGATGACCCGGGCGATCTCTCGGCGCAGGGCCATCGTGGTCTCCACCCGCCCATCGGGCCAATGCAGAAACGTGAGATTCGTGACGCCGACTTCTTTGGCGGCTTCGGTCTGCTCACTTTCGCGAACGGAGATCCGATCCTCTCGGGTCTCGCCCGAGTCGTCGCCACCGGCGTCGCCGGAAGTCACGAGGCAGTAAGCGACGTCGACGCCCCGTCGGGTTAAGAAGGCCACCGTGCCGGCGGTGCCGAAGTCCACGTCGTCGGGGTGCGCGACCACCACCAACGCCCGCTTCAGCGATCGGTTGTGTTTGTAGACAGGTAGGGTTTTTTGCTTTTTCACGGCCGGATGTCTCGCATTGTCGCTTCCCCGTCGGCGTCGCTTGGAAAATAACAATTATTCGTAAAGAATTCGACGACCCGTTAGTTTACCGCTGAAAACTAAGTGATCCCGGACTTTTCCTCAGCGAACCGGTTGATCTTCTGCAGGATCCCACGAGGTCAGATCTTGTAAATGATGATCATTCGAGAAGATCTCGACGATCGGTCGCTTCAAGTTGAGTCGACGCATGATGATTTCCGCCTCGATCACCTGGTTCCACAAGAGCAGTGAGACCACCACACCCGTCGATCCCGCGCGCGCTGTTCGGCCCGAGCGGTGCAGGTACGCCTTCTGGTCCTCGGGTGGGTCGAAGTGCAGCACGCAGTCCACGGCATCGATGTGCAGCCCCCGGGCGGCGACGTCGGTCGCCACCAGCACTGGCAGCTTGCCACCCTGGAAGTCCGCCAAGGCCTTTTCGCGTTGGCTCTGGCGCAGGTCGCCGTGGATCGCGGCGGACCTCACGCCCTCTTTGGCGAGCTGCTCGACCAGTCGGTCGGCCCCGCGCTTGGTGCGGCAGAAGACCAGCGTTTTTTCGAAAGACTGGCAGATCGCCGCGGCCACCTTCACGCGGTCCATCTGGTGCACTTGGAAGAAGTGGTGCACCATGCGCGACACCGTCTGGGAGTCGCTTGCCACCTCGTGAAAGACCGGGTCAGAAAGGTAGCGCTTGACGAGCCGGTCGATCGCTCCGTCCAGCGTCGCCGAGAAGAGCAACGTCTGGTGTGGGCGCGTCGCGATCCGGCGAAGCACCCACTCGACCTGGGGCATGAATCCCATGTCGGCCATGCGGTCGGCCTCGTCGAGCACGAGCACATCGAGTCCCTCGACGTTCAACTCACCCCGGTCGCCGAGGTCGATGAGGCGACCCGGCGTGGCGATGATGACGTCACAGCCCTTGCGCATCGCCTTGATCTGGCGCTCCATGTCAGCCCCGCCGTAGACCGCGGCGATGCGCAGTCCGAGCGCCGCGCTGAGAGGCTTCAGCACTTCGTAGACCTGCACGGCCAGCTCGCGCGTCGGCAGTAGCACCAGGCCGCGGGGCCGAGCCGGCTGGCCCGGCGACGTGTCGATGGGAGCTTCAGCGAGGCGCTGAAGCATCGGCAGTCCAAACCCCAGGGTCTTACCGGAGCCAGTCTTGGCTTTGCCGCACACGTCGCGGCCGGCGAGGGCGTCGTGGATCGTCATGGCTTGGATCGGAAATGCGGTCGTGATGCCCTGGGCGCTCAGCACGGCCACGAGCTCGCTCGATACGCCAAGGTCGGAAAAGGTCTTGGTGGTGGCGTAGAGGTCGTCGCCCTTGGCGATCGACTCCACTGTTTCACTGCTCACGGAATTACGGGTCATTTCTCGGTTGGACCCGAAACCGTCATGGGAAGCAAGTGGGCCCGAGCCCATGTCTTCGAGCTCCCCTCTAGTCTACGGGATGACCGACACCCCAAAATCGCGGGAGGACCCATGGCGCGACTCGAAGTGGGCGACCGAGCACCCGGATTCACCCTTAAGGACCACAACGGCGAGCGGATTTCGCTGAAGGACTACCTCGGCAGCCGCGTCGTGCTCTACTTCTACCCCGCCGACGATACGCCCGGTTGCACCAAGGAAGCCTGTCAGTTCAACGACGAGTTTTCGGCCTTTACGAGCGCGGGCGCCGTTGTCCTTGGCGTCTCGCCCGACGGTGCGGCCAAGCACCAGGCGTTTCGAAGGAAGTTCGGCTTGAACTTCGCCCTGCTGAGCGACCCCGAGACGACCGTGATGGCCAAGTACGGCGCGTACGGCGAGAAGACGCTGTACGGCAAGAAGGTCGTGGGCGTGATCCGCTCAACTTTCGTGATTGGCCCGACGGGCGTAATCGAGCACGCCTTCTACGGCGTGCGGGCCGACGGCCACGCGGCCAAGGTGCTCGCGGCGCTTACCTAGCTGGCGTTATGGCGTCGCACCGTGCGCAGGCGGTGCCAGAAGCCCAGGACAAGGAGAGCGACCACGACAATGATGATTGGCAGTTCCGCGTCATGGAAGTCCCCCGAGATGTGGTGCCAGTTCTTGCCCGCCGCGTAACCGAGAGCGCCGAGCAGCGCGACCCACACAGCCGAGCCAACTGCCGTCAACGCCGCGAAGCGGCCACGCTTCATTTCGGCGATGCCGGCCGGTACGGAGATGAAGGCGCGCACGAACGGCAGCACCCGTCCGACCAGCACGGTCGCGTCGCCATAGCGCTCGAACCACGCCTCCGACCTGTCGAGGTCCCGGTGCGAGAGCAGCAGCCACTTGCCCCACCGCTCGACGATGGTCCGCCCGGCACTTCTGCCGACCTCGTAGGCGATCTGTGCGCCAACGAGAGATCCGAGCGTGCCAACGACGATGATGGCCCAGAGCGAGAACTGGGCGTGGCCGGTGACGGCCGTGGTCGCGAGCGCGCCGGCGAAAACGAAGACAACCTCCGAGGGAATCGGCACACAGGCCGAAGTCGCCAAGGACAACACGAAGAGCGCGAGGTAGCCGTAGTGCTCGATAAAGGACTCCACTAGACCATTCTGGTCGACGGCGGTGCGAGCGGCGGAATTAGTGCTGGTGAACTGAGCACCAGTACGTGGTGCGTCCCCCAATCGTGGCGGACATCATGGCGCCACCGTCTCGCGGACAGAGCCCTCCCGGGAATCGCGCCTCCATGTGGTCGCCGAGGTGCGAACCACCGCGACCCTTCAGGGATCTCATGGTGCTTCGAAAGGACTGGTAGAGGCGATCGCGTTGCTCCTGGCTCAATCGTCCGGCCGGCGTGCGAGGATCGACGTCCGCCTGAAAGAGCATCTCGTCGGCAAGCAGATTGCCCACCCCCGCGACACGAGACTGGTCGAGGAGGCGGGCTTTGATTGCCGGGCCGTCGCCGCGCGTCACGTGCAGCAACTCGTCGAACTGTTTTCTCGTCAGAGATAGCGCGTCGGGTCCCAGCTCGTCGAGGTCGGGCTCGATCTCAAATCGCGCTAGTCGTCGCGGGTCGTGCACGACGAGCTTGCGACCGTCGTTGAACTCGAGCCCTCCGCGGAGCCACTTGGCTTGGTACTCGTGGGGACCATAGAACAGCCCCTCGATGCCGACGTCGCCATCAAGCAGCAGCACGCCCGTCATGCCAAAGCGAACACCGAGGGTCGGACCGTTCGTCTCGAGCAGCAGCAGCTTGCCCTTGCGCGAGGTACCGGTGACCTCGAGGTTCTTCACCGCGCGCGCCCACGACGACGTCGACGGGAGCTTCTTCGCGAGGTAGCCGTCGGCCCATCCCCGAGTGATCGTCGATCCCACCACGCGATTGGCGAGCTGGCGGTACGACTCGACCTCGAGAATTTCGGGCACTCGTCGCAGCGTACCCGTGGATCCCATCGAGGCCGTTCTCGTTAAGGTTGAGTGATGACCGTGGACAAGCCGCAGTGGCGAGAGCTGTTCAGCGAAGTCGTCACGTCGGGCCTGTGCACCGGTTGCGCGGCCTGCATTATCGCCTGCCCCCACCCGGTCCTCGACTACGAGACCGATAACGGCGTCTACAAGCCCTTCCACCTCGACCTCGACGGCGGGCCCGAGGACTGCACCCACGGGCAGCGAGGATGCACAATGTGCACCCGGGCCTGCCCGCGGTTTCGCAACTGGGAGAGCGAAATCGACCACCAGCGCTTCGCGCGCGAACGCACCGACGACGAGGTCTTTGGCGTTGGCGACGTGCTGCTCGCGCGCGCGACTGACGAGTCACTCGTCGAGCTCGGCCAGGACGGCGGCTTCGTGTCGGCGCTGCTCATCTACGCCCTCGAGAACGATGTCGTCGACGCGGCGCTCGTCAGCGGTCTCGAGGGCGACGGCTCGACCTGGCGCGCAACGCCAATGGTGGCGCGCACCCGCGAGGACGTCATCGCGACCGCCCAGTCCCGCTACACCTACAGCGCCAATCTCTTGGCCTACGAAGAAGCTGTCGAGGGCGGCGCCGAACGCATCGCCGTTGTCGGCATGGGCTGCATGGCCTCGGCCCCGGGGGCGATGCAGGCTCGCAAGGCCGGCAAGGTCGCCCGTCGGCTCTCGCTCACGATCGGGCTGCTCTGCTCGAAGACCTTCGACGATGCCATCTTCGAAGAGCTCTTCGATGCCCGCTACGGGCTCAAGCGGGCCGACATCACCAAGATGAACATCAAGGGCGTCTTTCAGCTCTGGACGAAGGACGGCGGCTACCACGAGATCCCCTTGAAGGAGGCCCAGCCCTTCACTCGCGAGGGTTGCAAGCGCTGTCCCGACTTCGCGGCCGAGCACGCCGATCTCTCGGCCGGGGGAATCGGGGCCTTCGGCGACTGGACGCTCGTCATCGTTCGTACCGACCTCGGGCGCGAACTCATGAGCTCGATGAAAGAGAGGAACCTCATCGACACGCGTCCGGGCGACGACGACCCCGGCGCGGTGGCTCTGCTGCACAAGCTCGCTCGAGTCTCCCGGCGACGCTGGCCCGAAACTGCGGTACCGGGACCGAGGCGCCTGCCCGTCACGACGGGTTAGGGGATTCCGTGGCCAGCGGACCCACCTTCACGACCATTCTGCTGGTTCGCCACGGCACCACCGCCACGACGGGCCAGGTTCTACCGGGTCGGGCACCTGGCCTGCATCTCTCGGAGCGGGGCCGCGCCGAGGCGGCGGTCCTGGCCGAGCGACTCGCCGCGTTGAAGGCTAAGCCGGCGGCCCTCTACACCTCGCCCCTCGAGCGCGCAAGAGAGACCGCCAGCGCACTCGGTAGGTCGCTGCACCTTCGCCCGGTCGTCGAACGGGGCCTCACCGAATGCGATTTTGGCGCCTGGACCGGCAAGCGGCTGAGCGGCCTTCGCCGACGTAAGGAGTGGCGCAGCGTCCAGGGCTCGCCGAGCACTTTTCGCTTCCCCGATGGCGAGTCCTTTGGCGAGATGCAGCAACGGATCTGGACAACGCTTGAGCGGCTCGCCGACGCGCCACCGCAACCACACCGTCGTCGTTGTCAGCCACGCCGACCCCATCAAGGCCGCCGTGACCTACGCCCTCGGCGTGCCACTCGACCTCTTCCAGCGCACCCTCATCGCGCCGTGTTCGCTCAGCGCGGTGACGCTCACGAGTTCGTCGCCGCTCGTGCTCTGCGTGAACACGACAGCTTCCCTTGACGGGATTGGTCTCGCGTGAACTACGTCTTCGCCAACCCCGACAAGGTGATGGTCGGTGCCCGAGGCGAGGTCGGCAATCGACTGTTTCTCCTGCAAGTCCGCCAGGGCCGGCGTCTGGCCATCGTCAAGTGCGAGAAGATCCAACTGGCCGCGCTCGCCGAGTGGATGGGACGGGTGCTCATTGGGCTCGGGCGGCCCGAGACCCTACCCAATGACTTCTCGCTCGAGCCCGAGTACGAGACGGACTTTGTCGCCGGCGACATCGCCGTCTCGGTCGACGAGGCGACGCAGTCCATCGACGTGACCATGTCCTCAGTCGACGAAGACTCGTCGCTCAGCGTTCGGCTCTCCCTTGAGTGGGCCGCGGGGCTCGCAATCGCCATCGTGCGCCTCGTCGAGGCAGGACGACCGCTCTGCCCACTCTGTGGAGGACCGCTCGACGCCAAGGGCCACGACTGCCCTCGCACGAACGGGCACCGAGCTCCGATCAGGTAGGCCGATGACCCGCGACGAAGAGCGACTAGTTCTGAGTGAAGGCTCCATCAAGGTCGAGGGCCGTGTCGTGGACTCGTCGAATCAAGCGCTGCTCGTGACAGTCACCTACGAGGACATGAGCGGCCTAGCCTGCTACAAGTCCGAACTCGGCGAGCGGCCCCTGTGGGACTTCCCTGACGGGCTCTGGCGCCGCGAGGTCGCCGCCTACGAGCTCGACGTCCAGCTCGGCACCGACCTCGTGCCGACGACGGTCGGGCGCGACGACGGTCCCTACGGGCCGGGATCGTTCCAGTGGTGGGTCGAGGACCGCCAGGGCGACCACTACTTCACCTTGCGCGAGCGGCCCGAGTTCCACGACTGGTTCGCCCGGCTGGCCGCCTTCGACGTGATCGCGAACAACGCTGACCGCAAGGCCGGCCACGTGCTCTATGACGGGGCACGACTCTGGGCGATCGACAATGGGCTCTGCTTCCACGAGGAGGACAAGCTGCGCACCGTGATCTGGGAGTACGCGGGGCTCGCGGTCGAGGACCACCTGCTCGAGCGGATCGATCGATTTGCGAAGGGCGAGACCGGCGAGGTTGCCCGATGGCTGAACCCGAGCGAGTTGGCGCTCGCCCAGTTGCGCGCTCACGGGTTGGTCGAGAACGCTCTCTACCCCGAGCCCGACGAGACCTCGGACTGGCCGCCCTACCCCTGGCCGCTGATCTAGGCGGGAGCGGGCTCGCCCTCTGCGAGTGGGGTGCCCGATTCGAGCAGGACTACGCTCAGCACGGCCCCGAGCCCGAAGAATCCGGCCGCCCACCAAAAGGCGACGGAGAACCCGTGCAACGTGGCGATCCGCGAGACCGCCACCGAGCCGCGCCTGGCGTGGGTAAGCGCTCGCAGCGTGACGGTGACGGCGACGGTGTTAAGCGCCGCCGTGCCCATCGACGCGCCGATCTGCTGGGTCGTCGTCACGAGGGCCGAGGCCGCGCCGGCGTCAGAACGTCGGACGCCCGCGGTGGCACTCGCGATGGCCGGGGCGAAGATGAGCCCGAGACCAAGACCAAGCAGCACCAGTCCGGGCAGCACCTGACCGAGGTAGTCGGAGTGGATCGTCAGTCGCGTGAAGAGCACAAGCCCCATCAAGCAGAGCAGCATGCCCGTCGGCACGAGCGGACGGGGCCCGGTCATTTCGAGCAGGCGGGCGCTCACGAAGGTCGCCGAGAGCGCAAGGGCCACGACGAGGGGCAGGAATGCGACCCCCGCGTGCAGGGCCGAGAATCCCAGGCTCTCTTCGAGGTAGTAGGCGAGCAGCAAGAAGACCGCGTAAGCCCCCATGCTCGTGAGCAAGAGCGCGACGAGCGAGCCGTCGCGGCCCCGGCTCGCGAAAATGCCGAGCGGCACCAGCGGACGGGGGGCGCGCCGTTGCCAGAGGACGAAGCCGACAAGTAGGAATACGCCCAGCGCCAGTGCGCCCCAGGTCGCCGGATCCGACCAACCGACGTTGACGGCGTGCGACAGTCCGTACACGACACAAAACAGTCCCGCACTAGCGAGGAGCGTCCCGAGCGCGTCAAGGCGCGCGTCGGCCTCCCTGCGGCCGCCCGGCACGAAAAAGAGTGCCCCGAGCAGCGCCAGCGCCGCGAAGATCACGTTGACGTAGAGACACCACCGCCAGGACGCCCACTGAGCGAGCGCCCCGCCGAGTAGCAGCCCGATCGCCGCGCCCGAGCCGGCGATGACGCCGTAAATGGTGAAGGCTCGGGCGCGCTCGCTGGGTACGGTAAAGGTGACAGCAAGAGCCGCCAGCGCGGCCGGCGCCAACAGCGCCCCGAAGACGCCCTGCAGCGCACGCGCGCTGACGAGAAGCGCGAAGCTGTTCGCCGCGCCGGCGAGCGCCGAGGCCGCGGCAAAGCCGACAAGACCGATGAAGAGCGAAGTTCGCCGGCCCCAGAGGTCGCTCAGGCGTCCCCCGAGAAAGAGCAACGATCCAAAGGCCAACGCATACGAGGTGACGATCCACTGGCTGCTGCCCGTTGAAAAGTGCAAGGCAAGCTGGGCACGCGGCAGTGCGACGTTGACGACTGTCACGTCGAGCAGGACCATCAGCTGCACGAGACTCACGACCGAGAGGGTCCACCAGCGATGCGATCGCGCTCGCTCCAGGCTCACCGGACCCCCGAGGAAGTCCTCGACGGGTCGCCGACACCTACGAGTTGAACGGCGTCGCCGGCCAAGGGGTAGCTACCCGCGCGCCTTCAACTCGTCGATCAGTGCCGGCAGCACCTTGTGTACGTCGCCGACAATGCCAAGGTCGGCGATCTGGAAGATTGGGGCGTCGCCGTCCTTGTTGATGGCCACGATGTTCTTCGATCCCTTCATCCCGACCATGTGCTGGGTCGCGCCGGAGATTCCGCAGGCGAGGTAGATGAGCGGCTTGACCGTCTTGCCAGTTTGGCCGACCTGGTGCGAGTAGGGCACCCACCCGGCGTCCACGATGGCCCGGCTCGCGCCCGCGGCGCCGTGCAGCAACTTGGCGATCTCCTCGATCATCTCGTACGCCGCGGCGTCGCCGAGTCCTCGGCCACCGGAAACCACGATCGAAGCGTCCTCGAGCTTGGGACCGGTGCGCTCTTCGACGTGGGACGTCACGATGACTGCGCCCGCCGTCGCCCCGACCTCGCCAGTCGGCGCAGCGACGACCTGCGCGGGCGCTCCGCCGGCCGGCTCAGCGTTGAAGGACTTGGCCCGCACGACAAAGATGCCAGGGCCATCGCCGGTGAACTGCGCAGCCACGGTGAGCGATCCTCCAAAGACGGCGTGCTCACTCACCAGTCCCGCGCCGTCGCCAAAGCCGATCACGTTGGTCAAGACCGGTCGATCGAGTCGCGCCGACAGCCGTCCGGCGACGTCACGCCCGTCGTAGCTGTTCGGCACGAATACGGCATTCGGCGCGCCGTTCGCGGCCACCAGCGCTTCGATCGCCGAGGCGACCGGTGCCCCCGGTAGCGAGCCGCGCAGGTCAGCGACGTCGTAGAGCGTGCTCGCCCCGTACTCCCCGGCAAGCGACGCGAGCGAGGCGCCGGCGCCCCAGGTAATCGCCGCCACGTTCGAAGCGAGTCCGCGCGCGGCACTCAAGAGCTCGAGCGAGGTGGTCGTAAACGAGTCGCCGGACGGCTCGGCCACGACCCAGATCGAAGTTACGGTCATGCGCTCTCCTAGAGGACCTTGATCGATTCGAGAAACTCGACGATCTTCTTCGCCCCGTCGCCGTCGTCGACGAACTTCTCGCCCGCCTGGCGGGACTCGGAGGCCTGCACCGATACAACCTCCTCGCGCGCGCCCACCGAGCCCACCTGGCCCTCAAGGCCAAGGTCGGCCACCGAGAGCACCTCCAGGGGCTTGGACTTCGCGGCCATGATGCCCTTGAAGGACGCGTAACGGGGCTCTACGACCCCGGCCGTCACCGTGACGAGTGCCGGCAGGGGGGCCGTGACTTCGTCGTAGCCGGCCTCGGTCTGGCGACTGACCTTCACGACGGAATCCTCCACCGTGACCGCCTTGGCGAAGGTGATCGAGGGAAGTCCGAGCAGTTCGGCGAGCTGCGCCGGCAGGGTGCCCGTGTAACCATCGGACGACTCGGTCGCCGCCAGCACCAGATCGAAACTCTCGCGGCGAATGACGGCGGCGAGCACCTTGGCCGTCGAGAGGGCGTCGCTGCCGCGAAGGGAGTCGTCGCTCACGATGACCGCCTTCGCGGCGCCCATGGCCAGGGCGTTGCGCAGTCCCGCGACGTCGCTCGCCGAGCCCATCGACACCACCGTCACGTCGCCGCCGCCGGACTTGTCCGCGAGCTGGAGCGCCATCTCGACGCCGTAGGTATCGGCCTCGTCGAGGATCAGCTTGCCCGAGCGGTTCAGGTTGTTCGAGGAGTCGAGCGACTGGGGCGCCGCTGGGTCGGGAATCTGCTTGACGCACACGGCGATGTTCATAGTGAACAATCTAGGACACTGAGGAAGTCGTCATGTTGGGGATCGGGGGGTGAGCAGTTCGAGGGCCAGCGCCGGCTGATCAGTGATGATGCCGTCCACGCCGAGTGCAGCCATGGCCCGGATGTGCTTGGCCTTGTTGGCCGTCCACACGTTGATCGCCAGATCGAACACGCGCGCCACGCGCTGGGTCTCGGGCGTGACCAGGCCGAAGCGGGGGTTCACCCCGTAAAAGCCGAGCTCGTGAGCGACCCGCAGCGCTTCCATGAGCGACGTGTCGTCGACCAGCCAGGCCACGCGAATCGATGGATCAAAGGCGTGCAGCCGCGTGCAGGTTGCCAGGTCAAAGCACGAGATGACAACCGAGGACGTGAGGGAGGTGCGCCGGAGGCACTCGACAACCTCACGACCGAGCGAGCCGGTGGTGTCATAGGCACGGGCATCGCGGGGCGAGTTCTTGATCTCGACATTGACCGACGTGCCGCGCAGCACCTCCATCGCCTCTTCCAGACTGGGCACGTACGCCGGCAGGTCATCGGCCAGGCAGTTGGCGATGGGCTCTCCGGCGACGTCGGCGTCGTGGTGCACTACGAGAGCCCCGTCGTGGGTCCGGCGCACATCAAATTCGACCCCATCCACCTTGAGCCGCAGCGCTTCTCGAAACGCCGCCAGGGTGTTTTCGCGGTGGTGGAGGTGCGCCCCGCGATGCGCAATGACGCTGGTCACCCTTCGAGTCTCCCACGTGACCAGGGATTACCGGCCTCTCGAAGGGCTAAATACCCGAAAAAGCCCTTGTTTTTCATTCCCGCTTTCGGTAGGCTTTTACTTCCACGTAGGCGATTATCTCGGCAGTTTTCCCTGCGTCCCCCCGATGTTAAAGGATTTTTCATGTCGTTGATCTGGAACCGCACCCACGCCTGGGACGACGCGGAGTGGCGGTCCGCCGCCGCCTGCCGTGACACCGAGCCCGAGCTCTTCTTCCCCGTGGGCACCACGGGCATGGCGACCGATCAGATCGAGTCAGCAAAGCGAGTCTGCGACCACTGCGAGGCGCAGAAGGCCTGCCTCGAGTTCGCGCTCGCGACCAACCAGGAGTCAGGCGTGTGGGGCGGCACGACCGAAGACGAGCGGCGCAAGCTCCGCAAGCAGTGGCTCGCCGCGCGTCGGCGCGCCGCCAACCACAGCTAGAGTCGAGCGCTCAGCGGCACCGCGACGCGCACGAGGGTGCCACCGCCGTCAACAGCGGGCACCGACCGCATCTCGATCTCGCCGTAGAGCTGCGCCTGGATGAGGTCGCGCACGATCGACAGCCCGAGGCTCGTCGGCGCGTCGAGGGAAAAGTTGTCCCCGAGGCCCCGGCCATTGTCACGGATCTCAGCGACGGCTTGACCGTCCTTCTGGTAGAGATTGAGCGTCACCACCGCGACGTGGTCGTCGTCGAATCCGGCCGACTCGGTGAAGGCGTGTTCGACGGCGTTGGTGAGCAGCTCGGCCAGCGCAACGGCCAGGGGCGTTGCCAGGTCGGTCGAGAGAACGCCCAACTCGCCGTTCACCACGATCTCGACGGGGTGTAACACCAGCACCGTGTCTTCGACCAACAGCACGAGAGAGCGGACGATCTCATCAAAGACCACTTCCTCGCCCGGCTCGCGCGAGAGCACTTCGTGCACGACGGCGATGGAGCGCACCCGTCGCTCGGCCTCGTGCAGGGCGGTGCGGGTCTCGATCTCCTCGCTGCGGCGGGCCTGGAGCCGCAGCAGCGACGAGATCGTCTGTAGGTTGTTCTTGACACGGTGGTGCACTTCGCGCACCGCGGCCTCTTTGTTGAGCAGCACTCGATTCAGCTGTCGTAGATCGGACACGTCGCGCACGAGGGTTAGCACGCCCGTGACCCTCTGGAGCGCGATGAGCGGCACCCCGTGCACGAGGATGGCGACGTCGTGCCCGCTGTCGATCTCCTCGAGCGTTGGCAGGCCGAAGGACAGTGAGCGCTCAATGGCGCGAGCTTTCACGCCGAGTTCTTCGAAGGTCCGGCCCTCGGCCGAGGCGTAGATGCCGAGACGGTGCAGCGCGTTCACCGCATTCGGGGTAGCGAACTCCACTTGGCCGAGGGCGTTGATGAGGATCACGCCGTCGCCTACTCGGGGCAGGCCCGGTCCGGCGACGGCATCCTCGCGGAAGGGGAAGGTCGACTCGGCGACCATGTCGCAGAGCCGCTCGAAGACCGAGAGGTAGGACTGCTCGTAGAGCGAGGCCGATCCCCGCAGTGGCCCCTGGAGCCGCACCATCACCGCGACCACGACGCCGTTATGGCGCACCGGCACGCACCAGGTCGGCACCTGGCTCTCGACGTTCTCGACCGTCGATTCGCCCACCACGCGTTCGCCGTCTTCGTAGGCGCGTCGCACGAGGGGCCAGTGCTCAACTGCGTGTGTCGTGCCCACCAGGTCGTAGTTGAGCAGCGTGGTTCGATTGTTCGGGCGCATCTGGCCCAGGACGATGTACTGGTCGGCGAGACTGTCGCCCTCGTCGACCCTCGTCATGAGCAGCAGGTCCGAAAACGCGAGGTCGGCGAGGAGCGACCACGACGCGATCAGCCGCAGCAGGTGATCGACCGTCGGCTCGTCCAGGCCGGTGCGCGTCGAGGCGAGCTCGGCGAGCGTCGCCACTAGCCCGCTCTTAGGGGGATCATCTCTCGCTGGCGCCGGGTGTAGGAGGCAACCTCGCTGACGCCGCGAGCACTGAGCAACACCGCGAGCTCGCCGATGCGCTCGCCGACGCGCTCGTTGCTGTGCGCGTCCGACGCCGTGGTGAAAGTCACGCCCTTCGCGACCAAACGATCGAGGAAGCCTTCGGCGGGGTACTGCTCCTTGACGGGCTTTCGCCAACCGGCCGACGAGCACTCGAGCGAAACGTCGACCCCCGCGGCCGATTCAGCCAAGGCGTCCCAGTACTCGCCGGGATCGTCGGGGATGAAGCCAGCGACCTTGATGAGGTCGGGGTGGGCGAGCACGTCCACGGCGTTGGCCGCGCAGAGCTCGTCGATGGCGACGGTGTAGTCCTTCCAGCAGCGGTCGACGCTTCGCACGTGCCACTCGCGAAGGTCGACCTCGCTCTCGTAGTCGTCCAGGTGCCACGTGCCCAGCCAGTGGACCGAACCGATGAGCACGTCGAAGGGGTACTGCGCGAAGAGCTCGGAGACGACATCCATTCGGTCCTTGTAGTAGTCCACTTCAAGGCCGATCTTGACCGGCAGACCCTCGTCCTGGGCGCGCTGCGCGAGGGCGACGTACTCCTCCAGTGAGTTGCGCGCGTGAAAGTCCCAGTACTCGGCCATCGTTTGGCTGGTCGGCTCGCTGCCAAAACGCAGCCAGAAGGGCCCGACCAGCGCGGCGACGTCGACGAATCGGTGCGAGTGCTCGGTGAGGGCTACCTCGGTGACACCGTGTCGCGCCGCTTCCTCGCAGTAGAGAGCTATCTGGTCGAGCTGGAAGGACACCGAGGACTCGGAGTGGGGCCAGAGGTGAAGGTGGTAATCAATCACAGAGTCAAGAAGCGCCGAAGCCGACCACGCGGCCGCTGGCCGGGGTGCCCAGTTCGACGTAAGCGATCCGCGACGAGGGGACGCCAACACGGCGTCCTTTGCGGTCGGTGAGCCAGAGGACCTTTTCAGCGCTCAGGGCCTCTTCCACTTCCTTCACAACCTGATCGCGATCGGCGTCATCGGGGAGTTCGACGTCGATCTCCTTCATCGACTGCACAATGCCAATTCGAATCTCCATGGGGCTCCTAAACGTGGACTCCTCGACATATGTTACGTGGACAGAGGAAGATGGAAAGCGTGAGTACAGAATCGGTCTCGGATCGCGCCCGGCGCTGGGCCGCCACGATGGACGGCTACGAGGGCGCGAGCGACGACGTCACCGTCGCGCACCGCGACTCCTCGGCGACGCTGGGCATGACCCCCGGGGGGAAGCCGTCGTTCGCTGGTCCATTGAAGGAACGCGAGGAGCGTCTCGATGCGTTCATGGCGCCGAGGGCCACGCGCAGTCGTGGGGCGGGGCACCGCGCACGCGACGAAGAGCCCGACGAGTACCGCACGTGCTTCGAGCGCGACCGTGACCGGATCTTGCACTCGACGGCCTTTCGCCGCCTTGCCGGCAAGACCCAGGTCTTCATCTTCCCCGATGACCACATGCGCACCCGCCTCACCCACGCGCTCGAGGTGGCCCAGGTCGCCACCGGCATCGCCCGCCCGGTTGGGCTCAACGTCGCTCTCACGGAGGCGATCGCCCTCGGCCACGACTGCGGCCACGGACCGGGCGGTCACGCCAGCGAGGAGGCGCTCGACCCCTTCGTCGAGGGCGGATTCGACCACGCGGTCTGGGGCGCCGACGTCTCGCTGGTGCCGCTCAACCTCTGCCTCGAGACGCTCGATGGGATTCGCAATCACTCCTGGGCTCGGCCGGCGCCGAGCACCCCCGAGGGCGAGGTCGTGTCCTGGGCCGACCGCATCGCCTACGTCTGCCACGACTTCGAGGATGCCGTCTCGGCGGGCGTCGTCGACGTGACGGAACTGCCTGAGCTCGTGCGTGAGCGCTGCGGGGTGCGTCGCCGCGATCAGCTGGCCGCCTTTATCAACGCGATGATCGGCACGATGCTCTCCTCGGGCGTCGTCGGCATGGACGCCTCGCACGCCGAAGCGCTCGCCGCATTCCGATCCTTCGACTACGAGACGATTTACCTGCGCGACGCCTCCCGTCAGCAGGCGTCAGCCGTCGTGGGCATGTTGCGCGCGCTGGTCGAGTTCTACAGCGTCCACCCGACGCTTATCCCCGACGTCGCCGCTCGCGGGGGCGAGGCACCAGGTCCAAACCAGGCGCTGCACGACGCCGTCGAGTACGTCGCTGGCATGACCGATCGCTACGCCTGCAGGGCAGCGGTCACCTACCTCGATTGGCCGATCGACCGACTTCCGAGCGGCGTCGACCGCTAGGGCTTCGTCGCGGCCATGAGGTCGTACTTCATGGGCGGTCCGCCACGCATCCACGCAAGTCGCAGTTCCGTTGTGCGTAGCGCCGAACGCTCGTGCGGCAAGATCCAAAAGCGCTTGTTTCTGACGGCGTGCTCGACCTCGGCCGCGACGTCGGCGGCGTCGATGCCAGCGTTCACCGCCATCGCCGACAGGTCACGGAGCAACGTGGCAGCCGGGCCCTCGTTCTGGCTCACGAGCTCACCGGGCATGTTGCGCTCGGACTCGTGGATTCTCGTGCGCACGAAGCCCGGGCAGAGCACCGACACCCCGACTTGGCTGCCCATTAGCGCGAGCTCCTGGAAGAGTGATTCGCTGAGCCCAACGACCGCGAACTTGGCCGCACAGTATGGTCCGAGCCCCGGCGCTCCGCCGAGTCCCGCGAGGGAGGCGGTGTTGATGACGTGGCCCTCCTTCTGCTCCAGGAACAGCGGGACAAACGCGTTGATGCCGTATATGACGCCGAAGAGATCGACGTCGAGCACCCACTTCCAGACGGCGGTCGGCGTGCCCACCGCGGCACCGGCCGCCACGCCGGCGTTGTTGAAGACAATGTGCGCTGCGCCGTACTCCTTGAGGGCGAGCTCTCGCAGGGCGACGACATCGTCTTCGACGGTCACGTCGCTCGCGAGGCCGACGACCCGTGCACCGCTGGCGCTCAGTTCGGCGACAGCGTCGGCGAGGGGCGCCTCCTCGATGTCACCGAGCACGAGATTGACGCCGGACTTGGCGAACCTTTTGGCGGTCGCGAGCCCGATGCCGCTCGCGCCGCCGGTGATGATCGCGGTCTTGCCTTCCAGCTCCATCTGGCCCCCTGTCCTATACGAGTTTGAGTTCCTGACGATAGACGCGCGAGGGTCCCTGCTGCGCCACGCGCCGGGCCAGTTCGACGAAGGCCCTCGCGGCCTCACTGTCGGGTTGCGCCACTACCACGGGCTCACCCCGGTCGCCGCCCTCGCGCACCGCTTCCTCGAGGGGGATCTTCGCGAGCAACGTAATGCCGAGCTCGTGGGCTAGCTGCTCGCCGCCGCCCGCGCCGAATATCTCGTAGCGCTTGCCGTCGGCGACGAACCAGCTCATGTTCTCGATGACGCCGCGAACGGCGAGCTTCAGCTTGCGCGCGGCGTAGGCCGAGCGCTGCGCCACACGTTGGGCAGCGGCTTGAGGGGTCGTGACGACGTACATCTCGACGCGCGGCAGGATTTCCGACAGGGTGAGAGCGACGTCGCCAGTGCCGGGCGGCATGTCGATGAGAAGAAAGTCGGGCTCGTCCCACCACGCCTCCGTGACGAGCTGCTCGATGGCCTTGTGCAGCATGGGGCCGCGCCAAATGACGGGTTGGGCGTCGTCGACGAAGTAGCCCATCGAAAGGCACCGCACCCCGTGCACCAGGGTTGGAATGACCGTGTCGCCCAGCACGATCGGGTCGTTCGTCGCACCGAGCATCTTGGGCAGTGAGAAGCCGTACACGTCGGCGTCGAGCACGCCGACCGAGTGGCCGGCCTGGGCGAGGGCGATCGCCAGATTCACCGTGACCGACGACTTGCCCACTCCCCCTTTGCCCGAGGAGATCCCCAGCACGCGGGTCCTAGAGAGGCGGTCGAGAAATTTTGGCGCTGCCTCACCGTTCCCGTGGCCGTGGGCGTCGGGTGACGGCTCGGCCGTCATGGCGCCGCGCAGAAAGTTGCGCAACTGGAGGCGCTCGGCGTCGTTCATCACGCGCACGGCAATCTCGGCGGCTGGAGCGCGATCGCGCACGGCCGTGCGCAGGGTCTCGAGATGGGGCCAGTTGGTCACCGGCAGTACCAGTTGCACGCGCGGCGCACCGTCGATCACCTCAACTTCGCCGAGGAAGCCCAACTCTCCCAAGGTCCGCACCAGCTGGGGCTCGCGAATGGCCGCAAGGTCGTCACGTAGTTGGGGATCGAGCAAAAGAAGTCCTTTAGAGGCCTCTCCGAGGTTATCGGCGCTTAGTGGCCCGGCACCCGTAAACTTTGGCTCGTGACGGCACCCAACGAGAACGAGCTCGACCCCGCACTCTTCGCCGCCACCGTCACGAGCCTCACGCACTCTTTCGGCGACAGCACGCGCCGAAAGATCTACTTCTACCTGCGCGACAACCCCGGTGCCACGGCCGCCGAGCTGGCCAGCCACTGCGATGTGCACGCCAACGTCGTGCGCCATCACCTTGAGCGCCTGACCGAAGGCGGTTACGTCACTTTCGACAACGTCCGCAAGACGACGGTTGGTCGCCCCGCCAAGGGCTACCGGATCCTCGACGAATCGGTCGTTATGGAGGGCTCGCTGCGTCGCGACGCGTTACTCGTCGCCTTGCTCGAGATGGCTCTGGAGCGACTCGGCCCGGACGCGTCCGAACAGATGGCTCACGACGTGGGCATCGAGTACGGCCGAGCCCTGACCGAGTCGGTGGGACTGAGCGACTCCTCGAGGTCGATGAAGACCGCGATGGTCTCGATCGCGGGGCTACTGACGGCGCACGGCTTCAATGCGCGCGCCGAGGAGAACGATCAGGCCTGCTCGGTCGTTTCGGACAACTGTCCCTTCGGCTCAGCCGCCCAGCACCACCCGGTGCTCTGCGCCGTCGACCGCGGCCTCATCGCCGGGATGCTCGAAGGTCTCGGTGCTGAGCGCACGACCGTCACGCTGACCTCCAAGGCCCTCGGCGACGACGCCTGTCGCGTGACCGCATAGCCGCGCGGCAACCCCTAGCACGGACCGCTGCCCAAGAGCCGGAAGTCTGCGGAGCGCTTGGTACCTTGGCCTGATGGAGCCTTTCTTTGACGCCAACCTGGCGAACTGGGACGAGTGCGTCGGCATCCACCTTCGCTCCGAGTTCTACGGGGTCGAGCAGTGGTTGCGCGATGCGCCCGGGCCCCGACCGCGCGAAATCGACGCGCTCGGCGACGTTGAGGGCAAGACCCTCGTGCATCTGCAGTGCCACTTCGGCATGGACACGCTGCAGTGGGCGAGGGCCGGCGCTACGGTAACCGGCGTCGACTTTTCGCCAATGGCGATCGAGGCGGCCACGGCGCTGGCCATTCGCGCGGGGCTCGCCGATCGTGCCACGTTCGTCTGCGCGAACGTCTACGACGCACCGGCCGCACTCGCCGGTCAGCGCTTCGACGTCGCCTACGTCAGCCTCGGGGCGCTCTGCTGGCTGCCCGACGTTGCGCGATGGGGCGAAGTCGTGGCGAGCGTGCTCGCGCCCGGAGGGCGGCTGTACCTCCACGACGTCCACCCGCTGAGTTCGTGCCTCGATGACGAGGAGCACGTCGTTTACGGCTACTTCGAAGAGTCCGACAGTCCCTTCGTCGGTGACTGGGACACGAGCTACACCGACGGCGGAACCCTCACGGCAACCCGGACATACGAGTGGAACCATTCGATCGGCGAAACCGTGATGGCCCTCATCGACCAGGGACTCGTGATCGATTCGCTCATCGAGCACGACTGGACGGTCTTTCGGCAGTTTCCCTCGCTCGTCGAGATCTCGAAAGGTTGTTTCGCGTTTCCCGTCGGTCGGCCTCGGATGCCACTCTCCTTCACGGTGGTCGCCACGCGAAGAGACCGCTAGCCCGTCGATCCGCCCTGACTCGCTGGATTTGGTGGCTCGTCCTCTTCGCGAGCGGGCACAGTACCATCGGCCAATGGCCGACCCAGTCGACGAGCTCGTCCAGCGGCTTTGGCCGAATCGCCACGCGACTTACCAGCCTCTACCCGGAGGAATCACCAACGCCAACTACTTCGTCGACCTCGGCGGCGAACAGGTGGTGCTGCGCATCGCCGGCGACCACACGGATCTGCTCGGCATCGACCGCGGGCACGAGACTTCGGCCAACCAACTGGCGTCCTCGCTCGGCATTGCCCCCGAGGTTCTCGAGCGGTCCGAGAGCGAGGGCTGGATGGTCACGCGCTTCCTCCGGGGCGACCGATCCCCCGCACGAACTCGCCGAGGAGCCGATGCTGGCGGATGTCGCCGCGACTCTGCGGCGGCTGCACTCGGCCGGCGTGATCGACGCGCAGTTCAACACGCATTCGATCATTCGCGAGTACCACGACGTCGCTCGTTCGAGAGGCGTCACCGAGCCTTTCGACTACGCCTCGGCGCTGGCCGTGCTGGACCGCATTGGCGCGGTGCGACCCTTCCGCCCGACGTGCTTTTGCCACAACGACTTGCTCAATGGCAACTTTCTCTTCGACGGTACGGTCCGAATACTCGACTGGGAGTACGCCGGCATGGGCGACCCCTTCTTCGACCTCGCCAACTTCTCGGTCAATCACGATCTCTCACCCGAAGCCGACGAGCGGCTGGTCGCCCACTACTTCGGCCAGCCCGACGAACGGCTCCTCGCCACGCTCGCGCTCATGAAGCTGGTCTCGGAGCTGCGCGAGACGATGTGGGGCGTCGTCCAGCTAGCGGTCTCCTCACTCGACGTCGACTTCGCCGCGTACTGCAAAGAGCGCAGCGACCACTTTGCGGCGCTGCTCAAGGACATGGACTTTCGGGCAATGCTCGAGCGGGCCGCGAACGTGGACGCTGGCGGCGAGACGAGTTGGGGCCGATAGCGATCGCCTACGGTCGCTGCACCAGGCGAGCGACCGGCCGAGCGGTAAGCGCGCTAGGCGCGCACTCGCGCGTTGCCGGGGTCGTAGAGCGCTTCGGTGACCACTCGGGCTCTGACCGCCCGGCCGAACACGACGACCTCGACGCCGCGGTCGGCCACGGCGTCCTCGGCGGGCAGGTAGGCGTAGGCGATCGACTTGGCGATCGTGTAGCCGTAGCCGCCGCTCGTTACCCGGCCCACGGTCACGCCGTCCACGCGAACCGGCTCCGAGCCGAGCGCGATCGCTCGCGGGTCCTCGAGCACGAGCGCGACGAGACTGCGCGTCGGCGCACCGAGCGCCGCGAGCGCGTCGCGACCGACGAAATCGCCCTTATCCATCCGCACGGCGAAGCCGAGCCCGGCCTCAAAGGGCGTGTCGATGGAGGTGACGTCACTGCCCCACACCCGGTATCCCTTTTCGAGCCGCATTGACTCGATGGCCTTGTAGCCGCCAGGCGTCGAGTCCGTGGGGCCGCCCAGCCTCATCAACGTGTCCCAGACGGCCATCGCGTACTCCGACGGCGTGTAGATCTCCCATCCGAGCTCGCCCACGTAGGTGACCCGCTGAGCGAGGCACGGCGCCGCGCCGACATTGAGCTCGAGCGCCTTCATGAAGCCGAAGGCGTCGTCGGGACAGTCGGTGTCGGTGACCGACTGGAGGATCTCCGCGCGAGCGGGCCCCAGAGCGCGAAGCAAGCGAACTGCGAGGTCACGTCCTCGACGACCACCCGGTCGCCACTTCGGACCTGCGGACTGGATCCACGCCCGGTCGTGGTTGCCAAAGGCCGTGCCGGTCACGATCCGAAAGCGCTCCTCGCGCGAGTCGAGTGACGGTGAGGTCGCACTCGACGCCACCGCGAGGGTTGAGGAGCTGGGTGTAGGTGACCGATCCGACCGCCTTCGCCACGCGATTGGCGCACAGCCACTCGAGAAAGTCGGCCAGCGCCCGGCCCGCGTACCTCCAGTTTCGAGAACGACGTCTCATCGAAGAGCGCGGCCCGCTCCCGGCAGGCGCGGTGCTCGACCCCGATGGCCGGTGACCAGAGCCGTCCGGCCCAGCCTTCGGGTCGCAGCGACTCGTCGCCGTCAGCGCTGTTCGACTCGAACCAGTTGACCCGCTCCCAGCCGCCCTTCTCGCCGAACACGGCGCCGAGGGCCACCAGGCGCTCGTAGGCGGGCGGCAGGCGCAATGGCCGGCCGGCCTGGCGCTCGTGGCCGGGGTACTTCACGTCGTAGTACGTCGCGTACACCTCGTAGGTACGCGTCAAGGCGTAGTCCCGGCTGCGGTACTGCGGGCCGAAGCGGCGCGAATCCATCTCCCACGTGTCGAGCCCGGGCTGGCCCTCGACGATCCATTCGGCGACGAGTTGGCCCATGCCGCCCGACCCCGCGATGCCGTGGGCGCAGAAACCGGCCGCAACCCAGAACCCCTCCACGTCGCTCGGGCCGAGGATGAACTCGCCGTCGGGAGTGAAGGCCTCGGGCCCGTTGACCAGCTTGACGATCTCCGCGGTGGCGAGTGCCGGCACCCGCACGGTCGCCGCCTCGAAGAGGTCCGCGAAGCGCTCCCAGTCCTCGGCGAGCAACTGGTTGTTGAAGTCGCCCGCGATGCCCGAAAGGCCCCAGGGCGCCGGATTTCGCTCGTAGCCGCCCGTGACGAGCCCACCGCTCTCCCCGCGGTAGTAGACGAGCAACGAGGGGTCGCGCATCGTGGGCATTTCCCGTGCGCAGGCCGGCGTCCTTCGTCATCGCGTGCTGGTGGACCATGGGAATGATCGGCACGTGCACGCCCGCGAGGCGCCCGATCTCGTGGGCGTAGATTCCCCCCGCGTTCACCACGATTTCGCACTCAATCGGCCCTCGGCTCGTCTCGACGCCGACCACGCGACCGCGCTCCACCTGGACGGCCGGGAATGGACGGGTTTGAGTTTGTAACTCGCACGCGGGCCGATGCGCGTCTCAGCACCGCGCCGGCGATCCTGGTGACCTCGCGAAACGCTCCGGAGGACCGGCAACGCGGGGAGCAAGCCGGGGCGCGCGGCTACATCGTAAAAGGGGAATTCGATCAGGGACATTTGCTTCGGATGATACGGGAGTCCATTGGATAGGACATGCGGAAGACACGCGTACTAGTGGTGGATGATTCGCTGACGGCTCGGAAGTACCTGGCAGAAGTGATGAAGGCCGATCCGGAGCTCGAAGTGGCAGGAGAAGCCGAGGACGGCAAGCGGGCCATCGAGTTGTGCCGAACGTTGCGTCCCGACGTGATCACGCTCGACATGATGCTGCCGATGATGAGCGGCGTCGCGGTTACCGAGTACGTGATGGCCTACTGTCCGACTCCGATACTGATTGTTTCCTCGTCTACGAATCGCGGAGAACTCTACAAGACGTATGACGCCTTAGCAGCGGGCGCTGTGGATGTGTTCGAGAAGCCGTCGGGCGATGATCCGGGCGGCGTCTGGGAACGAGGCCTGGTGTCGAGGGTGAAAATGGATCCGCCTGCGCCCACAAATAGCGGGGCTAGCGTCGGCGAGCGTCATTCTGATTCATCGGCGGCAGCCCCAGCAAACTTTCCATCGTGTGAATCATGCCTACCGTGGTGTAAAACGACTGGCCTCGAACAGCAAATGGGTGCTCCGCAGTCCCGGGCGAATATTTGCTGATCACCAAAGCAATCGAGCGATGAGCGTCGACGTGATCGGCGCCGTTCTGGGCGTCGTCTTCGAGAATGAAAATCGCTGTGTCGTCCCAGTAAGGGCTGTGCGACACAGCTTCCACTACCCGGCCAACCGCGAGGTCGTTATCCGCGACACTGGCGGCGGGGCGCGGCTTTCCCGGAGTCGTACCGTGGGTATGGTCATCTGGTACAGACAACAACGTGAAAGCAGGTAGCTCAGTTGCACCCTTTCCTTCCTTGCGTGCGCGCACAAAGCCATCGAACTCATTGAGAAATTCATCAGCCCGTAGTTGGTCGGAATACCTGGTATTGAAATCAGGAAAAAGCGGATCGAAATGATCGCGCAGCATCGCCTTGGTGGCTCTTTCCGCTTTTACCATTGGAACCGGCCACGGCCACGGACTCGACGAGCCGTGCGGCTGGCCAACATTCGGCGGCAATGGTTCTCCTTTATTTACTCATCCTTCGGCGAATTCGAAGTGGACCTTACCACCTTCGTGCACTGCCATCTTGTTTTCTGTCGGCTTGCACCACTCCGCAGGCAGAAACTCTCCATAGTCGCGGTCA